>NZ_AUGM01000036.1 GCF_000422665.1 Ferrimonas senticii DSM 18821 | reverse complement strand
GTCTGATTGTTCTCACAGCCGTTTTTTCTGCCAAAGCTGTAAGTCAAAAGCCTGCAGTTCATGTGGCTTTAAAGCCACCGAGCAGTGGTTAGCACAGCAGGTTCATATTTTACCCGACTGCGACTGGCAACACATTACTTTCACCATGCCACATCTCCTTTGGCCTTTTTTTAACAATAACTGGCCGCTACTTAATGCTCTGTTTCGGGCAGCCACTCGAGCTATGCTGCAGTTGGCTCGCAAACAGGGTATCGAAATTGGTATTTTCTGTGCCTTGCATACTTATGGCCGGCAACTCAATCAACATCCGCATGTTCATGTTTCCGTCACTCGAGGGGGTTTGGATAGTAAACATAGTGTATGGCGAAAGCTGTTTTTCAAAAAAAAGGATGTCGAAGAAATCTGGCGAGGGGCTGTTATCCGACTACTGCGTCACAGTTATGATTTAATTAACCCTGGCCTTCTTCCCGGTCTTGGCCATATCCGTGACAAAAAACATTGGCGGCGTTACTTGAGGGCGCAGTACGGACGTTATTGGAAAGTGCACTTTGCTAAAAAAACGAAAGGGGCATGGCATAGTGTTAAGTACCTCGGTCGCTACCTTAAACGCCCACCGGTATCTGCGTCAAAACTGCGGCATTACCGAGGGGGTGCCGTTGTTCATCACTACCATGACCACCGAACTGGCCAGCATCGGCAGCAGACTCTGCCGCAGGAAGAGATGATTAGACGCTATATAAGCCATATTCCGGCCAGGCATTTTAAAATGGTGCGTTACTCTGGTTTTTTGTCGAATCGTAAACGAGGAAAACTATTGCCGAAAGTGTATAAGGCACTTGAGATGACGGCACGTAAAAAACCGGAGAACCCAGGTTTTTCTGTGCTGATGAAAGGATTTCTGCGTACCGATCCGTACAAATGTATTCTGTGTGGCGACAGGCTGCTTTTCACCGGGGCGCAAATGGGTAAAAAAGCAACGGAATTGTTGTCAGAAAGACTGCATAACCTGGAGAAAAAGCGATGGTTACGCAGCTAAACGCAGGATCAATGTGTCTAAAATAAGGAAATCAGGTTAGAAATTACACTCTCTGAGGAAATGTTAACTGGCACTAAACACAATAAATCGATCCCCATCTCCTTTTTGCAATAAGGGATGGCTTTTGC
>NZ_AUGM01000034.1 GCF_000422665.1 Ferrimonas senticii DSM 18821 | reverse complement strand
ATGTGAGTGACAGTTAAGTCATCACCCTCTTCATCGCTGTCATTTTTCAGCAGTTCCAGGGTGACGCTGCGGTCTTCAAAGGTGCTGTAGCTATCGTCTTGAGCTTCAGGGGCGTCATTGACTGGGATAACGGTGGGGCCAAAACCGACTACGTTGCCATCCACGGTGCCATCGTTGGGGGTGAGGTGCAGATCCGGTAGTTGCTTACCTTGGTTAACTCGATCTGCCCCTGCTTGGGTCAGCACCACATTGCCGTTGCCGTCGAGAGCGTAATAGGTGGTGTTACTGAGCTTAACCGTGACCGCATCGCCATCGGCATCGAAGGTGGTGTAGCTCAGCATGATATCGCCAGCTTCGACGCCGCTGTCTTCGGTGAAGGTGACTCCTCTGGTGATGCTGAGCTTCGGTGCATCATTAACGGCGTTAACGGTGATGTCGAGGTTAGCGCTTTGGCCAGTATTGGTGGTGTAACTGATGGTTGGGACTTCGCCGTTCCAGTCACTTGCTGGGCTAAAGGTGTAGCTGCCATCGGCATTAAGGGTGAACTCGCCGACACCACTGATGGTGATGGTATCGCCAGCGTTATAAACGGTGCTGTCGCCGTTGATGGTGAAGCCGGTAACGGTCAGATCGGAGTCATCTTTGACGTCGTTGCTAAGGACGTTGCCACTGACGGCGTTGTCCTCGTCGGTGCTGGCGCTGTCGTCATTGATCACGGCATCGGCATCATCCGGAGTAACGCTGATAGCTACTTCGCCGCGATCGCTTTGGCCGCCGCCGCTTCTGGCCCAATAGTCGAAATTGATATCGCCGCTGAAGTTAGCATTGGGGACAAAGGTAATAGTGCCATCGGCGGCAACATTGACGGTGCCATTACCGACATCAATTGAGTAGGTTTGGCCTTCATTGATGAAGGTATCGTGAATACGCTCAACCGTCAGGCCATTGTTATCCGGATTAAGGTCGTTAGCCAGAAGGTTAAGAGTGATGGTGCCGTCTTCGTTGACGGTGTAACTGTCATCAACCGCGGTAGGAATATCTGGCTCATTCCTAACCTCTAGGGTGGCAGTGGCGCTATCGCTGCCGCCGTTGCCATCGCTGATGGTGTACTCAAACTGCACTTGGCCAAAGAAATCGCGATTGCCGGTGAAGGAGATATCGCCACTGGCGTTGATGTAGATATAGCCGCCATCAAGATCAATGCGCTGGGCGGTGCCCGGAGTCAGCTCCACCCCAGCAATGTGAGTGATGGTCAGGTCATCGCCATCGGCATCACTGTCATTATTCAGCAGATACAGAGTTTGGGTGCCTTCCTCAACCGCTTGGATGTAATCATCAACCGCATCGGGGGCGTCATTTTCTGGAGTAACGGTGATATTGACGTTGCCACCATCGACCTGACCGCCGCCGCTCATGATGTCGTAGCGGAAGCTGATGTCACCGTTGAAGTTAGCAGCGGGCACAAAGGTGATGGTGCCATCGGCGGCAACATTGACGGTGCCGTTACCGACATCAATTGAGTAGGCTTCGCCCTCTCTGATAAAGGTGTCATGAATGCGATCGATCCGCAGACCGTTGTCATCGGGATTAAGATCGTTGGCCAACAGATCCAGAGTGATGGTGCCGTCTTCGTTGACGGTGTAGTTGTCGGTGACCGCGGTTGGGTTATCCGGCTGGTTGCGCACCTCTAAGGTTGCGGTGGCGGTATCGCTGCCGCCATTGCCATCGCTGATGGTGTAGTCAAACTGCACTTGACCGAAGAAGTCGCGATTACCGCTAAAGGAGATATCTCCTTTGGCATTGATGTAGATATAGCCGCCATCAAGGTCAATGCGCTGGGCGGTGCCCGGAGTCAGTGCCACTCCGGCAATGTGAGTGATGGTCAGGTCATCGCCATCGGCATCGCTGTCATTGTTCAGCAGATATAGGGTCTGGGTGCTTTCCTCAACCGTTTGGATGTAATCATCAACTGCATCGGGAGCGTCGTTGGTTGGGTTAACGGTGATGCTAACGCCACCGCTGACGGTGCCGCCATTGCCGTCGTTGACGCTGTAGCTGAACTGGCCAACGGCATCGCCGTCGTTGTAGTCATCTGGTGCTTGATACAACAAGCCTTCCAGTTGCTCAGCAGTTAACTCCATACCATTGGTTACTACTGTGGTGCCATCGGCCAAGGTGATGCTACCGATGGTTGGCAGGCCGGTAACGGTGATGGTGAGGTTATCGCCATCGGCGTCGGTTGGCGCTGATAGCCCTAATGCGCCAGAACTGGCTTCATTGACAGTAATTTCATTGCTACTAACCAAAGGAGCGTCATTAACCGCATTAACGGTGACGGCCACCGTCGCATCGCTGCTATCGCCATTGGCATCGGTGACGGTGTAGCTGATGGTGGTGTCGCCATTAAAGTTGGCGTTCGGGGTAAAGGTGAGGGTGCCGTCGTCGTTGATCACCACGGT
>NZ_AUGM01000033.1 GCF_000422665.1 Ferrimonas senticii DSM 18821 | reverse complement strand
TTGGGCTTTTTCGCATCTGCGTTTTTTTAAAACGAAAGCGGAGTGGCAGTTCAGTTGGTTAGACTCTTTATTAAGAGCTTAGCGGCCTGTCACGCAGGGGTGGCGCGGGTTCCGCTTGTCGGTATGGTCGTCCACTCCGCCATCGATAACGAAGCCTCAGTCGAAAGACTGGGGCTTTTTTGTATTTGTACGATTTGAAACTTGGCATAAAACACGAAGCGCAGAGCGGCAGTTCAGTTGGCCAGGCTCTTTATTAAGAGTTTAGCGGCCTGTCACGCCGGGGAACTCGGGTTCCGCTCTTGGGTATGGTCGTCCATTCCGCCATCTACAACGAAGCCTCAGTCGAAAGACTGAGGCTTTTTTGTATTTGGTGAATTTTAAATATTCCGCCGTAGCCGAGAACGGGTTCTCGGGTGCTTAGAGTTTATCTGACCTTGATGTATTACCACTTCCAGCAGATTGTCGTGGTTTGTCTCGTCGGGGTGGATGCCGTACTATCTCCGCCCTGATTCTCCTGTTTGCGTAGAACACTGATGTCCGTTGTTGTAACTCCTGATCCTCAATTAGCCCAGTGGCACACCTTTGGCTTACCGGCTATTGCGGATGCCCTGATCGAGGTGCATTCGCTTGCTGAATTGATTGAGGCCTATCAACTGCCGCAGTTTGCTGAAAAACCTAAGCTGATTTTAGGTGGTGGCAGCAACGTGGTATTTACCGAGGACTTTGCTGGACTGGTTATTGTTAACCGCATTATGCAGCGTCAGGTAACCGAGCAATCGGATAGCTGGTCACTGCATTTGGGCGCCGGAGAGAACTGGGACGAAGTGGTGCGTTGGTGTATTGAACAGAGCTATTTCGGCCTTGAGAATCTTGCGCTGATCCCGGGCACCGTTGGTGCTTCGCCAATTCAGAATATTGGTGCCTATGGGGTCGAGATGAGCGACTTCTGCGACTATGTGGAATATCTGGATCTCGACACCATGGAACCAGTGCGCATCGAAGCGGCGGAATGTCAGTTTGGTTACCGAGATTCGGTATTTAAACAGCGCTTAGCGGGCAAAGCGGTGATCATCGCAGTCGGCCTACGTTTACCTAAAGTTTGGCAACCAGTACTGGAATACGGCCCATTGCAACAACTGAAGCAGCAAGCCGAGTTAACGGCTCACACCATCTACCAGCAAGTGGTAGCGGTGCGACAAAGCAAACTGCCAGATCCGCAGGTGTTAGGTAATGCCGGCAGCTTTTTTAAGAACCCACTGATCAGCAACAGCCAGTACCAAGAGTTATTACAGCAATACCCAGAACTGCCTGGCTATAGCGACGGCGACCAAGTCAAAGTTCCTGCAGGGTGGCTGATTGACCGCTGTGGCCTGAAAGGCTTCGCCATTGGCGGTGCTGCGGTACATCAACAGCAAGCGTTGGTGTTGGTTAATACCGGCGCTGCCACAGCAACTGATCTGCGCAGCTTGGCGAATCATGTCATCGCCACGGTAAAAGCGAAGTTTGATATCGGCTTGCATCCGGAAGTGCGAGTGGTGAATGGCCAAGGTCAATTGGAGTGGCGCGATGATCAGTGAAAGCCGTCAGCGTTTGATTGAATTGCTCGCCGATGGTGAGTTCCATTCCGGTGAAGCCTTGGCTGAGTCGCTTAGCGTCAGTCGTGCGGCGATCCATAACAATATTGAAGCGTTGGCCGAACTTGGACTGGAGATCTTTCGAGTTCGCGGCAAAGGCTATCGGCTAGAACGACCGTTAAGCTTGCTTGATGGTGCTCAGGTTAATGAGGGCCGAGAAGCGCCATTGCATCTGTTCTGGCAGTTGGCTTCAACCAACGATTTTATCAATCAGCGCCGTGAACGTTGCCGTAATGGCGAAGCTTGTTTGGCAGAGATGCAAACCAGCGGTCGTGGTCGTCGTGGCCGGGTATGGCAGTCACCGTTAGCCAGTCATCTGTATCTGTCGTACTTCTATCGATTAGAGCAGGGGATGACTGCGGCTGCGGGACTTAGCTTAGCGGTCGGAGTTATGTTGGTGGATGCATTAACTGAGCAGGGCTTTCGCGATGTGTCACTGAAGTGGCCCAATGATCTCTACCTTGAGGGACGTAAACTCGGCGGTGTTTTGGTTGAGCTTAGTGGTCAGTTTGGTGAGCCAGCAGAGTTGACCATCGGCATGGGGATCAACGTGGCGATGCCAGCGGCAATTGCGACTCAGATCGATCAGCCTTGGAGTGATCTGCAACAGCAAGCTGATGGCTGCATCGACCGTAGCCAACTGGCTAACGGCTTACTGCACCACTTGGATAGAGGAATGGCGCTGTTTGCTGAACAGGGGTTAACGCCGTTTGTTACGCGTTGGCAGCAACTGGACTGCTTTGCCGGAAAACCGGTGAAGTTGCTGATGGGCGAACGCGAGATCAATGGCATTGCCGCTGGCATTGATGCCGATGGCAATTTGTTGCTGGATGAAGCGGGTCAGCAGCGTCGATTCGCCGCCGGTGAGATCTCGCTGCGCGGCCGCTAACCGCGCAGACGGATCTGTTCGATCAGGTGATCGTTGCCTTTGGAGAGGATCAAGGTGGCGCGTTCGCGGGTCGGCTGAATATTGTTGCGCAGGTTGGGGCCGTTGATCTGTTCCCAGATGTTGTCCGCGGTCTGTTCCGCTTGCTCGATGGTTAACTTCGAGTAGTGATGGAAGTAGGCTTGCGGATTGGTGAATGGGCCAGCGCGGAAGCTTAAGAAGCGATTGATGTACCACTGCTTTAATAATGACTCAGGGGCATCAACGTAGATTGAGAAATCGACGTAGTCTGAGACAAATGGTCGTTCGACAAACTGTGGGTAATCGATGGCGCTTTGTAGGACGTTCAGCCCCTCAAGAATCAAAATATCTGGCTGTCGAATTGGCTGAGTATGAGGCAGGCGATCGTAATGCATATGCGAGTAGATCGGCGCTTCGGCATCCTCGCCATTGCGAACGTTACGGATGAAGTCCAGTAACATCCGCATATCGTAACTCTCTGGGAAGCCCTTGCGGCTGAGCAGGTTCTTCTCTTTTAGCTCTGCCAGCGGCATCAGAAAGCCATCGGTGGTGACCAATTCGACTTTTGGGTGCTCAGGCCAGCGCTGCAATAGCGCCTGCAGGATCCGGGCTACGGTACTTTTACCTACCGCCACCGAACCGGCAACACTGATAATGTATGGGCCATCGCTTGGTTTACGACCAAGGAACTGTTCCAGCACATCGCCACGACCTTGTTTGGATTGCACATACAGATTCAGCAACCGCGACAGTGGCAGATAGACCGCTTCGACTTCCTCTAACGACACCTCTTCGTTGATCCCGCGTAGCGCTTCCAATTCCGCTTCGCTCAATGGCAGTGGCACGGCATCGCGTAGCGCAGCCCATTGCTCGCGGCTAAAGGCTTGGTAGGCAAATTCTTTGGCTGTGGCGGTCACGATTGCTGGATCTCCGGTAACTCGGCTTGTCGATAGTTGGTGCTAGCAGGTAGTGCGCCAACACCGTGCCGACAGGGGCTTGCCAGACGCAGAAAATCGTTGCAAAACGCCTGGGCGCACTTAGATCGCGACTATACCGCCCACTGGGTTAAAGGTACAGTCGCTAACGGTCGTATGGCGCCAGGGAAAGCTGCTCGGATCCTACAAGTGAGTCGCTTGCTCAAAAGCTGTGCAAACGGCTTCAAATTGTGGATTTTTTCGAAAATGCTATTGCGCTGAAGATGGGCATTTTCTATTATGCGCTCCGCATCGCGTGCGATGCATGTGCCGCTATAGCTCAGTTGGTAGAGCAACTGACTTGTAATCAGTAGGTCCCGAGTTCGATTCTTGGTGGCGGCACCACAACTTGGAGGGGTTCCCGAGTGGCCAAAGGGAGCAGATTGTAAATCTGCCGGCACTGCCTTCGATGGTTCGAATCCGTCCCCCTCCACCATATTGATAACTGATGGCGATAAGCGGTCAGTTCTGCGGGCGTCGTATAATGGCTATTACCCTAGCCTTCCAAGCTAGAGATGCGGGTTCGATTCCCGCCGCCCGCTCCAATTTGTTGTGCTGATATAGCTCAGTCGGTAGAGCGCATCCTTGGTAAGGATGAGGTCCCCAGTTCGACTCTGGGTATTAGCACCACCTTTTACAGGTGCTGTGATCCTCTTGAATTTGGCGAAATGCCAGCAAGAGGATTTGTTGTATCTGCGCGAAAGTAATTCGCGAATTGATTTTAATCTTCGCTGGGGCCGTGGCAGGGCTTTATCTAAGACCTACCGTGATTGACCAAGCGTTTGGCGGGATAGGTATTATACTTCTCCCGAATGACCCAAAACCAAAGTGGCTAGTCCGCTTAGTTTGACCGAGGCACAACATGTCTAAAGAAAAATTTGAACGTACGAAACCGCACGTTAACGTTGGTACCAT
>NZ_AUGM01000032.1 GCF_000422665.1 Ferrimonas senticii DSM 18821 | reverse complement strand
CTCACCCGTCCGCCGCTCGTCATCTTCAAAAGCAAGCTTTTGAAATGTTACCGCTCGACTTGCATGTGTTAGGCCTGCCGCCAGCGTTCAATCTGAGCCATGATCAAACTCTTCAATTAAAAGATTTTGATTTATCGTCCATTCTCGTTACCGAAGTAACAATCACAGACTACTCAATGAATTCTGATAGATGTTAAATCCGAAAATTCAACATTCTGCATGTTGCATGAACACTTCAGTTTCATCGAGAAATGATGATTTCTCGTTCCACGTGAGTGCCCACACAGATTGTCTGACTAATTTTTAAAGAGCTTGTCTCGTTCGAGACAGGACGCGCATTCTAGCGTATCCGTTTGATTCGTCAAGCGTTATTTTCTAACTTCTTTTTCGAACCGGTCGACTTGGTTTTTACTGCGGCGATTTGCTCGCTGTGCCCCGTCGACAGAGGCGCATTATAGGGACGGTTCGATTTGGCGCAACCGGAAAATTCACTGTTTTGGTTCGTTCGGTCAAAGACACAGCCATTACCCGCTTAACCACAAACTTATCCACAGAAATCGCCATCTACTGCGGTTTTTTGCCCCCAGAAACAACAAAACCGACGCAGATAGCGTCGGTCATGGGGCGTTTTTACTTGCTATATAAAGAAGGTCGCAAGCAAAAACCGTATCTCACTACTTATATAGCAAGCGAATCTTAGTTAACGAACTCTTCGCCAATGCGGATATCGCCTTTTAGGGTATCCAGCATGCCATCCAGTGCATTTTGCTCAAATGCGCTTAGCTCGCCGTACGGCAGGATCGCTTTAATGCCATTGGCACCCAGCTCAACCGGTTGAGCAAAGAAACGGGCATGTTCACCAGCGCCCTCTACATAAGCACACTCAATCACGCCTTGCTCACCTTGCAGGCCGCGCACCACCGCCATACCAAAGCGGCATGCCGCTTGGGCCATCGACAGCGTAGCAGAGCCGCCACCCGCCTTGGCTTCAACGACTTCGGTACCGGCATTTTGGATCCGATGGGTCAACGCGGCGATTTCATCATCGCTAAACTCAACGCCTTCTACTTGAGACAGCAGCGGCAGGATGGTGACACCACTGTGACCGCCGATGACGTTCAGCTTAACGTCTTCAACTTTGAGCCCTTTGGCTTCGGCGATAAAGGTTTCAGAGCGGATCACATCCAAGGTGGTTACCCCGAACAGCTTGCTCTTATCGTACACGCCAGCGTTTTTAAGCACTTCTGCAGCAATCGCTACGGTGGTGTTTACTGGGTTGGTGATGATCCCCAAGCACGCTTGCGGACAAACCTCAGCAACTTTAGCGGTCAGGTTGCGGATGATGCCGGCGTTGATGTTGAACAGATCAGAGCGATCCATCCCAGGTTTACGCGCCACCCCAGCCGAGATCAGCACCAGATCGGCACCTTGCAGTGCTGGCGTTGGATCTTCGCCTGCGAAACCTGTGGCTTCAACGGCGGTTGGGATGTGACTGATATCGGCTGCCACCCCTGGGGTTACTGGGGCGATGTCATACAACGCCAACTTACTGCCTGCTGGCAGGTTCAGTTTTAACAACAGCGCCAGAGCTTGACCGATACCGCCTGCGGCGCCTAATACTGCTACCTTCATTGTTATCTCCCGTCTGTCCTTGAGATGTTTGTGACCGTGATCACCTTGTTGTGGCGCCCACAATACCCAAAGCGCAAAACGTTGGCAATGGCTGGGCTGTTCAACCATTTGCGCCATGAACGGTAGTCATTTACAGCCGCTCTAGTTGAATTTTTATTCTTTGTAACTGCCTACTGCTTGCATCCTAAGCAGTTCTTATGCAACCTAGCGATCAATCCTTCACGATAACGAATGTCTTATGAAATCCAGCCAACAAGATGAACTGATCCGCGCCTTTAAATCGCTGCTAAAAGAGGAGCGATTTGGCTCTCAGGGTGAGATCGTCACGGCACTGCAAGCGGTTGGTTTTGAAAACATCAACCAGTCCAAAGTGTCGCGGATGCTAAGCAAGTTCGGTGCGGTTCGTACCCGTAATGCCAAGCAGGAGATGGTGTACTGCTTGCCGGCAGA
Source organism: Ferrimonas senticii DSM 18821 (assembly GCF_000422665.1). Taxonomy (GTDB): domain Bacteria; phylum Pseudomonadota; class Gammaproteobacteria; order Enterobacterales; family Shewanellaceae; genus Ferrimonas; species Ferrimonas senticii. The sequence goes on along the minus strand of NZ_AUGM01000032.1, from coordinate 9,614 downwards.
GCTAGGGGTACCAACCGCTAATGCACAGCTACGTAACTTGGTCCTGGACGTTGACCACAACGGCAGCATGATTGTGGTGCACGCCAGTCCAGGGGCGGCGCAGCTGATTGCCCGGCTACTGGATTCGATGGGTAAAGCCGAAGGGATCTTGGGTACCATCGCCGGCGACGACACCATCTTTATCGCCCCAACCAGCCACGCCCAGCTGGAGCCAACCATGGCGATGATTAAAGAGCTGTTTAATTACGTAGATTAAGCGCTATCCCCACGAAAACAAAAACGCCTGACACAGTGTGCCAGGCGTTTTTTATTGCCACCGCGTTAAGCTAGATTGGCAGCGCGATCAAGGAAGTCCAGTGATGGCGCGAAGAACGCGGCACCGGTTACCGCTTGGGTAAAGTTAAGCAGATGATCGTGATGACCATGACCATCACCGTGGATCATCGACTTTAGCTGAGTCTCGAAGTAGCGCGGGGTATGACAGCAGCTAATAAAGAACAAGCCTTGCTCCTGCATGTTGCCGTATGGCATCGACTGACGCAGGATCTCCATCTTAGTGCCATCTTCTTCACGCAGATTGGTGCGCTTGATATGGCAGGTCAATGGCTTATCGGCCGAAGCGTACTCGATGTTTTCTACTTTGGTACGGCCGATGGTGTCTTCCTGAGTTTTCAACGTCTGCTGTTGCCATAGCGCCATGTTGTGCACATAGCGTTGAGTATGGATATAACTGCCACCGGCAAACTCACCTTCTGCCACCAGCGCCACTTGACGACGATGGCTGCCGACCGGATTTTCGGTGCCATCAACGAAACCAGTTAGGTCGCGGCTATCCAGGTAGCGGAAGCTACGTACTTCGTCTACCAGCTCAGCCAATCCGGTCAGACGGCGGCAAACCTCAACGGCAGTTAGGTGATTCACATCAACGCGATCGCTGCGCAGATGAACAAACAGATCCACTGGCTGACTTGGCGCTTGCCGATCATCAGCCGAGAATTGTGGGAATGGTTTCAGTTCCGCCGGGCGACTGGCAGGATAGAGGGTATCCCAGTAGTTGGCGCCAATGGCGATGAAGCCATTGAAAGCACAATCAGCATTGCGGTCTGCTTGTTGCTGCAGCCACGCCGCCAACCCAGCCAACACGCTTGGTAGCGCCTCTTCCGCCCCATCTTGGGCGTTAAACATCAGATACAAGCCGTGGAGATTACCCTCGGCACAGATCCCACCTTGCTCACGTGGCATACGTAATCCTTAATCGGAAACAAAAACAGACGAATGGCTAAGTGTGCAAACCACTCTCAGCACGATGCAACCGATTAAAAGCCAAAGCTTGATTTATTACAACAAAACCAGCGCATGCGGCAGCGCCGCCACCGCGACCTTGGCGCCGTTATTCAGATCCAGTTTAGCCGAGCGCACTTGCAGTTCAATCGGCCCAACGACGACTCGATAGTCGCAATGATTACCGGCAAAGCGACGTTCGGTGATGACACCGCTGCCCTGATCATCAGCAACCAACTGCAGCTGTTGCGGCCGCAATAACAACTGGCCGTGATGCTGTGGCGGGAAGCTTAACGGGCTGGCACTTTTGATGGCTCCTAACGGCGTTTGCACCTCATCAATGGCACTGACTACCGCATCCAGATAGTTGCCGCCACCGAGAAAGTCGGCAACAAAGCGATTGCTTGGGTTTCGGTATAGCTCTTCGGCGCTGCCTTGCTGAACCACTTTACCGTCTTCAAGCAGCGCCAACCGATCAGCGAAAGCGAATGCTTCCTCTTTGGCGTGGGTCACCAAGATCGCGCTGACCTGCGCTTGCCTAAGGATCTGGCGGATCTCCGCCATCATCTGGCCACGCACCTGTGAGTCGATGTTGGAGAAGGGTTCATCCAATAACAGCAACCGCGGCTGGTAGGCCAGTGCTCGAGCAATGGCAACCCGCTGCTGTTGCCCGCCAGACAGTTGGTGGATGTAGCGCTGCCCCAACCCTTCCAGCCGCACCAAGCTCAACATTTCAGCCACCCGCTGCCGCCGCGCGGCGTAGCTGAGGTGCTGCAGACCAAAGCCAATGTTGTCAGCAACGTTCAGATGTGGAAACAGCGCATAATCTTGAAAAATGACACCAATCCCGCGTAGCTCCGGCGGCAGTTCAGTAAGCTGCACCCCAGCCAACGAAATGCTACCTGCACCAATCGGATGCAACCCGGCAATGGCACGCAATAATGTGGTTTTGCCGCAACCACTGGGGCCAAGCAGGGCGAGGATCTCGTTATCCTCGACCTGTAAGTCAACGCCGTTAAGCACTAATTGTCGTTGATAGTGACACTGCAGTTGGCTGATCTCTAAATTTGCCATCAGCGAGTTTGCTCCAAACTGCGATTCAACAGCCACACCGGTAGCAGTCCCACCAACACAATCACCAGTGCCGGTAACGCCCCCAGTTCCAGCGCTTCATCAGAAACAAATTGATAGACGTATGTGGCTAAGGTTTCAAAGCCAATCGGTTTAAGCAGCAGTGCCGCCGGTAACTCTTTCATCGACTCGATAAACACTATCACTGCGGCGGTCAGCAATCCGCGCCGCAGCAACGGCCAATGCACTCGCCGCAGTAATGCCGCCGGACCACAACCCATGGTGGTCGCCGCCATATCCAACGACGGGTTAATTCGTTTGTAAGACGCCTCAATCGCCCCCAAGGCTACCGCCAAAAAGCGCACGCAATAGCCAAATAGCAGTGCCACCATCGAACCGGACAACACTAAACCAACAGTGCTGCCATTAAACCACTGGCTGAAATCGTTAATTCGATAATCCAGCCACGTCAGCGGGATCAACACTCCAATCGCCAACACCGTCCCAGGCAAAGCGTAACCAAAGCCTGCGATCTGTGCCGGCCACCTCAGCAATCGCAAGCGCGCTAAAAATTGCAGCAACAACGCCATGACGATAGTCAACAGCGCCACCTGCACTGAAACGATCAGACTGTTGACGCTGTAACGCCAAAACAGGGCCAACGATGCAGCGTCAAAGTAATCAATAGCGTAATTCAGCAATACCGCTGCCGGCAGCGCAAAGGACAACAACAACACGCCGATACAAAAACCGCTAGCGCAAATGGCCTTGATGCCGGTCAGAGGCCAACGCGGAATGTCGACACCGGCATCACCACGCTGAAACAGCTTTTGCTGAGCTCGCGCTCGGCGTTCCAGCCCCAATAGCAACAGCACCCCCAACAACATCAAACAGGAGAGTCGGGCGGCCGCACTCAAGCTACCGTAATCAAGCCAGACGTCGTACACCGCTGTGGTTAAGGTATTGACCGCAAAGTAACTGACGGTAGCAAAGTCAGCCATGGTCTCCATCGCGACCAATGCTACGCCAACCATGATTGCCGGTCGCGCCAACGGCAAACTGACTCGCCAAAAACTTTGCCATGGCGTGCAGCCCAGGCTGCGACTGGCCTGCAACAGGTTGCCTGCCTGTTCGAGAAACGCCGTGCGAGCCAGCATAAACACATAGGGAAACAGCACCAGCGCCAGCATCGCGGCCGCGCCAGTAAGACTGCGAACTTCAACAAACCAATAATCTTGTGGGCTGTTCCAACCAAACCAACCACGCAGTGCCTTTTGTACCGGACCAGCGTAATCAAGCATATCGGTATAGACGTAAGCCACCAGATAAGCCGGCATCGCCAACGGCAGCAGCAGCGCCCATTGCAACCACCGTTGCCCAGGGAACTGACAGTTCGCCACCAACCAAGCTGTCGGTACCCCCAACAGCACCGCTCCGACAGCGCTTAATAACACCAGTGCCACGGTATTAATGATGTAATCGGCCAGAACTGACTCAGCCAGTTCGGCAAATACCTCGCTGGCTGGCAGTAATCCCTGCTGTAGCAATGCTGCCACCGGCAACAGCAACAGCAAGGTGATGGCGGTGCCGCTGACGGTCCAGCGGCGACGGGCTAACTTCATCAATTACAGATCAAACTTCACCTGATCCAGCAGTTTCACTGCGGCTTGATGGTTTTCCGCTAGCTGATAAATTGGCAAGCTGTCCTCTTTAAAGCTGCCCCAACCCGCGACCAGTGGCGATGGCTTTACTTTAGGATTAACCGGGTACTCCATGTTGGCTTCAGCGTACATCTGCTGCGCCTGCTCACCGGATAGGAACTCTAACAACTTCACCGCCGCTTCGGGCTGTTTGGCGTATTTGGTCACCACCGCCCCGGAGACATTCACATGGGCACCGCGGTTATCTTGGTTGGGGAAGTTGATCGCTACCGGCTCCGCAAATGGCGCTTGTTTAGGGTCGCTAAGCATCTTGCCGTAGTAGTAGCTGTTGCCGATGGCGTAATCGCACACCCCTTCGGCAACGGCTTTGATCTGCGCCCGATCATTCCCCTGTGGCTTGCGCGCCAAATTGGCTTTCAGCCCTTCAAGCCACTGCACGGTTTCGGCTTCGCCATGATGAGCAATCATCGAAGAGACCAAAGCGATGTTGTAAGCGTTCTTGCCAGAGCGGGTGCAGATCTTGCCTTTGTATTGCGGCTTTGCCAGATCTTCATAGTTAATATCAACCTTGCCAACACGTTCAGCCGAGGAGTAAACGTTGCGCACCCGTAAGGTTAGCGCGAACCAGTTGTTATCCGGATCGCGGAACTGCTTGGGTAAGTTGCTGTTAACGATGTCGCTTGCCACCGGTTGCACCAAGTCCATATCAACCAGACCGGTCAATCTTGAGATGTCGGTGGTTAACACCAGATCCGCTGGGGTCAGTTTACCCTCGCGCTTAAGCCGCTCATCCAAGCCTTTTTTAGCAAAGACGACTTCAGTATTGATACCGGTCTGCTCAGTGAATTTGGCCAGCATTGGCTCAATCAAAAACGGCTGACGATAGGAATAGATGGTGACCGTCGGGGCGGCTTGCACCGCAGCGGAGGTTAGCAGGGCGGCGGCAGCGAGGAATCGGCGCATTGGAACTCCGTTTGCAAATGGGAATGATTCGTCTTTTTATAGTACGTATTGCCCGATTCGACCACAACCCCATCGCTGCGCTGATTGAATAAGCCACTGTAAGCAAACAATAACGGCGCCCGAAGGCGCCGTAAGGTTAACAACAGCAAAGGATTACAACGCGGCTTCCAATTCCGGCAAGACCTCAAACAAATCGGCGACCAAACCGTAGTCTGCCACCTGGAAAATTGGCGCATCTTCATCTTTGTTGATGGCAACAATCACCTTCGAGTCCTTCATCCCGGCCAAGTGCTGAATTGCCCCGGAGATCCCGACCGCGATATACAACTGCGGCGCCACAATCTTACCGGTTTGGCCAACCTGCATATCGTTAGGGACAAAGCCGGCATCCACCGCCGCCCGAGAAGCCCCCACCGCGGCACCAAGTTTGTCGGCGATACCATCCAGCAGTTTAAAGTTATCACCGTTGCCCATGCCGCGACCGCCGGAGATCACCACCCCTGCCGCAGTCAATTCTGGTCGATCCGATTCCGCCAATTGGTTAGCGACAAAGCTCGAGTTGCCAGCATCGTGCTCAGCGCTGATCGCATCGATTGCAGCGCTTCCGCCTGTCGCAGCCACGGGATCAAAACCAGTACTGCGGACAGTGATTACCTTAATAGCGTCGGCCGACTGCACTGTGGCGATGGCATTACCGGCATAGATTGGACGGGTAAAGGTATCGGCGGACTCAACCGAGATGATGTCGGAGATCTGGTTTACGTCCAGCAGCGCCGCTACTCGTGGCAACAGGTTTTTACCAATGGTCGTGGCTGGGGCCAAAATGTGGCTGTAGCCCGTTCCCAGTTCGGCCACCAATAGCGACACATTCTCGGCCAATTGATGCTCGAAACTGGCGCTATCGGCCACCAATACCTTGCTGACGCCAGCTACTTGAGCGGCTTGCTCGGCTACCGCTTGGCAACCGCTACCGGCCACCAACAGAGTAATGTCACTGCCAATCGCATTGGCGGCGGCAACGGTATTGAGGGTCGCTGGCTTTAACTCGGCGTTGTCGTGCTCAGCAATCACTAATGTGGTCATGTTCAAATCCTTCTGAGGGCAGAGTTAAAGTACTTTGGCTTCGGTTTTTAACTTGTTGACCAGCTCGGCCACCGATTCCACCTTCACCCCTGCACTGCGCACTGGTGGGGTATCGACTCGCAAAGTAGTGAGGTTATTGCTCAGCGTCACTCCCAATTCCTCCGGGGTCATTACCGCTAGCGGCTTGCGCTTGGCTTTCATGATATTGGGCAGTGACGCATAGCGCGGCTCGTTCAAACGCAGATCGGTGGTGACGACCGCAGGCAGGCTCAAGGCCAAGGTTTGCATACCACCATCGACTTCACGAGTGACCGTAGCTTTGCCATCGGCAATCACCAGCTCAGAGGCAAAGGTCGCCTGCGGCATCTTGGTCAGCGCCGCTAACATCTGACCGGTTTGGTTGTTGTCAGAGTCGATCGCCTGTTTGCCCAGCAACACCAATCCAGGTTGCTCCTGCTCAACCACTTTGGCCAGCAGCTTGGCAATCGACAGCGGATCTGGCGCGGTCGCCACATCAATTTGAATTGCCCGATCCGCGCCCAGCGCCAACGAGGTACGTAGCTGCTCTTGGCACGCTTTGTCACCAATGGATACCACCACGATCTCATCGGCGACGCCCTTCTCTTTGAGGCGCACCGCTTCTTCTACGGCAATTTCACAGAATGGGTTGAGCGCCATCTTAGTGTTGGCCAAATCAACGTCGGTGTTGTCGGCTTTCACCCGCACCCGCACGTTGTAATCAATCACCCGTTTCACTGCGACCAGTACTTTCATCACGTCCACCTGAAGTTACGATGCATCCATTGCATCTGGTGTTTCCATTGTGTGACGGGGATCGAACTTTGCCAATGACCGCGATGGCCAAGCTGATAGACCAAACTGGCCAAAGAGATTTACATCAGTCCTCTCATGGATCCTTCACCAAAGATGACATGTAAGCACCCACTTCTGCGCTAACTCCCTATGGAGTCTGTACGAAATTCTCCAGGCGTCATTCCAGACCACTGTTTAAAGGCCCGAATAAACGGACTGGGATCTTCAAATCCGACCAGCGCCGCCACATCGTTGATAGACAGTTCAGGACAAGCGAGATAATCCACTGCCGCCTGATAACGACTCTGCTGCTTAAGGGCGGAATAACTTAACCCTTCGGCGGCCAAGTGCCGACGCAGAGTACGCGCCGACATCCCCTCCATCTGTGCCATCTGCTCAAGGCTGGGTAACGCGCGGCTAAAATCACGGCCAAAGCGGGCGCGGATACGGGCGCTAATGGAATGATCGCCGTTAACCATCACCATCAGTTGATGTGGCGCGGTTTTCAAAAAACCACGCCACGCCGCATCGGTTTGGATCAGCGGCCGTTGTAGCCAGCTCGCATCAAAATAAAAGCCGTTATCGGCCTGATTGAATTGCAGCGGGCACTGGAACAACAATTGATAATCTTGGTGATGATTAGGCTGGGAAAAGGTGAATTCCGCTTTCAACAATGGCAACCGACAGCCGAGCATCCAGCTGATAAAGTGATGCCAGATCGACAGCGAAGTGCGGATGAGCGCCGGTGGTGGATTGGCTAAGGCGCTGCTTCCCTGCTCTTGCCCTGCCAGCGGCAGGTAATGAAAACGCGCGAGTTCACCGTCGATGCTAATCGCTGGCTTAATGGTTGGCCCTTGGCAAATCTCATAAAAGTCGCTGCAGCGCTGCAGTGCCGTGCCCAAATCAGTGCAGTGTTGGATGGCGTAACACATCATCCGAAAACTGCCCCGCGGCACCTTACCACCCGTCAGCATGCCAAACTGCTCATCCTGCAACAGCTCGGTTAGCTGTTGAAACAACCGGGCAAACTGCATTACCGGGATCTGTGATTGCTGCAATTGCGCTTCGGTTAGCCCCACCGCTTGCAGTAACGTCGGCAGGTGGTAACCCTGTTGTGCAGCATGGCTCAGCAGGCTGTCCACGTATTCGGTCGAGATGGTTTGTCCTTTACTCATCTGCTATCCCACGGCTACAGGCGCGCTAGCACGCGATCGCAGGCACGTTGCATGGCCAAGTTGACCTTCCAATGCTGCGGCGCCCAGCCATCAAGAAAGCGAGCAAAATCAGCTACTGCAACGTCATACAACTGACGCCACTCTCGTTCGATGGGGCTAGAATCGACCGCTCTAAGCCGACACCGCTTGGCGAATTGCGCAAAATAGTAATCAAGCCAACGGTCACTGTCGCTTAGCAACTCACCATCCGTTAAGGCACTGCCGAGCAGATAGGCGACATCAATCACGCCGATGCCTGAGCCAACATACTGAAAGTCGTACGCCACCGCTTCGCTATCAGCAAAACCGAAGTTGGCGATCTTGGCATCGCCATGCAGCAGGGTTTGATGGCGAGCCTGCCGCAGCTGCCGATCGAGCTGACTGGCGGCATGTTTAAGGGGGAGATTGCTCATTCGAGCATGCTCATCTGGACGGGTCGCCAAATGCCAATAGCTGCCCTGAGGCCACAAGCCGGTAACCGTAACGCCGATAAACTGAGCATGCCAGCAAGCTAACCAGGCTAACGCCTGCTGCAGTTGTTGCTCTGTCGGGTGCTCGACGTTGCAATCAAAGCCACTGCACCGCAGATCTTCGAGCAGCAGTAAATGCTGAGTCCGATCCGCAGTAGAGGCTATCGCCAATACCTCAGCGGTACGAGTCCGCGTCGACTGTTGTTTAAGCCATTGATAGCAACTCAGTTCGACTTGATAAGAGCGCAGCTTACGTTGATGAGCAAAGTCGCTATCCCAACCTCTGGGATGCTCGCTCTGCCTTGGTGGAGCGACTAACTTGGCAATGATGGTGCGACCACAAGATAAGCGCCAGCGCTCGATACTGCCGTAACCACTCCACAAGCGCTGCACCACTGCCAGCTTTTGCGGCCGTTCATCGCCTAACCGGCGTTCAATCTCCGCCGCGACATCCAAACTCATTCGCTAATCCCAAGCTATTGAACCAAGTTATACCAATTCGCTTAAGTAAATGGTCTATCTAGTGCGAAGGAGAAATCGTCTCAATCAAGGCAATCAAGGCACTCAACGCCGCTGCTAGTGGCTCTACCAGTAACTTGAGTAACGCAGAGTGAGACGATTTAAACCAGCAATAGTGATCAGATATTTAGGTGAATTGGTATTAATGTACCAGAGGCCAACGTTAGGTAGCTCAACAACTTTTAACGCCGATAAACGAAAAAGGCCCTGTTCCGAAGAACAGGGCCTTATCGAAAAGTGGTGCTAATACCCAGAGTCGAACTGGGGACCTCATCCTTACCAAGGATGCGCTCTACCGACTGAGCTATATCAGCACAAAGCTTTTATGAAAAAACCCGACTCTTTCGATTCGGGCTTTCTCTGAATAAGTGTCTGACGATGACCTACTCTCACATGGGAACTCCCACACTACCATCGGCGCAACTGCGTTTCACTTCTGAGTTCGGCAAGGGATCAGGTGGGGCCACAGCGCTATTGTCATCAGACAAAAACTGAATTTGGATTAAGCTGACTTTTCTCAGTCAATTTTCTTACAAGGA
>NZ_AUGM01000031.1 GCF_000422665.1 Ferrimonas senticii DSM 18821 | reverse complement strand
GTAAGGCAGCGGGTTTTGATCCCGCCATTCCCAGGTTCGAATCCTGGTAGCCCAGCCATCTTTCTAAACTTCAGATTAAGTTCTGACGTTTACACAAAACATGCGGAAATGGCGAAATTGGTAGACGCACCAGATTTAGGTTCTGGCGCCGCGAGGTGTGAGAGTTCAAGTCTCTCTTTCCGCACCATCATTAGAAAAACCGAGCAGCAATGCTCGGTTTTTTTATGCCTGCAATATTTCAATACCAAGCCCTCATCTCCCCTCACAATCTCAGCGATTGCTATTTGCAGAACGGCCAGTGTTGCGTATGATTCGCATCCCTATTTAGCGCACTGATTGTCGATGACCCGTTCTGCTGCTTTAGCAATTGTACTTGCCCTATGGCTGGCCATTCTCGGTCAAGCCAGCGCTGGCTTGCGCCTTGCGGAACAGCTGCACCAATTAGGGCTAAACAACGGCGTCAGTTCAGCTTCCGCCGAACAGCACCAACAAGGCCACTGTCTTAGTGGAGAACTGACCGCCCAGTGTGGCCAACTCCATGGTGGATTCGCGGTGCAGTTACCGCTACTGCCGCCAGTAGCTGCCCCACAATCAGCAATCATTAGCGATGAGTGGCTTCAGCCCTGTCGGCGGCTTTACCCTATCCGCGCCCCGCCTCACTCCCAAATTCCCAGCTAACCCTATTGTTGTTTGAATTTGGTTGGCGTCAGCAATCGCTAACGCCAACGGGAGACTACTTTGACTACCCAAGCCTTGGGCGATACCACTGCGCCGATAACCAAAGTGCGACTGCACTCAATCGATATACTTCGTGGCCTTGTAATGATCATCATGCTGCTCGACCACGTTCGTGAGCGTTTTTTCTATCATCAGCTGATCACCGATCCGATGACCATTGACGCCACCGATCCAAAACTGTTTTTCACTCGCCTCATTGCTCACCTGTGTGCCCCAACCTTTGTGCTGCTAACTGGCCTTTCTGCTTGGCTGTACGCCAATCCAAGCAGCGGTATCGGCCGTTCACCGGTGGCCTTTTTAATAAAGCGGGGGCTGTTCTTGGTATTGCTGGAAGCCACCCTGATCAACTTTTCGTGGTTCGGTGCCTACCAAACACTGTATCTGCAAGTTATTTGGGCTATTGGCATCAGTATGATCGCCCTCGCCGTTGCCAGCCTATTACCGCGCTGGTTGATCATCGCCTTGGGGACGCTGATTGTTGCTGGTCATAACGCTCTGGCACCAATTCAATTCCAAGCAGGGGAATGGGGCTACACCCTCTGGTCAATTCTGCATGACCGCGGTTTTATCTTTGCAAGCGATTGGCTCAAGATCAAAGCCTCCTACCCAGTTCTGCCGTGGATTGGGGTTATCTTGCTGGGCTACGGCTTAGGGCCTTTATTCAGTAGCAAGATCGCACCGGCACTACGTCAAACACGATTACTGCAGCTAGGGATGGCTGCGGTTAGCCTGCTATTGCTACTGCGTGGCTTCAATATCTATGGCGAAACCCTGCCATGGCAAAACTACGGTTTCAGCATCCAGTCGCTGATGTCGTTTCTGAACTACACCAAATACCCGCCATCGCTGGATTTTGTGTTGCTGACTTTGGGCATCGCCTTGCCACTACTGGTAGTGTTTGAACGCACCAGCAATCGCTTTACCAGTTATCTGCAAACCTACGGCTCGGCGCCGATGTTTTTCTACATCGTTCACCTTTACTTGCTGTTGCTGATGTATAAAACGGCCATGGCTATCTGGGGCGGCAATCAGCCTAACCCGTATGGTGAGGGGTTGATCTTTGGCGTTAACCATCTGTGGCAGATCTGGGTACTTACCGGCGTGCTTGCAGTACTTCTGTATAAGCCAATGCAAGCCTTTGCCCGCTACAAACACAATAGCGGCAACCCGTGGGTCAAATACTTATAAGCCCCAAAAACAAAGCCCCCGCATCAATCGATGCGGGGGCTTCTTATTAGGACGTGTTAACCTTTGGCGTATATTTTTGCGCGCATTGATAGCGGGCTCTGACAGTAGATTGAACTTGGTAAGTCATTTTGACTGTTCAATCGTCACTACTAGTCGCCTTTCAGGGTTGGACTAGCGGCCGTCACTCTTCGTCATACGATTTCGACGTAGAGCCACTATGCCTTCAATCGCAATCCTCAATTGACTGCCGCTATCCTCAACCAAATTCTGAACGCCAAAAGTCAGCACGCCCTAGCTTACCGTCACTTATTTGCTGAACGGCTGCGGAATTGGGGTTTTCGCTACCGATGGCGGCAGAATTGGCAGTGTGATCTGCGGCTGCTCGCCAGTTAGGGTGTTCAGGAACAGGGCAATCAATTCCGCGTCTTGCTCAGACAGATCACGACCAAGCTGCACGCGCTGCATGGTGATCACCGCCTCTTTCAGATCATAGGTGGAGCCGTCATGGAAGTACGGGTAGGTCAGCTCGATGTTGCGCAAGGTCGGCACCTTAAACACCATCCGATCGTAATCCTTGCCAGTCACATCAATACGACCCTGAGCTGGGTTATCGGTCGCAAATGGCTGCATTAAGCCCATCTTTTGGTACATGGTACCGCCCGCTGCCGGACCGTTGTGGCACATGCTACAGCCGTTTTTCTTAAACAGCGCATAGCCTTGCTGCTCATCGGCGCTTAGCGCCTGTTGGTCACCCTTTAGGTACAGATCGAAACGGCTATTCGGGGTTACTAGGGTTTCTTCAAACTTGGCAATCGCTTCAGTAACGGTCTCAATGCTGATCCCGCGCTCACCAAAGACTTGTTTAAATTCACTCTGATAACCCGGAATGCTGCTGAGTACTTCCAGCGCCAGCTTGTGCTCTAGTGCCATCTCTTTCGGGTTGGCAATTGGGCCTGCGGCTTGTTCTTGCAGATCCGCAGCACGGCCATCCCAGAACTGCGCCAACATGTATTTGGAGTTCAACACGGTAGGCGCGTTGATTGGGCCTTCCTGCCAGTTGTGACCAATGGAGGTTGGCAGAATATCAACCCCACCCAAACTTAGGTTGTGACAGCTGTTGCAAGATAGGAAACCGGACTTCGATAGGCGCGGTTCAAAGAACAGCTTTTTGCCCAGTTCAACCAGTTCTGGATTATCAATCAGCGCCGGCTCAATCACTTTAATTGGCTCGGACGCGTAGACGCTTGTTGCGCTTAACAGCGCCAAACTCAGCAGGGTGCGTTTCATCATCATCTCCATTAGATCAATCGCAAGCCAGGGTTAGGCAGCTGGCTTTTGCCCGCATTTTAAGCAGGGTTATTTATCGACTAAAAATCGATTAAAAAAATTGCCACCATCGACTTTCTGATAACCAACAATGTGACTCAAGCGCTTGTTTTATATGAACAATTTGTTTTCATATGACAACCTTGAGCAAAATCGACAACTGGCCCACAAAACTCAATCAAACGGGGAAAATAGTTTCAATTTGGCCGCTTACAATCGGTTACATCTGGCCAATTTGCCCCCCATTGCAAAGCATTCCCCCCTCCCCCACATCTAGCTTGAGGTGTTATCTCGACTCGGAGACTAGATGAAGCACTTGTTTAAAACCGCGTTAATGTCGCTGCTGATGGTGAGCCAATCCTCCATCGCTACCGCCGCCAGCAGTTTTCCTAGCCATGATGAACCACAGCTACGCCCAGCCCTTGAACGGCAAGATCTGCGCTTTCATGCCGGTAATCGCTTAGAGTCCATCCCCTCTTATCAAGCCTATCCGGCAGAGCAAGCTCACAACGACTTTGAGCTATTGCTACAACAAGCCGCCACCGCCCAGCAGGAATTAGCCATGTTGGCCCATCGCACCGCTTACCTTACTAATACCGACGCCCTAGTTCCGGCGGTTAAATCAAAGCAGCGCGCCCAAGCCAAACTAACCGGAAAACTGGCCAACCAGCCACAACACTTAACCGATCTGGCCCGTGTCAGCTTGGTGGCGACCGACATCGATGGCGTGCTTAAGGCGTATCAGTACCTAAGCAAACAAGTAGAGGTCATTCGGGTAAAAAATCGCTTTGCTAGCCCCAAGGCCAATGGCTATCGCGACATCAATATGGTGGTACGGCTGCCACAAACCGGCCACATCGCCGAAGTACAACTGCATCTTGAATCGATCGCCGCCATCAAAAATGGTGAAGAGCACCAGATCTATCAGCAGATCCAACAATTGGAGCGACAAGCCGAACCGCTGTCGGAGTTTGAGTTAGCTCGTCTGACCAAACTAAAACAGCAATCAACCGCGCTTTATCACGATGCGTGGCAACAACTGATAAGCCCGACCAAACAACTGGGCTAGAAACAGCAAAGGCACGGATAACACCGTGCCTTTGCTCTGTTACAGCGCTTACAACACCGCTAAAAACTTGCCCTTGCGTACCCCTGATTGCGCCTGTTGTAGAAGCTTAGGCAGTTCGGCAAACTCGCCGATAACCAGCTCAGGGTGATGCAATCGGCCGCTGCCGATGTCGACCAGCATCTGTTCGCCCTGCTGTTTTAGTTCGGCAATTTGCAGTGCATTGGCATATTGGTAGCTGGCCCCCAGCGCCACTTCATGCAGCGAAACACATTTCGCAAACGCATCCCCTAAGGGTTCAACCCGTCCCAATACTGCTACCAGGTGCGCCCCATACCCAAGCAAATCATACAGTGACGCGGCATGTTCGCTGGAGACCAAATCGATAGCGCCATCAAGCCCTTGCGGCAGTTGCTCGACGAGCTGTTGCGGCCACGATTGGTCGCGATAATCAAAGCAATGCGCCGCTCCCATCTCGCGCAGTTTAGGGTGGCTGTCTGCCGCCGCCGTGGTCCATACGATGGCACCCGCTTTAACCAGCAACTGCACCGCGAATAACCCAACTGCACTGTTGCCACCACAAACCAAAATCTGTTTACCATCGACGTTGCCAAGCTTGCCCAGCGCTTGCTGTGCCGTTAGGCCGGGGCAAGGCATACTGGCGGCCTGCGCATCGGTGACGTTATCGGGAATCAACATCGCCCGACTGCTATCAATAACGGTGTAGCCGGCAAAGCTGCCATGACCAGTTAAGTCGCTGTGATAAGCCACCCGCTTGCCGATCAGTGCCGCATCAACTTCGCTGCCAACCGTCGCAATCACCCCAACGCCATCCACTCCAGGCACCTGCCCCTGTTGCCAGCTTGCGGGCCCCCAACCAATTAACTTCCAATCCACTGGATTAACTGCCGCTACAGTATTTCGCACCAGTACTTGCTGCGGCGCCAATTCGGCAGTCGCAAACGGTTCCAGTAACAACGATTTATCGGCAGCTTGCCAGCGCCAGGCTTGAGTTTGCACAGTCATCGCAATTCCTAAGGCAATAATTCACCCTATCCACTTTAGTCAGCGGCGCCAAAGATCATAATAATCTATTGCTATCTTTTTGATTAGCCGCAGTTATCAAGCTGAACCGATGCTGGGGAAAAAAGTTTGAGCGCGATTACCGCTGATCATTGATGCGCGTCAACGCAGTTCAGTAAGGAATGATCACAGATAGCCCATCAGTGACATCAAGGAGCAGATTATGCAGCAACGAGTCGCCATCAGTGGCATCGAATTACTGATCGATGGCAGCGGCACCGATAACATCTTAATGATCCACGGCTGGCCCGATACCCACCACCTTTGGGATAACACCGTGGAACAGTTGGCTAACCGTTTTCGCTGCGGCCGTTTTACACTGCCCGGCTATGACCGACGCCACCCTCGGCAGCTGTGGGATCTGCCACAGATGATGACACTATTGGATCAGATCGTGGAGACTTTTAGCCCAGACCAACCCGTCACCTTACTGATCCACGATTGGGGCTGCTTTTGGGGCTATCAATACTATATGCGTCGACCAGAGCGCGTCGCGCGGATCATCGCGGTCGATATTGGTGACGCTAACTCGCCAGAACACGTCGCCACCCTGTCGGCGAAAGCCAAACTCTATGGCCTCAGTTACCAACTCTATCTGGCACTAGCATGGAAAATCGGCGGCGCAATTGGCGATGCCATGACTCGTAAAATGGCAGCATGGCTGCACGCTCCAGAATTGCCAGCGCGCATTCACAGCGGCATGACCTACTCCTACTGGTGGAAATGGAGCAACACCTTACGTGGCATCAAGTTAGGCAGTGTTGTCATAGATATTCGCTGCCCTCTGCTATTTATCTACGGTAAAGATAAACCGGTGGCGTTTCATTCCACCGCTTGGACTGAGCGGATGGCAGCGATTGCAGGTAATCAGGTGATCGCTCTGGACACTGGCCATTGGGTTATGCACCAACAGCCAACCCAATTTAATCAGTTGGTCGCTGATTGGCTGCACGAACAGAGCAACGTAAAGGCCAGTTAGTCGCGGTGAATGCCGCTGCCTACCAGCGGCATTCACCGGCGATTCGGATCACTGCTGCAGATCCAGCTGAAAGAAGCTGACTTGGGCGTAATCGCCTTGTTCCATCCCTCGCCATAAACAGCCCGGCCCTTTATCCTTAGTGTTGCACTGGTTATAAGCGCCGGCTTTAAAATACATCCAATCCTCACCGTAACCGCGGTCAACCTCATGGCCCTGATAGCCGCCTGCGGCCAAATCGATCTCAAAACTGACGGAGGTCGGCGTTGCATGATCCAGATCTTTAGTGAAGATCAGCTGCATGCGGTTACCCTCCACCCGCACTTGATAACTGAAACGCTCGCCTAAAGCGATGCCATCCTCGGGCTCAGCATCACCAGCTTTGAGGTTATGCCGACCAAAAACATTGTGCTTTATGTCCTGCCGCCACTTGTTGCCATCCTCATCCTTGGCATCTTGCAAGTCGCTCGGTGGGTTAAGTTCATAGTTCCAGCTCAGCGAGCCAGTTTGATGTTCTGGTAACTTGCGGTAAATGATCTTCAGCGGTTCGTTGTCCGAACCATGGATTTGGCCAATCACGACCGAAAACGCACCGGATTTTTTGGGATTACCGCTAACGCTGACATGGTCAACACTCAAGGTCGCGCTCAGGTTGCCACCTATCGCTCCAAAGCGCTTGGCCTTAGGATGCGCCGCTAACGCAAAATTGTTATTGGCTGCGCCGTAGTCGTCTGCCAACATCGCCCGTAACTCGCTACGAGTATTTTTGCTATTCGGTGTAGTTGGCGCGCTGTTCGGCGCAACAAACACCATAGCACCGCTGCCACTGTCGGTATAAAACCACTGCGGATGGCTGTATGGGTTACGCTGATCCGACAACCGCTGCTTACTAATTTCAACGGTTTTGCCCTTACGTGCGCCTTTGGTTTCCAGTTCTGGCAGATTGATCTTCCAGTTCGATAAGTCAAAGTTTTGCCCTGGCGCCGCCGCTGGGTCCAGCTCGGCAGCGGCAACCGCCGGCCAGCAGCATAGCGATAACACCAGCAATGACGATGTCGAGCGTTTAGTTAACTTCCGTTGTTGCATTGATAACTCCAACATTAAAACACCGTTTTGATTTCAACCTATGTTGATATCGGAGCGGGGAAAATGCAAACAAAAACGGCGCTCACTCGAGCGCCGCTACTGATTCTTTGACCGCTAAAAAATACAGTGTTTGGTGTAGTCTCTGGCTTCGTTTGCGGTCCAGTCACCTTTCGGCTTCTTATCCATCTGCTTACACCACGCCTCGCTGCCCACCTCTGGGCTGCAGGCACTCACCCCAATCAACAGCAATCCCGCAAGCACAACTCGTATTAGTGGCAACATCGTTAGTCCTCTTCCTTTATCTTAATCAAACTACAGTACATCACTGGCTCACCTGTTCGAATATTGATCTACTTTTCGCCAATAAAAAAGGCCCTGTCAGACAATGACAGAGCCTTAATCTCAGTTAACGCAATCTAAGACGTTAACCGATTATTGTGGGTTCAAACCCAGCTTCTGCAGCACCAGCTTAAAGTTTTCACGACGCTCTTTAACGTTGTGAACCTCACCGGTAGAACAGGTTAGATCTGGGCAACCACGGTTAACAATGCCGGAAACGTCATCGATAAACTGGGAACCTTGCAGACCACCGTCAACGTACTTCTTCAGCTCGTTGTAGTAGTTCCAGTCCGCGTATGGACCGCCTTCGTTGCTGTAGGCCTGTACCGAGTTAACCCAGAAGAACAGACCCGCAATCCACTTGATCTCTTTGTTCTCTTCAGAAGAACAAATCAAACCAGGGTTAGAACAGAAATCCAGTTCAGCGTACAGCGGGTTCGCTGGTGGCGCTTCAACGGTAACGCCATCAATGGTCTGACCGATGGTTTCTGGATCAACGTGGGAACGGCCCAGGTAGTGGTTCAACGTACCGAAGTTCTGACGGCCAGTTGTCTGAATTACACCACGACCCCACCAGCCACAGCCTTCAACGCTTTCTTTGCTGCTGCCATCCCAGATAAAGCTGCCGGCTTTTTGGCCAACGTAAACCTGACACTCGCCACGTTCCCAAACTTGCTTAGAGCTATCTACCTTTTCTGGTACGTCGTTACAGTGACCGTTGTTGGTCCAACGACCCGCAGCACCGTTCACCAGCAGACCGCGCTCTTCCAGTACCGCATCTGGTGCAGCGAAGATTGGGGCTGGTGCACCGTACCACTTAGCGTGGGTCAGGGCGCTTACTTCCATTTTGTTGTCACGAGGACAGGAGTAAGCGTGATCCAAACCAGAGTCAGGGTTAACGCCGTAATCCGCGTACTTCTGACCCAGCTGACCACAACTTGCAGTCATTGGGTAATCGGTTGGCGCGCCGTACTTCACTTCAGCCCAGTTGTTTTCGTCACAAGCGTTGTAACGGATGGTCTCTTGCATACTTTGTGCAAGGAACGCGGCAATCGCTACTTTGGCGTATTTGCTGTTAGTTGCATCATCACCGCCATCTTCCATCATCCAGAACTTGCTGCCAGCCACACCAATGTTGTGCATTGCATTTAGGCCGTTCAAGAAGTCAGCCCACTTGTACACATCAGATGGGATCCACTGTGACTGCGGGGTTTCGTATAGGAAGGCTTCGTTGTCCATCACATTTTCAGCAGCGGTCAACTCTTGGTTTAGCGCTTCAATGCGGGTCAGTGAACCTGGCTCTAGCTCTTCACCTACGTAGTACAGTGGTACCTTAGCAGCCTGATAACCTTCAATCTTGCCAGCAAGGGCTTCATTGTGTTGATCGAACAGGATCGCAAACACGTTGTTGAACGCCGCTTTACGCAGTTGTGGCTTGGCATTACCTTCGCCCATGAAGTACCCAGCAGTTTGCTCGGTAGACATGTTCAGCATCGCTGGCGCTTCGACGTAATCGGTTACTTGTTTCACGTATTCCAGAGCGTTGTGCCATTGTTCGCTGGTTAGCGCGGCGGTCGCTGCGGATTTAGTGAATACCACAAAGTCGGCTTTGTTGGCCTGTTCCAGATCGTACAGGGCAAAGCTCGCCAGCAGATCCGCGCTGAAGTTGGATGCTTCGTCCCAAACCGACTGGCGGCCAGAGTGAGTATCAAACGCAAAGTCGCCGATGCTTAGGGTCCAACCTAAGGTCGCTGCCGGCGCCACGGTAGTAATAATCAGGTTGTGCGCTTGTGCCCAACCAGCCACATCGTTGCTCAGCTCATTGACGGCATCGATATCGATGCCGCTACCGGTGTAGTCACTCGCTGCAATCAGGGCTTGCTGAACCGCTACGGTGCCAAAAGATTGGCCCTTATCCTGGGTAGCCAGATCAAGCACATCGGAACTGATGATGATCGAACCGTTACCAGCCTGTTGCGCCTGCTCCATCACCGCTACAAACGCCTCGGTTAGCGCGTTCACGTCAGCCAAATCGGCCGCATTCGCGGTCGCGATAGTCATGGTCTGAGGGGCTTCGGTCGATGGTGTGGCCACTACCAAGGTATTCGGCCAGCCGGCTACTTCCAGGCGAACTGGATCCAGCGGATTACGCAGTGACAACACTGGCGCAGTGCCTGGCTCAGAACCGTCACAGTTTAGGTGCAACGCCCACGAGTCATCACTACCTGGTAAAGATTTAGTCCAGTACTTGGCCGAGTAAGCGATGTTGTTGTGCACCATGATGTCGCCGCCACCGGCGTGATCACCGCGGGTCCAATCTGGGTACACGTTAAAATCAGCACACAAGCCACCTGGTGGCGTTACTGGTGGCTCAACCGCTTCTTCTTCAACTTTGATGGTTACCGCCGTAGTGGATGACAGCCCTTCAGCATCGGTCGCAATCGCTTTTAAGGTTACGTTGCCAATTTGAGTCGGCTGCCAGTCACAGGCGAAAGACTGGCTGTTGCTGGCATCGAACCAACAAATTTGTTTGTTGTTCGCTTTAACAACCAGCTTAGCCAGATCGTCATCTTGGTCTTTGGCATTCAGAGAGATCGCCAGCGAATCGGTTTCGTTAACGACCGCGCCATTGGTTGGGGCGATGAACTTAACTTCTGGGGCAGTGAACTCTGGCTCTGGCTCGGCTTCTACCGTGATGTTGACAGTCACAGTGGAAGATAGGCCTTCAGCATCGGTCGCAACCGCGTTAAGGGTTACGTTACCGGCTTGAGTTGGCAGCCAATCACAGCCAAAGGTGTCTGAATTGGTGGCGTTGAACGAACAAACTTGAGTGTTATTGGCTTTAACCACAACTTTGGTTAAATCATCATCGGCATCAGTGGCATTAACGCGAATAGAGACCGACTCTTGCTCGTTAACGCTGGTGCCATTGCTCGGCGCAATGAAGCGAACCACTGGTGCGGTGAACTCTTCTTCGGCATCCGCTTGTACAGTGACAGCAACCGACTTCTGTTCGATTTTTTGGTTATTTTTATCCAGCACAACCACCTTAACGGTCGCACTGCCTGCAGCGTTTGGAGTCCAGCTTTGTGAGTACTGAGTCTTGCTTTGAGACACAGTCTGTACTGACAGCTTCCGATTGTTTGCCCAAAACTCAACTTTCGCCGCTAGCGCACCATCAACTTTGGCTTGGATGGTGGTTGCAGTGTCGGCTTTTAAGACCTGACCAGCGACTGGCGCTAGGATAGCCAGCTCAGTTGGCTCTGGCTCACCTGGCTCGCCAGAACACTCAGTCACATCCCAGAACCAGGAATCGGCCGTTGGCGTTTCCCAAACGCCCGGGTTGTTTTTAGCGATAAAACACTGGTTGCCGTAAGAGACGATATCGCCATTTTTAACCTGGGTCTGACCTGGGACAAATGGAATGATATCGCCCAGATCGGGATCAGGGGTTGGATCGGGATCCGGCTCAGGCTCTGGTTCACCAGAACACTCTGCAACGTCCCAGAACCAAGAACCGGCAGCCGGAGTTTCCCATACGCCAGGATTGTTCTTAGCGATGTAACAAGCGCCGTTATAGGCAACCATATCGCCATTGTTAACTTTAGTTTCCCCAGGGACAAAAGTTACTAACTCTGCAGCATAAGCAACTGAAGTGTGTAATACCCCAGTTAAAATCGCCGTCGACAACAGAGCCTTTGAGATTTTATTTAGTTTATTCAAAATTATTATTCTTTAACGTTAAGCAACTTACTATCCACAATGCAACGAGCTCATTTAACGAACATTCACTCGGTAATTAAAAGTGGCATTTCAATTACCTAATAAATTGTTTTAACCACTGTATTTATCTCCAAAAAGATAATTCTCGTTGTAGCCAAACACTCTCTTTCGCTGAATTCAATTCAGCAAAGTCAAGAATCACAATGAAACAAAGTGTTGCAATGCATGGATACGACTAAAACCTCAGTCGGTTTGAATGCTAAACTAAAAATCCAATATAAACAGCCCACTAGCGACTATCGTTGCAATTATTTGGAACTGCATTAAAACTGCGTTCAGATTCTCACTTCTACCACCGCAACAAGTGCAACACCATATTGAAACAACCGCCATCACAACAGGCAACCAAACAACAGCAAACAAACCGCAGGCAAAATATTGAACGATTTGTGCCATTGTCTTTGACAACAGCCGATCTTCAATTGCGATTGATTAGGTCGATTAATCAATACCGTTAGCCGACACGAATAAAGTGATCTGTGCCAATAGTTATGCCATTTCATTGATACAAAAAAACTCTGCAATGGCCAGCCATTGCAGAGTCGATATTTTTAACTGCTTACTATTTAGTAGCTGTCAGGTCCCCGGTGATTGATGGGCTTCACACGAAAGAGTTCCGGTGAAGTTTGATAGTACCCCTTTAGTCGTTCAATTGGAGGGGTATGACCAAGCGCTTTTTGCGGTATGTGGTGATTATAAACGTGGGCATATCTGAGCAGGGTTGCTTCTAAATCCGCTCGGCAATCAAATCGGGTGGCTTTAAGTATTTCTGACACCCGACCATTAAAACGTTCCACCATGCCATTGGTCTGCGGCTTTCCTGGCGAGATAAGCCGATGTTCAATTTGTTGCTCGGTGCACTCTAAATCGAATTCGTGCTTACCTGTTGGCTGCCGCTGCCCAGTAGCGCAAAAACGGTC
>NZ_AUGM01000030.1 GCF_000422665.1 Ferrimonas senticii DSM 18821 | reverse complement strand
CACACCAAGTTCACTTCTGAAGTGTACGTACTGTCCAAAGAAGAAGGTGGTCGTCACACCCCATTCTTCAAAGGCTACCGTCCACAGTTCTACTTCCGTACCACCGACATCACCGGCACCATCGAGCTGCCAGAAGGTGTTGAAATGGTAATGCCAGGTGACAACATCCAGATGGAAGTTACCCTGATCGCTCCAATCGCGATGGAAGAAGGTCTGCGCTTCGCAATCCGTGAAGGCGGCCGTACTGTAGGTGCTGGTGTTGTAGCGACCATCGTTGAGTAATCAACGGTAGTTCTATAACTGCACTAAGAAAGGCGTCCCTCGGGGCGCCTTTTTGCGTTGTGGCAGCGACCGTTGCTGCGCTCTATCAAGGTTATTGTTGATGCCTAGCGCTAAGCGGGGCGGTTGTTTATAACGCCCAATTTTGCTGCTAACGGCGAATTCACATAACGCCGCAAGGGGCTGAATTTTGATTGCTTGCAGTCGCCGTCGGAATCATCGTCGATGGTCTGTGGTTGCCAAATCAAAGTCGCTGTCGGTAACGGTGCGCTAGTGCCCTTAAGATCGCCGCCGCTTCGCGGTTTTTGCGGTTGAAATAGCCATCTTGCTTGTAAGCCTGCCTGCTAATGCAATAGAATCTAGGGCTACTTTTTTGCCGGTTGGCGGTCCTACGTAGGGCAGCGCCATTTTTTTGCTGCCGGCGTGGCCAAGGTGGCGTTAGTCCATCAGCACAGACTCGATACGGGATTGCAGTAAATGAGTACCAACACCGAAGACCAAAGCAACTCCATGGACATCGTCAAGTGGGGTGCGGTTGCCGTTTTAGTGGCGGCCGCCGTAATTGGCAACCAATATTTTGATACGTACTCTGTACTGTATCGCGCCATTGCCGTAGTTGCGGCTTTGGGCGTGGCGCTGTTTATTGCTGCACAAACCGTTAAGGGTAAGGCGGCGTGGGCTTTCACTCAGGAAGCTCGCTTAGAAGTTCGTAAAGTGGTGTGGCCAACTCGTCAAGAGACCACCCAAACTACACTGATTGTTTTTGCTGTGACTGCTCTGGTAGCCCTGTGTGTGTGGCTGCTGGACATGGGTCTGGTGAAGATCGTAAACCTGATCACTGGGGTGTAACTGCATGTCAGAACAACCAAAGATGCGCTGGTACGTTGTACAGGCCTTCTCCGGCTTTGAAGGGCGCGTTGCGCAGTCCCTGAAAGAGCACATCAAGATGCACGAGATGGAAGAGCTGTTTGGCGAAGTACTGGTGCCGACCGAAGAAGTGGTCGAAATGCGTGCTGGCCAGCGCCGCAAGAGCGAGCGCAAGTTCTTCCCAGGCTACGTACTGGTTCAGATGGTAATGCAAGATGAGTCTTGGCACTTGGTACGTAACGTACCACGGGTTATGGGCTTTATCGGTGGCACCTCTGACCGTCCGGCGCCAATCTCTCAGAAAGAAGCCGACGCGATTCTGAACCGTCTGGTGGAATCTGCTGAGTCTCCACGTCACCGCACCATCTTCGAACCAGGTGAAGTGGTACGCGTTACCGAAGGTCCATTTGCGGACTTTAACGGTACCGTGGAAGAGGTGGACTACGAGAAGTCTCGCCTGAAAGTTTCTGTGATGATCTTCGGCCGTTCTACCCCAGTAGAGCTGGACTTTGGCCAGGTAGAAAAAACCTGATCAAAAGATCGGCAGCAATGCTTGAGATACGGCGGCGAATTTGTCTATAATTCGCCGCTCTTTTTTCACGGGGAGTTTAACCATTCGGGTTAAACGCTATCACCCAATTTGAGGTAATAACCATGGCTAAGAAAGTCCAAGCCTACATCAAGCTGCAAGTTGCAGCTGGTGCAGCAAACCCGTCACCACCAGTTGGTCCTGCTCTGGGTCAGCACGGTGTTAACATCATGGAATTCTGTAAGGCGTTCAACGCGCGTACTGACAAGCTGGAAAAGGGTCTGCCAATTCCAGTTGTGATCACTGTATACGCTGATCGTTCTTTCACCTTCGTAACCAAGACCCCACCAGCTGCAGTTCTGCTGCTGAAAGCTGCTGGTCTGAAGTCTGGTTCAGGTCGTCCAAACACCCAGAAAGTGGGTACTGTAACTGACGCTCAGATCCAAGAGATCGCTGAGACTAAAGCTGCAGACATGACTGGTGCTGACATCGATGCGATGAAGCGCTCTATTGCTGGTACTGCCCGTTCCATGGGTCTGGTAGTTGAGGGTTAATATCATGGCTAAACTGTCTAAGCGCATGCGCGTAATCCGCGAGAAAGTTGACGCTACTCGCGAATACGAAATGAACGAAGCTGTTGCTCTGCTGAAAGAGCTGGCTACCGCTAAGTTCGTTGAGTCTGTTGACGTTGCCGTTAAACTGGGCGTTGATCCACGTAAATCCGACCAGAACGTTCGTGGCGCTACCGTACTGCCACACGGCACCGGTCGTGACGTTCGCGTTGCAGTGTTCACCCAAGGTGCAAACGCTGACGCAGCTAAAGAAGCTGGCGCAGAACTGGTTGGCATGGACGACCTGGCTGCTCAGATCAAAGCTGGCGAAATGAACTTCGACGTAGTTATCGCTTCTCCAGATGCGATGCGCGTTGTTGGTATGCTGGGTCAGATCCTGGGTCCACGCGGCCTGATGCCAAACCCGAAAACCGGTACTGTAACCCCTAACGTTGCTGAAGCAGTTAAGAACGCTAAAGCAGGTCAGGTTCGTTACCGTAACGACAAGAACGGCATCATCCACACCACCATCGGTAAAGTGGACTTTGACGCTGACAAGCTGAAAGAAAACCTGGAAGCTCTGCTGGTAGCTCTGAAAAAGGCTAAGCCTGCAGCAGCTAAAGGCACCTACGTTAAGAAGGTTTCCATCTCCACCACTATGGGTGCAGGTGTTGCCGTAGACCAGGCTTCTCTGGACGCACAAGCTTAATACCGGTTTCGGTAAAAGCTGCTTGCGAGGTGCGGGATTATCTGTATAATTTCGCGCCTCACTGGGTCGATGTCTGCTTAGCAGATGATCGTCCAAGACCATAGGTGGAAAGGCGACTTTCCTTAATAACAACAGCCTATGTAGACGGTGAAGGACCCTAGAAGAATTTCTATTCTTCTGGAACCTCCCACCGTAAGTTCCCTGTCCATTGGATAGGGTTGTTAAGTTCTAGGCGTAAGCCTAGGTGGAATCCAGGAGTAAAGCCCAATGGCATTAAACCTCGAAGGCAAAAAAGCAATTGTTGCTGAAGTCAACGAAGCTGCCAACGGTGCTCTGTCTGCAGTTGTAGCCGATTCACGCGGTGTAACTGTAGGCGCCATGACCGAACTGCGTAAGCAAGCTCGTAAAGCTGGTGTGTCTCTGCGCGTAGTGCGTAACACCCTGGCTCGCCGCGCTGTGGAAGGCACCTCTTACGAGTGTCTGACCCCTGCTTTCATCGGTCCAACCCTGATCGCATTTTCTCACGAGCACCCAGGTGCTGCAGCGCGTCTGTTCAAAGACTTCGCTAAGACCGAGAAATCGTTTGAGGTTAAAGCACTGGCATACGAAGGGGAGTTGATCCCTGCCGAGCAAATTGACCGTCTGGCCAAGCTGCCAACTTACGAAGAAGCTATCGCACAGCTGATGATGACCATGAAGGAAGCATCTGCTGGCAAGCTGGTTCGTACCCTGGCTGCTCTGCGCGACCAAAAAGAAGAGCAAGCTGCTTAATACAGCACGCTGCGTAAACTTTTTCAGTAATAATTGTTTAGGATATCAAAATGTCTATCACTAAAGACCAAATCTTAGAAGCCGTAGCTGCAATGTCCGTAATGGAAGTTGTTGAACTGATCGAAGCTATGGAAGAGAAGTTCGGCGTTTCTGCTGCTGCAGCAGTAGTAGCTGGTGGCGAAGTTGCCGCTGTTGAAGAAAAGACCGAGTTCGACGTAGTTCTGACCGACGCTGGCGCAAACAAAGTTGCTGCTATTAAAGCAGTACGTGGCGCTACCGGCCTGGGCCTGAAAGAAGCTAAGGCTCTGGTTGAGTCTGCTCCTGTTGCAGTTAAAGAAGGTGTTTCTAAAGACGAAGCTGAAGGTCTGCAGAAGCAACTGGAAGAAGCTGGCTGTAAAGTTGAGCTTAAGTAAGCTAGAATTTAGCTTATGCGCCTAACCTTTTAGGTTGGGTAGGGCTGGTGGTTAAAAAACCACCGGCCCTTTTGCGCTATATGCGCTGGCGATCTTTTTCGATCGATTTTCAGATCAAAACGGATCGTCAAAACATCTAGGAACGCGGGCCTGGCAGAGATTATTGGTTAGGTTCTTGCGCCAAAATAAAGGCGAACACACTGCTTAGGCGGTGTTTTTCAGTCTCCAATCACGAACAGAGGAACCTATGGTTTACTCCGATTTCGAGAAAAAACGCATCCGCAAGGATTTCGGTAAGCGTCCTAAGGTATTAGACGTTCCTTACCTGCTGTCAATCCAGCTGGACTCGTTCCAAAACTTCCTAGAGCAAGACCCAGAGGGTGAGCGTGGTTTAGAAGCGGCTTTCCGCAGCGTATTCCCGATCAAATCCTTCTCTGGCTATGCTTCCCTTGATTACGTTTCTTATAAGCTCGGCGAGCCGGTATTTGACGTAAAAGAGTGCCAAATCCGTGGCATCACTTACTCTGCTCCGTTGCGCGTAAAACTGCGCATGGTGCTGCTGGACAAAGAGAACGGCGGCGCGGTTAAAGACATCAAAGAGCAAGAAGTGTACATGGGCGATATCCCGCTCATGACCGAGAACGGTACTTTCGTTATCAACGGTACTGAGCGTGTAATCGTTTCTCAGTTGCACCGCTCCCCAGGTGTGTTCTTCGACCACGACCGTGGTAAGACTCACTCCTCCGGTAAAGTACTGTATAACGCTCGTGTAATTCCTTACCGTGGCTCTTGGCTGGACTTCGAGTTCGATCCAAAGGACAACCTGTTTGTTCGTATCGACCGTCGTCGTAAGCTGCCTGCGTCGATCATCCTGCGCGCTCTGGGTTACTCCACTCAAGAGATCCTGGATCTGTTCTTCGATCGCGTTCGCTTTAGCCTGAAAAAAGACAAGCTGGTGATGGATCTGGTTCCAGATCGCCTGCGTGGTGAAACTGCCGTATTCGATATCAAAGATAACGACGGCAACGTGCTGGTTGAAACCGGCCGTCGCATCACTGCACGTCACATCCGTCAGCTGGAAAAAGGCAACGTTAACCAGTTGGAAGTACCAGTTGAGTACTTGGCTGGCAAAGTGGTTGCTCAGGACTACATCGACGAAGCGACTGGCGAACTGCTGGTAGCAGCGAACCAGGAACTGTCTCTGGAAGATGTGGCTAAGCTGTCTCAGGCTGGCATCAAAGAGTTTGCGACCCTGTACTTCAACGAGCTGGATAACGGCCCGTACATGTCGACCACTCTGAACGTGGATTCCACCAACGACCGTATGGAAGCGTTGGTAGAGATCTACCGCATGATGCGTCCTGGCGAGCCGCCAACCCGCGAAGCGGCTGAAGCCCTGTTCGAGAACCTGTTCTTCGCTGAAGAGCGTTACGATCTGTCCACCGTAGGTCGGATGAAGTTCAACCGTCGTCTGGGTCGCGAAGACTCTACCGGCGTTGGCATCCTGACCAAGGAAGACATCGTTGACGTGATGAAGAAGATCATCGAGATCCGCAACGGCGGTGACGAAGTCGATGATATCGATCACTTGGGCAACCGTCGTATCCGTTCTGTAGGCGAAATGGCCGAGAACCAGTTCCGTGTAGGTCTGGTGCGTGTTGAGCGTGCAGTACGTGAGCGTCTGTCTCTGGGCGATCTGGATTCCCTGATGCCTCAGGATCTGATCAACGCCAAGCCTATCTCTGCGGCAGTGAAAGAGTTCTTCGGTTCTTCTCAGCTGTCCCAGTTTATGGATCAGAACAACCCGCTGTCCGAAGTTACCCACAAGCGTCGTATTTCCGCTTTGGGTCCAGGCGGTCTGACTCGTGAGCGTGCCGGCTTCGAAGTTCGAGACGTACACCCAACTCACTACGGTCGTCTGTGTCCAATTGAGACCCCTGAAGGTCCAAACATTGGTCTGATCAACTCCTTGGCAACCTTTGCTCGTACCAACGAGTACGGTTTCCTGGAAACCCCATACCGTCGTGTAATCGACGGCAAGGTAACCGAAGAAGTTGAATACCTGTCTGCCATCGAAGAAGGCTACTACGTAGTCGCACAGGCGAACGCCACCATCGATGACAACGGCATGCTGGCTGACGAACTGGTTGCAGCACGTCACAAGGGCGAATCTTCTTTCGTAACCCCAGATCAAGTGCAGTTCATGGACATCTCTCCACAGCAGATTATCTCTGTGGCAGCGTCCTTGATTCCGTTCCTTGAGCACGACGATGCTAACCGCGCCTTGATGGGTGCGAACATGCAGCGTCAGGCGGTTCCTACCCTGAAGGCGGACAAGCCTCTGGTTGGTACCGGCATCGAGCGCGCAGTAGCCGTTGACTCCGGTGTAACCGTAGTGGCTAAGCGTGGCGGTGTGGTTGATTACGTTGATGCGTCTCGCATCGTAATCAAGGTGAACGAAGAAGAGTTGATGGCCGGTGAAGCCGGTATCGACATCTACAACCTGACCAAATACACCCGTTCTAACCAGAACACCTGTATTAACCAGCGTCCAGTTTGCGCCATCGGCGAAAACGTGACTCGCGGTGACGTACTGGCAGACGGTCCTTCGACCGATCTGGGTGACTTGGCTCTGGGTCAGAACCTACGCGTAGCGTTCATGACCTGGAACGGTTACAACTTCGAAGACTCCATCTTGCTGTCTGAGCGCGTGGTTCAGGAAGATCGCCTGACTACCATTCACATTCAGGAACTGTCCTGTATCGCTCGTGACACCAAACTGGGTCCAGAAGAGATCACCGCTGACATCCCGAACGTGGGCGAATCCGCACTGTCCAAACTGGACGAGTCCGGCATCGTGTACGTGGGTGCAGAGATGAAGCCTGGCGACATTCTGGTAGGTAAGGTAACTCCGAAAGGCGAAACCCAGCTGACCCCAGAAGAGAAGCTGCTACGCGCCATCTTCGGTGAGAAAGCGTCTGATGTTAAAGATTCTTCCCTGCGTGTTCCGAACTCCGTGTACGGTACCGTAATCGACGTTCAAGTATTTACCCGTGATGGCGTAGAGAAAGACAAGCGTGCGATCGACATCGAGAACATGCAGCTGCGCGAAGCGAAGAAAGATCTGACTGAAGAGTTCAGCATTCTGGAGAACGGCGTTTACGACCGTGCTCGCAACCTGCTGTTGTCTACTGGCATGAGCGCGGCTCAGCTGGACGCTATGGATCGCGAAAAGTGGCTGGAACTGCCACTGGACGACGAAGCCAAGCAAACCGAGCTGGAGCAGTTGGCTGGTCAGCACGACGAGCTGAAAGCGGAATTCGACAAGAAGTTCGAAACCAAGCGTCGCAAGATCACCCAAGGTGATGATCTGAACCCAGGCGTACAGAAGATCGTTAAGGTTTACCTTGCGGTTAAACGTCGCATCCAGCCAGGCGATAAGATGGCCGGTCGTCACGGTAACAAAGGTGTAATTTCCACCATCGTTCCAGTTGAAGACATGCCACACGATGAAAACGGCGTACCAGTCGACATCGTGCTGAATCCACTGGGTGTACCGTCTCGTATGAACATCGGTCAGATCCTTGAAGTTCACTTGGGTATGGCCGCTAAGGGTATCGGTGACAAGATCAACGCCATGATGGAAGAGCAGCGTAAAGTTGAAGAACTGCGCGAGTTCATCCAGAAGGCTTACGATCTGGGCAACGGCCAGCAGAAAGTAGACCTGTCTACCTTCTCTGACGCGGAGATCATCCGTCTGGCTGGTAACCTGAAGGCGGGTCTGCCTATCGCAACCCCAGCGTTCGACGGTGCTGCCGAGTCTGAAATCAAAGCGATGCTGAAGCTTGGCGATCTGCCAGAGTCTGGTCAGTTCACCCTGTACGATGGCCGTACTGGTAACGCCTTCGAGCGCCCAGTAACCGTTGGCTACATGTACATGCTGAAGCTGAACCACTTGGTTGACGACAAGATGCACGCGCGTTCTACCGGTTCTTACAGCCTGGTTACCCAGCAGCCGCTGGGTGGTAAGGCACAGTTCGGTGGTCAGCGTTTCGGTGAGATGGAAGTGTGGGCCCTACAGGCCTACGGCGCAGCCTACACCCTGCAAGAGATGCTAACCGTTAAGTCGGATGACGTTAACGGCCGTACCGCGATGTACAAGAACATCGTTGACGGTAACTACTCTATGCAGCCAGGTCTGCCGGAATCCTTCAACGTAGTGTTGAAAGAGATCCGCTCACTGGGTATCAACATCGAGTTGGACCAGGAATAACCGTCGCTGCCACGGCAACGTGGCATGGCTGAGGGCGCAGGCCAGTACGCTGGCCTGCGCATCTAAAACTCCATCTGGGAGACGATCGTGAAAGACTTACTTCAGTTTCTAAAGAAACAGAATACGTCCGAAGAATTTAACGGCATCAAGATTGGTCTGGCTGCGCCAGACATGATCCGTTCTTGGTCGTTCGGCGAAGTTAAAAAGCCGGAAACCATCAACTACCGTACCTTTAAGCCAGAGCGCGACGGCCTGTTCTGTGCCCGCATCTTTGGTCCTGTAAAGGACTACGAGTGTTTGTGTGGTAAATACAAGCGTCTGAAGCACCGCGGTGTTATCTGTGAAAAGTGTGGCGTTGAAGTAACCCAAACTAAAGTACGTCGTGAGCGTATGGGTCACATCGAGCTGGCTTCTCCAGTTGCCCACATCTGGTTCTTGAAATCACTGCCATCTCGTATCGGCTTGCTGCTGGATATGACTCTGCGTGATATCGAGCGCGTACTGTACTTCGAATCCTACGTGGTGATCGAAGGCGGCATGACTGCGCTTGAAAAAGGCCAGATGCTGACTGAAGAAGAGTACTTGGACGCGCTGGAAGAGCACGGTGACGAGTTTGACGCTCGCATGGGTGCTGAAGCGGTACAAGAACTGCTGAAAGACATCGATCTCGAAGGCGAGATCGGCATGATGCGTGAAGAGCTGCCTCAGACCAACTCTGAGACCAAGCGTAAGAAGCTGACCAAGCGTCTGAAGCTGATGGAAGCCTTCTACCACTCTGGCAACAAGCCAGAATGGATGATCATGAGCGTTCTGCCAGTACTGCCGCCGGACCTGCGTCCGCTGGTACCTCTGGACGGTGGCCGCTTCGCGACCTCCGACTTGAACGATCTGTACCGTCGCGTAATCAACCGTAACAACCGTCTGAAGCGTCTGTTGGATCTGGCTGCGCCAGATATCATCGTGCGCAACGAAAAGCGTATGCTGCAGGAATCTGTAGATGCGCTGCTGGACAACGGTCGTCGCGGCCGTGCCATCACCGGTTCTAACCGCCGCCCACTGAAATCCTTGGCCGACATGATCAAGGGTAAGCAGGGTCGCTTCCGTCAGAACCTGCTGGGTAAGCGTGTGGACTACTCTGGCCGTTCGGTAATTACCGTTGGTCCGACCCTGCGCCTGCATCAGTGTGGTCTGCCTAAGAAGATGGCACTGGAACTGTTCAAACCATTCATCTACGGCAAGCTGGAAGCTCGTGGCCTGGCCACCACCATCAAAGCCGCTAAGAAGATGGTTGAGCGTGAAGTAGCCGAGGTTTGGGACGTTCTGGACGAAGTAATTCGCGAACACCCAGTGCTGCTGAACCGTGCACCAACTCTGCACCGTCTGGGTATTCAGGCGTTCGAGCCGGTACTGATTGAAGGTAAAGCACTGCAACTGCACCCACTGGTGTGTGCGGCGTACAACGCGGACTTCGACGGCGACCAGATGGCGGTACACGTACCGCTGACCCTGGAAGCTCAGCTAGAAGCTCGTGCGCTGATGATGTCTACCAACAACATCCTGTCGCCAGCCTCCGGTGAGCCGGTTATTACCCCGTCTCAGGACGTGGTATTGGGTCTGTACTACATGACCCGCGAAAAGATTAACGCCAAAGGTGAAGGCATGGCCTTCGCTAACGTAGCTGAAGCAGAAAAAGCCTACCGTACTGGTATGGCGGAACTGCACGCTCGCGTAAAAGTGCGTATCAATGACTCTGACACCGACGCCGAAGGCAACGTGACTGAGTTTACCCACATCGTCGACACCACCGTGGGTCGTGCGATCATGTCTCTGATCCTGCCAAAAGGCCTGCCTTTTGAACTGATCAACAAAGACATGGGTAAGAAGCCGATCTCCAACGTACTGAACACTTGCTACCGTAAGTGTGGTCTGAAAGATACCGTTATCTTTGCTGACCAACTGATGTACACCGGTTTCGCCTACGCCACCGTGTCTGGTACCTCTGTAGGTATCAACGACATGGTTGTGCCAGAAGAGAAGAAAACCATTCTGGCTGACGCGGAAGCGGAAGTGGCTGAGATCACTGAACAGTTCCAAGCTGGTCTGGTTACCGCGGGTGAGCGTTACAACAAAGTTATCGATATCTGGGCCTCTGCCAACGAACGCGTTGCTAAGGCGATGATGGATAACCTGAAAACCGACACCGTGATCAACCGCGATGGCGAACAGGAAGAACAGAAGTCGTTCAACTCCATCTTTATGATGGCCGACTCTGGTGCTCGTGGTAGTGCCGCTCAGATCCGTCAGTTGGCGGGTATGCGTGGTCTGATGGCGAAGCCTGATGGCTCCATCATCGAGACGCCAATTAAGGCGAACTTTAAAGAAGGTCTGAACGTTCAGCAGTACTTTATCTCGACTCACGGTGCTCGTAAGGGTCTGGCGGATACCGCACTGAAGACCGCGAACTCCGGTTACCTGACTCGTCGTCTGGTAGATGTGTCGCAGGATCTGGTGATCGTTGAGGACGACTGTGGTTCTACCGAAGGTCTGGTGGTTAAGCCGCTGATCGAAGGTGGTGACGTAGTTGAGCCGCTGAAGGATCGCGTACTGGGCCGTGTGGTGGCGAAAGACATCATCAAGCCTGGCACCGAAGACGAAGTTCTGATCCCACGCAACACCCTGCTGGATGAGAAACTGTGTGAACTGATCGACACCGCGTCTGTGGACGAAGTGATCGTACGTTCGGTAATCACCTGTGAAACCGACTTCGGCGTTTGTAAGAACTGTTACGGTCGCGATCTGGCCCGTGGTCACATGGTGGCTGAAGGTGAAGCGGTTGGTGTGGTTGCAGCTCAGTCGATTGGTGAGCCGGGTACCCAGCTGACGATGCGTACCTTCCACATCGGTGGTGCGGCATCTCGTGCGTCTGCGGAAACCAACGTTCAAATTAAGAACAGCGGTACCATCAAGCTGCACAACGAGAAGTTCGTTATCAACTCCGACAACAAGATCGTAGTTACCTCCCGTTCTACCGAACTGGCGGTAATCGATGATCTGGGTCGTGAGAAAGAGCGTCACAAGCTGCCATACGGTGCGGTTCTGGAAGTGGTTGAAGGTTCTGCAGTAAACGCTGGCGATATCGTCGCGAACTGGGATCCACACACCCACCCAATCATCACCGAGGTGAAAGGTCAGGTTAAGTTCGTTGATATGATCGACGGCGTGACCATGACCAAGCAAACCGACGAACTGACTGGTCTGTCTAGCATCGTAGTTCTGGATCCTGCGCAGCGTCCTGCAGCGGGTAAAGAGATGCGTCCGATGGTGAAACTGGTGAACGCGTCTGGTGACGACATCCTGATCCCAGGCACCGAAGTTCCAGCTCAGTACTTCCTGTCCGGTAACGCGATTGTGAACCTGGACGATGGTGCGCAGGTGAACGTGGGTGACGCGGTTGCGCGTATTCCACAGGAATCCGGCGGTACCAAGGATATTACCGGTGGTCTGCCACGCGTGGCCGACCTGTTTGAAGCCCGTAAGCCGAAAGAGCCTGCGATCCTGGCTGAAATCACCGGTACCATCTCCTTCGGTAAAGAGACCAAAGGTAAGCGCCGTCTGGTGATCACTCCTCACGATGGCGGCCAAGCCTACGAAGAGATGATCCCTAAGTGGCGTAACTTGAACGTCTTCGAAGGTGAGAAGGTTGAGCGTGGCGAAGTGATCGCCGACGGTCCAGAGGCTCCGCACGACATTCTGCGTCTGCGTGGCATCCATGCCGTAGCGAACTACATCGTTAACGAAGTGCAAGACGTTTACCGTCTGCAGGGCGTAAAGATCAACGACAAGCACATCGAAGTGGTTATCCGCCAGATGCTGCGTAAGTGTGTGATCGTAGACGGTGGTGACACCGAGCTGTTGCCAGGCGAACAGGTTGAAGTTTCCCGCGTTAAAGCGGCAAACCGCGACTTGGCTGAAGACCAGCGTCCAGCGACCTACGAGCGTGAACTGTTGGGTATCACCAAGGCTTCCTTGGCGACCGAATCGTTCATCTCTGCGGCTTCGTTCCAGGAGACCACTCGCGTACTGACCGACGCTGCTACCTACGGTAAGCGCGACGATCTGCGTGGTCTGAAAGAGAACGTAACCGTGGGTCGTCTGATCCCAGCTGGTACCGGTTTCGCTTACCACCGCAACAAGGCGAAAGGCGCTAAGTCTGACGCAGCCCCACAGGTTTCCGCTTCTGAAGCAGAACAAAACCTGGCGGATCTGCTGAACGCCTCCATCGGTGAGTAATCGATAGCGTAATGCATTGAAAAAGGCGCCTTACGGCGCCTTTTTTATTGTTGTCAGGCTGCGGAAATGTTTTCGCAACTGACCTTCCAACAAGCACTTAGTTGGCGGGGTTGGAAATCCAGATGGGCACCGCAGCGATCGGCAACGATCAGAGTGGATCGATCCATCCTTGGTGAATTCTTGACACCCCAGTCGAAGGTGCTTAAAATTTCGCGTCCCCATACTCTGGGGCATCGATTTTTTGCAAACTAACTACCGATTGTTAAGTTTCGGCTTAACGAATCAGGAGAATTGAATGGCTACTGTTAACCAGCTAGTTCGTAAGCCTCGTAAGGACAAGGTTCAAAAGACCAACGTTCCTGCACTGGCTGCGTGCCCGCAAAAGCGTGGCGTATGTACCCGTGTGTACACCACTACCCCTAAGAAACCAAACTCTGCACTGCGTAAAGTTTGTCGTGTTCGTCTGACCAACGGTTTTGAAGTTACTTCTTACATCGGCGGTGAAGGCCACAACCTGCAAGAGCACTCCGTTGTTCTGATCCGTGGCGGTCGTGTAAAAGACTTGCCAGGTGTGCGTTACCACACCGTTCGTGGCGCGCTGGACACCGCTGGTGTTTCTGACCGTCGCCAAGCACGTTCTAAGTACGGTGCTAAGCGTCCTAAGTCTTAATGGTTCTCCGTTAAGTAAGGCCAAACTCTTTTAAATCTGTTATCCAGTTTTGGATTAACCTGAAGAAATTCGGAGAATTCCCATGCCAAGACGTCGCGTCGTAGGTCAACGTAAAATCCTGCCAGATCCAAAGTTCAAGTCCGAACTGCTGGCGAAATTCGTAAACGTAATGATGCTGGACGGTAAGAAATCTACCGCCGAGAAAATCATTTACGGTGGTCTGGATGTAGCTGCAGAGAAATCTGGCAAAGCTCACCTGGACATCTTTGAAGCCGCTCTGGAAAACATCCGTCCGGCCGTGGAAGTTAAGTCCCGCCGTGTAGGTGGTTCTACTTACCAAGTGCCAGTAGAAGTTCGCCCAGTGCGTCGTAATGCCCTAGCTATGCGCTGGTTGGTAGAAGCTGCTCGTAAGCGTAGCGAAAAATCGATGGCTCTGCGCCTGGCAGGTGAACTGCTGGATGCAAGCGAAAACAAAGGCACTGCGGTTAAGAAGCGTGAAGACGTTCACCGTATGGCTGAAGCGAACAAAGCGTTCGCACATTACCGCTGGTAATGACTTTGGCGTGGCACTTCGGTGCCACGCCACTTTTCGTATAAGTCACTAATGATATGGGGCGTCATCATCGGTCGTTTCCCAAACGCCCGCCAGTGACCCACACTCCCATATCATTATTGATTGCTAAGACGCCCACAGCGTCGGCTAGAGGAACTTATTTTGGCTCGTACCACTCCGATTGAGCGCTACCGTAACATCGGTATCTGTGCTCACGTTGACGCCGGTAAAACCACCACCACTGAGCGTGTGTTGTTCTACACTGGCTTGTCCCACAAGATCGGTGAAGTGCACGACGGCGCTGCGACCATGGATTGGATGGAGCAGGAGCAGGAGCGTGGCATCACCATTACTTCTGCGGCCACCACCACCTTCTGGCGTGGTATGGAAGCGCAGCACCCAGAGCACCGCATCAACATCATCGACACCCCAGGACACGTGGACTTTACCATCGAGGTAGAGCGTTCCCTGCGTGTACTGGATGGCGCGGTGGTGGTGTTCTGTGGTTCCTCAGGCGTTGAGCCACAGTCTGAAACCGTATGGCGTCAGGCAGATAAATACCAAGTGCCTCGTCTGGTATTCGTGAACAAGATGGACCGTGCCGGCGCTGACTTTGAGCGTGTGGTTGAGCAGATCCGCAACCGTTTGGGCGCCACCTGTGTGCCAATTCAGTTGAACGTAGGTGCCGAAGAGGAGTTCACCGGCGTTATCGATCTGATCAAGATGAAGTACATCGCTTGGAACGAAGCGGATCAGGGCATGACCTTTGAATACCGCGATATTCCAGCCGACTACCAAGACCAAGCCGAAGCGTGGCGTGAGTACCTGGTAGAAGCGGCCGCTGAAGCGTCTGAAGAGCTGATGGAAAAGTACCTGGAAGAGGGTGAACTGTCCGAAGCCGAGATCAAGCAGGCGCTGCGTCAACGCACCATCAACAACGAAGTGGTGCTGGCTACCTGTGGTTCCGCCTTTAAGAACAAAGGCGTGCAAGCGGTACTGGATGCGGTAATCGACTTCCTGCCAGCGCCAATCGACGTACCGGCGATCAAAGGCGTTGATATGAACGACAACGAGACCTCTCGTGAGTCCGACGACAACGCGCCGTTCGCGGCACTGGCGTTCAAGATTGCCACCGACCCATTCGTGGGCACCTTGACCTTTATGCGCGTCTACTCTGGCGTTGCGGAAACCGGTCAGGCGGTATTTAACTCGGTGAAAGAGAAGCGCGAGCGCTTTGGCCGTATGGTGCAGATGCACGCCAACGACCGTAAAGAGATCAAAGAAGTGCGCGCTGGTGACATCGCTGCGGCGATTGGTCTGAAAGACGTCACCACCGGCGACACCCTGTGTGATCCAGACCATAAAGTGATTCTGGAGCGCATGGAGTTCCCTGAGCCTGTGATCCAGATCGCAGTAGAGCCTAAGACTAAGGCGGATCAGGAGAAGATGGGCGTAGCACTGGGTAAACTGGCGGCTGAAGATCCATCGTTCCGCGTTGAAACCGACGAGGAATCTGGTCAAACCCTGATCTCCGGTATGGGCGAACTGCACCTGGACATCATTGTTGACCGCATGAAGCGCGAATTCAGCGTTGATTGCAACGTCGGTAAGCCACAGGTGGCCTACCGCGAAACCATCCGTTCTACCGTAGAAGTAGAAGGCAAGTTTGTTCGTCAGTCCGGCGGCCGTGGTCAATACGGTCACGTTTGGCTGAAGCTGGAACCGCGTGAAGCGGGTGCTGGCTATGAATTTGAAAACGCTATTGTTGGTGGCGTAATTCCGAAGGAATACATCCCAGCTGTAGATAAAGGTATCCAAGAGCAGATGGCTCAAGGCGTTCTGGCAGGCTTCCCTGTACTTGACGTTAAAGCTACCCTGTTCGACGGTTCGTTCCACGACGTGGATTCGAACGAAATGGCCTTTAAGATCGCCGGTTCCATGGGCTTCCGTAAAGGTGCTCTGGAAGCGTCACCAGTACTGCTTGAGCCGATGATGAAGGTTGAAGTGACTACCCCAGAAGACTGGATGGGTGACGTAGTGGGTGATCTAAACCGTCGTCGTGGCCTGATCGAAGGCATGGACGATGGCGTCGCGGGTCTGAAGATCGTCCGCGCGAAAGTGCCACTGTCGGAAATGTTTGGCTATGCCACCGACCTGCGTAGCGCCACTCAGGGTCGTGCTTCCTACTCGATGGAGTTTGCGGAGTACAACGAGACCCCGAACAACGTTGCGCAGGGCATTATTGAAGCCCGCATGGGCTAATCGAACACCAGTTCGTTAACAGATCCGGTTGCTCGCAACCGGGTCGTATTTTGAAAGGAAAGACGCCGTGTCTAAAGAAAAATTTGAACGTACGAAACCGCACGTTAACGTTGGTACCATTGGCCACGTTGACCACGGTAAAACCACTCTGACTGCAGCTATCACCTCTGTTCTGGCTAAAGCACACGGCGGTACCGCTCGTGCATTCGACCAGATCGACAACGCTCCAGAAGAGCGTGAGCGTGGTATCACCATCGCAGCTTCTCACGTAGAGTACGACACCGAAGCACGTCACTACGCACACGTAGACTGCCCAGGACACGCTGACTACGTTAAGAACATGATCACCGGTGCTGCTCAGATGGACGGCGCGATCCTGGTTTGTGCTGCGACCGACGGTCCAATGCCACAGACTCGTGAGCACATCCTGCTGTCTCGCCAGGTAGGCGTAC
>NZ_AUGM01000029.1 GCF_000422665.1 Ferrimonas senticii DSM 18821 | reverse complement strand
GGGAAGCGAGCCTCAAGATGAGTTCTCACTGATACTATAAGTATCCTAAAGGGCCGTGGAAGACTACCACGTTGATAGGCAGGGTGTGTAAGCGTTGTGAGGCGTTGAGCTAACCTGTACTAATGACCCGTGAGGCTTAACCATACAACACCAAAATGGTTTTGCTCGGATATCTAAGTCCTTGTAAGAAAATTGACTGAGAAAAGTCAGCTTAATCCAAATTCAGTTTTTGTCTGATGACAATAGCGCTGTGGCCCCACCTGATCCCTTGCCGAACTCAGAAGTGAAACGCAGTTGCGCCGATGGTAGTGTGGGAGTTCCCATGTGAGAGTAGGTCATCGTCAGACACTTATTCAGAGAAAGCCCGAATCGAAAGAGTCGGGTTTTTTCATAAAAGCTTTGTGCTGATATAGCTCAGTCGGTAGAGCGCATCCTTGGTAAGGATGAGGTCCCCAGTTCGACTCTGGGTATTAGCACCACTTTTCGATAAGGCCCTGTTCTTCGGAACAGGGCCTTTTTCGTTGTTTTAAAAGCCAAATAGCCAAGCGAAAACGCA
This sequence comes from Ferrimonas senticii DSM 18821, assembly GCF_000422665.1. Lineage (GTDB taxonomy): Bacteria > Pseudomonadota > Gammaproteobacteria > Enterobacterales > Shewanellaceae > Ferrimonas > Ferrimonas senticii. The sequence goes on along the minus strand of NZ_AUGM01000029.1, from coordinate 18,561 downwards.
ATAAAAAGGCCGCTGTCGCGGCCTTGGTTGTACCTATTTCATCACTATAGCTGGGCGGCAGCGTACTGCTGGATCGCTTGGCGGCTGACTTTAATGCCACTGGATTGCAGATCTATAGGCCAGCTTAGGTAGTGGCGTGGTCGCATAAAGCGTGGCAATTTCTTGTTTAAGCGCTTTTCGACCGCAGTTTGCTGGTAATCGCCATCGATCACCGCCACCGGAAGTTGGCCAAATTCATCATCGGCAATCGCCACCACCATCACCTGATTGACCCCTTCAACCTGGCTGATCACCGCTTCAATGGCTTCTGGCTGAACGTTCTCGCCGCCGCTGATAAACATATTGTCGGCCCGACCTAGGACTTTCAGTTGCTCCCCAACCCATTGGCCGCGGTCTTTGGTATGAAACCAGCCGTCCTTATCGAAAGGTTGCTGCAACTTGCCGTGCTGGTAGTAGCCGAGAAAACGGCTGTCGCCACGGACTTCGATTACCCCATCTTGGTCGATGCGGATCTGCCGTCCCGCCAATGGCAATCCGGCCAATCCTTGGCTATTGGCGGCGCCGGTGGTGATTTGTGAGCCCATCTCGGTCATGCCGTAGCTGGTTAGAGCCAGCAACGAGTATGATTGTAGCTGTTCCACTAATTTAGCGGGGATGGCACTACCGCCTAACAGCAGCACTTTAACGCTGGCCAATTGAGCCGCAGCGGTTGGCTGTTGCAATAGCCGCTGCAGTTGAGTGGCGACCATTGAAACGTGGGTGATCTGTTGTTCCGCCAAACAGGCTTCGGCGTCTTTTTGCCGTGGCAAAACCACGGTGGCGCCGCTGAGCAGACAGCGGAATAGGATCGCCATGCCACCGATGTGATATAGCGGCAGTGACAGCAACCAGCGATCGCCGATGGTGAGTGGCGTTTGGTCAAAGCTGCCTTCGGCGGCGGCTAAGTGCTGCAGGACATTATGTACCGCTGCTTTAGGGCTGCCGCTGGAACCAGAGGTCAGCACCATGGTTGCCGGTAGGTCACCATCGAACTGCCACAGTTGTTCGCCCTCATTGGCTAACACCATGATCGCTTTGGTGCCTGGCAGTTCGGGGTAGCCAAATTGAATGTTGAGTTCGTCGATCAGTTGCTGCTGCTGCTGTGCAGGAAAGCGGGTCGACAGCGGCACAAATACTGCGCCGAGACGGAAACAGGCGTAGATCAGCAGGATCGCTTCCAGCTGATTACCGGCGCAGTAGCCAAGGTGGCTGCCGTTACCCACGCCTTGTTTGCGTAGATCGTGGCAGAGGCCGGTAACGCGAGCATCCAGTTCAAGGTAGGTGAGGGTGTGTTCACCGTCGATGGCGATGGCATCGCCCCAACGACGGGCTGCACTTTGCAGTGGACAGCGGATCAGCGCCATAGTGGCTCCAGTTGGTCTGGGGTTAACAGTGGTCGATCCGGCAGCCATGGATTGGCGTGGCACAGATCGAACTGCAACGAAGATAGGGTATCGAGTCCGGCGGGCTCGTTGGGAGTTAACTGCTGCGCCAAGTGGGCGATGACAGTTAAACCAAGGTTGCTTTCAAACGCCGAGGATAGCACGCAGCTTAGACCATCGGCGTGGGCTTGCTGAATTAGATTCCGCAAGCGGCTGACCGAGCCAATTAAGCTGGGTTTCAGCACCAGTGCTTTGATCCCGGTAAGCGTTTGGTAGCGGTAATCTGGTTGCTGAGTGGTTTCATCCAATGCCAGCGGCAAGCCGCTGCGGGCGTATGCCGCGAGGTTAGCGGTAAGTGTCGCACAGGGCTCTTCGACGTAATCGATTCGGCTTAGGTCAACCGCCTCGGCAAACTGACAGGCTTGGCTGACAGTCCATCCTTGATTGGCGTCGATCCGCAGTCGCAGATCCGCACGTTGGCGCTGCAGCTGCTGCACCAAATCGATCTCTTGGCCAAGCTCAGTGCGCGCCAATTTCAGCTTCATTAGCGGTTGCGGGCTGGCGAGGGCTTGAGCCAGCATCCGCTTGGGTTCGCCCACCAATAACGGCACGGTCTGTAACGCCTTTAGTGGCTGCGAACGTGTCGCCATAAACTCAGCGCTGCTGATGGCAAACTGTGCTGCGGGAGGTAATCCCTCAATGGTGCCTTGGTCGCTATCGAGCCAAGCGAGCAACGCTTGTTGGTTTTGCTGCAGATCATCAACAGAGAACTGCGGCAGTGGCGCGCATTCACCCCAAACAGTTTTCCCTGCATGATCAAACCGCAACAACAGCCCTTCACGGGCGGTCAGTTCGATGCCTTTAAAGCGCAGCGGGGTATTAAGCGGATTACGGTAGCGATAGAGGCCGACGGCTTTCATCGCAGTAGGCTCGGTTTCTCGATTTGGTAGAGATCGTCGCGCCAGTCATTCACCCGGTTTTCCAGCAGCGCTTGGGCATCCAATAACGCTTGGTTGTAGATCTCTGGCGCGACCTTATCGACCACAAATTGCAGCAGAAACTCCGCTTCAAATTGGCCAAGATCAACCTCAAACTCCTGCTGGCAATAGTGCTGGATCGCTTGCGCGAGCTGTTCGGTTTGCGGGCGGCTGAGGTTGAGCTTATCCATAAGGTTTGGGCCTTTTACGACGAGGTTAACTGAGCTTGCAGTGTCGCAATAAAGGCCGCGGGTTGGCTAGCGTGAATATTGTGGCCTGCGCCATCGATCAGCACATGGGTTAGCCGCGGATCTGGCCAGTGCTGCGCCATCTCGGTGTACTTATCATCGCGATTGCCGGTCATCAGTAGGGTTGGTACGGCTAGGCTCGCTTGGTCTTGTTGGTGGCCCATGCTGGTGCCAAGAAACATCGCCGCTAACGCTTGTGGGTCGTTATCCAGTCGTTGGCGGATCATCTGCTGACGCTTAGGTTCGGTCATCTCGGCGAATACCGGTTGTCGGTACCAAACATCTAAAAAGGCGGCCATGCCGTGGTCGTGCATCAACTGCCACCACTGTCGATCGTCGGCCAGTCGAGCCACCTTTTCCGGTTCGGTCAAAATGCCGCGATTGGCGGATTCTAAGGTGAAGCTGAGTAAGCGCTCGCGGCAGCGATGGGCCAGATGCAGGGCAATGCGGCCACCAAGGGAATAGCCAAACAGATGAAATGGGCCGGCGGGGATCTGCGCTAGCAATCGATCGACCACCTCATTAAAGGCGGGTGCCTGTTGCAGCTGGACGGCGCGACTGCCGCCGTGGCCGGGCAGATCAAAAGCGTAGCAGTTGGCGATTTGGCCGAGTTCTGCTTCGAATGGCCGCCAATCGGCGCTGCTGCCGAGAAAACCGTGCAGCAGCACTAAGGTTGGCTTACTGCCATCGCCGAAACGATGACAGTAAAGCAATTGCTGGGGATCAGTCCGCAAGGACACGGATCTGCTGACCAGTAGCGACAATCATCTGCGCCGATTGCTCTGGCGGCACGACCACCTCAATCAGGCTGCAGCCGGCTTGGCTTAACCCTTGTTGGATCTGCTCGGCCAATTCCGCTTGGCTGCTTGGGCGCTGGTAGTTCAGTTCAAACTGCGTTGCGGCGCCAGCGAAGTTCAGACCATGGCCTAAGCGATAGTAATCTTGCTTTAGCTGCTCGTTCGCCACCGGCAGCATATTGAAGATGCTGCCGCCGTCGTTGTTGAGCAGCACCAGTACCAACGGCTGACGACTATGGCGAGCCAGTGCCAATGAGTTGAGATCGTGCAGCGCCGAGACGTCACCAATCACCATTAGGGTGGGCTTGTCGTTTCCGCGGGCAACCCCAACGCAGGTGGCAAACAGGCCATCGATGCCAGAGGCGCCCCGGTTGGTAAATACCTTGGCGGCGTCGGCTTTGGGCTTGGCCAGAATATCGTACAGACGCACCGGCAGGCTGTTGCCGATAAACAGGTTGTGCTGATCATTGGCAATGGCCGACAAGGTGCGCACCGCCGCCATCTCAGTCAACTCACCCTGTTCATTAGTGGCGAAAATCGGTTCCAACTGCTGATTGGCGGTTACCAAGGCGTCGGCCCAATCGGCGTTATCCGATTGCGGCCATGGCAAGGCGCAGAAATCGTTGATGTTGCCGCTAAAGCTGACTTTTCGCAGATGGCCGGGATCGAGGTTGCGACGTACCGGCAGGCAGTGCCATAACTGTTGCCAAGGCTGTGATTCAATCAAGTTAATCAGCCGTTTAGACAGCAAGCGGCTGCCAAACCACAGCAGCTTATCGGCTTGCGCCAGCAGTGCTTGGCAGCTTGGCCGATGCAGCAGTTGGTCGATGTGGTTGATCGCCTCTGGGTGCTGACGCAGTTGCGATTGGGCATCCACCAGCAGTGGCCAGCCCAGTTGCTTGGACAGCGCCACTAACTGCTGTGGATCTTGCTCCGGCCCCAAGGTGCCGACCACAATCACCCCTTTGCCTTTGGCAAATTCGACGATCTGCTCGGCGCTTGGCAGCGCGGTTTGCGCTTGGCTTGGCAGCTGTTGCCACGGCAATTGATCGCGATGCCAAGCGGCAATCGGCTTCAGGTATTCGCTAAAATCGCTGCGGTTACCATCTGGGTACAGTGGCTCGCGGTACATGCAGTTGATGTGCAGCGGCTTATCCAGATCCGCCATGGCGTGATCCAGCTGCGCCAACAACGCTTGTGGCTGAATATTCAGATCCGCTGCCGGCAGGTCCAAACGACGCGCGTAATCGGCAAAAATAGCTGGCTGTACAATCGCTTGGTTAGCACCACAGTCGATCAATTCCGGTGGCCGATCACCACTGAGGACGATCAGCGGTACGTTGGTTTGGTAGGCTTCAACGATGGCCGGGTAGAGGTTAGCCACCGCGGTGCCAGAGGTGGTGATGATCGCCACCGGGCTGTGACTAGATTTGGCTAAGCCTAAGGCCAAAAACGCCAAACCGCGCTCGTCAAAGTGGGTGTGGCGTTCAATGGTTGGGTGCTCGGCGGCCGCCATGGTCAGCGGCGTAGAGCGAGAGCCAGGAGCCAAACAGATGTGGCGCACACCTAAGCGGTGCAGTTCTTCCACGACCAGTTTGGCCCATAAAAGATTCAGATCGGCGCTGTGGGTCATAGTCCGTGTAGGATCCCAAGTACGGTGGTCAATTTGTTATTAATTTCTTGCCATTCACTGGCAGCATCCGAGTCAGCAACAATGCCAGCGCCGGAGTAAAGACTTACTTTACCTGGTTGAAAGCGAGCGCTGCGGATCGCCACTGAGAACTCCGATTCGTTGGCACCGAAGTAACCACAGGCGCCGGCATACCAGCCGCGCTCATAGCCTTCGCGCTGACGGATAAAGCTCATCGCCGCTTCCCGTGGCAAGCCGCCAACCGCTGGGGTTGGGTGCAGCGCCTGCAGCAGTTGCAGGTCATTAACGCCCGCTTTCAGCTCGGCGCGGATATCCCGATGCAGATGCTGAATGTGGTTGAGCTTTAAGATGGTTGGGCTCGACTCGGCGCCAACGTAATCCGCCAGTGGTGCCAATTGCTGCTCGATATGTTCGCGCACCAACTGGTTTTCATGGCTGTTTTTGCTGTCATCCAGCAGCGCTTGCGCCAACTGCTGATCCTGCGCTTCGGTGCTGCCACGAACGGTGGTACCAGCTAAGGCTTCGGTCGACAGTTCCCGCCCTAAGCGGCGATATAGCCGTTCTGGCGAGCAACTGATAAAGGTTTGCTCGGCGCTGAACTGGAAACCGTATTGATAGCTGGTGGGATTGAGTAACCCCCAACTGTGCAGCGTGGTCCATGGATTGGGCAGGTTGTCGCTGTGCAGTACGGTTTCTCGCGACAACACCACTTTGGGGGTGTCGGCGATGAAATTAGGGTGAGTTACCTGGCCTATCAGTTCATGCCAACGACTTTGGTCTGGGCATTCGCTTTGGCTGATCACCGCCGCAGGCGCTAGTGGCGGCAGTGGCGCGGTCGGTTGCAATTGTCCCAGCGTCGCTAACACCTCAGCAAAATCATTGCTCCAGTCGTCGCTGGTTAGGGCTAACAACAGTTGCGCTTGCTCGCCGTTTTGGCGGATCTCCAGTCGCGGCAATACAAATCGTGCTTGGCCAAACTCCGGCCATGCCGGTTGCTGTGGATCGAACGAAACGCCGCCATACAGCCGCATTAGGCCATCGGGGTTGCTGCGCAAAAATTCGTTATAAAGGCGATCCAGCGCTTCAGCGCTGGGCATCTGTGGCAGTTGCAGTTGCACCGCCGCGCCAACGGCAGCGACCAATTGGCCATCACGACGGCCGTGCCAGAAAATTTTTGGATACAGTTGCTGATTGGCTAGCCACGCCAACAGCGGGGGGGCTTCGACAGTTTCAACCAGTTGCAGGCACCGCTGCGGCGGTTGGCTGTTGCGCAGTTGCCCAAGGCGGCCGCGCAAGCGCGCCACGGCGCTATTTAAACTGAGTGGTTGTGTCACCTAAGACCTCGTCTTATTAGTTAACCGACTGAAAATCAAAGCCTGTTGTTCAACTCAAGTGTAGGCCACTGGGCCTAGTCATGAGTTCAGAACCCTGTCCGCAACCATCCTAATCTGTTGATAATTGGTGGAGCAAAAACGGCGGCGAAAGCTTATCGCGCCACCGCGTCAGATTATGTTAGCTGACTCAATATTTGCGGCTTTAGTGGGCGCTTAGTTGCCTTTAAAGCGGCATTGCGCCACGGCCTTCTGCCAGCCGGTTAGTCGCGCTTGTCGCTGCGGTTCTGCTAGCTGTGGTTGGTACTGGCGCGCTGGGGGATTAAGAGCGGCCAATTGTTGTGGCTGCCAGAAACCCACCTGTAACCCTGCAAGATACGCGGCGCCGGCAGCGGTGGTTTCCGAATTGCTTGGACGCACCACATCGCAGTGGCTGATGTCCGCTTGCAGTTGCATCAATAGGTTGTTGTTGCTGGCACCGCCATCGACTTTCAGCTCAGTTAAGGTCAACTCGGCGTCTTGCTGCATCGCTTGCAGTAGATCGTTGCTTTGATAAGCGATCGATTCCAAGGTCGCGCGCACAATATGGCAGCGGTTGCTGCCGCGACTTAAGCCGACCAAGGTGCCACGAGCATCGGGATCCCAATACGGTGCGCCTAGGCCGGTAAAGGCGGGCACTAGATAGACGCCGTTGTTGTCGTCCACTTGGGCCGCCACGGTTTCGCTTTCGGCGGCATTGCGGATAAGCCCAAGCTCGTCCCGCAGCCACTGAATGCTGGCACCGCCAATAAACACCGATCCTTCCAGGGCGTAAGGGGTTTGCGTGGCACTGGAACAGGCCAAGGTGGTGATCAAGCCGTGGGTCGATTGCACCGGTTTGTCACCCGTGTGCATCAACATAAAACAGCCGGTGCCGTAGGTATTTTTGACCATTCCGGCGCGGGTACATTGCTGGCCAAACAGCGCCGCTTGTTGATCGCCAGCGATACCGGCAACCGGCACGGCCACCGGTCCTAACTGCGCTTGGCCAAACAGCGATTGGCTTGGTTGCACCTGCGGTAGCAGGCTAGTGGGAATGTTTAACGCTTGCAGCAGGGTTTGATCCCAGCAGTGATTGTGGATGTCGTACAGCATGGTGCGGGCAGCGTTGGTGTGATCGGTGGCGTGCACTTTGCCCTCGGTCAGATTCCACAGCAGCCAGCTGTCGATGGTACCAAAGCGCAGTTCACCGCGTTCGGCTCGCGCTTGCGCCCCCTCCACGTTATCTAAAATCCAGCGGATCTTGGTGGCGGAAAAGTAGGGATCGAGCACCAAGCCGGTAGTCGCTTGAACGTGCGCCTCCAGCCCTTGCTGCTTCAGTTGCTGGCACAGATCGGCGGTGCGACGGCACTGCCAGACGATGGCGTTGTGGATCGGTTCGCCGGTTTCAGCATCCCAGATCACCGTGGTTTCCCGCTGGTTGGTGATGCCAATCGCCGCCACTTGATTGTGGCGTACTTTGGCGCGCGCCAGCACCTCGGTCATTACCGCTCGTTGGGTTGCCCAGATCTCGACCGCATCGTGCTCAACCCAACCTGGCTGTGGATACAGTTGCCCAAATTCACGTTGGGCGATGCCTACTACCTTACCGTGTTGATTAAACAGTACCGCGCGGGAAGAGGTGGTGCCTTGGTCTAGGGCCAAAATAAAACGGTCGGTCATGACGAGCAGCTTACGAACAAACAATTGGCTAATGATAGCAATCAGATAGCGCTTAACCCAATCACTGGCGAGAGGGAAAAAACCTTATCGGTTCATTGGGTTAAACTGTGACCATCGACAAGCAAAGGGAGAGTGCGATGTCAGCAAAATTGTTGTCAGCCGCCACATTTGTGGTCGGACTGTTGGTCAGTGCTGCGGTTAGCGTGGCGTTATGGCCAGCATCAACGTCGGTCTCCGATGCTCCTGTGGCCATCGCGGTGCCGCCAGAGCTGGCGGATCTGCAAGCGGAGTTGAAGCTGCTGCAAAGCGAAAATCGGATGCTATTGGCGATGGTAAAAGCGGGAATGTCGGGGGATATTTCTGGTCACATTCAGGCGTTTTCTGCCAAGGCGGAGGGCAAGCCGCAATCGCCGCCTGTGGCTGAGCCAGAGCCGCTGCCGCTCGACCCAACAACCGCTGAGATCAGCGAATCAAAACAGCGCGCTGTTAACGCCGCCAGTTTGATTGAACGGTTGCAGCGCGCCGACAAGTTATTGCAGCAACAAGCATTGGCCGAAGGCTGGGCCACCGATCAGCGTTTAGTGTTAGAACGGCAGAACTTGTGGGAACAAGCGCGGAGGCAACTGCCAGAGGCGCAATATCTGCAGGCTACTTTCGCTGCCCAGCGGCCAAATGTGCTGTACATCGAAGGCAGTAATGACGCTGGCCAAGCCTCGGAACCACTAAAGTACGGCGATACCTTGCTCAGCATTGATGGCCAGCGCCTGTTTACCCGCAGCCAATATAACCACTATTTGGCCTCGCTGCCGGCGCAGCCGATAGTGACCTTAGAGGTGCAACGCCAAGGCCAGCGAATGCAGCTGACGCTGAACGATCCGAAGCGTAATTTGCGCTTGTACGCCGATTCGGTGGCGGCTATTCGCTAAGGTGGAATTCAGTGGAAAACTTTACCGTGCGCATGCATACCGCAGTATGGAATTTACGGATATTCAGATCGGATCTCAGGGTGCGTTCAACAAAGGTCTCGTAGGTCTGAATGTCCGCCACGGCTACCACTAGCATGAAATCATAGGAACCGGAGATCTGATAACACTGGGTTACTTCCGGGGTTTTCATGATGGTCTTGCGGAACTGCTGGTAGATCTCGCCACGGTCACGATCCATCTCGACGCTGACGATCAACGTCAGCTTATTGCCGATCAGCTCTGGGTTTAAGATTGCCTTATCGCCAACGATAACGCCTTCATCGCGAAGCCGTTTGACCCGCTTTAGACAAGCCGGCGGCGACAGCCCCACCTCGGCCGCCAAGTCGACATTGGCGATGCGATTGTTGTGTTGCAGCTTTAGCAAGATGCGGCGGTCGATTTTGTCCAGTTCCATGAGTGCAATTCAAACCTAATTAAATTAACCAAATGCAAAAAATAGAAAATTATTGGCAACCAAAGAAGCTAATAACCTTATTTTTGTTTCTTGGTTCAACTTTACCATTAGTACCCAATCTGAAAGTTATTTGGTTGCGAATGAGGGCAGCATGACGGCGGTATGGGTATTTTTAAAAGCGCTGTTGCTCGACAGTGGGCGGATCTGTCGCAACTTATTTCGGGTGATGATCCCGGCGTTAGTGGTGATAAAAATTTGCGAGATGTTGGGGCTGATCCAACTGTTGTCACAGTGGTTGGCGCCATTGATGGCGATGCTCGATTTACCCGCTGAAATGGGCTTGGTGTGGGCGACAACCTTGGTTACCAACACCTATGCCGGGATGGTGGTGCTGGTTAACAGCGGCGTGTCGTTGACGGTTGCGCAAATGACCACGCTGTTTGCATTGATGTTGGTGGCCCATGGGGTGCCAGTAGAGGGTGCAATTGCTCGGCGAGTCGGTATGAGTTGGCGGGCGATATTACTCAGTCGGCTGGGTGGTGGGCTAATGCTGGCGTGGTTAACGGCGCGGTTTTATCAACTGACTGGTGACGGCCAACAGCTGGCACAGTTGGTATGGCAAGCGCAGCCGCAACCGCAAACATTGTGGCAGTGGCTGCTGCTACAAACGCAAAATTTGGCGCAGATAGCCCTGATTGTCTTTGTTGTCATGCTGGTATTGCGGCTATTAACACGGCTTGGTATTGAAAAGCTGTTATCGCTGCTGCTGAGTCCACTTTTGCGGTTAATGGGGATTGGCAAACAAGCCGCCAGTTTAGCGATAGTGGGGATCACCGTCGGTTTGGCTTATGGCGGTGGTTTGCTGTTAGAACAGGCGCGAGCTGGGCAGATCGCCAAAGTCGATCTGTTTCGGGTGGTGTTGCTGTTAAATCTGCTGCACGGGGTGATTGAAGATATGTTGTTGGTGGCGTTTACCGGCGCAGACATCGGCTATCTATTCTGGTCGCGATTGCTGTTTGCTATTGCCGCAACGGCCATCGTTAGCCAGTTATTGGCATTAACCAGTGAACGTTTTACTGAGCGTTGGTGCTATCGCTCGGTTGCATCGTAGTTCTCACCGTTAGTGGGGTTGAGTTAGGCATTCAACCCCGCTTTGTCACTGCCAAGTTTCGGCGCTTGCTACGTTAGTCTGCGCCAGAGCGGTTGGTTTGCTCGTTGCTGATATGACGCTTGCGCCAACCGCGTTGGCGGCTTATATTTCCAATATTACCGAAACATTGACGATGAGTGAGGCAACCGTGGAGCTAAACGAAGTAGCAAAAGTCTTAAAAGAGCTGGGCCATGCCACTCGATTGAGTATCTATAAGTGCGTGGTGCGTGCTGGCTTTCAAGGGGTTGCAGTTGGCACCATCCAAGAACAGCTGCAGATCCCCGGCTCTACCTTGTCTCATCACATTAGCAATCTGATGTCAGCAGGGCTGATCAGTCAGCGACGGGAAGGGCGCACTCTGTATTGTGTGGCGGAGTATGAGCAACTGAATGCGGTGATCGGCTTTTTGAATGACGAATGCTGTGCCGATGAACAGCAAACAGTAAAAGCAAGTTAACTTATTGTTTTTCATAGATATAACGGCGCCCTGAGGCGCCGTTTTTGGTTGTTGTTGGCCGCCTTGATAAGAATAATTCCAAAAAAATGGAAATAAATCTTTGACAGCGTCACGGCAGGATGTATTATTTCGACATCTTTAGAAATGTAGTGCTTCGGTTTGAGTTAGCGATGCCGTCGCCATAGTCATTATGTTGGAGTCGAATCAATGAGTCCTGAAATGTTAGCCATGGGCCGTGAAGCCCTCGATATGTTCCTGTTTTTGGCAGTAGAACTGACCATTCTGTTCTTGGCCATCAGCTACTTTGTTGGGGTGTTGCAGTCCTACATTACCCCAGAGAAAGTTCAACAAATTCTGAGCTCTCGTAACGGTCGCGGTTACGTGGTTGCGGCACTGCTGGGTTCCATTACCCCGTTCTGTTCTTGCTCGACCATCCCGTTCTTAAAAGGTCTGCTGCGAGCCCGTGCTGGTTTCGGCCCAATGATGGTGTTCCTGTTCTCTAGCCCGCTATTGAACCCAATCATCATTGGCCTGTTTGTGGTGACCTTTGGCGCCAAAGTAGCGCTGTTCTACTTCCTGATTGCGATGTTTGTGTCGGTTGCAGCGGGTTACATCTTGGAAAAGCTGGGCTTTGAACGTTACGTAAAAGCGGAAGCTTACGAAGGCGGTACTGAGAGCAACTGTGGCACCTCTTGTGGTGACAGCAAGCCAAAAGCAACCGAAAGCAGCTGTGCTACTGCGTGTGGCGACAGCAAACCAAAAGCGACTGAAACCAGCTCTTGCTGCGCTCCGAAGGTAGAAGAAAAGAGCTCTTGCTGTGCACCAAAAGTGGCAGCGAAAACCTCTTGCTGCAGCGGCGACAGCCAAGCACCAGTAGCGAAAGCCGAAAGCAAGTGGATGACCATCTGGCGTGCGACTTGGAAAGACTTTAAACAAGTACTGCCTTACCTGCTGTTGGGTATCAGTATCGGTTCATTCATCTACGGTTTTATGCCAACCGACCTAATCGTTGAATACGCCGGTCAAGGTGTGTGGTACGCGATCCCAATCGCTGCGGTAATTGGTATCCCACTGTACATTCGTGCTGAAGCGGTCATTCCATTGAGTGCCGCACTGGTTAAAAAAGGGATGGCGTCTGGTTCGGTAATGGCGCTGATCATTGGCTCTGCCGGTGCCAGCTTGACCGAAGTGATTTTGCTGAAGTCGATCTTTAAGAACCAAATGATTGCAGCGTTCCTGGTGGTTATCCTAACCATGGCAATCAGTGCCGGTTACCTATACCAGTGGATGTTCTAAGTCCGTTATTGCCTAGCTAAAACGACAAAGCCCAGTTCAAACGAACTGGGCTTTTTGCTGTCGGGGACTTTGATTGCTTAGGCCGCTTGGGCCCCCAAGTAACGTCCTGGTTTGTGGTTCATGCTGATCACCAAATTCATCAACACAAAACTGATGGCGGACGCGATCAGGGTCTCTACCCCCATGGTAATGGCGGTGATAAACAGGACGGTCAGATCGAGCCCCATCAATAGATAGCCGGCGCGAATGGCGAACCGCTGTTGGCAATACAGCGCCAATACATTGAAGCCGCCGGCACTGGCGTTGTGGCGAAACAGCACCAACATACCGACACCGATAAGGATCCCAGCAAATACCGCCGCCGCCATTGGCGTCAGTCCATCGATGGTAATGTAGTGAGACAGCTGCTCGGTCAGTAACGAAATCGCGGCGACGACGCCGAGGCTGTAAAGAGTAAAGCGACGACCAATACGGAACCATGCCATCAGATAGAACGGCGCGCTAAAGGTCATAAACAGCAGGCCAAAACCAAACTGGCTGAAGTGATCCAACAGCAATGCTACGCCTGCTACGCCACCAACCATTACACCAGTTTGTTTCAATAGCATTATCGCGACGCTGAGCAGCATTACCCCAATGCTGAGGGAGAAGAGGTCTTCCAACAGTGGATGACGGTTGTTCATGGTTTAACTCGCAAGGATTGATGACGGCGCCGATCCTAAAGTCTTTTGTCTGATAAACAACCGGTCCATTCACCTATGAATCAATAAAATAGCGATGTTGGCAAGGCTATTGGACGGAGTCGGCGATGATACGGCATAGGCTTAGTGGTTTGTTTGGCTGGAAACCGGCGGGAGCAGTGGATACAACCGTTTTAAGTGATAGCTCTAAATAACCGCTATCAATGGATAAACAATCGCCATGATCGAGATTCGAGCCACTCTAAAAGCTAAAAAAGGCTGATTACGATGGCCGCTGCGACCGAGGTTAGCGCTGTTTAACTGTAAAAAAATCTAAAAGCGGCCATTGCTTCACGGTGCTGTGGTTGTCGCTTGGATAGATTTTGGTTCGAAATTTTTCCAATGACCGAACCAATTTAAGGACGTGAAATGAAACAATGGATTGCAGTTGCAGCCATGCTGTTGAGCACTCAGGCAATGGCATACGACAAAGAGTTAGCGGCCAGCTATCAAGATTACTTTGCCCCAGTTCACGGTGCCGCAGTAGGTAAAGCCTTGGGTCTGACTACCCCAGATGCGTATCTGAAAAAAGCCAAAGCCGGTGAAGTGGTGACCCTGGATGTGCGTAACCCGGGTGAACTGAGTGCGGTCCAGATCGGCCTGCCTAATACCCTCGCCATTCCAGCCAACGAAGTATTTAAACCAGAAAATCTGGCCAAACTGCCAACCGATAAGACCATTGCGGTGATGTGCAAAACCGGCGGTCGCGCGACCGCAGTCGGTACCGCCCTGCGCCACATTGGCTTTGATAACGTGGTTATCGTTAAGAAAGGCATCGACGGCGTTGCGGTAGCAGTGACCCCTGCGTTCTAAGCCAGCCTACGGATAAAACCAAGCCCAGCTCGCGGACTGCGAGCTGGGCTTTTTGTTTTGCGGTGCTATTTCGATTCGGCGTAGACGTACAGGGCGATGGTGGCAAAGATCAGGCCGCCACCGATCAGGCTGAGGTAGCCAGGAACTTCGCCGAAAAAGCCAAAGGCCCACAGCGGTGCCAATACCGTTTCTAGCAACAACACCATCCCCACCTCCGCAGCGGTAATGTGTCGAGTGGCAACTTGGGCTAAGACGCGGCCGAAGGGGGCGCTAAGTAATCCCATCGCCGCCATCACCAACCAGGTATTTAGGCTGTAACTGCTGGGTTCTGCCAATAAGCCCATCACCAGTGCAATAAGGGCACTGCCAAGGCCAACGCTGGCCATTCGGCTCACCTCTGGGTAGCGGCGCATCACCGTTTGCAGCAACGACAGTGCGCTTACCGCAATTAACGCTAAGCCATCGCCGAGCCAGTTGCCGCTTTGGGCAGAGCCGGAGACCACAATCAAAATCCCCACCATCACGCTGACAATCGCCAGCCAAGTGCGGCGACTGGTGGCCTCTCTAAACCACAACCAGCTAAACAGCGCCGATAGCGCTGGGGTGGCACTTAAGATCACAAAGGTGTTGGCGACGGTGGTGTGCTTAATGCTGAGCACCAAGCCACTGCCACTGATCAGCATCAATCCCGCCGACAGCCACAGCGCGAAACCGCCTGCTTTAATGGCGCCGATAACGCCGCGAGGATCCTGCCATTGCAACATCAAGGTCATTGAGATGGCGCTGAATAAGCCGAACAAAAATGCGGTATCGAAGCCACTTACGCCGGAAAAGCGGATAAATACCGGATCAAAGCTCATCAGTACAGCGGCGGCTACGGCTAAGAGGAAGCCGAATAATCGGCCATTGGTCTGGCTAAAGCGGCCAGCAGTTACTTGGTTCATCGCGATATGTTCAAAATCATACTTGCAAGTATGATTGATCTTGGCAATAACGCTGTCAATAAAATCATACCAAGTGGTATGATTGTTTGGTTGCTAGGAAGGAGAACCCGATGACCAGCAAGCTCAGCCACAACAAACAGCAAAAACGACTGACCATCCTAACGGCGGCGCAGCAGCTGTTCCTTACTCAAGGGTTTGAACTGACCAGTATGGATGCGGTGGCGTTACAGGCCGGCGTAACCAAACAGACGGTTTATCGTTATTTCGACTCGAAATTGTCCCTGTTTGCCGCAGTTTTGCAGCTTTTGGGTGAACAGCCAGAGTACGATTTTGCGCCGTTGTGGCAGCAGTCGGAGCCACAGGTTGTGTTACGCCAGTTTGCAACCCAGTTTGTCGCTGGCCACCTAAGCCCGGCGCATCTGGCGCTAACGCGATTGCTGATCAGCGAAAGCCCACGGCAACCGCAGTTGACCGAACCGTTTTGGCAGCAGGGGCCGCAATCCTTAGAGCAACAACTGGCGGCGTTTTTGCTGCGCCACTTTGATTTGCAGCCTGCCCAAGCCACTGCTTATGTCGACTATTTCACGGCGATGTTGCTGGCGCCGCAGCAGCGATTATTGCTGGGAACCGCGCCACTAACCGAAGCGCAATTACAACAACACATCGATGGGGTACTGGGCTTGTTTTTGGCCGGCCTTGAGCCACGTTCGGCGTGATTGTCGAGCACAACGAAAATCGCTAATGTCAGCTCCCCCGATCTGCTGTTGACTTAAGACGATGGCGGCCTTGATGGATTGTTTACTGAATGAAAGCTTTATTGTTGTTGCCGCTGTTGTTGTTGGGCGGCTGCCAAACCCAATCGCTGCACCCGTTATTTGTCGAATCCGAGCAAGCGTACCCAAGTAACTACGGCGATTTCGCCGAATACGCTCAGCAGACCCGAGCCTATCTGGCGGCCAATCGCTATTTCCTGACCGATAATCATGCGGTCGAGATCGCCGCCAACGCCCCACGAGAGTGGCGTCAAAATGGTGAGATTAAGGGCGGTGTGCTATTGGTACACGGTTTGGGGGACGCGCCGTTTTCGATGAGTGACATTGCCGAAACCCTGTATCAACAGGGTTATCTGGTGCGCACCGTGTTGCTGCCTGGGCACGGCACTCGCCCCGGCGATATGCTCAAGGTTGACCATCGAGACTGGCAACGGTTGGTGCAGCGTCACACCGAATTATTGGCGGCGCAGGTGGATCGCGTTTACCTCGGTGGTTTCTCCACCGGCGGTAACTTGGTCACCAGTGAGGCCTACGATAACGATCAGGTTGATGGCCTGTTGCTGTTCTCGCCAGCGTTCAAAACCAACGAACCGTTGATCGCGTTAACGCCACTGCTTAGTCATTTTAAAGACTGGTTAGAGACGCCAAATGCCGAGGCCGAGATTAACTACACCCGTTATATGGGTGGAATGCCGATCAACGGTTTTGCCCAGTACTATCGCACCAGCGAACAGGTGATGTCGCGGCTCGATCGCGGTAGCTACGGCAAACCCACCTTGATGGTGTTGAGTGAGCACGACAGCATCTTGGACACACTAACGATTGCGGCCACCTTTGCTGAGCGCTTTAGTCATCCAGACAGTCGCTTAATTTGGTTTGGCGAGCAGCAGTTGGATTCTCCGCGAACCCTCAATTTGCCTGCCCGTTACCCAGATTATCGAATCACCAATATGTCGCACATGGGGATGCTGTATCAGCCACAGAATCCCTATTTCGGCATCGATGGTAACGGCCGGATCTGTGATAACGGCCAGCAACAAGCCGACGCAATGGCTCGCTGTCAGGCCGGAGAGCCGGTGTGGTTTAGCGCGTGGGGCACCAATGAGCCGGGCAAAATCCATGCGCGCACCACTTTTAACCCAGAGTATGAGTTAATGCGGCAACAGATGCTGGCGGTGCTACAAAGCCAATAGGCGAAAAATGACAACAAAAAAGCCGGCATCTGCCGGCTTTTTGCTGCGATCTTATCGTTCATCGCATGGTTACAAACTCTTCGGCGCTGGTTGGGTGCAGCGCTACGGTGGCGTCGAAATCGGCCTTGGTGGCACCCATCTTAATTGCTACCGCAAAGCCTTGCAGGATCTCATCCATGCCCAAACCGATGCCGTGCAGGCCAACGATCTTTTCGTCGGCACCGGCACAAACCAGCTTCATCTTGGTTTGCTGACGGTTCTTGGTTACCGCGGTGTACATCGCCGCAAAGCTGGAGGTGTAGACCTTGATGTTGTCGTCGCCGTATTGGGCGCGAGCTTCTGGCTCGGTTAGGCCGATGGTGCCGATGGTTGGATGGCTGAATACCACGGTTGGTACCAACGAGTAGTCCATCTTGGCGTTTGGCTGGCCACCAAACAGGCGCTCTGACAGCAGACGACCGGCTTTTACTGCCACTGGGGTCAGTTCAATGCCGCCTTCCATGATGTCACCAACGGTGTAGATCCCGGCCACGTTGGTGTTCTGGAACTCATCCACTGGGATGTAGCCATTGGCGCTAACTTGCACGCCGGCGGCTTCGATGTTGATAACGTCGGTGGCTGGCTCGCGGCCGATGGCCCAGATCAGGCTATCAACCTCCAGTGACTGGCCGTTTTCCAGTTGCAGGGTCAGGCTGCCATCGGTGTTTTTCTCAACCGCTTTGGGCACCGCGTGGGTGTGCAGGGTTGGGCCGTGTTCAGCCATCAACTCCACTAGGGTGTCGGTCAACATTGGATCGAAGTTACGCAGTGGCGCGTGTTTGCGCACCAGCAGGTGGGTTTCACTGCCCAGTGCATGCAGAACGCCCGCCAGTTCGACCGCGATGTAACCAGCACCAACAACCGCGACCCGCTTTGGCTGTTCGGTCAGGGCAAAGAAACCGTTGGAGTCGATGCCGTATTCAGCGCCCGGAATGTTGGGGTAGATCGGGCGGCCGCCGGTGGCGATCAGAATGTGCGGTGCGGTGAAGTGGTCGCCGTTGACCTCAATGGTGTTGTTATCAACGAACTTGCCGAAACCGCGCACTAAGGTTACGCCGTTGGCGTCCAAACCGCGGTTGTAACCACCATGAATACGTTCGATGTAGGCCTCGCGGGACTCCACCAGTTTGCTCCAGCTAAAGCCGTTGATCTTAGCGTCGAAGCCGTAATCTTCGCTGTAGAGGTTGATCGCCTCGGCTACTTGGGCACCAAACCACATCACTTTTTTCGGCACACAGCCAACGTTTACACAGGTACCGCCAAGGTGCTGCGCTTCGATCAGCAGTACTTTGGCTCCGCGCATGGCTGCGCGGTTGGCGGAGGCGATACCGCCGGAGCCGGCGCCGATAACGATGTAGTCAAACTGTTGTGCCATGGGGAGTTCCTTGAATTGGTATAAGGCGAAACTAGCGCAGTTGTACTGCTATCTTGGGGTTTGCTCAACCGAAAACAACCTATTGCAGTAATCGGTTTGCAGACGATGGCTAGTGATTGGTTATCAGTTAGTAGTTTTTAGTAAGAGCCAGAGCAGAAGCAAAAACAAAAACAGTAGCCAGTTATTGCTTGCCGGAAACAGCGGAACCCGTTTTGCTGTTCTGACTGACAACTGACAACTGACAACTGACAACTGACAACTGACAACTGACAACT
>NZ_KE383902.1:23523-26598 GCF_000422665.1 Ferrimonas senticii DSM 18821 | reverse complement strand
AACACTCAACTCGGTCGCGGGATGGAGCAGCCTGGTAGCTCGTCGGGCTCATAACCCGAAGGTCGTCGGTTCAAATCCGGCTCCCGCAACCAACTTATTTAAGAAAAAGCCAACCTTAGGGTTGGCTTTTTCGTATCTGGATTTTGCCATAATTAGCTAAATCTATTTGCTCTGCGGCGGATTGCCATACGCCAGGCTCCCCAGCAGAGCGCTCCCGCCAAGGCGCCAATCAAGTGCGACTCTACTGCGACTCGAGCGTTAATCAGTGCCGCTATATCGCTGTCGGCACCCATTAGGTTTTCCCACAGCACTTTAGCAATGATGCCCATCAGCAGTAAGTAGCCGCTGCGGCGTCGGTAGCGCAGATCTTCCAATGCTCCCCACACAAACAGGCCATGCAGCAGGGCACTTAAGCCCACATAACGCTCGCTGTCTGTGAGTAACATGGCCGCTGCAATCAACAACATCATCACAGGTGTGGCGATGGCTAAGACACGGTTAAAGTAAGGTTGGAACAAGGCCAGCAGCAGCCATAAGCCGCCAAGGTTCATCAACAGATGCGGCCAGTTCGAGTGCAGTAAGTGACCACTGAGCAGTCGCCAATGCTCGCCATGGCTAATAGCAGTACGATACCAGTCTAAGCTGTCATGAAGCTCTGGCAGCAGCGCCAAGCTGATGGCGCTAATGCTTAGTAGCAACGGCAGCGCTAATTGTGCTGCCGTTGGCTTGCCGTAATGCTCAGTTGGCTTGCTTGCGTTTAAGCTCGGCATTGACATGATCGCGATTGCTTAGGTAGTGGTTCAGACCATTAGCCCGTAGGGTGCAGGCGGGGCATTCGCCACAGCCGCTACCAATGATGCCGTTGTAGCAGGTCAGAGTGTTATCACGGACAAGTTCCAGTGCTTGGTATTGTGCTGCTAAGGCCCACGTTTCGGCTTTGTCTAACCACATCAGCGGGGTGCTGAGGTTCAAAGGGCGATCCATACCCAGCTCTAGCGCCTGCTGCAGAGCACGCACAAACTTATCGCGGCAATCTGGGTAGCCGGAGTAGTCGGTCTCACAGACGCCGGTGATCACCGTGCTTGCGCCAATTTGGTAGGCGTAGATCCCAGCCAAGGTTAAGAACAAGATATTGCGCCCTGGCACAAAAGTGTTTGGCAGGCCGTTTTCCATCAGTTCGTTGGCGACGGGGATGCTATCGCGGGTGAGAGCACTGATCGCCAGCTCATTCAGCAAGCCGACATCCAGCACCTTATGGGCGGTCACCCCAAGTTGCTGCGCCAGTTGCTGGGCCACTTCAATCTCTTGCAGATGACGCTGGCCGTAATCAAAGGTAATGGTGTGTACTTCATCAAATTGGGTTAGCGCTTGCACTAAACAGGTAGTGGAATCTTGGCCGCCGCTAAATACCACTACAGCTTTGTTGTTGTTCATCAGCTTAATTGCCCAGTTTGGTTAAAGTGCATCAGTTGCTGTTGGTAAGGGCTGATGTCGCCGATATGTTCAGCGACCCAAGCGGGGTTGTAGTAGCTGTCCAGGTAGCGATCGCCTGAATCGCACAACAGGGTAACGAGTGAGCCTTGTCGACCTTGGGCTTGCATTTCGCTGGCCAACTGCAATACCCCATAGAGGTTGGTGCCGGTACTGGCGCCAATTTTGCGTCCCAGTTTCTGCTCCAGCCACAGCATGGTGGCGATGGACGCCGGATCCGGCACTTGGATCATACGGTCGACAACCTCGGCGATAAATGACGGTTCAACCCGTGGTCGGCCGATCCCTTCAATGCGACTGCAAGCGCCGGTAGTTAGGGTTTTATCGCGGTTGTTGAAATAGTCGAAGAACACCGAATTGTCCGGATCGACCACGCACAGTTCGGTGGCTTTGCGCTGATAACGCAGATAGCGGCCAATGGTGGCGGAGGTGCCGCCGGTGCCCGGACTCATCACGATATAGCTTGGCTCGGCAAAGCGTTCCAGCTGCATTTGATGAAAGATCGAATCGGCAATGTTGTTATTGCCGCGCCAGTCGGTGGCACGCTCGGCATAGGTGAACTGATCCATGTAGTGACCGCCAAGCTCTTGTGCCAGCCGTTCGCTTTCCAGGTAGATCTGCGATGGCTCCACCAGATGGCAACGGCCGCCATAAAATTCAATTTGGGCAATCTTGCGGGCGGCGGTGGACTTGGGGATCACCGCGATGAATTCCAGCCCCAATAAGCGCGCGAAATAGGCTTCGGAGATGGCGGTAGAGCCGGACGAGGATTCGATGATCGGGGTATCTTGCCGGATCCAGCCGTTACTTAAGCCATACAGAAACAGCGACCTTGCCAAGCGGTGTTTTAAACTGCCGGTAGGGTGGGTGCTTTCATCTTTAAGATAGATGTCGATATCGGCCAGCTGTGGCAGATCTAACTTAATTAAGTGAGTGTCGGCACTGCGTTGAAAGTCCGCTTCAATTTGGCCAATCGCCCAATTCACCCAGCTGCGTGTCATAATAGATCCATCGTTTAAATCACAATGGCTCGATGGTACAACACTTGGATCCGCAACTGCTAAAACAATTGGCCAACGACAAGATGCCTTACGGCAAATACGCCGGATGCTATCTATCTGATATTCCTATTGCTTATTACGTTTGGTTGCAGAATAACGGCTGGCCAACACCCCCGTTGGGGCCGAAGTTGGCGCTGATGCTGGAGATCAAACACAACGGACTTGGTTATCTACTAAAACCACTGCGTGAATCGCGCGACTAGAGCAACAACGCCATCCGAGAGGATGGCGTTGTTGTGATAGCTGGTGGAGGGGGAAGGATTCGAACCTTCGAAGGCTGTGCCGGCAGATTTACAGTCTGCTCCCTTTGACCGCTCGGGAACCCCTCCGTGCCAACAATCTTGTAACACTAAGGGCGGTTTTGCAAGTGAGCCGATCAATTTACATCAGAAACGACAACGCCATCCCGAAGGATGGCGTTGTCGTTAAATATGGTGGAGGGAGACGGATTCGAACCATCGAAGGCAGTGCCGGCAGATTTACAATCTGCTCCCTTTGGCCACTCGGGAACCCCTCCAGGTGT
>NZ_KE383902.1:0-23023 GCF_000422665.1 Ferrimonas senticii DSM 18821 | reverse complement strand
ATGGTGGAGGGAGACGGATTCGAACCATCGAAGGCAGTGCCGGCAGATTTACAATCTGCTCCCTTTGGCCACTCGGGAACCCCTCCAGAAAAATTTTTATACTTATCAGAGGATTTCCCAACCCGCTCTAACAAGTGCCGTGCTTTGGCGTATACGCCGCTGCCTCAATGCGGGGCGTATACTAGCAATTTCTTTGCGCCTGTAAAGCGCCAAGATCATTTTTTTTCTAAAGTTTTGCTTTGTTGGTGCGATAAACCCTTTGAACGGTTTGTTTTTGGATGTTTTCTATGCGCACTGACGCCATTTTGGTCAATGAACTGCAACTGGGGAATGCCCTCAGTAGCGCGGTGACCGAATCGCGTCGTAGCGACTTTGGCTTAATGCTGGCGATGCTGGTGCAAGACGCACGATGCTTTGCCGAGTTCCAGTTGCCAAGTGCCAGCAGCAACCCTGCATTATCATTGCGGCAGCGGCTGCAGTTGCCCGACGAGGCGCCGATGGTTCGCCAGTATTGCGAGGATCAGCGTGCCATTCGCTGCGCCGAAGCGT
This sequence comes from Ferrimonas senticii DSM 18821, assembly GCF_000422665.1. GTDB lineage: Bacteria > Pseudomonadota > Gammaproteobacteria > Enterobacterales > Shewanellaceae > Ferrimonas > Ferrimonas senticii. Next base: position 22,474 of record NZ_KE383902.1, on the reverse strand, counting down.
TCCAACAATCGGGGCTAACCCAAAGCCGACTGCAACAGTGTCTTGAACCGGAACCACTGGAGCTGCGCGGCCCGTACCCATTTGGCTTGCAGCAAGCGTTCAACAACGCCGAGCCGTGGTCACAAGCGATGCCACAGATGGCCACCAATCCGAAACCGCTGCCGCCACACAAGCAGTTAGCGGACATTATCGCCGAACAACGGCTGCAATCGGCGGCGTTGGTTGCGGTCGCCTAGGGCGTATTGCTGTTTCAGCTTTCAGCTTTCAGTTTTCAGCTTTCAGTTTTCAGTTATTAGAATTAGACCGAGGTTGGCGGCTGTCATTGAGGATGCGATTGGCAGCCCCGGGTTTTAAATCGAAATCTTGCTGTTGAGAGTTACGTCCGCGACTGGGCGTAAAAACAGATGGCAAAGGTCAACTGTCCTAGTGCAGTAACAAGCGATTACCTCTATCGAGTAAGTTTATTTAGCAAAGGCAATAGCCGTGACACTGATCACAGCCTTGCTGGTCGTCACCCCTATAATCGGCAACAACTTCCCGTTTTGATAGATCCTAAGAGGCACCCATGTCTTTTAAACATGAACAAACCGCCAGCGATTGCTGTGGCGCTTATGCTGATATCGGTACCGTTATTTCTGCCGAAGATAACGTGCTAGAGGTAAACTTTGCTGCGGCTGACGAAGCGGCTGGCATGGCGGAATTTGATGCCTATCTGGCTCGTGCGCAGCAGCGCTTTGCGGAAGTAACCGGCGATGCGGCTTGGGATGCAGACAGTGCCATGATCAAAGGTCAGGTTACCTTTAGCTGTGCCGCCGAGCGTCTGATTTTTGAGATGGGCGCATAATCTAGCTTCAGCGTCGGCGTTAGGTCGCAAAAATTAAGCTAAATCATTGTTGAAACAGGGGAATCGGGCTACCGTTCCCCTGTTTTTGTTGGTCAGGGATGGCACCATTAATGGCACAGTGCGCCATCGATGCGGCAGCGAGTTCGCATCATTCTCAATTCCTTGGTGGCCGTGCGTGGCAGTTAACCGAGACATTACAACATCAGTTTGCTGCTGATGGCTGTTCGTTTTGGCAGTACTGCGCGTCGTCGCAAGCGTTGCAATTGCTCTGTCATGGCGACAGCGGCAGTGCCGTTAGCCAACTGCCCATCCTGCAAGCTGCTCACTATCCAACCCTATTTAAGGCGCTAGCCGATGGCGAGGCCATAATGGCCAGCGCGGCGCGATTGCATCCGGCAACCTCTGCCCTTAATGGCCAGTGTTTGATTGAATATGGCGTCCATTCGCTGTTGCTGTTCCCGATAGTCGAGCAGCAATTGCTTGGTTGTGTCTTGCTGGAGTACTCCCAACCAACCCACTGGCAACCATCGCAGATTTTGCAAGGCCAACAACGGGTCGCTGACTTTGCTAAGCAGTTTGGGCAATTGCAAACTCAGCAACAACAGTTGTTACCTGAACTGCTGGATAACCTGTTCCAACGCTGTCCTACTCGTGTGGCGATCGTCGAGGCAGATACGCTTGAGATCGTTGCCATCAATCAAAGCGAGCAGCAAAGCAACCAGATGGCGGCGGCGGCGGTGATCGGTCGACCTGCCAGCCAGCTTGCGGTTTTCAAACAGCAGCCGCATTTGGCGCAGCAGTTGTTAACGCAGGTGCAGCAGCAATCCCACGCCAGTGGCGAATTTGCGATGGTGCTTAATGATGGCGTTAGCCATCAACTGAGACTGCGACTGGAAGCGATCCCCCACAGCAGTGGCCGTTATGTGGCGGTGTTTATCGATGACATCACCAAACAACATCTGTATCAGCAACAGCTCGAACAGCGGTTGTGGTTGTGCCCCTTAACTGGCGTTTACAACCGTGCTCGATTTATTGAACAGCTAAGCACGTCGCACCTAAAGCAATTGCTACTTGTTGATATCAAGGGCTTTCGTGCCTTTAACGACACCTACGGAGAGCGCGCCGGTGACTTCGCATTGCAAGAGTTGGCGCGGCGCTTGATTAACGTCACTGCGCCACTTAGCGGTGCAGAGGTCTACCGTATTGGTGCCGATGAGTTTGTGCTGGCGTGCTGCAATGGCGATTGCTGCCGTGAACTGCTTGCCAACAGCATCACTCTATTTAAACGGTTGCGCAGTGAGATGTTATTTGGCGGAGATACGCTTCATATCGATGTCAACATGGCGGCGCTGGATCTGGCGATGCTGGATCCGCAAATTGGACCACTTGCCGCGCTCGATATGGCGATGAAAGTCGCCAAGAGCAGTCGCACCCTGCATCAGTACAACGCCAAGATGCAACGGGCGTTTTTGGAAGAAGTGAAACTGGAAGTGGAGCTGCGCAGTGCCATCACTCGCAAGCAGATGCAACTGCATTATCAGCCGTTGATCGACGTCAGCAGTGGCCAGATTGTCGGTGCAGAAGCGTTGATCCGTTGGCAGCATCCGCGTTTGGGGTTGGTGTTTCCTGGGCGTTTTATTGATCTGGCGGAACGCAGTAACTTAATTGATGAAATTGGTCGCTGGGTATTTGAGTCGGCGCTGTATCAACTGCATTTATGGCAGCGACGTTGGCCGCAGATGACCATGCACGTTAACGTTTCGGTTAAGCAGCTAATGAGCGACGAGTTTTTCCAAATTTGTTGGGATCAACTTAATCGTTACCGTTTGCAGCCGGAATCGTTAGTGCTGGAGATCACCGAAAACAGCCTAATGGAAGATGTGGTGCAAACTGGACAGCTGTGTCATCAACTGGGCGAGCTGGGGCTAGAGTTAGCGATTGATGACTTTGGTACCGGCTACAGTTCGATGAGCTATCTGAAACAGTTGCCGGTGCAAAAGCTAAAAATTGATCGTTCCTTCATTGCCGATTTGGAATTTTCCCGTGAAAGCCGCCAGATTGTGCCGGCGATCATCGCCATGGGTAAAGCCTTGAATCTGCGGATCACCGCAGAAGGGGTTGAAAACCAGTACCAACAGCAGTTTTTACGCAGTCACATGTGTGACGAGATGCAAGGCTATTTCTACAGTCGTGCGATTCCAGCACAGGAGCTAGAGCAGCAGTTGGACGCGCAGTTTGGCCAAGGGGCAGCCTCAGTAGCGACATCAGAGGATCCGCTGCCAGCTCAGCCGTCCAGTGTGGCGACCAATTAGCGCGCCAACCGCGGCGTAGCAGCGGCTCGCATCGCTGCGGATTTAGCCGCAGCAGCGCTTAAATTTCTTGCCCGAGCCGCATAAGCAGGCATCGTTGCGCCCTGGTAACGTCGGGCTCGGTTGAATCTCGCCGTCGCGGTAATACCACAGGCCATCTTCACGGCTAAAGCGTGACCGTTCATGCAGCGCTTGCAGGCGCTTATCTTCCCGGTACCAAGCTTTAAACTCGACCTCTCCGACATCGCCAGTAACCGTTGCGTCGACAATTTGCAGGCAGTGCCAAGCGGTGGTTTGCGCCGATTCGCTGAGCTCTTCGCGGGTTAAGTCACCCCGAAAATCCGGATGGTGGGTCGCCAGCAGATAGTCGGCTTGATCCATCACAAAGGCGCAATAGCGCGAGGCCATCAACTGTTTTGGGGTTTCGGCGTGTGCCACACCGAGGTGCAGCGGTTGGCAACAGAGGCTGTAGTCGGTTTGACTACCGCATGGGCATAACATGGTGTTTAGTCTTTGTTGGCGGACGAGGCGGCGATTATCGCAAAAGCGTCGTCATAAACCAGCCCTGAAACCGGTTTGCTGTCGACAAATAATTGCTGTTCTACCCGAGACACACTGTCAGCCAAAATTTGCCAGCGACCTTCGCCATTTTGCAGCAAGGTAAATTGGTATTTGCCGCCAAACTGGGTTGGAGCTTCGCCACTGCTGGGCTCAGGCTGGTAACGAATTTGGTAGTAGCCGGCGTCGACCACCACCTGTTGATAGTGCACCCGATTGCTGCCACGAAAACGTATCTCGATGCTGCCTTGACGGTTAGCGACCTTGGTAAACCAGTGGTCATAAGCGGCCAAAATGTTGTCTCGCCCCTCAACAAACGGGCGTTTTTCCGAGACTCCCATCATTAGCGCTTGGGGCAGGTATTGCTGCTCAATTCGACTGCGATCGAGTTGCTGGTAAGCACTGGCAAACTCACGGTACAGCGTATTGATGGCATCGTCCTTGGCCATCAACGGCGGTGCCATAATCAGCACCATTAAGGGGAACAAAAAACGCAAAACATCCTCGCAACGTCCAACGCTCGGTTGGCGATATCCATATGGCCTCAGTGTGGCGGAGGCTGCGCTTAAGTAAAAGTGACAAAGCTTAACAATTTGTGAGATGCGTGCAGCAAATTGTCAGTGGTGGCGGTCAAATCGATATAATGACGGATATCGCGTGAATTGGAGGATCAATTATGGACAACGAACAGTCGTTGTTTTGGCAAGCGATGTCCGATGTGAAGCCTCTGGCAAAAAATGACAAAGTCGCTACCAGCGGGCCGACGGCAGTTACAGAGGCGCAGTTAGCGCGTCGAGCTGCAGCCCAAGCGCAGAGCCAGCAAGCTGATGACCAGTTAACTCTGGATGCGGTTGAACCGATAGATCCCGACGAGATCATTGGCTGGACCCGTGGCGGTATGCAGCACGGGGTCTACAAAAATCTGCGTCTTGGCCACTACAGCATCGACGCCCGCTTGGATCTGCATGGCTTGACGGTTGAACAGTCGCGTCAGGCACTGCTGCAATTTATTGCGGATTGTCAGCGCACTGACGTTCGCAGTGCCATTGTGCTGCATGGTAAAGGGCTGAACTCCAAGCCGTTTCGTGGGGTGCTTAAAAGCTATGTGGCCAAGTGGTTACCCTGCATTCCAGAAGTGCTGGCATTTCACAGTGCCCAACCGCACCACGGCGGCACCGGCGCGGTCTATGTGCTGATGAAAAAGAGCCCCAAGGCCAAGCTGGAAAACCGCGAACTGAACCGCAAGCGATAATGTTTGCGGTAAATTGGTAATAAAAACGCCCGCACTGGCAGCCAGTGCGGGCGTTTTTAATTAGCCAAGGCTTAGGAGATGTAGCTTTGGCCGGCGTACACCACGAAGTGACGCAGTGCCAACACGCCAAGGATGGTGCAGGAGGATACTGCCACCAAGAAGCCCTTGCTGTGTTTCCACGATTTTGGCGCAAAGGTTGAGGCCAGTACCGGTACCGCCAACCCTAAGCCAACTACGCCAATCCAGAACACCCCAGCCCAAGCGCCAGTGGTGATGGCGGCGGTTGCGGCTTGTGCCGCGGGGCCAGAGAAGTTCAGACCAACAAACAGCAGCACCAGACACAGTGCTTCGTTAAAGGCCACAGGGTATTCGATGCGGTGTACCTGCTCGATACAGTCGGACTCTTTTTTGCTAAAGAACAGGGTTGCCACCAGGATGTTACCGGCGGAGCCGACCGACAGCGCCGAAGCCAAGAACAGCGCTGGCAGTACCGCGGTGTTGAGGATCGGATAGCTGATCATCGCCGACAGCAAGAAGCCGGTGTAGACGCCAACGCCCAAAGCTAGAGCAAAGATCAGCTTGTTTAAGCTGGCTTCCGCTTGGCGGCACACTTTCAACATCCCAGTCAGTTGCGGCAGCGCTTTTAGCAATGGCTTTTCAAACTCCAGCGCCGCAAAGACAAACACCAGCGGGATGTACAACAGCAGAGCGATTACCCCCCACGACATCACCGAAGTCAGGTTGTAGTTGATGAGGATCAGGTAAAAATGGAACGGTTTAGTCAGATCCAGCACCAGCAGCGCCATCCCCAAACAGATTGCCACTGGCCCTAGCACGGCGGCGGCCTTCAGTACCGGCAGTCCTTCACACGGCAAACCGCGGGACTGCTTGTACCATTTCAGGCCAATAGCGACCAACATCGAACCGGCAGACAGGCCAGCCATAAACAGGTAAACCGCGATGATCCAGTTCCAAACGACCGGATCGTATTGCTCCATCGAGCCCCAGATATTGTTCATGCTTGGATCCCTCCTTTACGACCTGGGATACGGTACAAACGTGGCTTGGTGCCAAGGTTGAGCTTTTGCTGATAGTTCGGCTTGCTGTCCAGCAGACGGCGCACCTCACTGGTCAGATCGTTGGCGTCGCCAAACGTTAACGCTTGGGTAGGACAAACGCTGACGCAGGCTGGCAGTTCGCCGCGAGCCAAGCGGGTGTCTTTGCAGTAGTTGCACTTATCCGGTACTCGGGTCTCAGGGTTGATGAAGCGCACTTTGTAAGGACAGGCAGCAACGCAGTAGAGGCAGCCAACGCATTTGTCTTGTTTGATGGAGACGATGCCGTCGTCACCAACGTAGGCGGCGCCGGTTGGACAGACCTTCACACAAGGGGCGTTTTCGCACTGTTCGCAGGAAACGCGGTTGTACTTAAAGTGCAGGTTGGGGTAGTTGCCAAATGGGCCTTCAATCCGAACCTGCAGCCGAGTTACCGATTCTGGTACGTCATTTTCGCTGCGACAGGCGACACTGCAGGCCTGACAGCCGATGCATTTGCTTTCATCGTGCACGAGCACGTAACGCTTGCTCATAATCAACTCCAATTAAATCTTTTCGATCTTGACGCCAGTGGTGTGCAAGTTCATGCCGGTTACCGGCGAGGTTACGTGGGGTAGCAAGTTGCCGCAGTGGATCCCTTTGCCAGTTGCACGGGTTAGCTCTTTGTTCTTAGAGCCAAAGCCCATGTAGGCAAAAACGGTATCTGGGCGAATGCCTGGGGTTACTAGGGCGTGGCCCTCTTCGCTACCGGTGTCGTTGTAGATGCGAATGCGATCGCCGTTGGCAATATTGAGCAGGTTGGCGGTGACCGGATGGATCCACATGGCGTTGTCCGACATCAGGTTGGCCAACATCGGTACGTTGTGGGTGGCGCCGTTGGTGTGAATGGCGGTTTTGCCCTGAATAAAGAACAGCTCATCGGCTTTTTTCAGATTCACTTCACGGTAGCGAATGACCCCACGTCCCTCGGCCAACTGCTCCACCTTGGCCGAGCTCAATTCGATCTTGCCAGTTGGGGTGTTGAACTTAATGTGGCTGGCGTAGGTGCCATCAGCATCGGCGGCAACTGCGTTGCTGTGGGCCTTGGTAAACTGCTTAACCATGCCCGCTTCGCGCAGCATCAATGGGGTGCCGTAGCTAACGTAACCATCCTGTTTAAGCTGTTGCAGTAGTGCCGGGTTATTGCCGGTTTGGAACAGCTGCAAGGTTTCGATGTTATCCCAAGGGAAGTATTCACCGAGTCCCAGAGCGACTCCGATCTCTTTGAAGATCTGGATGCTGGCGCGGGTGTCGCCAATCGGCTCAACCACTTTTTGGCGAACGTAGTAGGCTGGATTTTTGCTGGAGATGTCGGCGATCTCTTCATCGCGTTCTAGGTAAGTGGACTCCGGCAACACCAGATCCGCATAGGCGGCGGTTTCACTGACGTAGATGTCACAACTGACGATGAAATCCATCTTGTTCATGGCCGCAACGACGCGGGCACGATCGGTCATGGTCTGCATCGGGTTGGTGCGGCTCATCACCCAACCGCGGATTTGGTAGGGTTTAGCTTCTAAGGTGGCATCCAAAATCGATTGGTAGATACCGCCAGATGCAGCGATCATCGCAAACTGCTTATCGACCAAGTCAATCCGCGGTGCGCTGATTTTAGGCAGATCTTTAACCCCTGGCTTGGCCAGCACTGGTGCCGCGGTTTCACCGGCGAACTTGTTGTAGGTGCTCGCTTTTTTAGCGAAGTACAGGCCGCCTTTGCGCTCTAAGTTACCGATCAGCACGTTCACCGCATAGATGGCGCGGCGCATCTCGAACTCTTCTGGGGTGAAGGTGGCACGGTGACCAAAATCCATCAGCGCATGGGGCGCGGCAGCGGCCAATTCGTGGGCAATCCGGCGAATGTCTTTGGCTGGCACATCGGAGATCGCTTCCGCCCACTCTGGGGTGTATTGCTGCACTTCGGCGGCGAACTCATCAAAGCCGCTAACGTACTGCTGAACAAACTCGCGGTCGTACAGATTGTCGTTGATCAGCACATGGCTAATGGCCAAGGCCACGGTGACATCGGTGCCGGGCTTGATCGCATACCATTCATCGGCTTTGTCGGCGACGATCGAAAAGCGTGGTTCAAACACCACCAACTTGGCGCCTTTTTCGGTTTGCGCGTGCATCATGCCGCGGGTTTCCGCCATGTTGATGCCTTCGTACAGGTTATGCCCGAAGTTAATGATGTACTTGGAATCGGCTAAGTCGCGTTTGACGCTGCCGCCGTACATCGCCTTGGCGGCAATGGCGTAGGCACCCGGACAGGTGGAAGCGTGGGTAAAGGTATTTGGGCTGCCGAAGGCTTTTGCTAAATGGAAGATAAAACCGTGGTTGGAACCGGATTTAGAGGAGAAAGCCACCGCTTCGGGGCCGTACTGCGCTTTGATCTGATTAAGGTTGTTGGCGATGATTTGGTAGGCTTCATCCCACTCGATCTGTTGCCATTTGCCTTCGCCGCGCGCGCCGATGCGCTTCAGCGGCTTAACCAGTCGTTGCTTATCGTACAGTTGGCTGTGGCCTGAGCCACCACGGGCACAAACCGCGCCGCCGAAATCTTTGGCTTTGGCGTTGCCTAAGATCGATACGTTTTTGCCATTGACCACTCGTGCAGAGATTGGGCAACGGGTTGAGCACATCTCACAGATGCTGGCGACTTCCGTGGCGGAGCCATTCAGTTGACCGCGCTCTAATGCGCCTAAGGTGCCCGGCAGCATGGTCGCAAGCGCGCAGCCAGCGGTACCGATGCCAGCGCCTTTAATAAAGGTTCGCCGATCTAGTTTCATGGAATTTGTCCCCGGTATTTTGGTGGATTACCAGGTCATTGTGCGAATGCGGGGACAGGGCGGATATTGTGGTTTACCACATAGTGGGTATTCGTCAGTCGAGGTTGTGAGCCATCTCAATGGTCAGAGGTTAACCGCCGCAACGGGCTGCTGCTGTCTATTGTGGTTTGCCACATAACTTGGGATTGTGCGAACCATCGCGCCAAAGCAAGCCTAATGGTCGCTGCGGTCACCTTTGTCTTGGTGGCTGATGCTGCTGGTTTGACTGTGCGGGCTAATCTGGCGCGTTGAATAACATTAAGGGAGCCTGATGGCTCCCTTGTTTGGGTTAAGTTAATGTACCGGTTGTTGGCTGCCACGGCGGCGCAGTTTTAACTGCGCTTGACAACCCAGTTGGCCATCATCGCGCTGCTGCAAGGTAAACAGCCCTTGATGCTGTTTAATGATGTCGTTACAGATCGCCAGCCCTAAACCTAAGCCATCGGCTTTGGTGGAGAAAAAGGTCGCCATCAGCGCATCGCTCTCCAGTGCTAAGCCTGGGCCATTATCGATAACCGCAAGATTGACCTGCTCGGCCAAAAACTGAAACTGTACCAATAACTGGCCGTGATGCGGTGCTGGGCACTCATCTAAGGCATCAATGCTGTTTTTCAAAATATTCACCAGCACTTGCAGCAACCCAACACGATCGCCGCTGATGAAAAACGGTTCGCCTTCAACCTGAGTGCGAACTTCGATTTGGCGCCGGGTTAATTCGACGTTCAGTAGCGCTAACGCCTCATCCACCAGCGACAGCAGGTTTACGTCGCTCATCACCGCTTCCCGGCGCTTAAGCAGACCGCGGATCCGCTGCACCACCTCGGAGGCGCGTTGCGATTGGCTTTGGATCTTCTTAAGCAGCGCCAAATGATCGTCGCTCGTTCCTCGGCCGGCCTGCGCTCGCATAATGCCTCCTTCACTGTAGTTACTGATGGCGGCAATCGGCTGATTCAACTCGTGCGCTAATCCTGCGCCAATCTCTCCCAGTATCGCGCTGCTTTGTAGCCGCTCCATGGCGATCGCATTGAGTTTTAACTGGCGCTCGCTGGCCAGCAGCGCTTCGCTTTTCTGACGAAACTTATATTCAATCCAAAAGTGGTAACTGGTCGCCAGAACAAACAGCAGGATGGCGACAACGCCCCAGTGGTCATTGGCTTTTAACCAGTGATAAAGCTGATCCCACTTGTTGTCGTTGGCTTGGGTGAACTGCAGTTCATCGAACAGTTGGATCACCTGCAGTTGGCTAATGGGGGAGGTCCAGCCACTTAACTGCGCCTTGATGGCCGCTGGGTGCTCGGCGGGCAATGCCAGTAGCGCTTGGGTTAACCGTTTAGTTAGGTCGACCTGAACCTTTTCACTGGCGGCAAATGACCAATTCGGATACAGGTTGGTTGAGCACTGACATTCAAAACCGCTGGGGCGACTGGGGTTGAGCACGCGGTACTGATCGGCACTGATTAACCCCCGTTGGCTCATCTGCTCTAGGGTGCAAACTGGGGTAATGGCGGCGTCAACATTGCCATCGCGCACTTGATAGATCAGGGGATCCAGCGGAAAACCCAAGAAATTGACCCGTTTAAACCATGAGGTACTGTCGACGCCCAACTGCTTTAATAGACCGATGGTGGCTTGGTATCCGCCCAACGCGTGGGGATCACTGGCGGCGATGGTTTTATTTTGCAGGTCAAACAGGGTGCGGATCTCGCTGTCCTGCCGCACCACAATCGCCGAACCAATCGCCTTGGTGGTGCCATTGTGTTGACGTGATTTCATGGTTGCTAACCATGACAACGGGTATTGGTTGGACAGGTACAGGTACTGCCCCGGGTTGGTGATCAAAAACTGTATTTGGCCAGCTTGCAGGGCGTGGTTCAGTTCATTGAAGGTACCGGGATGGACGCGAAAGCGAGCATTAGGCAGTTGCTGGCTAAGGTAGTCCATTAATGGTTGCCAACGTCGCTCTGCATCCTGATAACCCCAATTGGCTAATACGCCAACATGGTAATCGACCACCTCGGTGTCCTCGGCAGTGGTGGCCTTCGCTGGGATGGCGGCCAACATCAGCGTCAGCAGCAAACTAAAGGTGGAAAACAAGCGCAACACGGCAAACTCGACAGCGTCAAAAAAGTCGAACCATACCTCACTCTTGAGCAATCCTGTGTGGGCTTATTCAAACTTTGCTTCAAACAACTCGCAAGCGAACAACAACTGCGATATTACCCAAAGCAGGAACACCAAGGTGAGTGATGAAATGACGACGATGCAGACCGTTTATTTGGTGGATGACGATGAAGCGGTGGCCGATTCTTTAACCTTCTTACTGGAAGGCTTTGGCTATCAAGTGCAGTGGTTTGCCGATGGCCAGCTGTTTTTGCAACAGATCGATTTGAGCCAACCCGGTTGCGTGATTTTGGACTCGCGGATGCCAGGGCTGACAGGGCAACAGCTGCAGCAGCAGCTGAATCAGAGCCAAAGTCCGCTGGCGGTGATCTTTTTAACCGGTCATGGCGATGTGCCGATGGCCGTCGATGCCCTGAAAAATGGCGCTTTCGATTTTTTCCAAAAGCCGGTGCAAGGCCAAGCGTTGGCAGATGCGCTGGCTAAGGGGTTGGCGCACAGTCAGCAACTTGGGCAAAAGCAGGCGGAACATCACTTGCTAGACAGCCTAACCGAACGGGAGCGCGAGATTTTTCGGTTGGTGGTTAGCGGTCAAACCAACAAGCAGATGGCCGATACCTTGTTTGTGGCGGTACGAACCATTGAAGTACACCGCGCTAAGGTGATGAAAAAGCTTGGCGCCAGCAACATCGCCGAGCTACTAAAACTGGCACCGCTGCTGGAAGGCTAACAACAAAATGCCCGCATCGGCATTGCCAATGCGGGCATCGATTAGTCGGTTCAGGCTGGGCGATTACGCCTGTTCGCCTTCTTCCTCTTCGTCGTCTTCGACCAGAGTACCGAACAGGTCGTGGTCGTCGGCGTATTCGATCGCAACCCACACCATATCGCCAGGATTTAGATCGTACTCACCGCCGATGGTCACTTTGCCGTCGATCTCTGGGGCATCTGCGTAGCTGCGGCCGATGGCGCCGTCTTCGCCAATCTCATCCACCAGTACCAACATCTCTTGGCCGATGCGATCTTGCAGCTTGTCACGGCTGATCTCGGCTTGCAGTGCCATAAAGCGCTGGAAGCGTTCTTCAGCGATTTCGTCGGACACTGGGTTGTCCAGTTCATTGGCCTTGGCGCCTTCCACGGGGCTGTACTTAAAGCAGCCAACGCGATCTAGCTGTGCCGCTTCAATGAAGTCCAGCAGTTGCTCGAACTCCTCTTCGGTTTCGCCAGGGAAACCGACGATAAAGGTAGAGCGGATCACCAGATCTGGGCAGATCTCGCGCCAGCGCTGGATCTGCTCCAGAGTGCGTTCGGCGTTGCCCGGGCGTTTCATCCGTTTCAATACCGATGGCGCGGCGTGCTGCAGTGGCACATCCAAGTAAGGCAGAATCTTGCCTTCCGCCATTAGCGGCATCAGCTTTTCAATGTTTGGGTAGGGGTAGACGTAGTGCAGACGTACCCAAATGCCGAATTCCGCCAGCTTGGTTGCCAGCTCCAGCAGCGCGGTTTTAACCGGCATGCCATTCCAGAATCCGGTCTTGTGCTTAACGTCGGTACCGTAAGCGCCGGTGTCTTGGCTGATCACCAGCAGCTCTTTTACGCCTGCTTCTTTCAGACGTTTGGCTTCATCCAAAATGTTGCCGATTGGACGGCTGTCCAACTCGCCACGCATCGATGGGATGATGCAGAAAGTACATTTGTGATCGCAGCCTTCGGAGATCTTTAGATAGGCGTAGTGACGTGGAGTCAGCTTGACGCCGTGATCGGGGATCAGGCTGGTCATTGGGTTGTGTTCTGGCTTTGGCAGCAGTTGGTGTACCTGTTCCAGTACCATTTCGTAAGCGTGTGGGCCGGTGATCCCCAGTACTTTCGGGTGGATCTGGCGAATTTCGTCCTCTTTGGCACCCAGACAACCGGTTACCAGCACCTTGCCGTTTTCCGCCAACGCTTCGCCGATGGTGTCCAGTGACTCTTGCACCGCCGAGTCGATGAAACCACAGGTGTTGACGATCACCAGATCGGCACCAGCGTAGCTGTTGATGATGTCGTAGCCTTCAATGCGCAGCTGAGTCAGGATCCGCTCGGAGTCCACCAAGTTCTTTGGGCAGCCCAAAGAGACGAAACCAATCTTGGTGCCATTGGCTTGGTCGCCCATCTGCGGTGCGGTCACGGTTGGGTGAGTGGTGCTCGGCTGGGTGGCCGTGGCTGCGTTTGGATCAAAGGTGTTTACGGTCATCGAGGTCGATTACTCGCTGTGGTTGAAAAAGTCGGCGGATTATACCCGAAGGTGAGTTGCCTTTAAACGGTTAGCACTGCTAACCGCGGCGGCGTTTCAACGCCGCTGGCTGGTGCTTTGGCGAAGGGGGTTTGCCGACCGCTTGGTGGTGTTTTAGTTGGGCGGCCATAGCAACAGCTAGGCGGTTGATAATCATATCCGCTTTGACTTCCGCTGGAGCTGAGCATATTTTAAACGAACGTTTAATTGTAAACAGATGGATGCCAACTTATGAGTAATAGGTTAACAACCAAGGAGCGGATCTTAAACGCAGCAGAGCGCTTGTTTGCCGAGCGCGGTTTTTCCGAAACCTCGTTGCGACTGATTACCAGCAAAGCGGAAGTCAATCTGGCGTCGGTTAATTACCACTTCGGCTCCAAAAAAGAGCTGATCCAAGCGGTACTGGCGCGTTATCTGGATCATTCAATGCCACAGATGTTGCAGGCACTGAATCAGTTAGATAGCCGCGCCAACTTGCGTTTGGATGAGGTCTTTGAAGCGATGGTGGCGCCATTAATGACCGCCAACAACGTGCGCCATAATGGCACCGTGATCTTCTTACAACTGCTTGGTCGCGGCTACATTGAAAGCCAAGGGCATCTGCGTTGGTTTGTCACCACCAAGCATGGTGAAGTACTGCAACAGATGGCACGGTTGATTGACCGAGCTGCGCCCCATGTAACGCCTGTTGAGGTGTTCTGGCGACTGCATTTTAGTTTGGGAGCGCTGGTGTTCACCATGAGTTCATTTGATGCACTGGCGGATATTGCGGCGGCGGATTTTGAGCAGCACAACAACGTTGAATCGGTGCTGCGGCGGGTGATCCCTTATCTTGCCTCTGGGGTGTCCGCGCCGTTACCGCAACTGACGGAGATTGCGGTTTAAACGGTGCCGATGGCGTCGCCTAATCAACGCATAACCCCTTGAAAACACCGCTTTAGCGGTGTTTTTTTGATAAAAAAAACCCGTCGATTTTCATCAACGGGCTGAGATTGAAATTCAATCAAGATATACAAGGAAGTTAAGCAAAAGAACCAGGGAACGCGGTTGAAGTGCTCAAGTTCAACAGCGCCGGAATCTATCTGACAAGTCAGCGCCTCCGATATGTTGCGCATTCTAGGCAGGAAGTTGCCCCCTCTCAACCAAGAAAAATCGGCAGTTCGCATTAGAAAAACTTATTTATGTCGGTAAGTTGATTTGAAGCAAATTACCGCTTTGAGGTGGCGCGTGCTGCGGCTAAAACTGTGATCTGGATAACGCAATTGATGGCGCCCACACCAACAATTTGTAATGTTTTGACACAACCTTGCGCTCGTCACATACAAAACAACGGTGATCACCGTTACCGGAATAGATACACTGCCTGCGTGGATTAACCTTTGATTAACAAGGATTTCGTTAATGAACCAACGGATAACCAGCACTCTTTGGGCGGCCGCAGCCGCGATGATACTGAGTGGCTGCCAACAGACCCCAGTGGCGATAACCGCGGCGATGCCACAGGCCGCGTCCGAACCATTAGTTGAACAACTGCATGGCGTCGCGGTTGCCGATCCCTACCGTTATTTAGAGCAGCCGCAAGATCCGCGCACTCAGAGTTGGGTTAAGCAACAGCAGCAATATGGTGAGGATTATCTGGCGGGCATCGCCAACCGTGAGGTGTTAGAGCAACGTATCGCCGAGCTTTGGGACTACCCATCCCAGCGGGCGCCGCAGATCCGTGGCCAGATGCAGTTGTATTTCGCCAACGACGGCCTACAAAGCCAAGACGTACTGTATTTGCAAATCGGCAAAGCGCAGCCTCGGGTGCTGCTGGATCCCAATACCTTCTCCGATGATGGCACGGTCGCCTTAAGCGGCACCTCATTAAGCCCAGATGGTAAGGTGCTGGCCTACGGCACCTCGGTGTCCGGCTCGGATTGGCAAACATGGCAGTTTTTGGATGTAGCAACCGGTGAGCCGCTGGCGGACAAACTGGAGTGGCTTAAATTCACCAGCGCCGAATGGGCTAAAGATGGCAGTGGCGTATGGTATGCCCGTTACGATCAGCCCAATGCCGACAGCAAGCTGGAACAGGTTAACTATCACCAAAAACTTTACTTCCACCGTTTAGGTGACGTGCAAAGCCAAGACCAATTGGTCTATGAACGGCCGGATAAAAAAGAGTGGGGCTTTGGCACCGATGTTACCGACGACGGTAAGCACCTACTTATTTACGTGTGGCAGGGTACCAGTCCGAAAGTTGGCCTGTTCATCAATCAGGTTGGTAGCGCTGAAGTGAAGCCGCTGTTGACCGACTTTGATGCCAGCTATGCCTATTTAGGCGATCACCAAGGCCGATTGCTGTTTTTGACCGATAAAGACGCCCCCAACAGCAAGGTCGTTGCCATTGATCCAGACAAGCCCACCGAGTTTAAAACGGTCTTAGCGCAAGGGCAGTGGCCGATTGATCAGATCAAGCTAGTGAATGGCCACTTAGCGGTAGTGACCTTAAAAGATGTGCTGGCGGATCTGAACTTGTACGATCTCAATGGTACCTTGGTGAACCGTGTTGAACTGCCAGGCGCCGGTCGGGTTCGTAACCTAAAAGGCCAAGCCGACGGCGGCGATCTGTACTTTGAATACAACAGTTATACCCAGCCGAGTGCGGTCTATCGCTTTGATTTTGCCGAGAAGCAGCTGGTTGCCCATTCGCAACCACAAGTGGCCTTTAACCCCGACGATTTCGTTACCGAGCAGGTGTTCTATCACAGCAAAGATGGCACCCGGGTGCCGATGCTAATCTCCTATAAAAAAGGATTACAAAAAGATGGCACTAATCCGACGCTGTTGTACGCCTATGGCGGCTTTAACATCAGCGTGACGCCGCGGTTCTCACCAGCCAATATCGCCTGGATGGAGCTTGGCGGTATTTATGCGGTGCCTAACATTCGTGGCGGCGCCGAATACGGCGAGGCATGGCATCAAGCGGCGTTGTATGGCAACAAACAGAATGTGTTTGACGACTACTACGCCGCCGCCGCTTACCTGATCGCCAATGGCTATACCAATCCCAGCAAACTGGGCGGCTATGGCCGCTCTAACGGTGGCTTGTTGATGGGAGCGGCGTTGACCCAACGGCCGGATCTGTTTGCCGCACTGCTGCCTGCGGTGGGGGTGCTGGATATGCTGCGCTTTCATAAATTCACCATCGGTTGGGCTTGGGTTTCCGAATATGGCAGTGCCGATAACCCACAGCAGTTCCCGTTCTTAAAAGCCTATTCGCCGTATCACAATGTCGCTAAACGTGATTATCCTGCCACCATGGTGATGACCGCTGATCACGATGACCGTGTGGTTCCCGCGCACAGTTTTAAGTTTACCGCCATGGTGCAACAGCAGCAGCAGGGCAGTGCGCCGATCATCGCTCGGATTGAGAGCAATGCCGGTCACGGTGCGGGTAAACCGACGGCGATGCGTATCGCCGAATATCGCGACATCTTCGCTTTTCTGATGGCCAGCTTTAAGCAACCGTTGCCCGCACAAATGTAACCAAGTTACATCGCTGAAATTAGCCGAAGGGTTTGAATTCATTCAGATCCTTCGGTTTTTTGTTGGCATTTGCAGCAAAAATGTTAGCGCCGCTTGAAGCTTAAGCAAAAACTGTGGCGTGTCGGTGCTTTTACCCCCTCCCCGCCGTCACTGGGCTCAGGTATAGTAGCGGCAATATTCCGTTAAATCGTTGTAAGTTTTGTCTAATCCAAGCTTTGACTGGCCAGTGCGGATCTACTATTCCGATACCGACGCTGGCGGTGTGGTTTATCACGCTAACTATTTGAACTTTTTTGAACATGCACGGACTGAAATGTTGCGTGCCGCCGGTTTTGATCAGGGTCATGATAGCGATCATCCGTGGATGTTCGTGGTGAAAAACATCAACATCGATTTCATCCGACCCGCGCGGTTAAACCAGCAACTGTTGGTGGTGACCGAGATCACCGCTTGCAGCGGCGCCCGCATTGAATTTTCACAACAACTGCTGGACCAACAACAGCAGTGCTACTGTCGAGCGCAAGTGCAAGTGGCTTGCCTTGATAGCCACAGTTTCCGCCCAACGCGGATCCCCAATGCCATTAAAGAGGAGCTAACCCGTGCACACTGAGATCTCATTTATCGGCCTATTTCTGCAGGCCAGTGTGCTGGTTAAGCTGGTGATGTTGCTGCTGCTGGCGTTGTCGGTTGCAGCGTGGGCGGTGATCTTTCAGCGAATCAAGGTGCTTAAGCAGGCCAACAACCAAGCTAAGGCTTTTGAAGACCGCTTCTGGTCTGGGGTTGATTTGAATCAACTGTATAAAGAGGTCTCTGCTCGCGGTGACAACAACACCGGCATGGAGTTGATGTTCAGTAATGGCTTTCGTGAATACGTGCGCCTAAGTAAGTCCTCGACCAACCCTGATGCCATCACCAGCGGCAGTTACCGAGCGATGCGGGTGGCACTGAGCCGAGAAGTGGATAAGTTAGAGCTGCATCTACCGCTGCTGGCGTCAATCGGTTCCACCAGCCCGTACATCGGCCTATTTGGTACGGTGTGGGGGATCATGAACTCCTTCATCGCCTTGGGCGCCGTCAAAAACGCTACCTTAACCATGGTCGCACCAGGCATCGCCGAGGCGTTGATCGCGACCGCCATGGGCTTGTTCGCGGCGATCCCCGCGGTGATTTTCTACAACCGTTTAAGCACCAAGGTGGAAAAGCTGGAGAACAGCTACATCAACTTTATGGATGAGTTTTCCGCCATCTTGCACCGTCAAGCCTACAGCACCAAAGTGGAGCAGCAGGGCTAATGCAATACATTCCCCGTAAGCGCCGCCGCAAGGTGGCGGAGATCAACGTGGTGCCTTACATCGATGTGATGTTGGTGCTGTTGATCATCTTTATGGCGACCGCCACTGTGGTGACCCAAGGGGTTAGTGTCGATCTGCCGCAGGCGCAGTCGCAGCCGTTGTCGACGGAAAGCGAACCGCCATTGGTGGCTTCGGTCACGGTCGATGGTGAATTTTTCTTAAACAACGGTAGCGTCGATCAAAACCAATCGTTGCAGTTGGATGAATTGGCGGCGCTGGTGGCTGCGGAGCTGCAATTGGCACCGAACCGGCCGGTGGTGGTCAATGGCGATGGCCGGGTGCCCTACGATCAGGTGATTCAATTGATGGTAACGCTGCAGGCGGCCGGGGTGCCGTCGGTGGGATTGATGACCGATTCGGGGGATCAATAACGATGAAATCGCCAATGACGGTGCCAGTGGCAATCTCGCTGCTGTTACACGTGGGGGTTATTGCCCTGTTGATGGTGAGTGTCGACTTCGCCGCCAAACCAGAGGCGATGCCGCAGCAATCGGCGGCGCCGGTGGTGAAAGCGACTGCGGTTGATAAGGCGGCGGTGCAGCAGCAGGTTGATCGCATTAAAGCCCAGCAAGCGGCGGCGCTGGCGGCCGAGCGTCAGCGCCAAGCCGAGGTTCAGCGCCAACTTGACGAGGTTAAACGCAAGAACAAGGCCGAGCAGGAGCGATTGGCAAAACTCGAGGAGCAAAAGCGTCAGCAGCAGTTGGAAGTCAAGCGCGCCGAAGAAGCGGCCAAGCAAGCCAAACTGAAGAAGCAAGCGGAAGAGCAAAAGGCCAAACAGGCGGCTGAGCAACGCGCCGCCGAAGAGAAAGCCCAGCGTGCTGCCGAGGCCAAGCGCAAGCAAGCGGAAGAGCAAGCACGCCAGGCTGAAGAAGCGCGTAAGCGCAAAGAGGCCGAACGACTAGCAGCAGAGAAAGCTGAAGCGGAGCGCAAAGCGGCAGCAGAGCGCAAACGTCAGCAAGAAGCGGCGCGTCAGGCTGCTGAGGCGGAACTGGCAGCACAGATGGCGGCGGAGCAAGCGCAGCTGGATCAGTTACGCCAGCAAAAAGTGATGAGCGAAGTCGACCGCTATGCGGTGCTGATCCAGCAGGCGATCAAACGTAACCTGCGCTCCGATCCGACCACCATCGGCAAAGAGTGTCAGGTGATGTTAAGCCTGGCGCCAGATGGCTTCGTGTATAACTACAGCGTATTAGGCGGTGACAGTAACCTCTGTCGCGCCACCGAAGCTGCCATTAAGGCAGCGGGCAACCTGCCGGTCTCCTCTGACGATGAGGTGTACCAGCAGATGAAACAGATCAACCTTCGCATTGCCTTGGAAAAGTAAGGACATGATGAGCAAAAAAACTCGTTGGGGAGCCCTGTTAGCGTGGCTAACCGTAGTGGTGCTGCAACCGGCACAAGCGGCTTTAGAGATTGTGATCACCGAAGGCGTCGATGCGGCGCGGCCGGTGGCGGTAGTGCCATTTGTCTATGAGGGGATCTCGCCGCTGCCAAGTCAGGTAGCGGATGTGGTCGCTTCCGATCTTAGCCGCAGTGGCTCATTTAGCCCACTGGCGCCAAATGATCTGCCACAAACCAATATTGGCGCTGAAAGCCAGATGGATCTGAGCCAATGGATCGCCACTGGCGCCGAAGCCGTAGTGGTGGGCACCATTCGCGAGCGTGGCCCGGATCAATATGAAGTGGGTTTCGAACTGATTGATCTGTTGCGAGCGCAAGCGGCGAACGAGACCAGCGCGGCTGGCAATCAGGACAAAGCGCATATTGTGGCGACATCGGCGGTGATGATCAGTGCCGCTGAGTTTCGCCGCTTTGGTCATCGGATCTCTGACATCGTTTACGAGAAACTGACCGGCATTAAAGGCGCGTTTCTGACTAAGATCGCCTACGTCACCGTCGGCGAACAAGAGAGCCGCAGTCGTTATCAATTACGGGTTGCCGATTACGATGGCTACGATGAACAGATGTTGTTGGGTTCCAGCGAGCCGCTGATGTCACCGTCGTGGTCACCAGATGGTAAGAAACTGGCGTACGTGTCGTTTGAAAACCGCCGTTCTGAGATCTACATCCAAGACGTCTTTAATCGCAGCCGCGAGAAGATCACCTCATTCCCGGGGATCAATGGTTCACCGAAATGGTCACCGGATGGCAAACAGTTGGCGATGACCCTCTCTAAAGATGGCAACACCGAACTGTACGTTATCAACTTGGCGACCAAAGCGCTGAAGCGAGTAACCAACCACTACGCCATCGACACAGAGCCAGCGTGGGCGCCAGACTCGAAATCACTGGTGTTTACCTCAGAGCGTGGCGGCCGGCCACAACTGTACCGAGTTTACCTTGATAGCAACCGCGTCCAACGCCTGACCTTCCAAGGTGAATGGAACCTCGGTGGCTCGATTACCCCGGATGGCCGCAGTTTGGTGATGGTGAATCGCACCAATGGCAAGTTCCACATTGCGCGGATGGATATGGACAGCAACCAGATGCAGGTATTAACCGAAACCTATCTGGATGAATCGCCAAGTGTTGCCCCGAACGGCAGCATGATTATTTACGGAACCAGCCACAATGGTCGCCAAGTATTGGCTGCAGTATCGATGGACGGTCGCTTTAAAGCGCGCCTGCCAATGCAGGTCGGCCACGTTAAAGCGCCAGCGTGGTCGCCATTTTTACAGTATTAAAAACAACAAGGATTTTTACCGATGAAACTGAATCAAGTACTGAAAGGGTTGCTGATTGTGATCCCTGCGTTGGCGCTGAGCGCCTGTAGTTCGACCTCTGGTGTGGATGCACAAAGCGGTGGCGTAAGCAGCGAAACCGTCAGCAATGGCGGCTACAACGACGGCTATGGCAACAGTGGCACTGGCGGCCCAGAGATGGGAGCGCTTGAGCAGCCAAAGACCCCAGAAGAGATCCAGCGCGAGCAGTACGCCGAGATGCGCAAAGAGAACATCATCTACTTCGCCTACGATCGCTCTGACATCGATCCAAAGTACGCGGAGATTTTAGAAGCGCACGCGGCCTTTTTGATTGAAAACCCACACAGCACCGTGCTGATCGAGGGGCACTCCGATGAGCGTGGCACTCCAGAGTACAATATTGCCCTGTCAGAGCGCCGTGGTCAGGCCGTACAGCGCTACATGCAAAGCCTTGGGGTACTGTCATCACAGATGAATGTGGTGCCTTACGGTGAAGAGAAGTTGATGGACAGTTCCGCCACCGAAGCGGCACATGCTACCAACCGCCGTGCGGTATTGGCGTACTAAGGCAATTAGAGAGTAAGGAGCCGTGATGAATAAAGCGGTTATGGCAGCGACGCTGCTGGGACTAAGTGCCGGTGCGTTGGCACAAGCGCCGGTGGTTGATGCTAATGCGCCGGGCGTTGCTGTCGCAACGACCGGCATCGCCAGCACCAGCCTAGAGAGCCGCGTTGCTCGATTAGAGCAACTGCTGCGTGCCAACAGCCAATCGACCTTGCGACTGGAACAGATGCTGGAACAGTTGCAACGGGAAAATGGTGAACTGCGAGGTTTGACCGAAACGCAGACCTATCAGATCGAGCAGATGACTGAACGGCAGCGTCAGCTGTATCAGCAGATTGCGAAATTGCAAAGCGCACCCAAAGTGGTGGCTCAGCCGGTGGTGACGGCGCCGGTAACTCAACCAACCGCTGGCGCTGCGGCGGTGGTGTCGCTATCGGAAACCGATGCCTACAATGCGGCGCTAAACTTGGCGACCAAAGAGCGTCGCTTTGATGATGCGGTTCCGGCGTTTCGCGATTTCATTGCCAAATACCCACAATCTAACCTGACGCCGAACGCCTACTATTGGCTGGGGCAGGTGCTGTTCACCCAAGGTCAGTTCGCCGAGGCCGATAAGATGTTTGCCAACTTGGTTGGTAACTATCCTAATTCGGGCAAGCGCGCCGATTCACTGTATAAGCAGGGATTGATTGCTAAGCAACAAGGCGACGCGGCGGCGGCCAAATTGCACTTTACTAAAGTGATTGAGCAATATCCTGGCAGCACGTCAGCCAAGTTAGCGCAAAAGCAGTTGTAGTGATTTGATTGAATAAGCGGTTATTTCGGCAAAACTTTTCTGGTTTTTGCTCGTTTTGCCGCTTTTCCGAGCAAGCGGCACGGAAGCGCAAATTTCCTATTGCAAGGCAAATCGAACTTGGTATTATAGCCGCCCGTCAGCAGGGGAGGCCGTCAAGGCAAGCGCTGCAGGCAGGTGGACGGGTCGTTAGCTCAGTCGGTAGAGCAGTTGGCTTTTAACCAATTGGTCGAAGGTTCGAATCCTTCACGACCCACCAT
>NZ_AUGM01000026.1 GCF_000422665.1 Ferrimonas senticii DSM 18821 | reverse complement strand
AGGCAGGGTGTGTAAGCGTTGTGAGGCGTTGAGCTAACCTGTACTAATGACCCGTGAGGCTTAACCATACAACACCAAAATGGTTTTGCTCGGATATCTAAGTCCTTGTAAGAAAATTGACTGAGAAAAGTCAGCTTAATCCAAATTCAGTTTTTGTCTGATGACAATAGCGCTGTGGCCCCAAAGGGTCCCATGCCACTCTTTGCTAAGCCCAAGAAGTGGAACGCCGTTGCGCCGATGGTAGTGTGGGCCAAGCTCTAATAGAGAGTCCATGTGAGAGTAGGTCATCGTCAGATACCAGTTATTGCTTGGTGGCAATAGCGCTGTGGAACCACCTGATCCCTTGCCGAACTCAGAAGTGAAACGCAGTTGCGCCGATGGTAGTGTGGGAGTTCCCATGTGAGAGTAGGTCACCGCCAAGCGCCATTTAGAAAAAGCCCTGTTCGAAAGAACAGGGCTTTTTCGCATTTTTAGTTTGGCAAAAACATCATGGGTTGCAGCCAACAAGCCTGCTTCCTTGCCGCTATACCAAGTGCTGCGAAGTGAAACGCGGTTGTGCTGATGGTTGTGTGGCAGTGATGGCATAGTCCATGTGAGCCTAGGTCATCGTCAGACACTTATTTAGAGAAAGCCCGAATCGAAAGAGTCGGGCTTTCTCGCATTTGGCGTTTGCTAAAACGCTTCTGTTCGTCACCATATTTCAGCTGTTGTCGTGCGATCGATGTCGCTTTACCTTAGCTATAAAAAAATCCCGAATCGATGATTCGGGATTGGGTACGACGCCGCGCTAGTTTACCGTTTTTGCATTACGAACATCTGATAACCGAACTCGCCTAAGTGATCGGCGTAGATCTGCAGTTCATGCTTGATGTCTTTTATGGCTTGAGAGTCCGGCATGCAGCCCTGTAACTCTGCAACCCTTGCTGTTAGCGGCACCGAGTAGTTATCCCAAGCTTGGCGGCTTAGGGTGAAGGTATCCAGTAGTTGATAGCCAGCTTGTTCGATCTGGGTAAGGCGTTCGGCAACGGTGGTCATTGCTGGGTAATCGTTGCTCCAGAACGCTTTGGCGGCTTGGGCTGGGCTATCGACTAACCAGACTAGGTCGCTTAATACCAGTACGCCATCTTGTTGCAGCAGCGGTTGCCACTGCTGCAAAGCGGCTTCAACCCCCATGATGTAGGCGCTGCCTTCACTCCAGATCAGGTCAAAACTGTTTGCGGCAAACGGCAGTTCGGTCATGCTGGCGCAAACGGTGTTAAGGCGTCCTGCCAACTGCTGTTCGTCAAAACGGACAGCAAGGGCATCCAGTGCCGACTGTTCGTTATCAAGCGCGGTTAATTGCGCTTGGGTAGCCTCGGCCAGCGCCAGTGTTGCCAAACCTTTGCCACAGCCGATCTCCAGCAACTGTTTTGGCTCATGCGGTACCTTGCTTAGGGCTTGTAAGGTTGCTGCTTTATCGCCAGGTCCCCAACATTCTAACGTGCTGAAAACGTGCATAAAGTCAGCCATATATTGGTCGTGTTGATTCATATCTTTGCTTAACCATTTCAGATGCAGTGCGGCTTTTTCGTCAAAGCCTTGGGTTTGTAGCCATTGCAGATGTGCTTCTGGGGCAATGGCGTCGAGTTGTTGATGAAACTGTTGAAGGTCTCGTTCACCCAGCAGTCCTTGCAGCAGCGCTTTGGCTTGTTGCTTAGTCGCAATTTGCTGTTCCAGTTCTGCCAGTCGTTGGCTGAGCAACTGTCGATCGAGCTTAGCCTCTAAACATTGCTTGCACTCTTTCAGCGTCAAGCCACCCGCTTGCAGTTGCTGGATCAGTCGGACTCGTTGCAAATCGCGGTTGTGATAACTGCGATAGCCGTTGTTAAGCCGAGCGCCCTGGATTAGACCCAGCTTTTCGTAGTAAAGCAGCGCGGTGCGGGATAGCCCGGTTAGGCTTGCCAGTTGCGAAATCGAGTACATATTGGCGACATAATGTTTTAGGTTTAGCGGTGACGATAAACTATCAAGTTATAGACGGGTCAAGCATTGCTGGGTTATTGACTGCAGTTAGCCGAAAAAAAACGCGAAAAGTTGAATTTTTTCGCGGTCACCATCTCTAATTAAGTGTAGAGATGAAGCAATCACCGACGCACAGAGGTAAAGCAGATGAGAAAACTGATTTGGTTGATGGCCGCGTTTACATCAGTAGGCGTTATGGCTGCAGAGCAATCGCAGAGTTGGCCGCAACAGGATGGTGTAGTTACCGTCGTTTGGCAGCAACCAAATGAGTATCGCGACGTCAAAGCGGCCAGTGGCATCCAGTCGCGCTATCAGAATCATGTGTTTGCCACCTTGGGTAAGCATTTGCAGCGGCAGATCAGTCCGAAACTTACTGACGGGCAGAAGCTGAAGATTATCGTAACGGATCTCGATCTTGCTGGTGACGTGCGCCCCACCTTTGGTGCCAGCGCCAGTGACATTCGGGTAGTTAAGTCGGTCTATCCGCCGCGGATGAGCTTCAGTTTTCAGCTGCTGGGGGCGGACAACCAAGTACGCTTGCAACAACAGGTCGAACTGAAAGATCTGGGTTTTGACGTCGGTGGAGTAAGACGCTATTCCAACGAAGCGCTGCACTACGAGATGCAGATGCTGGACGATTGGGTAAAGCAAGACTTAACTCAAGCCCTCGCCAGGCAGTAGTTATACCAATTGACCTAAATATCTGATCACTATTGCTGGTTTAAATCGTCTCACTCTGCGTTACTCAACTTACTGGTAGAGCCACTAGCAGCGGCGTTGAATGCCTTGATTGAGACGATTTATCCTTCGCACTAGATAGACCATTTACTTAAGCAAATTGGTATTACAGCTCGATAAGACAACGCCGCCTCAGTTTGAGGCGGCGTCGTCGTATTTGGCAAGCTTAGTGGCCTTTCACCTGATTGCGAAAGTGGCCCAAGGTGGTAAACAACAGTTCCAACTGTTTTACCAGTTTCGCCAGTTGGGCATTATCGGGCTGCTGCTCGAAACTTAACAGGCTGTCGCCTAGCTCTTTGATGTATGGACCGAAGCGGTTGGCGTTGGTCACAAAGCCCGCTTCTTGGTGGAAGATTGCGGCAAACTTACCTTGGCCTTCCTGCTGCAGCTGATCTAAAACGGCGTCGGCGTCGATCCCTTGGCGGTAGGCGGTTTGTAAGCTATTACGAAGTTGATCAATGATGGTCTGATATGACACGGCGGGATCCTTAACGGGTCGACAAAACGCGGTTGAAAATTATAACCCAAGTAGGGAGTCAATATGGGGCTGCGGCGGCGATTTGCAAGCGTGCTTAAGGCGGTACTGCTGTTGGTTTGGGTGGTGCCATTCACCAGCACTGCGGCTATCACAGATAAACCGCTATTTTATCAATTAACTAAAGAGGGCCAACAGGGTTGGCTGCTGGGATCTATCCACGTTGGCCGAGCCGACTTTTACCCATTGCCAGCGGTTATAGACAGTGCGCTTGAGCGCAGTCAGGCGTTGGCCTTGGAGGCTAATCCCAATGATCCGCAGTTGGCGCAGTGGTTTAGTCAGTATGCGCTGGCTAAACAACCGCTGCCGGCGCAATTACAGCAACGATTGGCGGATTATTGCCAGCAGTTACAAGCCAACTGTAATTTACAGCTGGCGCCATGGCTGATCAGTTCCCAGCTGGCGTTGCTACAGATGGCACAGCAGGGCTATTCGGTCGACTATGGCATTGAGGCGCAGTTGATGGCGCGATTGGATGGTAAGCCGTTGTTGGAATTGGAAGGGATGCTCAGCCAATTGCAGATGTTTGATTCGCTTAGCTCGCAGGCAAATCTACAGATGTTAGAAGCCAGTTTGGCGCCGTTTGTGGTGGCGGACTTAATCTCGGCTTGGCGCTATGGCGATCAGGCGGCACTGCAGGCGTTGTTCAGCGATGAATTTGACAGTGAGGAGTTGCTGCAAGTGCTGCTGTATCAACGTAATCAGGCGATGGCCATTAAAGCCGCTGAACTGTTAGCTAAACAAAACCGGCTGTTTATTGCCGTTGGCGCGGCCCACTTGGTGGGGCCGCACAACATGGTGGAACTGTTGCGTCAGCAAGGGGTAACGGTAACAGATTGCTGGCAGCAGGCTTGTGGTTTAATTCCGCAGTAGGTAACGGATTAAGATCTGCAGATCTTGGGTAGCCGCCACCGGCTGGTAGTGTTCACTGCGGGGATTGAAATAGCCGTGAGGCAACGGGCTTAGCAGCAGATCCGCATGTTGATTCAGTTGGCTTTGTAAGGCCTTCACGCCGCGGTCGCTGTCGCATAACCACAACTGGGTTGGGCAGTTGGGTTTCAACTCCGGCTGGTCGACAATGGCGTTGCCATAAACTAACGCCGCTTTGCTGATGCTGTTGGCTTGGGTTAGCAATGGCCACGCGGCATTGGCACCAGCGCTAAAGGCCAGCAACTTAAACGGGGCGGTAGCACTGGTCAGGATCTGCTGCAGTTTTTGCTGGTATCCGGCTGCGCCACAACGGCTTTGAAAGTGCTCAAACGCCTGCGTTTCCGAATCAAACACAAAGCGCTGGCCGTTATAGGGATCAAGCACCATCACCGCACTGAAATGTCGCTCAAGTTCATCGATTAACGGCTGAAGGGTTTGATGCTGGCCGAAGATATCGGTAACCAGCAGCAGTGGTGCAGTCATAGTACATCCTTGAGACTGAAACAGGCGATTATGTCGCCATGCTAGCCTTGCTCAAGGTGCAGATCAATCGGGGTTTTTGAGCTGCGGCCGCCAATTTCGCGAACCAGCTTGGGCACCAAGAAGCCCGGCAGCAGTCGGTATAACTCCGCCATCAGCGTGCGTGCTTGGTCATCACTGACTTCATAGTGGCTGGCGCCTTGCACCTTATCCAGTTGATGCAGGTAATAGGGCAGCACCCCGACCTCAAATAAGCGCTCGGATAATGCCGCCAGAGTCGCGGCGTTGTCGTTGACTCCTTTAAGCAGCACCCCTTGATTGAGCAAGGTCACCCCAGCGGCTTTCAGTTTTGCCAGACCTGCAGCCAGTTCGGCGTCGATCTCATTGGCGTGGTTGCTGTGCAGCACCAAGATCATCTGCCACGGCGCTTGCTGGCACAACTCGACTAAGGCGTCGGTGATCCGCGCCGGCAGCACTACCGGTAAACGGCTGTGAATGCGTACCCGCTTTAGATGTTTGGCTTCGCCTAGGGCGCTAAACAACTGCTGCAGATGATCGTCGCGGGCCATCAGTGGATCGCCGCCAGAGAGCAGCAATTCGTTGATGTTGCTGTCGCTATTTAAGTAAGCCACGGTCTCGGCGATCTGTTCCTTACCGACCTTATTGTCCTGATATGGAAAGTGGCGGCGGAAGCAGTAGCGGCAATTAACCGCGCAGCCACTGCGTAACATCAACAGCGCCCGCGACTGGTACTTATGCAGCAACCCGGGTTTGGTGTTGTCTTGTTCGCCGGTGGGATCAACATTAAAGCCGGCGGCTTGGATAAATTCCGCCGCCTGCGGCAGTACCTGCAATAGCAGTGGATCGCTGCTGTCGCCTTTTACCATTTTTTCGGCAAAGGCCTTAGGCACCAGCATAGGGAACTGTTTTTTCGCGGAAAATCCGTCAGCGAAGGGGGCAGGATCGAGTGCTAATGCCTGTAATAATGCCGCCGGATCGCGGTAAGCGTCGGCCAGTTGTTGCTGCCAAGAACGGTCTAAGCACTGCACAGCTTCGGGATTTTTGGTTATCATTACGCGGTTAATATCAACAGAATTGCTGGAACCTAAGAAGATGGCATCTTATACCACGAACGATTTTAAAAGCGGCTTAAAAATTATGTTGGATGGCGAGCCATGCAGCATCATTGAAAACGAGGTGTACAAGCCAGGTAAAGGTCAGGCGATCAACCGCGTTAAAATCCGCAAATTGCTGAGTGGCAAAACCTTCGAGAAGACCTTTAAGTCTGGCGAATCCGTTGATGGTGCCGACGTAATGGATCACGAGCTGTCTTACCTGTACAGCGACGGTGAGTTCTTCCACTTTATGAACAACAACACCTTCGAGCAGATCGCGGCCGATGAGAAAGCGGTAGGCGACGCTAAGAAGTGGTTGGTTGAGCAAGACGAGTGCACCCTGACCCTGTGGGACGGTCGTCCAATCGTGGTAACCCCGCCAAACTTCGTAACTCTGGAAGTAACCGAGACCGATCCTGGTCTGAAAGGTGATACCCAAGGTACCGGCGGTAAGCCAGCGACCCTGTCTACCGGCGCGGTTATCCGTGTACCGCTGTTTATCGCCATCGGCGAGATCGTCAAAGTAGACACCCGTACTGGCGAATACGTAGAACGCGTACGCAAGTAATCCTCATCGAATGTTCGATGCAAAGAGTGGGCTAAGTGCCCACTCTTTTTGTTTCTGAGTAAGAGAGTACCGTCATGAGCCAATGGCAACCCACCGCCGATATCAGCCAATTGCGTCGCCGCGCCCAGATGCTGGCAAAGATCCGTCAGTTCTTTGCCGAGCGTGAGGTGCTGGAAGTGGATACCCCAGCCCTAAGCCAAGCGATGACGACCGATCCGCATCTGGTCAGCTTCGCCACCACCTTTGTTGGCCCGGGCGCCTCGCAGGGGTTGCCACTGCATCTGATGACCTCGCCGGAATTTCATATGAAGCGGTTGCTGTGCGCCGGTTCTGGCAGCATCTATCAGATCTGCAAAAGCTTCCGTAATGAAGAATCGAGCCGCTACCACAATCCGGAATTCACCATGCTGGAATGGTACCGCGTTGGCTTTAACGAACACGATCTGATGGCCGAGATGGCTGAACTGCTGAAAGCGGTGCTGGGCTGTGGTGAGCCAGAAAAGATCAGCTATCAGCAGGTGTTCCTAAATACCCTAGGCATCGATCCGTTAACCGCTACCGTAGCCGAATTGCAGCAACTGTGTGTTGAGCACGGCCTGGGTGATGTGGCGCTGACCGAAACCACCGAAGCGCCGCTGCAGCTGATGCTGTTCTCGATGGTGATTGAACCGTTGATCGGCCAACAAGTGCCGGTGATGGTGCACGACTTCCCCGCTAACCAAGCCGCACTGGCACGGATCAGCGAGACCGATCCACGGGTCGCAGGCCGGTTTGAGGTGTACTTCAAAGGCATAGAGTTGGCTAACGGCTTTTATGAACTGGCTGACGGCGATGAACAGCTGCGCCGCTTTGAAGCCGATAACCGTCTGCGTGCCGAATTGAACTTGCCACAGGCCCATATCGATCACCGACTGATCGCCGCGCTGCACCACGGTTTGCCGGAATGCGCAGGGGTGGCCTTAGGAATCGACCGGCTGTTTATGTTGGCTATTGGTGCTAATCACATCGAACAGATCACCGCCTTCCCTGTGCAGCGGGCGTAACGCTGTAGCGAATGCGTTGCAGCCTCAATGAGTTGTTAACTTGATGTAAAGGCGTCCAATCATTACCCTGAGCGAGACTCGCAAAGGATGGGTGGTTGATGTCGCGGCGTGTACTTTTACACTTATTGCTGATTGGGTATCTGGCGCTGTTGTCGCTGGCGACCCAAGTGCACGCCAGCACCCATCTGGTTGATCAGCCCCATTCCCATAGTCATCAAGGCTATAGCTGCGAGTGGTGTCATCAACTGCATCACCTTGGCTCGGCGCTGCCTGCTGCCGAGCTGATCATTCCGATTGTCCCTTTTAAATCGTTGATGTCGACTGGCTCGACCGAGCTGCAAGGCCATCAACGGGTTAGCCGCTGTCAGATCCGCGCCCCTCCAGTCCATTAGTTCGCTCCAACAGTTAGTTACTTTTTGCCGCCTGAGTGCGGTCTGTTACTTGTGTCTAAATGGAACTGGAATAACGATGAAAACCAACAAAATTATGGCTGGCCTGGCGCTGGCGTTTAGCTCATCTGCAGCAATGGCGGTGGAGATCGCCACCCCGGCGATCAGCGTGGTATTGGATGGCTACTACCAAGATGGCGACCGGGCGATGGCGATGCGCGAAGACGGTTTCGGCCTTGGCCACACCGAACTGGCGATCTCCAGCAGTATTGACGATATGTTCTTTGGCAAGCTCACCACCATCCTCGAAACCCACGATGGCGATACCGAAGTCGAGCTGGAAGAGGCCTTTATTCAAACGCTGGCGATGCCGGCGGGCTTCTCGGTTCGTGCCGGTCGCTTTCTTTCGGACTTTGGTTATCTCAATAACCAACATCTGCACAGTGACGCCTTTGTTGAGCGGCCGGCGGTCTATCGTGGCTTCTTTGGCGGCCATTACTTTGATGACGGCGTGCGGCTGAACTGGGTGGCGCCCACCGATCTGTATTGGACGTTGGGAGTAGAGGGCTTCTCTGGTGATGCGTTGCAAGCCGAGGGCATCGTCGAGCCGGACAATATCGGCGTTGTTCATGGTTACAGCAAATTCGGTGGCGATATTGGCCGCAGCCACAGTTGGCAGTTGGGGCTTTCTTATCTGCATAACGCTAATGGTCGCAGTGATATGGAACACGACCATGGCGCAGAGGAGGGGCATGGCCACGCCGACGAGGAACACGGTCATAGCCATGGGGTTAGCTTCACCGGTGAAACCCTGTATGGCATCGATGCGGTCTATAAATGGGCGCCGAATGGCAATTATAAAAATCAGCATCTGACCCTATCGGCGGAATATCTGCTGCTCGATGACCTGTTTGTCACTGAGCATCACGATGAGCACGCTGAGGAAGAGCATGATGAGCATGGCAGTGAAGCCCCAAGCGATTACAGCGGTTGGTACGCTTCAGCGGTCTATCAGTTCAACCCCAACTGGTCAGCGGGTGTTCGTTACGGCGAGTTGGATGCGGCGCTGGTTCATGAAGAGGAGCACGAGGGAGAGCATCAGCTGCATTTCGAGCAGGGCAAATTGAAAGAGACCGAACTGATGCTGGCGTGGCACCACAGTCATTTCTCGACGGTGCGGCTGCAGTACAGCCACATCGACGATGGCCTGTTTGAGTCAAAAGATGACAACGTCATTACCCTGCAATTTATCATGACCCTAGGAGCGCACGGTGCCCATCAATTCTAATCAATCCCAGTGGCTACGAGGGTGGATTAGGGCGGCACTGATTTCGGCAGCCGCGTGGCTGCCGTTATCGGCACAGGCATTGAATATCTTTGCCTGTGAGCCGGAATACGCCGCTCTGGCCAAAGCGCTGGCGCCGAATGCCGAGGTTTTCAGTGCGACCTCGGCGATGCAGGATCCTCATCATGTACAGGCTCGTCCTAGCCTGATTGCCAAGCTTCGTAACGCCGATCTGGCGATCTGCGCCGGCGCCGA
Organism: Ferrimonas senticii DSM 18821; assembly: GCF_000422665.1. Taxonomy (GTDB): domain Bacteria; phylum Pseudomonadota; class Gammaproteobacteria; order Enterobacterales; family Shewanellaceae; genus Ferrimonas; species Ferrimonas senticii. The sequence continues at coordinate 21,004 of NZ_AUGM01000026.1, read as the reverse complement.
GTTAGAGGTGGGCTGGTTGCCTATGTTGCAGATGAAAGCCAATAACCCTCAGGTGCGTGATGGCAAGCCGGGGATGCTGTACGCCGCCGACTATGTCGAGGCGATCGGCAAGCTGGATCAGATCGATCGCACTATGGGCGATGTCCACGCCAGTGGCAATCCGCATTTTCATTTTTCACCGACACGGATCGCTCAGATCGCTGCGGCGATCAGTGATCGTTTAATCCTGCTGGATGGCGCTAATGCCGATCATTATCGTCAACAACAGCAGCAGTTTCGCGATCGTTGGCAAGCGGCGCAGCAGCGTTGGCAGCAACAAGCCGCGCCGCTCGCTGGCATCAAGGTGATCGCCTATCACTCCAATTTCGCCTATCTGTTTGACTGGCTTGGGATCGAACAGATCGGCGATCTGGAACCCAAACCGGGCTTACCGCCGACCACCAGCCATCTCAGTCAGCTGTTGGCACTTAGTAAGCAGCAGACGGTGACCGCAGTGATCTACAACGGCTATCAAGATCCCCGCGGTGTCGACTGGCTGAGTCAGCGCACTGGCATTCCGGCGGTGCGCTTACCTTATGGGCCCGGAGTCGATGGCATTGACGATCTGGCGGCGTTGTACGATCGGGTGATTGCCGATCTGTTGGCGTTGCTATGATCGAGTTGCTGCCGATCTTGTTACCGGCGCTGGCGGCGGGGTTGCTGGTGCTGGCGACCCATGTGCCGATGGGGCAGCAGGTGCTTAAACGCGGGATCATCTTTATCGATCTGGCGATCGCCCAGATCGCCGCGCTTGGGGCGGTGCTGGCGGCCACCCACCATGAGCTCGCGCATCTGCCGCTGGTGCAGTGGTGGTTACCGTTGCTGTTCGCTTTGGCCGGATCGGGGTTGATCGCGCTGCTGGAGCGTCACGCCAAAGCGGAGCTGGAAGCGCTGATCGGTTGTTTGTATGTGCTCTCTGCGGTGGCGGCGATGCTACTGCTTAGTGGCGATCCCCACGGAGGTGAACAGCTAAAGCAGTTGCTTAGTGGCCAGATCCTTTGGACCGATTGGTCGTCGCTGTTGTTGCCGACGTTAGTCACGGCACTGTTATTGGCATTGCTGTGGTGGCGACCGTCGCTGCTGGAAGGGGCAAGCTTCTATCCGCTGTTTGCGTTGATGATCACCATTGCGGTGCCGATGCTGGGGGTTTATCTGGTGTTTGCCAGTTTGATCATTCCGGCGCTGGCGGTGGCTCGCGGCAGTGGCGTTACTGCCTTATTGGGCGGTTATGGCGTTGGTCTTGGCGGCTATCTGCTGGGACTAATAGCATCGGCGTGGTGGGATCTGCCCTCCGGTGCCGCCATTGTGATGGCGCTGGCGGCGGTGGCATTGCTGTGGCGCGGGCTTTGCGGTTTACTCTCGCAAGCTTAAACTGCCAATGTTAAAGCGCCTGTCGCTTAGGATCTTTGGGGTAATAGCGGCTGGTTGCTGTGGTTATCTGACCAAAGCGGCGGGTGTTTTTGTAGGGCAGCTTCATAAAGCCAGCAATGCCGATGTCATCAATGTCAGCCACGGCGGCCAACAGCCGTTGTAGGCCGCGTTTGAAAGCCAGTTCACGGCTGCGATCGTGCAGCTGCAGGCAGCTGTGGATCTTCAGGTGATCTTCCAGTGCTTCAAAGATGATGCAGCCGCTGTGGTGGATCAGATTCAGTTGCCCCAACTGACTCATGATGCTGGCGGGTAAGGTTAGGGTTTCATCGGTATCGCGGCCATCTTCAAAGTAGGAGTGTAGTTGGCTGCGCGGCTGCACGTCATCCTGCGGCAGTGGTTCTACGGTAAAGGGGATGCTGAGCTGACTGTCGGCGCTAAAGCGTTGCTTGGCATCGCGGCGCTGCAGGTGCAAGGTATCGCGGGCATCGAAGAAGCAGGCTTTAAACAGCGCCCCGGATTGTTGCGGTCTGACCGCCTGCGCCAACTGAACCAAGTTATTGATCACCTGCGTCACCGGCGTGGTTAAGGTTGGATCTTGCAGTTGCAGGCTGCAGTCGATATCAACCCCAGCTGAATGCCAATGCAGCACCAAACCGCCCAGCAGCGGGTATTGTCCCAATTGCCCCAGTGCCACGACTAAGCCCTTCTCGTTATCGCCCATCCCTTGCAAAAAGTCGCGGTAGTAGTTGGCCGCCTGCAGATCGACCGAGCTTAGCGATGCCGGCAGCGGCTGATTGGCCAACAGAAACGATTTGCGCGAGCTATACACCACGGTTTCCACCTGCTTGCCTTGCTGATGGCGTTGCAGTGGCAGCAGACAGTGGGGCTTGGTCTGCGGCAATGGCGGTAGATGCCAGTGAGCACTTGCGCTGAAGGTGGCAATGAAATGATCACCGGCCTGGCGTTGCTGCTCGGGATCGTCACCGAGCAGGCCATCGAGGATCTGCGCCAGCGGTTTTGGCAGGCCAAGGCTGCTGGCGGGCTGTTGCTGTTGGCCGAAGCGGCTGATCTGACCGGAGGCTAGCGCATACAACGTGGCGGCGGCGCCTTGCTCATCAAAACGGGGCGAGGAGGGCAGCCCCTGCAGTTGTTGATTGCCAATAAAGTAACTGTCGCCCATGCGGGCGTTACTGCCATGGAGGCCATCATAGTGACCGAGGTTATGGCCGATAGCATGGCCTTGAGCATCTTGTTGGGCGAGTACCGCCGAGCCCCAATCCACTAATGACAAGCGTTTTCGGCGCGGCTCGAACAGCAGATTGGCCGGTTTGATGTCACCATGGACAATCGGCCGTGGCAGCGCTCTGAGATAACCGAGCAGTTCCGCCAATTGCTGACCGATGGCCATCAGGTAATGCAACGGCAAGCGGCCGCTGCGCCGGGCCAGTTGCGCCAGATCCCGTCCTTCGGCGCGGGCCATCTGCAAAATCGGTTGGCCGGAAGCCTCGACGTAATCGCTGAAGGCGGGAATGTTGGGGTGCTGCAGCTGTGACAGGATTTCGGCTTCATCCCGCAGTCGCTGTTGCAGTGCCGGTGCCAGTGTCCGCCGGGCAAACTTAAATACCTGCTCGCCATGTTGGGGATGCTGACCGGCAAACACAAAACCAAAGACTCCTTTACCAATCAGTTGGTTATGCCGATAGCCCAGCTGCCGCAGTTGCTGCTGACAGAGTCGCTGCCATTGCCTCAGTTTGTCGGCATCATCCTGTTTTAGTAGATAAATGCTCTGTTCTTCGGCGATATAGAACTGCTGTAGTGGTGGTTTACTGGTGGAACTCATCCTTTAGCTTCACTCCTTGGTGACTGGAGTTGATCCAGATCACGGCTATTGCATCTGAAACTACCTAGCGCAGGGGTCTGTGCCAGACTATAGCGAAACTGAACTGGGACCAAACGTCATGACTTCTGTAACCCAACCACTGCAGCTGGATCGCAGCGATCTGGCTGAGTTACTGGCGTACCCACGCCGGAAAATGCGCGACAATATGGACACTCGTTTTTGTAAACACGCGGCGTTCTATAACCCGGTGGATACTGAGTGCACCTATTGCCATCAAGAGATGGAATGCAAATGGCTGAATCATAACGATGAGCTGATCTCCATCGAAAACAAAAGCGATGACGATCTGCGTCGTGAACTGACCAAAGCGATGGATTATGTTGAGGCGCAGCTGACCGCCGCGCACCTTAATCGTCGTGCTTGTGGCTGTGATAACTGCGCTTGGTTAGGCAAAGTCCGCAAGCTGCTGCAAATCGTCAACTGAGCTTTTTAGCCTCGCATCGGGCGCGCTTTCTGCTATGATCGCGCGCCTGTTTTTTAGCCAAGACTCCTGTAATGATCATCTCCGACGCTTATCTGCAACGCTTTGGCGGCATTGGCCGTTTGTATGGCGCTGACGCTTTAACCTGCTTTGCGCATGCCCACGTGTGCGTGGTTGGCATTGGTGGTGTAGGCACTTGGGTTGCCGAAGCCTTGGCGCGCTCCGGCATCGGCCAGATCACTTTGATCGATCTGGATGACATCTGTACCACCAACACCAACCGCCAGATCCACGCCCTGAAAGGCACCGTTGGCCACTCTAAGGTGGCGGTAATGGCGGAGCGCATTCGAGCGATCAACCCGGATGCAATCGTTAATGAGGTCGAGGAGTTTGTCGATCTCGACAATATGGCGGAGCTGCTGACCAACGAGTTCGATTACGTAGTGGATTGCATTGACTCGGTCAAAGCCAAGACCGCGCTGATCGCCCATTGCCAACGCCGTAAGATTAAGCTGGTGACCGTTGGTGGCGCTGGCGGTCAATTGGATCCAACTCGGGTGCAGGTCAGCGATCTGTCCAAGACCATTCAAGATCCGCTGGCGGCCAAAGTGCGCAGCAGCTTGCGTAAAGATTACGGCTTTACCAGCAACCCGAAGCGCAAGTTTGGGGTTGAATGTGTGTTCTCCGATGAACCTCTACGCTACCCCGGCAGCGATGGCCAAGTGTGTCTGAACAAGGCCGAAGCGGAAGGCCCGAAAGCGATGGACTGCGCCAGTGGTTTTGGCGCAGTGACCTCGGTGACTGGCACCTTTGGTTTTGTGGCGGCATCGCGGGTGCTGATCAAGCTGGCCGAGCGCAACGCGCGGGAAAAAGCGGCGGCTAAATAGCATTGATAGCTGTTAGTCGACAGCCATTAGTTATCAGTAAAAAGCGCCCAGATCCGATGTGGACTGGGCGCTTTTTGTTTTTCGCTATTGCTGATAGCTAACTACAGCTCACTAATTACTGCTAACGGCTTTGATCTGCTCAACCACCGCATTAAGGCCGTTGCTGCGGCTTGGGCTGAGGTGATCCGTCAACCCTAACTCGGCAAACCAGCGGTCCAGATCTAAGCTGGCCAGTTCGCTGGCGGTTTTGCCGTTGCTGGCGGCCAGCACCAACACCAACAGGCCACGGACGATCCGCGCTTGCGAATCGGCCAGCCAGTAGTGCTTGCCGTCGATCTCGGCGTGGTGCAGCCAAGTTTCACTTTCGCAGCCGCTCACCAACGCCGCTGGAGTTTGCAGGCTGGCGTCCAGTTTCGGCATCCGCTCGCCCAGTTTCATCAAAATGCGGTAGCGCCCCTGCCAATGGCCTTGTGCCTGCAGTTCGTCATTAAGGCTGGTTTGGGTCAGCTGCTGCCCCAGCGGGCTATCGAGAAACCGTTGTCGATCAAGCGTCATCGTTGATGAATTCCAAATACTCGGTTAAGGCATCGATAAAGGCATCGACGTCCTGTTGATTGTTGTAAGCCGCCAGTGACATTCGGCAACTGCCACTGATCCCAAGGTGCTGCATCAACGGTTGGCAGCAGTGGTGGCCGCAGCGTACCGCGACGCCAGCCTGATCAAGCCAGACGCCGATATCGGCGTGGTGCTCGCCATCGACGTTAAATGCCAGCGAGCCGATGTTATCGGCAAAGGCGCTGTAGAGGGTGACTCCGGTCAGTGCCCGCAATTTATCTTGGGCATAGTTCAGCAGTTGCTGTTCGTGCTTGGCGAGGGCGCGGCGATCTTGGCTCATCAGCCACTGCGCTGCGGCGCCCAGACCCACCGCTTCGGCGATCGCTGGGGTGCCTGCTTCAAACTTAAATGGCAGCACGTTGAATTGGCTTTGTTCAAAGCTGACGGTGGTGATCATCTCGCCGCCAAATTGATAAGGTGGCATCGCCTCCAGCCATTCGCTTTTGCCCCACAGCACGCCAATGCCAGTTGGGCCATACATTTTGTGGCCAGAGAAGGCGAAGAAATCACAGCCCAGCGCCTGCACGTCGACCACTTCATGGGCCACTAACTGGGCGCCATCAATAATCACCACCGCGCCAACCGCTTTGGCCGCCGCGATGTAGCGGGGCAGATCCAGTCGGCAACCAAGGGCGTTGCTGACCGCAGTGAGCACCACCACTTGCGGCTTCTGCGCCAGCAGTTGTTGATAGGCGTCGAAATCCAACCGGCCATCGGCGGCCATTGGCACCGGCTTTAGGGTCGCTTGTTTGCGGCCACAGGCTTGTTGCCACGGCACGATGCTGGCGTGATGGGCCCATTGATCCACCAGCACCAGTGCATTCGGCTTAAGCACTAGCTCGCCCAAGCTGGACGCCAGCAGGTTCATCGCTTCGGTGGTGCCGCGGGTAAACAGCGTTTGCTCAACCTTGGGCGCGTTTATCAGCGTCGCCAAAGTGCGCCGAGCGCCCTCAAACGCACGGGTCGCGCGTGCCGACAACTTATGCGCGCCACGATGAACGTTGGCGTTGTCATTAGCGTAGTGCTGCGCCATCGCGTCCAATACCGCAGCGGGCTTTTGGGTGGTGGCAGCGTTATCAAGGTAGTGCAGGCCGGATTGGGCCAATGCCGGGAATTGCAGACGCAGGGTTTCCACTGGGTTCCTTTGGGGCACAAGGTTAATGGCGCAAGTATACCAGCAGTGTTCAGGGCGCGGGTTAACTTGGTTGCGGCTGCGTAAGTAATGAATCAAATTGCATGACACTGATTAGACCAATTGGCTTGTGGATTGATTTGGTTGCTGTTTTACTGGCGTCGGGAGAAGTAACAATTCAGTAACAATGCAATCAATCACCAAGGAAGAGCAAAATGATTAAAAAGCCAATGTTTCTATCCGCGGTTGCCTGCGCCGTTGTGTTAGCTGGTTGCAACAGCGACTATGAGCTGCCGACGCCACCGACCGAGACACCACCAGCGGTGACCCCAGAGCCGCCGCCAGAGCGACCAACGGTAACCACTATGGCGGATGGTGATCTTGAAGCGCGGATCCGCTGGACCTCTTATGGGGTGCCGCATATTGAAGCCGACAGTTTGCAAGAGATCGCCTTTGGCAGCGGTTACGCCCAAGCCAAAGACCATATGTGCATCTTGGCGGACAACATTGTTAAGGCCAACAGTGAGCGCTCGAAGTACTTTGGTCCGCACAAGTCGATCGACTTTACCACCGGCGAGATCCTTGCCGCCGACAACCAAAACCTGATCAGTGACTTTGGCTACAAAGCTTTAGGGGTTCGCGCCAGTGCCGAGCGTTTGCTCGAGCAAATGCCAGAGCGCTCCCGAGCGATGCTTTCCGGCTTTACCGAGGGTTATAACCTCTATCTGTCCGAGCAGGATCCGAGCGCTGAGCCGGTGCGTTTCTGTGATGGTCAGCCGTGGCTACAGCCGATCGACGAGACCGATATGCTGACCTATCTGTTCTCGATCGCCTTGCTGCCGGGTTCGGCTAACTTCCTTGACCTGATTTTCTTTGCCAATCCCGGCGATGGCGATGAATACCTGCCAACCCCTGCGGCGCTGGCACAGCTGACTGAGCAGCAGTATCAGCAGGTGGCGCAGATCCACGCTAAGGCCAACAAGCGTTCGGCGCAGTTGACCACCCCAGAACTCAATCCGGTGGATTTAGGCTCGAATGGCTGGGGGATCGGCGGTGATTTGTCGGCCAACGGCAAAGGCATCGTCCTTGGTAACCCACACTTCCCGCACACCGGCGAACTGCGTTTCTGGCAATCGCACCTAACCATTCCCGGAGAGCTTAATGTGATGGGCGGCTCGTTGCTGGGGACGCCGGGGATCATCAACATTGGTTTTAACCAAAACCTTGCTTGGACTCATACCTTCGCCACCTCCGAGCACTTCATCATGTACAACTTGGCGCTGAAAGAGGGCGACCGTAATACCTATCTGGTGGATGGCGAAGAGCTGCCGATTGAATCGGAAGTGGTCACCATTGACGTCAATATTGGCAATGGAGTGGTGATCCCATTCCAGAAAACCATCTATCGCACCGCCAAAGGGGTGATGGTGGAAGCGCCACCGGAGGCCGCGCCGTTTGGCTGGGACGACAACCAAGCGTTTATGATCCAAGACGTCAACAGCGAAAATGTCGATATCCTGGAGCAATGGTCGGCGATGAACTTGGCCAGCAACTTGGCTGAATTCCAACAAGCCTATAAAGACTTCGATGGCCTGATCTTCAACAACACCATGTACGCCGATGATCAGGGCAACGCCTTCTTTATCGATGATTCGGCGGTGCCGGATCTGGGCGATTATGCCCTGCAAGCGCTGCAGATCTCGCCAGACATCATCAACACCCGTAAGCAAGCCGGCTTTACCGTGCTGCCGGGCAATGACAGCCGCTTTGCCTTCGATGGGGCGGTGCCATACGAAGAGTCACCGCAATTGCTGCGCCGCGATTTCGTGCAGAACTCCAATAACTCCTATTGGCTGACGAACCCAGCGGCACCAATCGAAAATGTCTCTTTGCTGTTTGGTGATCGCCGTAACGAGCAGACGCTGCGTACCCGCATGGGACTAACGTTGCTGGATGAGCTGGCGGCGTCGGAAGATGGCAAGATCGATGCGGCGGAAGTGGAAGCGGCGATGTTCTCTAACCGTGCCTACTTGGCCGAGTTGGTGCTGCCGCAACTGCTGGCGCAGTGTGAAGCGCAGGGCGAAACCTTAGTCGAGGCCGCCGATGGCATCTCGGTCAGTGTGGTTGATGCTTGCGCGGCGCTGGCGCAGTGGAATGGCAAACAGGATCTCGACAGCATCGGCGGTGCGCTGTTGCGTGAGTTTGGCCATCGCTTCGATAGCCAAACGCACTTGACCACCCCGTTTGTATCGACCGATCCGGTCAATACCCCAAATACCCTTGGGGAGCAGGGGATGGTGCTGTTGGCACAAGCAGCCAAAACCCTAACCGACGCCGGTTTTGCCTTGGACGCGCCATTAGGGGCGATGCAGTTTATCGAGAAGTCGTTGCCCGATGGCTCCAACCCCAGTGACAGCGGCATCAACGTTAAGATCCCGATCCCCGGCAGCAATAACTTCGAGGGTGGCTTCAATGTCTTTAGCTACGGCCAAAGCGACCTGGATGGCACCTTGTTGCCCAATCACAGCTACCCCGCTGCGGCGGATCCATTCAGCGATAAGCCGCTGCGATCGAAACTGACCACTGAGGGGTATCACGTTCGCTACGGCACCAGCTGGGTGATGGTGGTGGGCTTTGATGATAACGGTCCGAAGGCCCGCGGCTTGTTGGTTTCGAGCCAATCGAATAGCCCGGCCTCGCCGAGCTGGAATGATCAGACCCAGTACTACGCCGACAATAACGGTTTGCGTGATCTGCTGTTCACTGAAGACCAGATCGCGGCCGATGTGCAACAGGAGTTGACTATTCGTTTGCCGCAAGCGGTCGAGTAATTCGCTTGCTAGCCAGCTTTGCAACGGCGGCCATTAGGTCGCCGTTTTTGGTTGGTGGAGATGGCGATTGCGGCCGCTTTGTTTGGCTAGATAGAGCGCCGCATCGGCGCTGGCGATGCTGTCGGTTAGGCTCATCGACGTTAAATGATCAGCAGTGCCAATCGATAGGGTGAGTGGTTGGCCATGGGCAAATTGGTGGCTTTGGCAAGCTTGCAACAGCCGTTGCGGTTGGCGTAGATCGCGGGTTGGCGCCAATACCAAAAACTCTTCGCCGCCATAGCGAATGCAATCCCAGTGAGCGGGCAGTTGCTGTCGCAGTAGCGTGGCAATCTCTTTTAAAATCAGATCGCCAGTTTGATGGCCAAATTGGTCGTTGATCGCTTTAAAGTGATCGATATCGACCATCATCACCATCTGCGTCGGTTCGTGGCGACGGTGGCGTTGCAAACGCTGATTAAGATAGGTGCGATTGTATAGGCCGGTTAAGCCATCGTGTTCACTGAGTCGTTGCATCACCTGAGCATGACGCTTTAAGCGGAAACCTTGCGAGCGGATCTGCCGCGCTTGAGTGAAGAGGGTACGCGCCTCTAACTCTTTACGCAGTGCGCCGACAGCGCACAGCAAACCGGCAGACAGATAGATCACCAAACGATCCAGCTCGGCTTGAAAATCCACTGGCAGCAGTATCGGTGCGGTGATCGCCACATAGGGCACGACAATTCCGGCAATCACCAGCAGCGAATAGCGCAAACTTAATCGAGAGAACGCGCTGGTGTAGATCAGCAGCAAGATGGTGCCGCCGTGATAATTGTCGTTGCCAAGATGGATGGCGAAGCGACCAACCAAGGTGAGAAATAACCCGGCGCTGATCAAGGTGACGGTTTCAACGATCTGTTGGCTCGGCGGTTTGGACTCACGGGTGGCAAACCACGTTAGACAAAACACCCCGCAAAGCCCCCAGCGCAGCAGGGTGACCGGCAGCCCGTAATCGGCCAAAGCAAACAGATCGTAGATGCCAAACAGGGCAAACAACGCTGCCGCCACCAAAATGATGTAGCCGTTGGGGTGATAAAGCTGCTGATGATGGAACAGCTGATATCTGGCTTGGGTAATGCGGTTGGTCGAGATCGACAGCGGCAGCACGAGATGAATCCATTCAATTGATAGCGCCACTATCGGCGAGCTTAGCGATCAAGGTACCGACAATGGCGGACTTAACTTTGCGCTAGGTCAGCGTTTACGCCTTTTTAATGCGATTGCGCTTGGTTTAGTACAACTCAGGGTGCAGAAACGGCGCCAGTAACAACAGCATGGTGTCGCGATAGGTGCTGCTTCGGTCCAACAAGTTGTTGGTCAAGATACCAATCGCGCCGCCTTTTTGTTTGATGTTGTGGTCGTTGAACAGTTGATCCATCAGTGGCCCTAACTCGCCGCCAGTCTCCAACTGCTGGGCAATCGTTTCGGGTAGCGGCAGGGTGCCGCTGCGACCAATTTGTTGTCGCTGCTGATCCGCGATGGCGACATAGGCAAAGGTGTATGGCTGGCCGTCAATACGGGCAAAACCACCTTCAAAGGCGGCATAGAAATCGGCGTTGGGGTTGTGTTGTTGCAATGCTTGCAGTCGATTTGCGGCCCCTAAGCGAGTTTCCGCTTCACTGAGTGGCTGCTCTGCCACCCCAGAAGGGACCGAGATCCCCTCTATTTGCCAGTCGCTATTAGGGAAGGCCAGCGTCAACGCCTGCTGCGCGGCTTGAATTTTTACTGGGTTGCTGGAGGCCACCAACGCCAGCTTTGGTGGCGGTGTGGTTGCTGCGGTCGGGCTCATGATTTGCAGTCATCGGTAAGGAGGTATTTGCCTGTTATTTTGCCAGATGGGCTGCGACAATGTGATTGGTTTGGCTTGGAATTTTCTTACCATGATGGATCTGTTGATCTACCTCGCACTGGGGGCGCTGGCGGGCACCCTATCAGGATTGTTCGGCATTGGTGGCGGGTTGGTGATTGTACCAGTGCTGATCACCACCTTTAGCATTATGGGGCTGAGTAGCGACGTCTATATCCATATGGCGATCGGCACCTCATTGGCGACCATTGTGGTGACCGCCGCGTCGGCAATTCATAACCATCATAAACGCGGCAATGTTGATTGGCCGGTGGTTAAGCGTTTTGCTCCTGGGGTGATTGTTGGTGCCTATCTTGGGGGGATGCTGGCGGATCGCATACCGGCACAGAGCTTGGGGATCGTGCTTGGGGTGTTTATGTGGGTGATCGCGCTGCAGATGTTGTTATCACTGAAACCTGACGCTGGCCGCCAGTTGCCCTCGCCGGCAGGGTTGTTGGTCAGCGGTGGGGTGATCGGCACGTTATCGGCGATGGTAGGGATTGGCGGTGCCAGTTTGAGTGTGCCGTTTTTGCGTTATTGCTCGATGGCAATGCAACGGGCGGTGGGCACCTCAGCCACCTTGACGCTGCCGTTGGCGCTTGCTGGTGGTAGTAGCTTTATCGTCAACGGTTGGGGCAGTAGCGGTCTACCGGAGTGGACTTTAGGTTACGTGTATCTGCCGGCATTTGTTGGCATTGTTATCGCCAGCTCGCAGTTTGTTCGAGTTGGCGCAGCGCTGGGGGCGCGGTTATCACAATTGTGGCTGCAACGAGCGTTCGCGTTGTTTTTATTGTTTATGGGCTGGCAGTTGCTATTTAACAACTAGATAACGTCACAAGTGATTGAAAAGCCGCTTATTAAGCGGCTTTTTTTGTCCCTATCAGGGAAAGTTTTGGCTGTCATCTTAGTTTTTGCACCAATGTGGTGCAGTGCGATTTTGGCCGGTTTGACTGAAGTTGATTCGATTTAATTTGTCTTATCCGCGCTTAACTTGGATGGTCTGTTTTTGGTGATCGCGATCACGTTTGGCTTTTGAAATTGTGCGCAAGCGCCAATTTTTACCCCGATTTGATCAAGAACACATTGTTCTGGATTTTACTGGTAAGATGGTCTGACCAATTGTTGGTTGCGGTAAATTGCTGTTTGAGTTTGTGATCGGCCTCACTTTTGAAATTATCTTAAGTGATCCAGATCGCTTTTTAATTTCTACAAATCCCTATTCTGTGCCTCGCTAACTCGAACTCTCCTCGTAGGTGACTACTATGCAGAACAACATTGCAACCGCAGCAGACAAAAAGTCCGTCGGTTTTACCAAACAAGACCTGACCTGGTCTCTGTCCATGTTCGGCACCGCTGTAGGTGCTGGTGTACTGTTCCTGCCAATCCGTGCAGGTCTGGAAGGCTTTTGGCCGCTGATCCTGATCGCTGCCCTGGTTGGTCCTATGACTTACCTGTCTCACCGTGCGCTGGCTCGTTTCGTATTGTCTTCTGACAATAAGAAAGGCGACTTGGCTGACGTGGTAGTAGAACACTTCGGCAAAAACGCCGGCGTACTGATCTCGTTCCTGTACTTCTTCGCGATTTACCCAATCGTGCTGATCTACGGCAACGCCATCACCACCACCGTTGACTCCTTTATGGTGAACCAGCTGGGCATGGAATCTCTGCCACGTTGGATCCTGTCCGGTATTCTGGTTGGTGCCATGATGTCTGTGATGATCATGGGTCAGAAGCTGATGCTGCGCGCTACCGAAATGCTGGTATACCCACTGGTTGCGATTCTGCTGGGCATGTCCCTGTACCTGGTACCACAGTGGTCGTTCGAAGCGATGTCTTTCGACAAGATGCCTTCTATCGGTAACATGCTGATGGTGGTTTACCTGACCATCCCGATGCTGATCTTCTCTTTCAACCACAGCCCTGCGGTATCTACCATGGCGCAGGCTCAGCGTGACGCTCATGGTGACAACGCGGTTGCTAAGTCTGATCTGATCCTGAAGAACGCGTCTTTCATGCTGCTGGGCTTCGTAATGCTGTTCGTATTCTCTTGCGTACTGGCTCTGTCCCCAGAGCAGCTGGCAGAAGCGAAAGAGCAGAACCTGTCCATCCTGAGCTACTTGGCTAACGTTTCTGACCAGCCAATCATCGCTTACATGGGCCCACTGGTTGCGTTCCTGGCTATCTTCTCCTCTTTCTTCGGCCACTACCTGGGTGCCAAAGAAGGCCTGGCTGGTATCGTTCGCAAGGGCGCACCACAGGTGATTGAAGCCACTGGCGAGAAGAACTTCGACAAAGCACTGGTTGCCTTCTTCTTCTTCACCACTTGGGGTGTAGCAGTAATCAACCCATCGGTACTGGGCATGATCGAATCTCTGGGTGCACCGTTCATCGCTGCCATCCTGTTCCTGATGCCGATGTACGCGATTAAGAAAGTACCAGCAATGAAGAAGTACGACGGCAAGCTGTCCAACATCTTCGTAGCGGTAATGGGTGTGGTGGCCATCTCCTCCATCGTTAACGGCCTGATCTAATCAGCCTCCGTTAAGACCTCGCCGGGTCGAAAGGCCCGGCGTTGTTATTTCCAAAGCGTTTAAACCCAATGTTTAGCGGATTTGCTTGCCATTTGGTTTAACCGTTTTATTTCCGTTTTCACGGCTTATCGAGGTAATCCTGATGTACAGCGTATTTGATATCTTCAAAATCGGTGTTGGCCCATCCAGCTCTCACACCGTAGGGCCGATGAAGGCGGCGAAAGAGTTTATTGACGATCTGCGTAGCATGGACAAACTGCGTTCCATCACCCGCATCAGCGTTGATATCTACGGCTCTCTGTCACTGACCGGTAAAGGTCACCACACTGACATCGCCATCATCATGGGTCTGGGCGGTAACAGCCCAGAGAGCGTCGACATCGATGCGATCCCTGGCTTTATCCAGCGTGTTGAGCAAACCGGCCGTCTGCCAGTGGGCATGCATTGCCACACTGTCGATTTCCCGAATGGCTCCGTGGTGTTCCACGAAGACACTCTGCCGCTGCACGAAAACGGCATGTCTATCCACGCTTACAACGGCGATGAAACCGTTTACAGCAAAACCTACTACTCCATCGGTGGTGGTTTCGTGGTGGATGAAGAGAACTTCGGTAAGCCAGACTCTTCCCTGAAGCCACTGCCATACGCGTTTACCGATGCCGAATCACTGCTGAAGCTGTGTAAAGAAACCGGCATGAGCATCAGTGCGCTGATCATGGAAAACGAGAAGGTGTACCACTCCGAAGCCGAGATCTACGAGAAGTTCGGTGCGGTATGGAACGTAATGCGCGAGTGTATCGAGCGTGGTTGTGCGACCGAAGGTGTCCTGGCTGGTCCTTTGCGTGTACCACGTCGTGCGGCAGCGCTGCATCGTCAACTGGTGGCCAACCAATCGATGAGCAACGATCCAATGGCGATCATCGACTGGGTTAACATGTTTGCGCTGGCGGCTTCCGAAGAGAACGCGGCTGGTGGTCGTGTGGTGACTGCACCAACCAACGGTGCAGCTGGCATCATTCCGGCGGTACTAGCGTACTACGACAAATTCATCGAAAAAGTGGGCGTTAAGCAGTACACCCGCTTCTACTTGGCTGCCGGTGCGGTCGGTACCTTGTACAAGATGAACGCGTCTATCTCTGGTGCCGAAGTAGGTTGTCAGGGCGAAGTTGGTGTGGCTTGTTCGATGGCGGCAGCGGGTCTGGCTGAACTGATGGGTGCATCACCAATGCAGGTATGTACTGCGGCACAGATCGGCATGGAGCACCACTTGGGTCTGACTTGTGATCCTGTAGCGGGTCAGGTGCAAGTACCTTGTATCGAGCGTAACGCCATTGCTGCGGTGAAAGCGATCAACTCTACCCGGATGGCGATGCGTCGTAGCTCCGATCCAGTAGTATCGCTGGATACCGTTATCGCGACCATGTACGAGACCGGTAAAGATATGCATCCGAAGTACCGTGAAACCTCCCGTGGCGGTTTGGCGATTAAAGTACTGAACGTGTGCTAATTCATTGAATTAAAAATCAAACCAGCCTTCGGGCTGGTTTTTTTTTGCGCCAGCGGTAACCTTGACTGTTAACCAAGGATCAGCGGAATTTGGCGGCAGGATGCGCATCGTCTTTATCAGTTTGTGTTGTTTAAGCGCCAGTGTCTGGGCGGATTTCAATCAAGCGCTTTCGGATTTTCACAACAACGACATCACCATTGCTAAGCCACAGTTTGCCGCGTTAACGGACGCCGGTAGCGTGCCAGCGATGCACTACCTTGGGCTCGCCTACCTGCAACAAGCCACGCCAGAGCCGATCCGCGCTTATGGTTGGCTCGCGTTAGCACGCGAACATGGTCATCAAGCCAGTATCGAGGCGATCGATAAACTGTGGCCGCACTTTGGCGTGCGTCAGCGTTACCTCGCCGAGCAGCAGCATCAGCAACTGTCGCAACGGTTGGGGCCGCAGGCGTTAGCGCAATCGCTGTTGCCGGTTTGGCAACCGCAGCGACGACAACCACCACTGTTGGCGGCGGCGACTCATCAGCAGCAGGTTAAACAGCGACAAAAGCTATCTCAGCAGGTGAAATTTCCCCGTCAGGCGCGGCGTCAGCAGCAAAGTGGTTGGGTGTCGTTGGGGTTCGACATTGGCGTTGACGGTATTGCCGACAACGTGGTGATTGTCGCTGCTTATCCGCCACAAACATTTGAAGAGCAAGCGTTAGCGCTGCTGGCCGAGCGTCGTTATCAGCCATCGACGGAGCCACTTTATGGGCAGCAATTACGCTTCAGTTTTCGCTTTGATGCGTCGGCGTTAAGCGACAACGAGTTGCGAGAACTGCGCCGCAAAGCGGCCTATGGCGACGTTCAGGCGGCCTTTCAATATGTGACGGCAATGCTGGAGCAGTCGACACTGCCAGAACAACAGTTGCGTTTGGAAACCATGCCGCTGTTATTGCAGGCGGCGCAAGGGGGGATCGTTGCCGCGCAGTTGCAACTGTACCAGCGCCTGTGGCTTGGCGATTGGGTCGAATTAGATCGCGACAAAGCTCGGCGTTGGCTCGACTTGGCTGCAGCCAGCGGCGATCCGTGGGCGCAGATGATCAAAGCTCAGCACCTAAGCTCGACGCAGCCGCAGTTAAGTCTTGACTACCTCAAGCACGCTGCTGCTGACCTGCCTGCGGCGAAAATCCTGTTGGTCGAGCGCTTGCTGGATTCGGCTTCGCCAGCGCTTGCTGAGATTGAAACGTTGCTCGAGCAGGTGCCGGGATCACAGCGCAGTGACCAGTGGTGGCTGCAATTGGGCCGTTGGCATCATCAGCGCGGTGAACCAACTAAGGCGCTTTCAGCATTAGCGCGGGGGCAGAAGTTGGCAGAGCAGCGGCAACGATCGCCGCAGGCGTTTACGGCTTTGGCTGCGCAATGGCAGAGTGACTGATTGGATCTGTCACGCCATGAGGGATGATCACTTGGGTTAAAAATTGGCTGGCGCTAAGCGGTGCACTTAAGTGATAACCTTGGCCGTAGTGGCAACCCAGTTGCAGCAGTTGGGTGATCAATTGCGGCTTATCGATGCCTTCGGCGACGACTTCGATCCCCAGTTGCTGGCACAACATAAATATCGCCTTTACTACTGTCTCGCTGCGGCTGTTGGTATCCATCCTGCCGATAAAGCTGGAATCGATCTTTACCAGATCGAACTGCAATTGATGAAGGTTGCTCAGCGAGGCGTAACCGGTACCAAAATCGTCCATCATCACCCCAAATCCAGCCTGTTTCAGTTTCCGTAAAAATTGGCTCGCTTGCTGCGGATACTGTTGTAGGTTGCGCTCGGTGATCTCCAGCATGAACTGCTGTGGTTGCAGGCCAGAATCATTAACGGTTTGCGCGATAACATCGGCGCTATCGCTGTGGTTAAGCCACTCGGCGCTGATGTTGATGCTCAGAGTGGTGGTCGCTAAGTGGGGGTACTGTGCTAGCCATTGGCCAAACTGCTGGCAGCTTTGGCGTAACACCCAACGATCCAATTCAAAAATTTGCCGAGATTCTTCCATTATCGACAGAAAATGCTTTGGCAGTAATAGCCCTCGGCTTGGATGTTGCCAACGAACCAGCGCTTCAAATCCGCGCAGTGTGCCGCTTTGCAGAGTAAATACCGGTTGGTAATAAAGCTCAAACTGGTCTGAATCAAGCGCCCGTTGCAGCTCATTTTCCAGCTTCATTCGTTGCTGGGCGAGGGTGTGCATGCTGTCGTTAAACACCACCGGTTGGTCGCTGTGGCGCTGTTTGGCCTGATACATCGCCAGATCCGCGTCTCTCAACAACTCAACAGGTTGCAAATAGTCGCGATGGCCAAAGGCGATGCCGATGCTGGCGCCGCTGTAGACCTCTTCATTGTCGATGAAAAACGGCTTACTTAAGGTTTGTTGGATGCGACCGGCGGTACTTACCGCGTCACACTCTTGTTTAATGTGCTCGAGTAAAATCGCGAACTCGTCGCCGCCAAGGCGCGCAACGGTATCGAAGCCCCGCAGACAACCATTTAGGCGATGGGCGACCTGACGCAGCAGCAGATCACCAGTCAGATGGCCAAGCGAGTCATTGATCACTTTAAAGCGGTTTAGGTCTAAAAATAGCAGCGCGTATTGGTAGCTAGGATCGCGCTGCTTCAGGGCGATAACTTGCTGTAACCGCTGCATGATCAAGGCCCGATTCGGCAGTCCGGTGAGGTGATCATGCAGGGTTTCGTGGCGTAGCTGCATCTCCACCTGGCGGCGTTGATTGATCTCGCGTTCCAGTTCGGCGGTGCGTTGTCTTACCGCCAGTTCCAGTTGCTGTTGATTGTTGGCCAGTTGCGCTTGGGTGCGGTGACTGCCGATCACATTGGCAATATGGTGTGCTAGGTGGCCGACCAAGCGCATTTGCGGTTGGCCATATGCGTGTTCATGTTCGAAATCTTGCAGGATCACAGCACCGATAGCTTCACCTGCATAGATCAACGGCGCCCCTAACCAGCACGCGGATGGCTGGCCAAAGGGTTCCGCTTCCCCTTGCTCAAACAGCTGCTGAATTTCCGCTAGGGTAAGCAATACCGGCCGTTGTTGGCGGATCACGTATTCCGACAGGCCACGGCCGTTAATGCGAATTGCGGTGCCATTAAGACTGGCATCGGTGTCGTACACGAATTCAAGTCGTTGCGGCCCCGTCAGCAGGCCAATGGCAAAATGTGCCGCGGGCATTAACTTACTGAGCAGTTCCTGAAATTTCGGGTACAGCGCGTCAACCTCAATGGGTTGTTGGCACAGTTCGGTGATCTGACACATCACCTCAAACGTCTGCTCTGAGCGTCGTTCTAAACGGGCGGTAACATTGGCTTCGAAGCGTTGTTGCAATCGGCGCAGTCGGGTTAGCACGGCATTGATGGCTGGAGCCAGTTGATCGAGCAGAGCGCGATCGCGACTGTGGAAGCGGTGTTGTTGGTAGGACTGAATCACCAAGGCGTGTTCAGCAATCCCAGCATCGTTATGGATGATGCTGCCCATCCAGCTCTCTGGCAGTGCCCCAATCAGTTGCACTTGACCGCTGTCCATCAACTCGGCGATATCTTCTCGCTGCAGTAACACCGAGCGACCATGCCGCATCAGATAGTGGGTGACGCCATTGGCCAGATTTATCGGGATCTCGGTATCAACGTAATCACGGATCCACATCAATCGCGGGCACTGCTGAGTAAGATCGCATAACAGCATATTGCTGGCCGGCAGATGCTCACAGAGCAGTGCTTGCAGCTTTAAGCAAAAGCCGTTGATGCAGTCGACGTCACCGCCAATCTGGGTAATTTGATCACTTAGGGTAGACGCACAAACTGAGGCAGCGACGGTCATTGATAAGACCAACTGTGAAATCGATGAAAAACAGGTGCAAATTTTGCCACCGAGATGAAGTTAACGCCACGTAAGTAAATGTTTAGTTGCTCACAAATAATGGAATAAATAGTTGTTTTTGTGTGAGTGATAATCCGCAAGTGGTTGTTTATACAGAAGTTGATCTGTCGCTGTGAAGCCGATCCATTTCGGCCAGTAGCCAATTACAGTAAGGTAAACAGAGTAAAATTAAGGGATTAAGGAAATTGCTTATGTTGAATCCAACGTTCAGTCGTCGCCTGTTGCTGTTATTAGCCATCGAAGCGCTTGATAGACCGTCAGTGCCGACGCTGATGGCCCATCTAGGCTGGCCACGTCGCACGGTACAAGATGTGATCAAGTCAGTGGCAGGTATGGGAGTCGTCGTGCATTTTGTTGAAGATGGCGTTCGCCATAATGATGGCTATTACCGAGTCGACGATTGGGGCAGCATTAATCGCCAATGGGCACGGCAGCAGCAAGCGGCATTGGAACAAGCGTTGCTATAACGGCAGTAATAACAGCAGCAATCACTGCGGCAATAGATCATATATATAAGAGAGGTGCTGATGATTCAGCGCCTCTCTTATATAAGGTAGGGCTACGCCATTAACCGCCGAGCGGCATCAACGACGACGGCGATGGCGTCTTTTTCGGTTTGCGCCATCGTGGCTTCATTGGGGATCTCTTGCTGGGTGCGATTGACGATCACCCCAGCGACACACCCGGCGCGTAGGCCCAGTGCCGAACACATGGTGAGTAACGTTGCCGATTCCATCTCGTAATTCAGCACGCCAAGCGACTGCCATTCGGCCATCGAACCCTGGAAACGGCGGATCACCGATTTCGAGATGGTGTCGTAACGCTCTTGCCCTGGGTAGAAAGTATCGGAACTGGCAGTAACACCCACATTAGGTTGGTGACCCGCCGCTTGGGCTGCGGCAACCAGTGCCGCAGTACAATCGAAATTGGCCACCGCAGGGTATTCCAGTGGCGCAAAGTGCTGGCTAGCGCCATCAAGGCGTACTGAGCCGGTAGTGACAATCAAACTGCCAACATTGATATCCGGCTGAATCGCACCGGTGGTACCGATGCGAAGAAAAGTGGTGATCCCTAACTGGGCTAACTCCTCAACTGCAATCGAGGTGGATGGGCCGCCGATGCCGGTAGAACAGATCACCAGCGGCTTGCCATCGAGCTTACCTATATAAGTAGTGAACTCACGAGTTGCCGCTAACTTAGTGGGGTTATCCAACAGCGCCGCAATGCGAGCGACACGTTCTGGATCGCCAGGAACAATGGCGGTGGTCGCGCCCTCAAGCATGGCGCGGGTTAACCCCAGATGAAAAACCTCACTCATACAAACCTCAATATGTTGGTTGTGCTAACTAAATGCGTGTCGCAAGTGTAGACGGCAGGCCCGATCTGACGAAAGTTGTCGCTTCGACTAAGCTTTGCAACCACGATTTGGATCAATCATTGCGGCAAAAAACCGCAGTAGATGACAATTTCTGTGGATAAGTTTGTGGTTAAGCGGGTAATGGCTGTGTCTTTAACCGAACGAATCAAAACAGTGAATTTTCCGGTTGCGCCAAATCGAACCGTCCCTATAATGCGCCTCTGTCGACGGGGTACAGCGAGCAAATCGCCGCAGTGAAAACCAAGTCGGCCGGTTCGAAAAAGAAGTTAGAAAATAACGCTTGACGAACCAAACGGATACGCTAGAATGCGCGTCCTGTCTCGAACGAGACAAGCTCTTTAAAAATTAGTCAGACAATCTGTGTGGGCACTCACGTGGAACGAGAAATCATCATTTTCTCGATGAAGCTGAAGTGTTCACGCAACATGCAGAATGTTGAATTTTCGGATTTAACATCTATCAGAATTCATTGAGTAGTCTGTGATTGTTACTTCGGTAACGAGAATGGACGATAAATCAAAATCTTTTAATTGAAGAGTTTGATCATGGCTCAGATTGAACGCTGGCGGCAGGCCTAACACATGCAA
>NZ_AUGM01000025.1 GCF_000422665.1 Ferrimonas senticii DSM 18821 | reverse complement strand
ACTGACAACTGACAACTGACAACTGACAACTGACAACTGACAACTGACAACTGACAACGGCTCTGAGCTTGAAAGCCTCACTAGCTGCCCCCACCCTAAGTTAAGCATTTGCATTAGATACCGATGTGCCAAGGAGCCTATATGTCGAACCCATTGCTGAGCCTTGCCGAGTTACCGGAATTTTCCAAGATCCGTGCCGAACACATTCAACCGGCGGTCGAAGCGGCGCTCGAGCACTGCCGCAATACCGTTGAACAGACGCTGGCGGCCGGTGGCCCTTGGCATTGGGATAATCTGGTGACCCCAATCGATGAGGCGGAAGATCAGCTGTCACGGCTGTGGAGTCCAGTCAGCCACATGAATTCAGTGGTCAGTAACGATGAGTGGCGCGCGGCGCACGACGCTTGCCTGCCAGCCTTGTCGGAATACAGCACTTGGCTGGGTCAGCACAAAGGCTTGTACCAAGCCTATAAAGAACTGGCCGACGGCGAGGGCTTTGCGGCGCTGACGGGCGCTCAGCAGAAGGTGATTACCGACTCACTGCGTGACTTTGAATTGTCCGGCATCGGCTTGGATGATGAGAAACAGAAGCGCTACGGCGAAATCGTTAGCCGTTTGTCGGATCTCTCCAGCCAGTTTGCCAATAACGTGCTGGATGCCACCAACGCTTGGACTAAACAGATTGACGACGTTGCCGCCCTTAAAGGTCTGCCGTCCTACGCCATTGCTGCGGCCGAGCAAGCCGCACAGCAGCGCGAGCTGGATGGTTACCTGCTGACGCTGGAATTCCCATCCTACTTGGCGGTGATGACCTACGCCGATGACGCAGAGCTGCGTAAAGAGGCTTACACCGCGTTCACCAGCCGCGGTTCCGATCAAGGCCCGCATGCCGGTCAGTTCGATAACACTCCGCTGATGCAGGAAACCTTAGCGCTGCGCCATGAACTGGCCCAGCTGCTGGGCTTTGCCACCTATGCCGATAAATCGTTGGCAACCAAGATGGCACAAACCCCAGAGCAGGTGGTTAGCTTCTTAAACGAATTGGCGTTGGCATCGAAAGCCCAAGGCCAGCAAGAGTTTAAAACCTTGGCAGCGTACGCGGCGGACAAGTTCGGCCATCACGATCTGCAGCCGTGGGACGTGACCTACTTTGCCGAGAAGCAAAAGCAAGATCTGTATGAGATCTCCGACGAGGCACTGAAGCCATACTTCCCAGAAGACAAAGTGTTGTCCGGCCTGTTCTACACCGTTGAGCGCCTGTTCGGCGTGCAAGTGGCTGAACGTCAGGGCGTTGATCTGTGGCATCAGGACGTGCGCTTCTTCGATATCTTGGAAGCCGACGGCAGCGTTCGCGGTAGCTTCTATCTGGATCTGTACGCCCGTCGTAACAAGCGCGGCGGTGCTTGGATGGACGATTGCCAAGGCCGTCGCATCAAGGCCGATGGCCAACTGCAAAAGCCAGTGGCCTACCTGACCTGCAACTTCAACGCGCCGGTCGGTGATGCCCCAGCGCTGTTCACCCATGATGAAGTGGTGACCCTGTTCCACGAATTTGGTCACGGCATTCATCATATGCTGACTCGCGTCGACGCCGCTGGCGTTGCCGGCATTAATGGTGTGCCATGGGATGCGGTCGAACTGCCAAGTCAGTTCCTCGAAAACTGGTGCTGGGAAGCCGAGGCGCTGGCGCAGATCTCCGGTCACTTTGAAACGGGCGAGCCGCTGCCGCAAGTGATGCTGGATAAGATGCTGGCGGCTAAGAACTACCAAAGCGCGATGATGATGCTGCGCCAGTTGGAGTTCTCGTTGTTCGATTTCCGCATGCACTTGGAATACCAGCCAGACAACGCCGATTGGGTACAGCAGGTGCTGGATCAGGTCCGTAGCCAAGTCACCGTGGTGCCAGTGGTGCCACAAAACCGGTTCCAGCACAGCTTTAGCCATATTTTTGCCGGCGGTTACGCGGCGGGGTACTACAGCTATAAGTGGGCGGAAGTGTTGTCGGCGGATGCCTTTAGTCGCTTTGAAGAGGAGGGGATCTTCTCGCCGGTGGCTGGGGCTGATTTTGCCAAGCACATTCTTGAGCGCGGCGGCTCGGATGAACCGATGAACCTGTTTGTCGCGTTCCGTGGTCGTGAACCAAGCACCGATGCCTTGCTGCGTCACAGTGGCATTGGCAACTAGCCCTAACCGTCAGGCATAGCTAACACGCAATTGGATAACGCCTCAGTGTTTACTGGGGCGTTATTTTTTTGCTATTAGAATATTATTTTTTAAATCCGCCAGGTAACAACGACTTAATGGCGAATCGATAAATAACATGTAAGAGATTGCCTACAGCTAATAACCGTTCGTCATCTTTTAATCAAAAAAACAAAAAGCCAATTCGCAAGCGAGGTAAAAAAGCCGCTTTTTTTCTGCCTTTTTAGTCATTTATTGTTCGATTTCGATTTTTCTTTGCGATTGATTTGCGTTTGTTTTTTTGTGGATAAACCAGCTAAATGACTGAGTCAGAAATATAAAATCTTCTTTCGGTGTGACCGGTGCCACAGTGGAGCTGAACCGAATTTGATTTGATCTGTGCTGTTGATGGTCTGCCAACAAATATTCAGTTGCGGCCAGATAAAACTCACGTTCGGATTAAAGGAGTAATTCCACTATGAACAAGTCGGAACTGTTCAAGTCACGCGAGCGTCGTATTTTAGCGGCGGCATTGAATACCGCTCGGAATAAAGGCGCATTGGATTTTCGGATGGCCGATGTGGCACGGGTTGCCGAGTGCTCAGTTGGTACCCTTTATGGCCACTTTCTTAGTAAAGAGGACATGATGGCGGCCTTGGTACAGTTGGCAATGGTTCGTCGTAATCAATGGTTTGAGCTGGTTGAGCAGATGCCGATGAGTGCCGCCGAACGCTTTATCGTGATTTTGTTGTCTGAACGTCGTCGTCTTGCCCAAGATGATGTGTTGGCGCAACTCGAGATGCTAGTGAACTACACCGAATTGTGGTGCCGCGCCGCCGATCAGCGCCAAGTCGGGCTGCGTACCGCCAGCCATGAACTGCAGCACAGCTTAATGCGGATCCTACAGCAAGGGCGTGAGGCCGGTGAGTTTAGCCTAGAAGATGGTGCCTTGGAGCGACTGCTGGAAACCGCTCGGGCGTTGATGATCGGCGTGCAGTTGCAGTCGTCACGACAAACCTTATCGCCGGTAAAAATGCTGCAAGACGAAACCATGATGATGGATGCGTTGCAGGCGGTATTGTTGCAAGCCGGGATTGTGATTGGCCATAGCAACTGGCAGCAGCGCTGCTTCGAGATGCTGAGTCAAAATCAGCAGTTATTGGAAGGTTTGCTGCTTAGCGACGTCGCGTAAGCGCGATTGTCGTTGAGTTTGCCAAAGGGGGTGGCCGTTGCCAGCCCCTTTTTGCTTTCTAGCCGCGGTGCTGACTGGCGCTATGCCACAATTGGGTTTACCCTCCGCGCACTTGAATTTTGTGAAACTCCAGCATGATTGCCATCTACCTTGATCCCGCCTCTGAACAGCCGCAACAGCTTGCCGATATCGCTGCCCGTTGGCAGTTGCAGCACGCTGACGATGCTGATTTCCGCCTGACCATCGAGCAAGATCGCCTGCGCCTGTTTTTGCGTGATGAACCGAAATTGGGCGCGATTGAGGTCGATCTGATCAGCGGCGCGGTGGCCCACCGTCGTAAATTCGGTGGTGGCCGCGGTCAAGCGATCGCCAAAGCGGTTGGCCTCAAAGGCGGCGTCTCGCCTACCGTGGTCGATGGCACCGCCGGTCTGGGGCGTGATGCCTTTGTACTCGCCAGCCTTGGCTGCGAGGTGTTGATGGTGGAACGTCATCCAGTGGTGGCGGCGCTCTTAGAAGATGGCCTTCGCCGGGCTTACGCCGATGCCGAAATCGGCCCATGGGTACAACAGCGGCTGCGACTGCACCACGGCAACAGCATCGCTGAGTTGTCGAATTTGCCGACCCAACCGGAGGTGGTGTATCTGGATCCGATGTACCCGCACCGGGCTAAATCAGCATTGGTGAAAAAAGAGATGCGGGTATTCCAGCAACTGGTGGGCGCCGATCTGGATGCCGATGGTTTGTTGGCACCGGCGTTGGCGTTGGCCAGCAAGCGAGTGGTGGTTAAGCGCCCGGATTACGCTGAAGATCTGGCGGGTAAGAAGCCCAGCACAGTGATCGCCACCAAGAAAAACCGTTTCGATCTGTACGTTAAAGCGGCGATGAGCTAAACCGACGATGCTGCAGTGCCACTGGCTTAGCGCCGAGCAGGCGCCGTTGGCAACGGCGTTTTATCGCCGTTGCGGCAGTAAAGAGCAGGCTCGCGGTGATGAGCGCATCGCCGTGCTGCGACGGTCGAGCGCCAGTGGCGTTGCTGTGATTGCCGCGGTGTTGCGACTAACCCCCTGCGAGGGCTATTGGTTGCTGCGAGCGCTGTTGGTGGATCCCGACCATCGTCAGCAAGGGCTAGCGTCGATGCTGCTGGATTTTGCTGGCGCTGAGTTTGCTGAACCGATCTGGTGTTTTCCCTATCCCCATCTGCGCCACCTTTACCAAACCGCTGGCTTCCGTGAGTCGGCGGACGTGCCAGCGCCGATCGCCGCCCGCCATTTGGCCTATAGCCGCAAACAACCGCTGCTGCTGATGGTGGCGAACCTCGGGTAATTATCTGCCGCGCTTTTGATTTGGCGTAATCCTTGGCTAGCGTCAGGGTTGTGCTTAAAAACTGCTCGTTGCACCATGTTGTGGACACTACTACAAGGAGTTTCACCATGTTGTCTGCGGCAATGACGGCCCGTCTTAATGAACAGATAAATCTCGAATTTTTCTCCTCTAACCTGTATCTGCAGATGAGCGCCTGGTGCGAGGACAAAGGCTTTGAAGGCGCGGCCGAGTTTCTGCGAGCCCACGCCGATGAAGAGATGGAGCACATGCGTCGGCTATTTACCTATGTCTCTGAAGCGGGCGGAATGCCGCTGTTGGGGGCCATCGCCGCGCCGGATTCACAGTTTGAATCGCTGCACGATGTGTTCGTCAAAACCTTTGAGCACGAGCAGCTGATCACCCGCAAAATTAACGATCTGGCCCATACCGCTTTTGCCAATCAAGACTATTCGACCTTTAACTTCTTGCAGTGGTACGTGGCGGAGCAGCATGAAGAGGAAAAGCTGTTCAAAGGGGTGCTGGATAAAATTGAACTGGTCGGCAACGACGGCGCCAGCTTGTATCTGATCGACAAAGAGCTGGCGCAACTGGCCACCGCCGAGGGTGGCAGCATCATGCAGGATGCCGCCGAGTAGGGCGCGATGGCGGTAGCCGAGAAGCGGTTCTCAGGCTTTTTTCTCTCTACAACATCAATCGGCTGTGCGGTAACTCATGGTTACCGCCGCCGGACTTCACCTCGGCGCGGATTGCCCTATACTGCCGCTAATAATTTGGCAGCCATATCCGCTGTTTAGGTTCCTGATTTCGAAAATATCCCTAGCCATGTTTGAAGTTACTGAAGTCTCCATTGCCGAGCTGCGCGAGGCACTGCAATCCGGTCGCACCACTGCGGTAGAGTTGGTGCAAGCTTACTTTGCCCGAATGGATGCCTACGATGGCCCAGCCACCGCCACCAAGCTAAATGCGGTGGTGGTGCGTAACGCCGAGGCGCTTCAAGAAGCGCAAGCCTCTGACGCCCGCCGTGCCCGTGGTGAGACCTTGGGGCCGCTGGATGGCATTCCCTACACCGCCAAAGACAGCTATCTGGTCAAGGGAATGACCGCCGCTTCCGGCAGCCCAGCCTTTAAAGATCTGATGGCGCAGTACGATGCCTTTTCGGTTGAACGGCTGCGCGCCGCTGGGGCGATCTGCTTGGGCAAAACCAACATGCCGCCGATGGCCAATGGTGGCATGCAGCGTGGCCACTACGGCCGTGCCGAAAGCCCATACAACGGCGACTACCTGACCGCACCGTTTGCCTCCGGCTCCTCTAATGGCGCTGGCACCGGCACCGCTGCCAGTTTCTCCGCCTTTGGCTTGGCGGAAGAGACCTGGTCTAGCGGTCGTGGCCCAGCCTCCAACAACGGCTTGTGCGCTTACACTCCATCTCGTGGGGTGATCTCGGTGCGCGGCAACTGGCCGCTAACCCCGACCATGGATGTAGTGGTGCCTTACACCCGCACCATGGCGGATATGCTGGAAGTGCTGGATGTGATGGTGGCAGACGATCCGATCAGCAATGGCGATCTGTGGCGGATGCAGCCTTGGGTGGCGATCCCGAAATCCTCCGAAGTGCGTCCACACTCTTACCTAGAACTGGCACCGCAGGCGGACAGCCTTAAGGGCAAACGCTTTGGGGTGCCAAAGATGTTCATCAACCAAGATGAACTGGCTGGCACCAGCGACAATCCGGGTATTGGTGGCCCGACCGGCCAACGAATTAACACCCGTGCCAGCGTGATTGCCCTGTGGCAAGCGGCGCGAGCGGAGCTGGAAGCCGCCGGCGCCGAGGTGGTTGAGGTCGACTTCCCGCTGGTGTCCAACTGCGAAGGCGATCGTCCGGGTGCACCAACGGTGTTTAACCGTGGCATCGTGTCTGAGCAGTTTATGCAGGATGAACTGTGGGAGCTATCAGGCTGGGCGTTTGATCAATTTTTGCAGGCCAACAACGATCCCAAGCTCAACAAGCTGGCGGACGTTAACGGTTGGCACATCTTCCCGCACGATCTGGGCACTTTGCCGAACCGCGAAGGCGACTTGGCGGCGGGAATGGAAGAGTACGTCAATATGGCCAAGCGCGGCCTCAAGGCGTTCGATCAGATCGACAGCATTCCTGACGGTCTGCGCGGGTTAGAGCAAACCCGTAAGTTGGATCTGGAAGATTGGCTGGATGATCTCAAGCTGGATGCGGTGCTGTTCCCAACCGTGGCCGACGTTGCCCCGGCGGACTCCCACGTTAATCCGGCTTCGGCAGACATCGCTTGGAGCAACGGCATTTGGGTGGCCAACGGCAACTTGGCGATCCGCCACTTAGGCGTGCCTACCGTCACCGTACCGATGGGGATCATGGCCGACATTGGCATGCCGGTGGGACTGACCTTCGCCGGTCGCGCTTACGACGATAACAACCTGCTGCGCTACGCTGGCGGTTTCGAGGCGCTGGGCAGCAAGCGGATGGTGCCACCGCGCACCCCAGCATTAGGGTAGAGTCAGTTGGTAGTCAGTAGTGATTAGTTGGCAGTGATTAGAGCAACAGCGGTACCCCTGCCCCGTGGTAAGGTGACTGCTGTTGCGCTGACTGCACACGATTTACTGATAACTAACAACCGCTTTGCCCTCGATGAAAACCATAACCACCCCACGGCTGATCCTGTTCAGCCTGATCAATTTGCCGCTGTCGATGCTGATGTCGCCGACCGCGGCCATCCTGCCCAACTACTATCTGGAATACAGCGCGGTCAGTGCCGCCTCCTTGGCGACGGTAATGCTGCTGATGCGGCTATTCGATGGCGTTACCGATCCGTTGATTGGTCTATTGAGCGACCGTTTAGGCAAGCGCAAACCGCTGATGATTGCCGGGGTGCTGTTGTTGCTGGCGTCGGTCTATCCGCTCTACCAACCGCCGCAGGATGCCGGTTTCAGCTACCTGCTGCTGTGGTATCTGCTCACCAGCCTCGGTTGGACGCTGGTGGAGATCCCCCACAGTACCTTAGCGGCGGCGATCTCCGATGATTATCAACAGCGCAATCGGGTGGTGCTGTGGCGACAGATGATCGGCTTTGCCGGTGGCATCTTGTTTATGGCGATGCCGATGATCCTGCTGGGGGCCAACCGTTTTACCCCAGCGGTATTTAATGTGCTGGCGTGGGTGGTGATTGTCGGCCTGCCAATTAACTTGTGGTTGTTGTGGCGCACGGTGCCGGAATACCCGTTAACTCGGCAACGGCCGCAGCTGGCGGATCTGTGGCAACTGTGGCGACAACTGCCGCTGCTGCGCCATTTTATTGCGGTGCAGGTGCTGTTTGGTCTCGCCACCGGCGGGATCTCCGGGATGTTTGTGATCTACGCCAGCCATTATCTGGATCTCGGGGATCACATCGCCATGGTGGCGATGCCAATGACACTGATGATGATGGCGTCGATGCCATTGTGGGCACTGCTGCTAAAACGGGTTGAGAAGCACCATTGCTGGGCGCTATCTGGAGCGATGACGCTGATCTTCTTGCTGCTGCTCAGCACCATTGAAGCCGGTGACAACGCCCGCTGGCAGATGCAACTGGGGATGACCGCCATCGGTGCCAGCATCGGCTTGGCGGCGTTGTTACTGCCATCGATGATGGCGGATCTGATCGATTATGACCGCTGGCGCACCGGCAAAGATCGTGGCGCCACTCTGTTTGCCATTCAAGCGCTGGTGATCAAGCTCAATCAGGGGGCCGGTGCTGCGGTGGCGCTGGCGATAGCGGCGGCGTTTGGTTTTGATGCTAAGCAAGCGGTTGATGCCGATGCCGCGCTAGGTTTGCAGCTAGGCTTTATTTTCTGGCCGGTGCTGTTGCTGCTGCCGATGTTGTATCTGGTATGGCATTATCGACTCGACCGCCGCGCCCAGCGGGCATTGATCCGTGCCTTAGCTCGAACAGATGTAGGCAACATGGCGAAGTAACCACCTAAATAGAGATCCCGATGAACGATACCGCGCTGATCAAACAGCTGAACCGGCAGTTGCTGGATGACTACCTGTTGGCTCGCAACTACTGCTTGGATGTGCCGACCTACGCGCTGGTGCATCTGCGCAGTGTCGCTCACCGTTTGGTGGAACAGATCGGGGCTCATCTGCAGCTCGAGTTTCGCTCGAAAAACCTCTACGACCGCATCGATCAGCTGGGGAAAACCCGCAAGATCGACATGCGTTTGGCGCGCAAGCTGCACAAGCTGCGCAACGACGGCAACAAGGGCGCCCACCCGGAAAAATATCAGCTATCGCCAACCCAATTGGTGGACTTGGCCAAATACAGCGTCCAGCAGTGCGCCAATCTGTGCGCCGAATTTTACCCGCTGCTACTGGATCAGCCGGTGCCGGAATTTCAGTTTGAAGCGGTCGATCAAGAGGTCGGTCGCGAGCTGTGTTACCGCGCCATTATGGAAGACGACGCCGAAGCGCAGTATTTGGTGGGACTGTCGCTGAAGGCGCGTTCGGTTGCACGACAGCAGCAAGCGCAATCTTTTGCCGAAGCCAATGACATGCAGCCAGAGGCGCAGATCAATGACGAACTGGTGCAAGCGGCTTACTGGTTTGGCCGTGCCGCCAGTCGTCATGCTGGGGCTCGATTTGAACATGGCGTCGCGCTGCTGCATGGCTATCACGGTGAACTGGACGAAACTCAGGCGTTGCAGCGGATCAGTGAAGCGGCCGAACAAGCGAATGCCGATGCGATGGCGTTGCTGGGCTACTTCTACCTGACCGGCAGCCACGGTTTTGATCTTAATCCAGAATTGGCGCAGCACTACCTCAGTGCCGCGGCAGAGCAAGAACAACCGGAAGCGATGGCCAATTTGGCGGTGCTTTATTATCAAGGGGTACTCGGCCAACCGGATTACCCAAAAGCCCGTGAATACGCACAAATGGGCGCACAGGCGGGCTATCCTCACGCGCAATATCAACTGGCGGTGATGCTGCTGGCGGGTGAGGGTGGCGACGTCGATCAACAGGCTGGTCTCGGCTGGTTAAGCCATTCAGCCAAGCAGCACTACCCTGAAGCGCTGGCCGATCTGGCGCAGCGACATCTGGATGGTGATGGGGTGGCGTTAGATCCGCAACGGGCGGCCGAGTTGTATCAGCAAGCCATTGAGTATGGGCAACTGCCGCGGGCGATGTTCGAATTGGCACTGGCGCACTTTGAGGGCGAACTGCCGCAATGCGATCTGGCCTTGGCGGCGCAATTGCTGTGGCAGGCATCGCGACGGGTTGCCGAGGATTCGGAACTGGGGCAAGCGATCATCCAGCTATCGCCAGAGCTTATTAGCCAGTTGGACGCCGCCATTGCGGCCGGTGACTATCGCTTGCTGGATATTCGTCAGCGATTTAGTTCAGCGGGCCTGCCACTTTAATTGCAAGCAGTGAGCGGCAGCGCAAAATTGGCACCTGCCGCCCTCGGCTTATCCGACAAGGAGTAAGCTGATGTCAGTGTTTAATAACGTCCACACCGAAAATGACCAAGCGTAACCTTGTGATGTTGGCGATTAGCCTAGCGCTAACTGCCCCTGCTGCTGTTCAGGCAAATGCTTTTGGCCTGCCCGATACTCAATCGGTTTCCGCATTTAAAACCTATCTACCGGCCCAAGGGCGGCTGGGGACGGTAAACGTTAATCCTTACGGCAATGCGCCGCTGGCGGCGGTGATCAAACGGATGAGCTTGGAGCCGACCGACATCACCGTAACTGTGCGCGGTAAGGGTGACAAGGGGGTGGACATTAGCTATCCAGTGGGTCGCACCAGTCTGCTAACACACGATGGCATTCCGGTGTTTGGTTTGTACCCTAACCACCTCAACTTGGTGGATGTTGAGTACAGCTTAAACGGCGAGCGTATCAACGAGACCTACAAGGTACTGACTGGTGGCATCGATCTGCCGGTGGGCGAGGGCCAGACTGAGATCCTGCCAAAAGTGACTGCGGCGAAGGTGGCCAAAGGCTTTGAACAGCGGTTGTACCTGTTGGACTATAACCACAACAACGCTTACAACGAGCGCTGGCGCAAGAGCCAAGGTGGTCAGGTGTGGGATTCCACCCCGCTAAAATGGATCAGCGATACCAATGGCGATGTGCGCTGGGTGATGGATCCGGCCAACTTCCACTCCCGCACCGATGGTACCTACATGGGCGACATGAACGGTTTCCATCAGACCGCAGATGGCAGCTTTATTGTTGGCAAAGGTCAGCGGGTGTTTAAGTTCGATATGCTCGGTAAGATCCAGTGGAACATTCTGTTGCCGCAGGGCTATGTGGATCACTCCCACGACATCGATGAGATGCCAAATGGCAACCTGTTGGTGCGGGTCGCCAAAGAGGATTACCCGCTCGATAACGGCCGGCTGGTGACTACCGTCCGTGATATCGTGATTGAGATGACCCCAAGTGGCCAAGTGGTCGAAGAGTGGGACATGAACAAGATTCTCGACCCATTTCGTGACGCGATGCTGATCGCCATGGACCAAGGGGCGGTGTGCATGAACGTCAACGTCGATAAAGCCGGTGAGGTGATGACCAAGGAGGAGCTCGACAAGCAACCCTACGGTGATATCCCCGGGGTAGGCCCAGGTCGTAACTGGCTGCACATTAACTCGGTGCAATACATCGCCGAAGATGACTCAATCATCATCTCGCCACGCCACCAAGCCACCGCGATTAAAATTGGCCGAGACAAGCAGGTGAAGTGGATTTTGGGTAACTCCCAAGGTTGGCAGCAACCGTGGGCCAGCAAACTGCTGACTCCAGTAGACGCCGCGGGCAACAAACTGGACTGTAACGTCAAAGGTGAGTGTCGCGGCACCGATTTTGATTTCAGCTACACCCAGCATACCGCCTACTACAACCCAGAAATTGGCAGTTTAAGCGTGTTCGATAACGGCGATGCGCGCCATATGACCCAGCCGTCACTGCCGTTTATGAAGTATTCCCGTGCAGTTGAGTACCAGATCAACGAACAGGATATGACCGTGCAGCAAACCTGGCAGTACGGTAAAGAGCGCGGTTACGACTGGTACTCACACGTTACCTCCAACGTGTTCTACCGTCCAGAGACCGATACGTATCAGATCCACTCGGCCTCGGCGGGGCTATTTGATAAGACCCGCCTGCCAATCCACTACGTCAACGAGGTAAAACGCGGCAGCCAAGAGGTGATGGTTGAATTGCAGGTGCAATCCTATCGCCTACATAAAGTCGGCTACCGCGCCAGCGTGGTCGATCAGGATAAGTTGTTCCAATAACCGCTTAAGTTACCTAGCAAACGCAGCCAAATGGCTGCGTTTTTTGTTGATTAAAGAAGTTGATACTTACGCATTTTACTGCGGAAAGTATTGGGGTTCATGCCAATCAGTTGGGCTGCGCCATTAGGACCATGAATAACACCATTTGCCTGATTCAGGGCTGCTTTGAGATGTTGAGCAACAAGTTCATCGAACGGCAGTAAAGCTTCGGGATGTGCTGTTGATTGTTCGAGTTGGTCTGGTTCGTGAACTCCATCAGTTTGACACTGTTGATCAACCAATATTTGTCCTAGTTTTTGGTTAAGTTCGGTAATGTTTCCTGGCCATGAATAGCTATCGCTGCGGGGTAATTGGGCTTGAATTGTCGCAACATCCAATTGCTGTTCGTTGTTGGCTTGATGTTGCTGTAAGAAGTGCTCAATTAATCGTTGTAGATCTTGTTTGCGATCACGTAGTGGGGGGATCTCAATTTGATAAGGTAACCATTGTTGCTGAAGTTGCTGGAAATAATAAGTTGCTGAACTTCTGTCATTATCAGTTGTTAGCAAAATTAAGCGAGACTTAGGTTGTTTTATTAGCAGTCGTTGCGGAACACCACCGAACAACAACTTTAGTAACGGTTGTTGTAAATATTGGCAATTATCAAGCACGACACTGGCACTTGGGTCATTGATAGCATCAGCTAGCCAATGAAAATCTGTTGTCGTGACTTTACAATCTAGATAAAACAATTTGTCAGCTATACCTCCGCGAAGTTGATGAATGGCTTGAGCGATCAATCGCTTACCGACCCCGACCTCACCTTGCAATAACACTGGTTTTCGTTGGTCAGCAACATATTCTATTTTACGCATTATCTGCTGTAGGCCTGTATAATAACCAATGATTTTTCTGCTTAATTGGTCGGTAATTTTAAATTTTAGGCGCTGCAACTTTAATTGTTGGTTTTCGTAGGTTAGGCCAGTTATTTGCAAATGTCTTTTTAATAAATTTCCGATAACTGGAATAATATTAATAATAAGTTGAGGGTGATGTTCCTTAAAGCGTTCAGCATGATAACTATATAAAGATAGAATGCCTAGATACTCTCCCTCGAAGTTTAAAATAAAATACATCATAGATTTTATTTTAGGCAGACTTCTCGGAATTACATACTGACTTACTTCCTCTTGCTCTAAATGGTTAACCAAGCGCAAGCTTGGTCGTTTCGGATCACTCATTTTGGAGGCAAGGATGATTGGAACATCGATACTGGTACCACATAGGTTTTGCGGATCGCGACCGGTAGTGTATATAAACTTAACCGTTTGCAATTCATCAAGGAATGTATTTATGAAAATACCATCAATGGGCATTACCTCGCATAACAAATGATAATAACGATTGATGGCTTGTTCAAAATCACTAGTTAAACAGAGCGCTTCTATACTCTTATCAGCAAAGGTTTTTGGCATTTGACAACTTCTACAATAACAACATCACATAATGTTCAATGTTTTTTGAAAGTTTGTTTTAGTGTCGGTGGGATATTAATCATATTGAAAAATAAACAATATCGTGATCTTTTTCTCATTAAACTTGTTGGTTGCGAAATAATTTTCACTAAAAGTATGACTATCAGAATTATAATTCGAATCTTACTTGGCTAATTGATAATGTCGAGTTGTTGTATTTAACAACTGTGTGAGCTCGTTCAATAATCAGATAAGTCATGGTTACTAGCAGTGTCGCCATTGCCAACTCATGAGCATAAATAGGGCATCGTGATTGAGCATTAACGAAAGGCACTAAAGTGATAAAACGCAGAGATTTATTGAAATTAGGAGCTGGAGTCGGCTTTAGCTTGACTGCTGGTTCCGTGGTGGCGCAGTCACGTACTGAAGCATCGGTCGACTACCACCAAACCTATGATACGGTGATTGTCGGCTCGGGATTAGCGGGGTTGAGCGCCGCGATCGAAGCAGCGGTCGCGAATAAGAGAGTCTTGGTGATTGAGAAGATGCCGGCGATTGGCGGTAACAGCGCCATCAATGGTGGCGTGATGGCGGTAGCTAATCATCCACTCCAAAAAAAGAACAACATTGTTGATTCAGTTGAGTTGATGCTAAATGACATGCTGGTGGCAGGTGAAGGCTTAGGAGACCGGAAGCTGGTTGAAATGGTTGCTCGTGAGTCTTATGCCAGTTACCAATTTGCCATCGAGTCAGGCGCTGAGTTCTCGGATGTGTTGCTACACCATGGTGGCCACTCGGTACCGAGACTACTTAAAACTAAGCATTCCGTTGGTGGGGACATTACTTTCCCATTATATCAACGGGCACTTAAAGCCGGTGTTGATTTTGCTAAGAAAACTAACTTACGGCAAATCCTGACTAATGAAAGTGGTGCGGTTGAAGGGATTGTTATCGAGTCTGGCTATGATTACCGTAACAAGCAATATAATGAAGTAAGTAATGTTCAAATTACTAAGGCATTGATCATCGCCAGTGGCGGTTTTGCCAACGACGTTGCTTTTCGAATGGTCCAGCAACCGCGGATCGATCATAAATTTCCATCAACTAATCAACCAGGTGGATCAGCTGATGCGCTGCGTTGTATGTTGGATCTTGGTGCGTGGCCAGTGCAATTGTCGTTTGTGCAGATGGGGCCGTGGACTATTGCTAATGAAAAAGGATTTGGGCATACCCCATTTAATGGTGTAGGTGCATTTGCGTCAGGATTAACGATAGATCGCCATAGTGGCCGTCGTTTCTTTAATGAGATGGGTAATCGTAAGCAGCGTGCCGATGCCATAATGACTCGTGTAGATGAAAAAGGTAATCCAAGATTTCCAATATCCTTTGCTGCACAATCCGCTGTCGATGCTTATCCTGATGCTTATTATATTCTTGATTCAGCACTTCATCATGGTGTGGTTAAGCGCTTTGAAACTTTACAAGCTATGGCTGATTTCTATCAATTGCCATTTGTTGAGTTGCAAGATGAAGTACAGAAATTTAATGGTTTTATTGACCAGAAAAATGATAAGAATTTTGGTCGAGTTAATATTGCCAGTGTACCTAAATTATTAACTGGGCCTTACTATGCCTGTGAGTTGTGGCCAAAGGTACACTACACCATGGGTGGTGTGAAAATTAATGAGTTTACTCAGGTTATCAATGTCAAGACAGGTCAAGCGATACCAAAATTATATGCTGCTGGTGAAGTGACAGGAGGTATTCATGGAGCGACTCGTTTGGGTGGTTGTGCAATCGCAGAAGCGATTACCACTGGTCGAATGGCAGGAAAACAAGCGTGTAAGGTGAATAGTTAAGATGAAACCAGCATTTTTATTGGCGCTCAGTTTGGTGGCCCTGCAAGGTTACCCAATGGAAAAAAGTAGACATCTTGAAGTTGGCTTGGAATGTATTGATTGTCATGCCGCAGACTTAACCAAATTTGCCAATGAACAGGTCTGCTTAGAATGTCATGAACAACAAGGAGAAATTAACCTTGAGGCGATTAATCAACGCCCTGGCCATTCGTTAGAGATTCAACCAGATCCACATTATAACGTTCACTTTGGTAATACCTTAAATTGCACCGCATGCCATTCTGAACATGCCAAATCAGAAATCTATTGTAATTATTGCCACCAATTTAAATACCCTAATTTTGATCAGGAGTAACCTAAAATGAAAAAATTTACATTATTACCTGTTGCGGCAGCACTTGTTGCTTGTTTTTCGGTTCAGGCGGCTGATTCGGTTGTAATTTCCGGTAAAGGCATGAGCATCAGTGATGTGGTTGCCGCTGGCCAACCTGGCGCAACGGTCAGCCTATCTAATGCCGGTTTGGAGCGGATTGAGCAGTCCAACCAAGTGGTACTAACAGCCGCAGCCCAGCGCCATAAGATTTATGGGATCACCGTCGGACTGGGTCCAAATCATAAGCGTCGGATGATTGATGAAGATGGCCGGTTTGATGAATCGACGCGGCAGCGTTCGGTGGCATTTAACAAAGCCCTAGTCTACGCCCACAATGCGTCGGTCGGCGAGCCAATGGATCAAGATGTTGTACGGATGGCCATGGCACTGCGGGTAAATCAATATGCCAGCGGTAAAATTGGGGTTGATGCCGACATTCCAAAATTGTTTGTCGAATTCCTGAATCGCGGTATTACCCCAGTAGTACCAATCGAGGGCAGTGTTAGTACCGCTGATATTTTGCCTGGGGCTTATTTGGTACTCGCAATCATGGGTGAAAGCGATGTTTACTACAAAGGCAAAGTCGTGCCGGCGCTGGAAGCGATGCGCGCGGAAGGCTTAAAGCCGGTTGAACCTTTTGGTAAAGATGCACTATCGACTTTCTGTAACAATGCGCTATCCGTGGCGTACAGCATTAAAATAGCCGATCGGACTCGTACCACTCTTGATGCGACCGCAGGAGTAGTGGCGATGTCGCTAGAAGCGATTAA
The DNA here is from genome assembly GCF_000422665.1 of Ferrimonas senticii DSM 18821. Taxonomy (GTDB): domain Bacteria; phylum Pseudomonadota; class Gammaproteobacteria; order Enterobacterales; family Shewanellaceae; genus Ferrimonas; species Ferrimonas senticii. The sequence continues at coordinate 21,690 of NZ_AUGM01000025.1, read as the reverse complement.
CGGCAATGTCTCCCCTTATTTGCAGCATACCCTTGATAACCGACCGATGCCCTACGTGAAGCAGGTTGCCGCAGATATTACTGGTCAGTTAGATGGCTCTTATCTGTGGGACGTGAATGCCGATCGTACGGTGCAAGATGCCTTGGTCTTCCGCGGGGCACATTGGCCAATTGCTGCTGCCTACCACGAACTCGAAGGACTTGATGCGCTGTTAGCGCTGCATATCAACAACTCAGATGATAACCCAACGGTTATTATCGACGTCAACGATGTCAAAGTTCAGAATCCAGAATCCAGCCAGGTTCGTTCTTACATCACCACCGGTGATGTCACTGGGGCAGTGCAGTCGTCGTCAAACTTTGAAGCGACTCAAATCTCCATTCGTCTCAGCGGGGGGGCGTTGGCGATGGGGCACGTTGCTCGTGATTCCGTATACCGGACGCTTAATATGGCCGACCCGAATTTTACCAAGTTGCCGGCGTTCTTAAATGAGCCAGACACGGTATTCCACGGTTTTATGGCATTGCAAAAACTACCAGTTAGTCTGTTTATGCAGGTTAAGAACAATGTAATGCCAGTGTCGCTAGACTCGTTACCAATGGCCGGAGGCTACGATAACACTGGCTCGAATATGATGTTTGCTAATCAGCGCATGGATAAGGCGTTAGATGATATCGAACAGATTTTTGGGGTAGAGATGATGATGGGAGCACAGGCGGTGGATATGCGGATCCGCGCTGGTAACGACAAGATGGGCGCAGGAACCAGCAAGTTGCACCAGCAGATCCGTCAGCAAGTGGCATACTTGGATAAAGACCGTCCACTGGCTGATGATGTTGTGGCGCTGAAAGGTATCTTTCAAACTCTGAAGTTCTAAGCATTTGCAGCAGACACAAACGCAGCCAAATGGCTGCGTTTTTTGTTAAGGCAGCTGGCGCTGTTTACACATTTCTGTCAGCTGTTGACATTGTTGACAGCTAATGTGGCGCTGACGCTGCTGACTGTGCAGGGCGTAGTTGCTGGCTATGATGGCTGCATGCTCCAGTTGTGCTTGACTGATACCCAGCGGTAGCAATTCGCTGGCCATTAAATCCATAAAGATTTGCGGTTTATTTAATCGATGTTGAGCGTCGACCAATTGACTACCGTTAACCCAAATAAAGCCTCGAAGCAGATAAGAGAGCTTGTCACACAGTAGGTGCAATTGTTGTTCGCTGCACTGAAGTTGGCCGTGTTGTTGCAGACGCTCGGCATAGTGACGCACCCAACGCCAAAAAAAGTTAATTCGAGCTCGCACCTTATCCGATTTACCGCTGTCTACCGATGACCAAATACTGGCGTTGATGCTAGTCGAAATTGCATGCATGGCAATTGGGTATTCACTGCTGCGATATAGCGTCATTACAAAGGGCAGTAATAAACAACTTAAATCGTTCAGCTGTTGTTGGTGTTGTTCGATTGTCGCTAATTGGTTGCTAACGGCGGTACGAACCCAAAGACACAGCAGCAAATCGCTTTTGTCCTCGTAGGCTTGGTAGAAGCTTTTACTAGAGCAGTTCGCATTACTGATGATCCGGCCGACCCGAAAGTTAATCAGACCTTCGTCATTTAACACTTGCATGGTGGCACGGGTGATGTTGTCGATAAGCATCGACTGTTGTTGCGCAGATTTGCTGTTTGGGCGGCACATCGAAACGATCTGGAAGAGGGGGTGACCTTAAAAGACCGAATAAAATGATTGAAAAGAAATAAAAAATCGCTGTTTTGAGTCACAAAAAGAGTGACCGCTGAATGCGGTGCGAAGAAATCGTTGCAGCCAAACTTGGTTGGCTGCAACTGGTGGCAGAATGTTAGCGAGAGATCCGCTGTTCGATAAAGTCGATGGTTTGCTGCAGCTCGCTACTAATAAGCCGATCACTGTCGTAGTACGGCACCATCTTACGATAGTCATTTAACAGCATTTGGCTTGTGGTGGAGGCTTGTTGCTGAAAATGACGAGAGCGAATGTCCAGTGCTTGAGCGGATTGCATTAACTCAAAAGCGTAGATTCGAGTAATCAGGTCATTGGCTTTTCCTAAATTGGCAGCCAGCAAAGCTAAGTTGGTATAAGTGTCCTCAATGCCACTTTGGGTTTCAGTTCCATAGAATGAGGCCGGGGTGACGGTATGAGCCAGTTTCGCTACCAAAGCTACATGGCCATTTGGCATGGCATAGAAGCCTTGACCGTTATCATTTTCCGGTGCGACAAGGCCTCGAGGCAGTTGGGTAAAGTAGCCATCAAACAGTTTCAGTGAGCGGTGGCTAGAGAACTTACCCAGCTGAGCAACATTTAGCAGGTAGCCTTCCAAATTGGCTGCAATTGGGGTCATATCGAAGTTGGCGACCGAGTTAATCGCGCCACTGATGTTGTCGCCTTGGATAAAGTACTGGCCAACTTGGCTGTGTTGACCGTAGTCTCCGGCAGTCGCGCCAACACTAATTACCGGGTTGTCGTCAGAACTGTTGATGTGCAGTTCCAGTAACGCGGTTAGCGACTCAAAGCCAGCATAGGCACTGGCGATTGGCCAGTGAGCTTGACGGAACGATAACGGATCTTGGATGGCCCGTTTGTTGTCTTGCTCAAACAAGTAACTGCCATCGAGATTAACAAGAATCTGCTCGGCTACTTGCTTGGCAAACGGCATAGGTCGCGCATCAATGCTGTGGGGCAACAATGGGCTAATATTGCCGTTCAGCGCTTCCAATGAGAACGACACCAGTTGTGGACTGAACTCGATTAAATTTTTAGATTGCGCCAGTGCTAATGCTAATCGCGCTGCCGATACGCTATTGGTGGAAAGGATCGATAGCGAATCTTTGGCATAAGGTACCAACGGTTTAATGCCAGCTTGCTGTAATGCTTTGACTGCCGGCATCCGCTGTCCTTGATAATGCACCTCCCAATGTCCCATCATCGCAGAGCCAATGTGCGATGCCAGACTGATATCGGCGGCGCCAACTGAGCCATCTTCAGGGATCACCGGAATGATGTCGTGATTGATAAATTCTTGGTATATCCGCACTACATCAGGATGGACACCAACGTGCCCTGTAGCGATTTGGTTGAGACGGATCACCATGGCCGCACGAACGACATCATTGGGCATCGCGGCACCAGTGGCGGCGGAGTGGGTCAACAACATTTTTTGATTAAAGAGTTGCGACATCTCGATAGCTGAAGGCGTTAAGCGCCCATCGTCGCCAAATATTTTGGTGTCTTTGCTTTTGCCAACGCCAACAGTTAAACCATAGATCGCAACTCCTTGGCGGCCAGCTTCCAGCAAGAGTTGATGGCTCTGTTGCACGCGCTGTTGTGCGGCTTTGGTCAAAGATACATGCACATCGCCGGTAGCGGCGCTGACCACTTGTTCAAGGGTCAATGATTGTCCATCTAAATTTAAGTTGGCCGCCAATACTAGGTTTGGAACCAGTGTCATTACGGCAATGGCAGTTTTGGTGAATGTGTTATTCATTACGGATCCCAAGGCTGGTAGCTATTTAAAGTTTTGGTAATCGAAGGCGTGGCAGGTATCGCAGAATACCTTGGCTGGCTTGTGCTCGGCGTGGCAGGCAAAGCAGCTCATGGTGGTGCCATAGTGCGCTGAATCGTGCGGATTAGGCGCGACTTTGGTGTCGTGCGGTTGGCGCTCGGTGTGGGTGGCGGCGACTAAGTCGGCCATTGGCCCGTGGCACTCCAAACAGCTTTGATCACTGGGGGCAACCACGTGCGCCAATTCAGAATTATGGCAACTGTCGCATTCGAGCATCGCATGCTTGTCGCTCATTTGGATGTCGTTGGCGCTCACCTGCAGCGAGGCCGACAGCAACAATGCTGGCAATAATATAATGACTTTCATAATTGGCCTCAGGCTTGGGTTAGACAGTGAATAACAGCACGACGACCAGTGGCGATCGCTTCGGCAATGGCACAGCCGCCCAAACGGGTGCCACCATGGATTCCGCCGGTCACCTCGCCAGCGGCATAGAGCTTGGCGATCGGCTGGCTGGTTTGCATGTTGATTACTTGAGCTTCTTTATTAATTTTGACCCCACCCATGGTGTAGTGGGCTTTTGGCCACAAGCGAATGGCATAAAACGGACCCGTGCCAAGCGGCGGTACCGCTTTCAGGTTGTGGCGGGCAAACTGCGAGTCTTGGCCGCGCTTAATGTCAGCTTCAAATTGCTGCACCTGTTCAGTCAGTCCTGCGACGGGCATACCGTAGTGCTGCGCCAATTCGGCGATGGTGGCAAACTTTTTGATCACCCCTGCATGCAAGCCAGACTCAAGGATGTAGAAACTGCCACGGTACTTGTCGACGGCACTTTGGCTGACGAAGGCCACCGGATAGACCGGTTTTCCCTGTTCGTCTAGCTGCGCCAGAATGGCGTCAGCGCGTTCTTTGCGATCGGCCATCTCATTGAAAAAACGTTTGCCGCTTCGAACGTCTACGGTCAGGCCGTACGGGAAGGTGCCAACTGAGTTAAATGGGGTATGGCCGAAACCGTACTCATCAGGGCTAGTCCATGGGCCGATCTGGATTTGCGACAGCTGTACTGGCCATGCGCCGATCTTGATCATCGCCTTTAAGCCGCTGGCACTGCCTCCTTGATGGTTGGTGGTGCTCATGTGATCGCCTAAGGCTGGTACTTGCGCTTGGCGGAACTCGACATCAGCGGCAAAGCCTCCGGTAGCCATTATCAGTGCTTGATTTACTTTAATCCGCAGCGGTTGGCCGGAACTTGGCTGTTCAAAGTAATAGTTCTGGCGGATTTCGATCCCTTCGATGGCGCCATCTTGGGCAACGATGATCTGATCCAAATGGCAGTTTTTGCGGGCATCTAATCCATTGGCGGTGGCGGTTTTCAGCATCGCCGTGGTCATGTCACCACCGACCGCATTAATCGATTGGATGATTCGCGGTTGGGTGTGGCCACCAAAATGCATCAGGGTGTCTTTGAACTTGGTGCCGCATTGCAGCAAAAATTCATAAGAGGCGGCTGATTCGTTGGCCACCAACTTCACCAACTCCGGATCCCCCAAGTTGCGTCCAGCTTTAAGCATGTCGGCAATCATCAACTCGATGGAATCTTCAATGCCTTTGCGTGCCTGTTGTGGTGAACCAACCACAGCCATGGCGCCGCCGTTGATGCAACTGTTGCCACCAAAGCCCGGCATCTTGTCAATCAGCAGCGTTTTCTTGCCAGCTTTGGTGGCCTCTACCGCAGCGGCACAACCGGCAAAACCAGAGCCAATAATGATGATGTCGAACTGTTCGTCGTAGCTTGCGCTGCGGCCGTTGGCGTGGGCGCCACTAGCTAGGCCAGCGGTTAGCAAGGTAGCCGCCGAACCTTTTAAGAAATTGCGTCTAGAAGTCATCAGTACGTTCCTGTTGAGAAAAGGGTACGGACTGATGGTGGCGGCCGAGGCCGTGATAAAGGGTGATGCTGGTCACCTTGGAAAAACCTGGAAAATTAGTTTTTCACGGTGTTTCAAAGTTGGGGTAATGGCTGCGTAATACCCCGCATTGTGAGCCGATATTGCTGGCTCATGCCGCAGCTTGGGCTGCTAATTGATACAGAATTTCGCCGCTTGTGAATCAACCTTAGGCTTTGGCATGATGGCCTAGTAAATAAACAAACTCTAAGGGAGTGAGTATGTTACTGCGGTCTACCGTGGCGGCGTCGTTGCTGGTTTTTACCAGCCACAGTGCGGCGATCGACGCCAATGATGTGCAAGGATTTACCCTCGATAACGGCATGCAGGTGCTGGTGATGGAGGATTTCAGCATCCCCAACGCCAACATGTACCTGTTTTGGAAAGCGGGCTCGCGCAATGAGGTGCCGGGGATCACCGGTTTGTCGCACTTCTTTGAACACATGATGTTTAACGGTTCGGAAAATTATGGGCCGAAGATGTTCGACCGCACCATGGAAGCCGCCGGCGGTGCCAACAACGCCTACACCACCGAAAACCTGACGGTGTATACCGATTGGTTCCCCAGTGACGCCACCGAAATCATCTTCTCGCTGGAGGCCGATCGCATCGGCAAGCTCGATATTGATCCGAAGATGGTGCTGTCAGAACGAGCGGTGGTGCTGTCAGAGCGTCGCACCGGCTTAGAAAACTCCAACTGGCGAGTGCTCAGCGAAGAGGTTAAGGGGGTGGCATTTCGGGCGCATCCCTACAGTTGGTCGGTGATCGGCCACGAATCCGACATCAAAGCATGGACCCAGGCGGATCTGGAGCAGTTTCATCAAACCTACTACGCCCCGAACAATGCCTTGGTGGTGATCTCCGGGGCGGTTAAGTTTGCCCAAATTAAGCAGTGGGCCGAACAGTACTTCGGGCCGATCCCTGCCCAGCCTGAACCGGCGGCCGTGCGTACCATCGAGCCAGAGCAAACCGGTGAGCGCCGAGTCTACGTGCAAAAAGCGTCGGTATCGACGCCGAATCTGATGGTGGCCTATAAAGTGCCACAAACCAGCAGCAGTGATTTTTATGCGTTGGATCTGCTGACCGATATTTTGCTCAAAGGCAAATCCAGCCGCCTTAATCGGGCACTGGTAGACAGCCAATTGGCTCTTGGTGTCGATGGTTATATGCCGATGAGCTTTGATCCCAACCTGCTGTATCTGTACGCCATCGCCAGTCCCAACGTGGCGATCAGTGAGTTGGAGCAGACCCTGATCGCCGAGGTCAATCGCCTTGCGACTACGCCGGTGTCACAACAAGAGTTGGATAAGGTTAAAAATGGCAAGTTGATGGAGTTTTACCAGCAGATCGCCACCATCAATGACCGTTCCAATATGGTCGGTACTTATCAGCTGTTTTTCGGCGACTATCGCGCCCTGTTTGACGCACCTAATGCCTACCAACAAGTGACTGCCGCCGACATTCAGCGGGTGGCGCAACAATATCTGACCAAAGCCCGCCGGACGGTTGGGGTGCTGGCGGCCGAGGAGGATCGGGACTGATGACTGCGGTAATTAATCGAACCAAAACGTTGCTGGCGCTGACCGTTAGCGTGGCGCTATCTGGCTGCGCAATAACAGAAAGCGGCAGCGAAAGTGCGGCGAAAAGTACGCAAAATGCGGGTAATGCGGGTAATGCGGCGCAATCAGTTAAACCCTTTGTGATGCCGAAGATGGCCACCAGTGGCGCTAAGTTTCAACTGCCGTCCTACCAGCAGTATCAGTTGGCCAACGGCTTAACGGTGTATCTGCTGCAGCGTGACAAGGTGCCGTTAGTCACTGCCGAGTTGTGGATGCCGGTTGGTGCCGTCAACGATTCTGATGCTGGTATTGCCATGCTCACCAGCCAAGGGCTGCTGCTGGGCACCGATAAACTCAGCAAGGCACAGTTGGAGCAACAGGTGGAACAGTTGGGTGCCAGTCTAACCGCTCGCGCCGATAAAGAAGCGACGGTGATCGCCAGCCAGTTCCAAAGCAAAGACATCACCACGATGTTGGCGTTGCTGGCGGATGTGGCGATTAATCCCAGCTTCCCCGCCGCCGAGGTGGTTAAAGCACGGGATCGCTATGTTGCCCAACTGGCGCAACAAAAAGAGTCGCCACGGGCGGTGATTGGCAACTATTTCGATCGCTTGGTGTACGGCAATCACCCCTATGGTAATGCCGCCGCCGGTAATGCCGATGAGCTAAGCCAGCTTGATGAGTTTGACCTAAAACTGTTTCACGGCAGTTGGTATCAACCCCGTGGCAGCGCCTTGGTGATCAGCGGCGATTTTGCCAATGAAAAAGCCAGCCAACTGGTGCAGGGCTACTTTGGTGGCTGGGACGATCGCGCCACCCCGCAAGCGCCGGATCTGGCGGCGGCGATTGCCCCCGCTAACGGCGCCAAGGTGTTACTGGTGGATAAGCCCGATGCCCGCGAAACTACCTTTATGATCGGTGGCATTGGCGTGGCGCGGGATAACCCCGATTACGTTGGTCTGATGGTGGTGAATACCATCTTGGGTGGCCGTTTTACCTCGTGGTTGAACGACGAACTGCGAGTCAAAGCCGGTTTAACTTACGGTGCCCGGTCGCGATTTGCGGCGCTGTCGGAGCACGGCAGTTTTTACCTAAGCAGCTTTACCGCTAGCAAAAACACCAAGGCGGCGGTGGATCTGGCGCTGTCGACCTATCAACGGTTGTGGCAACAAGGTATCGACCAAGCGACGCTGGACAGTGCCAAAGCGTACGTCAAAGGCCAGTTCCCACCGAAGTATGAAACCGCCGAGCAACTGGCGGGGTTGTTAGGGCAAAGCCACTTGATGGGGTTGTCGACGAAACAGCCCAACCGCTTTAGCGAGCAGGTGGATAGCTTAACCCTGACTGAGGTGCAGCGATTGGTGGCGGAACACTTCCCGCAGCAAAATCTGCAATTCGTCTTGGTGGGTAACGCCGCCGAAATTGCGGCTATCGCCGGCGAATATGGCGAAGTAACCCAAGTTGAGATCAACCAGTCTGGGTTTCGCTTTTAACCATTAAGGGCAATAGTTAGCAACAACGGCCACTCGATGAGTGGTCGTTTTTTTTGGGAAAAAGACTGTTTTAGGCGTTTGCTAATAAGCGGCTTTCGCGCAATCGATACAGCAGCAGGGCGCTGAGGATCAGCAGGCCGCCGCCGACTTTATTGATGGTTAACGCTTCATCAAACAGCAGCACACTGAACAGCAGCGTCCAGATCGGTTCTATCAGCATGATCACCGCTGCGGTGCCGGTATCGGTGCGCGCTTGACCGGCACTTTGCAGCACATAGCGTACGCTAGTGGCCAGCACCGCTGCGGCGATAAACCAGCCCCAACCGCTGCTGGTCATCTGGTGGCTGGTTGCGCCCAGCGCCCAAGCCACCGTGAGTGACAGCAGGCCGACAGCCAGCAGTTGCACGCAGGCGGCACTCAGCGGTGGCAGCTGCACCGTCAGCCGTTTGTTCAGGTTAAAGTGCAGCGACAGCAGCAGCGCCGAGACCAAGAACAAACCTTGACTGCCATCAAGTTGCCAACCGCCGGAGAGCGACAGCAGTGCCATCCCCGCCATCGCCAGTGGCAACGCCAGCCAGAACGCCGCTGATGGCGGTTGCCGATACAGCGCCCAGCCCAGTAGTGGGGCAAACAACATCGCCAAACTCATGATAAAGGCGCCCTCACCAAGACCGTCGGCTAGGGTGACCGCATAGATCCACAGCAACAGATGGACGCCCAATACGATGCCAACGCCGAAGGCATGCAGCAGCACTTTGCTGCTGCAGTGGCGCAATACCTGCCAACAAAACGGCACTAGCAGTATCGAGGCCAGCAAAAATCGGCCACCGATAAACTGCGCGGCGGGCATCATGCTCACCACCTGTTTCGAGGCCACCCAACCCAATGCCGCCAGCACCGTGGCGATGAGTACCAGGTATTCTCCCCGCAGTAATCTCACTGTTTGGTGGCCAGGCTAGTGGCGCTTGGCAGACCACCGGCCGGTTCGGCCGCCAGCACCGCGTTATGGATCGCTTGCTCCATCACTTCGGCGGCGATAACCCCCAGTAAGTTGACATCCATCGCTGCCACTTCGCTGGTGGCGGCGGCAAAGATGGCGTCGCCATCGTACAGCGAGTGCACCGGTCGTATCGCGCGGGCATAACCATCGTGCGCCATTTGCGCCACCTTTAACGCCTCGGTTTTGGTTAAGGTGCTATTGGTGATGATGGCGCCGATGGTGGTATTGCGCCCAGCAAAGCCGTCGGCATTAAAGCCTTGCATGATCAGTTCAGTGCCGTTGACGAAGTCGTTGCCCGCATCATTGCGGCTGGCGGCCAACAGGCGACCGTCGCGATCAACCACATCACCCCAAGGGTTGACCGCTACGACTGCAGCGATCACCACGCCGTTGTCCAGCTGCTTTACCGCCCGCCCAATGCCGGACTTGGTGGCGTGTTGCATGCCGCGAATTTTACCGGCGCTGGCGCCCATGCCCGCGCCGTAGTTTCCTTGCTGGAAAATCTCTCGTTGTGCGGCTTTGGTGGCTGCCCGCCCCATCGCGGCATCGGGTCGCACTTTGGCGTCACCGAGCGCCAGATCAAACAGTACCGCACCGGTAACGATTGGCACCTTGGCGACGCTAACGTCGAAGCCGATGCCTTCCTGTTCCAGTTGAGCGGCGACGCCGCTCATGGCATCAAGCCCAAACGCGCTGCCGCCGGATAGGACGATCGCATGAACTTGCTGGACTAGGTTTTCCGGCTTAAGCAGATCGGTTTCGCGCGTACCAGGGGCGGCACCGCGCACATCAACCGAGGCGGTCGCACCCTTATCAAAGCGCAGTACGGTTACCCCTGTTAGGCCATTGGCGTCTGCCACCTGGCCAACTTTGAGCCCCTGAATGGCAAAGATTGGATCGGCGCCAAAGGCGCTAGTGCTGAGCATTAACAGGGCTCCTAACAGTGATAATCGATTCATTTATATTGGCTTTAGCGATGACTTGGTGAAGGTGGTTAACTTTAGGTCGCGACCGTTATAACAACAAGCGGCGACCGAAGTCGCCGCAGTTATTACATAATTAGCAAAACCTTAGTGTTGTCGTAGCCGTTCGGTCAGTTGTTCCGGCGCTACCTCATAGCGGGCAAAAGCCATGCTGAGTTCGGCCTCACCGCCGGTCATCGCTTTCAGTCGCACCGAATAGTCGTCGAGCTCGGCCAAGGGCGCCTCGGCGGCGATCTCCACTTGGTTATTGCCCTTGGCTTCGGTGCCGCACACCATCGCGCGATGGCTAGCCAGATCACCGGTGATGTCGCCAACTTTGTCTTGGTTTACCGTCACCAGCAGTTCGACAATGGGTTCCAGCAAGGCCGGTTTGGCCAGCAGTACCGCCTCAAGGAAGGCTTTCTTACCGGCGGTGAAAAAGGCGATCTCTTTGGAGTCGACCGGATGGTGTTTGCCATCCATCACCACCACTTTAAGGTCTTGCATGGCAAAGCCGGCCAGTACCCCTTCGGTCATCGCTTCACGGACGCCTTTTTCGATGGCCGGAATAAACTGGCTGGGGATCGCACCACCGACCACTTCCGAGGCGAACTGGAAGCCGCTGCCGCGGGGCAGGGTCTCCACCCGCAGTTCGACCTCACCAAATTGGCCTGCGCCGCCGGTCTGTTTTTTGTGGCGATAGCGGGCGATGCCGGTGCCTTGCACGGTTTCCCGATAGGCCACTGCGGGCACATCGGTTTCCATATCCAGCTTGAACACCTGTACCGCTTTTTCCAGCGCAATCTGCACATGGGTATCGCCAAGGCCTTGCAATACGGTTTGGTTTTGTCCCGCCTCATGGCGGATCTGCAAGCTGGGATCTTCGGTTACCAACTTTTGTAGCACTTCAGCCAGTTTCTGTTCGTCGCCGCGTTTCTTCGGCCGCACCGCTAAGCCAAAGATTGGCTGCGGCAATTCCGGCGGCACCATGCTGAACTGATCCTCTTCATGGTGATCGTGCAATATTGCACCGATCTCAAGACCTTCGAGTTTGGCTAGCGCGCAGATATCCCCCGGTAGGGCTTCATTGACTGGGGTTTGTTGCCCGCCTTGTAATTGATACAGGTGGCTGATCTTCACCGGCTTGCGATCTTCGCCGATAAACAGTTTCTGGCCGATAAACAGCCGTCCCTGATGGACGCGACAGACCCCAAGTCGGCCCAGATAGGGGTCGATGCTCATCTTAAATACGTGTGCCAACAGATGATCTTGGGCTTCGCCGCTGATGGCGACAGGCTGTTGCTGGCGGTTAACGAATTCGGCGGCGCTGCCTTCTAGTGGGTTCGGCAAACCTTGGCAGATCAGGTTCAGTAGATGACCAATGCCCAGTGGCGCTTCAGCATCGGTAAAGCAGATTGGCACTAACTCCCCTTGTCGCAGAGCGGCCTCTAGCGGGTTATGCAACTGCTCTGGGGTCAGTGATTGCTCCTGTTCTAGGTAGATCTCCATCAGTGCTTCGTCTTGCTCTACCACCACATCGACCAGTGCATCGTGGCAGGCTTTTACCTCACTAAAAAGCGGCTGGCCATCGTCATATTGCGGGGTGAAATAGCAATCCAGCACCGCTTTGCCATCCACACTTGGCAAATTGACCGGCAAGCAGCCATGGCCAAATTGCAGTTGGATGTTTTCCAGCAAGGCTTCCAGTTTATCGAGGTTATCGCTGATGCGGTTGATCACCAGTATCACCGCCTTGCCATGGCGACGGGCATCGCTAAAGGCGCGGCGGGTGACTTGTTCGATGCCACGCTCGGCGTTGATCACCAACAGCACCGATTCGACCGCTGGCAGCGTCAATTGGGCGCGACCAAACAGATCCACCAATCCGGGGGTGTCGATCAGGTTAACGTGGCAGTTGTAGTAGTTGAGGTTGAGTAGAGAGGGTTCGAGGCTGTGATGATGTTGCTGTTCTTGGGCGGTAAAGTCGGCGTGATTGGTGCCGTCATCGACCCTGCCATGGGTTGGGATCGCCTTGGCGCGATACAGCAACGCTTCGATTAGACTGGATTTGCCACTGCCGGCATGGCCAAGCAGGGCGACGTTCCTGATCTGTTCAGTGCGAAGAGCGGGCATAGAAACCTCCTTGGTAGCAAATACCAATCAGGCTGATCAGCCGCTGCGATCGCGTGGCAAGATCATCACCCGATTTGGTATGACCCGACCCCCCGACTTTACGGTGCTATCGTCGGCTAAACTTTGACCGCGATCAGACTTTGCCGTTAGGGCGAGTTGACCTTTGCTGTATATTTTTGCGCCTGTTATTGGTTGTTTTTGACAGCAAATTGCTAATGGTCAGTTAATTTTACTGCTCAGAGATCACTGAGGGGCGCCTTGCAGGGTCGGACTAGCGGATGTCACTCTTCGTCATACGATTTCGACGTAGAGCCACTATGCCTTCAATCGCAATCCTCGATTGACAACCACTATCCTCGACCAAATTCTGAACACCAAACGTCAACACGCCCTAGTAAACTGTCGGCTGTCCGCCGAATAGTTAGGCGCAAATTGCGGTTGCGGCTTATTATTGCTGGCAACGACCCAGAGTCTGTATGGAGCAATTGATGAAAAAGGTAATGGCACTGGCTGCGGTGATGCTGATGGCAGGTTGCAGCGGCGATAGCGAGCCACAAATGGAAAAAGATCAAAGCCTTGCAGGTGAACTGCAATACCGCGAGCGGATCCTGACGCCACCAGGTTCGCAGCTAAAAGTGGCAGTGAGCGACGCCAATGGCACCATCCTTGGCATGGTGCAGCAGGAAGTGCAGGGCGGTCCTCCGTTCAACTACCAGCTGGATTACGCCAAAGGCAATGAAGTGATGGTGCACGCCACCCTAACCTTCGCTGGTGACGACAAGCCACGCTTCGAGGCATCGGTGACGTTAGATCAAGCCGGTCAAATCCTGCTGCGCGGCGCGCAGTAAGCACCGCTATCCAACACATTCAAAGCCCCGCGATTGCGGGGCTTTTGTTTGGCGGGATGATGGTGTTACCACATCAAATCGTCTGGGATTTGGTAATCGGCGTAGGGATCGTCTTCGTCCACTTCCGCCGCTTGGTGGCGGTCGTTCAGCATTACGATAAAGCGGTCATCACGCTGTTGTACTTTTTCCGCTACCGCGGTTGGGATCAGGTGGTAGCTGTCGTCCAGTTTGGCGATCGCTAACTGGCCGTTGATCAGGCCGCTTTGCAGCGCTTCGGTAACGAATACCTTGGTGATCTTGCCGGAATCCGAAAAGTTGTATGGGATCTCACCACGACTGCGATCTTGGCTGTTAACGGTGATCAACTGTTTGATCTGGGCCAACAGCGCTTTTTGGTCGGCTTCGGCTTTACGTTGGGCGTTCAGCTGTTTATCGCGCTGGGCTTGCTCGGCGCGCTTATCGGCGGCGCTTTGCTTGGCTTCGTTGATCACTTTCTTACCGGATTTGAGGGCGCGGTGTTTGTCTTTGTTGGCTTTTTTAGCATCGTGTTTAGACACAAGGCCAGCCTTCATCAGTTGCTCTTGCAGCGACATGGGGAAAACTCGATAAATAGGCAGTGGCGCCAGTCTAGCAAACCCCTACAATAGCGCTCTAGTTTGTTTTGACCGAGTTGCCCTATGTTTCACATCGCTTTGTACGAGCCGGTAATGCCGCAAAATACCGGTGCCATCATCCGTTTGGCCGCCAACTGTGGCGCCCACTTGCATCTGATTGAACCGCTGGGTTTTAGCATGGATGAGAAGAGCCTGCGTCGTGCTTCGCTGGATTATCGCGACTTGGCTAACGTTACCATTCATCCGGATTACCCAACCTTTTTAGCGGCGATGGCGGGTAAGCGGATCTTCGCGTTAACCACTAAGGGCAGCCGACCACACACCGAACCCTGCTACCAAGCCGATGATGTGTTGCTGTTTGGCCCGGAAACTAGCGGCTTGCCGGATGCAGTGCGCAGTGCCTTTGATGGCGATTTTCGGATTCGGATCCCGATGATGCCACAAGCGCGCAGCCTCAACTTGGCCAACGCCACCTCGATCTGTGCGTATGAAGTGTGGCGCCAGTTGGGGTTTGAGGGCGCACTGTAATAACCACTTTTGCGATCTTTTCCACGGCACCATCCAGCGCGCTTCGCTATGGTGCCGTTTTGTTTATTTAAAATCAGAGAATTGTCGATGGCTGCGCCAAAACTGAAACACAACATCGTTACTGCCGCGTGGCTGAGTAAGCACTTGGATAATCCGGATCTGGTGTTGCTGGATGCCAGTTGGCATATGCCAGGCAGCGGCCGTCAGGGGTTGGCTGAATTTGTCGAAGGGCATATTCCAACGGCGCAGTTTTTCGATTTTGATAAAGCGATTGCGGCTGATTCTGAGCTGCCGCACATGCTGCCCAGCCCAGCAAAGTTTGAACAAGCGGTGCGGGCGATGGGGATCAGCAATACCAGTGCGGTGGTGGTATACGACAGTCATGGGTTATTCAGCGCCGCCCGTGTGTGGTGGATGTTCCGTGCCATGGGACACCAACAGGTGGCGGTGTTAAATGGCGGTTTGCCTGCGTGGTTGGCGCAAGATGGGGCCATCAGTGCTGGGATTGAGTCGGCGCGCCCAAGCGGCCAATTCATTGCCAATTACCAGCCGCAACTGGTGGCCGATAAGCGGGAAATGCAGCTGTCGCTCAATGCGCCGGGGCGGGTTATTGTTGATGCTCGTGGCCCCGCTCGTTTTGCTGGGCAAGAGCCAGAACCGCGTGCCGGTGTTGCCGCAGGCCACATGCCAGGTGCGATCAACCTGCATTACGCCGAACTTATCAGCGAAGGCAAACTGCAACCGCCATTTTTGGCGCTGGAATCGTTCTTAGCCCGTGGGATCTCTGGCGATGATCGCCAGTTGTATAGCTGTGGCAGCGGCGTTACCGCTTGCATCGTGGCATTGGCAGCGGCTGAAGTTGGCGTGCAAAACTGGGCGGTGTATGACGGCAGTTGGAGCGAGTGGGGCGCCGATCCGGCGACACCAAAGAGCCATTAAAAATAGCTATTAGTTGTCAGCAGTACAGAGCCGTTGGTCAGCTTTAGGCAACAGCAAAACTGGTGGCAGTTGGTGGCTGTGTAATTATTTAACTGCCAACTGCCAACTGCCAACTGCCAACTGCCAACGGTTTATACCGGTAAACGAATTTCCAAACAGAGCCCGCCTTGGGGGCGATTGCTGGCGTGCAGTTGCCCTTGATGGGCATCGACGGCGCCTTGGGTGATGGCTAAGCCTAAGCCCCAGCCACCACTGTCGCGATCGCGGGCGCTGTCAATCCGATGAAACGGTTTAAAGATCCGTTCCAGTTCGGCTTCGGGTACCCCTGGGCCATCGTCGCTGATGCGGATCATCACTGCCGTTTGGGTTGATTCGATCTGCAACTGCACTAAGGCTTTAGCGTAGCGCAGGGCGTTGCGCAGCGGGTTTTCTACCAGCCGCTGCAGCAGCGATTCAACGCCATTGAGCGTTACGCTGGTTGGCATCGCGACTTGAATCTGTTTGCCGGTGGCTTCAGCCTCAAATTCGATGCCGGCGATCACCGGTGCCAAAACCTGCACCAGATCCAGCGCGGTTTTGCGCTCGGTGACCTGCATATTCAGCCGCGATAGGCTCAATAGCTCCTGCAACATTGCCTCTAAGGTGTCGGCTTCGCTGCCGATCCGGGTTAGCTCATCACTGTGTTGGCCTTTGCGCCGGGCAATGGCGAGGCTGAGCTGCAGTCGAGTTAATGGCGTGCGCAGTTCGTGGGAGATATCCGATAACAGCCGTTGCTGGCCATGCACCATGGTGCTGACCGAGTGTGCCATCCGGTTGAAGTTTTCCGCCACTTGACCAATCTCATCGCCGCGTTGGCTGATCTTTGGCGTAATTCGCGCGTCTAAATCGCCGCTGGCGATGGCGCCAGCGGTAGCTTTCAGTTGCCGTAACGGCTTACTGAGACTCCATGCCAGCAGGCCAAATACCAACGTTGAGACCACCGTGGTCAGCAGCAACAGCAGTCCCGGTCGGTTCCAAAGTTGCGCCAACCATGGCCGTTTAAGCGCATTGATCGAGCCGATCAGATAGTTGCCGTTAGCCAAGGGTTTGGGGCCGAAGATCAGCTTACCGTCGATCTGACGTTGCTGCGGTTGCGTCCGGTCGAACTCCAGCAGGTATTCCCGCAGCTGCCGTGGTAAGCGGCGCGAGTGCTGTTGCAGGACGTTGCCGTTGCCATCGACCAAGTAAAATTTAAAGCTCGGCTTATCACGGTGGTGCTTGCTCGATGGCTCGGCCATCGCCGCTTCCGGCGGCAGCAGTTGCCGCAGATCTTTGCGGTGCAGCACCCGGTTGATCTGCTCGATAGAGAGATTGGGATTGTTATCTAGACGGTTGGCAACCCGATCCAGCGCCGCTTGAAACTGCGGCTGCAGCGGCAGTTGATCCCATTGTTTGAGCAGTAACGGCAAGCCGAGCACAGTGCCGACACTGAGCATCGAAGTCAGCCAGAACGCTAACAGCAACTTGGGCAGTAACCGATTCAGTTTGCTGTGTCGCCACCGGCTAACTAAGGCACTTAGTCGAGCCATAGATAACCCTTACCGCGAACGGTTTTTACCCGCGGATTGCCATCGGCCCGTTCCGGTAACTTTTTGCGCAGATTGGATAGGTGCATATCGAGGCTACGATCAAATGGCATTAAGCGTTTGCCCAGTACCTGCTGTGACAACATCTCTTTGCTGGCGATCTCGCCACTGTTGCTGATTAACACCTGCAACAGGGCAAACTCGGTGCTAGTCAGATCGATGCTTTGCCCTTGCACCTGGGTTTCTTGGCGGCGGGGATAGAGAGTGATATCCAGATGAGTAAGCTGCTCATTGCTGCTGGCGGATGGGGTCTGCTCATTGCTGCGGCGCAAAATCGCCCGCATTCGCGCCACCAGTTCGCGGTCGTTGAATGGCTTGGGCAGATAATCGTCGGCGCCCATCTCTAAGCCGTTGATGCGATCCAGATCATCGCCTTTGGCGGTCAGCATTAATACCGGCATTTTGCTGCCGTGCTGGCGCAGTGCTTTAAGCAGGTCAAAGCCGTTGAGCCCCGGCAGCATCACATCCAACAACATGATGTCGTGCTGGTTTTGTTGCGCCGCAATCAAGCCCGAAGGGCCATCGCCACAGACGGTAACGTTGAAGCCATCCAGCTCCAGCAGTTGGCTTAATAGGTCACTAAGACCGCGGTCATCTTCAACCAGTAATACCTTGATCATTACAGCGCTCATGATTGCGTTCATGGCAGTAGGTTATCCAATAAGACGAAGTCTAGGCGAGCGCTTTACACAGCTTTACGCAGGCTAGACAGCAACTGACATTGACGTGGCTACACTGGACTCAACTTAGCAACGGGGGTGAAGTCCCCGCCACTGCAGCAACCGCTGTTACAGGAGTGTTCCCATGAAACGCGCAACAAAATTCAGTTTGATCGGTTTGGCTTTGGTGATGGCCAGCGGCACCGCCCTGGCGGGCATGATGGGCGGCCATCATGGCGGTAAAGGGTTCCACGATAAGCATGGCGGCCAGCAGATCCAGCGGATGTACCGCCATATGATGCAGTTGGATCTGAGTACCGAGCAGCAAGCGCAGCTTCAACAACTTATCAGCGAAGCCAAAGCGCAACATCAGCAACTGCGTGAGCAGCGTCGCAGCGATCAGCAGCAGCGTCGCGCCGATAATCAAGCGCAGATGCAGGCGCTGATGGACGCTCCGGTATTTGATGAAGTGGTTGCCCGTGAGTTGTTAAGTGCTAAGCAGCAACAGCGCACCGACATGGCGGTGAAGCAGATGAAACTGCGTCATCAGATGCTGCAAGTGCTAACCGATGAGCAAAAAGCGCAGTTGCAGGCCGAGCGTGAGCAGCGCCAGCAGCAACGGCAAGAGCGTCGCGGTAACCGTTAACTCGCCTAAGCCATCATTCGAGCAGTGACTTTGACCCCAACAACCTTGGTTGCTGGGGTTTTTTTCTGCGCCAGTGATACACTGCCGCCATTGTTTTTCCATGGCATTTTTCTATGAGTCGGGCAACACCAGAGCAGTACCAATTTTGGATCAAGTGGGCCACCAGGGCGTCGATTGCGACCGCATCGCTGTTGATTATCACCAAGCTGATTGCGTGGGTATTTTCCGGTTCGGCCAGTTTGCTTGGCTCGTTAACCGATTCATTGATGGATGCGGCGGCGTCGCTGATCAACTTCTATGCCTTACGAGTAGCGCTGTTGCCGGCGGATGACGATCACCGTTGGGGGCACGGCAAGGCCGAGCCATTGGCCACCTTGGCCCAAGCTGGCTTTATTTTGGGCTCGGCATTGCTGCTGCTGTTTGCCGGTATCGACCGCACCTTGTCACCGGTGGCTCCGACCGCCAGCGGCTTAGGCATTGGCGTATCGGCGTTTGCGATTGTTGCTACCTTGGCGCTGCTGGCGGTGCAAAAGCGCGCCGTTGCCGCGACCGGTTCCACCGCAATTGCCGCTGATGCCTTGCACTATCGCAGCGACTTGTTGATGAACGTGGCGGTGATCATTGCCTTGGCATTGTCGGCTTATGGCCTGTTGTGGGTCGATGGCGTCGCCGCGATTGGTATTGCGATCTACATCGGCTGGGGCGCTTGGGGCCTAGGTAAAGAAGCGGTGCAACTGCTGCTGGATCGGGAAGCCGAGCCGGAAGTGCAGCAACAGGTCGAAGCGCTAGCAACCGCCGACCCACAAGTGCTCGGCATTCATGATGTACGTACCCGGATGGCCGGCAATGTGCTGTTTGTGCAGATGCATCTTGATATCGATGGTCGCCTCAGCTTTCGAGATGCCCATGATATTGCCCATGCCGTAGAGGAGCGCATTCGTGCAGCCTTTCCTGGCGCCGATGTAATTGTGCATCAGGATCCGGCATAACGGCGTTGGTAGCGATCAGCTATTAGATGCTAGTTATCAGTGGTTAGTAAGAGCGGGTGTCTGCTGTTCTTACTGTCGCTGACTACCAACTGTGCGCTTGGTTTAAGCCACTTTGATGCGATCACGGCCTTGCTGCTTGGCTTCAGCCAAGGTTTGATTGGCACGGCTTAGCAGCTGTTGTGGATCCATTCCGCGCTGCCACTGACTGATCCCCTGCGACAGGGTTATGCGGTCGCTGATCGGGGAGCCCGAATGGGGCATATCGGCGGCGATGACGTTGTTGGCGATCTGGTTGGCCAGCCGTTCGGCGCCGTGTTGATCGGTGGTTGGCAACAATAGGGCAAAGGTGCCGTCCTCAAGATAGGCGATGATGTCCGATTGGCGCTGGCTTACCGCTTTAATCAGCCGTGCCAGCTGCTGCAGCACTTGGTTAGCGGCATCCTTACCGTAATAGCTGTGGTAGCTGTGAAAGTAATCGATATCGAGCACAATTAAGCTCAGCGGGGTTTTACTGCGCCGAGCATCAAAGACGGTTTGCTGTAATCGCTGCTCAAAATAGCGTTGATTGGCCAGCTTGGTCAGTGGATGGCGGTTACTGCGGCGGTCGATTTGCCGCTGTAAACGTTGATGGTGGCGCTGGTTTAATTTGGCAAAGTGTTGCCACATCCGCGTTTGAAAGCCCAACAGCAAAGCGATGGCGAGGCTGGCTAACATCAATACCAGATTGAGCTGCAGATAGAGCCACATCAGCAGTGATGGCACCACCGCGATGGTAAACGCCAGCGGTGAGTGGGCCATTACCGACATCGCCGCAAGTAGCAGCAACAAGGTTAATTCTGGCTGCGGCTGCCACGGTAACGAAGCAGCAAGGGTGATCGCCAGTAGCCCGGTCCAGCTGAGCGCCACAACTTTACTGGGCTCGCGCTGTTGATGCCATTGGGCGGCAATCGCCACCGGAACCGGCGCCAGCAACCACGGCAGTGCCTGCCATTGCGGTATAGCAAGCAACGCCTGCAGTGATTGCAAGACGATGATGGTGAGCAACATCGCGAGCTGGGCGTGGCGATGAATGCGCAGAGGGTTGTGTTTCATAAGCCCCTTCCGTGGTGGCTTTGCTGACTTTTAACTCACTTAACTTACGGTTAGCGCCGTAAGTAGTGCTGCAATGACACTGGCGGTAACGAGCTATTGCTGCTGATGGCAAACGCGGCCCAGCGGGCGGCATCTTCCATCGCGTGCGCCAGTGGCTGTTGTTTTAGTAAAGCATCAATTAGGCCGCCAGCATAGCAATCACCGGCACCGGTGCTGTCGACCAGTTCGGCGGCAATGGCTGGGCAGTGCAGTTGGCCCTCGGCGGTGTAGGCGATAGCGCCTTGCTCACCTTGGGTAACGATAAAGGCGCGTAACTGCTCGCCACCAATCTGTTGGCCGAAGGCCCATGGATCGCTGATCTCATGTTGCGCCAAGTCGTCATTGCTCGTTAGCAGGTAATGACAGGGGCGCTGGGCCAGATCTTTTGGCAACTGTGCCACCACTAAGCTGCCAGCGTTGACGGCTTGGCGCATCAGTTGCGGTAGCCGTTCAGCCGACAGGTTGACGTAGATCGCTTGGTAGGCATTGGCATCAAACTGCTGTGGCAACAACAGTCGTGGCCGGTTTGGCCGCAAAATGGTGCGCTCGCCGTTTGGCTCCATCAGCAGTTGCAGCGGTTGGGTGGCGCCGACGTGGCGGTGTACCAAGCTGGTGTTAAAGCCCAGTTCGCGGGCTTCATCCAATAACCAATCGCCACGGCTGTCACTGCCCACTTGGCTTAATAGGCTAACTTGATGGCCGGCCCACAGTAATCCTAAGCCGGTGTTGGCGGCACCACCACCAAGGCGATAACCCTCCTCCTCATAGTGAATACGCGCGCCGGATTGCAGCGGGCGTGACAGTCTGAGGATTTGGTCGCAGTTAAGATTGGCGATGATTAGAGCGTGGGGCATCAGCAAAAAGTTAAGAAGAAACAGGTTGTTTCAGCATAGTACGTGGCTTGGCACAAAAGCCAAGATTGAAGCCGATGGGCAGTTATCAGTTTTTAGTTTTTAGTAGGAGCTAGAGCTAGAGCTAGAGCCGAAGCAAAAACAGTGGCCAGTTATTGGTTGTCAGAAACAGCGGAACCCGTTTTGCTGTTTCTGACTGACAACTGACAACTGACAACTGACAACTGACAACTGACAACT
>NZ_AUGM01000024.1 GCF_000422665.1 Ferrimonas senticii DSM 18821 | reverse complement strand
ACCATATATGGACGCCCCGTTAGCAGCAAGCTTTGATGAAGATTGGTTCGCGACCATATATCCGGCGTCAATATGGTACTGCTATCGTACCGCGCCATGATGAAATCCGAACCCTGGTTCCTTATCACTACATCGACATCATCGTGCCTTGGTCAACGATAGGTTTTCCCAGGGACGGGTAACCGTTAGTTCATCAGTGCTTGCAAACTCAGGTTTTGCTGTCAGCTAAGTCTCCTGCTAAGTGTTGGACGCAAACGCCAAGCGGGCATCAAAGTGCTGCTTGCTGTTCAATACGCCCCAGGCGATGCGCGCTAGTTTGTTGGCCAATGCGACGGTTGCTTTATTCTTGCCGCGGCGCTCAATTAGCCGTCTGAGCCACCGCCCGAGTCGGTCATCACGTTTATCTGCAAATCGAAGTACTGCTCGCGCACCGTGGATAAGTAGAACCCTAAGCTCCTTGTTTCCGTGTTTCGTTATGCCTCCCAGCATCTGCTTACCTCCAGAGCTTTGCTGCTTAGGGACTAACCCACACCAGGCGGCTAATTGTCTGCCATTTGCGAATTGTCCGCCTGAACCGATCTCACTTACCAATGCAGAAGTTATAACTGGGCCAAATCCTGGAACCGACATAAGTTCTGAGTATCCGGGTTGCTGTTTGCAAAGCTGATCTATTTGCTGATCTAAAGCTGTGACATCGATATCTAGCATGCGAAGGTCATCCAAAAGGTCACTTAGCAAGCTTCGGAGGATCCTTGAAAACCCATTCTCGTCATCAGCCAATGCATCCGGAAGAGTTTCTCTGAGCCGCTTTATGCCCAGTGGGAATATGACACCGTATTCTGCAGACAACGAACGAATTTGGTTCACTATCGCCGTGCGATGCTCAACGATACGGCGCCTTACACAGCGCAGTGCTTTGATGTCTTGCTGCTCAACCGTTTTGACTTCCACAAGGTGGATCTCTGGCCGTTCAGCAGCCTCACAAATCGCCAAAGCATCATTGGCATCGTTCTTCTGTTTGCGCGTGAAAGGTTTTACTAGCTGAGCCGGCACGAGCGCTGTTTTATAGCCCATGGATTTAAAGGTACGAGCCCAATAGTGAGAAGAGGCACAAGCCTCCATTGCGATTAGCGTACCTTCCGGAAGCTGACGGACTTCATGCAGCAACTTATTCCGACGAACCTTTCTGTTCCGTTGTACCTTGCCATCTTCACGTAAGACACAAACTTGAAAGATGTCTTTTGCTAGATCGATACCAACTACCTTAATCTTCATGGTGGACGCTCCTTCAGCGAATTAAGCAACTCAACTGCTTAATTCTGGCGCATTACGACGCCGTTTCACGGAGGGGCGTCCATCACATCACTACATTCTACGCTTCTAAAACAGGCTAAACCATCAGATAAAACTAGGCTCTTTGGAGCAAGATGCTTCTTTGCCCACTCAGTCAGCTCAGTGCTTCGGAAGCATTTAACCACACTAAACCGCATTTGCATCGGGTGTCCTTTCTCATTGAGCGCTACGGCTGCAACGAAAGGTCGCTTACCCTTGGCTTGACGCCCTTTGGAGCCTCGCCGTACTCCGCCTCAATAGGCATCATCCATTTGTACCCAGCCCTCTAGCGGCTGTTGGTCATCGCGCTCTTTCATGGCCTGCATCAGCTTGTGCTTGATGCGCCAACCGGCATTGTAAGAAACCCCAAGTTGCCGAGAAAACTCCAATACCGATGTCCCATTCTTAACTTGCGTTATCAGATAGATGGCTAGAAACCATATGGTTAGAGGCAATTTGGTGCTTGCGAAGATGGTGCCTGCCGTTAGAGAAGCTTGATGGTGGCACTTATTGCATTGATAAACCGGTCTGGCTGCCAGCTTGCAGTGTTTGGGGTGTCCACAGTTTGGGCACTTGAAGCCGTCCGGCCAGCGGAGGTTAAAAAGATGGTAAGCGTTCACCAGACCCCTCTTGTAAAAAAGAGCTGGGCATGCAGGAAGGCTTGACCGCCGTTAGACGGTCAAGTTGAACACTTCGGGGGCGTGTTGCTTGGCCATGGCGGCCGATATCAGGCCGTGCAGTGTCGCCAGCGGTGAGAGCTCTTGAACTTTGCACGTCTCGATTATCGATAACACGCGCGCTCTAAACTTATCGCCTCGGTCGGAGGTCGTTCCAAAGCTGATTTTGCGCAGGATAACGGTGCCTCGCAGTCGCCGTTCGGCTTCATTGTTAGTGAGCGACAGTCCGGGATGATTTAAAAATACCCATAGTCCAGCCTCTTGCCCCAGAATCGATTTACAACGACCTGCATAACGCGACGCTGGTACCGCCAATCCTTGCGCTAGCCAATGATTGAGTCGTTTTCTCAGGCTCTGCATTCGGCGTCGCCATCGCTCTTCGTTTATCTCGTGCTCCTCAAAGCGATGCTGTACTCGAAATACCGCCTTACTCAGGAGCGTTAGTCGCTGACCTATCTTGGCGGTTAAGCCTTTACCGGCGTAGTCGGCCATTTGCTGCAGGTTGCGAACGATGTGGGCCCAACAAAACTGATGGCGCTGCGCCGGCAACCAGTTGTAGCTGGGGCAGCGGTCACTGATAACGATGCTTGATGTGTCCGCCCCTAACAGGAACTGCGCATCTTGCTGTGACCGGCTTGAGCGGATGGCTTGAAACACCGCTTGGCCGGTGACCGCTAGCCAAAACCAACGCGTGCGGTTTTCGCCATTGCGGTGGTGGCTGGTTTCATCAGCATGCACCACATCCGCTTGCTTTACGCGTTGGTGCAATGCTTGATGAGTCGGCGTCAACATACTGCTGACTTTGCCTTGGGCTTCGGAAATCGCGCCAACGGAGAAATGCACGCCATAGGTGTCTTTCAGTAACCGCTGGATTTTGCGCACACTAAGGTGATACTCGCCAGCCAATACCGCGATATAGCTCAACAGCCTTGGCCCCATCTGTCCTTGCGGCATAGTGTCAGGGCGTTTGGCTTTGACTACGACATCGCAGCCACAGCAACGGCCATCAACCAGTTGATATTCGGTGCTGTCCAGCAGCGCTAACGGTCGTTTGTGTCCCTCGTGGCCTGGTTGAGCGCCGCGCTGATTTGCACTACGAGGGCGTTCAGCTTTTTTCGCTCGGCCTTGGCTGCCGGTGTATCGGCAGAGGGGGATTTCGAGGAATTCCGTGAACTGGTGGTCAGTTTGTCTTGGTAATGCCTAAGCTGCTCCCAGAGTTCTCGTATCAGCACGTTGGCTTGCAATACGTCAGTGAACTCTGGCGGCTCTTGGGCAAAGTTTTTCTTTTTCATGCCGTCCATGCTGGCATCGAAAACGATCGTTCAACCCCAATCAGCCCGAACCTTGTCGATCATCAATCGATCTTGTCAAGGGAGGGGGGGGCTGGTGAACAGATACAAATTTTAAAGTTGACTTAAGAAAAATCAAACCAAGGAGCTCAATTTATCTAATACATCCAGCCTAGATTGCAGCAGCACCTTCGAATTGAATTTATTTGCTGTTTCTGAAGAGTGTTTTGCCAACTCATCATAATGCGTCGGGCATACCATTGCCTTAAAAAGAGAGTTTGCCAATTGTTTACTATCACAAGGAGCGAATAACGCTGCTTCTAACAGAAGTTCAGGAATCCCTCCAACGTTAGAGCCCAAAGCAGGCATCCCTCGACTCATTGCCTCAATCAACGAGCGCGGTAAGCCTTCAGTTAGGCTCGGCTGTACATAGAAATCAATCTGGTCAAGCCAACCGATGACTTTGCCAGGATTGGAGAAAGTTCCCAAAAATGTAACCCACCCGGGTACATCACCGTTGCGCAACATGTATCCGTGACCGTTTCCACCAAGCACCTCGAGATTCACATCGACGCCTTTCGACCTGATCTGCTGAATTGCTTCAATCAAAGTGACTAGGCCCTTAATTTTAAGATCCGGATTACCAATCATTCCAACCGTAAAGCTAGACTTATTTATCCAGCGCCTAGGTAAGAGTACCTCATTAATAATTACATCAGATATCGCATAAGAACAACCTTGCGTTGCATATTTAGATTGCAAAAAATTTGACGTAACATAAGTCAATAACGGTATAGTCTCACACACATGAGCAGTTCTGAGTTCCAGAAATGGAGCGTAAATCTTTGCGAGGATATCACCACGATACCACAAACAATCAAAAGCACTTGCAACCACTTCAGCCAATAAGGGTTTACCTTCTTCCTGTGCAAGCTGGGCGGCAATAATTCCAATCTCACTAGGAAGCCTGACTATAACGGCATCAACTTTTCGAATATGATCTCGAATAACCCTTTTTAATACTCTTCGATTCAGTAATCCCCATAGCGAAGATGGGTTTTCAAGCCCGACAATATCCACTAAGTTTCCATTCGCTTGGTGGTAATTGTTATCGATACTTTCCACCTGCCTCGCCCGTGCAATGCAAGTGATGTGACTAAACTTCTCTAGATATACATCAAACTTTTTATAATCTAGCTTGCCTGGGGAATAATAATTTCCACGATAAAAAGAAAATACATGATCATGACAAAACAGCAATTTCATATCTGACCCGCTATATGCTTTTGATCTTCTTGACGGGCACGCCTGCATACAAAGATTTTCCATCCAAGTGGCCTTTTACTACACTACCAGCCCCAATCACTGAGCGCATAGCGATCTTCGAACCTGATAACACTACAACATTGGCACCTAGCCATACATCACTACTAATTGATATTGGTGCTGTCCTCAATGTATTATATTTAATCGGAAGATCGTGTTCATCATAACCGTGCTCAAACGATACTAATGAACAACGATGGGCAATCGATACATTATCTTCAATCAGAATTCCACCCAAAGCGTCGATGTATCCATAATCATGAATACTTACATTACGACCAATATTCAGTGCGCTCGGGTTTTTTAAAATGACGCCTCGACCAATATACACATTATCTCCTACACTCTCACACAATGTTCGAATTGTAATGTATCTAAGTAGAACACCCAACTTAGTTGGAAACATCGAAAACAAATCAAACAATAATTGACGTATCGTTCTTGGAAACAAAGAAACGATCAGAGTTGATAAAGTTACCATTGGTTTAACCAAGCTAAATAACTTTCTTCCGTTCATGAATAAATTATTCTCTTAAAAACTGATAGTATTCGTTTTTTTAAATATCCGCTTGCTGGAATGAGATATCTAGCACTACCAAAGTGTTCGAACGCTATTTCGATAGCATTATTAACTTGATTACTGTTGGCACTCCGTCCAGATGATTCAGCATCCACGCGCAATCTATACAACACTTCATTGAGAAATGCAGCATTGTACTTCCCTGACTTAGCGAGTCGACATAGAAAATCATAATCTTGGGCAGTACGATATCTTTCATTATACCCCAATTCCTCAAATACCTCTTTTTTACCAAAAAAGGTTCCATGAGTATAGGAATTACCAAATTTTAGGTAACCAGCAGAAAAGCTTTTTTTATTATGGCTGACAAATGAAGGAAAATATCCTTTCACTCCATGCTCATCAAACATTTCACTTTTTGCGCACATAAAGTCTAAACAATTAGCTTCCAAATAGGCCAAAGAGCGCTCAAGTCGGTTAGGCAAAGATATATCATCAGCATCCATTCGGGCTATATATTGACCTTCAACCAGTGATATTGCCCGATTGAGGGACTTAGTAAGGCCACAATTTTCTTGATAATAGTAACGTATATCTAACTCTTTCTTTTCGATATACTGCTGAACTAGTTGAACTGTTCTATCGGTGCTTCCATCATCAATTAAGATAACTTCAAAATCTTTAAAAGACTGGGCCTTTAATGAGTCCAGTGCTTTGTCTATAAATTTGTCTGCATTATAAGCACACAAGATTACCGATATCCTCTTCTTCATGAGAGCACTCTAATTACCTTTGCCGGAACTCCGGCGACAATCACGTTGGATGGTACATCTTTACTAACCACTGCGCCAGCAGCAACAATAGATCCACTATGTACCGTAACTCCAGGCAAAACGATTGCTCCAGCGCCGATTTGGCATAAGGCCTCAAGAACTACTGGTTTTGACAGGTGTATATCCTCAATGCCCTTGTCTTTAAGTTTGCTACTATCCAAATAGGCCGTAATAATCTTTGCATGAGCTGAAATAGAAACGTTGTTACCAATATCTACAGGGGCATGACCACTAATATAAACACCCTCATTTAGAGTGCAATTTTTTCCAATGGTCACGTTCGAAGGGTTTTCGATTACAACCCTTCCGAACACTTCAAATTTCCCACTCCCTTTCGACACAGCCCTCAAAAGACTTTGACGACGCAGGCGTACAATTATTTTCTCAAGATAATCATATATTTTAAGCAACATGATTCTTTCCAATTGTTTTTTTTAAAAATAGGAACAGCATAACATAATAGCTAATTACATAGGCAATGATTAGGGCAGATGGCATACTAAAGACAAGAATTATAGCTGCTGCCACTGTGATTGTTAATGAAATTAATACTGACTGCCTTACAGCCTTTCCATTGCCATTTAAAACTAGATTTTGTGACAATAATGCATTCAATATATGGGGAATTAATGAACCCAGAAAGACCATTGCGTAGTGCAATTCATCTTGTTCAATTTCCCCGCCAATTATCCCAATATTAACGAGCCATTGAAGACAAAGTACTGATAAAAAAGTAATTAAAATAGCATAAATCACTAATGCAACTAATGTAGTTATAAATGACTTATTATATTGAGTTATGTTTTGCTTTTTTAGTTTGGCAAAATATGGAATGACTGCTTGGCAAATTGGGGAACTGAAGTTCACTATCGCTCCAAGAAATTTTTGCACAAGACTTAAAGCACCAAATGCGGAAGGAGTCAATCCGAAACCAAAGAGATAGTTATAGAATGGCAAAATTATCGCACTACCGATCCGATATACGAATATGTCAAAGTTTAAAAATAACACCATCTTAACATATTTGTATTTTGGAGTCACTAACGAACCAATAATGGAACGTTCAGCAAAATGAATAATTCCTGGGATGAGATACATTACTGATACGATTAACGAGTAAATGACATAATCATCATTTCCCTTAACCATAAAAAACACGCTTAACAATGCCAATACTCTAGCTGGCAGAGAGGATAGCATCAAAAATCGATATCTATGCTTGGCTTGATAAAACCACTGAGAATTAAATACTGAACCAATAGCCACGAAAAAGCAAATTAGAACGACAGGTAAAAATTCTTTGGAGTAATATGGACTGAGAATTGCGATAGTAAAATATATTGGTAGAACAATTAAGCACAAAGTAAATTTAATTATCAAAGATGCACTGTAGTACCTATTTATTTTGACTTCATCACTGGTTACCGCCACTTTCTGAATACCGCCAACATTGAAACCAAAGTCAACAACTGTTGCACAGAACAATGCTATTGATTGAAAGTATGCAACTTTGCCGAAATTTGATATTCCTATATTATTAATGGCTATTGGTATCAGCGATAGAGGGACTAAAAAATCTACGGCCTTTAAAGCGCTAAGACTTATAATAGAGCGAAAAATGGACACTAGCCAACCTCAATATCACGCAATTGCCGTCCTAGTCTTTTGTTTTTTGAAACAACAAGACCCTGCTTTCTAATGACGTAAAGAACAGCCCATAGAATGGTCATAGAAAAAATGACATTACCAAAGTATGTTAAGCCATACCACTGCAATCTAAATTGCATTACGAAGAATGCGATAAACACTGGACTATAATATAGTTCCTGCCTAAATAAAAATCTGAACAGCACTCCATAAACATATCCAGAAATAACCACTCCAAAACCACCAGCAGCCATCA
The DNA here is from genome assembly GCF_000422665.1 of Ferrimonas senticii DSM 18821. GTDB lineage: Bacteria > Pseudomonadota > Gammaproteobacteria > Enterobacterales > Shewanellaceae > Ferrimonas > Ferrimonas senticii. The sequence goes on along the minus strand of NZ_AUGM01000024.1, from coordinate 31,304 downwards.
TAGAAGCAGTATAGAATGTTCCTCCTCCAACATTATCTATATATTCTCGCAAAATCCATACAAAATTATAATCAGAACCCGCCCCTGATTTTGGAAGCAATGGAAGGTAAGACGAAATCACATTTATAATTGGCCTAAAGTCTGAACTTATGTTTTCATAATACCATGATGATGACAAATAAACATGCACGACATCAACTGCGGTACCAAAATTAGTGATGGCAAAACTCACTATCGAGAACAGTTCAGTAACATCTAGTGCTCCACCAGCACGATTGATTCCGCCATATATTCCTATTACTAAGAAAAAAGATACAAGTATCGCCAACTTATATAGAGAAACAAATGATGTTCCTTTCGCTATTATATATATCGCCGCAAACATCAATATAAAATCGACTCTCTCCCCATGGAATACCATGAACATTATTAATGCCGCAACAAGCGATAGCAAAACGTCAAATTTGCTAGAGTTACTTTTCGAGCAAACAATAACAGCAAAAAATACAACAACCAAACTACCAAAAGAACCAAAACGGTCGCTTCCAACCCCCCAAGCAGCAGGATAAGCTACTGGTAGCACGAGGATTAACATAACTAAAAAGAATACTCTTTGACCTACTGTCAAAGGTATTCTATGAAAACTGTAGTCGCGATCCCTCAACTTTCTTAACGAACAAACAAACAAGCAGTAAGAAAGTAAAGAATAAAAGCAAGCACTGCCCAATTGGGCATCATAAAAATCAATACCTACGTTTCTAATAACTCTAGTTGCTGGAATGCCAACCCATAGCCCAAACATAACCCATATAGGGTAAGCATAGATAGCCAAAGTAAGCTTTACAAAGGCGCTTTTAAAGAAAAAAAGCGGTGAAAATATAACCAGCCCGAATACCCAGAATGTAATTTCAGGCGAAAAAATAACATTCATCATTCTTAACTTTTTAAATTATTTTCAAATAACATTCTATAACAATTTCTTCTGAAAATTCACTTTCCACCTTGGCTCGTGATGCTTTACACATTTGATTCATAGCCTCAGGCGACAAGGAAAGAATATTGACTAACGAATCAACAAGCGTTTCAAGATCATTAGGTTTGCACAGGAAACCATTAACAGAATGACTAACGGTTTCTCTACAACCCACGTTATCTGTTGTGACGATAGGTTTACCTAAAGCTGCCGACTCCAAAAGGGACTTTGGTACACCTTCTCGGTAGTAAGAAGGCAAAACTACACAGTCCATCCGTCCAACAACGGAGGCTACATCATCAGTGGTTCCAAGATAATTGATATCCCCGGCTGCATGCCAAGCCATTATCGTTTTCTCACTGATTCCTGATGGGTTGGCCTCATCAATAAACCCAAGCAAATAAAATTCTGTCTTGGGATAGTTAGTCTTAACAGTCTTTGCTGCTTGAGCATAAAGTTCAACCCCTTTTTCCTTAAGCATTCGGGCAACCAGGATAAAGCGAGTGATTCCATCATCCTGAGCAGGGGTCACTTGAAATTGCTGAAGGTTTACCCCAGAGCCAGGTAAACGACTGCAACTGGTGGATTCAGAGATAATTTGTTTCTCTTTGAATATTGCCATATCATCCTCATTTTGAAAGAAGATATGGTCAGCCAGCGGCTGTGAAATACGATAGAGAAACCGTGCAATTTTTGAAGATACACTTTCATTGACAAACAGCGTGCCTAAGCCAGCAATATTGTTCACGACCTTTGCCTTGTTCGCTTTGGCAGCCAGAGTGCTGTAGATGTTGGTCTTTGGGGTAAAGTTTAAAACGACATCAGGCTTGATGTTTCGATAAAGCAGATAATAGCTAAAACTGGTTTTCATATCATTAATCGGGTTAGTACCACCACGATCCATATATATTTCCAGAAAGTCACAACCCATCTCTTTAAGTTTTTCGCCATAACCATCTTCCGGAGCAATAGCTGTCACTTTATGGCCAGCACCAAGCAACGCAATGATAGTGCCTTTACGAAAATTATAGATGTACCATGCCGTATTAGCGGATATTACAATATTTTTTTTCATCATTATTTGCTGGGTCCTCGATGCAGGGCAAGACCATGAATATTTATTGACCACTTTTGAGTCTGATTGACCCACAGAGCGGTTTGTGATCTTATGCTCTCTTTTTGGGAGCTTCAAAATGGTTATCGACGATATCAAAGCACACTTCAGCGTCATCCAAGATGCTCGACAGAGTGCGAAAATGGTGTCCCGGTTCATGACACTTTTGCCCGCCTGATCTCGACCATTGAACCAAAGGTTTTTCGGCAGTGTTTTCTTAGTTGGATGCAGGCAGTGCATCGCCTAACTCAAGGTGAGATCGTTGCCATTGATGGCAAAACCCTGCGGGGCTCCTACAACCGCGAAGATCGCTACAGCACCATTCACATGCTCAGCGCTTACGCGACAGCCAATCAGATGGTGCTAGGGCAGTTGAAAATCTCTGATAAAAGCAACGAAATCACAGCTATTCCTGAACTGATCCAAATGTTGGATCTGCGAGGCGCTTTGGTCACGATCGATGCGATGGCCTGCCAAACCAAAATTGCCAAAACCATAGTTGGACAGGGTGGCGACTACTTACTAGCAGTCAAAGGCAATCAAGAACGACTTGCCAAAGCGGTACGCGCAGCCTTTGCATCACACTGCAAAGCGACGGTTGATAAGAAACAATGGCAAACAGAACAACATCACGGCCGAGTAGAATCCCGTACATGCCATGTGCTCAGCTCAGAGCACCTAGAAGGCAACTTTTCTCGATGGAGCGGGCTCAGCAGTATTGTCATGGTCGAAAGTTTTCGGGCCCTAAAAGGCAAAGGCTCAACACTTGAATGCCGGTATTACATCAGTTCCAAAGTACTGACCGCAGAGGAAGCCAGCTACGCCATACGAGCCGATTGGGGGATCGAATCGATGCATTGGATCCTTGATGTGACCTTTGGTGAAGATGCGTGCCAGATTTATCGAGAAAATGCGGCGGAAAACGTAGCTAGCCTTCGTCATATGGCGCTGAACATGCTACGCGCTGAATCCACCAAGATCAGTATGCCGATGAAACAGAAACGTTGCCTAATGAATACGACGTTTCTTGAGGGCGTCCTTTGTGCTGGATTTTCATCAATGGCGAATTAATACACACTCATGCGGACGCCCTGGTCCTCGATGAATGGCTTGGTTGCTCCGCATCGAGATTCCTATATTCTCATGACTGGATAGCCAAGTTCATTCAGCAGCTCATAGACAGGACCTTTAGCCATAACCTAATAAAAAAACTAGAAAAAGGCTCTTGATGTGATCAGATTTAATCGCCAAAAAAAAACCAAGTCACAACCCAAGAGCCGATGTCCATTATCAATCCAACTCTAACCCTAACTCAACTGTTCGATGAAGCTTGGTTAAATAAAGTCGATGCGATTGCCGATCTACATCGCGCCTTTAATGGGATCCAGATGGACCTCGCGGCATCCGTGGCTTACAAGCCATTCCACAACCAGCTGCGAAAAACCGAATTTGCTCGCTTTATGGAAGCCGTAGTGGCGCAAGCCATTCGGGTGTTTAGCAACCAACTCAGCGCCGAGTTGCCGTCTAAGTTGAAGCAGTTCAACCAAGTGTTACTTCAAGATGGGTCGTCCTTTGCGATCCACCCCGATTTAGCCGAGATCTTCCCCAATCGCTTCAAAGGTAAGTCACCAGCAGCGGTTGAATGCCACATGACAATGTCACTACAGGACGAACAACCGGCAAAGCTGAGCATTTCAGCGGATACGGCATCGGAACGTCAGTTTTTGCCAGCAGCAGATACCCTGACCAATTCGCTGCTATTGGCTGATGCGGGCTACGTTGGCATTGAGTACATGAGCAATGTGCAACGCCATCAAGGCTACTTTTTGATGCGGTCGTCGAAGTTGTTTAACCCAACGATTACTCGAGCGTTAAACAGCAAAGGCAAGGAGCTCAAGTCATACGTCGGAATTAAGTTGAAGGCACTACAGCAGCGCCGAGGCCCCAAGGCTCAGGTGCTGGATTTAGACGTCAAATGGCCAAAGTACCAGTGCCGTATGGTGATGTTCTGGCACACCGAGGAGAAGCACTATCTGTGGTGGATAACCAACCTACCACGAGAGCAGTTCAGCGCCGAAGACGTCAACCGTCTATATCGCGTACGCTGGCAAATCGAACTGTTGTTCAAAGAGTGGAAGAGTTACAACAACTTGAAGAAGTTCGTAACTCGACAGCAACATATGGTTGAAGGGTTGATTTGGGCCAGTCTGCTGAGTTTGCTGATCAAACGTTTCATTGGCCGTGCGGCACAACAACGTCTGCAACGTCGATTGTCGCTGTTCAAAATCGCTAAATCAGCGCAGAACTGGTTTGAACCCATAATGAACTCGCTGGCATCAAAGTCATTGACCCAATTAACCGCCGATTTAGCTTGGGCGTTCGACTTTATATGTCAAAACTGTCACCGAGCCCAGCAGTCGAAAACCAGGCAGGGCAACAGTTTCGAGGCGATTTTGGAGGGGCTTAATGCTTAAGGTTCAGCAGCTAAGGACAGCAGCACATGCAGATTAAACTCCATGCGAATGCCACCACCACACCGAAAATCCGGAAACTGATCCAACAATCAACCAAGCCTGTGGCAGTACTCGCTCGTGAACTTGGTGTGGCTGAATCGACCATCCGTCGCTGGAAGCGTCGAACCACGGTAGATGACGGCTCCCATACCAAGCACAACTTGGGCACCACATTGAGCAAAACTCAGGAGTTCATTGTGGTGGAGTTGCGCAAGACGTTGTTGTTACCGTTGGACGACCTATTGGCATTAACCAAGCAGTTCATCAATCCCGATGTATCTAGGTCTGGGCTTGACCGTTGCCTCCGGCGCCACGGCGTTAGCAATCTGAAGGACTTATACCCTGAGACAGAGCCCAAACCGTCTCCAAAAGAATTCAAGCTATACGAGCCAGGTTACGTTCATATCGACATCAAATACCTGCCACAGATGCCAGACGAGTCTGGCCGTCGGTATCTGTACGTTGCCATCGATAGAGCAACCCGATGGGTCTACCTTGAAGTCCTGCCGGACAAAGCAGCCAAAACGGCGAGACGGTTTCTAAAGATGGTGGCTCGAAAATCCCCGTTTCATATCAAGACGGTTCTTACGGACAACGGTAAAGAGTTTACAGACCGTTTTTGCGCTACTGGGCAGCGGCAGCCAACAGGTAAGCACGAATTCGATTTAGAGTGCACCGAACAACACATTGAGCACCGACTTATCTCACCAGGAAAGCCGCAGACCAATGGCATGGTGGAACGTTTTAATGGCCGGGTATCAGAAATACTCAAAGCCCCCCGATTTGATTGCAGAGCGGATTTAGAGGCAACCCTGCTCAGGTATGCGCACGTTTATAATCACCACATACCGTAAAAAGCGCTTGGTCATACCCCTCCAATTGAACGATTGAAGGGGTACTATCGAACTTCACCGGAACTCTTTCGTGTGAAGCCCATTAATCATCGGGGACCTAACAGGCTGGATGTACCGGTTCAGAGGCGTGGCAACGAAGTACCTAGGGAATTACTTGGGTTGGCACCGGATGCTTGATAGATACGGCAGAAAACTGGAACCAAAGGTGTGTCTAAATGAAGCTGCTGGATGGGTACAATAGTTAACTTAGACACAGCCTATGTTTCAACTGACGATTATTACCAACGCGGATGAATTTAAATGCGTTGAAAGTCCGCAACACCAAACCTCAGCGCTTCACCCAGCACTGAGACAGAAATTTATCATTTTGAGACAGCCGATTTGGCTGGAGGGCGCATCAGCGCTAGCAATGGCGTAATTGTGAGCAGCGGTCCCAATAGGCCCCAAAAAAACCTCGAAGCGAGTGTACGCAACCGTTGAATTCAACGGCAAACCAACCTCAGTCCTCTTTTGCACAAAGTAAGTAAACGCAAACCAGCAACTCACTGATAAGTAAGCAATAAATTTTTATACTCTCACTTATCAAAACTAAGCTCCGCCATTAAATACGCTTTGATGCAGCCGGAGCACGCTGTGCCACCAGCGCTCGCTGATAATCATGCTAAAAATGATGTTGCGAAGTGCGATAGGAAGAGGCTTGCTCACCAAAGTAGGGATGCCTAAATCACGGGCGCAGATGATATCAGGATTAAAACGCGCTGACAAAATGTCAGATAGTTAACAATTGCAATATAAACAAGAAGTTAATAGGTATGATGACATTTATTATCGAATAAGCATTCGGATATAAAAGAATCAAATTCATACTTGGGATTAGCTTCAAACTCTAGAAAAATGGCAACATGCATCGCCAATCCGTCAAATATTTGAATGGTTAATCCACTCATGCATCGGTTTACTAGCTCGAGAACTTTGCAAACTTTACTGATTTAAGAACGCTCTGTTTTTGTTGTTTTTGTCCGCAACGCTTTTGATATCATCGCTGCGCTGCTCATCGCTGTGGCTCGCCACAGAACAACAATCACTACACGATGACGGCCCCTACCCACTTACACAGGACAGTGACTATGAGTCTTGCCGATCAGGTTTTGGCCATTAACAACGATCTTCCCATCCGCACTGATAAGCCGGTTCATTCCGGCAAGGTTCGCTCGGTTTACTGGTTAACCGAGGCCGACAGCGCCCGTTTGATTCAACAGCGTGGCTACGATGTTGCAGCCGACGCGCCACTGGCAATCATGGTGATCTCCGATCGGATCTCGGCGTTTGATTGCATCTGGCATGGCGAAGGTGACATGCGGGGTGTTCCAGGCAAAGGCGCAGCACTGAATGCCATCTCTAATCACTGGTTCAAGCTGTTTAAAGAGCACGGCTTGGCAGACAGCCACATTTTGGAAATTCCTCATCCATTTGTTTGGATCGTTCAAAAAGCCAAGCCAGTAATGATTGAGGCGATTGCTCGTCAGTACATCACCGGTTCGATGTGGCGCGCTTACAGCAAGGGCGAACGAGATTTCTGTGGTATCCAACTGCCAGAAGGCTTGAGCAAAGATCAAATGCTGCCGGAATTGCTGATCACCCCCTCCACCAAAGGCATTTTACAAGGGATCCCTGGGGTACCTGCTCAAGATGACGTTAACATCACTCGGCAGAATATCGAGGACAACTATGCCGCCTTCAATTTCAAGCAATCGGCTGATATTGAACGCTACGAAACCTTGCTAAAAGAAGGGTTTGAGCTGATCAGCAATGCACTGGCGGAATTAGATCAGGTATTCGTTGATACCAAATTCGAGTTTGGCTACGTCACCGATGCCGCTGGCAATGATAAGTTGATCTACATGGATGAGGTCGGCACCCCTGATTCCTCGCGGATTTGGGATGGCGCCGCCTACCGTGATGGTCAAATCATTGAACAATCCAAAGAGGGCTTCCGCCAACAGCTGCTTAGCCACTTCCCGGATCCCGATATTCTGTTGAATAAAGATCGGATGGAAGAGCGCAGCGCGCTTGCTCGCGACAATGCGCTACCTGTCGAAGTGTTGATGCAGGTATCGAAAACCTATTTGGATATCGCTGAAAAAATCACCGGCCAAAAGATTGAACTGAGCGCCAATCCAAAGGCGGAGATCATCGATATTCTGCGAGATCAATTTGATTTGATCGTTTAAGTGAAACAAACCAAGGGGCCGGAGTTAACTAACTCTGGCCCCTTAGTTTTATTTAATGATTTACAATCCGCTGTTTGACGCCCTTATAAGGCGCTGTCGATATAACGCAGATAGGCGTTTCGCAGGCGAGTCTGTTGCTGTTGATAATAAGCCAAACCAAAACGGTCGCGCTGGTAATACTGCCGCGTTAAATCATGCTGTAGTGCCACGCGATTGCCCAAGCCCGTATTCAAATTATTGTGACTTTCACCAATCCGAGTTTGTACGCTGTGGGTGAACTGATCAGTGCCGCGCAACTGCAGATAGCGTGGCTTCATATCACGCCACCAGGTCAGCGGTATGTTGATTGATAACGTCAGGAACTGCTCACGGTCATCACTGCCTTGCGCTTGGCTAACCAAGTAACTTGCCCGCAGCGCCACATCCCCAAGCCAATGGGTCGACGTCACGGTTACCCCCTGATCGCCGCGCCAATACTCCCCCGCTTCAAGCCCCAATTGCCACGACCACTCTGGCACCTGCAAACTATAGCGCCCCAGCAATGTTTGCCGCTCAGTATTCAGATCTTGATGTTCAAAGTAACTGGCCTCCCAGCCGATCGCATGGCGACCGGTTGCGCTGGTCCAGCGGCTCTCATTTAAGCCACCAAGATAGTCCGAACGAATAAGCCCGGCCGAAAACTGGGTGGTGATCCGCCCATTCAATCGAAACGCTTGATGGAGCAACGCTCGATCAAGTTCGCTTTGGTGCTTAGCGTTGCGCCAAAGGCCATCGTCATAATCATCACTGCTGGCGATAGGTATCGTATAACGTAGATCAACCGCCACTCCTTGCCACAGGTTGGTATATAGATTGATCCCCGCCGCCAGTGAATAATCAAACACTCCATATTCCGTCGCGGTCGCGTGGCGCAGCATCGGCATCACAATCAGTTGGCTACGGCCAAAACTGGTTTGCTGCATCTCATCGCGCCATGCCACTTGCTGCAGCAAACTGGGCAGCCGATCATCACTGAAGGTCAAATCACCACAGCGCTGGCCGCTGGCAATAAACGCTCGATAACACTCTGATGAGGTACGCACCGCCAACATCGGCACACCATTGATCATTTGCACTAGCGTAAAGCGATCTCCACTGCCACTTGCCCCCAATTCAGCACGAGCATCCTCGCCCAAATAGCTAGAGATGATCCCAAGCGCGACCCCTAGGCCATCGGCTGGGTTGTGGTTGTAGCGCCGGTTTTCAACGGTAAATAATGGCTGGCCCTGATGCACCCCAACCCGCAGATTGATAAACCCCTCGTTCGTCAGCGCCTGCATTACGCTATCGATGGTCGCCGCATCAGCGTGCTGTTGTTGCAGCGCCAGCTTATCGGCTAACGCCAATGTCGGGGGTAACGATTGCGCTTGGGTAACCCCAAGCAAAGGCACGGACAATGAGGCTTGCCACATATCCTGCTGCGACGCATGGCTACTGTATAACTGATAGCCGCCACTCAACTGCATACCAAAGGGCAACAATCCTTCAGGGGTAAATAATTTGAACGCCGCATTAGTGCCGCCGCCATCGTGTTCCGCCAGCAACTGCATAAAGTCGAGCGGTTGATATTCAATGCCAGCAAACGGGCCATTGAGCACATCCAAGGTTACATCGGATTTACCGTAACCGGCGCTAATGCGCAGTGGCAGCGCCTGCAATTGGTAATCGGCAACCGCATAGTAGGCGCCGAAGTTATTAGCCGCGCCCTCAAGATCCTGTACCCCAAGCGCCAGATTCAGTTGCGGCGAGAACCATTGCGGCAACTGGTACTTGGCAGAGGCTGATAAGTCTCGAATGCCACAACCTTCGGTAAAGCAATTGCTGTCATAGTCACGGGTGACGATCCGACCATTGGCCTCAAATCCAGCAAACACTCCAGCGGCAAATTGCAAAGTATCCAAAGCACTAATCTGGCCACGGTAGGGTTGCCCTTGGGCAAAGCTAAACGCAAAACTGCCAGTATCCTGAACTTGTGCATTGGGGGTAAGCAACAACCCAGAAAACGCTTGCTGCGCCGGTAGAGTTTCAATGCCATCACCGTACGCCGATGTGCAAACGACCAGTAAGCCGCCAAGAAATGCCCTACCATTTGCCATAACCCACTCATTCCTTTGATTGTTTGTTATTGTTAACGTGCATCATCAACCATAGCAAACGCAAGCGACTGGGTCTTACCAATACCCTTGCCCTTAATGTTAATGTCAAAAAAAAGAGAGCCCACTTGGACTCTCTTTCTGATGACGGTCTGAAGATATTAATTCAAACCAACAAAGATCCCGGCGATGGTGGCGGCCATCAGGTTAGACAGAATACCCGCCAACAGCGCTTTAAAGCCTAATGATGCCAGTTCAGAACGACGGCTTGGTACCAAGGCACCGATGCCACCGATGGCGATCGCCACGGTACCAAAGTTGGCAAAACCACATAGGGCGAACGACAGGATCACTTGGGTGCGCTCGGTCATCGCTAAGCCAGTGGCTTCGACGATGGCATCGCCAGTCAGGTATGGCGCCAAGTTGATGTAGGCAAAGAATTCGTTGATAACGATCTTCTGGCCGATGAACGACCCCGCCAGCATCGCTTCATCCCAAGATACCCCCATCAGCAGCGCAATTGGTGCAAATAGGTAACTTAAGATCAGCTGCAGGCTTAACTCTTCAAGACCAAACCAGCTGCCGATGCCGCCCAAAATGCCGTTCAGCATTGCCACCAGTGACACGAAGGTCAGCAGCAGTGCGCCCACGGTCAGCGCCAGATACAAACCATTGATGGTGCCGGTGGTGGCGGCATCGATGATGTTGCTTGGTGGGGTTTCCTCGCTGCTGTCATCGGCGCGCTCATTGACCTCTTCGGTTTGCGGGATCAGGATCTTGGCGAACAGCAAACCACCCGGCGCCGCCATCAGCGAGGCCGCCAGCAGGTATTCCATGTTGATCCCCAACTGAGCGTAGCTGGCCAGCATGGTGCCAGCGATCGACGCCAAACCACCAGACATCACCGCGAACAGTTCCGAGCGGGTCATGGTTGGCACGTACGGCTTAATCAGCAGCGGCGCTTCGGTCACGCCTAAGAAGATGTTGGCGCTGGCCGACATCGATTCCGCCTTACTGGTTTTCAGCAGCTTTTGCAGCGCCCCACCCACCAGTTTCACCACCCACTGCATAATGCCCAGGTAGTACAGCACCGCCGACAGCGCCGAGAAGAACACGATGATTGGCAGCACCCGCAGCGCCAGCACAAAGCCACCGCTGCCGAACAGTTCAAACATCTTTGGGCTCACCAAGCCACCGAACAGGAACTCGATGCCGGTATTGCTGTAGCCAATGACGGTGGAGACAAAGTTGGCCATCGCCAAAATCACCGACTGCCCCATCTCGGAATAGAGAATAAAGCCGCCCAGCGCAAACTGGATAACAAAGGCCAAACCAACGGTACGGTAATTAATGGCGCCACGATCTTCTGAAGCCAGATACGCGATCAGCAGCAGAACAACAATGCCAACAAGGCTAAGTGCAATTTCCATGGGGGTATTAATTTTTATTGAGAGGGAACAGAGAAACCGAAGCGACACTTAAGGTGTCGCTTCGTTAAAAAGAGTTATTGCTGCTTAATCAGCGCTTTGAGCACATCCAATACAAACAATTGGCAATCTACGGCGGTGTACTCTTCAAAGTCTTGGTTGTGTTGGTCGGTGTTCGACAACACCCGAATGCCCACAAACGGGATCTTAAAGGCGTGAGCCACCTGCGCCGCCGCTGAGGTTTCCATCTCCTCCACCGCAGTGCCAAAGGTGTTGTGGAACCAGTTGATCCGGTCGACTTCGCGGTTCCACTCATCGCCGGTGCCGATAACCCCGGTCACCACTTTGCCTTTGCTGTAGGTTGGGGCCAAAGACTGCGCCAACGCCAATAAATCCCGATCGGCGCTAAAACGATTGTGCGCCACCACTTCGCCCTGCTCGCGCAGGTACATGGTCATATCGAAGTTCTGCCAAGTGGTCGGGGCGATGCCCTTACCTGCTTCGGTGAACTCGGTCTTGTAAGAACCCATGTTAAAGCTGGCTTCGCCAATCACGATATCACCACGGTACAACAGCGGATCATGGCCGCCAGCGGTACCTTGGTTAATGATGAACTTTGGCTGATAGTGAGCGATCGCTAACGTAGTGGCCGCCGCCGCGTTGGCAAGGCCGATCTCAGTACGGGATACCACTACTGGGTAGCCATCCAATTCGCCACGCCAGAAGGTCCAGGAGCCAAAGGTTTGCTCTTCGACGTTGCTAAGAGCTGCAATTAACGTAGCGGTTTCCACGTCCATGGCGCCTTGCACCAAAATAGGCTGAGGTTGATTAACGACGAACAAACAATTACCCAATCAGGTTCAATCAAAAGATGGCCGAGATGGTATCACTAGGGTAATGATTGCAATGTTTTTGGATGCTCTGAATTGTTAATGGGCTGTGATTACCAAAAAACCACAGCGATTAAAATACCAACCAATCGCAGACAATAAACCAGCACTCTGACAATTAATTAATCAGCGCAACAGTTATTCCCAAAACATTTCGAACGCTGTTTTTTAGATCTTGCTCTAATTCAGTCAGAACTGACTGCGGAATATCGCACTTTCAAGGCCACAACTCGGCGAGATCACAGCCCCGAACCACAGCCCTAAATTCACCATTTTCACGCCATTATTCACCTATTTTGCGCCGCGGTGGTTGCTTACCTTTGCCCGCCTACGCTGCCATGCAGCCCAGCCAGTCCCCTTGGTGCTATCACCTCGGCGAGTAAGGAAAATGATGATGAAACTGTCCCATACCGCATTATTGGCCAGCTGTCTGCTGGCCGGTCAGGCGCACGCCCAACTGCAATCCCCAATCTTTTATGGGGATCTGCGCTTCTCTCTCACTCAGGCCGACACCGCCTTTGCCGCTAACCCCAGCGGCAGTGATGGCACTACCTTACAAAATGATTTCTCTTACGTTGGTTTGCGCGGCAGCAGCGCGCTGACAGAACAACTGGCGCTGATCTACAAAGCGGAAGTGATGCTTAACGGCGACGACACCGATGACAACTCGCCATTCAAAGCGCGGGATATCTTCGTTGGCCTGCAAAGCGATTGGGGTACCGTCAGCTTCGGTAAGATGCTCACCGTATTCTTGAAATCCGAAGGCAGCATCGACCAGTTCAACCTCACCAACACCGATATCAACCGCCTGTTTGCCGGGCAAGACCGGATGGGAGACATGGTTGAGTTCAGCTCCGCCGAGTTTGCCAATAGCCGCGTGCTGGTGAACTACCTGCTTGAAGACGATGCCGAGGACAAGAACAACAACAAAACCAACTTGGGCGATCCCTTTGCTGTCTCTCTCCTGCACGGCGATAAAAGCTTTAAAAAACAGCCTTACTTTTTCAGCGCAGCCTATAACGACGGCCTAAAACAAGAGCGGATGTGGCGTCTCGTTAGCCAAGTAAAGTTGGGCCAATGGCAACTAGGGGCACTGTACCAAGACACCCAAGATCTGAAATACAACAACCTCGATGGCAGCGGTTTTGTCCTGAGCGCCAACTACCCACTGAACGACAAGCTGAAGTTTAAAGCGCGCTACGGCCAAGATGACTCCGGCAACGGCAAGTACATCGACAAGGTAATTCAGCACGTAAAATTGGATTCTAGCGACGTCGCCGCCACCCAGGTAACCAACTACAGCATCGGCCTGGATTACCAGATCAGCCGCAGCACCAAGGTCTTCACCCACTTCAGCTATTTTGATGCCGAAGTTGACCACATCAACGGCGAACGCGTCTACGATGCCGACGACAAACTGTTCAACCTCGGTTTGTGGTACAAGTTCTGATCGTTGCCGATAACAACATGATCATTTAGGGGCCTTTGGCCCCTTTTTTGTCGCTAGGCTCCCATCGCGGTTCAGGGCGAGTGGTCGATCACAGACCTTAGCCTGCGCCTAATATGTGCCATTTTCTTGCCAAGAATCACCTATTGATGCCGAAGCGATTTGATTAATTTTCGGATGGTATTCAAGACGCGCTGGCGCCTAACCCAGCGCGCAACCAATCGAGATGATGAACATGACCCTATACCCTACTCCGCTGGCCGCTCTGTCGGCTACCGCTGCGGCATTATTGCTGTGCAGCGCCAGTTACGCCGGTCCGGCTGATAACGCCGCCACCGCTGCCGAACTGAGCTACGTTGGCAGTGACACCTGTATCGACTGTCACCAAGGCAAAGCCTCGTTTTTGGAAACGGGCCACAACTTCAAACTCAACAAAATTGAAAATGGCCAAGCACCAAAGTACCCATTCACCGACATCAGCGATGGCTTGCAGTACATCAAAGGGGTCGATAACAGCGCCGGTAACCCAGAAAGCTTTGCCGACGTAAGCTACGTAATCGGTGGCTACATCCGCCGTGCGATGTTCCTCGATAAAGATGGCTACATCATGACCGGCAGCAATGTGCGTCTGAATCTAGCTAAAGATGGCCAAGCCTATGGCCCGCACTCGAGCTTAGATTACATGGCTGGTCACGCTGCCGATTCGCACCCATTTAGCTGTGGTAGCTGCCACACCACCGGTTGGAAAGCCTACACCTCGGAAGCCGGCGACGATCGCAACAAGCAGCGTCAAGACAATCTGCCTGGGATGGGCGGCACCTTCGCCTTTGGCGGCATTCAGTGTGAAGCTTGCCACGGCGCCGGTAGCCAGCACGTAGAAGATCCAAGCAAAGACAACATCACCAAAGTTGCTAAAGGCCGCACCGCCGCCGATCTGCGCTCCGACAGCATGGGTCATGGCATGGCGATCACCTGTGCCGAGTGTCACACCAAAGATGGTGAGCGTAAGTACCCAAGCTACGACAGCTACTTCAACCAAGCCTTTGGTGGCGACAGCCACTCTGGCCGCGTAATGGAATACCCACTGGGGGCGCGCTTTGCCTCCGATGCACTGCTGGGGATGGATCCAGACAGCGGTGAAGCGTTAGGGGCAAAGCAGGACTTCAGCTGCACCGATTGTCACAACCCACACCTGTCGACCACCAACAAAGACGAGCCGGGCCATGAAGGCGCAATGCTGGGTGAGTGTAGCGAATGTCACACTGACATCGAATTTGCCAGCACCGCTGACGGCGGCGGCGCTAAAGGTCACAAGATGATGGCCAGCTGCACCGATTGTCACATGCCGAACAACATCCACCTGTTTAAGATCAATCTGGATGCACCATCGGACGATCAGAGCCACTACTCCAAAGATGGCAAGTTCCGCCAGCCTTGGTTACGTGCGGCGGATTCCTGTCAGCAGTGTCACAGCGATTACGACGCTAAAGCGGCCACCATCAAACGCATCCACAAGTAATTGTGATCGGTCCCGCGCGGTTGCATCGTGCGGGCCAATCACGCTGTTTTTTAAAGCCAGTGACGCCGATAATTGGCGTCACTGCTCGCCACCGGCTTCCCCCCAATGACCTTGTCGCTTCTGGACCAACTTACTGACCTCGATCCCATTGCCGATGGCTTGCAGATCACCAGCTTGGCGCAATTTATCGAGCAGTTGCCCCATGACGAGGGCGGCCAACGCCATCATCGAGCGCAGCAGTTTCACTTTATCTATGTGCTTGAAGGCGAAGGCCAACACTTTATCGACTTCAACTGGTATCGCTACCACGCCAACCAGATGATCTTTATCCGCCCCAATCAGATCCATGGCTTCGACCATAGCCATCATCAGGGGCTGGTGATCAGCATGAGTTGCGACTACTTTCTGGCTAGTGCCGCCAACGTCCGCTCCTCCTATTTCGCACCGATGCACCTGAGCATGAGCTACTCGCCAATCCTAACCTTGGACGACGAGCTGGCCGCCAGCTGCCACACCCTGATCAGCGAAATCATCAAAGCCAAGCGCCAAGGCGACAGCGATCTGGTGATCCAGCTGCTGCTGTCGGTGCTGCGGATGAAACTGGCACAACGACGTCAACAATCGATCGCCCATCTAACCGAGCAACAAAAACAGAAATTTGCCCAGCTTCTCACGCTGATCGACCACAATTTCAAAACCGTTCGCGACGCCAACAGCTACGCCCTGTTGATGCACAGCAACTACAAGTCATTAAATAAATTGACCAAGTTAGCGTGCGGTAAATCCACCAAGGAGCTAATCGATTTCCGCATGGTGCTGGAGATTAAACGCTTACTGACCATGGACGGCTACAGCGTCCAACAAGCCGCCGGCGAACTGGGTTTTGACGATGCGACCTACTTCGTCAAGTACTTCAAACGTCACACCCAGCACACACCAGCGGCCTTTAAACGCCAATTTGAAAGCCGAGAAACGCTGGCTAATTAAGTTGGACTTTAGCGTCTTGAATGGCGCTAAACAGGAGATCTTTTAGATTAAGTCGGCGGTATTTAAGCGTTTCTAAAAAACGTTCATCACTTACTTCAAAACCGGCTTCGATGCGGTGCACTTGGCGGTCGAGTTCGTGATACTGGTTATACAGTTGGTGGAATTGGTTGTCGGCTAGGTTGAGCTGCTCAATCAGGTGCTTATCTTGAGGAAACTCATTCACTAGACTGTGATCTTCAACAATCATCGCGCTTTTCTCCATCAGTAAAGGCAATACCATTGTGCCCGTTAACGGTCGCGACAGAATTGACAGAGGTCATTATTCAGCCAGCCATCTAACCAAGGTCGACACGCCCTAGAACAACCCAAAAAAGGCACCCGCAGGTGCCTTGATGCTTACCGATTAATGATAATCAACCGCTGTGCTAAGCGACATCATGCTTAGGGCAAGCCACCTGATGGGTCCCTTCAATCAACGTCAAGCTAGGGCGGTTGTGGGCACATTCGTCGCTAACTTGCGGGCAGCGAGTACGGAACACGCAGCCTGATGGCGGGTTGATTGGCGACGGCAGTTCGCCAGTCAACGCAATGATGGTTTTGCCCCGCTCAAGCTTAGGATCCGGGATCGGCACCGCCGACAACAGCGCCTTGGTGTAAGGGTGCGATGGCTTGCCATACAGCTCTTCAGCACTGGCCAGCTCGACCTCATTACCCAGATACATCACCAGCACCCGATCAGAGATGTGTTTAACCACCGACAGATCGTGGGCAATGAAGACCAGCGCCAGTCCCATCTCCGCTTGCAGCTCTTTCAGTAGGTTAACCACCTGCGCCTGAATCGACACGTCCAAGGCCGAGACCGGCTCATCACAGATCACCAGCTTGGGCTTTAAGATCAGCGCCCGGGCGATCCCGATACGCTGACACTGACCGCCGGAGAACTCGTGCGGATAACGGTTGATCACGTTTGGCAACAAGCCAACCCGACTCATCATCTTGCGCACTTCGGTTTGGATCTGCTCTTTGCTCCAATCCGGGTAGTAGTTGCGCAGCGGCTCGCCAATGATGTCACCCACGGTCATCCGCGGGTTGAGTGAGGCCAACGGATCTTGGAAGATCATCTGCACCTCTTTGCGCAGATCTTTCATTGCCAGCGGATCGCTGGTGTTGACCTCTACACCATTAAAGGCAATGGTGCCCTCGGCGACCGGCACTAAGCCGATCAGCGCCCGCGCTAAGGTCGATTTACCACAACCGGATTCGCCCACAACTCCAAGGGTTTCGCCGGCGTTGATCTCGAACGACACGCCATCCACCGCTTTCAGCTGCGGCAGCGGATCCCATGGCCATTTCTGCGCTTTCTTAATGCCAAAGCGCACCTTTACGTTGTCTACTTTAAGCAGGCTCATGCAACCTCCTCCTTAATTTCGATATGGCAAGAGCGTTGACGAATGCCGCCAAAGTTAACCAGTGGCGCCGGTTGGTTATGACAGATCTCAATCGCCTTGGTACAGCGCGCGCTAAACGGACAGCCCGGTGGCAACGCCAACAGGTTTGGCGGGTTGCCCGGAATGGTTGCCAGTACCGGCGAGTTATCATCCAGCCGTGGGATCGCCGACAATAGCCCTTGCGAATAAGGGTGAGTTGGCTGGTAGAACACGTCATCGGTGCTGCCGTATTCCATGGTACGACCGGCGTACATCACCATCACCTTGTCACAGATACCGGCAACCACGCCGAGATCGTGGGTAATCATGATGATGGCGGTGCCAAGATCGTTCTTCAGCTCATTGAGCAAGTCCAAGATCTGCGCCTGTACCGTCACATCCAATGCGGTGGTCGGCTCATCGGCGATCAACAGCTTTGGTTTACACAGCAGCGCCATGGCGATCATCACCCGCTGACGCATGCCGCCAGAGAACTCATGCGGGTACATGTCCATTCGCTTACGGGACTCAGGGATCTTGACCGCATCGAGCATCTGCACCGACTCTTCAAACGCTTGTTTGGCGCCCATGCCTTTGTGCAGCATCAGCACTTCCATCAGCTGCGGCCCCACTTTCATATAAGGGTTTAGCGCGGTCATCGGATCTTGGAAGATCATCGCGATCTGCTCGGCGCGGATCTTATTCAGCTCTTTCGGAGGCAAGCCTAAGATCTCTTGCCCTTGGAACTGAATGGAGCCCTGAGTGAGACCGTTTTTCGCCAGCAAGCCCATGATCGCAAACGCCGTTTGGCTTTTGCCGGAGCCTGATTCACCGACGATCCCCAAGGTTTCGCCGGCGGCCAGATCAAAGCTCAGTTTATCCACCGCGGTGACGTTGCCATCTGGGGTGGTGAACTGCACATTCAGATCGGAAACTTTTAGCAAACTCATGTGCCCTCCTTAGCGATCTTTTGGATCAAGGGCGTCGCGCAAACCGTCGCCGATGTAGTTAAAACAGAACAGGGTGATCACCAAGAATGAGGTTGGGAACACCAACTGCCACAACGCCACCTCCATGGTCATCGCGCCTTCGTTCACCAGCGCCCCCCAGGAGGTAAACGGCTCTTGCACCCCAAGGCCCAAGAACGACAGGAACGATTCAAACAGGATCATCCCCGGTACCAGCAGCGAGGCGTACACCACCACGATCCCCAGTACGTTTGGCACCAAGTGGCGCAGAATGATGTCCTTATTGGGACTACCAGCCACAATCGCCGCTTCAACAAACTCTTTCTTTTTAAGGCCCAAGGTCAGGCCACGGACGATCCGCGCCATATCCAGCCACGACACCGCGCCGATGGCGAGGAAGATCAGAAACAGGCTGCGACCGAAGAAGGTCATCAGCAGGATCACCAAGAACATGAATGGGAACGATTGCAGGATCTCCAAGATCCGCATCATCACGCTGTCGGTACGGCCGCCAATGTAGCCGGCAATGGCGCCATACAAGGTGCCGATGATCACCGCCACGGTCGCGCCCAACACCCCCACCAAGAACGAGATGCGCCCGCCCTCTAAGGTACGCACGAACAGATCACGGCCGAGGAAATCGGTACCGAAGAAGTGGCCATTGGCCAAGCTTGGGCCCGAGGCCATGTTTTCCCAGTCCATCTCATCGAAGGTGTAGCTCGACAGCGCCGGGCCAATCATCACCAACACAAAGATGAACGCCAATACGCCTAAGGAGACCACTGCGGCGCGGTTGCGCAAGAAGCGACGACGAGCGTCAGCCCACAGGCTGCGGCCTTCCACTTCTAAGCCTTCGGCGAAGTTTTCCACCGCTTGGTTATTTTGTTTCGAGGTCATAGTCTGCATGGTTTAGCCCTCCACTCGAATACGTGGATCGATCAGACCATAGATGATGTCCACAATCGCGGTAAACAGAATGGTTAGCGCGCCAACCAGAATGGTTAACCCCAGCACCAGTGAGTAGTCACGGTTCAGCGCGCCGTTAACGAAGTACTGGCCAATCCCCGGAATGCCAAACACGGTTTCAATCACCACCGAACCGGTAATGATCCCCACGAACGCTGGGCCCAAGTAGGAGACCACCGGCAGCATTGCCGGACGCAGCGCGTGCTTGAAGATGATGTGACGCATCGGCAAGCCTTTAGCGTGGGCGGTACGAATAAACGGGCTGTGCAGTACCTCAATCATCGAGCCGCGCATAATACGGGCGATGGAGGCCATATACAGGATCGCCATCGCTGACACCGGCAACACCAGATTGAGCCAAGCGCCGTCATTCCAGCCGCCAGCGGGGAACCACTGCAACTTAATGGCGAAGATCAACACCAGCACCGGCGCTAACACAAACGATGGCAGTACCACGCCAACCATCGCCGTGCTCATTACGGTGTAATCGATCCAGCTGTTCTGTTTCAGGGCGGCGATGGTGCCAAGGGCGGTACCCAAGATCACCGTGACGATAAAGGCCACCACCCCAAGGGTGATCGACACTGGGAACGAGGCGGCAATCAGTTCGTTAACGCTGTAATCGCGGTACTTAAACGACGGGCCAAAGTCGCCCTTCATCAAGTCGCCAAGATAGTACAGGTACTGCTGCCACAACGGCTTATCAAGGTGGTATTTGGCTTCAATGTTAGCCAGTACCTCTGGCGGCAAATTAAAGTCGCCGGTAAATGGGCTGCCCGGTGCCGCCTGCATCATAAAGAACGACAGGGTCACCAGAATAAACAAGGTGGGGATCGCCAGCAGCAAGCGGCGAATAGCAAAACTCAACATGTTCTGTCTCCTGCGCCTTAGTGCTTCTCGATGTACATATTTTTCGAATAGATGGTGTTTTCGACGTTATTTTCGGGATAGCCCTTAACGTACGGCTTTTTCAACACCGCCATCACCGACTGATACACCGGCAGTACCGGCATCTCATCGGCAATGATCTCTTCAGCCCGGGTGTATAGCTTGGCGCGCTCTTCATCGCTTTCGACTAGGCGCGATTGCTCCATGATCTGGTCGTATTCGGCGTTGGCCCACTTACCCTTGTTTTGGCCGTGGGTCGACAGCAACACATCGAGCATGGTCGAGGCTTCGTTGTAATCCCCAGCCCAACCGGCACGGGCCATCTCAAAGCGGCCTTGGTTACGGGTATCCAAGAAGGTCTTCCACTCTTGGTTTTCCAAACGCACCTGAACGCCCAGCGGCTTCCACAACTGCGCCACCACAATCGCTAGTTTCTTATGCGCCTCGTGGGTGTTGTACAACAGGTTAACGTTCAAGCGCTTGAGTTCGTTACCGTTGGCGTCTTCACCGATGCCGTAACCGGCTTCGGCCATCAGCCGCTTGGCTTCGGCATCACGTTGTTCCTGAGTCCAAGTGGCGTAATCCAGTACCGGCGGAGTGAACCCGGCCACCGAATCTGGGGTAAAACCGTATGCCGGTTTT
This sequence comes from Ferrimonas senticii DSM 18821, assembly GCF_000422665.1. Lineage (GTDB taxonomy): Bacteria > Pseudomonadota > Gammaproteobacteria > Enterobacterales > Shewanellaceae > Ferrimonas > Ferrimonas senticii. The sequence continues at coordinate 10,326 of NZ_AUGM01000024.1, read as the reverse complement.
TGGCCCATGCCGGTCACATAGGTGGTGATCGCTTCGCGGTTTACCGCCAATGACAACGCCTTACGCACCCGCCAGTCATCAAACGGTGGCACCTTGGTGTTGAATTCGTAGTAGTACATCGACAGATACGGCGAGATCACAATCTGCTCGGGGATCTGCTTTTTCAACGACTTGAAGTGTTCCATCGGGATGGTCAGCGTCAGATCCACTTCGTCGGCCTTATAACGAGCCAATTCGGTATTGGCTGGCAGTGCCAAGAAGGTCACTTGGTCGATCACCGTTTTGGCGTTATCCCAGTAGGTTGGGCTGCGTTTAACGATGATCTTCTCGTTCACTACCCACTTATCGAGGGTGTAAGCGCCGTTGGTGACCATGTTCTCTGGCCGAGTCCACATATCACCGTGCTGCTCAATCACCTTCTGCGGCGCGGGGAAGGTATTTTGGTGAGCCAACATCCGCACAAAGTACGGCACCGGCTTTTCTAAGGTAACTTCAAAAGTTTTGTCGTCGATGGCACGGGCGCCAAGGGTGGTCGGCTCCGCTTTGCCTTGAATGATCGCAGTGGCGTTTTTAACGGTGGCGATCTCCAAATACCAGGCGTAGCGAGACGCGGTAGCGGGATCGACTGCACGGCGGAAACCGTAGACAAAGTCGTGGGCGGTTACCGGATCGCCATTGGACCATTTGATGCCGTCACGCAGATGGAAGGTAAAAACTTTGTTGCCGCCGCTGACTTCCCAGTGGGTCGCTTGAGCGGGGATGATATTGCCGTTCTCGTCTTGTTGAACAAGTCCTTCGAACAGATCTTTGGTGATGGCTGAGCCGGTGGTGCCTTCCACTTTTTGCGGATCCAGTGAGGCTGGCTCACTGCCATTACCTCGGACCAATTCCTGAACCGGATGCAGCTGGGTGCCCGGTGGAACGTCAGCGGCCTGAGCCGCCGGCCAAAGTGATGCGACGATTAGGCTGAACCCCACGGCAGTTGTGCGCATTAGTGCCATGTACTACTTGCTCCCTGGTTCGTGTTTATTATTAGTGTTATCGACTGCTTTATTAGTCCCTGAGCAGCATTTATCGTTAGCGTTGCGCAGACTCATTGTTTTGAGTGATCACAGTCGCAAAAACCATAACAAAAACTTAATTTGTTCGCATCAATTGAACGCATCCGCTAACAACTGCAACGCCTTTGGCTGACTCGGTTGAATCCCGTTCTCGGATTTGCTCACTGCCCTTGGATGGTTACCAACACTCGCCGTGCGCCGCCTTGATAACGATGTTCCCCCAGATAGATCCCCTGCCAAGTTCCTAGCGCCAAACGGCCGTTGCTGATCGGCAGCATTAGGCTGGTGCCAAGCAGTGCCGCTTTAATGTGCGCCGGCATATCATCAGCCCCTTCGTAGGTGTGTTGAAAGTACGGGGCATGTTCCGGTACCAACCGCTGTAAATATTGCTGCAAATCGCCCCGCACCGTCGGATCGGCATTTTCATTAAGGCTCAGACTGGCGGAGGTATGCTGCAGCAACAGATGGCACAGGCCAACTTGCACTGACGCCAGCGCCGTTAACGCTTGCTGGATCTCTTCGGTGATCAGGTGAAACCCTTGAGGTTTCGGGGTTAAGGTGATGAGTTGTTGCTGCCACATTGCCGGCGGCTCCCTAAATTTGTGGATATGACCAAGCGACGGTTGCTGGTCAGCATGGTGCTGGCTATACCTTAACTCAATAGGCGCACCATTCACGGCAAGGATGCATCTTGGCGCAGCCCACATCGCAGCGGTTCCAATTAATCGTTAGGTTACTTACCACCGCCTTGATGGCGGCACCGTTAGGTGGCTGCAGCCCAGAAAAACCGGTGCCAATCCACACCGAATTAGAGTACAGCCTGCAACAAGCGCAAGCCCAGCGCCACCTAGCGATCCGGCCGATCCCCCGTTTTAATCCCTACGAAATAGATCTTGAACTTGCACGACTTGGCCGCGATCTGTTTGTCGATCCGCGGTTCTCCTCCAACAACCAAATCAGCTGCGCCAGTTGCCACCACCTTGATGGTTACGGCGCCGAACCGTTGGTGGTCAGCATCGGTGTCCAAGGCCAAGGTCATCGTAACAGCCCAACGGTGTTTAACTCCGGCTTTAACCCAATGCAGTTTTGGGATGGCCGCGCGTTGTCGCTAGAGCAGCAGATCAATGGCCCGTTGCACAACCCACTAGAGATGGACAGCGACTGGCCGCAAGTGATCGGCAAACTGCGTGCCGATGCCGATCTGGTTGAACGCTTTCAAACGCTGCTTGGACAGCCAATTAATGCCAACAGCATCGCTTACGCCATCAGCTATTTCGAGCAACAGCTGCAAACCCCTGATTCCAACTTCGACCGCTATCTGCGCGGCGAAGCCCAGCTGTCTGTCCAAGCCAAAGCCGGCTGGCAGCAGTTTACCGACATCGGTTGCATCCAATGTCATCAGGGGATCAACGTCGGTGGCAATCTGCTGCAAACCTTTGGCTTGACCTATCGCGACCATCTGGATAGCAGCGACCTTGGCTTGGCCGAGCTAACCTTGAAAGATCAAGACCGAATGGTGTTTCGCGTACCAAGCCTGCGCAATGTTACCCAAACCGCCCCCTACTTTCACAACGGCTCGGTCCACGAGCTATCGCAAGCGGTCGAGATCATGGCCCTAAGTCAGCTGGGCAAAAAACTGACTCAACAAGAGCTGTCCGAACTGCTGGCATTTTTAAACAGCCTAACCGCGCCACCACCCCCAATATTGAGCCTGCTTGATGAAACTGAAACTGATTAATCTGCTGGCGATCGGCCTGTTGCTTGGCGGCGCCATTCAACTCGGCCGCTTAGGGTTGGAGCAAAGCCAACAGCTGCAACAATTGGACGTGCACATCGCTCAGTTACAACGGCTACGCAACGACAGCCACGCACTGTTAGAGGCGATTGCTCAATACCAAGCGGTTCCAGCCGCCAATTTGGATTACCTCAGCCACATCACCCAACAACTGCAGCGTGACAGCGAACAACTGGCACAACTCGACAAACAGCATCAAAGCGTGGCCAGTGTGGCCCAACAGTTACGCGACTATACCCTGCACCTGATCCGCCATCAGATCGCCGCCAACAGCAGTCGCATCGCTCTCGATAGTTTATTAAAAGAGGCCGAAGACCAGGCAGATTCGCCAGCAAAGCAGATGGCAGTCGCCACACTTCGCTGGCAACTGCCAATCGCGCAATATGACATCCGGCCACTGATCAGCCAACTAGCACCACAGCTACAAAACAACCTGTACGCGCACACCATGGTGTTTCGCCAAGCCAGTGATATTCGTAAACAACTGACCCAACGATTGCTGGCTTTGCCACAACAGCGAATTTTTAACGATCTGGCGCAGATCCAAACCGGGCAACGGGATCAACTGCTGATCTCGCTAGAACAAAAGCGCGAACTGGCGTTATTGCTGCTGCTGGCGGCGGTTCTATGGTTTGGCGGCCAATGGGCGTGGCAATTGCGCTATCGCCTTAACCGCAGTCACCAACAGCAAGCGCTGTTTGGCAGCCAATTGCTGTTATGGGGACAACAATTGGCGCGACTGGATCGCAGCAAGCCAGAGCAATGTTTGCAGCAGCTAACTCATGATTTTGACGCGCTATTGCAGTTGCAGCGAGCGATGGGCGATCATCACTTTGCAATCGAAATGCTCAGCATTGATCAACAGTTGCAACGACTTAGCGACCGCCTGCAACAGCAGCCTAACTGCCAGTTGATGCTGCACCGACAGCATCAATGCAGCAATCACCTAGAGGGGCCTTTGGCGCTGCTGTACGACCTGCCACTGGCGCTGCTACAAGGGGCAGTTCACGCCGGCCAACAACAAGCCAGCATCGCCATCAGCCAGCAACACGAACGATTGCTGGTGGACTTTGAACAACACGGTACGCCGTGGCCAAAGGCGGTGATCGCCGCTTGGCGCGAGCGCCGCCATTGGAGTTTTGCCCTGCTGTCGCAGCACTTAGGCAGCTACCTGCAACCACTACTGCTGCTACATCAAATGGAGCAGCAGGGCGCCAAAATCGATATTTGGTCAACCAGTAAAGGCGGCCGCGCGCAGGTATCGATGGCAGTTGCCTGGCAACCCAGCGCCGCCACCTTGCCCGAACGCGGTACTGTGGCCGTTTTGGGACGCAGCAACTGGCTCGGCCAAGGGCTCAAGCAGCAACTGTTGTGTTTAGGATACCAACCGCAATTTCATAGCGATCTGCGCGCCTTGCTGCCGCAACTGTTTAGCGGCCAATGCCAGCAGATTGTCATCAGTGAGGTTGGCAGCTTAAGCTTGGAACTGCTAACCGCCCTAAAGCAACAGCAGCAAGCCAGCAAGCACCCACTATCGCTGCTGGTACTAAGCAATGCGGTACCGTTGGTTTTGGAACATTATCAGCAGTTGCCGTTGCCCTATTCCATCAAGCAGTTGCAGCAATGCCTTAAACCTGCGACCACCACTGACGCACCACTGCAACAAGCACAACCGGCCTCTTAAAAACAACGCCGAATGGCATAACCGATTCGGCGTTAGTGTCAGCAAAGCAGTTGCAAGCAACGGGGCTCAATCGAGGTATTGATAGGTTACCCGAGCGGTTGTCGAACACAGCAGCTCATAAGGGATGGTGCTCGCGCACTCGGCGATCTCTTCGATGCCAAGCCCCTCGCCCCACAGCACCACATCGTCACCAACCTGAATATCGGCATCGCCCACATCAACGGTCAGCATATCCATCGACACTCGACCTGCCAGCGGAAACCGTTGACCATTGATCAGCACCGGCGTGCCCGAAACCGCATGGCGCGGATAGCCATCGCCGTACCCCATGGCAATTACCGCGATTTTGGTGGCGTTGTTGCTGCGCCAGCTCTGGCCGTAACCGACTGGTTCAGCGGCGCTCAGATGCCGTACCGCCAAGACCTTGGAGCGCATGGTCATGACCGGCTCTAGACCATATTGCGGCGCCCGCCCCCCAACCATCGGGTTGCCGCCAAACAGCGCCAACCCCGGCCGGATCCAATCACCATGAGCAGCCGGCCAGCCTAAGGCGCCAGCGGAATTACACAGCGTACGCTCCCCTGGCAGTCCCTCGGTAAGCTGATTAAAACATTGGATCTGCTTTACCGTTTGTGGATTTTCCAGCTCATCGGCGACCGCAAAGTGAGTAATAAAGTTAATGGGTTGGCAGACGTTATCGCACTGGCTTAGCTGCTGATAAAGCGCCGCAAATTCATGCGGCTGAACCCCTAGCCGGTGCATCCCAGAATCGACCTTTAGCCACACTTTCAACGGCTTCGACAGTTTCAGCTGACACAACAACTCAACTTGCGAAGCGTCATGCACCACCACATCCAAATGATGCGCGGCCGCTTGTTCGAAGTCGGTGTCGGAAAACACCCCCTCCAGCAGCAGCACTCGGGCATCAATGCCGTGAGAACGCAGCGCCAACGCCTCTTCGATGCGGGCAAGGCCAAAACCATCGACCCCGCTAAGCGCCTCGGCAATTGGGATCAGCCCATGGCCGTAAGCATTGGCCTTCAATACCGCGAACACTTTGCTGTTGGGAGCCGCTTGGCGCAATCGCGCTAAGTTGTGTTGCAGAGCGCCTAAGCGGATCTGCGCGACCGGAGAGAAACGCATCAATCATCCTTTACCAATTGCGACAATTGGTATTACTCGTCGTATTCGAAACTGGTTCCGCTGTAGTTATCAAAGCGGGAGAAGCGGCCTTGGAAGGTTAGCGGCACTCGGCCAATCGGCCCGTTACGCTGTTTACCGATAATAATTTCCGCCTGACCTTTTTCTGCCGTATCGGGGTGATAAACCTCGTCGCGGTAGATAAACATAATCAAGTCGGCATCCTGTTCAATAGAGCCGGATTCACGCAAGTCGGAGTTCACTGGCCGCTTATCGGCCCGCTGTTCAAGCGAACGGTTCAGCTGCGACAGGGCCACCACGGGGCATTCTAACTCTTTGGCTAGAGCTTTCAGTGAGCGCGAGATCTCAGCGATCTCCAAGGTACGGTTATCTGACAGCGCTGGCACCTGCATCAACTGCAAGTAGTCGACCATGATCATCGAGATGCCGCCATGCTCACGCGCTACCCGGCGGGCGCGAGAGCGCACTTCGGTTGGGGTTAGGCCAGAGCTGTCATCGATGTACATCTTGCCCTGCTCCATCATGATCCCCATGGTCGAGGTCACCCGCGCCCAATCGTCGTCGTCCAACTCACCGGTACGGATCCGAGTTTGATCAACCCGGCCAATCGACGCCAGCATACGCATCATGATCTGCTCTGATGGCATCTCTAGCGAGAAGATCAGCACCGGCTTATCTTCGTTCATCGCCGCCTGCTCACACAGGTTCATGGCAAAGGTGGTTTTCCCCATCGACGGACGGGCCGCGACAATGATCAGATCCGATGGCTGCAAACCAGCAGTCATCTTATCCAGATCGGCATAACCGGTGGAAACCCCAGTAACACCGCCAGAGTTAGGGTTATTGAATAGCTGTTCGATGCGATCGATGGTCTTGTTGAGCACCGACTTAAGGTTTTCAGGGCCCTCGTTGGCGTTGGTGCGTGACTCGGCAATCTTAAACACCTTGCTTTCAGCCAAGTCCAACAGTTGCGATGAATCGCGGCCTTCCGGATTAAAGCCGGCATCGGCAATCTCATTGGCTACCTTGATCATCTCGCGCATCACCGCCCGTTCACGGACGATGCTGGCGTAGGCGCTTAAGTTGGCGACACTTGGGGTGTTGCGGGAGATATCCGATAGGTAAGGAATGCCGCCGACACTGTCGATGTGGCCGGTCTTGGTCAGGGCTTCGGAAACGGTCAACAAATCCAGCGGCTCACTGGCCTCCATCAACTTCGACATCGCCTCAAATATCAGCTGGTGACTGCGGCTATAGAAATCCTCTTTAACCACCTTTTCAGCCACCTGATCAAACAGATCGCTGTTAAGCATTAAGCCGCCGAGAACCGACTGCTCAGCCTCTAACGAGTGCGGCGGGATCTTCAGTTGATCCACCGCCTGCTGCTGTTTTCGTTCGCCGCGATCGCGGGCGTTAGACTCTGCCATGATGGGGTTCCGGTGTTGCGATTGGCCATAAAGAGGAACCGCCCATTGTACTGAAATGACCGCCTGACGCTAAACGATTTTCAACTGAGTGCTGGTTAGTGCCCTGCGACCTGGTGACGGCGGCAAGCCATGGCGACTGCTCTCCATCAGGAACCGATAACACGCTTCACTGCTCAGCGGCCGCGAGTACAGATAGCCCTGCATCCGTCTACAACCAAGACGCAATAGCTGCTCCTCTTGCTCGGGGCTTTCGACCCCTTCGGCAATCACCCGCAGACCCAGGTTTCGCCCCAAATCAACCACAGTACGGATGATGGCACTGTTACCGCGCTCTGGTAACTCTTTGACGAACGAGCGATCAATCTTCAGTTCATCAACCGCAAAGTGAGCCAGATAGGCCAGTGACGAGTAACCGGTACCAAAGTCATCGACCGCAACGTTGACCCCCAATCGGCGCAGTGCATCCAGCTGTTTGCGCGCCGTTGGCACCTGTTTGATCAGCACCCCTTCGGTAATTTCGATGCACAGATTCATCGGTGGCATATTGGTTTGCTTGAGCACTGAGGCCACAAAATCAACGTAGTCCACTTGGTGAAAATGCGAACCAGACACGTTCACCGACAGCGTCTGGCCATCACGCAAGTTCCAGCCAACAAAGGTTTGACAGGCTTGCTGCAGCGCCCAGCGATCCAGTGCCACCACCAAACCACACGACTCTGCCAATGGGATAAACTGCGCCGGTGATATCGCTTGACCATCTTGTCCCTGCCAGCGCAACAGCGCTTCGATACCGATAACACGGTTGCTATGCAGATCCACCTGCGGCTGATAGCACAGGTTAAGCGACTCCCGTTCAATCGCAGTGCGCAACGCGTTGACCAAATCCAGCTGATAGGTCGCCTGGGCATCACGCTGCTGACTGTAAAAACAGAAGCGGCCACGACCATCCTCTTTGGCGTGATACATCGCCAGATCCGCGTGTTTAATCAGGGTTTCGCTTTGGTCACCATCCTGTGGCCACATCGCCACCCCGATGCTGGTAGAGATATAAAATGGCTGCTGATCGATCCAAAACGGCTGCGCAATCGAATCCAAGATCCGCTGTCCCAGCTCATTAACGATGGTTTCGCTAGGGATATCAGAGACTAAAATCAGGAATTCATCGCCACCAAAACGGCACAGCATATCGGTGCCGCGCACCACTTTTTGCAGACGCTGGGCCGCCTCAACCAAGAGTTCGTCGCCGCAACTGTGACCGTAAGTGTCATTGATGTGTTTGAAGCGGTCCAAGTCTAAAAACAGCAATGCCATCCGCTCTGACGAGCTGCGTTGGTTGATCTGCTGACGCAAATGAGCGACAAACTTAGCCCGGTTAGCCAACTGCGTTAGCGGATCAAAATCAGCTAACTGCCGCAACTCTTGCTCCGCTTGTTTGCGTTCAGTCATATCCGAGAACAGTGCCACAATATGCTGAGCATGCCCCTCCATCGGGCTCATGGTCAGCCACACCGGCACTTCGGTGCCGTCACCGCGACACATCTGCAGTTCACCGCGCCAATGGCCATCTCGCAAGCGTTGCTGCCAATCACCAGTGTGGTGCGGCAGCAACTGGCTGAACCGCACCCCATCCAATGCCGGCAAGCGCAAGATCCGCTCCGCGGCCGGATTGCCTTGCAATACCTCAAATTCGGCGCTCATCACCAACAGCCCTTCAGAGGTGTTGGCCAAAGCCTGCGCTAACAAGCCACTTTCCTGTTGCAGTTGTCGATGCTCAGTGACGTCGGTGTAGATGCCGCTGATTAAAATCGGTTCGCCGTGAGGATCTCGCTCGATCACCGCCCCAGAGATCTGCACCCAGCGCCACTGATGATCGCCACTCTTAACTCGACAAACCAAATTAAGATAGGGCTCTTCGCCCTGCAAATGCGCTTGCCATTTAGCTTTTGCTGCTGGGTAATCATCTGGATGTATTGGCAATTTATCCATCGGCCATTGCAACGCTTTGCCGGTATGGTTAATCACCTGCTGTTGGTTATCGACCCGCAATAGGTTCTCGGCATGGTGCCAACTCCAGGTATCAGAACGCCCTGCCACCAATGCCATACTCAAGCGCCCTTGGCTTTCGCTCAATTGCTGATCAACCAAGCCACGCTCAGGTTTTCCAACACGACGATGGGCGATACATAACGACAGGGTGCCAATAGCGAGCCCGAGCAAAAACACCAAAGTGAGGCCATAACCGGCGGAAGCGGTCAAACTGGCGCTGGTCACCGACCAGCCCAACGCAATAGCCTCGATGGCGCGATTGAACCACCCTTCAGCTTGTAATAACACCGAGCCGTTCAAGCTAAAAAACGAACTGGCGAGTGCTTTAGCGCAGACAAGCTGCAACATTGCCAACATGTGTACAACAGTCCCTGTTGCTCAGGTAAATTAAGGCGGATGGTAGCACCGTTCATTGGCGCTAAATTTGACTTAAAACAGGGTCGATTAAATAGCCACAACCAAAGTGAGCAACAGCTCAACTGCCGACATAAACAAGCCCCAATCTTGCGACTAAGACTGGGTTGTAGGTGGATGAACAGATCGGACGATGGCTACTCTGTAACAGGTCTTGCTCAAGATTGAATAGTTCCGAGAACTCGTTCTCGGCTACGGTGGAAGATTAAAGCCAATCAAAAAGCCTCAGCTTTTCGGCTGAGGTTTCGTTACCGATGGCGGAGTGGACGACCATACCCACGAGCAGAACCCGCCCCCCCGGCGTGACAGGCCGCTAAGCTGGTAGCAAAGAGTCTAGCCAACTGAACTGCCGCTCTGCTTCCGTTTTGAAAAAACGCAGATGCGAAAAAGCCCAAATCTTTCGATTTGGGCTTTTTCTGAATAGTTGGCGGAGTGGACGGGACTCGAACCCGCGACCCCCGGCGTGACAGGCCGGTATTCTAACCAACTGAACTACCACTCCGCCGAAATTGGTGTTTGGCGGTGACCTACTCTCACATGGGAACTCCCACACTACCATCGGCGCAACTGCGTTTCACTTCTGAGTTCGGCAAGGGATCAGGTGGGGCCACAGCGCTATTGTCATCAGACAAAAACTGAATTTGGATTAAGCTGACTTTCTCAGTCAATTTTCTTACAAGGACTAGATATCCGAGCAAAACCATTTTGGTGTTGTATGGTTAAGCCTCACGGGTCATT
>NZ_AUGM01000023.1 GCF_000422665.1 Ferrimonas senticii DSM 18821 | reverse complement strand
TTCTCGTTCCACGTGAGTGCCCACACAGATTGTCTGACTAATTTTTAAAGAGCTTGTCTCGTTCGAGACAGGACGCGAATCTTACGCTTCCTATTTTTCACCGTCAAGCAGAATTTTAAACTTTCTTACTTTTCGGTTTTCTTTAAGTTTTGAGCGTTTCGCTTCAACTCTTAAAGAAGAGCGCCATTTTATTAAGTTAACTTCCGAAGTCAAGGACTTATTTTGAAAGTTTTCTTAGTGGCTGCTGCCTTATCAACCGCGGCCAACCGCGTTACCGCTGTGCCCCGTCGATGGAGGCGCATTATAGGGAGCCGTTGAATTGGCGCAACCCTAAAAATGAAAAAAGCAGATCGTTTGGTGAGAGTTTCACCGGATCTGCTTTTTGCGTTTAGGAAGTAAGCTGTTATCGCTTATTTCTTAAGATAGCCATCAATTAGCTGTCGAACCGAGGCGTTGTCCCAATCCACAAAGCTGCGGACAAAGGCCACTAGATTGCCCTGTTCATCTAATAGATAGGTAGCTGGGATCAGATCGGTTGGCAAGATCTGGCCAAAGCTATTGCGGTTATCGTAGTGGGTGCGCATCTGCGGCATGCCTAACTCTTTTAGGAATGGCATTACCACCGATGGATCACGATCAGTGGCCACCGGGATCACCTTTAAGCCCTGATCGGCATAATCCGCAGCAAAGCGTTCCAGCGATGGTAATTCACGAACACATGGCGGACACCACGTTGCCCACAGGTTGATCATCACCATCTCACCGCGATAGTCCTGCAGCTGCACTTCTCGACCGTGGGCATCAAAGAAGCCGACGCTCTCTAGTGCCTGCGGTTTAGACAATTGAATAAAACGCTGCACCGCAGGATCGGCGCCAGCACTACCGGCACCAGGAAACGCGTAAACGGAGGCGCTGAACAGCGCCACCACCAACAACCACGCTCGCATCTTACTTCTGATCCTTCAGCAGTGCGTCTAGCTTGGCTTTATCTTCAGCGGATACGCCTTCAACCGCTGCGCTTTGAGTACGCAGACGACGAACAAAGATAAAGGCGCCAATACCACCAAGCACAAAGAACGCTACCGGTCCCAGCCACAACACCATGGTACGGCTGTCAAAAGCCGGACGGTAACGCACGAAGTCACCGTAGCGATCGGTAAAGTAGGTCACGATCTCGTCGTTACTCATCCCCTCGCCGACCATGTCATACACCTGTAGGCGCATGTCCATGGCAATTGGAGAGTTGGAATCGTGCAGATTCTGGTTTTGACACTGTGGGCAGCGCAGCTCCGCTGCTAGGCTTTGGGCCCGCTCACGGTGCTGCTCGTCGTTAAACTGATAAGTATCGATTGGCGAAGCGGCAACCAAGGCCGCCCACACCATACCGCAAGCCGCAATGACTAACTTTCTCATGATTGCGCTCCCTGCGCTTGTGCTTCTGCGCGGATCTTATTGATCAGCGGCATAAACTCTTCCGCCCAAACCTGTGGCGCCAACACCCCAGCGAAGCGCTTGCGCACTACGCCATTGTGGTCGACAACGAAGGTTTCCGGGGCACCATACACACCCAGATCGAAGGCCAGCTTGCCCTCTGGATCAAAGATGTTGATGTTGTATGGATCGCCACTCATCTGCAGGTACTGCAACGCCGGTACTCGCTCGTCACGGTAGTTAATGCCATAGATAGGCAGCACATTCTGAGTTTGCAACTGGTTTAGGAATGGGTGCTCATACTTACACGATGGGCACCAAGTCGCCCAGACGTTGATCAGATACACCTCACCCTTCAGATCACTGGCAGTAATGATCTTGTCTGGATCTTCCAGTTGCTGCAGTTGGAACTGTGGCATTGGTTTACCAACCAATGCCGAGTCCAGTTCTGAAGGGTCCATGTACAGACCCTTGAACAGAAATGCAGCAACCCCTAAGAAGATAGCCAGAGGGATAAACAGCACAACACGCTTCATCATCTTTCCTTTCTACTTAAGCGTTAGCCAATTCACTGGCTTTTGACTTGGAAGCCTTGCGACCGCTGGTGCGTTTGTCCGCAGCGGAAATCAAGCCGCCGATGATCATGAACACGCCACCGATCCAGATCCAACGAACCATTGGTTTGTAGTTCAAGCGCACAGCGTATTGGGTCGCGTTCAGCGGATCACCCATAGTGACGTACAGATCGCGAGTGAAGCCCCAATCGATGCCGGATTCAGTCATGTCCATGGTACGTACGTTGTACTTACGACGGTCCGGGTACAAGGTGGTTACGTACTCGCCCTCTTTCTCAACGCGGATAACCCCTTGTTGAGCGGTAAAGTTCGGGCCTTGTACTGCTTGGGTGCGCTCGTAGGTAAAGGTGTAACCAGCCAACTCACCGGTAATACCTGGACCCATACGTACGGATTGCTCCATCTCGTAGTTAGATACCACAGTACCGCCGATGATCGACATCGCCACACCCAAGTGCGCGATCTGCATGCCCATGTAGCTGCGAGTCAGCTTACGAGTGGTGCTGCCACCGTTGCCGTCGCGGGTAACGCGCCACAGATCTTGAATTAGGGTGCAGATGATCCAAACCGCAGTGAAGATACCGCAGATCACCCAACCATTGGTTTTACCGCCCAGCACGTATGGAAGTACCACTGCCACCACCAAGGCGATGATCGCCGATGGCAGCAGTTTCTTCAGCTCACCCTCTTTGGACTTCTTCCAACGGATGAACGGACCAATACCCATGAACACGAACATCACTAGGACGATCGGGTTGAATACGGTGTTGAAGTACGGAGGACCAACCGAGATCTGACCCAGACCCAGCGCATCACCCAGCAGCGGATATAAGGTACCCAACAGTACCGCCCCGGTGGCTACCACCAGCAGTACGTTACACACCAACAACATGCTCTCTTTCGACAGCAGTTCAAAACGGGCTGGTGATTTCAGCTCAGTAGCACGCAGTGCAAACAGCGTCAGCGAGCCACCAACGGCGAGACCAAGCAGGATCAGAATGAACATCCCGCGAGACGGATCGGACGCAAACGAGTGCACCGAGGTTAGCACGCCGGAACGCACCAAGAAGGTACCCAGCAAGCTCAAGCTAAAGGCGAAAATCGACAGCAGGATGGTCCAGTTGCGGAAAGTACCGCGCTTTTCAGTCACGATCAGTGAGTGCACCAGTGCAGTACCGACCAACCATGGCATAAAGGAAGCGTTCTCTACTGGATCCCAGAACCACCAACCGCCCCAGCCCAGTTCGTAGTATGCCCACCATGAACCCAGTGCGTTACCGGCAGTCAAACAGGCCCACGCGGTCAAAGTCCATGGACGCGACCAACGCGCCCACGCTGAATCCAATCGGCCAGACAACAGTGCAGCAATCGCAAACGCGAAACTTACCGAGAAACCAACGTAGCCTAAGTACAGCAACGGCGGGTGGAAGATCAGACCAACATCTTGCAGCATTGGGTTCAAGTCGCGACCTTCCATCGGCGCGTTTGGCAACAGGCGCTCAAATGGATTAGAGGTCAGAATCATGAACAAGCTAAAGCCGACAATCACCATCCCTAATACCGCCAAAACACGGGCGGTAAAGGTATCTTCTAAACCTTTGCTAAAGGTGGCAATGGCGCCAACCCAAACGGCAATAGAGAATACCCAGAACAGCAACGAACCTTCATGGCTACCCCAAAGCGCGGCGATTTTGAAGTAAATCGGCAACTGGCTATTGGAGTTCGACGCCACGTTCATCACCGAGAAGTCATCGGTGGCAAAGGCATAACCCAAGCACACTACGGCGAGAGCCATAAAGCCAAACACACCATAGGCCAATGGCCGAGAGAAACTGACAAGATAGGCGTCCTTGCGCGCTACACCGACCAGTGGAACCACCGATAGCAGCACGGCGAAGGCCAAACCGATGATGAGAGAATAATGTCCAAGTTCAGGAATCATTAGCTTACCTCAGGAGGAAAAGTATCCAGTTCCTACGTTACCGCATTCGAACTGGGGTCATTGTCGCCATTTTAGGCAGGAACCTTGAAGATGTCTGCCGCCACCGCCGAGTTTTGCCAACTCAGTTCACAGCAACTTTTTTTTCGGACAGACATCACGTCAAAGTGACACCAGACCGTGCGTTAGCGGGTAAGACGCCAAAAGTTCAATAAAGTTGCGCGTACATTTACGCTTATTCAGGGATTTGTGATTATCCGCCCATATCCCTAAAGCAACAGGCTTGATGGCTGGGAACAGATCTGGTCATGCCAAGTCAGAGCCGTATAATCCAACGCTATTACCTATTTTATGTTCAGTGATTCGACTGAACTTCACGCCCGTAGCATAGGCTACTGCGTATTCACCACCGTGAGATTGCTATGACAAACTTCTGGATTGCTATCGCTGCCATTACGGCATTGGCTCTTTTAGTGATTTGGCTGCCGTTTATCCGCCGCGCCGCCACTGCCAACAAGGCTACTGATGCGGAAGTCCGTAAGCAGACCAACCTTAACCTATACAACGAGCGCATCGAAGAGCTGGGGCGCGAGCTGCAAGAAGGTCGTATCAATCAAGCCGAATACCAGGCGCTGGAACAAGAACTGCAGCTGAACCTGCTGCAAAACGTTGCCCAAGAAGACGATAAGTTGAGTGCTCGTCACGGCAGCCCAGTATGGCCAGCCGCAATGAGCGTGGTGTTACTGGCGCTGAGCGGTTACGTCTACATGGATCTGGGTCGAGCCAACGACTGGAACCTGCGTGATATGCCAAACGCCGGCAGCCCGCACAACAACATGAGCCCAGAGCAGATGATGGCGATGCGCATCGAGCAGATGGAGCAAGCCCAAGCCAACGATCCAAAGAACAGCCTAGGTTGGTTCGAGCTGGGTCACGCCTACATGGAATCCAGCCGCTACGCCGATTCCATCAAAGCGTTTGATAAAGCGATTGAGCTGGTTGGTGCCAAAGCCGATCTGTTGGGGCCTAAGGCCACCGCAATGTACTACGCAGCGGATCAGAACATCACCGCTGAGGTTCGCACTGTTATCGACCAAGCACTGGCCGATGACGATAAAGACCCATCAACCCGTCTGCTGCTGGGTATGGACGCCTTCTTTGGTGCTAACTACGAAGACGCCATCATGCATTGGGAGCTGATCCTCACCAGCCCACGACAAGACATCGATCGCGACGGTCTGATGAACGCCATCAACCAAGCCAAGATGTTCGTTGAGTCCGCCAAGTCGGCGCCAAAAGCTGACAACAGCGCGGCAGTGACCGTTAGCTTGCAATTGGATGGCAGCCTAACTGCAGATTCCAGCACCGCGGTCTTCCTGTTTGCCCGTCCAGCCGGTTCTGAAACCCCTGTTGCAGTGGCCCGCACCACCGTCGGTAAGCTGCCAAGCACCATCGTGCTGGATGACAGTTTTGCCATGTCTGCCGCCAACGTGATCAGCGCCCATGAAACCGTTGACGTAATGGCAGCAATTGATCTGGATGGCGACAAAAAGCCAACCGCTGGTGATATGCAAGGCCAACTGGCTGGGGTAAAGCTGGGTAGTGAAATCACCCTGACTATCGATACCGTCCTGCAGTAATCGAGCTTGGTTTAGGTAACAAAAAACGCCGCTTCAATCGAAGCGGCGTTTTTGTAGCTGCGGTTTAAGCCGGCTTACTTGCCAACCATATATTCGATGGCCGCTTTGAAGTCTTCATCACTGCAATCAAAGCAAGCGCCTTTGGATGGCATCGCGTTCAGGCCGTTGTTGACGCTGGCGACCAACGCATCCATGCCTTTTTGCAAACGCGGTGCCCATTGTTCTTTGTCCTGGTTCACCGGCGCGCCAGCCAAGCCGATTTCATGGCAGGTTTTACAGGCTTTTTCATACACCGCCTTACCATCGGCCGCCGCTACGTTTACGCTGAATACCGCTGCCGCTGCAGCCACCATCAACCATTGCTTTTTCATTTGATCCATCCCATTCCATAGAGAAACCCGCAAAGCGGCGGTTTCCAATCGGTTTATCGCCAGCAAGGCTTGCATGCCGCCTCAACCCCGCCACTGTTTGCAATACTGCCACGTTTTTTGAGCCCTGTCACAATCGCATCCACCGCCGGAAACCTTTGTTCAAATCCTAGGTCAATAAGCTCAAGTAAAGTGCCGAGTAGGTTTCGTTAGTTAGCTCACAACTCGAAGGAATTTCCTCTAATCAACTAGAGGTAACCTCAGAATTGCGAGTTGCTACAGCGACCGATTTCGACGCTATGTTAATATCGCTTCCCTAGATTAAAGACGACGAACCCGTCAAGAGGATCCGGTGACTCAAACCCGTCCACAACCGCTACTGCAAGCCAAGGCGCTGACCTGCATCCGCGAAGAGCGGATCCTGTTTGATGAACTGAGCTTTGACGTGAACGCGGGCGATATTATTCAGATTGAAGGGCCTAATGGCGCCGGTAAATCCAGCCTATTGCGCATCCTCGCCGGGCTGTCTCGTCCCTACGCTGGCGACGTCTATTTCGACAACACCGCCATCGACAAATGTCGCGATGAATACCACGAGCAACTGCTCTATCTCGGCCACCTGCCTGGGGTAAAAAGCGAATTGACCGCCGAAGAAAACCTCACCTTCAACATGAAGATGGCCGGCTACAATGACGCACCAATTGCCGCAACGCTGGCCAAGGTAAATCTTACTGGATTTGAGGATCACCCTGCCGGGCACTTATCGGCTGGTCAACACCGGCGGATCGCTCTGGCACGACTGTGGCACACCGAAGCTAAAATCTGGATTGTTGATGAGCCGATGACCGCTATTGATAAGCGCGGCGTTGAGGAGCTGGAAAAGCTGTTTCTACGCCACGCCGACAACGGCGGCTGCGTGATCCTGACCACCCACCAAGATCTGCTGCAGATCGGTGCTGATCGCCTGCGCAAACTGCGCCTTGAATACCAGTTTGCCGAGGAGTAACGCCATGCGTGAAATTAACTACTATCAGGCGTTTTCCACCGTATTAAAACGGGATCTGCAGATCGCCTTCCGTCATCGCGGTGACATCTTTAACCCACTGATGTTCTTCGTGATGGTGGTGACCCTGTTTCCATTGGGCATCGGCCCAGAACCAAACACCCTGATGGAGATCGCCCCGGGGATCATCTGGGTTGCGGCACTGCTCTCGTCGATGTTGTCGTTAGAGCGGCTGTTTAAATCTGACTACGCCGATGGCTCGCTAGAGCAGATGATGCTGAGCCCGCAACCGCTGTCACTGATGGTGCTGGCCAAAGTGTTGGCCCATTGGTTGGTCACCGGAGTGCCATTGATCCTAATGTCACCGCTGCTGGCCGTGCTGCTGAATTTGAGCGACAACGCCTATCTGGCATTGATGTCAACCTTAGCGATCGGCACCCCGATCCTATCTTTGTTAGGGGCAATTGGGGTGGCACTGACCGTTGGGCTGCCGAAAGGCGGCGTCTTGCTTAGTCTGCTGATCCTGCCGCTATATATTCCGGTATTGATTTTTGCCACCAGTGCAATTGATGCCGCATCGATGAATTTGCCGTTCACTGGGCACTTAGCTATCTTGGCGGCGCTCTTTGTCGGTTCTTTAGTTCTAGCCCCTGTCGCCATTAGTGCGGCTTTACGAGTGAGTACCAACTGATTATGTGGAAGTGGTTACACCCCTACGCCAACCCTGAGCGCGCTTACGCACTCGCTGGCACCCTACTACCGTGGTTCGCCACCCTTGCGACCCTATTGATCGCCACCGGCACCATTTTAGGTTTGGGCTTTGCCCCAGTGGACTATCAACAGGGCGACTCCTACCGCATTATCTTTATTCACGTGCCAGCGGCATCGATGTCGATGTCCGCCTATATGGCAATGGCGGTGTGTGCCTTTATCGGCTTGGTGTGGCAGATCAAACTGGCTGATATCGCCGCCGCCGCAATTGCACCGATCGGTGCAGTGCTAACCTTGATCGCTTTGGTCACTGGCGCCTCTTGGGGCAAACCGATGTGGGGCGCTTGGTGGGTGTGGGACGCTCGCCTAACCTCAGAATTGGTGCTGTTGTTCCTGTACTTGGGGGTAATCGCCCTGTACGCCTCATTTGAAGATAAAGTGATGGCCGCCAAAGCCGCTGGCATTTTGGCCATCGTCGGCGTGATTAACCTACCTATCATTAAGTATTCCGTTGAGTGGTGGAACACTCTGCACCAGCCAAACGCCATTACCGTTGGTAAGAGCAACAACATGCCGCCAGAGATGCTGATGCCACTGCTGTGCAACATCTTCGGCTTTATGATGCTGATTGCCGCCCTCAGCACCCTGCGCTTCCGTGCAGAGGTTCTGGCCCGTAACAGCATGCGCCCTTGGGTGCGCGCGCTGGTTGCTAAGGAGATCAAATAATGGAGTTCAGCTTACAGTTTTCCTCCATCAGTGAGTTTTTTAATATGGGCGGCTACGGCATCTATGTTTGGCTGTCCTACGGTACTGCTATCATCAGCTTAGGCGGCATCACCATTGCCTCAGTTCGCAAACGCAAAGCTGTACTAAAACAAATTGCCAGCAAGCAAGCTCGTGA
Source organism: Ferrimonas senticii DSM 18821 (assembly GCF_000422665.1). GTDB lineage: Bacteria > Pseudomonadota > Gammaproteobacteria > Enterobacterales > Shewanellaceae > Ferrimonas > Ferrimonas senticii. The sequence continues at coordinate 37,213 of NZ_AUGM01000023.1, read as the reverse complement.
AGAGCGCCTGCGCCAACATAGGAGCCAAAACCAATGAACCCACGCCGTAAAAAGCGCCTGTTATTCGCATCCGCTCTGGTAGGGGGTGTTGCCGCCGTTGGCTCACTGTTGGTGTTCGCTCTGAACTCCAACTTGGACCTGTTCTTTACCCCAACTGAAGTGGTTGAAGGCCGTAAAGATGGTGGTATGAAGCCAGAAGTTGGTCAGCGTATCCGCATCGGTGGCATGGTAGTGATGGGCTCAGTCGAGCGCGATCCAAATAGCCTCAAGATCGCTTTCCAAGTTGCCGATACTGGTCCAGCGGTAACCGTGTTATACGACGGCATGCTGCCGGATCTGTTCCGTGAAGGCCAAGGCATCGTCGCCCAAGGCACCTTGGTTGAACCGCATGTACTGGAAGCCTCTGAAGTGCTGGCTAAGCACGATGAGAACTACATGCCACCGGAAGTCGCTGAGGCGATGGGCGAAGGCCATCAAAAGATGGGCTACTCCGAAGAGCAGATGAAAGGCGGCGGCTACTAAGCCACCGCTTTGAAATCATTAACCGAGCCTAGGGCTCGGTTTTTTTTGGCCTCAACAACCGTAAATTTGCACTAACTTTCTAATCCTAAGTAGGAAAGTAACAAGGGCATATGTTGCTGTAGAGGCCTGATATGATTGTGAAGGATCAAACTGTACGACTTGCACAACAAACCGAAGTTGCCGCCGAGTCAGCACTGGAGCATCTATCACAATCCAACGCGCCAGTTATCGTCGATTTCGAGCTGAATCTGTGGCTGCGCGATCCCATCGAAACGTATCTGCTGCTCGCCAAACAACCGGCGTGGTTGGCGATTATGCTGCAGTTAGTGGAGATCCTTTTACCATGGCAATGGCTAAGCCGACGTTATGGCCATGATTGTCAGCAGCGCTTCCGTATTGCCCTTTATGAACGGCTTAATCCTGGTCTCTACCAGCAATGGTTAAAACGATGCCACACCCTCGCCAATCAATACGTTAATCGCCCCCTATTGCAAGCTTTGGCACAGCACCAAAGGCCGCTCACCATCGTTTGCGCAGGCCCCTCTCGGATCATCGGTCCGTTACTGGACGCCATTGAAGGGCTACCAGCCCATCAACGCTGGTATTGGCAAACTTCCCCGCAACCAGAGCGCCTCACCACCCTGGCGGAACTCGCAAGTAATAGCCGCCCGCTATGGCTAACGCAACGAAAACCCCAATTAGCCGCTTATCTCACTTACGTCGACATCATGCGCCCGCAATGGCCCGACGCTGTAAGCTATCAAGCAGGGTTGAAGCCGATGTTGCCCCTGGCCTATACCCTCAAGGTGAAACGCAGCAACGAGCGTTACTTTCGCAACACCCTCATCGCGCACGATTACCTATTGCTGGTGCTGGTGTTTGCCCTGACCAGTGATCAGCCGTTCCTAAGCGCCATAGCGATTGCCGCAACGATGCTGGCATTTTTTAGCCTGTACGAACTGGGCTATTACGAGAATGACCGCCGGGGTGTGCTGTTAGAAAAGAAAGCTAGGATCTCCAACACTTACCAAGCCTTGCACGGCAACTTCAAGCCGGCTTTTGCGATTGGCTGCGGAGTGCTGTTGTGGCTATTGGCCACCTACTTAGCGACGCCAGTGAGCTGGATTCCCGCACACTACCAATTACAGGGGCTTGCGGCATACGTCGGCGTTGGGTTGGGATTGATTGGCTTATTCGCTGCAACCGCTGGCGCGTTTTGGTGGCATAACCGGTTGCGCTTCAAGGGCCGCATTATCAGCTTCTTCTTGCTCCAGTCAGCAAGAACTATTGGCTACATTGTCGTGTTTGCAACAACGCCGCTAGCGGCGTTATATGCCATAAGCTGGGCGGTCGGCAAATGGGTACCGTACTTCGTCTACCGCTACAACGGCAGCGGCATCGGCTTGCCAAACCACCTGCTTACCGTTTCACTGTTCGGCCTAATGGCCCTACCGTGGTTTGTGGGAGGGGTATTGCCGTGGGAATTATGGCTACAACCCGCGAATCTGCTGATTCTGATCTACAGCGCCGTACGTGCAGGTCGAGACATCTATCTGTTCGCCGACCAAATGGTGCTTGCTAGCAGCAACGACGAACTAAAATCTTACACCGAGGCAACACCCACGTCTGAATCACTAAAGCAGTAATTAGGTTAGGTAGCCGGTTCCGCTCTTATACCAATTCGCTTAAGTAAATGGTCTATCTAGTGCGAAGGAGAAATCGTCTCAATCAAGGCATTCAACGCCGCTGCTAGTGGCTCTACCAGTAAGTTGAGTAACGCAGAGTGAGGCGATTTAATCCAGCAATAGTGATCAGATATTTAGGTGAGTTGGTATCACCATGCCATGAGATAGTAGCGATTTGATGGCTGTGATGACTGCCTCATGGCTGCGAACCATGGGGCTACATCAGCGGATTTTTGATATAAAAAAAGCGAGCCGAAGCTCGCTTTTTTTAGTGCTTAAGAAGCTTATTCTGCGTCAGCAGCAGCAACTTCAGCAGCTGGGCGGTCAACCAGCTCGATGTACGCCATAGGAGCGTTATCACCAGCACGGAAGCCACACTTCAGGATGCGGGTGTAACCACCAGCGCGCTCCAGGTAACGTGGACCCAGTTCATTAAACAGTTTGCCTACAGCCGCGTTGTCGCGGGTACGGGCGAATGCCAGACGGCGGTTTGCAACGCTGTCAGTTTTAGCCAAAGTGATCATTGGCTCTACTACACGGCGCAGCTCTTTTGCCTTAGGCAGGGTCGTCTTGATAACTTCGTGGTTAATCAGCGACACAGCCATGTTCTTAAACATAGCTTTACGGTGGCTGCTATTACGATTCAGTTGACGACCGCTCTTACGATGGCGCATGACCTTATCCTTCTAACCTAAATCTTTAAGATCTGGTTACATGTTGTCGACTAGAGACGCCGGCGGCCAGTTTTCCAGGCGCATGCCCAGAGACAGACCACGGGAAGCCAATACGTCTTTGATCTCGGTCAGAGACTTCTTACCCAGGTTAGGGGTCTTCAGTAGCTCAACCTCGGTACGCTGTACCAGATCGCCAATGTAGTGGATGGCTTCCGCTTTCAAGCAGTTAGCCGAACGAACTGTCAGTTCCAGATCGTCGACAGGACGCAGCAGAATCGGATCGAATTCCGGCTTCTCTTCTTTCTCTTCCGGCTCGCTGACATCGCGCAGGTCAACGAAGGCTTCCAGTTGTTCTGCCAGAATAGTGGCAGAACGGCGGATCGCTTCTTCAGGATCCAGGGTGCCGTCGGTGTGCATGTCGATAACCAGCTTGTCCAGATCGGTGCGCTGTTCAACACGAGCGGCTTCAACATTGTAAGCAATGCGAACCACTGGGCTGAAAGACGCATCTACCAGCAGACGGCCGATAGGACGTTCGTCCTCTTCAACCTGTGCGCGAGCAGACGCTGGCATGTAGCCACGACCGATCTCAACTTTAATGCGCATGCTGATTTCAGCATCAGCACCGGTCAGAGTGCAGATCAGATGATCGGGATTAACGATCTCTACATCACCGTCATGGGTGATATCTGCTGCAGTGACAGGGCCCGCACCGGACTTGCTCAGGGTCAGAGTAGCTTCCTCTTTCCCTTCTAGCTTTACAGCCAACCCTTTCAGGTTCAGCAGGATTTCAAGAACGTCCTCTTGAACGCCTTCTTTGCTGCTGTACTCGTGCAGTACACCGTCGATTTCAACTTCGGTCACTGCACAACCAGGCATGGAAGAGAGCAGGATGCGACGCAGAGCGTTGCCCAGAGTGTGGCCAAAACCACGCTCCAGCGGCTCCAGAGTCACTTTAGCCCGGTTAGGGCTAACCTGATCAATATCGACAAGTCGTGGTTTTAGAAATTCGGTAACAGAACCCTGCATTTTGTCCTCTCTTAACGGTTAAGCTTTACTTGGAGTAAAGCTCTACGATCAGCTGTTCGTTGATGTCAGCAGACAAGTCGCTACGCTCTGGGAAGCGCTTGAAAGTGCCTTCCATCTTAGCTGCGTCTACTTCAACCCAAGTTGGCTTCTCGCGCTGCTCAGCAACTTCCAGAGCGCCTTTGATACGCGCCTGCTTCTGAGACTTCTCACGAACAGCGATAACGTCGTTCGGAGATACGCGGAAGGATGGGATGTTTACAACACGACCGTTAACCTTGATGGCCTTGTGGCTTACCAGCTGGCGTGCTTCAGCGCGAGTTGCACCAAAGCCCATACGGTAAACTACGTTGTCCAGACGGGTTTCCAGCAGAACCAGCAGGTTCTCACCAGTGTTGCCCTTCTGACGTGCCGCATCCTTGTAGTAGTTACGGAACTGCTTTTCCAGTACGCCGTAGATACGACGAACTTTTTGTTTTTCGCGCAGCTGAACACCGTAGTCAGACAGACGAGCGCGACGAGCGCCGTGCTGACCAGGTACGGTATCAATCTTACACTTAGAATCGATCGCTCGAACGCCAGACTTCAGGAACAGATCAGTTCCTTCGCGACGGGCTAGTTTGAGCTTAGGACCCAAATATCTTGCCATGTTTCTTCTCCAACTGTCCTAAAGGTTACACGCGACGCTTTTTAGGCGGGCGACAACCGTTGTGTGGGATCGGAGTAACATCGGTGATGTTGGTGATGCGGAAGCCCGCAGCATTCAGAGCACGGATGGATGACTCACGACCTGGACCAGGACCTTTCACCTCTACTTCCAGGTTCTTCAGGCCGTACTCTTTTGCGATTTCAGCGCAACGCTCAGCAGCAACCTGTGCAGCGAACGGAGTAGACTTACGAGAACCACGGAAACCAGAGCCACCTGCGGTAGCCCACGCCAGAGCGTTGCCCTGACGGTCAGTGATGGTCACGATGGTGTTGTTGAAGGAAGCATGAACGTGTGCGATACCGTCTGCGACCTGTTTACGTACCTTCTTACGAGTACGAGAAGGAGCTTTAGCCATTGCTTATAATCCCCTTACTTCTTAATCGGCTTACGCGGACCTTTACGGGTACGCGCGTTGGTTTTGGTACGTTGACCACGAAGCGGCAAGCTACGACGATGACGCAGACCGCGGTAGCAGCCCAGGTCCATCAGACGCTTGATGTTCATGGAGATCTCACGACGCAGGTCACCTTCTACGATGAACTGGCCAACGACTTCACGCACTTTATCGATAGTGGATTCGTCTAGATCCTTAAACTTGGCATCTTCAGCAATACCGGCCTCTGCGCAAACGAGTTTTGCGCGAGTGGCACCAATGCCGAAAATGGCGGTTAGAGCGATCACCGCATGTTTATGCTCTGGAATGTTAATGCCAGCGATACGGGCCACTATAGCACTCCTACATTTTCTGGTTGACTGCGAAAAGCCCGGTAGGATACTCAACAGCCAACTACATTGCAACAACACAGGGGCTGACCAGTTTGGTCAGCCCTGTGCACTTTGTTTGGTTAATGACTAAGTCAATTAACCTTGACGCTGTTTGTGCTTCGGCTCAGAGCAGATTACACGAACAACACCATTACGTTTGATCACCTTACAGTTGCGGCACATTGCCTTAACTGATGCACGAACTTTCATTTTGATACTCCGTGGGTTGGCGCGCTTAACGGCCGTAGCCTTTAAGGTTGGCCTTTTTCAGGACAGACTCATACTGAGATGACATCAGATGAGTTTGGACCTGGGCCATGAAGTCCATGATCACTACCACCATAATCAACAGTGAAGTTCCACCGAGGTAGAACGGCACATTGGTGGTGATCATCAAGAACTCCGGAACCAGACAGATAAAGGTAATGTACGCAGCACCAACCAAAGTTAGGCGGGTCATCACTTTATCAATGTAGCGGGCAGTTTGCTCGCCTGGACGAATTCCAGGGATAAACGCACCACTCTTTTTCAAGTTGTCAGCTGTTTCACGCGGGTTGAAAACCAACGCCGTGTAGAAGAAACAGAAGAACACGATTGCCACAGCATAAATCAACACGTACAGCGGTTGACCTGGAGACAGTGCCAGAGAAATATCTGACAGGATGCCACCAGAGTTTTTATCAAACCACTGGGCCAGAGTGCCTGGGAACAGGATCAAACTGGACGCGAAGATCGGCGGAATCACACCAGCCATGTTTACCTTAAGTGGTAAATGGGTGCTTTGTGCGGCAAACACTTTACGGCCTTGCTGACGCTTGGCGTAGTTTACCACGATACGGCGTTGGCCGCGCTCCATAAATACCACAAAGGCAGTAACCAGACCGATTAGAGCCACAATACCGAGCAGCAAGAGTAGATGCAGTTCACCTTGACGAGCTTGTTCAGCCGTTTGACCGATCGCAGAAGGCAGACCAGCAACGATACCTGTAAAGATCAGGATCGAAATGCCGTTGCCAATACCGCGTTCGGTGATTTGCTCACCCAGCCACATAAGGAACATGGTACCGGTGACCAAGGAGACGATTGCTACAAAGTAGAAACCGAAACCTGGGTTTACAACCAGACCAGGAACCATTGAAGGTAGGCCGGTTGCGACACCGATAGATTGGAAGAAGGCTAGGCCCAAAGTGCCGTAGCGAGTCCACTGGTTGATCTTACGACGACCAGTCTCCCCTTCCTTCTTCCACTCTGCGAGAGTTGGGTGCACCACGGTCAATAACTGCATGATAATCGATGCAGAGATGTACGGCATGATGCCCAAAGCAAACACAGAAGCACGCTCCAAGGCGCCACCGGAGAACATGTTAAACATCTCTACGATGGTGCCCTGTTGCTGATTGAACAACTCGGCAAGAACAGCAGCGTCAATACCAGGAATTGGTACGAAAGAACCAGCTCGGAACACAATAATGGCTCCAAGGACAAACAACAGGCGCGCTTTCAATTCAGAAAGGCCCCCTTTCGCACTTTTTAATTCAAGTCCTGGTTTTGCCATTGCTTACTCTACTTCCCGTTATTCTTCGATTTTGCCGCCCGCAGCTTCAATGGCAGCGCGCGCACCTTTGGTCACTTTCAGACCAGAGATGGTTACTGGGCGCTCGATTTTACCTGAAAGCACAACTTTCGCAAACTGAATGTTAGCAGTTACGAGGCCAGCTTCTTTCAGGGTAGCCAGAGAAACCACGTCGCCTTCTACTTTCGCAATTTCGTGCAGACGCACTTCAGTGGAAACCAGAGACTTACGGGAAGTAAAACCAAACTTAGGCAGACGCTGTTTGATAGGCATTTGACCGCCTTCAAAGCCAGGACGGATGCCGCCGCCGGAGCGGGACTTCTGACCTTTGTGGCCACGACCACCGGTTTTACCCAGGCCAGAACCGATACCGCGACCTAAACGCTTGGCAGCGGTTTTAGCACCTGGAGCTGGAGACAAAGTATTCAGACGCATCTTAGTCCTCCACCTTCACCATGTAGTAAACCTTGTTGATCATACCGCGAACAGAAGGGGTATCTTCCAGTTCAACAGTGTGACCGATTTTGCGCAGACCCAGACCAGTCAGAGTTGCCTTGTGCTTAGGCAGACGACCGATGCTGGATTTGGTTTGGGTAACCTTAATAGTCTTAGCCATCTCGATTAACCTCGCAGTTCTTCAACGCTCAGGCCACGCTTAGCTGCTACTTTCTCCGGAGAGTTCATAGAAGTCAGAGCGTCAACGGTAGAGCGTACGATGTTGATCGGGTTGGTAGAACCGTAGGCTTTTGCCAGTACGTTGTGTACACCAGCAACTTCCAGAACGGCGCGCATTGCACCACCAGCGATAATACCGGTACCGTCAGAAGCAGGCTGCATGTATACCTTGGAGCCAGAGTGACGGCCCTTCACTGGGTGGTGAAGAGTGCCATTGTTCAGGTTCACGGTCAGCATGTTGCGACGAGCTTTTTCCATCGCTTTTTGGATAGCAGCAGGCACTTCACGTGCTTTGCCGTAACCGAAACCAACCTTACCGTTACCGTCACCAACTACAGTCAGTGCGGTAAAGCTAAAGATGCGACCACCTTTAACTACTTTAGAAACGCGGTTTACTGCAATGAGCTTCTCTTGCAGATCACCGGCTTGATTCTCATGATTCGCCATTGTCCACTCCCAACTTAGAACTGGAGGCCAGCTTCACGAGCAGCGTCAGCCAGAGCTTTAACGCGACCGTGATACTTAAAGCCACTGCGATCGAAGGCCAGAGCAGTGATGCCCTTTTCTTGAGCGCGCTCAGCCACTGCTTTACCAACTGCCATAGCGGCGGCGATGTTGCTGGTACCTTTCAGTTCACCAGCGATCGCTTTCTCTACGGTAGAAGCGGCAGCCACTACGGTTGCATCCGCAGCGATAACCTGGGCGTAGATGTGGCGTGGAGTACGGAACACGACCAGACGGGTCGCGCCCATTTCCTGAATTTGTTTGCGTACGCGAGTAGCGCGACGCAGACGAGCTGCTTTCTTGTCCATCGTATTACCTTACTTCTTCTTGGCTTCTTTACGACGCACGTTTTCATCAGCGTAACGAACACCTTTGCCTTTGTAAGGCTCAGGAGCACGGTATGCGCGGATGTTAGCAGCAGCTTGACCTACAACCTGCTTGTCGGCGCCAGTAAGCACGATTTCAGTTTGGCTTGGGCACTCGGCTTTCACACCTTCTGGCAGCTCGTAAGCTACAGGGTGAGAGAAACCCAGAGTCAGGTTTACGGTGTTACCTGCAACAGCCACACGGTAACCAACACCCAGCAGGGTCAGTTTACGAGTGAAGCCTTCGGTTACGCCTTGAACCATGTTGTTAACCAAAGCGCGAGCGGTACCAGCTTGTGCCCATGCGTTGGCAGCGCCTTCGCGTGGACCGAAAGTGATTTCAGCTTCTTCTTTGGTTAGAACTACTGCATCGTGGATTACACGAGTCAGAGTACCCTTACCACCTTTAACGGTGATCTCTTGACCGTTGATGGTCACTTCTACGCCTGCAGGGATAGCAACAGGTGCCTTAGCTACACGAGACATTAGTGCTCCTCCCTTATGCTACGTAGCAGATGATCTCGCCGCCCATACCCAGGTTACGGGCTGCACGGTCGGTCATCACACCTTTAGAGGTGGATACGATTGCGATACCCAGACCACCCATTACTTTTGGCAGCTCATCTTTTTTCTTGTAGATGCGCAGGCCTGGGCGGCTGGCACGCTCGATAGATTCAACTACCGGCTTACCTTGGAAGTACTTCAGAGTAACTTCCAGAGTAGGTTTAACGTCGCCAGAAACGGCGAAGTCTGCAATGTAGCCTTCTGCTTTCAGTACTGCAGCAATAGCTTTCTTCAGGTTAGAAGAAGGCATGGTTACAGATACTTTGCTTGCAGCCTGGCCGTTACGGATGCGCGTCAGCATATCCGCGATCGGATCTTGCATGCTCATATTCGCTTACTCCCGAATGCTTACCAAGAGGCCTTTTTCAGGCCAGGAACTTCGCCACGCATAGCGGCTTCACGCAGCTTGATACGGCTCAGGCCGAACTTGCGCAGGTAGCCGTGTGGACGACCAGTGATGTTACAGCGGTTACGCTGACGGATGGCACTGGAGTCACGCGGGAGGGTTTGCAGCTTGAGCACTGCATTCCAACGATCTTCTTCAGACGCGTTAACATCGTTGATGATAGCTTTCAGCGCGGCACGCTTTTCAGCGTACTTAGCAACCAGCTTGGTGCGCTTTTCGTCGCGCGCCTTCATTGATTGTTTAGCCATTGTCCCTACACCTTACTTGCGGAATGGGAAGTTAAAGGCAGCCAGCAGAGCACGACCTTCCTCGTCAGACTTCGCGGAAGTGGTAATGGTGATGTCCATACCGCGAATTTTATCGATCTTGTCGTAATCGATTTCTGGGAAGATGATTTGCTCACGAACGCCCATGGAGTAGTTACCACGACCATCGAACGCTTTCGGGTTCAGGCCACGGAAGTCACGGATACGAGGAACCGCGATACATACCAGACGCTCGAAAAACTCCCACATACGCTCGCCGCGCAGGGTGACTTTACAACCAATCGGGTAACCTTCACGGATCTTAAAGCCAGCAACAGACTTGCGAGCTTTAGTGATCAGAGGTTTCTGACCAGAAACAGCTGCCATATCAGCTACAGCGTTTTCCAGCACCTTCTTGTCCGCTACGGCTTCACCGACACCCATGTTCAGGGTGATCTTTTCGATCCGTGGGACTTGCATGATGCTCTTGTAGCCGAACTGCTGCATCAGTTCTTTTACTACAGCTTCTTTGTAGTAATCATGCAGTTTCGCCATCGTTAACTCCAATTACTTAACAATTTCGTTGTTGGATTTGAAGAAACGAACTTTTACGCCGTCTTCAATCTTGAAGCCTACGCGATCAGCCTTGCCAGTAGCAGGGTTGAACAGTGCCACGTTGGAGGCGTGGATTGGGGCTTCTTTCTCAACAACACCGCCTTGAACACCCAGTTGTGGGTTAGGCTTTTGATGTTTCTTTACCAGGTTTACGCCTTCGACCAGTACCTTACCGGTAGACAGAACTTTGGTAACCTTACCGCGCTTACCTTTGTCTTTGCCTGCCAATACAACTACTTCGTCGTTGCGACGGATTTTTGCTGCCATGGTTCGCTCCTTACAGTACTTCTGGCGCCAGGGACACGATCTTCATGAACTGCTCGTTGCGCAGTTCGCGGGTCACAGGGCCGAAGATACGGGTACCGATTGGCTGGTGGTTTGCGTTCAGCAAAACAGCAGCGTTACGGTCAAAGCGAATAACAGAACCGTCAGGACGGCGTACGCCTTTCTTGGTGCGAACTACTACCGCGTTGTATACGTCACCTTTCTTCGCTTTACCGCGAGGAATAGATTCCTTTACAGAAACCTTGATGATGTCGCCGATGTGGGCGTAACGACGGTGAGAGCCACCCAAGACCTTAATACACTGTACGCTGCGCGCGCCGGAATTATCGGCAACATCCAGCACAGATTGCATTTGGATCATTTCAATGCTCCGCTTACTTTTTCTAAAACACCCTTAACGGGCTAAGTTGGCTGCCCCTCTTAAAAAGGCGCGCCATTATAACCACACAAAATCGAAAAGGGTAGATAAAAAATTAACCGGTTCGAGCACGCTCGAACCGGTTACTTCTAACTGTAGATTAAGGCTTAGATAATTAAGCTTTTTCTACAACGTTTACCAACATCCAAGATTTGGTCTTGGACAGTGGACGACACTCTTTGATCTCTACTAGATCGCCGATGCCACACTGGTTGGTTTCATCGTGAGCGTGAACCTTAGTGGTACGCTTCACAAATTTACCGTAGATCGGGTGCTTAACTTTGCGCTCGATTGCTACGGTGATGGACTTGTCCATCTTATCGCTGATCACACGACCCTGAATGGTACGGATAGTATCAGACATTACGCACCTTCCTTCTGAGTAAGAATGGTTTTAACGCGAGCAATGTTGCGGCGTACCTTCTTCATTTCGTGAGTCGCTTTAAGCTGACCAGTTGCGTTCTGCATACGCAGGTTGAACTGTTCGCGCAGCAGGTTTAGCAGCTCTGCGTTCAGTTCTTCAACGCTTTTTTCACGTAGTTCTTGTGCTTTCATCACATCACCTTACGAGTTACAAAGGTGGTCTGGATAGGCAGTTTAGCCGCAGCCAGAGAGAAGGCTTCACGAGCCAGCTCTTCAGATACGCCTTCCATTTCGTACAGAACACGACCCGGCTGGATCTGTGCTACCCAGTACTCAACGTTACCCTTACCTTTACCCTGACGAACTTCAAGCGGCTTAGCAGTGATTGGCTTGTCTGGGAACACACGGATCCAGATTTTACCCTGACGCTTGATGTGACGGGTCATGGCACGACGAGCCGCTTCGATTTGACGAGCGGTCATGCGGCCACGGGTGGTCGCTTTCAGACCGAAGGTGCCAAAGGAAACCTTATCACCAGTGGTAGCGATACCACGGTTACGGCCTTTGTGCATCTTGCGGAATTTCATACGTTTAGGTTGCAGCATCTCGGTTCCCCTTACTTACCACGACCTTTGCGCTTCGGCTGCTGCTTCGGCTGCTCTTCAACAACTGGCATACCGCCCAGAACTTCACCTTTGAAGATCCAAGTCTTGATACCAATTACACCGTAGGTGGTGTGAGCTTCGGAAGTAGCGTAGTCGATGTCTGCGCGCAGGGTGTGCAGTGGCACACGACCTTCACGGTACCATTCGGTACGTGCGATCTCAGCGCCACCCAGACGGCCAGAAACTTCGATCTTGATGCCCTTGGCACCCAGACGCATTGCGTTTTGTACCGCACGCTTCATAGCGCGACGGAACATTACGCGGCGCTCCAGCTGAGAAGCGATAGAATCGCCTACCAGTTGAGCGTCCAGTTCTGGCTTACGAACTTCGGAGATGTTGATCTGAGCAGGAACGCCAGCCAGTTTTGCAACTTGCTTGCGCAGCTTCTCAACATCTTCACCCTTCTTACCAATTACAACGCCTGGGCGAGCAGTGTGAATGGTCACACGGATGCTCTTAGCAGGACGCTCGATGGTAATGCGAGACAAAGAAGCGTTTTTCAGTTCCTTTTTCAGGAACTGACGCACTTCGTGATCGCCGAACAAGTTGTCAGCGTAATCTTTCTTTTCCGCGTACCAGGTCGAGGACCAAGGCTTGGTGATACCAAGGCGGATACCATTAGGATGTACTTTCTGTCCCATAGCGACTCCCCTTACTTATCGGCCACAACCACAGTGATGTGGCTAGAGCGCTTCAGGATGCGGTCAGCACGGCCTTTGGCACGCGGCATGATGCGCTTCATGGTTGGACCTTCGTCAACGAAGATTTTTGCAACCTTCAAGTTGTCGATGTCCAGACCTTCATTGTGTTCAGCGTTTGCGATAGCAGACTCAAGTACTTTCTTTACCAGAGCGCCAGCTTTTTTGTTGCTGAAAGTCAGGATGTCCAGTGCGCGATCCACAGGCAGACCACGGATCTGGTCAGCAACCAGACGTGCCTTCTGTGGAGAGGTACGTGCAAAACGGTGTTTAGCTAAAACTTCCATCTCTATTACCTCTTAGCGTTTCTTCGCTTTCTTATCCGCAGCATGGCCACGGTAAGTGCGAGTCGGCGCGAATTCGCCCAGTTTGTGGCCGATCATGTCTTCAGTAACGAATACTGGAACGTGCTGGCGACCATTATGGACAGCGATGGTGAGACCAATCATATCAGGAATGATCATCGAACGACGGGACCAAGTCTTAACAGGCTTTTTGTCTCCGCTTTCCACCGCTTTCTCTACCTTCTTCAGCAAGTGCAGGTCGATAAATGGACCTTTCTTGAGAGAACGTGGCATGGTGAATCCTCTAAATTACTTGGTACGACGACGTACGATAAACTTGTCAGTACGCTTGTTGGAGCGGGTCTTCTTACCCTTGGTTGGTACACCCCATGGAGTTACAGGATGACGACCACCGGAAGTTTTACCCTCACCACCACCGTGTGGGTGGTCTACTGGGTTCATGGCAACACCACGAACAGTAGGACGAACACCACGCCAGCGGTTTGCACCAGCTTTACCAAGCTGACGCAGCATGTGCTCAGCGTTACCAACTTCACCCAAAGTAGCGCGGCCTTCGGCCTGTACTTTACGCATCTCGCCAGAGCGTAGACGCAGGGTTACGTATGCACCATCACGCGCAACCAGCTGACAGTATGCACCAGCGGAACGAGCCAGCTGACCACCTTTGCCAGGCTGCAGTTCTACGTTGTGGATAGTAGAACCTACAGGGATGTTACGCATTGGCAGGGTGTTACCTACCTTGATGTCGGCTGCTTGACCGGACATGATGGTATCACCAGCATGCAGGCCTTTAGGAGCCAGGATGTAACGACGCTCACCGTCTGCGTACAGAACCAGCGCGATGTTTGCGCTGCGGTTTGGATCGTATTCAATGCGCTCTACCTTGGCAGCGATGCCATCTTTGTTGCGCTTGAAGTCAACAATACGGTAGTGCTGCTTGTGACCACCGCCGATGTGGCGAGTGGTGATACGACCAGCGTTGTTACGACCGCCAGTCTTGGACTTTTTGTCCAGCAGGGCGGCGTGAGGCTTACCTTTGTGCAGTTCAGCGTTAACCACTTTGGTTACGTGGCGACGGCCTGCAGAGGTAGGCTTACACTTAACAATAGCCATTTTTAAACTCCTACTGCTTACTCAGCGCCGCCGTCGACGAAGTCGATTTCCGCGCCTTCAGCCAGAGTAACGTACGCTTTCTTCCAGTCGGAACGACGACCGAAACGAGCGCCAGTACGCTTAGTCTTGCCTTTAACTACGGTGGTGCGAACACCAGTAACTTCAACTTCGAACAGCTTTTGAACCGCTGCTTTGATCTCAGCTTTGGTCGCGTTCAGGGCTACTTTGAAAACAACAGTGTTGTTCAGTTCAGCAGCCATGGTGCTCTTTTCAGAGATGTGCGGAGCCAGCAGCACTTTCAGCAAACGTTCTTCACGGATCATGCCAGCTTCTCCTCAATCTGCTTAACTGCAGCAGCAGTCATCAGCACCTTGTCGAATGCGATCAGGCTAACCGGATCGATACCGTCTGCATCGCGAGCGTCAACCTTGTACAGGTTGCGAGAAGCCAGGAACAGGTTCTCATCAACTTCTGCGGTTACGATCAGCACGTCGTTCAGTTCCATCTCTTTCAGCTTCGCAACCAGTTCTTTGGTCTTTGGAGCTTCAACAGTGAAGTTCTCAACAACGATCAGACGATCTTGACGTACCAGCTCAGACAGAATGCTACGCATTGCTGCGCGGTACATCTTCTTGTTAACTTTTTGGCCGTGATCTTGCGGCTTAGCAGCGAAAGTTACGCCACCAGAACGCCAGATTGGGCTCTTAACATTACCGGAACGTGCACGACCAGTACCTTTCTGGCGCCATGGCTTTTTGCCAGTGCCAGCAACTTCAGCGCGGGTCTTCTGAGCACGGGTACCCTGACGAGCGTTAGCAGCGAAAGCTACTACTACTTGGTGTACCAGAGCTTCGTTGAATTCACGACCGAAGGTAGTTTCGGAAACTTCAAGAGCGCTCTGCGCGTCTTTCATTACCAATTCCATTACTATCTCCTCAGACGTTACTTAACGGCAGGCTTAACGATAACGTCGCTACCGTTGGCGCCAGGTACGGCACCTTTGATCAGCAGCAGGTTACGCTCAGCGTCTACACGTACCAGCTCCAGGTTCTGAGTAGTTACCTGCTCAGCGCCCATGTGGCCAGCCATTTTCTTGCCCTTGAATACCTTACCTGGAGTTTGGTTTTGACCAATGGAACCAGGAGCACGGTGGCTCAAGGAGTTACCGTGAGTCATATCCTGGGTACGGAAGTTCCAGCGCTTAACAGCACCTTGGAAGCCCTTACCTTTGGATTGACCAGTAACGTCTACTTTTGCAACATCAGCAAAGATGTCGACTTTCAGCTCAGCACCCAGTTCGATGCCTTCGCCTTCACCTTCACCCAGACGGTGTTCCCACAGACCGCGACCGGCTTCTACGCCAGCTTTCGCGAAGTGGCCCGCAGCAGGCTTGTTCACGTGAGATGCTTTCTTAGCACCTACGGTCACCTGGATAGCGCGGTAACCGTCGCTGTCCAAACCTTTAACCTGGGTTACACGGTTCGGTTCTACTTCGATAACGGTCACAGGGATAGACACGCCTTCTTCAGTGAAGATGCGAGTCATACCAACTTTGCGACCTACAAGACCGATAGCCATTATTTAAAACCTCTATTTACCGAGCCAGGGGATTAACCCAGGCTGATCTGCACGTCTACGCCGGCAGCCAGATCCAGACGCATCAGCGCGTCAACAGTCTTGTCGGTAGGCTCAACAATGTCCACCAAACGCTTGTGAGTACGGATTTCGTATTGGTCACGTGCATCTTTGTTCACGTGAGGAGAAATCAGTACGGTGAAGCGTTCTTTACGGGTGGGCAGCGGGATAGGACCGCGAACTTGAGCACCTGTACGCTTAGCAGTCTCAACGATTTCCGCGGTGGACTGATCGATCAGGCGATGATCGAACGCCTTCAGGCGGATACGGATTCTTTGGTTCTGCATTGACCAGAGCTCCAACTCTAAAAAACACACAAACCAACCGCCCCACCACTCTAAATACTACAAGAGGGGAGACGATGATTTACCAGTCATTCGACCCCAAATCGGGGCCGCTGTAAGTGCACTGCATATTGCAAGTGCTATTCATGTTGCCGAAGCAACCACTGCGCTTATCGCGACAGTGGAGCGCATTATACGCTCATGCTTCGCAGAAGCAAGGGGCGCAGTGAGTTTTTTATCACCACTTCCCGCCTCAATCAGAGGTGCTGCTGCGGAATCAAATTAGGCGGGCATTATGCCCGCCTTTTTGATAAATGCAAGTGATTAAACTGGCTAACAAAAGTCGCTTATGACTGGGCCAATTAGGCATTACGAGTGTTGCCGTAGTAGCTCTTGTAGCGCTTGTAGCTGCTCTCTTGCCTTGGCAAGCCATTCAACACCACCCCATCTACTTTGGCGTGCAATGCAAACAAGCGCGCCAGCGAGCGGCGGATCAATTCCCGCCGTGCTTTGCCATATTTCACCACATAGATGATGCTGTCGACCAACGGCGATACCACCAAGGCATCACTGACGACATCGACCGGCGCGGTATCGATGATGATCCGGTCGTACTGCTGCGATAATCGCATCAAATGCGCTTTGAATGGTTCGGACGATAACAGCTCCAACGGGTTAGCCACGGCGGTACCAGCCACCATCACATCCAAATCGGTATCTGGCACGCCAATGATGCAATCGTGATCATTATGGGTACCGCTGATTAGGTTGGCCAAGCCGGGTTGATAGCTGGGCAACTTTAACGAGGCAGCCAATACTGGCTTACGCAGATCCGCTTCGATCAGCAGCACTTTTTCTAACTGCGACAATGCCAACGCCAGATTATAGGACGAGGTACTTTTGCCCTCCCCTGGCACCGTCGAGGTGACGCAGATCCGCTTAGCGCCGTCATCCAGGTGCGACATCAAGTAACTGGTGCGCACGGTACGCCAAGCCTCGGAAAAGCTCGCCGCTTGTTCAGAGAAGAACAGCTGCGCTGACAAACGCTGATCCTTTTTGATCTTTTGCAGTGGGATCACCCCCAGCAACTTGCTAGAGAGTTTGGCTTCAACTTGATCGCCGGAGGTGATGGTGTCAGTCAGAGCGTTATGCGCCAACGCCACCACACACGCCAGCACAAAGGATCCGACCACGGTCAGCAGCAGCAACATTTTTTTGTTTGGCTTCGCCGGATACAGCGGCGGCTCGGCAACGTCGGTGAAGCGCGCGTGCGCCGCATTAAAATCAGCCACGGCGCCGGTCTCTTTCATCCGGTTAAGAAAGGTTTCATAGATCCGGCGGTTGGATTCAACTTCCCGTTGCAGCTCACGAAACTGCACCTCTACCCTGCTCTGCTCTTGATACTGGCCTTTGGCGCGTTCTAGTTGTTGCTCTAAGGCAATGGTTGACGCGTTTAGGGTTTGATACTCCTGTTCAATCCCCGAGACCAGTTTACGTACCTGCGAACGCATGGTGCTGCGTACTTCAGCCAATTGCGCTCTGGCGGCGATCATCTTGTTGTGTTTAGGACCATATCGCTTCGACAGTTCAGCGACGTTGGCAGCGGCGGTAACTTCCGACTTTTGCATCTCTTGGATTAAACGATGGCCGCTGATTTCGCTAATGCCGTTAATGTCATCCAAACTGTCGGCGCCACGGCGACGCACAACATTCAGCAACGATCTGGCGTCATCTCGGCGCTGTCTCGCCGCCGCCAGCTGTGCTGTTAGCTCGCTCATTTCACGACTGACTAGCCCAACGGTACCGTCGATCTCCAGCAGCTGATTATCCTCTTTAAAGCGTTGCAGACGCTCTTCAGATAATCGCAATCCCTGTTGCAATTCATCAAGGCGCGCGCTTAACCATTCGGACGCTTTACGAGTGACATTGAGCTTCGCATCCAGATGGTTGTCGATGTAGACATCCCCCATCGTGTTGGCGACCAGAGCCGCCAACTGCGGGCTGTGGGCATAAAAGCCGATATCAACCAACTGGGTATTGGGCACCGGCGAGACCACCAGCCGCCTTGAAAATTCATACAATAATTTCACCCGCCGACGCTCTAAGTCGGCGGCGGGATCCGCTGGGGCGGGGTTCCAATTCAGCGGCAGCCAACCGAAATACGGTTGCAGCGATCCCCGTACCACCTCCATCGGATCTTGATTGGGGGCGGTATCGACATGGCTGAGCAACCACGTTTTCCAACGCGGTGGCGGTTTGGGTAAAAATTCGGGGTGTACAGTTAGGTTTAACCGTTCAATCACTTGCTCTGCCAAACGCCGACTTTTAATGATCTCAAATTGCGTCTGCAGATAGTCTTTGTTGCCGGAGTCGAGGCCATAAACGTCCTCAATCGAAACCGCTTTGGCTTGCTCGGATTCGATCATCAGTCGCCCAGAAGCAACGTATTGCGGCGCGATATTGACCAGCACCGCCACCGCCAGTGCCGCCATTAACATCACGAAACTGCCGATGCGCCATTTATAGCGCCATAACACCAGAAGGTAGTGGCCGAGATCGATATCCTTCTCGTGAGCAAACAGATCCGTGTCTACTTTCAAGGCCATATTACTCACTAGAAGAAGCTCTCTTTAATCACAATCGAATCATCTGGATACACCGATGCTGACAGCCGCACACTCAACGTATCCTTGCGCCCTGCCACCATCCGGTTGACGGTAATGCTGCTGGTCGAGGCTCGCTCTGTTAACCCCCCGGCCAGCGCCACTGCCCGTTCAACCGTTAATCCCGGTTGATAGGGATACCCGCCTGGCTGATTGACCTCACCGTAAATGTAGAAGGGGCGATATTCGGTAACGCTGACGTGAACGCTCGGGTTGATTAGGTAATCACCGCGCAGGCCATTGGTGACGGCTCGCTCCAATTCAGCCACGGTCATCCCTTTGGCATTCAGCAAGCCTAAATAGGGATAGTTGATCATCCCTGATTCGCCCAAGCGGGTTTCCAAAGTCAGATCGTCTTCGCCATAGACATGGATGGCTATTAGATCACCGGCGTTTAACCGATAGTTGGCATTGGCCAGCAACGGTGCTGACCATAGCATCAACAATAGCGCGCTACAGGCTGATCCGCGCTGTAGCCATAAACAGATTTTTGTCATACGTCACCGCACCGATATTCGAATCTTGATCTGCCAGTTGATAGCTTAGTTCAGTGACCAACCAGCGTTTCCACGCCATCGCTACCCCTAGGCGCAGTTGCAATAGTTGGTCTTGGCGATCAAATCCAGTGAAGCTGTTTTCGATATATTCGATGTCGGCGTTAGTTGATATCCGCTCACGCCAATCGTGCTGCCAACCTAAGCGATAGCTATCCTCTTCGACGAAATCGCCCAAGGTATCTGGATCTTTGCTACGAGAACCGCTTTCAAAGGTGAATACCGAATAACTGCGCGGCTTCCAGTCAACGCTGACCTGCCACGTGGCGCCATCAAAGTCTTCACGGTCAGCGGCATCAAAATTACGATCTTCGATCCCTAAACGAATCGAACCAGAGGTTTTACTGGTGGCATCCCAGCGCAGACCAGCAAACAACTGCTGATTAACACTGTCGCGAGAGGAAACCCCAGGTTCCGTATGCTTGTAGTTATTGTCGTAACCGCGCCATTCGCCAAAGACTTGGGTGCGACTGCCGACGCGGGTATATAAGGTGACGATTGCTCGTTGCGTGTCGTAATCGCGAAAACGCGAGAATTCACGAAAGTTAGTGTGTTCTTTATCGTAATAACCCAGTTCGAGATCGGCGTTAAAACGGGCACTGCGAGCACCGAAGCCGTAGACAAACTTGGCGTCATGGACATTCATTTCAACCACGCCATCAAGTAACTGGCCACGCCCTTCAGCAATTCCAGTGCCGCGAGCCTCATGCTGGCGCCGATAGTTGTAAAACAGATCAATCCGATGGCGGCGAGTAAAATGATGCTTCAAGCCAAGGTGCAGCGAGTGGTCGGTATAGTTGTCTTCGCTACTGTCGAAATAGCGCCCATCCACCAGTCGATAGCCGACTTCGTAGCGGGTACGATCGTTACCGGCATGCACCAGTAATTCAGGGGCGGTACGCACAAACCAACTGTCAATCTCATTGGCGCTGCTGTACGCCGTATTATCGTCATACCCCAGCCCCACCGATAACTGCGGGGTAAAGTCCCAACTTTCGGTCAAATCCATTGCCGCCGGTTCATAGGCTTTGGGCAGATTATTGGCCGCCGCTGGCAGTGCCAGCACAACCGTCATTGCAGCAAGTGTTGCTTTCATTGTTATCCCCTATATCCCTGCAAACACCTGTATTAATAGGCGTTTGAATCGTTAAACCCTCTGATTACGGTTTTGACGACTATCTTCAGATCGAACCACAATGACCAATTGCGAATGTAGGCCAAATCGAACTCTAGCCGTTTCTCCATTTTCTCTAAGGTGTCGGTTTCTCCACGCCAACCATTAACTTGCGCCCAGCCGGTGATCCCTGGCTTCATGTGATGGCGCAACATGTAACCGCCAATCAGTTGCCGATACTGTTCATTGTGCGCCACCGCGTGTGGCCGCGGGCCAACCACCGACATTTGCCCTTGCAGCACATTAAAGAACTGCGGTAATTCATCTAACGAGGTGCGTCGCAGAAACCGCCCAAGCGGCGTAACTCTGGCGTCGCCTTTGGTGGCTTGTTTTACCTGCTCGCCATTGTCTTGCACGCTCATCGAGCGGAATTTCCAAACGTTTATCTTGCGACCATCAATGCCGTAACGATGCTGTTTAAAGATCACCGGCCCCGGTGACGTCCACTTAATGGCGATGGCGATCAGCACCATCGGGATGCTCACCAACATTAAAATAGTAGTTGCTAAAACAATATCTTCCACTCGCTTTAGCCAGCTAGCCAAGTCATCCAGCGGGCTGTCGTAGACGCTCAGCGATTGCACCTCTCCGACTTCATGCCAACGGGCGTGCAGTAGGTTATAGACAAAAAAATCGGGGATGATATGTACCGCTGCGGTACTGTCACCACAGCGCATTAAGATCTCAGTGATCCGCTTTTCTGCCCGCATCGGCATCGCAATGTAGATAACGTCAATGGCGTTATTTTTTGCCAACTGCAGCGCTTGCTCCATATCACCAAGTGGCGCCGGCCCACGACCTTCTTGCTCGATAATCCGCTCTGGAGCACGATCATCAAAGAAACCCACGAAGTGGATCCCCAATTGCGGGTTATCCTCAAGATTACGTGCCATCGCTTTGCCTGCGTCGGTGATCCCCAAGATCACCGCCCGCTGAGTGTTGAAGCCGCGCCGACGCAGAGAGAAGATCACCTGCCGAGCCGCCATACGCATGGAGAGAAACATCACCAGTCCGCAACCGCCCCACCACAACACCGTGAATCGATCGATGCTGAACTGTTCTGGGAACGCAAATGTGGCCAGTTCCATCACGCAGCATGCCAGCGCCCAACTGATGGCATTGGTGAGCAACATCTCGCGCAGTCGGGTGGAACGCCACGAACGGTACAGATCAAGCGACTCAGCAAAAAACATAAACGCCAACGACGTTAATACCGCCGTTAGCAACTGTTCGCTGCCCAAATCGCTTTGTCGAATCGATAACGCCAAGTGCAATGACCATTGCACCACCAGCAGATCCAGCAGGCGGAATAAGATGGCAAAGCCATGCGAACGAGAAAACGTTAAACCTCGGTGCTGCTTAGGATTATGAACCATAGGTACTCGTCATCTTGATTGCCGCTAGCGTGTGAACCAAGTCTGGCGCATTGATCCACAGGTCACTGCAGCTAAATTAAAAACGGCTGCAACCGTTGCGTCAGTTCGGCGGTCACCGCGTGCATCAGAGCTAGGTCGGATCGCGCTTCAACATTCAGCCGAACCAACGGTTCGGTATTGGATGCACGCAAGTTAAAGCGCCACTGGCCACGGGGCTCACTAAAGCACATGCTGACGCCATCGGTGGTATCCACCTGTGACGCTCGTGATTGAAAGTGATCGCGGATCGCCGCCAGCGCCAACGGCGGCTCGGCAATTTCGAAGTTGAGCTCGCCGGAGCTCGGGTAGTCTTGCTGCATCTGCGCCACCAACTGCTGCAGACTGGTGTCGCGACGGCTGATCAGTTCACAGACCAACAACCATGGGATCATGCCGCTATCGCAATAGCCGAACTCTCTGAAATAGTGATGGGCACTCATTTCACCACCGTAAACGGCATCGTGCTGTCGCATCTGCTGTTTGATAAAACCGTGCCCGGTTCGGCTTTGGATCGCGGTCGCTTGATGCCGTTCAGCGATCTGCTGGGTATTCCAAAGCAGCCGCGGATCGTGAATGATCTTGGCACCCGGCTCTTTCGCGGCAAATGCCGCCGCCAGCAGGCCAACGATGTAATAACCCTCGATAAATTGGCCTTGGTGGTCAAACAAGAAACAGCGGTCAAAATCACCATCCCATGCAATCCCCATATCGGCACCCGCAGCCACCACCGCGGCGCTGGTATCCTGACGCGACTCGGGCAATAACGGATTAGGGATACCGTTGGGAAAGTTACCATCCGGTTGGTGATGCAGTTTGATAAAGCGAATTGGGATCCGCTGCTGGTTAAATCGCAGCTCCAGCGCATCAATCACATGCCCTGCCGCGCCATTACCGGCGTTAACTAGCAATGTCATCGGCCGCAGTGCATGCCGATCAAAGTAACCGCAAAGGTGATCGATGTACGGCGCCAATATCGAACGCTGCTGCAGCGAACCTGGCGTTGCCGCAGCAAAGGTTCCGGCTTGAGCAAGTAAGCCAATCTCGGTTAACCCGCTGTCCGGCGCAATCGGCTTGCTCTGCTCTCGCACCAGTTTCATGCCGTTGTAATCTATCGGGTTGTGCGATGCGGTGACCATTACGCCACCGTCGGCATTTAGATGGCGGACCGCAAAGTAGATCTCTTCGGTACCCACCAGACCGATATCGATTACATCACTGCCACTGGCCAGCAATCCTTCAGTTAGCGCCTGCTTTAGCTCGGGCGAGCTTAAGCGAATATCGCCACCAACAATCACCAGTTTGGCTTGCAGCACTTGCGCCATCGCCCGGCCAATACGAAACGCCAATTCCGGATTAAGCTCTTCGCCCAGGCGACCACGGATGTCATAAGCCTTGAAGCAGCTTGGCAGCTGCACTGTTTCAGTCATGATTCCGCTCGGCCATAGTTATCCTCCAAACGGATGATGTCGTCTTCCCCCAGATAGGAGCCAGACTGAACCTCGATAAGCTCCAGCGGCACCATGCCGGGATTCTCTAATGAATGCACAGTGCCAATTGGTATGTAAGTGGATTGATTTTCGGTCACCAAAAACGTGTGCTCACCGTTGGTCACCTTGGCGGTTCCCGATACCACGACCCAGTGTTCAGCTCGGTGATGATGCATCTGCACGCTTAAGCGAGCCCCCGGCTTTACCGTGATCCGCTTCACCTGATAGCGGGCACCGTTATCGATCGAGTCATAGTTACCCCACGGGCGATACACTTTGCGATGATTATCCAACTCGGTGCGTTGCAGGCCTTTGAGTTGTTCCACCAGATGTTTCACCTCCTCGCTGCGATGGCGATTGGCCACCAGCAGCGCATCGGCGGTATCGACAATGATCAGATCACTTACCCCAAGCCCGGCGATCAGCCGGTGCTTGCTGTGAATCAAGCAGTCACTAACTTCGTGCAGTAAGACATCGGCATTGATGCTGTTACCGGCCGCATCTTTATTGTGACAATCCCACAATGCCGACCACGCTCCTACGTCGCTCCAGCCTGCTTGCAGAGGTACCACAACCGCATCGTCGGTATGTTCCATTACCGCGTAATCAATCGATTCCGATGGGCACTGGGCAAAGCTATCTTGGTCGACTCGAATAAAGTCGAGATCAGCGCTGGTGTTCGCCATCGCTTGCCGGCAAACGGTAGCAATGTCTGGCCGATGGCGTTTCAATTCCGCCAGATAGCGACTGGCGCGAAACAGAAACATGCCGCTATTCCACAGGCAGTCGCCAGCGTCGATCAGCCGCTGCGCCTCCTGCTGATTGGGCTTTTCAACAAAAGCGTCAACGTGAAAGCCTCCCTCTATAGCTTGCCCCTGACGGATGTAGCCGTAGCCGCAATGGGGCCGGTCCGGCACCACCCCAAAGGTCACCAACTTCCCCTGCTCGGCTAATGGCATCGCTGCGGTAACGGCTTCTCGAAAGGCCTGTGGAGCGGCGATGCGATGATCAGCCGCCAGCACCAACAGCAATGGATCATGCTGCGGCATGCTCTGCATTGCCGCCAGCGCTAGCGCGGGAGCGGTATTGCGCCCAGCCGGTTCGAGTAAAATTGGCCCAAGTTGGTCGATGGCGCGCAACTGTTCAGCGGCGATAAAGCGGTGGTCTTCGTTACAGATCAATAGCGGTGGTGCCACTGGCAAGCCCTGTAATCGCAATAACGTTTGCTGCAGCATGCTGTGCTGGGAATCGCCATCGCTGCACAGCGGCAAAAACTGCTTTGGGTACTGGGTTCTCGACAGCGGCCATAAACGGGAACCACTACCACCGGCGAGCACCACCGGTACCATCGTTGTCGCCATCATCTTTCCCCCATGGTGTCCTTTTTTCGCATCGAGGTGCGTTACCTAAACATAGACGTCGATTGGATTTTGTGCAGGGCAAATTTCTCGCCGAAGATCTGCTGCTTAGGTCTACACTTGAATCGGCCTCAGCGGCATTCGCGGTGACCACAAGGAGGGGAAATTGCGGCGAAATGTGACCATCTCGGTGATAGATCAAGGATTGATGAGCGCGTTTAACTTTGCGCTGAATTTGGCTCTGCTTAAATGGTGGAGTAGCGAGGATTTCGGTCTCTACAGCATCTTATTCAGCGCCAGCTTTATGATCCTCTGCATCCAGAATGCGTTGATCACTACGCCGTACTCGGTACTGGTCCCCGCCAGCGACAACCCCGAACCACTGCGGCGCACCCTCGCCTGGGGCCATCTGGGTTCGTTATTGATCTTGGCGGTATTGCTGCTAATGCTCCTGCCGCTATTGCCGTTCGGTTGGTCGCTGTCACTGTCGCTGGCAGCCGCGGCCTACTTCTGCAGTCGCTGGTTAAGGGAATATCTGCGCAATCGTTGGGCGGCCGAGTTCAAACTGTTGCCGATCCTGACCTCAGATCTGCTTGGGATTGGACTATTCGCCGCCGGCATCACAGCAATCGGTCTGCATTGGGGCTGGTCAGCGGTTGGCGTAACCGAGCTACTTTACCTGATGTCGCTCAGTCAGTTGCTGTGTTCACTACCGATGCTGTGGCACGAACTGCAATTGCTGCGCAGTGGCGGTCAGCACCATTGGTGGCAACAGTACCAACCCATCTGGCAACAATCCCGCTGGTCACTGGTTGGCGCCCTTACCACCGAATTGCAAAATCGCGGCTATGTGCTGTTTATTGGCGCATTCTTTGGCGCAGCCGTCGTCGGATTTGTGCAAGCTGGGCGGGTATTTTTTGGGCCGTTAAATGTCATCACCTCAGCGTGGACGCGGGTTGCTAAACCCACCTTGGCGCAATTGCATGGCCAGCACCAATGGCCGCAATTTATCCGCTTAACCCACCTGGGCGGCTTGGGCTTTTTGCTGTTTAACGTGGTATTTGCAAGCGCGTTGTGGCTCAGCTGGCCATGGTTACAACAACAATTTTTCGCCGACAAGTACCCTGGGATCGAGTGGGTCGTTGCCCAATGGGCGCTGGCTACGCTGCTATTTCATGTTCGTGGCAGCTACAGCACCGCAGTACAGGCGCAAAATCGCTTTCAAGAATTGGCGATGGCGACCATCTGGGGCGCGCTGCTGTCGCTGTTGGTGTTAGTGCTGGTAGGACTAGTTAATCAACCGCAATGGGTTATTGCTGGCGTACTAGCAGCTGAAACCTTGGTATTGCTGTATGTGTTGCGATTGTTGCTGCCTGCTCGCGATAAGGTGGAACCACAACAATGTTAACCCGAGCCTTTAATTGGTTTATCGGTGATGACTGTCGCCACTACACCCTCAACAATCTGTTGGCGGTGCTGCTGCTGACCGTCATGTTTGCGTTGAGTTTCGATCTGCTCAAACCACAGATGCAACCGGCGCTCGAATTAGCCGAGATGGAGCTGGCAACCGTTACCAGCAGCACCTCCGGTAGCAACCGCTTTAACCAATTGCTGTGGGTTAGCCTAATGGCGATCGCCTGCATCTGCGCCCTACGAGATCCACGGCGCTTTGGTGCCATCGTCCAGTCCCAATGGCCACTGGTGCTGATAGTTGTGCTGGCGCTGCTCAGCACCTTATGGGCTATCGATGGCCGCATCGCCTTTCGCCGCTCGATTTTACTGTTGTTTATCATCACGTCGGTATTTGCCGGCATCGGCTACCTACGCCAACCACAACAATTGCTGCTGATCCTCTACCGAATCGGGGCGGCAGTGTTGTTGCTAAACCTCGTTACGGTGCTCACCGGTAACTTCGACGCCAAAGGCTATTTTTATGGGATCCATGGCCAGAAAAACAGCCTTGGCGCCGTCGCTTTACTGTCGATCTATTTCGCTATTGCGGTGCGCACCTTGTATCGCCAGCACTGCAATCTACGTTTCAACAGCCTCTACATCGGTCTGTGGTTATTGCTGTTGCTGATGTCGGTTTCCAAAACCTCAATCGCGTTGATGCTGCTGGCTCCAGTATTAGTTTATAGCCTCCATAAACTGTCGATCACTTTCGACATCAACCTAGGCAGTCTGCTGCTGGTGGCCTGCTTGTTACTGTTGATCGCGGTTCAGTTGGCGCTCGGTTGGCACGACTGGCACATCAAGCAGTTGCTCGCCCAGTTTATGAATGATCCGGGTTTTACCGGCCGCGACTATATTTGGCAGTTTCTGCTGGACCGCATCGAGGAACGTTGGTTGCTCGGCCACGGCTACGGCTCCTTTTGGGGGATCGGTGATCGTTCACCCAACGTGATCTACGGCCAAAGCTATCTGCAATTGTTGAATCAAGGCCATAACGGCTACCTGGACCTGTTGGCGATTCTAGGAATGACGGGAATGGTGCTCTATGGCTTGGTAGTGCTGCAATTCGTCCGCCAATCGGGACAAATCCGCCAGCGTCATCCACAATTTTATTTCCTGTTATGGATTCTGCTGATCATCACCCTATTACATAACGTCACCGAGAGCAGTTTACTGCGGGGCAGCCACGCGATGTGGATGATCCAGCTACTGGTGTTTATCAGCACGGCTCGACTGGTGACCGACAAAAGGATGTTGTCATGACTACGATTAGCGTTTGCTTATGTACCTACAAACGACCGCAATTGGCTGACACCTTAGCGAGCCTGCAACAACTGCGCTTACCACCCCAGGTAACGCTTGAGATATCGATCGCCGATAACGATCCTAACGGTTCAGGCCAAGTCATTGTTGAGCAATTTAAGCGGCATTGTGCCATACCAGTGCACTACCAAATTCAGCCGCAAAAAAACATCGCCCTAACCCGTAACGTCAGCGTCGCCAATGCCAGTGGTGATTGGCTGGCCTTTATCGACGATGACGAAGAAGCCGATGACGACTGGCTGCTGCAGTTATACCGCTGCGCCCAGCAATACCACGCGGCCGCAGTTGTTGGCCAAGTGGTCACCTTATATCCGCAAGCGACCCCAGAGTGGATCCGCCGCGGCGACTTACTAGGGCGTCGCTGCCGCGATACTGGCACGGAACTGACCGTTGGTCTTACCGGTAACTCCCTAGTGCGTCGCAGCGCCTTACCCCATCCAAGCACGCCGTTCGATCCAAAACTCGGCACCACTGGTGGCGAAGACAGCGCTTTTTTCAGTGCCATTCATCGCTCTGGTGGGCGGATCATCGCCTGCCAACAGGCGATTGTCCGAGAGACTGCCGAACTGCATCGGCTCAATGCCGATTACCTACTGAAACAGTCAACTAGAGTGGGCGAAACCTACGCCATTAACTTCATCAGCCCACAACCATCAAGCCAACGCTATTGGATGGGACTGAAAGCCCTGATCCGCGCCACGACCGATCTGCTCACCGCCGTGGTACTGCGGCCATTTGGTCGCCACTTAAGCTTTCGCTATCGGATGGGGATGCACATCCAATTGGGGAAATTGCGCCATTTAATGAACGCCAATCCCATTGAAATGTACAAATAGTCGAGGCCAACCATGAAGGTATTACACATTGTCCGCCAGTTTGCCCCGGCCATCGGCGGCTTGGAAAACTTCGTCCAATGTTTGGTCTCAGAGCAGCGTCAGCATGGCATTGACGCCGAAGTACTCACCCTGAATCGGATCTTCCATCAAGACCAGCAACAACGGTTGCCAGCAACCGCAACGGTAGCAACCATCCCAGTACGACGGATCGGCTATTGGGGAAGCTATAAATACCCGATTGCGCCAAGCGTGCTAAAGCACCTGCAGTCGTTTGACCTTATCCATGTGCATGGGGTCGATTTCTTCTGTGATTTTTTGGCCCTAACCAAGCTTTGGCATCGCAAGCCACTGCTACTGTCCACTCATGGCGGTTTCTTTCATACCCCCTTTGCGAGCACCACCAAACGGGTATTTTTTAACAGCGTTACCCGCGCCTCATTAAAGGCCTACGTCGCCATCTATGCCTGCAGCAATAACGACTTTGAACGCTTTGCCCCGCTTTGTCGGCAGCGGTTAAGTTTAATAGAAAACGGCGTTGATACCGCCAAATTTGCCGATGTCGCCAACCACAGCCCAGCGCCGAGCATGGTCTTTATCGGCCGCTTCTCCAACAATAAACGCATAGATAAATTACTGCACACCTTGGCGCAGCTGCGCCAGCAACTGCCGCAAGCCACCCTAACGATCATCGGTAAGGACTGGGACAATAATTTAGTAAAGCTGCAACGCCTTGCTGAACAACTGGCACTCGGCGACAGCCTGACAATCTGTACCGGCTTAACCGATGCGCAAATCAAAGCCGAACTGCGTCGCCATAGCTATATCGTCAGCGCCTCTGAATATGAGGGCTTTGGGATGACCCTAATTGAAGGAATGGCTGCGGGACTGCTGCCATTGGCTTCAGCCATCCCAAGCTTTACTCGAATCATCGAACAAGCCCAAGTAGGCCGTTTGATTGAGTTTGACCAGCCGCAACAGGCCGCCGAGCAGATCGCGGAATTTCATCAACAATTGCACCAGCACCATGCCGCTTGGCGCGCCCAAACCATCGCCGCCGCGCAGCGCTATGCATGGCCTGCGGTCGCCAAGCAGTTTAGCCAACACTATCAGCAACTGTGGCACCGGCAACGAACCATCCAAGGGGTTAATGTCAGCGGCAGCGACGGCGCAGCAATCATTGCCAAGCTTGACCAAGCAATTGCGAATCAGCAACCGTTGGCGATGGCCTACGCCAATGCCCATACCATCAATCTTGCTCGCCAAGACGGCCACTACCAACAACTGCTAAATCGACTGTTGGTGCTTAACGATGGCGTTGGCTTGGATCTGGCGAGTCGCTGGAAGTATGGCCAAGGTTTTTTAGAAAACTTAAATGGCACTGACTTCACGCCGCGATTTTTAAGCCAAAGCCAGCAACCACTAAAGATCTTTTTATTGGGCGCCAAAGCTGACGTTGTGGCCGGCTGTGCAGCGACTTGGCGCACTCAGTTCCCGCAGCATCAATGGGTGGGCTATCACCACGGCTATTTCGATGACGACCAAGCGATCTGCCAACAGATCCGCGCCAGCGGTGCCAACCTGTTGATTGTCGCCATGGGCAACCCGAAACAGGAACAATGGCTGGATCAACACCTGACCGCCAGCGGCGCCACCGTGGGTATCGGCGTCGGTGCGCTGTTTGATTTTGTCGCCGGCACCGTGCCCCGAGCGCCCAACTGGGTAAGACAGCTGCGTTGTGAATGGCTGTATCGCCTGCTGCAAGAACCGAAACGCCTATGGCGGCGTTACCTGATTGGCAATTTAACCTTTCTCTACAATGCTATTGGGGATAACTCATGACCACGTCGGCACCATTAGTACTGCATCTGGCGGTTGAGTACCCCTCGCGTAACCGCGATACCAACACCACGGCGGTACGCAACTTTATCCAAGCCAACCCGAGGGTTAATTATCGCGTCTATGCACTACGCCGCAGTGCCAACCCCTGGCGCTGCAATGCCTTGCCCGGTGACGATCAAGGCGATCCCAACGTAACCTCGATGCGCTATTGGGGACTTCCCTACGGGATCTGGTTATTTATCAGTATGACCATAGTGGCATGGCGGATCCGACGCGATCTACGCCGACAGCAGCTTAAGCCGACGCTGGTACACGCCCATAAATTTAGCTTTGAAGGGATTGCCGGCTGGTGGCTGGCAAAGTGGCTGCAGGTGCCGCTGGCGTTATCGGTACGAGGCGAAGCCGAACAGAAAACCTTAACCTATAAGCCCCACTATCGTCCCCTATATCGGCGGATATTGCAGCGTGCGACCCGGATCTATTACGTCTCCGCCTGGTTTCGACCGATACTCAATCGGCACTTTGCTCTTACTGACCAACAGCAGCAACTGCTGCCGAACTTTGTCGCTGAACGGCAATGGCAGCCGCAACTGCAATTTCAAGCCAACGCCTTGGTGTCAGTGATGGATCTCAACGTCCTCGAAAAGAAGGGACTGCCGCAACTGTTAGACGGTTTTGCTTACGCCAAACAGCAGCAACCCAACCTAACGCTGACGATCATCGGCGGCGGCTTTGATCACAACCGCAATCGCGCCCAACAACTGATAGCACAGCGTCACCTCACCGATTCCGTTACCCTGCTCGGTTCCGTCGATAACCAACAACTGCTGCAACAACTCGGTCAATTCGCTGGGCTGGTATTACCCAGCCGCAACGAAACCTTTGGCATGGTTTACGTTGAAGCGCTGCTAAGCGGACTGCCGATCCTCTATTCAAAGCACACCGGGATTGATGGCTTCATCGATAACATTGAGGCGGCAATTGGCTGCGATCCACAGAACAGCGACAGCATCGGTCAGGCGATCTTAACCTTACTGGCACAGCAACACCCATGGCGCCGCTGGTTGCTGCGCCACCATCAGCAGATACATCAGCGTTTCGCCCGCACCACCTATATCGATAACTACAATGAGACGTTCCAACTGATCCGCCTACCGCTGGTAACGGTCGCTGACATCATCGCCAGCAACCAGCCCTCTCGCGCCGCAAAAACGTCGCAGCAATCGCTGCCATAGCGCAATAACTGTTCAAGCCGTCGAACAGATATGTCGCTAAACCATCGCTGGATCTTGGTCACAAAAAACGCAATTCAGCGGATTAATGGAAGTCGTTGTCGGTCTTAAAAAAACCACCACGATTAAAAAATACAAGCCCAAATGTAAGCAAATCGTATGTTGAGGAGGCTTGGCCGTTAAGGCAGTCTGCTGCTGCCACTACGGCACAGTGCGGGAAAATTACCCTACGCTTTTCCTTGCAAGCAATTCGACTTTGACAGCAGTTTAAAGGCAAACCTCACGAAAGTGTGGGACGCAAAGTCTCCGGCCTTCCGACCCTTCCCCAAGCGTCGATGGTAGCGGGATTACCTCATGTCTTTGATGAACTGGCCGCAGTGCGTTTAACGCATCCCTCCTGCTGCCTACAACACATCGAGCATGCGGCATACTGCCCGATGTTTTGAGGCAGATTATGACCCTTCAACGCACTATTGGTCGTTGTTCATTACGACCTGTAACTCTCGCCGTGGCGACGTTGTCGCTCACCGTACTGACACCCAACTCCTATGCCGCGGACGCAATCACCTTTAATGGCACAGACAGCTACGCCCAGATCCAAGCATGGCAACCTAAGGGCAACTACAAAGTGATCGTCTGGCTTGGCGATCTCAACCCCGATCCGGGCTACAAGACCATGCTGCTCAGCAATAGTGCTAACTCCGAGTACCTAATGGTTACCCATAACTCGGTGCAACTGCAGTTTGGCCGCAGCTACCCCGGCATTTGGGGTAAGTTTAATTTCGCCAAAACCAAGTACCTTGAGATTGAGATCCACGACGGCAAGATGGTCGCTTCTGATGGTGAAACTCGGGCTCAAATCAATAACGCCAGTATCGAGCCAACGGACAGCCGCTTTGATTGGCTGTTCCGCCGCGGTGGCGGTTTCTCTAGTGGCACCATCGAAGGCCTCGCCTTGATGGATCTCACCACCCCAGACAACTCGCGCGCGTTCGCCTTTGATCAACAGCGGGGCATGGTTGAAGTCGGCAAAGAAGCACTACAACAGCGCTTGGTCAATGTTGACCACCTTCATTGGCAAAGCGCCCAGCACACCATCACCAACCCCGATCCCGATCATTTCGACAACCGTGCTTGGCTCGCGGCCTTTTATCCGGATGACACGCCATCGCCGCCCACACCAGAACCCGATCCAACGCCCGATCCGCCTCTGCCAAGCACCCAACCGCAAGCCGTCCGCTTTGACGGACACAACAGCTATGGCTCAATGCCCTCTTGGGTTCCAAGCGGCAAATTCACGATAATCGCCCATCTGAATGAGGCGGCCCGCGATAGCAGCCTATTAAATATGTTGCTCACCAGCTCGAACACCACTGAATACCTGTCATTCAGCCATCGCAATGTGCAAGGCAAGTGGGGCTCAAGCTTCCCTGGGATCTGGAATCGCTTCGCCTTTGATCAGACCAAATACTTGAAGCTCACCATTGATCACGGCAGCCTTACCGCCAGCGATGGCAAGGTTGAAGCCAGTGTTAACTCGGCGGCCATTGATCCAACTCGGGTGGGCTATGATTGGGTATTTCGCCGTGGCAACGGCTACTTCGACAGCGCGCTGCAATCGCTGACGCTGATCGATCACCTTAACCCAACTAATTCCCGCTCTTACGCCTTCGATCCTGAGCGCGGCATGGTGGAAGTAAACGGCCACCACGGCCAATTGCATCACATTGGCGAGAGCGATTGGCTGCCAGGACAACACCAGTTGCAAAACCCGGCCCCCAACCATTTTGCCGATGCCGATTGGCAAGCGGTCTACGGTGATCAGCAGACGCCGGCTCCAGACCCCGCGCCTGAGCCGAATCCAACCCCAGATCCTGATCCAGACCCAGAGCCGGAACCAACGCCGCAATACAGCGCCAGTTTTAATGGCAATAACAGCTACGGCAGTATCCCTCAGTGGCGCCCAACCGGCAGCTTCAAGGTGATTGCTCATCTAGCCGAGATCAATGCCGATGCCAGCGCCTTAACCTTCTTGTTAAGCGATTCATCCAACTCTAACTATCTGTCCTTCAGCCACACGACGGCCAAAGGACAATGGGGCCGCCAATACCCTGGGATCTACGGCAAGTTCCGCTTCAACCAAACTAAATACGTTGAATACACCGTCGAACCCGGTAAGTTGACCGTCAGCGATGGCCAAACTCGCGCCAGCACCAACAACAGCGGCATCGATCCAACCGCGCTTAGTTATGACTGGGTATTCCGCCGTGGCGGAGCCTATTCTGCAGGTGCCTTGCAGTCGTTAACGCTGTTGGATCTCAATACCCCAAGCAATTCCCGCTCCTACGCCTTTAATCCGGAGCGCGGCATGGTCGACGTCAACGGCAATGACGGTCAACTGCATAACATTGGCGGCGACGATTTTCAGCCACAACAAGCCGTAGTGACCAACCCTGCCCCTGAACACTTTACTCAGGATAAGTGGGACGCCACTTACGGCGGCAAGATGCCGGTGATACCGGAACCGGATCCAACCCCAAATCCTGAGCCGACGCCAGATCCTGAACCTCAACCGGATCCGACCCCGGAGCCCGATCCACAGCCCGGCAAACCGCTGCTGGGCGCTAACGAACGTCAGATTCGCTTTAACGGCAGCAATGCCTACTTTGACTTCGCCGATTGGCAGCCGCAGGGCGAGCATCGGGTGGTTGCCTGGTTGCAGGATCTGAATGAACAACTGACTTATGTAGCCAGCGGCGGCACCGGCTATCTAGCCGTCACCAAGGATGACTTCGTGGCACGCTTCAATGGTCAACCGGTACGGTTAGACAACCGCTTTGATTTCGCAACAACCGGTTATGTCGATATCCTGATCGATGGCGATCAAGCCACCGTAAGCGATGGCAAAACCAGCGTCACCATTGAACACCAGGCGATCGCGAACCAACGCTACGACAGCGCCATGCGCCACGGCAGCGATTACAGTCATGGCAGCTTGCAAGGATTGGCGCTAATCGATTACTCCAGCGATGCTCGAGTGCGGGCGTACAGCTTTAACAGTCGGATGCAGATTGTCGAAAACAGCCAAGCACCCAGCGGTCAAAATCGTCTGTATAACGTGGCCAACAGCGACTGGCAGCAAGTCAGCCACAGCGTCCGCGCTCCCGACCCGCTGATCCGCAGCCAAGCCGATTGGGATCAACACTTTGCTCATTATGCTCGTCATGGTCGGCCAATGTTGGACGGCACCATCGGTAATGATTGGGATCAATACGCGTGGCACGGCCACTATTGGCTGCGTGCCTACATCACCATGGCTGAAACCTATGGGGATGATAAGTACCTAGACTATGCCGTTGAGTTAGTCGATCACATGATCCACTACACCGACAGCAACCGCGCCGCCCGTGGCGAGTTAAATATCCACCGTCAGCCCTATTCCAGCGCCCCTAAGGCGTACCTAAATAACCGTGACTTAGTTGGCGACGGATGGCGTCGCCCATATAGCGGCTATCGCCTAGCGGTGCTGTCTGATGGCCAGATCCTTAACCCAATTATGCGGTTAGTTGATCACATCAAAGCCAACAACAAACAGGCCTACATGGCCAAAGCCGACCACTATCTTCAGTTGGCAGAAACGGTCATCAACAACCACAACACCTCGTTCAGTAACGACAAGAATGCCGCCATCCAAGGCGCCTATTTTTACGTTAACGACCAAAACGACCGCTATGGCAACAGTGGCTTGTACTCCAATCCGCTGCCGTTTAACCATAATTTCACCATGGCGGTGGCGATGATCTACGTCAATAAATGGCGTCAAGGTGGCGAACCTGCATTGAAGCAAAAAGTGCATGAGATCGTCGGCTTCTTTAACGACAACTTGGTCTTCAACAGCGACGGCAGTTGCAGTTGGAACTACGCCTACGATGTCAACGGCAACAACAAAGTTGAGGACACCAGCCACGGTCATATGGATGTCGGCTTTTTATTAGCGGCCAACCAAGAGGGCTACGTCAGTGATGCCGTGATCCAATGCATGGTCACCACTTTCACCGATAAGGTGTTCGTCGCACCAGGGATCGCATCGTACGACGTCAATGGTGATGGCATCTCATCAGAGATGGATCAGATCGCCCTCACCTATGACTGGGCGGATCTGGCCAAGTACGACGATCGCATTGTGCAGATGAACCGCTTTATTCTGCACAACTTCGGTGAGCCCGATTGGTCACGCGCCTACTTTGGCTGGGCAACGCAGCTGAAGTGGGAAAAGCGATAACTGGGCAACGCCCTAAAGCAAACGCCGCCTCAAGTTGAGGCGGCGCTGTTATCAGCGAGATAGCACCTTACAGCACCGCCGAACGCGGTTGCAGTGCCGATTGTGGCCAGCGTTTGCCCAGCAGCAGGGTCGGTAATAGCGGCATCTTGACGATGATCCGCTCTAGCAACAGCGGACCGACAATCCCAGTCAGCAATGACAGCGGCAGCAACAGCACCACCTCCGTGATCCCCAGCTTCATCAAACCCATTCGAGTGGCAGCAGTAAAAAATACGTGAAACAAGTAGATGCTGTAAGAGTAGTGACCAATTAGCGCCAACCCTGACCATTGTGGGCGCCACGCCCACAAGCCAACACAAGCGACTACACCAATCAACAGTCCCAGCAGGGACCGTTGCGGCTGCAGCGGTAATGCACCGACCACAATCAGCAGCAAGGCTAACAACGCCAACGGCAATCCCAGTCGCGCCAAACTTAATGACGGCGGGTGCTGAGAGATAAAGCGTTGTGCCATCACCCCCATTAAGAAAAATGGCAGCAGGTAGATAGCACCAGAGATCGACAACACCGGCATTTCCAGCGGTGACAGGAATAATGCGGCAGCGGCCAGCCAACAACCGATAAAAGTACTGAGCCGATTAAGCCAGCCCCAGCGTTCTATCAATACGATTAGCAGAAATACCCAAAACAACGATTGGATAAACCAAAAATGCGCCACCGGATAGATATGGATCTGCCACCACAGGTAATCCCCGCTATTGGTTGCCGGGATCAGCATCTGCAACAGCGCAAAGCCGGTACCTACCGTCAATAGCGGCAATAGCAAACGCCGGGCCTTGCCACGAATAAATCGCAACGGCAGGTTGGTAACTGGGCGGTAGCAATAGACCACCCCAGAAAGGAAAGTGAACAATGGCATCCGCAGATACGCCAAAAGATCATTAACTTCACGCAACAGCCCTGCGTCTATTTTAAGCCCCAATGCCGGTGTTGAGCCGATGATATGAAATGACACCAACAGCAGGCAGGCTAAGCCACGCAGCGTGTTAAGCGATTGAGCGTTGCGATCCACGTTACCACCACATCATGTGAATGATTAAAAATACCAAGTTGGTATAACCGTGGTAGAGAACCGACTCTGGTGCCAATAGGATTGGCGTAAAAACGCAAAAAGGCGCCCCGAGGGACGCCTTTTTTAGTGCAGTTATAGAACTACCGTTGATTACTCAACGATGGTCGCTACAACACCAGCACCTACAGTACGGCCGCCTTCACGGATTGCGAAGCGCAGACCTTCTTCCATCGCGATTGGAGCGATCAGGGTAACTTCCATCTGGATGTTGTCACCTGGCATTACCATTTCAACACCTTCTGGCAGTTCGATGGTGCCGGTGATGTCGGTGGTACGGAAGTAGAACTGTGGACGGTAGCCTTTGAAGAATGGGGTGTGACGACCACCTTCTTCTTTGGACAGTACGTACACTTCAGAAGTGAACTTGGTGTG
>NZ_AUGM01000022.1 GCF_000422665.1 Ferrimonas senticii DSM 18821 | reverse complement strand
TTCTCGTTCCACGTGAGTGCCCACACAGATTGTCTGACTAATTTTTAAAGAGCTTGTCTCGTTCGAGACAGGACGCGCATTCTAGCGTATCCGTTTGGTTCGTCAAGCGTTATTTTCTAACTTCTTTTTCGAACCGGTCGACTTGGTTTTCATTGCGGCGATTTGCTCGCTGTGCCCCGTCGACAGATGCGCATTATAGGGACGGTTTCGGCGCTGACAACTGTTTTTCAGCGAAAATGATTCAACTGCGCAAACTCCCAGCCAATACAGGATTGATCACAGAGTTATCCACAGAATCTGCGATTGCGGCGGCTATTTAGCGGTTACTCATCGCCAAATATCGGCAATATCTGGGGGCAGAGACAGCAAAGGCGAGCTAAACGCTCGCCTTTGTGCTTCTTCTATATAAAGAGTAGTGCCTAAGTTACTCGGCGTTGTCGGCCTTTGGCTTCTTGCGGAACATCATTGGCGCATCACCGACCTCTTTCAGTACTTTCTTCTGTACCTTCTTCGGTGTCGCTTTGCGCTTCGGTGCCGCCTTGGCGGTTTTGGTCTTGGCTTTCGAGTCGACAGCCTTGGCGGTCTTAATCTTAAAGCCCTTAAATTGCGCTTCCAGCTCTGGCAGCGCTTCAAACGCCAAAGGCTGGTTCAAGAACGCTTCTAGCGCTTTGAAGTTAACCCAGTCTTTCGGACCAACCAGCGATAAGGCATCCCCTTTAGCACCGGCACGGCCGGTACGACCAACACGGTGAACGTACTCTTCACTGTGCTTTGGCAGATCGAAGTTGATTACGTGGGATACCCGCGCAATGTCCAAGCCACGGCTCGCCACATCGGTGGTGATCAGAATTTCCGCTTTGCCAGCGGCGAAGTCCTGCATGATGGCGTTACGTTGACCTTGGTTTAGTTCACCGGACAGCGCCAAAGTGCTGTAGCCCCACTCTTTGACCAACTGCGCCAACCGGTCGGTATCGGCGCGAGTGGCGGTAAACAGGATCAGCTGAGTAAAGTCGTGCTGCTTTAACAGCGCCTGCAACTGCGCCTGTTTATGATCAAGGTGATCGGAGAACAGGAAGCGGTGGTTGATGTCGGCGTGCACTTGGGCTTCGTCATCAATACGAATACGCAGTGGGTTTTGCAGCATCTCGGCAGCGAACTGGCTCACTTGAGCGTGATCCAAAGTAGCCGAGAACAACAGGGTTTGACGCTTACGGTGATCCGCCGCTTTGTGGATCGCTTTGAGCTGCTGATCAAAGCCCAGATCCAGCATTCGGTCCGCTTCGTCGAGGATCAGCAATTCCAGACCTTTGAGGTATAGGTGACCATGCTCGAGGTGATCTGCCAACCGGCCTGGGGTCGCCACCACAAAGTGCGGATCCCGCGCCAGTGCTTTGCTTTGTAGGTTGAAGTCTTCACCGCCAAGAATAAGCAGCGACCTATATTGGGTGTTGGCCACCACCAAACGCAGTTGCCCATATACCTGCTTGGCCAGCTCGCGGGTTGGCGCCAAGATCAGTACCCGAGGATCTTTCTTTGATAATGCCTTGGATTTAATTACCCGCTGCAACGCCGGTAACAGATATGCCAGCGTCTTCCCTGAGCCAGTACGAGATGATGCCAATAGATCCCGTCCTGCGATGGCCGCCGGAATGGCCTTTTGCTGGATTTCGGTCGCTTGGGCAAAACCCAAGTGTTCTACGGTGGCTAACAGGCGGCGATCAAGCGCCAGCTCAGAAAAATGCAAAGTGGATTCCCCAAACAGGTAAAAAGAAAAATTATACCTTGATTTGGGCAACTCTCGTCCATGTTTCCATCGCTGGCTCCACAATGCTGTTGAGGTCAACCAGGCATTTGCCGACTAGGCTAGGAAGGTCACGCTTGAGTATCAGAGGAATTTACATGCACGCTGTTGATATTAGTGTTCTTTATTACGATGAAAACTCATTGGTAATGGAAAAGGCACTACTGCGCGATCTGAAGCTGGGACCATCCGGCCGGGTCGTCTTGCCGGAGCAATTCCGCCAAGGCAAATCGATAATCGCCGTGCTCGGCGGCAATGTCGAAGTATTGAATCTGGTGGGCGAACGCGCATCCTAATCGCCGCGTTAGTTCAGTTTGATTGCAACGCCAACTGCAACTGCTGCGGACTGTAGCCGCGGATCAGTTTACCGTTGGCAACGAACAGCGGCACTCCTGTCCCTCCAAGTTGGCGAAACTGCCGGTTACCAACGTCACTGGCTTCGACGTTCAGTTCGATGTAGTTAATGTTTGCTTGGGCAAGATCCTGCCGCGCCCGCGCACATACACCACACCAGGTGGCCCCGTACATTACTACATCCACTTGGTGCTCTGCCTGGATCTCTGCTGCCAACCGGTTCACCGCATTTAGCTGATAAATCGCAAATCCCAGCAATCCCATAACCAACAGCAGCAGAGCAATGCTTAAGCGTTTATTTATGGTCATTGATGTTCCTTGTTGCGGTGCTGCTGGACTGTTAGCCTGACGGCCATCTCAGCCCCCTTGGTCTTTTGAGGCATTCGTTGAATACCCTAATTATCTTATCACCGTTGGCGGTCGGCTACCTGATCAAGCTTAGCCAACCGCAGCTTCTTAAACTGATCGGCCATGCTCTCACTGCCATGGTTTATTTGATTCTAATTATTATGGGGATGGGCTTGGCCAGTCTCGATAATCTTGGCGAGCAGATGGGAAATATTGCCCAGATGGTGACGGTACTGGTTGGCTTAACGCTGATCGCCAATCT
Source organism: Ferrimonas senticii DSM 18821 (assembly GCF_000422665.1). Taxonomy (GTDB): domain Bacteria; phylum Pseudomonadota; class Gammaproteobacteria; order Enterobacterales; family Shewanellaceae; genus Ferrimonas; species Ferrimonas senticii. Next base: position 49,207 of record NZ_AUGM01000022.1, on the reverse strand, counting down.
GGCGGCACTGCCATTGGTCGATCGTTGGCTGCCATTAACGGTGCAATTGAGTGAACAGCAAAGCAACACAGCGGCGATGGTGCGCGAATCGGTGCAGCTCGCGCTGGTAGTGATTGGCGGTTTCTTGCTAGGGCTGGTGATCCCGCTGCCGCATTCCACTTTAGATCCGTTGGCGCTGGGCATTTTGATGGCGATTTTGCTGTTGATTGGGATCCAGATGCGCGCCGCCAATATGAGCCTACGGCAAATCCTACTAAATCCCCGTGGTCTTGCCATTGCCGCGGTGGTGCTGATAACCAGCCTAGCCGCCGGTGCGGCAATGGCGTGGCTGTTTGAGCTGCCGATCCCTCATGGTTTAGCGATTGCCTCTGGCGTGGGTTGGTATTCGCTCTCTGGCGCGATGATCAGCCAAGAGTTGGGGCCGATGATGGGCTCGGTGGCGTTTCTGTCAGACCTGGCTCGGGAGTTGGTGGCGATTGTGCTGATCCCAATGCTGATGCGACGCACCCCAGCAGGTGCCATCGGCTATGGCGGTGCCACCTCGATGGACTTCACCTTACCGATGATCCAAAAAAGCGGCGGGCCGATGACGGTACCGGTGGCGATTGTCTCCGGCTTCCTACTATCGCTGTCGGCGCCGATTCTTATCCCACTATTCTTAGGCTGGGCTTAATCTCGCCCGCCAGCCGTCACCACTGCTTGGATGGCGGCAATCATCGCATCGATGTCGTCGCTGTCGTTATAGATATGCGGCGACAATCGGACCCCGGCATGTCGCTCATCCAGCATCCCGCCAGCCGCCTGCAATGCCGATAACAACCGCGGTTGTTTGGCGCCCACATTAATAATCAAGGTACCGCTACGCTGCGTCGCTTGATGCGGCGACACCACCAAATCCCCGATCTGCTCCAATAATTGCTGTTGCAGTGCGAGGTTGTGCTGACGAACACGATCGATCCCTAACTGGTTGAAATAGCCAATGCTGTCGGCGGCAATCACAAACGGGGCTACCGAGGGCGTTCCGCCCCAAAACCGCAGCGCTTCATCGTGATACTGAAATTGATGAATATCCATCGCAAACGGATCTTGATGGGAAAACCAGCCCACATCCTTGGGCTGACACTGACAATTAAGCTCTGGTCGTAACCACATAAAGCCCGCTCCCGCGCCGCCACAAAGCCACTTCAAGCACGAACCGAACAGCATATCGATACCCAGTGCAGAGGCATTTAGCGGGATCACTCCAGCGGTTTGGGCTACGTCCACCGCCGTTAAGATCCCTTTGGTTCGAGCCAGCTGAGCAATTTCTGCCAAAGGGGCCAGCGCTCCAAGGTTGGAGAAACCATGAGTTACCCACACCAGCGCCAAATCGTCGGTTATATAACGCTCCCATACGTTGGCATCGGTCAGATCCAGATGCTTAGGAATAAAGCGGATCTGCTCTGTCCCCAGCGGCAGCGCTTTGGCCAACGCAAAGCCGATGCTGGGAAAGTCATGTTCGCTCATCAGCAGCGGTTTGCCCGCTTGCAGCGCCGGCAAGGCCATTGCCACTTTAGCGACACCGCTAGAGACATTGCTCTGCGGACATACACCGCTAGCATCTACCGCAAACAGCAGCGCGAGTTGCTGCCGAAACCGTTCAATTTCAGCAAGCCAGCCCGCCCAAGGCTCGGCACTGTTGCCAGCCCAAGGTTCGAGATAGCGCTGCGCAATTACCTGCCCCACTCGGATTAGCGGCCGACCAGCACTGTGGCTGGCCAGGTAGTGGCCATTGGGCAGTTGAAAATCGGCGCGACTCATAACCGTCCCCGCAGCGTTTCAAGCTGATCAAAACTGGTGACGATATCGTCGCGTTGCACACCGGCACGGCGATCGCATAGATCGGTTAACGATTGCAGCAGCCCCGCCAACTGTGGCCCAGACGCGGTTAATTGCCCCATGTGTTTGGTCGCCATCTGCTCGGCGGGTTTGACGATGTAACTGTGCACCAGTTGCTGATGGTGCTGAGTGGCAATATCACCGTGCAACTGACACAGCCGCAGGAACGCCTGCAGATGCTGTGAATACCAGGGTTGACGCTGCTGCGACGCCGGTAATCCTAAAAATTCGCTCATCAAACTGCGACGGCGCATGGTATCGCGCAGGATCGCTTGGTCTTCCGGCATCATATATAGGAACTTCTCGACCAACATCCGACCATAGGCTGGCTCGTTGGCCTGACACAGCCCCAACAACATATCGATGACGTTGATACCGGCAAAATCACCGGCATTGGCGCCGCGATAGACTTGGCTGCCAACGTGATGCGGCTTGTAATAGGGGCGCACCCCATAGAAAAACTGCTGTGGGTCCAGCAGCTCAAACAACTTTTGGTTACTGCTTTTGACCTCTTGTAAGGCTTGTTCTGCGGCAGCAAACAGCGCCAATGCCATCGGATGACTAACCCCTAGCGGCAACACTTTAATCAATGCTTCACTGGCGCGCTTAAAGGCTAGAATGCCTTTGCTGTTGTAATCGATAAAGCAGCGCTCGGCACTCAAATCGGTAAAGGTTTTATAGCGACCGTTAACGGCGTAGTTATGAGTACACAGGTGGGCGGTGGCAAACCGTGGTACCACGCCGATACTGGCGGCGATGTGCATCGCTAGCGCACTGGCTTCCTGCTGGGGCGAACGGCTGTCACGGTCGGGATCCGACAAGCCATGACGGCGGCAAGCGGCCAGATACAGACCAACATTGCCAAGCAAGTCAAACGCGCGGTCAAAGCCTTCATCGGTATTGCCTTGGGCCAACAGTGATGCGCAATATTCCCGCCCCTGCGCTTGCAACTGCTGCTTAAGCTCAGTGCCAATGTTATCGACGTTAGCCTTATCATCTTGCTGCCAGTAGCGACGCTCTAATTCGCTATTGAGCTCAACAAAATCGTTGCGGATCCAGTGATCAAATGCCGCTACCTTGCTGTTCATCCGGCGCTCCTTGGCCTATCGGTATCGTTACCGACTAGCCTTACAACAGCCCGCCATCGCTGCAATCCAGCCACCCACTGAGCCCACTGTAAAGCGTGGCAACTAATCCAGACAGCCGCGCCCACCATTGCACCTTAGCGGCGCTCGGCAATCGCCTTTGCAGCAATCCGATCGATCAGATCTGGCGCCAGCAGTCGCAACCAGCGCCCCAACTTGCCACGCAACGAGCCAATCCACAGTCGCCGCCGTCCGGCAATGGCAGCAAACACCTGTTCGGCGCACTGCTCGCTGGTCATGATCTTGTCTTGCTGCATCGGCGACTCGCCCAGCGGCTGACCGTCGGCGCCAATGGCGCGTTTATGAATTTCCGACACCACAAAATCGGGGCAAATCACGCTGACATCGACGCCACTGCCACGCAGTTCAATCCGCAGCGAATCGAAAAAGCCAACCATTGCGTGCTTGGAGGCCGCGTAACCGCTGCGCTCCGGTACACCGGTTAAGCCCGCCAGCGACGCCACCGCCACGATCTGACCGCGGCTCTGCTTTAGGTGCGGTAAGGCACTGTGGGTCAACCACGCGGCACCGAGATAATTAACCCGCATCAGCCGTTCCAGCAACGTCAGATCGTCCAGTTGCTCGAAGCGACTCCACATGGTGATACCAGCGTTGTTGATCAACATATCCAGCCGCCCGAACTGCTCAATGGTCGCCGCTACCGCTTGCTGACACTGCTGAGGATCCGCCACATCCAAGGCGATCACGGCACTGGCACCTGGCAGTTGTTGCTGCAACTCACGCAGCCGCTCAAGATTGCGTGCCGCCAACATCAACTGCGCCCCCGCTTGTGACAATTGTACTGCCAGCGCGCGGCCGATCCCTTCCGATGCCCCAGTTAATAAAATTACCTTGCCTTGCATGCCGTTATCCTTAACGTTATCGATAAAAAATCACTGTCGCAGGTCATCGCCCCGATGTCACCTTAGGCTGGTAGCATTAGTCACACCGCCTTCACTGCCAACGCTTCGATGAATCTCGATCCGCGCCGCTGCACCCTGTGCCACGACAAGCTGGAGCCCAAGCCACTGCTGCAGTTCTCTGCCAGCGCTAAAATCTTGATTATTGGCCAAGCGCCGGGGCGCAAAGCACATCAATCAGGCATTCCCTTTGCCGATGCCAGCGGTCAGCGGTTGCGGCAATGGCTTGGGCTAAGTGATGACCAATTTTATGATCCAGCACTGGTGGCGATCATGCCGATGGGGCTGTGTTACCCAGGAACCGGCCGCAGCGGCGATAACCCTCCGGATAAACGCTGTGCGCCGCTGTGGCACCCAAGGCTACTGCCACAGTTGCAGCAGTTGCAACTGACCTTACTGCTTGGCCAATACGCCCAGCGCCGCTACCTACCCGCCTTTGTCAACACCACCAGCGCGGTCACCGACTGGCAGCAAACCCTCCGCCATAAGCAGATTGCGTTGCCCCATCCCTCGCCGCGCAATAACCGTTGGCTCAAACAACATCTATGGTTTGAACAACAACTGCTGCCAGTGTTACAGCAACGCATTGCCGCCATAGTTCAAGCACAAAAAAGCCCGAGCAATGGCTCGGGCTAGTCGCTTGGGTAACTGGCGAATTAAGCGCAGTAAGCCTTAGCAATTTGCGCGCCCAGACGGGCGTTGTTCAGTACCAGCTGAATGTTGGAATCCAAGCTGTTGCCGCCGGTCAGTTCACACACACGAGCCAACAGGAACGGAGTAGACGCTTTACCAACGATGCCTTGCTCAACGGATTCTGCCAACGCTTGCTCAACCGCATTGGTGATGGTTTCCAATGGCATCGCATGCTCAGCTGGGATTGGGTTAGCAACCACCACACCACCGTGCAAGTCCATCGCCCACTTGGCTTTCAGTGCCAGGGCGATCTGCTCTGGGGTATCCAGACGGTAGTCGATACCATGCTCACTTTCGCGGGTGTAGAACGCTGGCAGAGAGTCAGTCTGGTAACCCACTACTGGTACGCCTTGGGTTTCCAAGTATTCACGGGTCAGCGCCAGATCCAGAATCGATTTGGCACCAGCACACACCACAGCCACGTCGGTGTTGGCCAGCTCTTGCAGATCGGCAGAGATATCCATGGTCTCTTGCGCACCACGGTGAACACCACCGATACCACCGGTAGCAAATACTTTGATGCCCGCCATCGCTGCCAGAATCATGGTGCCAGCCACGGTAGTCGCGCCATCTTTACCCGCGGCAACCACAAATGGAATATCACGACGGCTCACTTTGGTCACCGACAGGCCCGCTTTACCCAGGTGGGTGATCTGCTCTTCGCTCAAACCCACTTTCAGACGACCGCCGATGATAGCGATAGTCGCTGGGATCGCGCCCTGTTCACGGATCGCCGCTTCCACCTGCAGTGCGGTTTCCACGTTACGCGGGTATGGCATACCGTGCGAAATAATGGTGGATTCCAATGCCACTACCGGCTGGTTGTTAGCAAGGGCTTCGGCCACTTCTGGCAGGATATCTAGGTAGTTGCTTAGCATGATACTTCCTCTAGCAGGCGCATTACCGCCGCTGCTGACATAGTTGAACTGATGGTGTTGTCTGCCGCCAGCGCCAAACGCGCCGCCGCCAAACCAAATTCGACACTGGTGAACCAATCCCAGTCTTGTAGGTAGCCGTGCACAAGGCCGGCCATCAGCGCATCGCCAGCGCCGGTGACGTTGTTAACGCAAGTGGCGGTGGCTGGAATGTAACGCTGTTCATTGCCATCACTGGCGATGGCACCCTCGCTACCGAGGCTCAGCAATACTCGCTGTACCCCCAAGCGGTGTAATTCAACCACCGCTGCCGCCATCGATTGGTGATCGCGGATCTCAATGCCGGTCAGTAGCTCTGCTTCAAGGCGATTTGGCTTGAGGGTATGCACTTTGGCAAGAAAGGGCTTGATTCGTTTGGCTTTAACACTGGAAACCGGATCGACAAAGAGGATCCCGTCATCGGCATGGCGATCAAACAGGTAGGCCAAAGCCGCTTCGCTAAGGTTGGCATCGATCACTAAGGCGTTAGCACGGCTGATTGGGCCATCGCGATCCGATAAGGTGCTGGCATCAAGTCGCTCGATCAACGCCATGTCATTCAAAGCCAACTGCATCTCGCCGCTAGCATCATGAATCGACAAGTAGCTTGAGCTCGTCGCCCCCGCCACGGTTAAGCAGTGATCAACACCGATGCCGACGGCGCGACAACTGCGCTTGAGCATATCGCCCCAGTCGTCATCGCCAACGGCACCGATAAATTCAACTTGGCTGCCTAAGCGGGCCAAGTTATCGGCGATGTTACGACCGACGCCACCAGCACTGCAGCGCAGTTTGCCCGGATTGGAGTCACCATTCACCAAGTGGCTATCGGCGCGACCACAAAGGTCAACGTTAGCGCCACCAATCACCATCGCAAACCGCTGTGGCGACAGGATATAGCCCTTGCCTTGGATCTCGCCTTTGCGAGTCAGATTCATAATGTGGCCAGCAACCGCGCTGCGGCTGATCCCCAGTTGATCCGCCAGCTGCTGCTGAGGGATCAGAGGATCCTGACGCAGCAGTTCGAGGATCTGATGTTCCCGTTCGGTCATAACTTTTGTTTGCTTATCAAACTTTTGTTTGGAGCAATTGTGCTGTTGCCAACTGGGAATCTCAATGCTGTTGTGAATTTATTAGAGCGATTCACAAATCCAATCACAAAAAACGGCATCCGCGGATGCCGTTTTTTCTGGTTTGCGCATCTTTTATGCGGCAATAACTAACTACAGGCCATCAGCTGTGCTCCAGCTCTAGCGGTTTTTCTTGCGCTAACAATGACATATCGGTCTGCCCTAACATTCGTGACGTAAGGAAACCGGAGGTGATGGCACCATTAACGTTCAGTGCGGTACGGCCCATGTCGATCAACGGCTCGATGGAGATCAGCAGCCCCACCAACGCCACCGGCAGATCCAAAGCACTTAACACAATCAGCGCCGCAAAGGTGGCGCCACCGCCAACCCCAGCAACCCCAAACGAACCAATAACGATGGTCAGTAACACTGAGGCAATAAACAGTGGATCCATCACTTCAATACCAACGGTTGGGGCAATCATCACCACCAGCATCGCTGGATACAAACCGGCACAACCGTTTTGGCCGATGGTGGCCCCAAAAGTAGCGGCGAAGTTAGCGATACCGTCGGGGATCCCCAACTGTCTGGTTTGCGCCTGTACTGTCAGCGGAATGGTGGCCGCGCTAGAACGACTGGTGAACGCGAAGGTCAGCACTGGCCAGACTTTTTTCAGATAGCGCAGCGGATGACCACCTGCCAAAGTGATCAACACCAAGTGGACAACAAACATCAGTAAAATGGCGGTATAGGAGGCAGCAACAAAGCCAAACAGATTCAAAATGTCGCTGAAGTTGCTGGCCGCCAGTACCTTGGTCATCAACGCTAAGACCCCGTACGGCGTCAACTGCAACACCATATTGACCATCTTCATCACGATGGCGTACGCCACCTCCATAAAGCTGGCAAACTTCTCAGCCAATTGCGGTTGCTGCTGAAACAACCCTAACCCCGCCAACCCAATAAAGGCAGAGAAAATCACCACCGAAATGATCGAGGTGTCGCGGGCACCGGTCATATCCAAGAACGGGTTAGATGGAATTAACTCTAAAATGGTCGAGGCGATCGAGATCGATTCTGCCGCGCCTTGGCGCGACTCCAACGCCGCAGCCCGCGCCGCTTCACGGCTGCCTTCCACCAGACCCTCGGCGCTCAGACCAAAGGCTTGGGCCACCACCAGGCCGATAACGGCCGCGATCGCCACAGTGAATAACAACCAACCGATGGTCAGCGCCGAAATTTGCCCCAATGACTGGCCATCTTTGAGCTTCATAATGGCATTGATGATCGACACCATCACCAGCGGCATGATGATCATCTTCAGCAACTGCACATAGCCTTGGCCGGCAATATTGAAGTACTCAATCGAGTGCACCATCACCGCCGAATCGACGCCATAAAGCAGTTGCAGCACGCCGCCGTAACCGACCCCAAGCACCAACGCCAACAGCACTCGCTGACCCAATTTCCACTGCTTTTGCTGCAGCTGAAAGAGCCCCCAGAACATCACCAACATCACCAAGATGTTGGCGCCAACCATCCAATTCATATCGCTAACCTCAATGGTGATGCCGCTGCATTCACTCTAACGAAAGGAGGCTGATGCTATCCGAACTGATTGGTCTAACTATATTCATTTTAGAAATAAGAGATAACGGTAAGTGTGATGGCAAAGTTAATTGTTTATTTCGCTCATCTAATTACCGCTTTTGCCGATGAGTTAAGCTTACAATTATCGACAACTGCTAAGATAATCATTGTCTAACCATGTTTGCGACCAGGTAGTATGAGCGTTTCAGACAGCGTCAATTTTGGCGTCGTTATCCACCGAGCTTTCAAACCGCTGTGGGCTGACGACCGTTTTCTTAAGATGTACAAGTTCGAGAGTTTGCAGCAGTTGCTCGGCAACGCCTCGCTGCTGACATTGATCGAACCGCAGTCCCATGCCGATGCCGTCAACAACTACTATCGGCTAATGTCTGGTGAAGTCGCGCCGGCGGTGCGCCGTTCCATCAGCAGCGACCGGTTGGGTAACTGTTTTGCCATTTTAACGGTGGAACACTTCGTTGAATTCGATGGTGAACCGGCGCTGCAAATCACCATCATTGATATCTCCGCCAGCGAACGTCGCACGCAAAAACTGCGCGACAGTCGCAGCAAATACCGCAACCTCATCTTAAGCTCCCACCAAGGGATCGTAATTCATCGCAACTTTGTGCCGCTGCTGGTCAACGATGCCTACGCCCAATTGGTGCATGCAAAATCGGCGCAAGAGGTGTTGTCGTGGCCAAGCCTGATGCGGATCATTCCCGAGGAGAGTCACGCCGAGGCATTCAGCAAATACCACAGCGTGATCAAAGGCGAACGCTTTGGCGCTCACTCTATCGTCGAAACCCATTGTGTTGATGGCTCAATCAAGATGTTTGAACTGTATGAAAATGCGGTCGATTGGGATGGCGAACCGGCGGTCCTGGTGGTCTACCACGACATCACCGAAAAACATCATCTGCAGCAGCAATTGGCCTATCAAGCCAGCCACGACGATCTCACTGGCTGCCTTAATCGCCAAGCGTTGGCCGCCTATGTTATGCAATTTCAGCAGCAAGCGTTGCCGATGAGCTGCTTAATGATCGACATCGACAACTTTAAAGCGGTTAACGACAACCACGGCCATGCTGTCGGCGATCAGGTGATCGCCAAAGTGGCGGCCACGCTGTTGGAGCAATTTAGCGATCACGGCAAAATCAGCCGTTGGGGTGGCGAAGAGTTCTTAGTGGTGCTGCCGAACTGCCGCGAAGCGCAAGCGACGGAATTGGCAGAACAACTGCGCCATGAGATCGAGCAGCAACTCTACCCCAGCGATCAGGGCGACTTTAGCGTCAGCTTGAGCATTGGCCTGTCGACCAATGATCGCTCAATCCCATTCGATTTCGAGCAGCAGGTACGACTGGCGGATCTGCAACTGTATGTCGCCAAACACAGCGGTAAGAACCGCGTTTGCATTCATCACTAAAGCGCCAGCAGGCGGATACTTGCTGGCGAGCTTTAGTCATCTTCGATAAGATCCTGAAATAGACTGAGTAGCATGTCGTCGCTGGCTTGATAACGGCGTACTTGGCGGCTGCTGGCGTTAGCATTGCCAGCGCCGTTTTCATCGTTGCTGTAACCAGTCTCTAACAGGTAACCGCCGCTATCGAATTCGCTGTAGTGACGGCTGTAACTGTCGATCTCGCCATCACCATCGCTGTCTAACCACTCCTGATGGACAATAACCCGCCCTTGGTTGTCGTATTGCAGCTGATAGTCAGCGCGGTAGCGCCGATCGATGGTGCCATCACCATCATCATCGCTTTGCCGCTGGTAGAGGGTGACATTGCCGTGCGCGTCACGTTGCCAATGGTGCAGCTCTTTAAAGCCGTAGTTCATGTCATCAACGTAATCGCGATAGTTGATGTCACCCGTGCGGTTGCCCTGCTCATCAAACTGATATTGATAAATAATGTTGAAATCAAACTGACCGTCATTATCACCGTCATAGTCGTAGCGATAGAAGGTTTGATAACCACTGTCGCTGTATTGATATTGATGCCGACTGTGAGTGTCCATCTGGCCATCGCCATCGTAGTCTTGTTGCTGCGTCTGCTCGATCAGTCGCCCTTGCGCATCAAATTGACTGCGACTCTCGCTGCGATTATCGATCACCCCATCCGCTTGCCAGTCAATCCGCTCTCGATGCAGCACGGGGTTGCCAGCCTCATCGTATTCAAACTCCGATACAAACAACTCCTCCAGCCCAAACTGCAACCGATCGCTGTCGTTCTCTACCCGAAATTCAAGTAACTGGTGTAACTCGTTATAGCGCCAGTAGCTTTCAATGCTGCGCTCCAATACGCCCTCATCAAAGGCGTATTGCTGGCGCTGCAACGGCAACCCTTGAGCGCTGCGATTGGTACGATACTGGTCGCTGCTAACACCACCAAAGGCCAACGACTGCTCATCGACGGCAATTTCATTGCCCAACTGGTCGTATTGGAACTCACGGATCGATTCTCGGTATAACGAACCGTCTTCCAGATAACGGCGGCTTTGGTGGCGGCTTAGCTGATAGCTATGGTGGTACTGATATTGGGTATCGCGGCGTAGCTCCCCGGCCGAGTTATAGAAAGAGGAGCGCGCCTTTAAACCGGTTTCATCATAAACATGCTCATAGGTTTGATAGAGGCCGTCAGCGTCATAGTATTCCGTTGCAATAAGGCGCTGGCCACTGACCTTAAGCCCATGCAGTTGATAGTACTGCAGCAGGCCGTATTCCACAGGATAGTCAATTTCCCAACCCTGTTTGGCCAACCTTGGGCGCAATTGCTGCTGGTTAAATTCCCGAAATGGCACCGCCAAATTTAAGCCATCGGTCATTATCGCCATATCCAGCGGTCGCGCTTGCAGGCCGTCGCTAAGATCAAAGTTCTGATCCCACACCAGCAACCAACTTAGCAAGTTACTCAGTTGCGCGTACTCGCCTCGATAATCGTAATCACGCAGCAAACTATCCAGTTCCAGCGCATCGGTGCTGGGGGTAATCGCAAACAGCTCAAACAGGGTTAACTCGGCATGCACTGCCACCGGTTCGCTGACAAACTCGCCCAAATTCAGCGTCAGTTGTTGGCCGCTGACCGCGCTGAGCATGCCATTGGTAATCGCAACGCTGGTGCCATCCAACTGAACCGGGAATCCATCCGGCAACAGGCCATTGAAGTCGATCGCTATCGTCGCCGGTTGCTCTGCCTCGGTATCACCGCTATCGCAACCAACCAGTGCCATGACGCCAACCAGTGCCACCATCCAATGTGAGTGTGTCATCGCCTTTCCCCTTAATTATTTAGCCGATGCAGCAAGGTTCCGAGCACATCAGCGACGGCCTCGTAGTGGTAAATCGCGCGTTCATCGCGGTCGAGAATGCCGTCGTTGTTAAAATCGGTTTGCAGCGTACTTTGCTGCAGCAAGCCGTTATCGTCGTAGCGGTAAGTTTCGGTGGTCACGCTGTTTACCACGCCATCGCCATCAAAATCAGCACGATGGATCTGACTTAAGATCCGCCCTTGATCATCGTTGTGATATTCGGTGCTGGAGTAGCTGGCACGCTCCGGCTTGCCATCGCCGTTGGTGTCGGTTAACGATTGATAACTTATCGGCTGGTTGCGGCCATCATAGTGGTATTCAATGGTTTCCCGCTGACTGTAGGTAGCGGCATCTAGGTAGTTACGATAGTTGGTGATGCCGATGCGATTGCCATTGTCATCCCATCGGTAGAGGCTATAGACGTTGCTGTCCCAACTGCCGTCGTTATCGCTGTCGTTGACGTAGTAATAGCTGCTGTTGTTACCTTGCTCGTCATAGGTGCGGGTGCGACTGTTGTAGCTATCGATCACGCCATCGTTATCGTTATCGAAGTAGTTACCGTAAAACAGTTGCTGCCCCGCGGCATCAAAGCGCCATTCAACCAGCAAACGGCTGTCGACAACGCCGTCGTTGTCAGCATCCTCAAGCTCGGTAAAACGACGTTGATTGCCCTGCTGGTCGTACTCAAATAGTTGCTGCTGCGACAGTTCAATGCCATCAACCTCGGGATCGAGATCTTGCTTAACCGTGACGCTGCTGGCTTGAAATTGCTCGTTGTAGAGGTAGTGGTGATCCAGTTGCCGCCGCAAGTCGCCATCGGCATAACTGCGATAGCTAACCACGGTTGGCAACCCTTGCTGACTACGCAGGGTTACCTCTTCACTGGTATAGGATCGGTTACCACTGTCTTCGGTTTCAGACCAATAGCTGCGATTGCCAAGCGGGTCGTAACGGTGCTGTGCCACATCACCCTGCACCAGTTGGCCATAGACATCGTAATAATCAAAACGGCGCTCAAGCGGTTGCAGATAATCGTTGTAACTTTGCTGCCAGTCGTTGGCCACTAACTCATTTTTACTGCCGTAGCCGGCACGGCGGATGGGTAAGCCGTTATCGTCGTAACTGCTGTGCCAAGTGAGCTCCAGCACACCGGCGCGATATTGCTCGACGGTCAGTTCGCGAAAACCTGCAACTTGCAGTCCCAGCAGCCGGTAATAGTGCAGCAGCGCATATTCAAACGGGTAGCCCAAACGCCAACCTTGCTGCCGTAAACGCGGTTGTAACTGCTGCTCGATAAAATCACGGTAGGGTAGATTGAAGCTCAGCCCATCGCTCATCTGCAGCCAATCCAGCGATCGTGCTTGAATGCCATCGCTCAGATCGAAATTTTCATCCCACGCCAACAGCCAGCTTATCAAGTTACTAACCTGCGCCAGCGACCCCTGATAATCCTCATTCTGCAATGCCTGATAGATGGCATTGGCATCCAGTTGCGGCTCTGCGCCGAACAGCGCAAACAGGGTTAACTCATCACTGGCGATAACCTCGGCACTGTTGAAATCGCCAATGGTTAGAGTGAATGGTTGTCCGGCTGCAAGGCTAAGAGTGCCATCGGTTAGCGGCGAGGTGGTCCCATCAACGGTTACCTGCATCCCCGCTAAGATGGCGTGTGCTAACGGCGACACTACCGTTGGCGATTGCTCCGCAGCAACGTCATGGTTGTCGTTATTGTCACTGCAACCAGCGAGCGCCGCTAGCAGTGTCACAGCCACCGCGGTTTGCTTACCCATCATGGTACCCCTCCCTAAAAACCAGTGTGCTGATGGTTAACTGGGAGGCACCATACCGAAAATCGCTTAAAATTTAACATTCACACAACAAATCAAACGATTAGAATGTGTAAATCCACACGAAATTCATGGCTATTATTCGCCAACCAAACTGGCCGTCGCATAAACGCAAACAGGGCGCCGAAGCGCCCTGTTGAATTCGATAGGTTGACTACTTAAGCCTGCGCAGCTTGGGTTTGCTGCTGGTTGATCTCACCTTCAGATTTAGCAATCACGGTGGTCGCCAGCAAGTCACCGGAAACGTTTACCACGGTGCGAGCCATATCCAAAATACGGTCGATACCAGCCACCAGTGCCACCCCTTCCAGCGGCAGACCAACGGAAGTCAGCACCAGAGTCAACATCACCAGACCAGCACCAGGCACACCGGCAGTACCGATGGACGCCAAGGTTGCAGTGGCAATGATGGTCAGGTACTGAGTCATGGTCAGATCAACACCGAATGCCTGCGCCACAAACAACGCACATACGCCTTGGTACAGCGCAGTACCATCCATGTTGATGGTGGTGCCCAAAGGCAATACGAAGCTGGATACCCGCTTGTTCACGCCCAAGCTGGCGGCACATTTCATCGACGCTGGCAGAGAGCCTGCGGAGCTGGAGGTGGTGTAAGCCACGGCCATCGCTTCAGAGATATGCTTAAAGAAAGTGATTGGGCTGATGCGAGCGATGAACGCCAAAATCAGGCTGTAGAAACCAAAGATATGAGCCATACAGCCCAGGTATACCGCCAAAATCACTTTGATCAGTGGCAGCAATACCGCCAATCCGTAAGAGCCAGCCACCCAAGCCATTAGCGCGAATACGCCGTAAGGGGCTAATCGCATCACCAGATCGGTCAGCTTGTACATCGCTTCAGCCAGCGATTCAAACAACGCTACCGCCGGCTGGCCGCGTTCGCCGATCAGGACCAGTGCTACCCCCAGCGCTACCGCAAACACGATAACCTGCAGAATGTGGCCACCAGCCAGTGCCGCCACTGGGTTGGTTGGGATCATGCCAACGATAATATCGACAAACTTGGGAGCCTCTTTTACCGTTTCCGCCGCTGACGCGACCGGCAGTTCTAGGCCTGCCCCTGGCTGGAACAGCACGCCAAACGCCAGGCCAATGGTAATTGCAACAGCAGTGGTGGCCATGTAAAACACGAAGGACTTAGCGCCGATGCGGCCCATTTTCTGGGTATCGCGCATCGAGGTGATGCCAACGATCAACGAACAGAACACCAACGGCACGATCAGCATCTTGATGGTGTTAACAAACAGGCTGCCAATCGGTTTTAGATATTCTGCGTTTTCACCAAGGTAGAGGCCGGTGCCCATACCCAATAGCATGCCAGTAAGGATCTGCAGCCACAGTGGTACCGCAGACCAACGCCCCCAAAGGCTGGTTTTTGTAGTAGTAGAGGTCATTATTTGCGCCTGAATCGACTAATTTAATGCGTGAGTGCAGATTGTACTCAAGTGCATTAGTTAATATCGGCGCGATCCCGCTGTCTGTGATCTGGATCGGTCACAATTAGCGAACAGTGACGTTAATTCAATTCAAGCGCGGCGCCAGCCACTTCAACCTGTTGGTTTAACTGCAGCAAGACCCCCTCCCGCAACGCCCCACCTGCGGGGTAGAACGCCTCAATCTGCAAACTGCTCATCAGCCCCGATAAAATGGCGATGCCAGCGGCAAATGTCGGTTGCCGTTCAATGCACAAACCGGGAAGTTCACCATTATTTGCCAGCAGCTTAGCTTCGAGTTCCATTAGCTTGGCAGGGCTTATCGGGGCATTTGCGGCGATGTTTGATTGTTCGTACTCAAACACACTGCGAAAGCTGCCGGAGATCCCCAACGCTTGTTGCCACCCCAATTGCAATAACGATTGCCGTACCGGTGCCAGTGCACCGATCACTGCGGCTCGCGCCGCCACCAAGCTGGCTTGATTGATCCCGGCGGCAAAGAAGCGTTCGGTGTACAGCACCGCCCCAAACGGCAACGAGATCTTATAGTCGATGTCATTGTCGCCAATCACCAACTCGGTACTGGCACCGCCGACATCAATCATCAAACAGCGGCCGTCGACCTTGGTGGTCGCCCGCATCCCTTGAAAAATCAGTTCCGCTTCGCGGTCACCGCTAATCACTGCTATCGGATAACCCAGCAGCGGCTCAGCGCGCCGACAGAATTCCGCCCCATCCAGTGCTTGTCGCAGCGCGGCGGTAGCCACCACCTGCACCTGGTGCACTTGAGTTTGTTTTAGCAGCAAGCCAAACCACTGCAAACACGCCAGCGCTTCAGTTACCGCCTGCGGATCTAACCGGCCAGTAGCCGCTAAGCCGCGCGCCAGGCGCACTTTGCGTTTGTGTTTGGCAATAACCGTCGGGAAAGGATGATTTGGCTGGGCCAACAGCATATTGAAACTGTTGGAGCCCAAAGTAATAGCGGCCACGATTGGGCCGCTATTGACGGGCAGGTTAGCTGCGACGGCGTGGTGGACGGCCACCGCGCTGGCCTCCGCTGCGATCGTTACCACGATCGTTAGGGCGACGACTGCGACTGTGACTGCGTTTTGGCACGGTCAGATCGCTCAGCAGAGCCGAGGCGTCATAGCTGCTTTGCGGAATGCGATGGGCGATGTAATCCTCGATCGCTGGCAGGTTCATCGCGTATTGCTCACAAGCAAAACTGATGGAGGTACCTTTAGCGCCAGCACGGCCAGTACGGCCAATACGATGGACGTAATCTTCGCAATCGTCCGGCAAGTCGTAGTTAAACACGTGGGTCACATCAGCGATGTGTAAGCCACGGGCGGCGA
This sequence comes from Ferrimonas senticii DSM 18821, assembly GCF_000422665.1. Lineage (GTDB taxonomy): Bacteria > Pseudomonadota > Gammaproteobacteria > Enterobacterales > Shewanellaceae > Ferrimonas > Ferrimonas senticii. The sequence continues at coordinate 33,032 of NZ_AUGM01000022.1, read as the reverse complement.
CGTCAGTGGCGACCAAGAAGTCGATGTCGCCGGTTTTGAACAGCTCCAGGATCTTCAGACGTTTCTTCTGATGAACGTCACCGGTCAGCAAGCCAACCCGATGGCCATCCGCCGCCATCCAAGCGTGGATCTCTTCACAGCGATGCTTGGTGTTGGCGAAGATAATGCCTTTGTCTGGCCATTCCTCTTCGATCAGGGTCAGCAGCAGTTTCATCTTGTCTTCATTGGACGGATAAAACAGCTCTTCCTTAATTTGCTTGGCGGTCTTGCGCTCTGGCTCTACCTGCACATGCTCAGGATCGTTCATGTGCTCGTATGCCAGTTCCTGCACTTTGAATGACAAGGTAGCGGAAAACAGCATGTTACGACGCGCTGCTGGCGCAGGCATGCGACGGAACAGGTAACGAATGTCTTTGATAAAGCCCAGATCGAACATCCGGTCGGCTTCGTCCAGTACCATCACTTGAATGGCATTTAGCTGGTACACACCCTGCTTGTAGTAGTCGATCAGACGACCGGTGGTGCCCACCAGAATATCGACGCCAGCGGCGATGGTTTCACGCTGCTCTTCGTAGCCTTCTCCGCCATAGGCCAGACCCAGTTTCAAACCGGTGGCCTTGGCCAGTGGCTCAGCGTCTTTGCAGATCTGAATCGCCAACTCACGGGTTGGCGCCATGATCAATGCGCGCGGGCTGTGACCATCGTGATCAGCAGGTACCTCACGGCTTAGCAGCTCATGGAAGGTCGCTACCAAAAACGCCAAGGTCTTGCCGGTGCCAGTCTGAGCTTGGCCAGCAATGTCTTTACCGCTAAGCAGAATCGGCAGCGTCAACGCTTGAATGGGAGTACAGTGGCTGAAGCCCGCGCCTTGCAGCGCCGCCACTACGGAGTTTGCCAATGGGAAATCGGCAAATTGGGTATCGGTAAGATGGGTCTTTGTCATAATGCCAAGCAGCATATCGGAAGCGCTTGCCAAAGCAAACCCAAGCCGTCAAATTATCGCCAGTATCACGCCGCAGCAATCATTTGCGATTATTTGACCAGCGGCTCGATTAGCGCGACCTAATAATGTAATTGGCCGCCACCATTGAAAGCAGGCAAGCTCGCTCCCATATTAAGGAGATACCCTTAGGGCAATGGCCTAGCATGGGACACAATTGGAGTAACTTATGAGCGACAAGATCCTAACTCTGTCTGACGACAGCTTTGACACCGATGTAATCAACGCCGACAAGCCAGTATTGGTGGACTTCTGGGCAGAGTGGTGTGGCCCATGCAAAATGATCGCCCCAGTATTGAACGAACTGGCAGACGATTACGATGGCCAGCTGACCATCGGTAAAATGAACGTTGATCACAACAACGCCACCCCAGCTAAATTCGGCATCCGTGGCATTCCAACTCTGCTGCTATTTAAAGGCGGCGAACTGGTTGGCACCAAAGTCGGTGCAGCCTCTAAAACTCAGCTGAAAGAGTTTATCGACGGCCACCTGTAAGCCATCGTTATTATAAAATTGAGCCAGACTAAACAATCGTTAGTCTGGCTCTTTTGTATAGGACAAAGCGCTGGACGCACTTCGGCATTGGTGCTAAGTTCTTAACCAAACATTCTCTTTGTTGATTTTTTCAGCAAAAACCCATTCTCTTAAATTATTCGAACGCGACTATGACAGTTCGTCGGCGCCGCTCTGAGCCGCGCAGTACCGATCAAAAGAACCCCCCTATGAACCTAACCGAATTGAAACAGAAACCGGTTTCGGAGCTGGTTGCTCTGGCCGAATCCATGGGATTGGAAAACCTTGCTCGTGCCCGTAAGCAAGACATTCTGTTTGCCATCCTTAAAGCCCACGCCAAGTCCGGCGAAGATATCTTCGGCGACGGCGTATTGGAGATCCTTCAGGATGGTTTCGGGTTCCTGCGCAGCGCCGACTCGTCATACCTGGCTGGCCCAGACGATATCTACGTATCGCCAAGCCAAATCCGCCGCTTTAACCTGCGCACCGGTGACTCCATCGACGGTAAAATCCGTCCACCAAAAGATGGCGAACGCTACTTCGCGCTGTTGAAAGTTAACCAAGTTAACCACGACCGCCCTGAAAGCTCGCGCAGCAAAATTCTGTTTGAAAACTTAACTCCGCTGCACGCTAACGACCGTCTGCGGATGGAGCGTGGTAACGGTTCAACCGAAGACATCACCGCTCGCGTACTGGATCTGGCCAGCCCAATCGGTAAAGGCCAACGCGGTCTGATCGTGGCACCGCCAAAAGCCGGTAAGACCCTGCTGCTGCAAAACATCGCTCAGTCGATTGCTCACAACCACCCAGAGTGTGAGTTGATGGTACTGCTGATTGACGAACGTCCTGAAGAAGTAACCGAGATGCAGCGTCTGGTCAAAGGCGAAGTGGTTGCATCTACCTTTGATGAGCCAGCCTCCCGCCACGTGCAAGTGGCCGAGATGGTTATCGAAAAAGCCAAGCGTCTGGTTGAGCACAAAAAAGATGTGGTGATCCTGCTGGATTCCATCACCCGTCTGGCCCGCGCCTACAACACCGTAGTACCAAGCTCCGGCAAAGTGCTGACTGGTGGTGTCGATGCCAACGCCCTGCACCGTCCAAAGCGTTTCTTCGGTGCCGCGCGTAACGTCGAAGAGGGCGGTAGCCTGACCATTATCGCCACCGCACTGGTTGATACCGGTTCGAAGATGGACGAAGTGATCTACGAAGAGTTTAAGGGCACCGGTAACATGGAACTGCACTTAAGCCGTAAGATCGCCGAACGTCGCGTGTTCCCAGCCATCGACTTCAACCGCTCTGGTACCCGCCGTGAAGAGTTGCTGGCGTCTGCCGATGAACTGCAAAAGATGTGGATCCTGCGTAAGATCCTTAACCCAATGCAGGAAGTGGAAGCGATGGAGTTCTTGATCGACAAGTTGGCTATGACCAAGACCAACGACGAATTCTTTGACGCGATGAAACGCGCTAAGTCGAAGTAACAGTTCGCTGCTCTCAATTTGATAAAGTCGGCCATGCGCCGGCTTTTTTATTGTCGTAACAACCTCAAGCCACTGGCCGAAAATCTAATGTGACGCAGATCAATGAAAGTTTTGGTTCCGGTTTCATATTTCATCAAAAAGGATAAACTCCGCCTCCATTTTCGACTCTAAGGGCAAACCTATCGTGAGGTAGGGACGCAAAGCGACAGTGGAATCTGCAATGGATTCTAGGCTGCGCCGCTGAGTTTAGTTTGGGCAACTCGCCCGCAATAAACTGAACGGACTTAGATCTTATGAAACGCACTTTAGTTTCTCTTTCCCTGTTGGCGCTGTGCTCCGCTTCGGCACTGGCGGCCCCCACTCAAGAAATTTTTGCTACCTCCGCTAATGGTTCTATCCGCCACATGGATGCCATCCACAGCGACAGCAGCAACAAACTGCTCAACGTGATCATCAATTACCAAGATAGCCAACGTGTTGGTGGTGACAAAGGCCGTACCATCCAGATCACCGGCTCCGATTTTGCGCTCACTATCGATGCCCCCGCCCACAGCAGTGTATTAGCGGCCGACGTCCGCGCCACTGGCGGTCGCGAGTTGGCGGAAACCTTTGAACTGCCATTCACCATCGCCAATCAAACCTACAAATGGGCCAAAGAGGCCGAAATTGGCGGCGCGGCATTTTTCAATGAGTCGATGACCCAAGAGGTTGATGGCAAAAAGCAGCGCTACAGTCGCCCTGCGTTGTACGTCAACATCAATGGCACCTTTGTGCCAGCGAAAGGCCGTTACCTATCAGTGCCGAGCATTGTTAAAGGCAACGGCAACTACCTGTTTAACGTGGTACCAACCGACATTCTCGACAACGTCATTGTCGGTTTTATTCAGGCCAAGCGTGACATCGAATTCAGCAAAGACGGCAAGTTCTTAGCTAAGGGCGAGCGTCTGCCAGTGTACTGGACCCTAAAGGCGGAATCGGCCAATTCATGCAACAGCGCCTGCAAAGAGCAAACTGAAGCTCACCTAACCGTTAGCCAAGGCCAGCTACTGGGCTTAGGCAAACGTCGCTCCGACATTAAAGCCATCGACGCCAATGGCGAAACCATGGATTGGTTCGAATACGCGCCGCTGTTACAAGGTGATGGCAACGCACTGCAAAGCTTAGCCGGTAAGCCTTACGGTATTGCCAAAGACCCTAACGAAGCCAATACCTACTGGATCTATGGCAGCGCCGCAGGTCTTAAAGATGATAAGAGTCAGGGTTACTACCAAACCAACAAGAATTTGACTCCAGCCGCGGCCATCAAGCTGACCCTGTAATCGCGATTGCTGACGCCAATACCGACAACCCGAAGCCCAGCTTCGGGTTATTTTTTGCCATACTTAAGCGAGTGTCAGTTAACTAACAGCAGCGGGGTAGCACAATGTTACTGCGATTTGGGTTACTGCTATGTCTGAGCATCGGTCTTGGCGCTGCGGCAAGCGCCCGTGTGTCGGTGGGGATCAGCGTTGGTCACCCCGGCTATTGGGGCAACCATTATTGGGCCAATCGAGTCTGGCAGCCCCATGGCCGCTGCAATCTGACTTGGCACGATCATCGCTTGCGCTCCAGCCGCTGGGCAAGCGACCGCGATTGGCCACGCTATCGTGTTGACCAACCTCCGCAGCCAATCCGGATAGCGCCACTGTCAGCCCGAACCATTCACAGCCAACTACCCCAAGATAAAGGCGGCGCCTTAGCGACACTACCAGCCAACGCTCGTAGCGAACTTCATCAAGGCCAACGGCTGTATCGCTGGCAACAGCGCTGCTATCGCCTTAACCATTCCGATCAGCGCTATCATCCGCTCGAGTGCCCCTAAAAGCGCAGCCCCAACTGGATTTGCCCCCCCAGCTCGTCGTTGTCGCCCAATTGCGCCGCCAGATCCAAGCTCACCATCTGGCCAGGGCTGAATCCCAAGCCAAAACTCCAAATGTCGTGGTAGTTGTCCGACAGGTCGCTACGAAAACCTAAGCGCGCTTGCAGCCACTGGCGAAAATCATACTCGGCGCCAATTCGTGCCCATTGGCTGGGCATAATGTAGGTTTCAAAAGAGTCATCTTCGTTTAAATCCAAATCGACCTCGATGGTTAAGCCGTGCGCTTGCCACCCTAACCCCGCAACCGCAGTAGGCCGCAGCATCAGCGACTGCCCCGTCACGTCGGTTAACTCTTGCTCAAGCAGATTGCGGATCACTAACGCCCACTGCCAGGCACCGTAACCACTGTGAAAACCGACATCGAGGTTAAATTCGGTGGTGTCGGTCATATTACGATTGTCGGTCAGATCGTCATCGTCGAAATTGGAGATGTTGGCGTTGTAATAGTAGCTGTCGATACGCTGCAACTTTGGCGCAATCCCCACCGACAGCGGTAACTCATTTAGCGTAAATTGACGAGCCAGCGACAGCGTCAATTCCGACACAAAAGCCCCTTGCAGATCGGCGTTACTGGCGATCTCATCAGGGTTAAACTGCAAGGTAATCAATGCTTCGCGCAACAACTGCTCATCACTTTCGACGTAGTCCACCACCCCAGATACTGCGGCATAGCCGCTTAGCGACACTCCCCACGCCAAACTTTGACTGGGACGGTAACCTCCGAGCAATAACTCCAATTCGCCACCGGGGCTATTTTGCTCTAATGCTTGTAACCGTTCACCGGCGCGCAGGGCAATTTCCATCGCCGCCACGCGATCGCCTTGCGCCAACGCCGCTTCAAACGCGGCGATATCATCTTGAGTTGCATCAACGCCATCGATGGTATCGTCATACTCACGGCCCAAGGCCCCAAGTCCCAATTGCAAATAAAACGAATCATCATCGGCAAAACGAGTTAACAGCGCAGGATTTGCTAAGGTTTGGCGAAAATCACCGGCAGCAATACCAACGCCCGCCATCCCTTGGCTGCGACCATCCGCAAATGGGGTCGCCAGCGCAACGACCGGCAGCATTGTCGTCGCTGCCACCAGCGCAGAAGAGTACTTCATCGGGCACATCCTTGTGTCGAATACCAAATTGTCATCCGCTCAGGGGCGAATAATCCAAAAGGTAGTAACAGCTCGACCACGGTAGGATTGAATGTTGGGGAGCCAGATTGCCTAATGCTGCGCTATAATGTTGCGCGAAAGCTAACAAAGAGAATAAAAACGATGAATTTTAAGGACTTACGTTCATTTGTTGAGTACCTTGAAAGCCATGGTGAACTGCAACGCATCAGCGCAGAGGTCGATCCTCACTTGGAAATGACCGAAATTTGCGACCGAGTTTTGCGTGCTGGAGGGCCGGCGATTCTGTTTGAGAATCCCAAAGGCCACGCCATGCCGGTATTGGCTAATTTGTTTGGCACCCCTAAGCGCGTCGCCATGGCGCTCGGCCACACTGACCCCAAAAAACTTAGGGAAGTTGGCGAGTTACTGGCGTTTCTTAAGGAACCGGAACCGCCATCAGGGTTTAAAGACGCGATCGCTAAAGTACCGATGTTCAAACAAGCGTTGAACATGCCACCGAAATCCGTTTCACGGCCTAAATGCCAACAACTGGTATTTGAGGGCGATCAAGTCGACCTTAGCAAACTGCCGATACAACACTGCTGGCCCGGCGATGTCGCCCCCTTGGTGACTTGGGGCCTGACTATCACTAAAGGGCCGAATCAAAAACGGCAAAACTTGGGGATCTATCGCCAGCAGTTGCTCAGTAAAAACAAACTGATCATGCGCTGGTTGGCGCACCGTGGCGGCGCCATCGACTATCAAGAGTTTCAACAGCAACACCCTGGCGAACGCTATCCGGTAGTGGTCGCGCTGGGCGCGGATCCGGTCACCATTTTGGGCGCGGTAACGCCGGTGCCCGATGCCATGAGCGAATACGCCTTTGCCGGACTACTGCGCGGAGAACGCACCGAGGTCGCCAAAGCGCTAAGCTGTGATCTGCAGGTACCAGCAACCGCCGAAATCATTCTTGAAGGCTATCTTGAACCTGGCGAACTGGCGGCCGAAGGCCCCTACGGCGATCACACCGGTTACTACAACGAGGTCGAACAGTTCCCGGTATTTACCGTGACTCACATGACCATGCGTCGAGACGCCATCTACCACAGCACCTACACTGGCCGCCCACCGGATGAGCCGGCGATGCTGGGGGTAGCGCTCAACGAAGTGTTCGTACCAATCCTGAAAAAACAGTACCCCGAAATCGAAGATTTCTATCTCCCGCCAGAAGGTTGCTCCTACCGAATGGCAGTGATTACCATTAAAAAACAGTACCCTGGCCACGCCAAGCGGGTGATGATGGGCGCTTGGAGTTTCCTTCGCCAGTTTATGTACACCAAGTTCATCATCGTTTGCGATGACGACGTTAATGCCCGCGATTGGAACGATGTGATCTGGGCGATGACCACCCGCATGGATCCGGCGCGGGATACCTTGATGGTAGAGAACACCCCGATCGATTACCTCGATTTTGCTTCACCGGTTGCCGGCTTGGGTTCCAAGATTGGCATGGATGCCACCAATAAGTGGCCAGGGGAGACCGATCGCGAATGGGGCCAGCCAATCGTTATGGATGACGAGATAAAACAGAAGGTCGACGCCCGCTGGGTCGAATACGGCCTCGATTAAAGGAAGTGCAGTAGCAGTATGAAAGCCATTGAATGCCACGTGGACAGCATCAGTCCATTCAGCGACACCGTGTTTCAGGTGCGCCTAACCCCACAAGAGCCTTTTGACTTTGTTGGTGGCCAGTACCTGACCATCGTCATGGGGCCAGAAGATAAACGGCCGTTCTCCATCGCTTCCGCCCCCGGTAGCAAACAGATCGAGTTGCATATCGGCGCTTTTGTAGCAGAAAGCTACGCCATGCAGGTGATTGAGCACCTGCGCAGCAACACCCGAATCTCCATCGAAGCCCCGTTTGGTCACGCTCACCTGCGTCTGCACAGCCGCCGACCAAGGCTACTGGTGGTTGGCGGTACTGGCTTTAGCTACGCTCACTCGATGCTGGAACAGCTGGTCGCCATCGACGATAACATTCCCACCATCCTGTATTGGGGCTGTCGCGATAACGCCGGCATGTATCTACGTCAACGCGCCGAGCAGTTAGCGGACAGCCTGCCATCGCTAACCTTCGTGCCTGTATTTGACGAGTGGCAAGCGGGTGCTCGCCACGGCTCGGTATTGGACGCCGTTTGTGACGATATCGCCGACTTAAGCGACTACGATATCTACGTTGCTGGTCGTTTCGAGATGGCCGGTGTCGCCCGCGAACGGTTTCTTGCTCAAGGTGCCAACAGCGAGCATCTGATCGGCGATGCCTTTGCCTATCTGAAATAGCAGCCCCGTGAACAATTTTCTCAAGGCGACCTAAAATTGGTCGCCTTGTGCTTTTTTTGTTCGGCAGATCACAGCCAATGGCACCACATAGCTGGATAATCCGCGCTCATTTTTCCTACCGAGCCCGAGCCGATGTCTTGCCAACCTGCCCTGCACTTAGTGCACACCGCCGCTTCGCTGCCGTTGCTGCAACGCTTAAGCCACCGGCAAGCACTGCCGTTACCACGGCTGTCACTAAGGTTGTTGCAGATCAGCGATATACACTCCATTGCCAGTGTACTCGGCACCGATCCGCGACAACAGCAGCACCGCTTGCTGCCGCAGATTGTGAAAACTCAAGAACAGCTCGGCCAAGGCTTGCAACCAAGTCACCTGCAACTGGCACTGCTGGATCATCAGCAGCAACTGTGCGGATTGGTTAGCCTGCAACGCCAGCAACCCGGTCATTACCGCGTTAACTTGCAACTGCACCCTCAAGTTTGGGGACAGGGGCTTGCCACTGAAACGCTACGATTTGTTAGGGACTTGGCCTTTAACGAACTGGACGCAGACACTTTGCTGGCAAGCTGCACAGCGAGCAACGTTGCCGCCAAGCGAATGCTCGAAAAGAGTGGCTTTGGTCGCAGCCACCAAGGTAACTATCCACACCAGGCCGAGGTCAACGGCGACGAGTTGAACTGTTGCTTTACGATTGGCCGCAGCCAATGGCAACGCAGCCAAGCCATCGCCCGCCAAGTGATGCTACGGTTGCATTGATGGTAATTAGGGCGTGTTGACCTTTGCTGTATACTTTTGCGCCCACCGCTGCCTGTTTCGACAGCAAATTGATCTTGATTGGTTAATTTTGCTGTTTAGTGCTCACTAAGGGGCGCCTTGCAGGGTCGGACTAGCAGCTGTCACTCTTCGTCATGCGATTTCGACGTAGAGCCCTGATTTTGATTTCAGAAGAGAGGGCCTTCAATCGCAATCCTCGATTGACAGCTGCTATCCTCGACCAAATTCTGAACACCAAACGTCGACACGCCCTAGTAACGGATACAACAAAGCCGCCAATCGGCGGCTTTAAAAACAAGAACAATTAGGCGATGGCGTAATCCAACACGACTCCAAGGAATAACGCCGCGCCGGCCCAATTGTTATTAAGAAAGGCCACAAAGCAGGCGTCGCGATCTCGACCAATGATCAAGCATTGCTGATAGATAAATAACCCAGCCATCACCGCTAAACCCGCAAAGTAAAAACCACCGAGGTTTAGCACCAAGCCAACCGCTACCAGCAGCGCCATCGCAATCACTTGAAACAGACCGATCAGATGCCGGTCCCAGCGACCAAACCAGATGGCACTAGAACGAATACCGACCTTAAGGTCATCCTCACGATCGACCATGCCGTACATGGTGTCGTAGGCCACCGTCCAGCACCAATTGGCCACGAACAGCAGCCAAGCAATTGGCGCTACCTCTCCGGTTTGCGCCGCAAACGCCATCGGAATCGACCAGCTCCAAACCACCCCTAAAAACATCTGTGGCGCAGGCAAAAACCGCTTGGTAAACGGGTAGATAACCGTAAGCACGATGCCACCCCACGCTAAGCGAACAGTCAACTCATTGAGCTGCAATACCAACGCCCAGCACAGCAACGCCAACGCACCAAACAAAAACAGCGCTTCCCAACTTTGGATTTCGCCCGCAGCCAGCGGCCGCGCCTTGGTTCGACTGACATGACCATCCAGTTTGCGATCGGCAAAGTCGTTGATGATGCAACCACCGGCACGCATCAACCACACCCCGATGAAAAACACCCCAAGTACAAACGGGCTGGGCAACCCTTCCGCAGCTAACCACAACGCCGCCATGGTTGGCCACATCAATAAAAAGGTGCCAATCGGCCGATCCAACCGCGCTAAGCGGCGATAGGCGTCAAACTTATCCTGCACTACGGCGAGCATAATCCCTGCCCTCGATTACAACTTGTTAACCATTATGCAGCGTAAAACGTGATCGCAGCAATCTTTGTCGATGGCAAAAAACACCATTATCAAGACGGTTGCTCACTATCGCACCAGCAGGTCGCCAACAAAAAAGCCCGCACGGTAACTTACCGTGCGGGCGCTTAGAGGCAGGTGCGTTAACTAGCTGGTTTTGTATTCGATGCTGCCGTCGGCCTTGATCTCGTCGTACCAAACGTTGTGGTGCTGTTTGGCCCAGTTTTCATCGCAATAGCCAGTAACCATATTGACCATACCGCCCTCTGACAGCACCGTGGCCATAAAGATATGCACCACAGTAAAGCCAGTGATCACGATGGCTGCCGACGCGTGGATCAACAGCGCCCATAACGCGTCAGTGCGACTGGTCGACAACGCCTCAGGAAACAACAAGAACATCCCTGACACGATGATCGCCAAACCGAATAGAGTGAAACTCCAGTACCACAGTTTTTCACCAGCATTGGAAAAGCCCGCATCCGGGTGCTGTCCCTTAAATGGGCCGAAGTTGAGGTAGCCACCAACCACGGTAAACCATTTCAGATCGTAACCGGCAGGAATGTTGTGCTTCATCCAGCGCAACATCGCAATCACCCCAAACAACGCGAACGGCAACGCCATATAGTCGTGAATCGGTTTAGCCATCGCCGCCAGCGTCGCCAGCCCCTGAGGCCCCAACCAATCGGCAAACACCCAGCGCCCCGCCAGTAGCGCCAATCCGGTTAGGATCAGCAAAATACAGGGGATCGCCATCAGCCAATGAACCCAGATATCCACATTCGACCAGCGCCTTACCTCGACTCCCGAGAACCCCTTCTCGAGCTTGGAGGCACCATTAACCAACACGAATACGGCGAACACCACAATCATGCCAAACAGCGAAAAGGTCAGTGCTTTACTGAGCCAGCCAGGCCGTTGTTCAATCAACATAAAATCATACTGATTGATAAAGCTATCGGCGAACGGTGACTTTGAGGTGGTACGGCCGGTTTGACCTTCGCGTACCGCCGTCCACAATGGGCTTAGCCCCTCGGCGTTGCTTTGATTGCTGATCATCTCTTCGGCGGCTTGCGCCGAACGGATCAGTGGTACCTCAGGCGCAGTGGCTTTATCGATCTCAGCTAACTGCGCCGCCTGCAGCGCCTTAGCCTGCGCTTGTTGTTCGGCTTCGCTGGCTTTTGCCAGCGCGGGCGGCGAAACCGCCAGCGCCATTATGGCCAACACAAACCCCAGCAGTAACGCACTGGTGATGGTTGCTCTCATCGGAACCTCCTTAACCGTCCCAGCCGGCGTTGTCAGCACCACGAGTCGCCACCCGTTGGCGGAATACCTTGGAGATCACCTCGGCATCGCCAGCCAGCAACGATTTGGTGGCACAGATCTCAGCGCAAAATGGCAGTTTGCCCTCCGCAATGCGGTTAGCACCGTACAATTCAGCCTCTTTCTCGGTACCCGGCTCGGCATCCGGTCCGCCGGCACAGTAGGTACACTTGTCCATCTGCCCTCGAGCGCCAAAGGCAGCCTTTTTCGGGAACTGCGGCGCCCCGAATGGACAGGCATACAAGCAGTAACCACAGCCGATACACTTCTCTTTGCTGTGTAACACCAAGCCGTCTTCGGTACGCTCAAAGCAATCCGCCGGACAGACCGCCATGCACGGCGCGTCATAGCAGTGCATGCAGGCGACCGAAATCGAACTCTCTTTACCAACCACACCGTCATTTAAGGTCACCACCCGGCGGCGTTGAATCCCCCACTCCAGCGCGGTGTCATTGGCGTTTTTACAGGCGACCACACAGCCGTTGCATTCGATGCAGCGCTTGGTGTCGCATAAAAATTTCATTGTTGCCATAACGACTGCTCCTTAGGCCTTACGGATCTCGCAGATCGACACTTTGGTCTCCTGCATCTGAGTGACAATGTCATAGCCATAGGTCATGGCGGTGTTGGCCGATTCACCAATCACGTAGGGCACCGTGCCCTCGGGGTAATGTGACGCCAGCGATTTGCCCTCAAAGATCCCAGCAAAGTGGTACGGCATAAAACATTCACCGGGGATCACCCGTTCGGTGATCATCGCGCTGATGTGGATCACCGCGCCCTCCGGTGAGTGCAGTGTGACCGCATCGCCATCCTCGATACCACGGGCAGCGGCATCAGCGGGATTCATCTCGACAAACATGGTCTGTTGCAACTCCGCCAACCATGGATTCGAGCGCGTCTCTTCGCCGCCACCCTCGTATTCCACCAAACGACCGGTGGTAACAATCAGTGGATGACTCTTATCCAAGTTTTCGGCAATCACCTTTTGCTGAATCGACTTGTACAACGTTGGCAGGCGTGCCACCTGGCGATCATCGTAGGTCGGGTACTTTGACACCAGATCGCGACGGACGGTGTACAGCGGTTCACGGTGGATTGGCACCTCGTCTGGGAAGGTCCAAACTCGGCAGCGCGCTTTGGCATTACCGTAGGGGATACAGCCGTGCTTGATGGCGACCCGTTGAATGCCACCGGAAAGATCGGTTTTCCAATTGCGACCCTCGGCTGCTTGTTTCTCTTCGGCTGTCAGTTCGTCCCACCAGCCAAGCTGCTTCAACATATCGGCGGTGAATTCCGGGAAGCCTTCGCCGATGTCGTTGCCTTTGGAACCCGGATCGTCCGCCAGCAGGTTTTCTCCTTGGTACTCAACCCCAAAGCGAGCGCGGAAATTACCGCCGCCTTCCATGATGTGCTTAGAGGTATCGTAGAGGATGTGGGTACCCGGGTGTTTCAGTTCCGGTGTGCCCCAACATGGCCATGGCAAGCCGTAGGTTTCGCCTTTCAATGCGCCGCCTTTGGCCTGCAGGTCCTCGAATTCAAAGTCGCCCCAGTTCTGCTGGTGCGCTTTCAATCGTTCCGGCGACTGACCGGTATAGCCAACGGTCCACATCCCCTTGTTGTATTCGCGGGTGATGTCTTCAATCAGCGGTTCTTCACCGTTAACTGTGATGTTTTTGCACAGCTGCTTTTCAATCCCCAGTTTCTTCGCCAACAGATACATGATCACGTGGTCGGGTTTGGACTCAAATACCGGTTCCACCACCCGCGAACGCCACTGCAGCGAGCGATTGGAAGCGGATACCGAGCCGTAGGTTTCAAACTGTGAACAGGATGGCAGCAGATAGACGCCATCGGAGCGATCTGACATTACCCCCGCCATGGTTGGGTAGGGATCGACCACCACCACCGCATCCATCTTCTCTAGCGCCTCTTTGACCTCGCGGCCACGGGTTTCGGTGTTGACCGATTGGCCTAAGAAGAACGCCATCCGCACGTTATCGCGCTGGCCAATCTTGGTTTTATCTTCGCGCACGCCATCGTGCCAACGGGAGCAAGGGATGCCCGGGCTGGTCATTGGCGCTTTACCTAAATAGGTGCCTTGGTCAAACCGCGACTTGACCCATTCATAATCCAACTCCCACACCCGCGACCAATGCTGCCACGCCCCTTCTGACAGACCGTAGTAGCCCGGCAGGTTGTCAAACAGCAAGCCAAAATCGGTTGCCCCTTGAACGTTATCGTGGCCACGGAAGATGTTGGCACCGCCACCACTTTTGCCCATGTTGCCAAGCGCCAACTGTAAGATGCAGTACGCTCGGGTATTAGCGTTACCGACGGTATGCTGGGTGCCGCCCATACACCAAACGATGGTGCCGGGGCGATTTTCCGCCAGCGTCCGCGCCACCCGCTCCATCTGCGCACCAGTGACGCCAACGATATTTTCCACTTCCGCTGGCGGGTACTTCTTCACCTCAGCGCGGATCTGCTCCATCCCCCACGCTCGGCGGTCGATAAAGTCTTGGTCTTCCCAGCCATTTTCGAAGATGTGCCACAGCAGGCCATAAATAAATGGAATGTCGGTACCGGGGCGAATGTGTACGTATTCATCGGCATGGGCAGCAGTGCGGGTCATACGCGGATCGACCACGATCATTTTGGCGCCCCGCTCCTTGGCGATCAGGATGTGCTGCATTGCCACAGGGTGCGCTTCGGCAGCATTCGAGCCAACAAAGATCATGCTCTTACAGTTGTGCATGTCGTTGTAAGAGTTAGTCATGGCTCCGTAGCCCCAGGTATTGGCTACCCCCGCGACCGTAGTGGAGTGACAGATCCGCGCCGAATGGTCGATGTTATTGGTGCCCCACATCGCCGCCAGTTTGCGGTACAAGTAACTTTGTTCATTGTTGGTCTTGGCCGATCCCATAAAGTAGATCGAATCAGGCCCAGACTCTTGGCGGATCTTGAGCATCAGATCGCCGACTTCGTTGATCGCCTCATCCCAACTGAGCCGTTGCCATTTGCCGCCTGACAATTTCATCGGGTACTTCACCCGTTTCTCACTGTGGGTATGGTGGATCAATGACGCCCCTTTGGCGCAATGACTGCCGCGATTGATCGGATGGTCAAAGGCCGGCTCATGGCCAGTCCAAATGCCATTTTGAGTTTCGGCGTAAAGCCCGCAGCCGACCGAGCAGTGAGTGCAGATGGTTCGCACCGTGGTAATCGGGCCATCGGCGGCCATGGTGTCCGCTTCAGCTTTGCGGATCATCCCACTACCAAGCATTGACGCAGCGGCGATGCCGCCACTGGTTACCCCAGCGCGTTTTAAAAACTGGCGTCGATTCAAGCCAAGATTACTGGCGCCCAGGTTGGGCTGCGGTTGCGGTGTTGCAGAACGGGTAAGTTTCATCACTAACCCTCCTGTTCGCTGAGTGTGGCGTAGTAGGTTAGGACGTGCTCTGACGCGCGATAACGAGGTTTCGCGGAAGATGATTGGGGAGTTTCAGAAGCACGAGGGGCAGCCTGAGCGGTAGCACTGCCAAGGGCAACGCCACCGATGCCAAGGCCAATGGCCTTCAGAGCACCACGGCGTTTCAGCTTGAGTTGCGGTTGAGTCATAACACCTCCGTGCGTTCAAGCCGCAGTGACTTGAACGAAGTGGGTGAAAGTGAAACGACTTCTTATACCAGTTCGCCTAAATATCTGATCACTATTGCTGGTTCAAATCGTTTCACTCGGCGTTACTCAACTTACTGGTAGAGCCACTAGCAGTGGCGTTGAGTGCCTTGATTGAAACGATTTCTCCTTCGCACTAGATAAACCATTTACTTACACGAATTGGTATTACTGTTTCACCGTCGAGTTGTCCAATGCCCAAAGGCCACCTAGATATGCCAGTTCTCGCGGCGGTTGGCTGTTAGCCAATGGTCGCAACAACACCGGCGCCAACGCAGCGGCTAGCGAACCTAGATAAAACAATCGCCCCTAGTTAGGAGCGATTGTGACAACGACGGAGGGAAGGTATCCCGGGTTAAGCTTGGGTAACTTGGGTATCCAAGGTTAATCCGCCGAAGTGGCTTTGCTCGATAGCGATAAAGCTTTGGCCTAGGGCTGCAACTGAAGTATAGAAGCTCGCGCTGTTAGCCTTGGCCAAATCGGCAAAAAACTTGTCGGCCCAAGGGGCGATATGACGTTGGTAGAAACTGATCTGCTCAGCCGCATTGCCTTCCATCAGCAAAAACGCCATCACTTCACACAGCGCCGCCAGATGGTCTTCTGGCTCTTTGACCTGCTCTTCACGGGCGAAGCCGAGCTGTGCCAAGTCTTGACGAAGCAATGCCAACGGCTTGTCCATCAGCGAACCGGTTAGATACCAGCTGGCGTACGGGATAACTTCACCATGACCCAGGCCGATAAACAGGTTGAAGTATTCATCTTCAAGTTGGTCTGGGGCGACATTGGCCGCGCCCAGCTTAAGACCATGCCAAGCACGAATGATTGGGCTGTCTTGCTCGCTATCCAGTTCCAATTGCGCCAAAAACTGCAGCAGTTCTGGGCTTGGGGTATGGCGCAACAACGCTGCCAACAATTGGTAAACGTCAGCGCGCAGATGTTGTTGTTCTTGGCTGCTTACTGCAGCGGTGGACTCGGTCATGGTTATACCCGCAATTGTTTTTCTGGATCGTCGAGCAAGTCAGTGAACATATCTTTGACTCGACAGTCTTCACACATCTTCAAACGTTGGATCGCATCGCCAGCAAAGGCACTGTGGCCGGCCAGAGCGGTAGTCATCTTCTCAACTACGGCCTTCGTCGCGAACGGCTTACCACAGGTAATGCATTCAAACGGTTGTTCACGATTTAGATCGCGACAGCCTTGGCGGCGTTCACGATCCAGATCAAAGCGCGCCACCAACTTAATGGCGCCCTCAGGACAGGCTTGCTGACACAGGCCACACTGGACGCAGCGCTGCTCGGTAAAGCGCAATGCTGGGGTGTCGCCGCCGTCTTCTAGGGCGCGAGCCGGACACAAAGCCGCACAGCTCATGCACAGGGTACACTTGGCGGTATCCACCACCACTTCACCGTACGGCGCACCGGCGACTTCGATCAGCTCGGCACTGCCCAAGTGGCAACCATTTAGGTGATCCAAGGCGTTGTAGAAGGTGTCACGTTTCGGTAGATCGGTTGGGAATGCCGCCACTGGCAACGGGGCCAGCTCGCCACTCGCGGCCACAATGGCATCGATCTCAGTCAGTTGCTCGGCTTCCAGCAGTTGCAGACGCTGGCTGTCCACGCCCATTGCGCTGAACAGCGTCATCAAGGTCTGATGCTCGCTTTCCACCAGAGCTTTCAAGGTCGCCGGGGTGTTGCTGTGGGTCAGCACCAACACTTGGCGAGCCCCCCAGGCCAAGGCCGCCAACCATTGTTCGGCACCGGCAACGCCGATCTCTTCCAGCTCGACCGGTAACACGCCCGCCGGCAGTTGCTGCAGTTGCGTCAACAACTGAGCACCAACGGTGGCATCATGGAACAGCACCACCGGACGCACGTCAGACAGGGTCTGATAGCGAGCCAGCAAACGCTGCAGGTAATCTTTCAAAATTGGCGCAGTTGGCTGGTCGTACTGGATCGCCCCAGTTGGACAAGCGCTGGCACAGGAGCCAACACCGTGACACAGGTTGGCGTCGATCTCGATTTTTTTGCCAGTGCTGGAGATCGCATCCGCTGGACAGACGCTTAAGCAGCGCTGACAGCCGCTGATACCACTTCCATGGTGGGCACAAACATCGGCGTTAATTTGCACGTAGCGCGGTTTATCAAACTGGCCTTTTAGCTCTGGCAGTTGCGCCAGCGCATCCACCAACTTAGCTTGGTCATCGCCTACGTAGAAGTAACCGGCTGGCAGTAACTCCAACTCGATGCTGGCGCTCGAACCCAAATCGAGCACCAGATCAAAATGTGGCCGCGCAATGGCTTCGGTGGCGAGCGCAATTGGTTGGCTCTGCTGTGGCAGCAGCGCCGCCACTTGGAACTGACCAAGGAAACCGCGGATCTGCAGCTGTTCAGCGTTGAAACATGGCAGGGTCTCGGTCGCTTCGGCGGCGATCATCACCTGTTCGAGGTAGTCGTCATCGCTGCGGCTAACCGCTTCATTGATTAACAGGGTGCGACTGGCCATGCCATCCAGCTTAGCGGCGGCCAAGCGAACGCGGTCTTCAGGGCCAACCAGCAGCAGATGGCCGGCGGTGGTGAAACTCACGGTTGCTGGGATCAGATTGGCCAGCAAGGTGGTTTGTTGCAGCGCCTGTGCGCTGGCGTTGTCCAACGAAATGGAAGTTTGGCTCACAATAGGAAATTCCGTAGTTAGCTGGTTTGCTCGGCAGACGGCTTATCGTCTGCATCGGCCTTGGTATCCGGCTTATCCAGCGCCGGCGGCGATTGTTGTGCCAGTTGCTGTTGCGGCTCTGGCTGATCGTCCAATTTTTCCAAGGCATCGGCGGCTTTTTTGACGTGGCGAAACACGCTTTGGGTCAACTGCGCGGCGGTATCACCATCCAGCAACGGCTGGGCGGCGTAATCGTGGCCATAGTCCACTAAACCATCAAGCTGATTGTATTGAGGTTGTGACCACAGTGCCCGTAATGCTTGTTTACGAGTCGCGGGGTCGACCCCCTCTTTCAGAAAATCAGCAAAGCTGCCGCCCTGCTCAATCGATTCTGGATCGGGCAGTTCAATCGGCGCATCGCCACGGGCTTCGCGTTCCGCTTCCGCGGCAGCGCGCACTTGCTCATCGGCTTGCTGCTGCGCTTGCTCAATCGCTTCAACCCGCTCGTGCTCGGCGACCTCGCTTTTGCGTTCCTGCCAGCGTTTGAAAAAGCCGCTCATTACGAACCTCGACGGTCGCGCATTTCACCGCGGACGTTGATGTGTTTGCGTCGCTTCACTTCGACCTCCATCTCGCCATGGCGAGTAATAAAGGCTTCCAGCCACAGTCCCACCGCATCTGGCATCGCCATCGCCAACACTGGGGTGTCCCCCTCCAGCGCACTGGCAGCGATATTTTGGTTGGCGGTCACGCTTTGTGGCACCGGCACACCATCACCGTGATCATCACAGATCAGGAACAGCTTGGGCGCGTCCAGATCCAAGTTGAGACGGTAATTGGCACGTTCGTCCAAAAACAGTTCCATGGTGACCTTGTAAGCCCCTTCCGGCATCTCACCATCGGCAGGGATAAACTGGTCGATCTCCCATTGGGTTTGCGCCCAACGGCCAACGGAGACTTGTTTGGTTTTTAGGGTCACAAAGAATGACCAGTAGGATTCGCTTCGGGACATCAGTTATCCAATTCAGCAGGGTTGCGCATCGATAGCAAACAGCGAACTGTTAAACTAACCACAGTTTCAACCACTTTAGTTAGCGCGATCACAGTTTCATCAGCCTTGCAGAGAAAATCTCTTCGCAAGACGCGTCATGTTGCCACAATCCCACAACAAGACGGTGAGGGGGATCCCAATTTAGTCTAGTTTACTAGCTGGAATAAGTTTTGCAGCGGGGGCCAAGACAGCGCCATCACGCTAGCGGTAACTTAGCGACATTCCCCCAGACATTAACTACCTCTGAAGAGTGAATTAACCAATGACTTCAGCCTCGCAGCGCCCACGTTTGTCCCGAACTCACGCCGAAGCCCCATTGACCCTCGCGGTCACGGCGGTCAACGAACAAGGGCAAGTGGTCGAAAAGAACATCGCCTGCGAACGCCCGCTGACCTTGTATCTGAACTGGCAGCCAATCGTCACCTTGATGACATTGGGCGCCCGTCCCGAAGCGTTGGCGCTGGGCTATTTGAAAAATCAAAGCTTTATCAGTGATATCACTCAGGTGGAATCGGTGATTGTCGATTGGGAGGTCAACTCCGCCGCGATCATCACCAAAGAAGACACCAGTAGCGTCAGCGACAAGATGAGTGAAAAAACCGTTACCACCGGTTGTGGTCAAGGCACCGTTTTTGGCAGTTTTACCGCCGGCATCGAGGATATCCAACTGCCGACACCGCAACTGACCCAAAGCGGTATCTATGCGCTGCTAAAAAACTTAAGCGAGCATAACGAAACCTACAAAAACGCCGGTGCCGTCCACGGTTGCGGCATCTGTCAGCAAGACAAAATTTTAAGCTTCGTTGAAGACGTTGGTCGTCACAACGCGGTCGATACCCTTGCCGGTGAGATGTGGTTAGAGGGGCTCGATGGTGGCGATAAGGTGTTTTACACCACCGGCCGCTTAACCTCAGAAATGGTAATTAAAGTAGCGAAAATGGGCATTCCGGTGCTGTTGTCCCGCTCCGGTATCACAGAAATGGGATTGAATCTGGCAAAACAGCTGGGGATCACTACCATCGCCCGTGCCAAAGGGCGCCATTTTCTGGTATACCACGGCGCTGAAACCATTGAATTTGACGGAGCACAGTGATGAGTCAGGACACCCTGTTTCTTAATGCTAAGCAGGTAGCCGAATATCTCGATCTGAATGAGAAAAAGGTTTACGCGATGGCCAACGAGCGCCAACTGCCGGGCACCAAAGTGACGGGCAAATGGCTGTTCCCCAAAGCCCTGATCGATCGCTGGATCATCGACAGCTGCCACGGCGGCACCCTGTCGGACCGCTTGGTGATCGGCGGTTCTGACGATCCGTTGTTGCACTACGCCGTCCGCCGCGTCAGTCAGCGCATCGGCGCCTCCGGCTTAATCAACTACTGCCCCAGCGATACCCGCTCTGGCTTGACCCACTTAGCCAACGGTTATACCGATCTTTGCTGTATCCACTGGAGCAGCCGTGAACAGCGGGATCTGCGGCACCCGGCACTGTTGAAACACCACGCTAGCCACAAGCAGTGGATCATGGTGCACGGTGCCAACCGCGATTTCGGTTTGCTGATGCGCAACGAACACCACCACCTAAGCCAAGACGTCACCGAAGCGTTGTCGCTGCAATACCGCTGGGTGCCACGCCAAGCCGGTGCCGGTTCGCGCCACCATATGGATAACTTTTTGGCCGAGCGGGGCTTAACTGCCAACGATCTGAATCTGCAACCCGAAGCGTTATCAGAACATGAAGTGGCGGCCACCATCGCCCGTGGCGACGCCGACTTTGGCTTTGGCTGCCAAGGGATCGCTGGCGAGTTTGGCTTGGCGTTTCTGCCGTTAGGGCAAGAGTCGTTCGACTTTGTGATGCCACGCGGGGTGTTCTTCCGCCAACACCTGCAAGAGCTGTTCAGCACCCTGCAATCGCCTGAGATCCACGAACACGCCCGTCGCCTTGGCGGCTACGACCTGCAAGACAGCGGCAAACTGATCTGGAGCGCGCAGTAACGCCAGCGGTTAGTGGTTAACTGACAACTGCTAACTAACGACTGACAACTGCGAGCTGACAGCTGACAGCTGACAACTAATAGCTGCTAACTGCCAACTGATAGCTGATAGCTGATAGCTGATAGCTGATAGCTTCCAAAAAAAACGCCCGTTACAGCATGCTGCAACGGGCGTTTTTCGTTGGCTAATCGAATTAACTTAAGGTCATCTCATTGCCGTCGTTCAGCGGCGCCGCCAGCGGCAATTTAAGGGTGAACACCGAACCTTGGTTGGGCGCCGATTCCACCTCAAAGTGGCCGCCGAAACGGCGCACAATGCCGTAACTGAGCGACAAACCTAAACCGGTGCCCTGCTTACGGGTGGTAAAGAACGGATCAAAGATCCGCGACTGCAACTCGGTCGGAATGCCGCAGCCATCGTCTGCCACCTGAATGATCACCCCTTGCGGCTGGCCAGATCCATCGAGCCAATCCTCTGAACTGACTCGCACCTCGCCGTCGCCATCCATTGCGTGGGCCGCGTTAACCACCAAGTTAATCAGGACCTGCAACAGTTGCTGCCGGTTAACCTGGGCCGATTGCTGCGCCTGCAAGTCCAGCAACACTTCGACCGACTGCTTGCGCAGTGAATGGCGCACCAGCACCAGCATCTCGTCGATGATCGGATTGATCGGCTGCAAACTGATTGGCGCATCCATCTGCCCGGGGCGGGCATACTGCAGCAACGACTGGATAATCGCTTTGATCCGCTGTACCTGCTGCAAGATCAGTTCGATCTCCTCCTCCACCGTTGCGGCGCTGTCACCCAATTCCCACTTAATCAGCTCGATGTTGCCCAGGATCACCGCAGTCGGGTTATTGATTTCGTGGGCAATCCCCGCGGTCATCTCCCCCAATGCCACCAATTTCTCATTGGTCACCATCTGCTCGCGGGTGGCATTCAGCAGCTCAATGTTTTGCTTCAACTCCAGAGTACGTGCCTGCAGCGTTTGGGTGCGTTCCACCACCTTTTGTTCCAGTTGGTCGTTAGCCGCTTGGATCTGGCGGCTGCGCTCTTGCAACTGATCCAGCATCACATCGAACTGTTTGGCCAATTGTGACAGTTCGTTGGAGTGGCTTAAGCCCAGATCGCCAATGCGTCGGTCTTGCCCCGCCTGCACCTGCTGTACCACTTTGGAGATCCGCCCAATCGGCCGCAGCAAACCGGCAGCGCCGCGATACACCGCCCAACCCGAGAGCACCAATACCACCAACAACATCGAGCCTAGCTCGTAGATATTGCGCAGGTAGTTGCCGATAAAGGTCTCTTCACTAAAGCCGGTATAGAGCATGCCGATGCGTTTGCCGCTGATGTCATTCAGCGGCGCGTAGGCGGACACGTACCAATCGTCATAAACGAAGGCGCGGTCAACCCACACCTCGCCCTGCAACAGCACTTTTTTGCGCACTTGCTCCGACACCAAGGTGCCGATCACCCGCGCACCATTGGCGCGATCCGGCACATTGGTGGCGATCCGAAGATCATCCAGCATCAAGGTGGTGGTCCCAAGCACATCGTAGGGCAAGGCATCATCGGCGTAGACTAGGTCGCGCACCTGATCGACATACTGAGTATCCCGATTCAGTAGCACCCCACCATCCAGATAACCATGCAGCACATTGTGCGGATCCAGCACCGGCACCAAGAAACGCGAGAACAAGCCGCGGGTTTCAACTTTGCGCCGTGCCGGCCCCGACATCAAGGTGGCCTCCACCGCCATCTCGGCTCGCTCGGCCAACAGCGGATCCAATTGATTCATTTGCGCTGCACTGAGCACCTGCAAGCCGCCATGGGTCGGGCTGCTCATCAGCGCCCGCAGATCGTCATCCAGTTGCAGCTGCTCGGGTGAGATGTAGCGCAGGAAACTGAGCCCGAAATGCTGCTGCTGTTCGCTCAGGTAGTGGGTCAGTTCGGCCGGTTCGCCACTGGCTAAAATCCGCTGAAACTCCCAGCTATGACGCAGCTGCTTCAAAAAGTCCTGACGGTTTAAACGCTGGTTTTTTAGCACCCCTTGAGCCACCGACAGATCCGAGCGCACCTTCATAAACAGCTGGCTACCGGTGTAGGTGACGTTCCAGTAGATGGTGATAAACACTAAACTGGCGAGGGTCAACAGCACCGGCAACAGCAACAACACCAGCAACCGATAGCGCACGGTGCTGGTCATCATCTGCATGTCTCGCAGCGCCAACTGGCGCCAACGGGTGAACTTCATCAGTCGTTCAAGCCCCACTCTTTGAACTTACGATCCAAGGTCTTGCGGCTAACCCCAAGCACCCGAGCGGCGGCCGACTTATTACCGCCGTGCTCGTCAATCACTTTCAAGACGTGCAGCTTTTCCACCTCTTTCAGTGCCATGGTCACCGGATAACCCGGTTCGCCATGACCTTCCACTTCAGCTTCAACTGGCAGCTGGCTGCGCCAATAATCCGCCGGTGGTTTGCCGAGCAACAAGCAGCGTTCCACCATATTGCGCAGCTCGCGGATGTTGCCGGGCCAGTCATAACGCTGCAGCACTTGCAGATCTTCATGGCTCCAAGCCACCTCCCGTACCCCCAGTTCGGTGGCCAGTTGGCGGGTGAAGTGATGCACCAAATCAACCACATCATCAGGGCGCTCGCGCAGCGACGGGATAACGATATTAAGCACATTTAGGCGGTAGTACAGATCGCGCCGGAAGCGACCCGCTTCCACTTCCGCCAGCAGCTCACGATTGGTCGCCGCGACGATCCGAACATCCACCGGGATCTCTTTTTCAGAACCGACAGGGCGGATCGCCCGTTGCTCTAGCACTCGCAGCAGCGCGGTTTGCATCTGCAACGGCATCTCACCAATCTCATCCAAGAAGATGGTGCCGCCATTAGCAAAGCTGAATAACCCCTCGCGGTTGCCACGGGCACCGGTAAAGGCGCCAGAAAGGTGACCGAATAGCTCACTTTCCAGCAGATCTGGGGCGATAGCACCGCAGTTCACTGGCACAAATGGGCCACTGCGGTTGGACAGTTGGTGCAGGCTGCGCGCCACCAACTCTTTGCCGGTACCGGATTCGCCCTCGATCAACACCACCGAATTGGTTGGTGCAACGCGGCGGATCACCTCTTTCATCTCCACCATATTGGCGCTTTTGCCGATCAGTGTATGCGGATGGCTATGCGCTACTTCACGGCGAAGTAGCAGGTTTTCACGGCGCAATAGCCGCCGTTCGATGCAGCGTTCCACCGCTTGCATCATCTGCTCTAAGCGGAATGGCTTTAAGATAAAATCGGAAGCCCCGGCGCGCAGGGCGCGGATGGCGGTATCCATATCAGCAAAGCCGGTCATAAAGATCACATCTGAACGCCGACTGTCCTCATTAAGCGCCTCGTGCCACTCGATGCCATTACGACCCGGCAGGCTGATGTCGACAATCAACAGGTCAAAGTGACAGCGGCTGCGCAACAGCTCCGCTTCCTCGACCGAACCGGCGGTTTCCACCAAGCTAAAGTTGCGCGACAACGCTTTTTTTAAGAACGAGCGCATGCCCGATTCATCATCGACCACCAGTACCGACATCGCGGTATTTGCTGTTGTTAAATCAACCATGGAGTCTGTGCCCTTGCGATAAATTGCTAATCGACATTTTGTCCCTTAAGGAACATTTTGCTCATCATTTTGGCAAAGTGCGTCATTTTGACTAAGTTAAACACCCTGTTTCTGTGAAGCCGCGCATGAATTTGCCGCTAAAACTGTTGGCACTGCTTTTGCTAAAATCAACGCCAAGAGCTAGCGAATAACGCTCGAAAAAGACAGGCAATCTGGATAAATCCTGCCCACAAGGACACTAAATGAAATTTTTACGCACTTTGATCGCTTCTGCGGCATTGGCCATCGTGTTGCCAACCATGGCAGCCAACACCGAGGTAAAACTGGCGACCACCACCAGCACCGATAACACCGGCCTGCTGGCGCACCTGCTGCCAGAATTCACCAAAGACACTGGCTACACCGTGCACGTAATCGCCACCGGTACCGGTAAAGCACTGCGTCATGGCCGCAACGGTGATGTTGATGTGGTGATGACCCATGCCCCAGCAGCGGAAGCTAAGTTCGTAGAAGAGGGCTACGGCCATCAGCCACGCTACCTGATGATGAACGACTTTGTGATTGTTGGTCCTAAGGAAGATCCGGCGAAATTAGCTCAAGCCAAAGACATCAACGACGCCATGCAGCGCATCGCTGATCACGGTAAATTCGTTTCTCGTGGCGACGAGTCCGGCACTCACATGAAAGAGCTGGCGATGTGGAAAGCCGCTGGTATCGAGCCAACCTTCAAAGGCTACAGCGCCATCGGCCAAGGCATGGGTCCAGCGCTGCTGACCGCCGACGAGATGGGCGCGTACCTGCTGGCTGACCGTGGTACTTACCTGGCATTCCTGGATCGCATCCGCTCTGAAGTGAGCTACCAAGGCGCAGAAGCTCTGGCTAACCCATACCAGATCATCCTAATCAGCCCAGAGCGTTACCCAGATCTGAACCACGAAGGCGCCCAAGCCCTGAGTGACTGGCTGGTAAGCGACAAAGGTCAACAGATGATCGACGGCTTCCGTGTTAACGGCAAGCAACTGTTCCAGGCAACCTACAAAGGCTAATTGATGGGTGAAAGCTTTCTAGTCAACGTACTGGAAGGACTGCGATTACTGGTAACTTTTGACGCCGAGGTGTGGGACATCATCGGCGTCTCTTTTACGGTTTCTGGCAAAGCATTAGCAATGGCCTTACCGACTGCCATCTTAATTGGCTTCGGTCTGGCCATTTTTCGCTTTCCGGGACATTGGTTACTGGTATCGCTGTTCCAAACGTTGCAAGCCATTCCAACCGTGGTGGTTGGTCTACTGGTTTACCTAATGCTGTACCGCTTTGGTCCCCTTGGGGATCTGCGTTGGTTGTTCTCACAACCGGCGATGGTAATGGCGCAATTCTTCCTCGCCTTCCCGTTATTAGTCTCGTTAAGCTATGGCACTTTCTCGAGTGCCGATTGGCGTGCCTGGGAGACCGCTCGAACCTTAGGAGCCGGACCAATCCGTGCTTTCTGGGTATTGTGCTGCGAACTGAAAGCACCGCTTCTAGTCGCAGTGATCAGTGGCTTTAGCCGGGTGATTACCGAAGTCGGTGCCTCAATGCTGGTGGGGGGCAACATTCAAAACGTGACCCGTAATATTCCCACCGCCATCGCTCTGGAAACCAGCAAGGGCACCTTTGCCCAAGCGATCGCGCTAGGCACGGTACTGATGGTACTGGCACTGCTGCTTAACTTTGCCGTCGGCACCCTACGCCGCAGCAACGATCGACCGGTACGGGGGTAATTTATGCTGTTATCCGGCCAAAATCTCGGTATCGAGTTTAACAACAGTTCCCTCTTTAGCGGCGTTGATATCACCATCAATGCCGCTGAAGCATGGTGGTTAAAAGGTGCCAACGGTGCCGGTAAAACCACCCTATTAAAGTTGTTGTCAAAGCTGACAAAACCAAGCCAAGGCAAAGTGCAATTTCACGGCCCAGCCCAGCGCCGTGGGGCGGTGATCTATCTACACCAACAACCGTACCTGTTTGCCGGCAGCGTTCGCCAGAACTTGGAGTTTGGCTTAGGCTCATTAAAATTGAGCCGCAGCCAACGCCAACAAGCCTGCCAACAGGCGCTGCACGCCGCCCACCTAGAACATCTAGAGCATCGTTGTGCTCAGGTCCTTTCTGGGGGCGAACGGCAACGCTTGGCGTTGGCGCGGGCTTGGGTAATGCAGCCACAACTGTTGCTGCTGGATGAACCCACTGCCAACTTAGACCCAGAATCGGTTACGCTGATCACCGAGATGGTGGCGCAACTGCAACAACAGGGTTGTGCCATCGTGGTGACCAGTCACCAGCAAACGCCACTAACCGAGCTATGCCAGCAGCGTTGGCAGTTGCAAGGTGGCCAATTGCGGATACAAGCTTAGGAAAATACGTAATGAATCAGCTGACTTTGGCAGTACTGGCCGGTGGCCAAGCGCAACGCATGGGCGGTCAAGATAAAGGCCTTATCGATGTCGCTGGCCAGCCGATGGTGCAGCACGTACTGCAACGTCTGGACGCCGAGCAACTGCCAACCTTGCTGATCTCTAACCGCAATCAGGACCAATATCGGCAGTTAGGCTACCCAGTCTACAGCGATAACATTCCTGGCTTCGCCGGCCCCTTGGCCGGCGTTTGCCGTGCGTTAGAGGCGGCCACCACCGACTACGTATTAGTGGTGCCCTGCGACACCCCAAGGTTGCCAACCGACTTAGCCGAACGGATGTTTACCCACCTGCAGCAGCAAGACGCTGAAGTGGTGATCGCCCGCGACGAACAACAAGACCACCCAATCGTGATGCTTTTACAGCGCAACTTATTGGGATCGCTGCAACAGTTTTTAGATGCTGGCGAACGTAAAGTGATCTTTTGGTGCCAACAGCATCGGATGAGTTACTGCCTATTTGACGGCCAGTCTGCCGCCTTTGCCAACATCAACACCCCCGAACAAAAACAGCAACTCGAAGCCGAGCTGCTTGGCGATAACCGCTAACCCCGTTATCGCCCCCATCCACACCCGCTAATGAGGTTTTCATGACGCCGGACCAACTCCTTGCCGACTGCCAAGTTCCTGTATTGGGGATCTGCGCCTTCAGCGGCACTGGCAAAACCACCCTACTAAAAAAACTGCTGCCAGAGCTGTCCGCTCGTGGCCTGAAAGTGGCGGTGCTTAAGCATGCCCACCACAATTTTGAAGTAGACAAGCCGGGCAAGGATAGCTTCGAACTGCGCAAATCCGGCGCCGATCAGATGCTGATCGCCTCTTCCAACCGACGGGCTCTGATGATGGAACGTCCAGTCGAGGGCGATCCGGATCTGAAAGAGTTATTAGCCTTGGTGGATCAGCGTCACCTCGATCTGATTTTGGTCGAAGGCTTTAAACGCCTGCCGCTGCCAAAACTGGAACTGCACCGCGCCGAGCTGGGCAAGCCGTTGGTGTTTGAGGACGATGCGCTGATCCAAGCGATCGCCTGCGACAGCGCCACCGTGCTGCCAGCCGACTGCGCCCTACCACAACTGGACATCAACGACGTCGATGCCATCGCTGACTACGTTCAAGGGTTTATCGCAGCTTGGCAGCCGGTAGCCAATCAACCGTTTGGCCCGCAAGGCAGCGCCGAGGGTCGTTCGCAGCTATCGGTACAACAGGGTATCGACCATATCCTTAGCCTGGTTAAGCCGGTCAGCGAAACCGAAACCGTCGCCCTAACCGACGCGATTGATCGCGTGTTAGCGGTGCCGGCGATCTCGCCAATTAATGTGCCACAGCACACCAATTCGGCGATGGACGGCTACGCCTGTGCGTTCGATGCCGCCATTGAGCAATACCAACTGATGGGCACGGTGTTTGCCGGTCACGCCTACGATGGCCAACTGCAAGCTGGCCAAGCGGTCAAAATCATGACTGGCGCGCCAATGCCGGTTGGATCCGATACCGTGATTATGCGGGAGATGGCCAGTGAACAAGATGGCATGGTGCGCTTTGATGATGGCGTTAAGCTGGGTGAGCACGTGCGCCAAGCTGGCGAAGACATCGCCGTAGGCGAGCAAGCCGCCGCCGTTGGTGAACGGATTAAACCCGCCACCGTCGGTTTGCTGGCCTCTTTAGGCTTGGCACAGCCAACCGTATATCGTCGCCCTAAGGTGGCGATCTTCTCTACCGGTGATGAAGTGTGCTCGCCAGAGCACGACCTGAAACCGAACTGCATCTTCGATTCCAACCGCTACTCGCTGCACGGCCTACTGGCCAAGCTGGATTGTGACATCATCGATCTGGGGATCATTGAGGACAACCAAGCGGCAATGGAACAAGCGCTGCGCCAAGCCGCCGCCGAAGCCGACGTGGTGCTGACCTCCGGCGGTGTCTCCGTTGGCGACGCCGACTTTATCAAAGACGCGCTGGCCACCACCGGCGAAATCAATTTCTGGAAGATCGCCCAGCGTCCAGGCCGACCGCTGGCCTTTGGCCAAATCGGCAAGGCACTGTTCTTTGGTTTACCGGGTAACCCAGTCGCCACCATGGTGTCATTTATGCAATTTGTGCAGCCAACCTTGCGCAAGCTGGCAGGCGAAGCCAATTGGCAGCCGACGCTGATCCGTGCGATCTCGACCACAGCCTTGCGCAGTCGGGTTGGCCGAACAGAATTCGTTCGCGGTACCATGCAACTGGGCGCTGCCGGGCAGCTACAAGTTAGCAGCACCGGCGCCCAAGGCAGTGGCATGTTGAGCTCAATGACTCAAGCTAACTGTTTGATCATTATCGAAGAAGCTCAAGATCACGTGAATGCTGGCGACTCCGTTTGGGTGCAGCCATTCGCGGATCTGCTGTAACCGAGGAAGACTCCGATGAGTTTGACCGACGGCTTTGGCCGCAAGATCGACTATCTGCGACTGTCAGTGACCGATCACTGCGACTTTCGTTGCATCTACTGCATGGATGAAAAGCCCACCTTTCTGCCCCGTTCTGAGGTGTTAACTCTGGAAGAGTTAGAGCAGATTGGCCGCGCTTTTGTTGAACTGGGTGTTCGCAAAATCCGCCTTACCGGCGGCGAACCTTTGGTTAAGTCCGACTTAGTTAAGTTGGTCGATAAGCTCGCCAAACTGCCGGGCTTGGACGATCTGTGCATGACCACCAATGGCTCACGGCTGACCAAGTTTGCCCAACCGCTGGCCGATGCTGGTCTGCAACGACTGAATATCAGTCTGGACACCTTGCAGCCAGAGCGCTTCACCGCCACCACTCGTACCGGCAAACTGGAACGGGTACTGGCTGGCATCGATGCCGCACGTGACGCCGGCTTCCAGCGCCTGAAGTTGAATGCCGTTGCCATTAAGGGCAATAACGATGATGAGATCGTCGATCTGGTGCGTTTTGCACGAGAAAAGCAGGTCGACATCACCTTTATCGAAGAGATGCCTCTGGGGATCCTAGCGGACAATCGTCGTGATCACTCGCTGCTGACCAGTGACGAAGTACGCGCCCGCATTGCGCCGCACTTTGACCTGATCGCCACCACCGAAAACAGCGGCGGCCCAGCGCGTTACTACAAGATGAGTGACAGCCCAATCCGCATCGGTTTTATCAGTCCCCACAGCCACAACTTTTGCGGCGACTGCAACCGAGTTCGAGTCACCACCACTGGCGAACTGCTGCTGTGTTTGGGCAATGAAAACTCGGTCGACTTACGTAAAGCGGTGCGCGAACACCCGAATGATATCGAACACCTCAAGCAGGTGATCCGCGATGCCATGGGCGCCAAGCCAGAGAAGCATCATTTCTCTACCGGTGCTGAAACCCAGATCTTGCGATTTATGAGCCACACCGGCGGTTAATCGCGATTTATCTCAAAGCACCAAAAACAAGCCCCGACTGACCAGTTGGGGCTTGCTGTATTTAGGGCGTGTTGACCTTTGCTGTATATTTTTGCGCTCATTGTTGGCTGCTTTTGACAGCAAATTGTTCTTGGTCGCTTAATTTTGCTGTTCAGAGATCACTTAGGGCCGCCTTGCAGGGTCGGACTAGCAGCTGTCACTCTTCGTCATACGATTTCGACGTAGAGCCACTATGCCTTCTATCGCAATCCTCGATTGACAGCCGCTATCCTCGACCAAATTCTGAACACCAAACGTCAACACGCCCTAGCCATTCGATTTGTTATCAATTGAAAACGTTTGTAGCCACTGGTGGCGATGACACCGCCATGTAACTCTTCAGCCCTCCTCTGCTAGCCATTAAACGAACCGGCAAATCAGCACAATCGACTTGGTTGTTTATCTCTCCAGTATGGCGGTAGACCACAGATCGTTTTACTGCGATACAACTTTTTAGTAACTCATTCGGCAATCGTCGCCATCAGTACGGTTCTGGGCTAGAGCAATGCACTGGTTGTTCACCACAAACCAGCACAAAGAACCCTAAAAATAGAACATATATTCAATAAGTTGCACTGGGTATTAATTGCTCAGATGGTTGGCAATATCAGCACCAGCGAGATATTATCTAAACGTTAAAATCCGTAACAATTGTTACATTGTTCAAAAGAATGCTGTAGCGAATACGGGGCGGTTTTCAGGTCAAGGGATACGATCGTGCAATCACAAGTGCTGGGTTCTACTGTCAAAATCACTCACATTAGCGGCGCCGTCGAGCTGCTGGTCACCAATCTGGAGGGCGAGGAGCGCTTAGTCCAGGTGGGTGATATCGTCTACGCCGGCGAAACGATTCTAATGCCGACTTCAGTGGCCATTGAGTTCGATGAAGTGGCGTCTCCCACTGCATCAACCGCCAATAATGACGACGCCGAAGTCGACGCGGTAATTGAGCTACTGCGCGAATCTCAAGAAGCGTTACCGGAAACCGCCGCCGGCAACGGCGAAACCGATGGCAGTGACAGTTTCGTCAATGTCGACCGCACCGCCGCCGAAACCCTTGCCCAAAGCCGTTTTGATACCGAAGGCCCAGCCGCCAGCCCCCAGCCGCGCTTGTTCGTCGACAATGATTTACCGCTAAATACCGATCCGGTTGCCAATAACGATCGCCTCCGCACCGACGAAGACACCCCAGTTAACCTGAATTTGCTCAGCAACGACCGTGATGCCGATGGCAATGGCTTATCCATCAGCAGCATCAATGGCATCAGCCTCACCGGCCAAGCCCAAACCATCGCCGTAACCAATGGCCAACTGCAGATCGGCACCGATGGCAGCATCCAATTTATCCCAGCCGACAACTTCCACGGCACCGTCACCTTTGACTATCAAATCAGCGATGGCAATGGCGGTAGCGACAGCGCCACCGTCAATATTGAAGTTGCACCAACTAACGACGATCCGATCGCTAATAACGATGCCATTCGCACCGATGAAGACACGCCAGTCGCCATCGATGCGCTGGCTAACGACACCGACAGTGACGGTGATCTCCTCAGCATCGTTGAAGCGTCGGTCGCGCCAGATCAAGGTACTGTCACCATTGAAAACGGCCAGTTGGTGTTCACCCCAGCGGCAAATTTCGTTGGCGAAGCACAGATCAACTACACCATCAGTGATGGCAACGGCGGCACCAGCAGCGCAACCGTTACGGTCACCGTTAACGACGTTAACGATGCACCGACCAGCGAAGACTTGATTGATCGTTCAGGCGAAGATGGCGAGGTGGTGAGCCTTGATGTCAGCGGCAACTTTGAAGATATCGATGGCACCTTAACCTTCAGCGCCGAGGGCTTACCGGCAGGCTTGGTGATCGATCCGGACACCGGCATCATCAGCGGTACCATCAACAGCGATGCCTCCGAATCTGGCCCGTACAGCGTTACCATCACCGCCACCGACGACGATGGCGCCACCACCACTGAAACCTTTGAATGGGCGGTGACTAACCCGAGCCCAGTGGCTGAGGACGACAGCGCCACGACCGACGAAGACACCCCGGTGACCATCGATGTGCTTGGCAACGACAGCGATGATGACGCCCTGACGGTGACCGTTGCCAGCAGCCCCAATGGCACCGTGGTCATCAACGACGACGGCACCCTAACCTTCACCCCTAATGCCAACTTCAACGGCGACACCACCATCAGCTACACCGTCACCGACGCTAATGGCGCAACCAATAGCGCCACTGTGACGGTCACCGTTAACGATGTTAACGATGCACCGACCAGCGAAGACTTAATCGACCGTTCCAGCGCAGATGGCGACAGCATTAATATCGATGTCAGCGCTAACTTTGAAGATATCGACGGCACCCTAACCTTCAGTGCCGAAGGCTTGCCGGCAGGCTTGGTGATCGATCCGGACACCGGCATCATCAGCGGTACCATCAACAGCGATGCCTCCGAATCTGGCCCGTACAGCGTTACCATCAC
>NZ_AUGM01000021.1 GCF_000422665.1 Ferrimonas senticii DSM 18821 | reverse complement strand
ATCAAGCGAAATAATGGCGCGCTCGGGAGGATTCGAACCTCCGACCGCCTGGTTCGTAGCCAGGTACTCTATCCAGCTGAGCTACGAGCGCGCAGAATCTAACAGTTTAACTCGGTTAGGCGAGTTATGGTTTGCAGCTCTATTCTAGCAGCCAATTGGCAACTTAAGCAGGGCTTCCACCTTAATGAAAAGAAGAAGCCGCGCTCTGCGCGGCTTCCCTTAAATATGGCGGTGAGAGAGGGATTCGAACCCTCGATGAGCTATTAACCCATACACCCTTAGCAGGGGTGCGCCTTCAGCCACTCGGCCATCTCACCGTTGCGGGACGTATAGTACGTTTTGCCGAAAATAAGTCAAACGCTTTTTTGTCGACTTGAGGTTTGTTTGCGCAGTCATTAACCACATCGACGAACCACTAAACAGATTGCACAAAATGCGTGCTAAATCACATCAATAAAGCGCGACTGAGGCTTGGTAAAGAGGGACCTTCAAGGTGGCTTCTACCCCGCCTAATATAATAACAAATGACGCTTTGACTGCCGAAAATAGGCGAACCGAGGCAAACGGCTATTTTTAGGCACAAAAAAACCGGAGCTCAGCTCCGGTTTTTTCGCGATTAGAAATTGCCGCTTGGGCCATTTCCGCCGTCTTTCTCCGCTTGGATCCGCATGTAGATCTCTTCACGGTGTACGGAAACCTCTTTCGGCGCATTTACGCCGATACGTACCTGGTTACCTTTAACCCCAAGCACGGTTACGGTTACTTCGTCGCCGATCATCAAGGTTTCGCCCACACGGCGAGTCAAAATTAGCATTCGTTTGCTCCTTCGTTATCTAACTCTGTCCGCTGAGGCGGTCAAATCTTCTAGCGGTATTATAAAGTTAGACCAGATTAAATCCATAGCCATCCAGCTAAGGTTCAGTTGTCTTCAGCCAACTCAAATGCACTGTGGAGACTGCGTACCGCGAGCTCCAAGTACTTTTCGTCAATGGCCACTGATATTTTTATCTCCGAGGTTGCGATCAGTTGCACGTTGATTCCCTCTTGGCCGAGGGTCTGGAACATGCGACTAGCGACGCCAGAGTGATTCTTCATACCTACACCAACCACCGACACTTTACACAGACCGGCGTCGGACTTCACATGTTGCGCGCCCAAGGACTGCGCCACCGGTTGCAACAATGCCAACGCCTGCGAACAATCGTTGCGATGCACAGTAAAGGTAAAATCAGCTTGTCCTGCCACTGTAGTGGTGTGAACAATCATATCGACTTCAATGCCAGCTGCACTGATCGGGGTTAAGATTTGTGCCGCTACGTTAGCGCGATCTGGCACCCCAACCAAGGTAAGGCTGGCTTCGTCACGGTTAAAGGCGATGCCAGATACCATTGGCGGTTGGCCATCGATCTGATCGTAGGTAATCAAGGTGCCCTCTCCTGAATCGAAACTCGACAGTACCCGTAAAGGCACATTGTAGCGCCCTGCGTACTCGACCGAGCGGATCTGCAACACCTTGGCCCCAAGGCTAGACAGCTCCAACATCTCTTCAAAGGTGATGACATCCATTTTTCGAGCTTTCGGCTCGATCCGAGGATCGGTGGTATAGACCCCATCAACATCGGTATAGATCTGACATTCGTCAGCTTTTAACGCTGCAGCTAACGCTACAGCGGTGGTATCGCTGCCGCCTCGGCCCAAGGTAGTCAGCTCGCCTTGGTCGGTACGACCTTGGAAACCTGCCACAATCGGGATAATCCCTTGGCTAAGCAAACGATCCAAATTATCGGTGGCGACAGATTTAATCCGTGCCTTGCCATGGCGATCATCGGTGAGGATCTGCGCCTGGTCGCCCAGCAACGCTTGCGCCTGCAGACCGCGCTTTTGCAGCGCCATCGCCATT
Organism: Ferrimonas senticii DSM 18821; assembly: GCF_000422665.1. Taxonomy (GTDB): domain Bacteria; phylum Pseudomonadota; class Gammaproteobacteria; order Enterobacterales; family Shewanellaceae; genus Ferrimonas; species Ferrimonas senticii. The sequence goes on along the minus strand of NZ_AUGM01000021.1, from coordinate 60,484 downwards.
AGGGCAATCGAGATCTGCTCGCCGGTGCTGATCAGCATATCCATTTCCCGCGGATCGGGATCCGCCGAGACTTGATGCGCCAGCGATACCAAGCGGTTGGTCTCGCCAGCCATCGCTGACAACACCACCACCAGTTGATGACCATTACGCACCGAGCGAGCGATGCGGTCGGCGACCGACTCGATCCGCTCTAATGAGCCGACCGAGGTGCCGCCGAACTTTTGGACGTACAGTGCCACAGGGTGCGCTTACAGCTTGTCAGCCAACCAGGCTTGAGCGTCTTGCAACGCCTGCGGCAGTGCCGCCGCGTCGGTGCCGCCGGCCATCGCCATGTCTGGGCGACCGCCGCCTTTACCGCCAACGGCAGTCGCAACCAAGTTCACCAGTTCACCGGCTTTCACTTTGCCGATCAGATCTTTAGTTACGCCCGCAGCCAGGCTTACTTTGTCGTCGCTCACCACTGCTAGTACGGCAACGCCACTGCCCAGCTTGTTCTTCAGCTGATCCATGGTGTCGCGCAGCGCTTTGGAATCGATGCCTTCCACTTTCGCCAGCACCACTTTAACGCCAGCGATCTGTTGTGCGTCGTCCGCCAGCAGCGCCACTTGGTGGCCAGCCAGTTTGCCGGACAGGCGCTCAACTTCTTTTTCCAACCACTTAGTGCGCTCGATCAGGTTGCGAGTCGCATCAGCGATGTTGTGGCTGTCGGATTTCAGCAGACCCGAAATCGACTCCAGCTTGTCGCCCAGCTCGTGCATCGCGTTGATCGCGCCTTCGCCGGTGATCGCTTCGATACGACGTACGCCAGCAGCGATACCGCCTTCGGACACGATCTTGAAGAAACCGATGTCGCCGGTACGGTCAACGTGAGTACCACCACACAGTTCGGTAGAGAACTCACCCATGCCCACCACGCGCACTTCGTCGTCGTACTTCTCGCCAAACAGCGCCATCGCACCGGCTTCTTTAGCGGCGTCGATGTCCATCAGACGAGTCGCCACTTGATGGTTAGCGCGGATCTGATCGTTAACCATCTTCTCTACGGTGCGCAGCAGTTTGCTGTTGACGCCTTCGAAGTGGCTGAAGTCAAAACGCAAGCCGTTGTGGGAACACAGAGAACCTTTCTGGGTCACGTGCTCGCCCAGTACGCTGCGCAGGGCGGCGTGCAGCAAGTGAGTGGCGGAGTGGTTCAGTTTGATTGCCTGACGACGCTCCATGTTGATAGCAGCAGTCAGCTCTTCGCCCACGTGGATTTCGCCACCGGATACGTAACCGATGTGCAGGATCGCATCGCCAGACTTCTTGGTGTCGGTTACGGTGAAGGCGCCGTCTTGCATGATCAGCTCACCGGTATCACCCACCTGACCGCCGCTTTCTGCGTAGAAGCTGGTGTTGTCTAGGATCACTTGACCCTCTTCACCTTCAACCAGTTGGTTGACCGCTTCACCGGCTTTGTAGATGGCAACCACTTTGCCCCACTGCTCGACGTTGTCGTAACCGGTAAACTGGCTCTTGGCATCGATGGCGGTGACGTTGGAGTAATCGGCAGAGAACTTGCCGGCATCACGAGCACGCTGACGCTGCGCTTCCATTTCCGCGGTGAAACCGTCTTCGTCAATTTCAAAGCCACGCTCACGGGCAACGTCGTTGGTCAGATCCGCCGGGAAACCGTAGGTGTCGTACAGCTTAAATACGGTGGCCCCGTCCAGCACTTTGCCGTCCAGGTTTTCCAGCGCGTCGTTCAGGATCTGCAGACCACGTTCCAGCGTACGACCGAAGTTTTCCTCTTCGATGCGCAGCACTTTTTCTACCATCTGTTGCTGAGCTTTCAGCTCGGCACCGGCACCGCCCATCACGTCAGCCAGGGCACCAACCAGTTTGTAGAAGAAGGTGCCTTGCGCGCCCAACTTGTTACCGTGACGCACGGCGCGACGGATGATGCGACGCAGCACATAGCCACGGCCTTCGTTGGATGGCATTACGCCGTCCGCGATCAAGAACGCACAGGAACGGATGTGATCGGCAATAACGCGCAGAGATTTGTTGTCCAGTTCATCGGTACCAACAATCGCTGCCGCTTGTTTGATCAGGGTCTGGAAGATGTCGATGTCGTAGTTGGAGTGACCGCCTTGCATGATCGCCGCCACACGCTCGATGCCCATGCCGGTATCTACCGATGGCTTCGGCAGTGGCTCCATGGTGCCGTCAGCGTGACGGTTGTACTGCATGAATACCACGTTCCAGATCTCGATGAAGCGATCGCCATCTTCTTCCGGAGTGCCTGGACGGCCGCCCCAGTGTTGCTCGCCGTGATCGTAGAAGATCTCGGTACATGGACCACATGGGCCGGTGTCACCCATCGCCCAGAAGTTGTCAGACGCGTACGGAGCGCCTTTGTTGTCGCCGATACGGATGATGTCTTCCGCCGGTACGCCGATCTCTTTATTCCAGATATCGAACGCTTCGTCATCGGTCTCGTACACGGTAACGCACAGCTTCTCTTTTGGCAGTTTCAGCTCTTCGGTCAAAAAGCCCCACGCGAACTTGATCGCGTCGCGCTTGAAGTAGTCGCCGAAGCTGAAGTTACCCAGCATTTCGAAGAAGGTGTGGTGACGTGCGGTGAAACCGACGTTTTCCAAATCGTTGTGCTTACCGCCAGCACGCACACAGCGCTGCGCCGTAGTCGCACGGGTGTAACTGCGCTGCTCGGCACCTAAGAAACAATCTTTAAACTGGTTCATACCGGCGTTGGTGAACAGCAAAGTTGGATCGTCATGAGGTACCAGAGAGCTGGACTCAACGCGCTCGTGGCCGTTGGAACGGAAGTATTCAAGAAACGCTTCGCGGATCTCTGCGGTAGTCATGTGCATGGAAGTCATCCTGATATCTGACCCTGCCGGGCGCTTAAAGCAAGCGTTCGCGCGGCAGTTCTGGCGGTTAAATTAAACGCTGTAGTATATCCGCAACGATTGGTGCTAAACCACCCTTGCGGCGGCATTGCCCTGCATCTACCGCAGAAATGAAGATAATTTCGCCAATGGTTAATGGTAACCATTCGTCAACGGTCCGGTTACCGCTAAGTTTGGCCTGATGGGGCCAACAGATACAAAAACCGAGGGCTCCTTACGGGGCCCTCGGTAATATTTCTTACAGCTAGCTAACGCTTAAGACGATTACGCTTAAGACAGCTCTGCACCGTCGTGTTCGGCGTCGAACTGATCGGCGTCGTTATCGGTTGGCTTGGCGGTCACCAGCAGCTGTTCGCGCAGCAGCGCTTCGATCTCGTCAGAGATGGCTGGGTTTTCTTGCAGGAAGCGCATTGAGTTAGCTTTACCTTGGCCAATCTTGTCGCCCTTGTAGCTGTACCAGGCACCGGATTTTTCAATCAGCTTCTGCTTCACGCCCCAGTCGATCAACTCGCCGTGCTTAGAGGTACCTGCGCCGTACAGGATCTGGAATTCCGCTTGTTTGAACGGTGGCGCAACCTTGTTCTTAACAACCTTAACGCGAGTTTCGTTACCTACTACTTCGTCGCCCTCTTTGATGGCACCGATGCGGCGAATATCCAGACGTACCGAGGCGTAGAACTTCAGCGCGTTACCACCGGTGGTGGTTTCTGGGCTACCGAACATCACGCCGATCTTCATCCGGATCTGGTTAATGAAGATACACAGGGTGTTGGAACGTTTGATGTTGGCGGTCAGCTTACGCAGCGCCTGCGACATCAGACGGGCTTGCAGACCAACGTGGCTGTCGCCCATCTCACCTTCAATTTCCGCTTTCGGAGTCAGTGCCGCTACGGAGTCGACAATCACCACGTCAACGGCGCCAGAGCGCACCAGCATGTCACAGATCTCCAGCGCTTGTTCACCGGTGTCTGGCTGGGATACAAGCAGTTCATCAACGTTCACGCCCAGCTTGCCAGCGTACACTGGATCCAGCGCGTGTTCGGCATCCACGAATGCACAGGTTTTACCTTGCTTTTGTGCCTCGGCGATAACCTGCAGGGTCATGGTGGTTTTACCGGAGGACTCTGGCCCGTAAATTTCAACGATACGACCGTATGGCAGACCGCCAATGCCTAGGGCGATATCCAGGCCCAGTGAGCCGGTAGATACTGAATCGATGTCCATCGCAGTGGCATCGCCCAGACGCATGATAGAGCCTTTACCAAACTGCTTTTCAATCTGGCCTAGCGCCGCACTGAGGGCGCGTTTTTTGTTGTCATCCATTGTCGTGCTCCGAAGAAATTTGCGATGCCGAACCGTAGATAGGGTGAAAAATCGAACCCAACTTTGGCGCCGCGATAAACAGAATTGCGACCAGTATACTGTATAGTCATACAGTATCAATAGGTCACAGTAAATTCCTTGAATATGGCCATTGTTCCCCTGCCTCCAGCAACAGATTTCGGTATCATGTCGGCTTTGTTTAAAACCAACTGTTGCAGAGGAATTCGTGGCCAAAGCTAAACCTGCAGGCGAACAGCACACGCCGATGATGCGCCAATACTTGGCGATTAAAGCAGAGCATCCAGAGGTGCTGCTGTTTTATCGAATGGGCGACTTTTACGAGCTGTTCTTTGACGACGCCAAGAAAGCCTCGCAATTGCTGGATATCTCGCTGACCGCCCGCGGCTCCAGCCAAGGTGAACCGATCCCAATGGCCGGGGTGCCGTACCATAGCGTTGAAGGTTATCTGGCCAAGCTAGTACAGCGCGGTGAATCCGCCGCCATCTGCGAACAGATCGGCGATCCCGCCACCAGCAAAGGGCCAGTGGAACGCAAAGTGGTGCGGATCATCACCCCTGGCACCATTACCGATGAAGCGCTGCTGCAAGAGCGGCGGGAAAACCTGCTGGCGGCGGTATTTGAGCTGCGCGGTCACTACGGTTACGCCACGTTGGATCTGGCCTCCGGCCGCTTTATGGTGAACGAACTGGAAAGCGACGAGGCCTTGGCCGCCGAGCTGCAACGCACCAGCCCAGTGGAGCTGCTGTACCCTGAGCAGTTCGGACCGATGCACCTACTGGAGCAGCAAAAAGGGCTGCGCCGCCGTCCCGAGTGGGAGTTTGAACTGGGCACCGCACGGCAACTGCTAAACCAACAATTTGGCACTCGCGATCTGACCGGCTTTGGGGTTGAACAAGCCGAGCGTGCGCTGTGCGCCGCCGGTTGTTTGATGCAGTATGTGCGCGATACCCAGCGTACCGCCCTGCCGCACATTCGCAGTCTGATTAAGCAGCAAAACAATCAGCATATCGTGCTGGATGCCGCCACCCGCCGTAACCTCGAACTGACCCAAAACCTCGCCGGTGGCTTGGAAAACACCTTGGCTTCGGTACTGGATGGCTGTGCCACCGCCATGGGCTCGCGTCAGCTTGGCCGCTGGCTGCATCAGCCGCTGCGCCAACCGGAGCGGCTTAACGCCCGCTTAGAGATGGTCAGCGCCATCAAAACCTCTGGCCTGTATGTCGATCTGGCGGAGCAACTGAAACCGGTCGGCGATTTAGAGCGGGTACTGGCCCGTCTGGCTTTGCGCAGTGCCCGCCCGCGGGACTTAACTCGTCTGCGCAGCGCCCTGCAGCAACTGCCGCAGCTTAAAGATCTGCTAGCAGAACTGGATACCCCGCACGCGGCAAACTTAGCCCGTCGTTTAGGCGAATTCCCACAGCAGGTCGATCTGCTTGAACGCGCCATCATCGACAACCCGCCAGTGATCATCCGCGATGGCGGCGTGCTAGCCGAGGGCTATAACGCCGAGCTGGATGAGCTGCGAGCGCTGTCACGCGGTGCTACCGATTATCTGGAAGAGCTGGAAGCGCGGGAAAAAGCCCGCACCGGCATCGCCACCTTGAAGGTCGGTTACAACCGCGTCCACGGCTACTTTATTGAAGTAAGCCGAGCGCAATCGGCGCTGGTGCCACACGACTACATCCGCCGTCAAACCCTGAAAAACGCCGAGCGCTTTATCATCGCCGAACTGAAAGCCCATGAGGACAAAGTGCTGGGCAGTCAAAGCGCGGCGCTGACGCTGGAGAAACGGTTGTGGGAAGAGTTGTTCGATCTGCTGCTGCCGGTATTGCCAGAGCTGCAAGAGTGCTCGGAAGCCTGCGCCGCGTTGGACGTACTGCAAAACCTGGCCGAACGCGCTGAGACCCTCAACTACTGCCGTCCACAACTGGTGGCGCAATCTGGCATTCACATCGATGGTGGCCGCCATCCTGTGGTCGAACAGGTACTGAAAGAGCCGTTTATCGCCAACCCCGTGCACCTATCACCGGAGCGGCGGATGTTGATCGTCACCGGCCCGAACATGGGCGGTAAGTCGACCTACATGCGCCAAACCGCGCTGATTGCCCTGCTGGCGCACATCGGCTCGTTCGTTCCTGCCGAGCAAGCGGTGCTGGGACCTATCGATCGGATCTTTACCCGCATCGGCGCCAGCGACGATCTGGCCTCCGGCCGTTCCACCTTTATGGTGGAGATGACCGAAACCGCCAATATCCTCAACAACGCCACTACTAACTCGCTGGTGTTGATGGATGAGATTGGCCGCGGCACCTCTACCTACGACGGTCTGTCTCTGGCGTGGGCGGCAGCCGAGCAGTTAGCCAATAAGCTGCAAGCGCTAACCCTATTTGCCACCCACTACTTTGAGCTCACCCAACTGCCGGAGCTGCTCGACGGCGTTCACAACGTCCATCTGGATGCCATCGAGCACGGCGACAGCATCGCCTTTATGCACGCGGTGCAAGAAGGACCAGCCAGTCGCAGTTACGGCTTGCAAGTGGCGGCGCTAGCTGGGGTGCCGGTGGAAGTGGTGCGCAGCGCTCGCCAACGCTTGGCGCTGCTGGAAGCCAATGAACAGGGGCAACGCCAAGATCTGACGGCGATGCCGCAAGGGCAACTGCCGCTGCTGCCAGAGCCGCATCCGGTAGTAGAAAGCTTAAGCGCGATTGATCCCGATAGCCTGACCCCGCGGCAAGCGCTGGATCTGCTCTATCAGCTGAAACAGCAGCTTTAATCGGCACCACCATCGCCACATAAAAAATGGCCGCTGAGTCCCCTCAGCGGCCATTTTTATTGGCAAAAGCCACTAGCCAAAAACTAGCGACGTGGCAGGTAGCGGATTGGATCCACCGATTTGCCCTGATAACGGATCTCAAAGTGGAGCATGTTGCGATCGGCATCGGTGTTGCCCACTTCAGCGATCTTCTGCCCCACCTTCACCTGCTGCTGTTCTTTCACCAACAGCTTGCGGTTGTGGGCATACGCACTGAGGTAGTCGTCGCTGTGCTTAATGATCAACAACTGACCATAGCCACGCAGCGCACTGCCAGCGTACACCACCCGGCCATCGGCGGCGCTAACCACCGGAGTGCCACTGGCAGCGGCAATATCGACCCCTTTGTTGCCTTGCTCGGCATTGGAGAATCCCTGGATAACTTTGCCGCTAACCGGCCAGATCCATTTCGCCACCTTGCTTGGCAGCGGCGCTTCGCGCTTCACTGGCGCCGCTGGCTTCGGTTGCGGTTTAGCCACAACCGCAGGCTTAGCCAGAGTCTTGGCCACTGCAACTGGCGCCGCTGGCTTAACTACCGGTTTCGGCGCAGGTTTAGCGACCGGCTTACTGCTCACCGCTTTGGCTGGTGCCGGTGGCCGATAGCGGCTGGTGTTCAGCGACAAGCGCTGCCCCGGATAGATGGTGTAATCGCGGTCCAGTCCATTGCTGCGCGCCAGCGCTCTGAAGTCACGGCCAGAGGCAAAGGCGATGGAATAGAGGGTATCGCCACGCTGTACCACGTAGTGGCTGCCGCTTAAGCTGCCCTTTGGCAAACTGCGTACCGGCGCGGTATCCAGCGCCGCCACCGGCGCCGGAGCCGATGAACTGCAACCGGTTAATTGCAGCAATCCGGCCAGCAGCGGCAACCACCACAGACGGCAACGGCCGATCTTGTCCCCAACTTGCACCAACGACTATTACTCCATGATTTTGCTCGCCGTGTTACGGCTATTGTTATGCAGCCCTACAGCCGAATGAGTTATTCGGTCGCTGCCGCGCTGAGCTATTCCGTCGCTCCCGCGACCAAGGGCACAAACCGCACCACTTCAATTTGCTGGCTGTGGAATTGATCGCCACGACGGACAATCAATTGCAGCACCTGCTGCTGATCGCCAACGGGGATGATCAAGCGGCCACCATCTTGTAACTGTGCCAACAACGCCTGTGGCACCTGAGTCGCTGCCGCAGTGACGATGATCCCAGCAAACGGCCCTTTGCTGGCCCAGCCTTGCCAACCGTCACCGTACTTAAAGCTGATGTTGTGCAGATCCAGTTGCTTTAGGCGGCGCCGTGCCAATATCTGCAAACTTTTGATCCGCTCAATGGTGCACAGTTGCGGTACCACTGACGCCAGCACCGCCGCTTGATAGCCGCTGCCAGTGCCCAGTTCCAACACCGGCCCCGCAGGCAGATCCTGCAGCAGCAACTCGGTCATCCGCGCCACAATATACGGCTGCGAAATAGTCTGGCCAGCACCTATTGGTAACGCGGTATTTTCCCATGCCCGCAGGGTTAACGCGCCATCCACAAACAACTGTCTGGGGATCGCTGCCATCGCCGCCAGCACCCGTTCATCGGCAATGCCTTGATCGCGCAGTTGCGCCAGCAAGCGGCCGCTGTAGCCAGCGGTCGCCGCCGCTGCGGCCAAACTCATAACGTTGCCACCCAGTCTGTTAACTCGGCCAGTTGCTCATGGGCGGTTAAGTCCACTTTCAGCGGCGTGATCGACACATAGCCATTGGCGATGGCATCAAAATCGGTGCCGGGACCGGCATCTTGTTGCGCTCCCGGCGGACCGATCCAGTAGACATCGCGGCCAGCGGGATCTTGCATGGTCAGCATCTCTTCAGCGGCATGACGGGCCCCAAGACGGGTAACCTTAATGCCACGGATCTGCTCCAGCGGTAGATCCGGCACGTTAATATTGAGGATCCGATCTTGCGGCAATGGCTTATTCAGCAGCCCCTTAACCACATTTACCGCAATCGCCGCAGCGCTGTCGTAATGCACCAATTCACGGCCACAAAGCGAAATCGCAATGGTTGGGAAGCCCAGATGACGGCCTTCCATCGCCGCCGCCACGGTGCCGGAATAGATGGTGTCATCGCCCAGGTTGGCGCCAGCATTGATGCCAGACACCACTAAGTCAGGCTCTTCAGTCATCAGCGAGCGAATGCCAACCAGCACGCAGTCGGACGGCGTTCCGTTGATCTGGTAAAAGCCGTTATCCAGCTGCTGTGCCCGCAGCGGGTTGGTTAGGGTCAATGCGTTGGACGCCCCAGAACAGTTGCGATCTGGGGCAACGGTAATCACCTCAGCAATGGTGGCTAAGGCGTCACTTAACGCCTTAATCCCCGGCGCATGCACGCCGTCGTCATTGCTTACCAATATTCTCATTGACGTTCCTTCTCAAATTGCAGCTGCTGGGCGTCGGTGTAATCCACCAATTCACGCAGCAACGAGGTAGCAAAAGCCCCCGCTGGTAGTACAAATTGCAGCCACAGCAGGCCATCTTCCACCTTGGCTTGCAACTGCTCTGGGATCAGCAGGGCGCGACGACGGTCGTGATCCAAACGGGCATTCGCTAAACCGGTGCACATCTCTGGCCACTGGCTGACGATCTGCGCCTCGAACTCACCCGCTTCGGCTTGGGCAATGCCCTCGCCATCGCCCCACAGCGGCGCCGACAGGCTCACATCGTGACTGGCCAGACGATCCAGCAACAGTTGATCCCACTCGTTAGCAATAAAGTAACTGTTGGAACCGGCCAGCATCAAGGCATCACCGGCCAGGCCAACGTTACCAAACTTCGCCAAACGCGCCGACAGCACGTGGTTAAACAGGAAACTGCGGGCGGCAGACAGGTAGATGCTGCGTTTATTGCGATCTTTAATGCGTTTGCCGCCAAACATCTCCAGCGCGCGCTCTACATTGCCACCGCTGTGACCGAAGCGTTGCTCGCCGTAGTAGTTCGGCACCCCAGCTTGCAGCTCGGCGACTTTTGTCAGCAGCGCTTCTGGGTTGTCGATGCCGCTGATGGCGATCTTAAAGCGGTTGCCCAGCAGCGCGCCGGTGCGCAGCTTTTTCAGGTTACGGCTGGCAGACAAAATGGTCAGCTGGTCGCTGTTCAGCTCGGTCCACTTCGGCTCCAATTTGCCCGGGATACGAACACTCAACCACTGGCGAGTAACGCCGTGCTTATCTTTCAGACCAGCCCAAGAGACATCACGGGCTGGTACCCCAGCAAACTTGGCCAGCATGCCGGCCACTTGGTGGGTGGTCAGCCCGCGTTTTTCCACATGAACCATGTGGTTCTCGCCCTCGCCATCCGGCACAAACGGCAAAATCTCTTCCACTTGGAAGTGTTCATGCGCTCCGCGGATCTGGCCGGTTGCGGTTGGTTTGCCGTAAAGGTAGTGCCACTCTGGCAAGCTGTAATCAGTCATTTCAATGCCTATTAAAGGGTTATCTCGGAATACCGGCTTAGATCTTGTTGATCAGCACTACCGCTTCGGTGGCAATGCCCTCTTTGCGGCCGGTAAAGCCCAGTTGTTCGGTGGTGGTGGCTTTGACATTCACTTGGTCAATCGCCACCTGCAGATCAGCGGCAATGTTGGCGCGCATCGCCGCAATGTGCGGCGCCATCTTTGGCGCTTGGGCAATAATAGTCACATCCAAGTTGCCGATCTGATAACCGCGCTGATGGACTTGCTCGACACAGCGGCGCAGTAACACTCGACTGTCGGCGCCTTTAAAGGCCGGATCGGTATCAGGAAAGTGATGACCGATGTCCCCCAACGCCATCGCCCCAAGCAGCGCATCGCTAATGGCGTGCAGCACCACATCGCCGTCGGAGTGGGCGATCAGCCCTTGTGGGTAATCAACGGCAACGCCGCCGATGATCACCGGGCCATCGCCACCAAATTTATGTACATCAAAACCGTGGCCAATGCGGATCATTGCTCGCTCCTTGCTGCCGCTAAAAACAGCTCTGCCAGACGCAGATCGTCTGGGTGGGTGACTTTAATATTATCAGCACGGCCAGCCACCAGTTTCGGGGTCCAACCGCACAGCTCCAGCGCCGACGCTTCATCGGTGATGGCGCGATTATGCTGATGTTCGGTTAGCGCTTGGCTAAGCGCTTTTGCCGGAAACAGCTGCGGTGTCAGCGCATGCCACAGCGCTTCACGTTCGACGGTGTGATCGATATTGCCAACACCATTGGCGCGCTTCATGGTATCGCGTACTGGACTGGCTAAGATCGCCCCCTGCGCGCCGCATTGGGCCAGCAACGCATCGATATCATCGTGATGCAAACAGGGCCGCGCCGCATCATGCACCAACGCCCACGCCTCCTCCGGCAATTCCGCCAACGCCAAACGCACCGAATCGCTGCGCTCTGCACCGCCGCTGACAACGATAAGATCCGGGTGGCCCGCTTCGGCAAGGTCAGAGAAATAGCCATCTTCGGCGCCCAACGCCACCACTACTTTATCGATCCGAGGGTGACTTAACAGCAGCCCTAAGGTGTGGCTTAGGATGGCGCGCCCAGCCAGTGGCAGATATTGCTTGGGGATGGCGCTGCCCATCCGTTTGCCAACACCAGCGGCCGGCACTACCGCATACAACGGCTGCCCTGCTGCAAATGACATAGTAAAACTCCAGTAACGAGATGACGGTTATGGCGCAGCGGTGGGGCTGGGGATCACCCGAAAGAATTGCTCGTTCGGTTTGATCATGCCCAGTTCATTACGGGCACGCTCTTCCACCGCTTCGATGCCGCCACGCAGATCGGCAATCTCTTCTAACAACAATTGGTTGCGTTGCTCAAGCTGATTATTACTGACCTGCTGGGCATCAATCTTCTGCTGCAACTGCCAGTTTTCGGGCAGGTTATTGCTGCCGAACCACAATCGGTATTGCAAAGAAGCAAACAAGATCAGTAGCAATGTCAGTAAGATCCGCATGAGCTAGGCCAATAAACAGTAATTGATGGATCTTGGCTTAAGATGTTACGAAAGAAAAGCAAAAAGCCCGTTCAGATGAACGGGCTTTGGCTTATTCCGAGCAATTAGTAGCTAATCGCGGACTTATTCAGCAACCAACTGTGGTTGGTTACGCTTGTAAAACACCCCAGCGATGATGATTACTACCGTCAGCGGTGCCCATGCCATGTGCTGGTCAAACAGCGGCAGGAACGAGAACAACTCCACCACGCCAGCCAGCGCTTCAATGCCAGCAACCTTGATGGCGCTCAAGGTGCCAACGAATACCGCCGAGATCAGCAGCGCCGCTAACACTGGGCGAGTCTGGCTGATAAATGGTTTAGCAAAGGCAAACACTATCAGTGCCATTGCGATTGGGTACACGATAAACAGCACAGGGATGGAGATGGCGATCAATTGCGACAAACCAACGTTGGCCACCAGAGCACAAACTACCGCGTTGATCACAACCCACGCCTTGTAGCTTACCTTTGGTGCCAGTTCGTTGAAGTACTCCGAACAGGCTGACAGCAAACCAACCGCGGTGGTCAAACAGGCCAAGGTTACTACCGCCGCCAAGATCACCTTGCCGAACTCACCAAATACTTGACCTACGTAGGCGGCCAAGATCACCCCGCCGTTGGCAGCGCCGGCACCCAGTACCGAACTGGTTGCGCCCAAGTAGAACAGCGAGATGTATACCGCTGCCAAACCAACCGCAGCAATCACGGCGGCGATCGACAAGTAACGAGCAACATCGGCGTTATCGGTGATGCCTTTACGGCGCAGCATATCAACCACCAACATACCGAACATCAGCGACGCCAGCGCATCCATGGTCATGTAGCCTTCCAAGAAACCGGTAGTCAGCGGGCTGTCGATCCATGGATCCGATGCTGCGGCAATTGGGTCTTGCGGATCGATCACTGCGGATACCGCCAAGATCGCCAGCAACACGATCAGTGCAGGCGTCAGTACCTTGCCAACCACATCCATCAATTTACCTGGAGACAATGCCAACAGCAGTGCCACGATGAAGAAACCGGCGGTGTACAGCCACTGCGACAGGTCGCCGGCTTCAGACAGGAACGGCACCATGCCGATCTCATAAGCCACCAAACCAGTGCGCGGCGCCGCGAATGCTGGGCCGATAACAATGTAGATCCCCAGTGCGATGGCAATCCCAACCCATGCTGGCAACTGTTTGGTCATGGTTAGCACACCGCCGCCCATTTTCGCCACCGCGATCAGACCAATCAGCGGCAGACCAACGGCGGTCATCAGGAAGCCTGACATCGCCAATGGCATATTTTCGCCGGCCAGCATGCCAGCCATTGGTGGGAAGATGATGTTACCGGCGCCTAAGAAGAAGGCGAACACCATAAATCCGAGACTCAAGGTATCGGCGGTCGTTAATCGTTTGCTCACAATACACCTCTATTTGTGGCTACGTTGCTGATGCAATTTGAAGGGTTCTTGTACGCCTTTGCTAGCTTTGTAAACTTAGATGTACACTTTGTTTTTGATTATCGGTGTCATCTTTGCGCATTTAAGTCGCGAATTTGGCTCGCCTTTCCGATCAACACTGGTTTGAATCACAAATTTCAGTAAAAAACGGGAAAAACGCCAACGACAAGGCTGATTCGTTTGATACCAACATAAGAAAATAAAAGCAACACTCACACCCAGTTTGCAGCAATATAGATCCTGCCGTTAACAAATTGCGATCAAGTTATCCACAGAACCGGACTAACAAATCTGCTAAAGTTGCCGACCTTTTTCGCAATGGCGTGCACTATCTGCGCCCCAGCACTTCCCAAACAGGTTGTATGGCTTTCACCTTTAAACAGTTTCACGTTGATGATCACGGTTGCGGCATGGCCGTTAGCACCGATGGCGTGCTGCTCGGGGCTTGGGCGGCGTTGCCAGATTCGGGCACGGTATTGGATATTGGCACTGGCAGCGGACTGCTGGCGTTGATGGCGGCGCAACGCTGTGGTTGTCCGATCACCGCCATCGAACTGGATGCCGAGGCCTGCGTGCAAGCCAAGGCGAATGTCGCTGCCAGCCCATGGCCGCAGCGCATTGATGTGCAGCACATCGATGCTAATCAGCACCGCCAACAGGTTGCTGCCATCGTCTGTAATCCACCCTACTTTGGCAGCGGCGAGCGCACCCAGAAAAGCCAGGGCCGCGCACTTGCCCGCCACCAAGACGGCTTAACCCTAAGCCAGCTGCTTGAGTGTTGTCAGCGGCTGTTGACCGCAACCGGCTTTGCCAGCGTGATCTTGCCGGACAACGAAGCCCAGCAACTGATACAATTGCTGCCAAGTAAACAATTGCACCTGCAGCGCCAATGCTTGGTGAAAACCACCGAGCGCAAGCCGGTGCAGCGCCAGCTGTTGACCTTTGGCAAACAGCCGCAACCACTACACTCTGAACAGCTAACGGTGCACCGCGCCGATGGCCGGTATAGCGACGCCTTTATCGCGCTAACCGACGACTTTTATTTACAGCTTGGATCCCACCGCTGATGAGCTTTATCGATCTCGACCTTGATCCTCGACTGCTGACCGCCCTTGAAAAAGCCGGTTACAGCAAGCCGACCACCATCCAAAACGCGGTGCTAGAAGCGGCGCTTGAACAACGCGACATTCTGGCCAGCGCCCCAACTGGCACCGGTAAAACTGCGGCCTTTTTGCTACCGGCAATCCAACATTTGTTGGATTTCCCTCGTCGCGGTCCGGGTCATGCCCGCGTGCTGATCCTGACCCCGACCCGCGAACTGGCCGAGCAAGTTCGCCAGTACGGCGAAAAACTGGTTCGCGGCACCGATCTGACCATCGGCGCCATTGTTGGTGGTCGCGACTACCAACTGGATGCGGATCTGCTGACCGCCAATCTGGATATTTTGGTGGCCACCCCTGGCCGTTTGGAATACTACCTGCAGAGCGAACGCTTTGATCCGCGCCAAGTGGAGCTGCTGATCATCGATGAAGCGGATCGCATGCTGGACATGGGCTTTATGCCGGTAGTTGAACAGATCGCCAATGAAACCCGCTGGCGCAAACAGACCATGCTGTTCTCCGCCACTTTGGAAGGGGCTGGCATCGATCAGTTCGTTGACCGTATTTTGCAAGAGCCGGTGCGCTGCGACGCCAAACCGCCACGCAGCGAACGTAAAAAGATCAACCAAAGCTACTACCGTGCCGACGACTTAGCCCATAAAGACAAGTTGCTGATGCGGATCTTGAACGATCCTAGCTGCGAACGCAGCATCATCTTCGTCCGCACCAAAGATCGGGCGGTGGTACTCAACGGCAAGCTGTTTGCTCGCAAAGTGCGCATCGCGGTACTGCAAGGCAATATGGCGCAGGGCCAACGTGACCGCGCCATCGAACTGTTTAAAGAGGGCAAGGTAAAGCACTTGGTGGCAACCGATGTGGCTGCCCGTGGTCTGGATATCCCAGAAGTAACCCACGTGATCAACTACGATCTGCCGCGTAAGGGCGACACCTACCTGCACCGCATCGGCCGCACCGCCCGCGCCGGCGCTAAAGGCAGCGCAGTATCAATTGTGGAAGCGCACGATCACCCATCTTTGGAGAAGATCCAGCGCTACGTTGGCGAGCCAATTCGCTACCGAGTAATGGAAGGCCTAAAGCCACTGTCGCGGGTGCCAAAGTTCACCAAGCCAAAGAAAAGTAAGCTGAAAAAAGCCGCCGCCAAAAAGCGTAAATAAGCGCACACAAACACCGAGGGGTCGTTCTAAGCAACGACCCCTCGTGCTATGGTGGCGCAAAACCTCAGCAATGATCCGTCCGTGGCCAACTCAAACACCATTAAACAACTGTTAAACCAAGAAGATAACAAACAGCGTTTGGCAGACAGCCGGTTACTGTTTATCGCCAAAATGGTGCTGGTGGTGGTACTGGTGATCAGCTTTAGTGAGGCGATGCTGCAGCTCAATCAGCAGAGTGTTCGAGAACGGATCGCCAACAGCCGTTTCGCCGAACTGCAAAACTACAGCGATCGACTCAATGACGGTTTGGAGGCATTGCGACTGAACAGTCGCTTGCTTGAGCAACTGCCGCTACCGACCGCGGCGGTCGACGGCGGCAGTATTTCGCAAGCGCAGGCGGCATTGGCACGATTGCAAAGCAACTTAATTGGCTACCGCCACTTGGCGCTGATCAACGCCAATGGCGAGATATTAGCCAACGTTGGCGATCAGCCTTTACCGGTGCCACCGGCGGATCTACAGCGAGTACTGGCGCAACTGAGCAGCCGTGAACACTACTTATCACCGCTGCAACTGGATCAAACCCAAGACAGCAGTCATCTGTGGACATTAACCCCCATCAGCCATGTCGCTGGCGGCCGCCATTATCTATTGGCGTACATCGATATCAGCCCAATGTGGCGCCACCTAGGTGACAATGCCACGCCGCTATTTATGGCCAACCAGGCGGGTCAGTTAATCGATCTTCGTGACCAAAGCGATGACAATAACCACCAGTTAGAGCAACGCTTCCCCGGACTTTGGCGAACCATGGTCGAACAAGACTTTGGCCAATGGCACAGCAGCAACCGCACCATGGTATTTATCAAGGTGCGCCCCAACATTCCGCAAGGGTTCTACCTATTTTCCTATGTTGACGACAGTCAGATGCCAATGGCTCTGCGTTTTCGTTGGCAGATGCGCGCCTGCATCGGGTTAATGCTGCTGTTTATGATTCTTTATCTGCATCAAAAACGGCAACAGCAATTGCAACTGCAGCGCAGTAATCGCGGCCAAAATCTAGCAGAGGCACTGTATCAATCCGGCAGTGGCTCAATGCTATTTAGCGCCGAAGGCCACTGTTTAGGTGCCACCGAAGCACTTTGCCAAGAGCTGGATATTCCGCTAATGCAGTTAAAGGATCGCCGCTTTAACCGACTATTTAACAGCAAGCCAATTAGCATCGATATGGTCTGGCAACTGGCCCGAGGCAGTGGCAATTGGAGCGGTACCTTGCAACTCAATGGCCATACCGGTGGCCGCTTACAGGTTAAGCTGTCACTACTGCCACTGGACCAGTTGCAATCACTGATGTTGCTGCAACTGCAAGAGAGCCCGCAGCAGCGCCAACAAACCTTGAAACTGCAACAGATCGAACTGCTGTGCGAGAGCGCCAGTGGCTTGGCGCTGCTGGACAACCAACAGCGGATCCAAAGCAGCAATCGGGCGCTGGCAATTGTCTGTAAAACCCCGATGGAGCAACTGATCGGCCGCGATTGGCTGGAGTTATTGCCGCTGTGCAGTAGCGAGATGCAGCAGCAATTGGAAAATCAGCTCAATAGCCGTGGCCTGTGGCAAAGCCAAGTGTGGGTGCGCCGTGGCGATGCCGCTATCCAGCGCTGTCTCGCCAGCATTCAGTTAACCGAATCCAGCCATACCGAAGAGCTGCAGCGGGTGCTGACATTGACCCCGATCCGCGATCTGAGTCTGGTCAACGATGACGATCTGGCCAGCCCGCTAAAACGCGCTAACTTGGCGCAGCAGCTGGCACAACAGCCGAAGCCATACGTATTGATGCTGTTGAACATTAGCCACAGTAGCACCCTGGGCAGTTTTGCTGATGCCGATCAGTTGCTATTCCGCCAGCACCTATTGCTGCAGCAATTGGCCCATGAATTGCCACCAGAAACCATTCTGGGTCAATACAGTCAGCCAACAGAGATCCAATTGTTACTGCCGGACTGGCACCACACCAAAGCCGCTACGCTGGCTGCCAACCTGCTGAAATCAATGGACGATGCTGGCCTTGGCGAGCAGATCACCATCGGTTTGTCACAGTGCGACAGCGACGCCAATTGGCCACAGTTGTTGGCCGATGCCCATGCGGCCATTGAACGCGCGCGGATGACCGGACAACGCTACTGCCTGGCATACACCCGGATCCCCCGCTAGCCATGGGTATCATTGATTAGCCACGGCAATCACTGGTGATTTTATCAACGGATTTTGGCGATCTGCATCACGCAACCATTAAGCGGCAATGGTATCTGGCTAATGATTGCGCCAATCTGCGGCACCGATTTATCGATTCAACTAAAACACCAAGGATCTGGTAGTGGCGGATACACAAACACAGCGGGAATTAACCGGCCTCTTAATCCGCATCGCCGAGTACCCTGCGTTGACGGGGCTGGCGGAGATCAAACAACGCCTTAAGGCGATGATGGCTCGGGATAACAGCCAGCTGTCCGTGGCCGCTGACGCCTTTTTAACGGGCATCGAACACGACCGCCATGGCCGCTTAGAACAAGCCATCGAGCAATTCCAGCACTGTGCTGAACTGCACCAATCCCATGAACTGCGCTTGGCCGATCTTAGCCATATCTACCTTGGTTCAATCTACGGCGAACTGGGGGAGAGCTTTCTCGCCTATCACCATTACAAACAGGTGCTTGATCGTGTGGCCGATTTGGATGCGCTGCCATTGGCCATGTTGTACACCAACTTAAGCGATCTGTTTGTGCAGCTTAAACGCCATCAAGAGGCGGTGCACTATGGCCGCATGGCCTGTCGCGCCAGCGCCGATGCCCAGTCCCATCAAAGCCGAATCATCGCGTTAATCAACACCGGTATTTCGCTGGCACGGCTTGAACAGCCCGCCCCCGCACTGGCGTTAATGGAACAGGCGCTGGCCATCGCCTGCGAACATCAAGTGGCGCGGACAATTGGCTTAGTCCACAGCTACTACGGCATGGTACTTAGCCAGCATTGCCAAGGGCGTCAGGCCGACGCCGAACACCATTACGCCGCCGCAACCCATCATCTGCAAGAGATGGCCGGCAATTTCGACAGTCTGGCTAACCGGCTGCATTACACCGAGTTTTTGCTGCAGCACAACCGCCTAGATGAAGCGCTGCAAGATTGGCCGCAGCTTAGCAGCCAAGTTGCCGCGCTGGGCTGTACTGAGCTCGATCATCACTTACAACGGCTTGATATCGAACGACTTCGCCGCTTAGGCGCCGACCAACAGCGACTGGAAGCGCAGCAGCAGTTTATCGCCACCCTAGAGCAAGAACGGCTGGCCAGCTTACATCGCGAAAGCGAATTGTTGCTCAACCAAGTGCAGCGTTTAGAGCGCCAGCAAAGTCAGCGGATAGCGCAGCAGGTAAACGACAATCTCGACGTGATCACCGAGATCGGCCAGTTGATCGCCACCGCCGATAAACTTGAACAACAAATGCCAAAGGTGTTTGCCGATATCCAAACCATCTTTAACGCCAGCGAATTTGGCATCGCCCTGTATGACAACAATAGCAATCAGCTCGATTATCGTTACTACATCGGTGAGCAAGGCCTGCTGAGCCCCTTCGTCATCGATTGCGCTAAGGTTAATAACTTCGGCACCCACGTAATTGCCACTCGGCAAACCATTCACTTAAGCGAAGTCACCGACGAGACGTTGATGGCGTATAGTGGTCAGCGCGGTAACAGCAAAAGTAACCCGTTGTATGACGATGGTGCACTACCACAATCGGTGCTGTTGACGCCGGTGATCCTCGGCAATGAGGTACTGGGGATGTTGTCGGTGCAGGCGATGGCGACCAATCAATATCAGCAACACCACCGCCAGCTGTTTGAACAGTTAGCCAATCTGATCGCCATCGCTCTAAAAAACCTACGCCAGCGGCAAGATCTGCAGCGCAGTTATCAAGAGCTCGAGCGGGTGTCGATCACCGATCAGTTGACCCAAACCTATAATCGCCACCACCTAAAAACCCTGGTGCCCAAACTGGTAAATCACTGCGCGAGCAGCGAGCAACCGCTGGCGATTGCGCTCGTCGACATCGATCACTTTAAGGGGCTTAACGACAGCCTTGGCCATTACGCCGGTGATCAAGCCTTGGTGGCGGTCGCCGAGGCGATGCGCTTTTGCTTTAATCGCCAATACGATTACCTGTTCCGCTATGGCGGCGATGAACTGCTGATCTTAGCCACCGATATCGACCAAGCCGACTTTGCCGCCAAGTTACAGCAGTTGCAGCAGTTGGTGGCGAGCTTAGCGCCACGCAATCCCGCCTCGCCCTATCAAGGCCGTTTAACCCTGTCGATTGGCGCAGTTCATTGTCCGCAATTTGCCAACGACACCCGGCTGTTCAACGCCGCCTTTGAAACCGCCGATCAGCAGCTCTATCAGGCCAAGCGTGCTGGCCGCAACGGCCAGCGGCTGACTCAGTTTCTACAGCCGGCAACAGCAGCAATCGCTGGCTAATCCAGCAACTTGGCTGCGATCCTGATCTTGATCAGATCCAGTTAGTGACGCCACCGATGGGACAAGGCATGCTGTTGCTGTCAGTCAGTCCGCGACGATAATTGAGGCCACTTTTGGGTAATACCGCCATCCGCTTTAGCGGCGTTGATAAGTTTTATGGTGACTTTCACGCCTTGAAAAAGATCGACCTGAGCATCGAGCAAGGTGAAATCGTAGTGATTTGCGGCCCGTCGGGCTCGGGCAAATCGACGCTGATCCGTACCATCAATCAGCTTGAGTCAATCTCCGCCGGACGGATCGAGATCAACCCGGCGCTGGTGCAGCGCGCCGGTGAGATCGGCATGGTGTTTCAACACTTCAATCTGTTTCCACATCTAACGGTGCTGGAAAACTTGATGTTGTCACCGCGCCATACCCTCAAGCTATCCAAAGCCGACGCCCGTCAACGGGCACTGCAGTTTCTCGACAAGGTCAACATCTTAGAGCAAGCCGATAAGTACCCGGCGCAGTTGTCTGGCGGGCAACAGCAGCGGGTCGCGATCGCCCGTTCACTGTGTATGCAGCCGCAGATCCTGCTGTTTGATGAACCCACATCCGCGCTCGATCCAGAAACCATCAATGAGGTGCTCGAGGTGATGGTCAATCTCGCCAAAGAGGGCATCACCATGGTCTGCGTTACCCATGAGATGGGCTTTGCCCGCAGGGTCGCCGACCGAGTGATATTTATGGATGATGGCCAAATCTTGGAGCAAAACACCCCAGAGGCACTGTTTAACGCCCCGCAGCACCCACGCACCCAACAGTTCCTGCAACAGATCCTAAGCCACTGATGAACAAAGCCGCGGTTACCTCAACCCTTTCGGCGCTGGCACAGATGGCGGTGCTTGTCGGCCTGTTGGTATGGACCATCGACAACGGCGCCAGCGCCATGGGGTATCAATGGCAATGGCAGCGGGTGACAGACTATCTGGCCTATTTTGAAGAGGGTCAATGGTGGGCAGCCGAGTTGCTCTTAGGGCTTGAGGTCACCCTGCAATTGGCGGGTTTGAGCCTCGTCGGCACGCTGCTACTAGGCACCGCCACGGCACTGCTAAAACGTTCCGATTCAATTATCGGTCGCGGGCTCGCCAATCTTTATGTCGAACTTATCCGCAACACCCCACTGCTGGTGCAGATCTACCTACTGTACTTCGTCTTTGGTCCAATCATCGGCCTAGACCGTTTCAGCACCGCGGTATTGGCATTGTCACTGTTTCAAGGCGCTTACAGCGCCGAAGTGATCCGCGCCGGGCTTAACAGCATTGCCAGCGGCCAATGGGAGGCCGCCACCAGTTTAGGCCTGTCGCGCTGGCACAGTTACCGCTACGTAATCTTGCCGCAGCTACTGCAACGGATCTTGCCGCCGCTGACCAACGAAGCGGTATCGCTAATAAAAAACTCTTCAATCGTCAGTGTGATGGCGATCTTTGATTTGACCACCGAAGCGCGCAATATTGTGGCGGATACCGCCATGCCATTTGAGATCTGGTTTACCGCCGCCGCCATCTATCTGCTACTGACGTTGTCGTTAGCGGCACTGGCGGCGCTGCTTGAACGACGTATTGGCGCCCCATGGCGGGGCCATTAACCTAAAGGAGATGCTGATGTTTCATCGTCACTTGATTCGCCTGTTACTGCTGGCTTACGTTGCCATAAGCGGGGTAATGACGCCGCTGCAGGCCGCCGAGCCAACCCCCAACCTGGATCAGATCAACCAGCGCGGCAGCCTTAAAGTCGGTTTATCTACTTTTGTGCCTTGGGCGATGCGCGATAAGCAGGGACAGCTAATCGGTTTTGAAGTTGATGTTGCCAGACGGTTAGCGACCGATTCCGGTTGGCAGGTAGAGTTTGTGCCAACCGCTTGGGATGGCATCATTCCGGCGCTATTGGCGGGCAAATTCGACGTCATCATCGGCGGCATGACCATCACTCCAGAACGGAGCAAATCGGTGCTTTTTAGTGCACCTTATTCCCATTCTGGCAACCTGCTGCTGGCCTCCAAAACCCTGGCTGGCGACAAAACCCTTGAACAGTTCAATTCACGTCGAATTAAACTTAGCGCCCGTCGCGGCGCCACCACCGTCCAAGTGGCTAAAGCACAGTTTCCCAAGGCGCGCATTTTGCAGTTTGATGACGATGCACAAGCGCTGCAAGAGGTGCTAAATGGCAATGCCCATGGCTTTATCTCGACCGCGAACTACAACAAAAAAGCGGCGCTAAAACATGCCGACAAACTCTATCTGCCAAGTGAAGAGTTGTTAGTCCGGCAGGATGAAGGCTTTGCAGTGCGACTGGATGAGCTCGACAAAAAGCACTTTTTTGATAATTGGATCGCCGAACGTCGGGCCGATGGCTGGCTGGCGGAGCGCTACCAATACTGGTTTGTCGGTGACGCTTGGCGCGATCAGATCGCCCAATCCAGCGTTCGCTAACCGCCACGATTAACGCCAATGCAGATCACCCCACCGCCAAGCCGCAAACTGTGGCAACTGCAGCGCCTCGATTGGGCACTGCTGGTTGCCATCGCCGCGGCCATCGCCTGGTTTAGCTATCGCGCTAGCATTGGCGTGCACTACCAATGGCAGTGGCAAGCGGCCTGGCAACTGCTGTTTACTAATAGCGCTGGGGGGGATCTGCCCTACTTTTTCCAAGGCCTATTGGCAACCCTAAGACTCAGTCTATGGGGATTGCTATTGGCACTGGTGCTTGGGGTGACCTTGGGCGGCTTACGCCACGGCGGCCCACGCTGGCTGCAACTGCCACTGGCGACGCTGATCCAATTGGTGCGCAACGTCCCGCCGCTGGTGTTTATCTTTATCTTTTACTTTTTTATCTCCAGCCAACTGCTGCCACTGCTCGGCATCGATTTCGATCAACGAGGTGACGAAGCACCGTGGCTACCGTGGCTGTTTGGCCCCAGCAGTTTGCGAGAAAACCTCTTTTCTGGGGTGCTGTGCATCGGTTTTATCAGCGCTGTCTATATCGCCGAGATCGTTCGTAGTGGCCTAAACGGGATCCCTAAAGGCCAATGGGAGGCCGCCACGAGCCTTGGACTGTCACGCCATCAAACCTATCTTCGTGTCATCGCCCCGCAAGTGTTAACCGCCACTTTGCCAGCGCTCGCGGGTCAAGCGATTGCACTGGTCAAAGACTCCTCTATCGTCTCGATCATCTCGATTCAAGAGATGACCTTCGCCGGCAGCGAACTGGCCATCTCCTCCGGGCTAGTGTTTGAAATCTGGTTGCTTGTCGGTTTGTGCTACCTGCTGCTGTGTTTGAGCTTGTCACTGTGGTTTCGTCGGCTGGAACAGCGCAGTCAACGCCATCTGCAGCGTTGATAAGCCGACTGACAACTTACTCCTTTCCTACGCGAAAAATTCTTCACGTTATTGCTCACCATTTAGCGATCAACTTAAAACATCTGAATATTCAAATAAGCTTTCGATTGCCTTGTTTTCAACATTTGGTCATTTTGCCAATTAACCAATTAAGGAGAACCGATGACCACCTTTGACCTAGCCCAGTATCAAGCACGAACTCAGGTCCTGAAAGCGCTCGCCCACCCCACTCGGTTGTGGTTAGTCGAACAACTTGAGCAACAGGAGCGCTGCGTTTGCGAATTAGTTTGCGGCGTTGATGCCGATATTTCGACGGTATCGAAACACCTGTCGGTGCTGAAAAATGCTGGGATCGTCAGTTGTCGTCGCCAAGGCAAACAGATCTTCTACCGCCTTGAGACCCCTTGCTTGTTGAAATTGATGAACTGTGTCGAAACAGTCATCAGCAGTAACGCTAAGGCTGCCGTATTGGTGGCAAATAAGGAATATCCGATGAAAGTTGAAGTATTAGGTCCAGGTTGTAAACGTTGCACTGAACTGGCCACTAACATTGCCCGCATCGCGGCAACGATGGCCAACCCGATCGAAGTAGAAAAGGTCAGCGACATGGCCAAACTACTGGAATACAACGTGCTATCGACCCCAGGGATCGCCATCGACGGTAAGTTAGTCAGCAGTGGTCGAGTGCCTAGCGACGATGAAATCGAAGCGATGCTGCGATAGGACACTAGCGATGAAAGCCCGTCATATTCTGTTTGCCGCGCTGTTGCCAATGCTCGCCATCGGTGGCGCCACTCTGTACGGCAGCGATGCCTTCGCCCAAAGCGAACGCATTAACTACCACGCCCCAGCATTGAATCTGGCTGACAATCAGCAGATCCACGTCTACTACTTCCACGGTAACGTCCGCTGTACTACCTGTACTCAGATTGAAAAATTCACCACCCAAGCGGTGCAGCAAGGCTTCGGTCGCGATCTTGGCAGTGGCCAGGTGGTGATGCATATCGTCAATGTCGAAGAGCCGCAAAATCAGCATTACATTAATGATTTTGAGCTGATCACCCGCTCGGTGGTGGTCGAGATCCATGAAAACGGTCAGCCGATCCGCTGGAACCGACTCGATCAGGTCTGGCAGTTAGTATTTGAACAGCAAGACTTTACCAACTACATCTACCGCGAGATGGCCAGGTTAAGCCCAACCGCCACCTTCCCACAGCGCACCGGAGCGTCCCATGGCTGAATGGCTAGCGCTGCTGGCCAGCGCGCTATCGTTTGGGGTGCTGACATCGATCTCCCCCTGCCCGTTGGCGACCAACGTTGCGGCGGTATCCTATTTAGGCAAACAGGTTAGTCAGCCTAAACAATCAATTACGCTGGCAGCGGCCTATAGCGCCGGCCGTATGGTCGCCTACATGCTGTTGGCAAGCCTACTGTTGTCCAGCGCCCTTGCCGCGCCGCAGTTGTCGGCGTTTTTGCAAAGTCAGATGAATATGCTGCTGGGACCGGTGCTGTTATTGGTCGGCCTGATTTTAGCTGGGATCATCCGCATTCCAGCCCCCAATTGGAGCCTCAGTAGCGAACGTCAACAACGGTTAGCCAGCGGCGGCGCTGTCGGTTCCTTTGGCCTTGGGGCACTGTTTGCGTTGTCGTTCTGCCCCACCTCTGCGGCGCTGTTTTTTGCTTCTTTATTACCGCTGGCGATGGCACAACAATCGGCATTGCTGCTGCCGGCGGTGTACGGCTTTGGCACCGCCCTGCCAGTGATCATCATCGCCCTACTGCTGACCTTCGGCAGTTGGCAGATGGCGCAGATCTTCTCCGGCATTAGCAAATTTGAGCAATGGTTGCGACGATTGTCGGCACTGATCTTTATCGTCGCTGGCGGCTACTACTGCGTCGCTTATCTGTTGCCACAACTGCGCTGAGGAGGCACAGATGCTTGGGATCTTTACTGATCTGGCTGACTATCTGGTGTATCAACTGCTGGGGTTAGACCCCGCCACCAAGCTTGGTCATGCGCTGCACTTTTTTGTCGAAGACACCACCAAGATTTTTGCCCTGCTGGTAGTCATGATCTATGGCATCGGCTGGCTAAGAGCCTCGCTTAACATCGAACGAGTGCGAGTCTACTTGGCGGGCAAGAACCGCTGGGTCGGCTACCTGATGGGCTCCAGCTTTGGTGCCATCACGCCGTTTTGCTCTTGTTCTAGCATTCCGGTGTTTTTGGGCTTCACCAGCGCCGGCATTCCGATTGGCATCACCATGTCATTTCTGTTGACCTCACCGCTGATCAACGAAGTGGCGGTATTGCTGTTACTGAGCCTGCTGGGTTGGGAATTAACCCTATGGTATGTACTGATCGGCATCGGCATCGGCGTGCTGGGTGGTGCCTTGTTGGATGCCCTTAAAGCCCATCGTTGGTTGCAACCGCTGGCCGCCAAAGCCTATGAAATGGGGCAGAACAACCAGCAACCGCTGGCACATTCAGCCGAAAAGATGGACGCTCGCGCTCGCCACCAGTTTGCCAAAGAGGAAACCGTGGTCATCTTCAGCCGAGTCTGGAAGTGGGTGATCATCGGCGTCGGCGTCGGCGCTGGCTTGCATGGCTTTGTCCCTGCTGGCTGGTTGGAAGCCAACTTGGGCGACGGCCAGTGGTGGTCGGTACCCATGGCAGTGTTGATGGGCATTCCGCTGTATGCCAACGCCACTGGGGTGATCCCAATCATGGAAAGCCTGCTCACCCAAGGAGTACCGCTGGGCACCACCATGGCGTTCTGCATGAGTACCGTCGCCGCCAGTTTCCCAGAGTTTGTGATGCTCAAGCAGGTGATGCAGTGGCGTTTACTGGCACTATTGTTCGTTATCTTGCTGACCAGTTTCACCTTGATGGGCTGGCTCTTAAATCTGCTATGACGCTGACGCGAATAGTTAGCAGTTAGCAGTTAGCAGTTAGCAGTTAGCAGTTAGCAGTTAGCAGTTAGCAGTTAGCAGTTAGCAAGAGTAACAACCAAAGCTTAAAAGCAAAGCCAAAGCGCCGTTGAAGCCTAACTCAGCGGCGCTTTTTTTACAGCGTTGGCAAATCGCAACAAAGTGACAATTGGACGCACTCGCACGCTTATGCGTAGACTCAAATGGAACGTTATTCGCAAGGAGTCGACTATGTCTGTACGCACAACCGCACTGCTGTGTGCCGCGCTCGCCGCTGTTAATGCCCACGCTGCCCTGCAATTTGGTGAACCGGTGAAGCCACAATTACTGGTAGAGGTCAGCACCGTGTTAGCCGATCCGCAAGCTTATGTCGGCAAAGAACTGACCATTGACGGCGAAGTGACGGCGGTATGCAAAAAAGCCGGTTGCTGGATGCAGATTGTCGCCGCTGATAACAGTGGCAAGTTGCGGGTTAAGGTCAAAGATGGGGTGATGGTGTTTCCGGTCAGCAGTATTGGCCAAAGCGCTCAAGTGACCGGCACCTTGCAGGGGATCCCGATGGATTTAGCGCAAACCCGCAACTACTACGCCCACATTGCCGAAGAGCAAGGCGAGGCCTTTGATCCTGCCAGCATCACCAGCGCCATCAGCCTGTATCAAATCGTCCCCAGCGGCGTCAGCATCGACGAATAAGCCGAGTAATACCGATTAGATTAATGCTGTGATCTTCTGCTGCGTAGGAGCTGACGCCAGATAATTTGTCTGATTGGTATTCGCCTCCGGCGGGAAAGGGTTTCCACCCTTTTCACCCCCAAATGCCTCCTACACGGCGAAATCCCTTCGCCCGTTGGCGCAACCGTTGCCAGATAATCACTTCCCTTAATGCTTCTGATGACGGTTGCTATGACGGCTCTAAGCCGACTTGTTGACGCCGAGTGAAACCGCAAACGTAGCGGCAGCCGAGGGCAGGATGCCCGAGAGGCCCGCGAAGGCATGGATGCCGCCTCGGGCCGATGCTGCCGCGAAGTGCGGTGAGAACGAGGGGCTTTCGTCAACCTTGAAGGCGCAGGGGATTCCAAAGGGCGTAGCCCTTGGCCGCCGGAGGCAAAGAAAAGAGAGTTAGCAGTGATTAGTTCACAGTTGTCAGTAAGTGCGCGAGCGTCGGTGGCAGTAGCGAATGACAGCGATAGCCAATGTGTCCTCACCATTCCATAGCCATTAGCCTCCGGCGGGAACGCTGGATAGGCCAGATGATTATGCAGAATGGTAAAAGCCATCAGCGATATTTATCGAGAAACGCCTGCAGCACCGCCAGGCCGCATTCGCCGGCTTGATAACGTTGCAGGCACTGGTAGATCGCAGTTTCATGGTCGGCAATCAGTTGCAGTGCTTGGCGCTGCTCAGGACTATCCACCGCCAACGCCAGTTGCTGCCGATAACGTTGTTCATAGGGTTCAACCCACGTCAGCAAGGTCTGCAGCAGCTGCGGCCATGGTTGCCGCAGCCACCGCTCGGCGTCACGAATGCCTTTTTGCTGTTGCTGCAAAACCCGCTCGGCCTCACCGGTTGCTACCGGCAACAGCGGCTGCAGTCGCGCTGCGGTTAACTGTTCCACCGCCAGCAATTGCTGCCATAACGGACGCAGCGTCGATTGTGGGTAGTGATTTAGATAATGGTTAAAGAAAGCAATGCCATACAGCTCGCCCCAATAAGCATCGGCGATGTGATCTAAAGCAGCAGAGAGGTTCATCTGAGAGCTCGCTAAATTGGTTGCGCAGAGGATAGCAATTGCCGGGTCGCGGTGCTGCCAGATAACGGCAGCGATTGCTGCAACAATAGGCAAATAACTCATTGGCGCTTGTAATTGCCATGCGAACTCTGTTGCACTATGCGTCCGATTTGCAGCAAGAGATTCCAAAAGCACTATGGCAAAACCGTCATTTCGTTCAACCATCGAAACCGCCGACAGCACCGAACAACTGGTGCAGATCTACAACTACATGGCACACGTCAAGTTCGTTAGTAAGCGGCAACAGTTTGATAGCGTTGAGGAAGGCCGTGCTGCCTGCTTTGAATTAGCCGAGCAACACGGGTTCAATCTGAAAAAGAGCTACGTTGAACATCAGCCGCTAGGTAAAACCATTAAAGCGGCCATCAAACGGCTAAAATCCTAGGGCTCCAATGGCCGCCGCGAAAACAGCGTGCCATCGCATTCAGGGCAAGCAGGGAGTTTAGTCGGGTGGAAGAAGCTCATACTGTGTTGGCAGTTTTCGCAGATAAGCTCGCCTAAACCGACGATCTCGCCAGCCTCGTAGCTGCCACGGTGTTTCAACTCATCACCAAACTCATGCCACTCCAACTGACTGCGATCGGTGATCGCCCCAAGCCAGCGCCACACCGTATTTTCTAGGCCGATGGTAAAGATGCTGTCGCCGTCCATCTCAAACTGCTCTTGGGCATGGCGGCGGGCGTAATCGGCTAAATCTCGTCGTAAAAAGCGCTCCACTAACGCCAGTTTGTCGGGGCTCAACTCTTTATTGAGCGCCAAATAGGTGCGACTTTGCTGCAGCACACTATCCAGTTCGCCTAAGGTCAGATCCGGTTCGGCGCGATAACGCTTTTCCATCTCTGCCAGTAAATACTCGTACTTACGGATCAAGCTGTCGTCAGTGTCCATCTTGGGTTCCCCTTGGGCTGTCGCAACCGCCATATTTGGTTGTTGCTTTTCCGACTCCTACTGTATTCTATGCAGATCTTTATGGGCCATTCCCTGCCCGAAATCAAAAATTCAAGTGGACCGAAACCGTGTCGATGCAAGAGCAATACAATCCCGCCCAGATCGAGCCGCAGGTGCAACAGCACTGGCGTGACAACCGCACCTTTGAAGCCAAAGAGATTGAAGGCAAAGAGAAGTTTTACTGCCTATCGATGTTCCCATACCCATCAGGTCACCTGCATATGGGGCACGTGCGTAACTACACCATCGGTGATGTGATCAGCCGTTACCAGCGTCTGCTGGGTAAAAACGTGATGCAGCCAATGGGTTGGGACGCGTTCGGTCTGCCAGCGGAAAACGCCGCCATTAAAAACAAAACCGCACCAGCGCCGTGGACTTACGACAACATCGACTACATGAAAGACCAGCTCAACATGCTGGGCTTCGGTTTCGATTGGAGCCGCGAACTGGCGACCTGTAAGCCAGATTACTACCGCTGGGAACAATGGTTCTTCACCCAGCTGTACCAGCAAGGCTTGGTTTACAAAAAGACCGCCTCAGTAAACTGGTGTGAAAACGACCAAACCGTACTGGCCAACGAACAGGTAGTGGACGGTTGCTGCTGGCGCTGTGACAGCCCAGTGGTGCAAAAAGAGATCCCACAGTGGTTCATCCGCATCACCGATTACGCCGACCAACTGTTGGCGGACATGGATCAGCTGGAAGGTTGGCCGGATATGGTGAAAACCATGCAGCGCAACTGGATTGGCCGCTCTGAAGGGGTTGAGATGACCTTCGGTGTTGATGGCTCCGACGAGACCTTCGACATCTACACCACCCGTCCAGACACCGTGATGGGCGTAACCTACGTCGGTATCGCCGCTGGCCACCCATTGGCCACCAAAGCCGCCGCAGGCAACAGCGAGCTGACCGCGTTCATCAACGAATGCAAAAACACCAAGGTAGCCGAAGCCGAGCTGGCAACCATGGAGAAAAAAGGGATGGCCACCGGTCTGTACGCCATCCATCCGCTGAGCGGCAAGCGCGTGCCGATCTTCGTCGCTAACTTCGTGTTGATGGGCTACGGCACCGGCGCGGTAATGGCGGTTCCGGCTCACGATCAGCGCGATTTCGAGTTTGCCACCAAGTACGGCCTGGAGATCACCCCGGTGATCCAGCCAACCGAAGGCGAACTGGATATCTCTGAAGCGGCCTACACCGAAAAAGGCACCCTGTTTAACTCTGGCGAGTTCGACGGTCTGGACTTCGCCGGTGCTTTCGATGCCATCGCTGCCAAACTGGAAGCTGAAGGCAAAGGTAAGAAGACCACCAACTTCCGTCTGCGCGACTGGGGCGTATCCCGTCAGCGTTACTGGGGCGCGCCAATTCCAATGGCCACTCTGGAAACCGGTGAAGAGGTGATCATCCCAGCCGACATGCTGCCAGTAGTACTGCCAGAAGATGTGGTGATGGATGGCGTAACCAGCCCAATCAAGGCCGACAAAGCGTGGGCCCAGATCAACATCAACGGCGTACCAGCACTGCGTGAAACCGACACCTTCGACACCTTTATGGAGTCTTCTTGGTACTACGCGCGCTACACCAGCCCAGGTTTTGACGGCGGCATGGTTGATCCAGCCAAAGCCAACCACTGGCTGCCAGTAGACCAGTACATCGGTGGCATCGAGCACGCCAACATGCACCTGCTGTACTTCCGCTTCTTCCACAAACTGCTGCGTGATGCCGGTCTGGTGGACAGCGACGAGCCAGCCAAGCGCCTGCTGTGTCAAGGCATGGTACTGGCCGATGCGTTCTACTACGTTGGCAGCAACGGCCAGCGGATCTGGGTATCGCCAACCGAAGTTACTCTAGAGCGTGACGGCAAAGGCAACATCATCAAGGCTACCGACGCGGAAGGTCGTGAACTGGTGCACACCGGCATGACCAAGATGTCCAAGTCCAAGAACAACGGCATCGACCCACAGCAGATGGTAGAGAAATACGGTGCTGACACCGTGCGTCTGTTCACCATGTTCGCCGCGCCACCAGAGTTGACTCTGGAGTGGCTGGAATCCGGCGTAGAGGGCGCCCATCGCTTTATCAAGCGTCTGTGGAAACTGGCTTACGAACATACTGCCAAAGGCACCGCCCCAGCGCTGGATACCGCCAACCTGACTAACGATCAGAAAGCGCTGCGTCGGGCCCTGCACCAGACCATCGCCAAGGTGAACGACGACTACGGCCGTCGCCAAACCTTCAACACCGCCATCGCCGCGGTGATGGAACTGATGAACAAGCTGGCGAAAGCGCCACAGGAAACCGACAACGACCGTGCGCTGCTGCAAGAAGCACTGGATGCGGTCGTTATCATGCTGTACCCAATCACCCCGCACACCAGCTACGTGCTGTACAACGCGCTGGGTAACACTGGCAGCATCGACGACGTTGCCTACCCTGCAGTCGACGAAGCGGCACTGGTGGAAGATGAGAAGCTGATCATCGTTCAGGTAAACGGCAAGCTACGTGCTCGTTTGACTGTCGCTGCTGACGCCGACAAAGAGGCGGTAGAGGCCTTGGCAATGGCCGATGAGAACGTGGTGAAATTTGTGGAAGGGGTAACCATCCGCAAAGTGATCTACGTGCCAGGTAAACTGCTGAACATCGTAGCCAACTAACCTAGGTTACGAGCCAACGGCGCCAATATTGGCGCCGTTGATTCGTCGCCCCTTCATTAGGCTCCGCGCCTGTACATTGCGGCTAAACCCCAGCCATCAGTGTGTAATCGCCGTGCTTAATCAATTTCAATCCAATTAGGAGCTAGGATGTCACGTCTGCTGTGCGCCCTACTGACCGCCACCATGCTGCTGAGCGGCTGCGGTTTTCGTCTGCAAGGTCACTACCAATACCCGCCAGAGCTGGCGCAAGTGCAGCTGCTTAGTAGCGATGAATACGGCGAGCTGCACCGCTTACTGCAAGACACCCTGCGACTGCATGGTATCCAAGTGGTGGCCGACGACGATAAGCCACAAATTCAACTTGGTAACGAAAGCTTAAGCCGCACCACTTTGTCGCTGTTTCCTTCCGGCCAAGTAGCAGAATATGAACTGCAATACAGCGTGCAATTCTCGGTACAACTGCCCAACCAAGAGGCGCAGCCGTTCCAAGTCAACGTCCGTCGCGACTACCTTGACGATCCTCGCACGGCACTGGCGAAAAACCGCGAATTGGAAAGCTTGAAAGAGGACATGCGCCACAACGCCGCTGATCAGATCATGCGCATTCTGGCGGCTACCGAAGTGGATCGCAGCAATCACGCCGATACTGACGGCAAACCGCAGTAACCCCGCCAGATGAAGATCTTTGCCAGTCAACTGGCACGCGCACTGGATAAACTGCCGCAACTGCTGCTGGTATTCGGCGACGATGTGCTGATCCGCGAGGAGTGCCGCGACCAAATTCGCCAGCAACTGATGCGCAAGCAAGGGGTCGAAGAGCGCCTATCACTGGTGCAAGAGTCGCCGTTTGATTGGCAAGCGCTGGCGCAGGAGTGCCAGGCGCTGTCGCTGTTTGCCAGCCGTCGTCTTATTGAGCTGGAACTGCCAAGCCTAAAGCCTGGCAGCGAGGGCGCCGCGGTGTTGGCGGAAATTGCCGAAGCCCTAAGCCAACAGCAAGACACCTTTTTGCTGCTGCATGGTCCCAAAGCTGGCCGCGAGCAAACCAACACTAAGTGGTTTAAGACGCTGGAAAAACACGGCTTGTACGTGCAAGCGTTAACCCCAGAGGGCGCCCACTACCAGCGCTGGATTGGCGATCGCGCTCGCCATCATGGTTTAAGCCTAAACCGCGATGGCCAGCAACTGCTGGCCTCGATGTTCGAAGGCAACCTGTTGGCGGCAGATCAGACCATGGCGCAGCTTAGCCTGATCAGCGATGGCCAACCGCTGACGCTTGAGCAGCTGCAGCAGCAATTGCAAGATCAAAGTCGCTACAGCGTGTTCCAACTGACCGACGCGCTGCTGGCTGGGCAATTACCACTGGCGATTAAGATGCTCAATCAGCTGCAGCTGGAAGAAAGCGCGCCGACCATGATCGCTTGGGCCATCGGCCGTGAGCTGGCGCTGCTGTGCCGCCTAACCGCCCACTTGCAAGCGGGGCAAAATCGCAACGCGGCAATGAAAGCGGAAAAGCTGTGGGAGAAGAAACAGCCGCTGTATGGCGCCGCCTTAGATCGCCTAAGTCCCGCCCAATTGACGGCGGCTCTGGCGACAGTGGGGGCACTGGAACAGGCGATTAAGCTGGCCGGTTGCAGCGATGCCGAACAGTGGCTAGCACTGAGCGACCTGTGCGCCCGCTTCGATGGCCGTTATCAACCGCTGCTGGCGTAACCATGACCATCACTCATCTGGGGCTGCTGGGCGGCACCTTCGATCCCATCCACCAAGCGCACCTCGAGTGCGCTTTGGCGGTGCAGCAGGCGCTTAAGCTGGATCGCGTCGACCTGCTACCCAATGCCGTGCCACCGCACAAAGCCAGCCCAGGCGTCAGCGCCGCGCAGCGCTTGGCGATGGTCAAATTGGCGATTGCCGACTACCCGCAGTTGGGCGTGGACGACCGCGAACTGGCGCGCTCCGGTCACTCCTACAGCGTCGATACCCTAGCGCAGCTTAAAGCCGAGCAACCAGATACCCGGCTGTACTTTATTGCGGGCATGGACTCACTGCTGAGCTTTCATCACTGGCACCAATGGCAACGTATTTTGCAACTGTGCCATCTGGTGATCTGCTACCGCCCCGGTTACCCGCTGCCGCAGCAACCGCAAACTCAGGGGGCGACCATGGCGCTGTTAAGCCAGCATCAAGTGGCGGATGTGGCGGCGCTAAGACAGCGCGATAGTGGCGGCATTTTGCTGCTGGAGGGGCCACAACTGGATATCGCCTCCAGCGATATCCGCCGTCAGCTCAGCGGCGTCGAGCCGGTTAACCTCGGCCTGCCAGCGGCGGTGCTGACCTACATTCATCAACAGCGGCTTTATCGCTGAGGCGAAATCGCTATAATTCGCCGCCTTATACCAATGCGATTGGGTAAGTCATCACCAACTTAAACATTGGTAGTAACACTTTTTACTGAGGAAAACTCTAGTGCAAGCAACTGAATTAAAAGACTTTGTAGTTGATAAGATTGACGATCTTAAAGCACGCGATATCGTAGTGCTGGACGTGAGCGACCGCTCAGACGTAACCGATTTTATGGTGGTCTGTACCGGTACTTCAAAAACTCACGTACGTTCTATCGCTGAATACGTGGCGCTGGAAGCTAAGCGTGCCGATTGGGCACCGCTGGGCGTTGAAGGCACCAACGAAGGCGAATGGGCGCTGGTGGATCTGTCTTCTGTGATCGTTCACGTAATGCAGGAATCTACCCGCGATCTGTACCAGCTGGAAAAACTGTGGGGCGCTAAGCCTCAGTAACAGACTGACATGAAGCTAAAACTGATCGCCGTCGGCACCAAAATGCCAAAATGGGTTACCGAGGGCTTTTTAGAATACCAGCGCCGCTTCCCGCGGGATCTTGGCCTAGAGCTTATCGAGATCCCCGCCGGCAAGCGCGGCAAAAATGCCGACATCCCACGCATTCTCGATAAAGAGGGCGAAGCGATGTTAGCGGCGGCGCAAGGGTGTCATATCGTCACGTTGGATATCCCAGGTAAGCCTTGGGACACTCCGCAATTGGCCCAGCAGCTGACCCGTTGGCAGCTGGATGGCCGCGATGTGGCGATCATGATTGGCGGTCCAGAAGGACTGGCGCCAATGGTAAAACAAGCGGCGGAGCAAAGCTGGTCACTGTCTAATTTGACCCTGCCTCACCCGCTGGTGCGGATTGTGATGGCGGAAAGCCTCTACCGCGCTTGGAGCATCAACAACAATCACCCTTATCATCGCGAATGAAACGCTATAAACAGCGCACTGCGATCCGCGATCACGCCGCGGAATCCGCTCTTTTCAGCCGTCGTGCCATCGTCGCCTTCGGCTTTGTGGTTGCGCTGTTTATGGTGCTGCTGGTCAATATGTACAAGTTGCAGATTGTTCAGTACGACACCTACGAAACTCGCGCCGATGATAACCGCATCCGGTTGATCCCAACCGCGCCCAACCGTGGTCTGATCTACGATCGCCACGGCACCTTGCTGGCAGATAACCAGCCGGTATTCAGCTTGGATGTGATCCCCGAGCGGGTCGACGATATGGACGCCCAGCTGGCCGATATCCAAACGGTATTGCCGCTGTCTGCCGAAGACATCGACGACTTTAAGCAACGCCTGCGTGGCCACCGTCGCTTTAAACCACTGGCGCTGATGAATCAGCTCAGTGAAGAGCAAGTGGCGACCTTTGCGGTCAACAGTCACCGTTTCCCGGGCTTTCAAGTCGATGGCGGTCTGAAGCGCAACTACCCCTACAGCGCCAGCTTAACTCACCTAATGGGCTACACCGCCCGCATCAATAACCGCGATCTGCAGCGGATTGAAGAGCGCGGTGAAGACGCCCGTTACGCCGCCAGCCGCACCATTGGCAAGCAAGGGATCGAGCGCTATTACGAAGGCGCGTTGCATGGCGAGCCCGGCATGCGCGAGGTCGAGGTTAACAACCGCGGCCGTATCGTTCGTACCATCAACGCCAAAGATCCAATCGCCGGCCAAGACTTGTTCCTGTCGCTGGATCTTAATCTGCAACTGAAAGCGGAAGAGTTATTGGCAGGACGTCGCGGCGCCGTGGTCGCGATGGATCCGCGCGATGGTGGCATTTTGGCGATGGTCTCCAGCCCCAGCTACGATCCCAACCTGTTCGTTAACGGCATCAGCAGCAAAGATTACGCCGCCTTGAACAACAAAGACCGGCCGCTGATCAACCGCGCCACCCAAGGCCAATACGCCCCCGCCTCCACCGTCAAACCACACTTGGCCTTGCTGGGTTTGGAAAAAGGGGTGGTGACCGAGAAAACCAAAGTGTGGGATCCAGGTTGGTGGCAGATCCCTGGGGTAGAGCGCAAATACCGCGACTGGAAACGCTGGGGCCATGGCTGGGTCGATCTGGACAAAGCGATCGCCTCCTCCTGCGATATCTATTTCTATGAGCTGGCCTACAACACCGGCATCAACGACATCAGCGACTTTATGGGGCGCTTTGGTTTTGGTGCCAGTACCGGCATTGATCTGTACGAGGAGTCGTCGGGCAACCTGCCGACTCGCGAATGGAAAAAGCGCAAGTACAAAGAGCCATGGTACATCGGCGATACCATCTCGGTCGGCATTGGCCAAGGCTACTGGACCGCGACGCCACTGCAGCTGGCGAACTCCACCGCGATTCTGGCCAACAGCGGCCGCCGCGTGGTGCCGCACTTCCTGCAAGGAGTCAGCATCGAAGGCGAACGCCTGCCGGTGCCGTATCCCGAGCAAGAACCGATGGTGTTGAACAACGCCAACGCTTGGCACAGTGTGCAACGAGCAATGTATCTGACCGCTCATAAGCCCGGCGGCAGTGGTTACAACCAGTTCAACGACGCCCCCTACAAGTCGGCGGTCAAAACCGGTACCGGTCAGGTATTTGGCCTAGCCGAAGACGCCGAATACGACGAAGACAACGTCGCCGAACACCTACGCGATAACGCCCTGTTTGTCGGCTATGCACCGTTCGACGATCCGCAAATCGTGTTGGCGATTGTGTTAGAAAACGCCGGCTGGGGTGGCGCCAATGCCGGCCCCGTCGCCCGCGCCCTGTTTGATGAATACCTGATCCCGAAGGAGCCTACGCCATGAGTCAGGCCGGCAATAAAGCCCCTAATATCTGGACCCGCCTGCACATCGACTTGCCGCTGCTCTGCGGCCTGCTGGTGCTGATGGGGTATGGCCTTATGGTGCTGTACAGCGCCAGTGGCGAAAGCCTCGCAATGCTGGAGCGGCAACTGGTGCGGATCGGCTTGGGCCTATTCGTGCTGTTCGTACTAGCCCAGTTTCCTCCCGATTTCTGGCGCCGCTGGGCGCTGCCGATCTTTATCGTCGGCACCCTACTGTTAGTCGCGGTGGATCTGTTCGGGGTGATCAACAAAGGCGCGCGCCGCTGGCTCAACCTCGGCTTTATGGAGTTCCAGCCGTCGGAGATCATGAAGCTGGCGTTTCCAATCATGATGGCGTGGTACATCAGTCAATTCCCACTGCCGCCGAAGAAACGTCATCTGCTCGGCGGCGCCGCGATTTTGCTGATCCCGACCCTACTTATCGCCTCTCAGCCCGATCTCGGCACCTCGATTCTGGTGGCCGCGTCTGGAGTGTTCGTGCTGTTTCTCTCCGGCATGAGCTGGGCGGTGATCGGCAGCTGCTTTGTGGCGCTGATGGGGTTTCTGCCGATCCTGTGGTTTTACTTGATGAAGGATTACCAGCGCACTCGGGTGGAAACCCTACTGGATCCAGAAAAAGATCCGCTCGGCGCTGGCTATCACATCATCCAGTCCAAGATCGCCATTGGCTCCGGTGGCATAGAAGGCAAAGGCTGGCTGCACGGCACCCAGTCGCAGCTCGACTTCCTGCCAGAGCGCCACACCGACTTTATCTTCGCGGTATTGGGTGAAGAGTTTGGTTTT
Organism: Ferrimonas senticii DSM 18821; assembly: GCF_000422665.1. Lineage (GTDB taxonomy): Bacteria > Pseudomonadota > Gammaproteobacteria > Enterobacterales > Shewanellaceae > Ferrimonas > Ferrimonas senticii. Next base: position 22,512 of record NZ_AUGM01000021.1, on the reverse strand, counting down.
CTTGGGGTGATCCTGCTGCTGCTGATGTACCTGTACATCATCGGCCGCGGCTTGGTGATTGCCGCCAACGCCCAAACCCCGTTTGCGCGACTGCTGGCCGGTTCCATCACCCTGACCTTCTTCGTCTATCTGTTTGTGAACATCGGCATGGTCTCCGGTCTGCTGCCAGTGGTGGGCGTGCCGTTGCCACTGGTGTCCTACGGCGGCACATCAATGCTGACATTGATGGCCGGCTTTGGCATCCTGATGGCCATTCAAACCCATCGACGGTTTATCTCGCGCTAGTCGCGAGAACCAACAAAGAACAACCACGCCAATGCCCTCCATCGAGGGCGTTGGCAGCAACAGTTAAGGACATCATGAGCAGGATTACTCAGACCCTGGCAGCATTGACGCTGCTGGCCAGCGGCGCAGTTTGCGCCGCCAACACCGCGCCGACCAGTGCCGAGATGAGCGCTGAGCTAGAGCAATTCCGGCAAACGTGGCAGAGCAAAGGGGTCAGCACTGAGGTGCTGGATAACGCTCTTGCTCAGGCCGAACGCCAACAAGGGATCATCGACGCCATCACCCGCCCATGGGAAGCCAAGCCGTGGTATCAGTACCGCACCATCTTCCACACTGAAGCACGCCTGCAAGCCGGCCTTGAGTTCTGGCAGCAGAACGAACAAGCGCTGAATGACGCCTACGCCGAATTTGGCGTAGAGCCGGAAATCGTGGTCGCTATCATCGGCGTCGAAACCCTGTATGGCCGTCATCTGGGCAAGCACAAGGTATTGGATGCACTCTACACCTTGGGTTTCCACTACCCACCACGACAGACATTCTTTCGCAAAGAACTGGGCCACTTCCTGCAATTGGCCAGTGAGCAGGGTTGGCCGCTGGATCAGCCACTGGGCTCCTACGCTGGTGCCATGGGCTTAGGCCAGTTTATCCCCTCCAGCTACCAAGCCTATGCGGTCGATTTTGATGGCGACGGCAAACGCGATCTGATCAACAACCGCCGTGACGCCATCGGTTCGGTGGCCAACTACTTTGCTCGCCATAACTGGCAAAAAGGCCAACCGGTAGAGCAAACCGTTAGCGTCAGCGATGCCGCCGCGGTCGAAAGCCTGCTGTGGAATGGCAAGAAGCTGTCCCACAGCGCCAGCGCGCTACAGCAAGCAGGGATTGCCATCAATGGCGATGAAGGCGCGGCGCTGGGGCTGTTGAAACTCGACAGCGCTGCGGATGCAGTGCAATACCATCTGGTCTATCCCAACTTTTACAGCATTACCCGCTACAACCACAGCCCGCTGTACGCTATGGCGGTGTGGCAATTTAGCCAACAACTGAAACAGGCCAAACGTTCGTGAGTAAACGCCTCTCTGCGCTGTTGTTACTGATCCTTGGGGGCTGCGCCAGCGGCCCTGAAGATCGCTATGACATCGACCAAGACCACGCCCCAGAATCCGCCCCAACGTTGTCCCATTTGGAACAACCGCAGCCGCGCTATGAACCGAAAAGTCGCGGTGGCAACAAATCCAGCTACGTGGTGCGGGGCATCGAATATCAAGTGCTGCCATCGGCAGCAGGCTTTGATAAAACCGGCACCGCCTCGTGGTACGGGCAAAAGTTTCATGGCCACTTAACCTCCAACGGCGAAAGCTATGACATGTACGGTTTCAGCGCCGCGCACAAATCGTTGCCGCTGCCGACTTACGTGAAAGTGACCAATCAGGCCAACCAGCGAAGCATCGTGGTTCGCGTCAACGACCGTGGTCCATTCCACGGCGACCGCGAGATTGATCTCTCCTACGCCGCCGCAGCGGCGCTGGATATGCTTAAAACCGGCACCGCCATCGTACGAGTTCAGGCCTACCATTTTGCCGACCAGCACAGCCAAGGGGTGTTAGCCGGCGAACCATTGGTCAACGCCAGTGGCACCGAGTTGGAAATTGGCGCACTGACACCACCGGTAGAGCAACTGCAGCCACAGCAAGCGCTGGTAACCATTCCTGCCAGCGCTGCTGAAAATCACTTTATCCAGGTGGTTGCCAGCGGCAATCAGGTCACCATCGGGGAACTAAAGCAGCGACTTTCTGCCGAATACTCAGTACCTTCGCGGGTGACTCAAGATAACAGCTTGTATAAACTGCAGCTTGGGCCGTTCGCCACCATGGCGCGCACCGAAGATCTGCTCAAACAGCTGCGTGCCGCAGGCTACAACGGCGCTTTTAAGCTGATTGAACCGGCCATTACCAATTAATTTTTGGGTCGTCGAAGCTGCGACGACCACTGACCAAAAGCGAAAAAAACAACCGACATGAGATTGCTCAAACACACCTTGCTCTGCGCCTCAATGATGTTCAGTGCCGCCGCTGCGGCCGCTCCAGTAGTGGTGCCTAACGCCCCTGCGGTTGCCGCCGAAGCCTACGTACTGATGGACTACAACACTGGTAAAGTGCTGGTCGAGTCCAACATGCACCTGCAACGCGCACCAGCCAGTCTGACCAAAATCATGACCTCCTACGTACTGGGGCAAGAGCTAAAATCCGGCCGCGTTAGCCTAGATGATGAGATCACTGTCTCGGTTAATGCTTGGGCGCAGAACCGTAAACTCAAAGGCTCATCGCTGATGTGGCTGAAAGAGGGCGACACCGTCACTCTGGATAAGCTCTATCAAGGTATGGTGGTGGCTTCCGGTAACGATGCCACCGTGGCGATCTCGGAACACATCGCCGGCAGCGTCGATGGCTTTGCCCATCTGATGAACACCTGGGCCGCCGAGCTGAAGATGAACGATTCGATCTTCGAAAACCCACACGGTCTGGACGCCAACAATCAGCAATCCAGTGCTTACGATATGGCGATTCTGACCCAAGCGCTGATCCGCGATCTGCCTGAGTACTACGCACTGCACTCGCAAAAATCGTTCACCTACAACAACATCACCACCGATAACCGCAACGGCTTGCTATGGGATCGCTCCATCAACGTCGATGGCGTTAAAACCGGTTACACCAACGACGCCGGTTACTCACTGGTGTCATCGGCAACCCGTGACGATATGCGTCTGATCGCGGTAGTGATGGGCGTTAAAGGTCGTAACGGCAACGAAGGCGCCAACAACCGCCAAGCGGAGAGCAAAAAGCTGCTGAACTACGGCTTCCGCTTCTTCGAAACCGTGACCCCATACAAAGCGGGCGATACCTTCGTAACCCAGCCAATCTGGTACGGCGATAAGCCGGAAGTGAAGTTGGGCGTGCTGGCTGATACCCCAATCACCCTGTACCGTGGCCAAGCCGCCAACATGCAGGCGGAGTTTGAACTGAACGACGAGCTGCAAGCACCGCTGTCCCGTGGCGCCCAAGTGGGTACCCTGTACTTCCGCTTGGACGGACAGGATATCGCTAGCTACCCACTGATGGTTCTGGAAGACGTGCAAGAAGGCAGCTGGTTCTCCAAGCTGATGGACTACTTCAAACTGCTGTTCAAATCGATTTTCGGTTAGAGCCAGAAAAGAGCAGTTGATGGTTATCAGTTGTTAGTTATCAGTAAGAGCGCCGCGTTGGCGCTCTTTTTTTAGGCGGGATTCTTGCCCACCGCCAAGGTTGACGAAAGCCACTCGTTCTCACCGCAATAGGTAGCCGCGAACGTGTTCGCGGGATTGTTGATTGGCAGGTCGGTGTTTCGACTTGTTATAGCACCGCAGTACTTCGTAGCCTTTGCCTCCGGCGGCCAAGGGCTGTGCCCTTTGGATTCCCCTTAGCCTCCAAGGTTGACGAGAGCCTCTCGGGCATCCTGCCCTCGGCTGTCGCCGTGTTGGAGGCTTTCGGGTGTGCAGAGGGCGCAGCCCTTGCCCGCCGGAGGCTAATAGCTATGGAATTGTGGTGTTAATTAGCTATCACTAATGGGCTTTGGCTCTGTTCTTACTAACGACTGCGAACTAATTGCTACCAACTCGCTTTTATCTTCGCCTCCGGCGACCAAGAAATGCTGCGAACTGAGAGAGCCAACCATCTAGATCCCACAAACTTATTCGCGACTACGAATTAGACTGTGCCCCTTGATTTATCCCCGCCCCACCCTAATATCTGCGCCAAGATTAGATTGACGAAGTACTATCGGAGCCTCTCATGCAAACTAAGTTTGATGAACTGCTGGAATTTCCATGCGCTTTCCCATTTAAAGTGCTGGGCCTAAAAAGCGACACCCTAGCGGAACGCGTGGTTGCGGTGCTGCAGCAGCACTGTCCAGGTGACTACATCCCAACCATCAAGCCATCCGCCAAGGGCACCTACATTTCGGTCGGCGTAAACTGCACCGTGCACAGCAAAGAGCAGATCGAAACCCTGTACACCGAACTGGCTAAGCTGGAAGGCGTAAAAGGCGTACTGTAAGCCTTTACTAGGGCGTGTTGACGTTTGGTGTTCGGAATTTGGTCGAGGATAGCGGCTGTCAATCGAGGATTGCGATTGAAGGCATAGTGGCTCTACGTCGAAATCGTCTGACGAAGAGTGACAGCTGCTAGTCCGACCCGGCAAGGCGCCCCTCAGTGACCACGGAACAGCAAAACAAACCGACCAAGTTCAATTTGCTTTCACAAGTAGCCAATGATGGGCGCAAAAATATACGGCAAAGGTCAACACGCCCTAATATATTCTGCTGCCGATTATCGCAATCGGCAGCAGCCCCCCGCTGGTCAGCGTGGTCTAAGCTGACAACCCCAGCCTCCAAGGTTACAATCGAGCCACCCCGCAGTAAGCATGGAAGGCTTAACCGTTGCGAACCGATACCCCGATTGCTGAGGCCTCAAGCGAAACTCCGCCGCCAAGCAATAGCGTCACACCGAGCCCACCTAGCTCGACTCCCCTTGCCGTTAATCAGCGGCTGATAGTCCGCCGTCTTGGCATCCAAGACTACCTGCCGATCTGGCAGGCGATGCAACGCTTTACCGATAACCGCGATAACGACAGCGTCGATGAACTGTGGCTGGTGCAGCACCCGCCGGTGTTTACCCAAGGGCAAGCGGGCAAAGCCGAACATCTGCTCAATACCGGCGACATTCCGGTGATCCCCGTCGATCGCGGCGGCCAAGTTACCTACCACGGTCCCGGCCAACTGGTGGCCTACCCGCTGCTGGATATCGCCCGGCGTAAGCTCGGCGTACGCCAATTGGTTACCGACATCGAACAGACCATCGTCACCTTACTTAGCCAGCATGGCATTGATTCAGCACCGCGCTGCGACGCCCCCGGTGTGTATGTTGATGACGCCAAGATCTGCTCGCTGGGATTACGCATTCGCAAAGGGCGGTCATTTCATGGTTTGGCACTGAATGTCGATATGGATATGCAGCCGTTTTTGCGGATCAATCCCTGCGGTTACGCCGGTATGGCGATGACCCAGTTGCAGCAGCTCGGCGGCCCCACCGACATTGAACTTTTGGGGCAACAATTAATGGATATCTTTGTTGAGCGCCTTGGCTATCAGCAAGTGCAAGTAGTAGAAGGATTAGCCGATGTCTGAACAGCCGGTAAAGTTGCAAGCTGGGGTTAAACTGCGTGATGCCGACAAGGTGGCGCGGATCCCAATTAAAGTTGAACCGAGCAATCGTGACGAGATGCTGCGCAAGCCCGATTGGCTGCGGATCAAACTGCCCCCCACCAGCGAACGCATTGACGAGGTCAAACACGCGATGCGCAAACATGGCCTGCACAGCGTCTGTGAAGAGGCCAGCTGCCCCAACCTCAGTGAATGTTTCCACCACGGCACCGCTACTTTTATGATTTTGGGGGCGATCTGCACCCGCCGCTGCCCATTCTGCGATGTCGCCCACGGTCGTCCGCTAAAACCAGACGCCGAAGAGCCGGTCAAGCTGGCCCGCACCATCCGCGACATGAAACTGAAGTATGTGGTGCTGACCTCGGTCGACCGTGACGATCTGCGTGACGGCGGCGCCCAGCACTTTGCCGATTGCATCCGCGAAATCCGTGCCCTTAACCCGCACATCAAGATCGAAACCTTGGTGCCAGATTTTCGTGGCCGCATCGACAAGGCACTGGATATCTTAAGCACCTGCCCGCCGGATGTGTTTAACCACAACCTTGAAACCGCGCCACGGCTATACCGCCAAGCGCGCCCGGGCGCCAGCTACCAGTGGAGCTTAGAGCTGCTGCAAAAGTTCAAGCAGCGCCACCCAGAGGTGCCAACTAAATCCGGCCTGATGGTCGGCCTTGGCGAAACCGACGACGAGCTCAAACAGGTGCTGCAAGATCTGCGTGAGCACGACGTTAATATGCTCACGCTTGGCCAATATCTACAGCCGAGCCGTCACCACCTGCCGGTAAAACGCTATATGTCACCGGCGGAGTTTGATCAGTTCAAACACTACGCCGAAGCGATCGGCTTTAGTCACGCCGCCTGCGGTCCGCTGGTGCGTTCCAGCTATCACGCCGATCTGCAAGCGCAAGGCAAAGAAGTTAAGTAACCTGAACGACATCCGCTTAAAAGCAAACAACCCGCCAAATGGCGGGTTGTTTATTTACAGCGACTTCGACATCAGCACCGCGTCTTCGCGACCATCCCCTTTGATGGCCGGGTAATAGCCTTTACGGATCGCATCTTGGTTAAAGCCACAGCGCTGATACAGCGCGATGGCGGGCGCATTGCCAGCTCGCACCTCTAAGAAACAGATCGCCAGATCGCGAGCCTTCGCTTGTTCCAGCGCGTGCTGTAACAGCCGTTGCCCTAAGCCTTTACCCTGCTGCTGCGGATGGATGCAGATATTGACCAAGGTGGCCTCATCCAGCACCTGCTGGAACAGATAGAAGCCTGCGGCTTTACCATCGACCAATAACAATTCGCCCCAGTAGTTGCCCATCAGACAGCTGTATAGGTTGGACTCACTCCATGGCAGTGGGTGACACGCCTGTTCCAATGCCCAAAAGCGGTCAAAGCGCTGCGGGCTCGCGGCGACAAAAGTTAGATCCATTGTTGTAATCTCTGCCACAGCTTGCGCTTGGCGGCGGGGTCGCTTAGCTCACTCAGTGAGGCACTGAATAGGTGGGTAGCACGGGAGGGCATATCGTGCTTAAGCTGCCAATAACGCTTGGCTTTCACTTGCTCAGGAGCGCTTGCCAGCACACACTGCTGCGGCGACAGTCCAAGCAACTGCAACACATCGGCGATCAGCGGGTGCGCCAACTCCGCTTCGGTAACATTGATAAGGCACAGCTCAGCCGGCGCCGCAGGGATCTGATAAGCGGTGATCCCCATCTGCTGTAATACCGCCAGTTGGCGTTGGGATAAGGTAGTCATGGCGGCGAAGATAGCACGGAACGGCCATCGCAGCGACGCCAAACCTTACCGCTAACATCAGCGCTCGCTGTGTTCAAACCACAAGCACAGCAACAACGCCCCAGCAATTACCGTCACTGCCAATAACAACCACATCCAGCCCATCTGCTACTCCCTTGTTTCGATGTCATATCAGCCGCCACGCAACGCTCGAATTGCCGACCACATCTGCTATGCTGCCGCCACTATTCGCGTTGAGTTGACCTAAATGAAACTAATTAAAGCCGCTTGCTTGTTGCTGCCACTGACGTGGCACGCTGGCGCTTACGCCGCCGAGCAAATCACCCTTGACGATGGTCGGGTAGTGCAACTGAATGATGATTTTACGTGGCAATATTTGCCAGCGTCTGCGATCCAGCCTGCACAAAAACCAACCACCACTGACAGCACTGTTGCCACTGACACCATCCCAGCAATGGCCACCACTCCGGCCGCCAGCACTCAGGTCGGTGTAGCATTTCGCCTTGGGCAAACTCAAACCATCGGTCGGGTAGCGCAATATGGTTTACAGGTCGAATTGGGTGCGCCGCAATGGCAAGATGGTGAACTACTGATCCCGACCACGGTGCTTAACACCGGTCTGAAATCGATCATTGAGGTAGAGCTGCAACTGCAGATCTACTCCGCCGAGGGCAAGTTGTTGGCGCAAGAACAGCTGACCGCGTTTCACGCCATCACTCGCTTAGCCGATACCTATCTGCGTCCACAGCAACAAAAAGAGGGCAATGAGTTACGTCTAGCGCTACCTAAGCAAAGCGACTATCGGATTGAGGTCGCCATCAGCGATATCGATTATCGCGGTTAGGGCGTATTGAAAAACAAAATCGGTTTGGCAGGGCACTGGCGACGCCAAACCGGTTTTGTCTGTCGTCACATTAACCGACGCAAAAACGGATCAACTCCATACTGACCAACACCATCAGCACCGGCAAGCCAACGGCTCCCAGCGACTTCATTAATACCATCAACACGTTCATTGCTACCTCCTGGTTGTAATTGACTGATCCAACTGCCGCGTCCGCTTAAGCGTGGTTGCCGCTGACGCGCACGAGCAGCGATTTAGCATACGCCTGCCCCCCTGACAAAAAACGCGATCTTGATCACCAACTTAACTTGGTCACTAAAGCGACTGAGTTGCGGCGGTGGTTGCGTAATTTTGATTAAATTCACACCGCTTAAGCTATTGGCCTGCGACAATCTTGCGGCGATGTTGCGTTAAGGAGAACAGGTAATGGAGCTACCAACCGTAGGGGTCATTTTACGAGCCGCTAAAGAGGCAGGCTGGAGCATCAAGAAATCCACCGAGAGCACCGAAAAGCTGGCGCTGTGGGAAACCGAATTTGGCGATCTGTACACCACCAAGCAGTTGCAACAAGCCTATCTTGAGGGCGAACTGTTTTAACTCTCCCTAACCGGCTTCCCAGAGCAGCAGCTCTGGGAAACCTATCCGGCGTTATCCCTCCGCTACCGCTTCTCTGTTAAGCTCGCCAATTCCCATTTAGGCCAACTCTTTTTGCATGTGATGAAAACGGTTATCTCGGCAGCCTTGGCGATGCTGTGGCTCTGTGCCAGCGCGGGCGCTAACGCGACCATAGCGCCGCTGTCAGACTGGCAATGTCAGATGATGCAACGTCATTCGGTGCTGCCCAGCGATGCCCCAATCGGTTGCCAGCGATTAGCCAAAGTCGAGTTTGAATTTATTCACTTTAATGGCGATATCAAGGTTGGCAACGTTATCGTCTTGGATGTTGTCGCCGCGGCGGTGGCGGCGATATTTGCCGATCTTAAACAGCAAGGTTTCCCGCTGCATTCAGCCCGTCTGATGCGCGAATTTAGCGGCGATGACAACGCCTCGATGAACGCCAACAACAGCAGTGCCTTTAATGCCCGCGCCATCAGCGGCGGCCGCAGCTGGTCGAAGCACGCTTATGGGGTCGCGATCGACATCAATCCGCTGCAAAACCCCTTTTTGTCATTTGATGACGCCGGCAACATCAGCGTTGCCCCGGCGCAATCGGCAGCCAATTACGTCAACCGTAACCGCTATCGCGCTCGCGCCGAGGTGACTCGACAAGGTATGGCAGAAGCCGCTGTCGAGGTATTTGCTCATCACGGCTTTTTGATTTGGGGCGGCGATTGGAATCAACCGATCGACACCCAACACTTTGAGGTGGGCTCGCGCGCTTTGGTGCAGCAACTGGTCGAGCTGCCACCTGCGCAAGCCAGTGCCCTGTTTCAGCGCTACCGCGACGATTATCGCCATTGCCGCAGCCTGAACACCAACATGCCTAACGAGCAAGCCCGCGCGCATTGCGCCTACCAAACCGTGCAAGCTTATTAGGGCGGCGCAACTAAATCTGATCCTCAAGCGGCAACTGACGGTAGAAGATGCTGGTTTTCTACCGACAACAACGAGGTTCAACCATGAGCAACGACAACACCAGCAATTGGCCGGAACTGGCCAGCGCCCTGTACGACAAACTGACCGACCGCAATGCGGAACTGACTTACGATTTCGATCAACTGCAGATCCAAGTGCCCAATAGCGCTGGCGATCAGGTCAACCATGCCGCATGGACTATCAACGGCAGCATCAGCATCCGCTCAAAGAACCTCGAGTAATGCTCTCTTTTAACGGCCACCTTAGTCTGCAAAACCACGCCGGCACGGTCACGGTCGACGCCGACGACCAGCGACTGAGGTTGACCGTCGCCAAACCGCAGCAACTGTTTCAACTGCTGCCATGGCTGCTTTCATTGCGCCGCCACACTGCCACCATGGTGGCGGATGGCCACTACCAGATCGGCATTTACCTCGGCGATGCCGCGCCATTAAGGTTTGCAACCCACGGCGTTAAGCCAAGGTTTACCACGGTGCGCACCGGTGCACCGCTGTTTTGGGCAACGCAATTAGCCAAGGGGTGGTGGCGGACACGCTAACTGCGCCGTAAAAGCAAAAAACCTCGCCACGAGTGAACTCGGGCGAGGTTTTTATGTAATTTGGAGCGGGTGATGGGAATCGAACCCACGTATGCAGCTTGGGAAGCTGCCGTTCTACCATTGAACTACACCCGCGTTGTGTCATTGATACTAAAGGCTTTATTACCCAACTGACAAGTGAGCTAGCGCCTATTTACAGCAATGACACGCCAACTGCGGGTTATTTCACCACACTCATCTCTTGCAGTAGATTGTCGGCACCATCCAGTTGCTCCATCACCCACAGCATGTAGCGTGAATCAACGTGGATTGAGCGCGCGGTCGCCGGGTTGTAGTCCCAATCGGCGATGATGCTCTCGTACACTCCATCAAACAGCAGACCAACCAGTTCACCGTCGGCATTGACTGTCGCCGAGCCCGAGTTGCCACCGGTGCTATCGACGGTAGAGAGGAAATTCACCGGCACCGAGCCGACTGCCTTATCAAAGTAACGGCCAAACTGCTTATCGCTGATCAGCTGCAGCTGCTTGGCCGAGGCGTCAAACGGTTCAACTCCAGTCGCTTTCGCTGCCAGCCCTTCAAGAGTGGTAAACGGCATCGCCCACAGACCATCTTGCGGGCTGTAGCCTTTAACGCTACCAAAGCTGACCCGCAAGCTGGAGTTGGCATCGGCGTACACCAGTTGGTCTTGGCTTTGTTTATAAGCGATGATCGCTTCCATGTACGCCGGACGGGCGGTCAACAACGCCCCATCCAGATCTTTTTGCTGATTTTCCAGCTCGATGTCAGTGGCGTACATCGCCGCTGCCAACTTGATGAACGGATCACGGCTGAGATTCAGCTCCGCCACCGATTGTCCCACCAGCGCCAAACGACTGTCCTCATCCGCCAGCTTGCTGTTGGCGTACATCTTATCAAGCTGCGCCGCCAGCTTGGTTTTATCGAAGCCACTCTCAAGGGCAAAGAAACTATCCAGTGCAGCAACCCGTTCGCTCTGTGGCAGCGCCGCGTAGCGCTCTAACAGATGCAGCATCAAGGCCTTATCCACTTGTGCGTCGAAACCGCGTTGCATCCGTTTAAGCCGCGCAGTGAAATTTTCCAGATCTCGCTGCTGATAACCGGCTTTACGCTCTAAATCCGGCTTTTGCTGCTCATGGGCTAGGCGGTACAGCGACTGCGCGGTGCGATACAACTGGGCGTAATACAGATAGCCCAAGATCATATCGCGCTCGGCATGGGCATCGCCTTGGGCGATCAGCTGATCAAGACGCTGCTTGGCAGCACCATATTGGGCGCTGCGCTGCTCATCGGCGGCGATCCACTCCAGCAGCGCTTGCTCATCGGCTTGCTTACGCTCGCCAAACTGCGATTTGCCGTAGCTTTCTATCATGCTCTGGAAGTTTTTGGCGTAGTTAGCCAGTCCCGCCAAGGTGCTTTCGTAGGCCAAACGCGCTTGCGATCCTTCAGGGGCGGCCTGCTTGATCACCTCGATCAGCTCGTTACGCAGCACCATCGCCTGCGGGTAGTCATGCTCAAACGCTTGGGTTACTTCAGCGGCGGTACGATAGCGATTGGTACGGCCGGGATAACCCATCACCATCACAAAATCTTCATCGCTTAAGCCGTGGCTGGAGACTTTTAAGAACGCTTGCGGCTGATACGGCACGTTGTCTTCGCTGTACTCCGCTGGGTTGCCATCTTTATCGACGTAGGCACGGAAAAAGGCAAAGTCGCCGGTCTGGCGGGGCCACATCCAGTTATCGATATCGCCGCCATATTTGCCGACCGACATCGATGGTGTGTACACCAAACGAACGTCTTTGATCTCCAGTGATTTCATCAAGAAATGGCTGGCGCCGTGGTGGAAGGTATAAACCGAGCAACGGCTCGACGGCGCTTGTTCACACTGCGACACCAACGCCTTTTTGCTGCGTTCAACCGCTTCAAAATAGACTTTATCGGTAAGACCATCGGTACCGGCAAGCACCTTGTCGGTCACTTCGGTCATCGATTCGGTCACCCAGATTTTGTAACCGGGCACCGGGGTTTTCTCCTCGGCCAAGGTGTGGGCCAAGAAGCCGTTTTCAAGGATGTTGTCGTCGGGGGTGGAGTGATAGGCGATGGCGCCATAGCCACAGTGGTGGTTGGTGACCACCAGTCCCTGTGGCGATACAAACGAGGCGCTGCAACCGCCGAAGTTGATCACCGCGTTCATTGGGAAGGCATTCAGATCCGCCATCTTATTGGCGTTCATCTTAAAGCCCAATTGTTCCATCTGCCCCTTCAGTGCTGGCAGTTGATGAGGTTGCCACATCCCTTCGGTGGCCATGGTTGCCGGCATCGCCGCCGCCATCAGCAGCGCCAATGGCCGCAACGTAGAGGAAAAGTTCGAGGTCATAGTAGGTTGCTCCGCACTCCATTAGTTGCGGTCAACCTAGCATGCCCTACCCAAGGATGTTAACCGAATGGCAACAATCACTTAGGCAGGGATGTAAAGGGATATTTCAGGCCAATTCAGCCGTTCAGGCGACTTGCACCTGAGCCACAATCACTACTAAACCCACCAACGCCGCCAGCGCCAACCCCACTTTGCCGCCAGTAACTTGGTAACCCGACTGTTGTGTCCGCAGCTTGGCCGCCATCAGCGCTGGCAGCAGCACCATCAGCACCACCAGTGGCACCGCCGCGTAGCCAAGCACCGCCACAAAACCGCCAGGGAAGAACAGCGCCAATGCCAGCGGTGGCAGGAAGGTTAACGCCCAAGTGGCGATCCGGCCTTTGGCGTTAGAACCCATACGGAACAGTTCGGTCAGGTAATCAAACAACGACAAGCTTACCCCCAAGAATGAGGTCACCAGCGCCAAGTCCGCGAACAACTGCAGTGCTGGGCTTAATCCTTGCCACAATGCTTTATCGCTCAGCAGGGCAATCATCGCCGCCAAGGCATCGCCGTCGCTCAGAGCCACACGTTCTGCGGCCGACAGACTGCCCAGCGCCGCCAACAGCCACAAGGCATAGCACAGCAATGGCAAGGTGGAACCACTGACCAAAGCGATCCGCAACTGCTTAACGTCACCATCTAAGTAGCGCACCAAGGTTGGGATACTGGCATGGAAACCAAACGAGGTGATCAGCACCGGCAGTACCGCCATGTAGCCACTGACGTCGCTGCTGCGAGTCACGCCGACATTGGCCAGCTCCACCTGTGGCAGCAGCCCCAGCAACACCACCGCCAATGCCGCCATCATGATCAGGAACAGCACTTTAGTCAGCTGATCGATGTATTTCACCCCCAGCGCCGCCACCGAGCCAACAAACACCGCAAACAGAAGCGGCCCCATGCCCGTCGGCAAGGTCATCACCCCAGCCAGCTTCAACGCCAGCAGCGAACCACCACCACTTAAGTAGGCGGCAGTCAGGGCGTACAGCAGTGCCATCATAGAGGCCATCGCCACCAGCTGACCGTTGCGGCCAAGCACTTGGCCGGTAATGTGGTGGTAGTTGCAGGTGCTGCCAACTTTCAGGTTCACTTCCAGCATGATCAGCGCGCTGTAGGCGGCAAAGCCCCAAGTGCCTAGCATCAACGCCATCGCCGGCCAAAAGCCAATGGCAGCAGTCGCCAACGGCAGTGCTAACATGCCCGCGCCGATCGCGGTTCCGGCCACAATTAAGATGGCGCCAATTAATTTACTGTGATTTGTCATTGCTCAATTATCGTCAGGTATAGAGGGGGTGACGTTGGGGCGGGAGTATTGAGCAGGGGGAGAGAGTTTGCGCGTAATTATCGCTAACACCGTCTTGCCAATTGATCCACGACCTTCTGTCGGTGTCAATTAGCCTTAGCGGTTATCAGCGGTGTCATCGACCTAACGGTCTACGCTCGCTGACAGCATCTAAGGCCGGCAAAATCGAGCGTAATAATAAGTTACGCGGTGCATGATGGTTCTCTCATTGTGGAAACCACAGACTACGGGAGTTGGTCGCATTTTAACAAGTGAGCCAGATCGCACTTTTGAATTTTTAGCAACCATTATCACCAGCGCCTTATTTCTCCGGCGCCTCCGGCGGGAAAGGGTTCCACCCTTTTCAATCCCAAAAGCCTCCAGCACGGCGACAACCCTTCGCTCCTTGTGCTACTCCTTTCGGCACTGCGCGGATTCATCGTCCCTGATTTAGCCGCGCACTTCGGGCATCCTGCCCTTCGGCCTCAATACACAGCACACCGCTCAGCGCCGCGAGTCGGCCAAAGCCCGTTGGCGCAACCGTCAGTGGTTCAATCGTAGCCGCGAACACGTTCGCGGAAATCAAGCTGGTTCAGACCCACAATTGATGACTCTACAGTAAGGGGGATTCACAGCGCTCTATGCCGACTTGTTGACGCCGAGTGAAACCGCAAACATAGCGGCAAGCCTAGGGCAAGAAGCCCGAGAGGCTCGCGAAGGCAGGGATGCCGCCTCGAGTCGATGCTGCCGCGAAGTGCGGTGGGAACGAGGGGCTTTCGTCAACCTTGGAGGCGAAGGGGATTTCAAAGGGCACAGCCCTTGACCGCCGGGGGCTAAAACAAGAGAGTTTACTGGGAAAGCTGGGTCGATCAGATGATTAAGTTAAATGGTATAACAGAGCCAAAAAAAACGGAGCAACGACCACTGCCGCTGCTCCGCTCTCTAAGCCATACCGCAATCGGCTTAAGTGATTACGCTACGTAGATCTGGCTGGCGATCACCAGCAAGCCGCCAAAGGTAGCCAGACCCAAGCCCAGTTGGCCACCAGCCACTTGATAACCCGCTTGTTGGGCCCGTAGTTTGTACGCCATCGCCACCGGCAGCAATACAATCAGTACCATCAGCGGCACCGCCGCGTAGCCCAACATCGCGACGAAACCACCAGGGAAGAACAGCGCCAGCAGCAGTGGCGGCACGAAGGTCAGCTTCCAAGTAACCAAGCGGCCAGCGATGCTGTTGCCAGTGCGGCACAGTTCTGCCAAGTAGTCGTACAAGCTTAAACTCACGCCCAAGAATGAGGTCACCAACGCCAGATCAGCAAACAAGGTAAGTGCTTGGCCGATGCCGCCCCATTGAGCTTTTTCGCTGAGATTCTGAATCAAAGCCGCCAGGGCATCGCCGTTGTTCAGTGCCGCTCGCTCTAGGGCGGTTAAGCTGCCCAGCGCCGCCAGCAGCCACAGCACGTAACATACGAACGGTAGAGTTGAACCAACCAGCAATGCGGTACGCAGTTGCTTTACATCGCCATCCAAGTAGCGCACCAAGGTTGGAATACAGACGTGGAAACCGAATGAGGTGATCAGCACCGGCAGCAGGGCCACCAAACTGGCGCCCGTGGTCGCTTCCGCGGTTGGCAGGTTGCTTGGCTGCACTTCTGGCAGCAGCCCGAACAGCACCAGCGCCAGCGCCAGCATCATTACGGTAAACATCAGTTTGGTCAGCGCATCGATGTAGCGAATGCCGAACACAGTGAAGGAGCCCAGCAAAATCGCAAAGATCACCGACGCCGAACCATCCGGTAAGGTCATCAGTCCTTGCAGTTTTAGGGTCAACAGCGAACCGCCGCCAGAGAGGTACGCGGCAGTCAATGCGTACAACAGCCCCAACATCGACACCATCGCCACCGCTTGGCCTTTGGCGCCAAACACACGACCGCTCATGTTGTGGAAGTTCACATCGCTGCCAACTTTCAGGTTCACTTCCAGCATCAGCAACGCGCTGTATGCTGACAGACCCCAACAGGCGATCATTAGCGCTAGCGCTGGCCAGAAGCCAACGGCGCTGGTCGCCAGTGGCAACGCCAACATTCCGGCGCCGATGGCCGTTCCCGCAACAATCAAAGTCGCGCCGATCAATTTACTGTGATTATTCATTATTGCTCGTTCGTCACAAGGTGGATTGTTTCCATCGCATTGAAGTAAGGATCAACACGGGGAGTGGTATGACGTCAGGCGAGGATTGATTGAGCAGTGGGGGGAGGAATCTAGCGTGCGTATCAGCAGCCAACACCGTCTTGCCAATTGCTCCTCGACCTTCGGTCGGGTAGTCAATTAGCCCTAATGGGTGTCAGTCTGGACGGCTCTGTGGCCTACGCTCGCTGACAGCCATTAGGGCTGGCAAAATCGAGCGTAAAAAATAGTTACGCGGATCATTGCTGGTTCTCTCATTGATACGCTTTCAGACTACGGCCAAGCTGCCGCGCCGACAAGCGATCTCGATCACGGTTTTTAGCAATAACCACTGTTCGGCATAAAAAACATTACTGCAGCTATCGGCCGATAGCTAACGGCAATCACCACTGTCTGCGCCTAGGCAACTGATATAAGCTGTTGAACAATAACCACACAGAGGTATGCGATGGCCAAGGTAGTGATTTTGCACGGCTTGTACATGAATGCGTTGGTGATGTGGCCACTGGCCAACAAGCTGGAACGACTTGGCTGGCAACCCAAGTGTTTAAGTTATCGGTCGATGCGCATCGACACCCAAGCGTTGTTTGCCCAGATTGATCAGGAACTGGCCGACAACCAACCGGCGTTTCTGGTTGGCCATAGCCTTGGCGGGGTGTTGCTGGCGCACTACGTTCAACAAGCGTCACTTGCCAACGGTTCGCGATTAGTCACTTTAGGCAGCCCACTCACCTCATCCCGAGCGGCCAAACAACTGCAGCAGTGGGGGCTTGGCATCGTTCTCGGCAATTCCGCCAGCCATGGCTTAACCGAAAACCCACCGCTGCACTGGGATAGCGAGGTCGCCTTGGGCAGTTTGGCCGGCAGTAATCATTTGGGGCTGGGCACCCTCGCCGGTGTCACCGATAAGCACAGCGATGGCACGGTGCAGATCAGCGAAACCCAACTGCCAGGAATGACCGATCACATCTGTGTCGATGTCACCCACACCAGCATGCTGCTAAGCGACATCGTGGCCACGCAAACCGATCACTTTTTGCGAAGCGGTCGCTTTGCTCCGTTGTCACCATAGCGGACAATTCCCCCTCCCCCAACTGGCGTAGAATGAGGTCAGCCGATGAGTAATGTGGTTTATATCGCCACCAGTTTGGATGGTTACATCGCCGATAAAGACGGCGGCTTAGATTGGCTACACAGCGTCCCCAATCCTGATAATGATGACTTGGGTTGGAGCGAATTTTTAGCCGACATCGACGCCATCGTCATGGGTCGTAATACCTTTGAAACCGTCTGTGGCTTTGATGTGCCATGGCCCTACCCGGTGCCAGTATTTGTATTAAGCAGCCAGCTCGCTGAGATCCCAGCGGCGTTTACCGACAAGGCCGAATTGTTGTACGGCAGCCCAGCCGAGGTGGTGGCGCAATTGCAACAGCGCGGCCATCAGCGGCTGTATATCGATGGCGGCAACACCATCCAACGTTTCTTACAGGCCGATCTGATTGATGAGTTGATCGTCACCCAGCTCCCAGTGTTGCTGGGCGACGGTGCGCCACTGTTTGGCTCGCTGGCAAGCGCGCAGCAATACCAACTGGTCGGCTCGCAGGTGCTGCTGAACAACTTGGTCAAAAATCACTTTAAGCGAGTGCGCTAAAGCGCATGGCCCGAAAAGCAAATAGCCCCGCTCGATTCCTCGGCGGGGCTTAGTGTTATTCAATATTAGCGGGCTTGCGGTGCCAATGTTGCAGGCTGCGGCAACGACCGCTTCGATAGCCACCAGTACACCAACACCTGCGCCGCCAGCGCCAACACAAACACCATCGGCGTTGCCAACAGACCCGCGACAATAAAGCTGGCCAACGCGATCAGGCCATTGGTAACCGCATACGGCAGCTGGGTACGGAAGTGCTCAAACTGATCACAACCGGCACCGGTCGACGACAAAATTGTGGTTTCCGAAATGGGCGAACAGTGATCGCCAAACAAGCCGCCAGACAGCACCGCGCCGATACACACCAACATCGGCGCATCAACCGCGACCGCAGTTGGGATCACCAACGGCATCATGATCGCAAAGGTGCCCCAAGAGGAACCGGTAGCAAACGAGATCACCGCCGCAATCAAGAACGCCACCGCAGGGATCAACCACGCAGGGAAGCCCGCTTGCGCTTGTTCGGCAATGTAGGCCGCTGCGCCCAGCTGCTTGCCAATGGCGCTTAAGGTCCAGGCGAGGATCAAAATCACCGCCACCGACATCATCCCCGACATCCCTTTTAAGTAGATATCGACCCCCTCTTTGAATTTGCGCACCTGATGGAAGGCCATCAACGCAATCAAACTGGTGGCAGCACAGAAATAGGCGGTTGATAACGCCGCCCGGAATACCGAACCCGACACCCGTTCAAACGGGAAACCGTGGGGGGCCAACATGGTGAACATCACCGTCAGCATCACCGCCAGTGGCACGAACACAAAGTTGGCTTTGGCGTTCGGGTGACTGAACACCTCGATGGTGTCGCTGACCTTGCCAAAATCCGAGCCCTGTTGGGCTAACCGCTCCGCTTCGGCCATCGGCCCAAAGTCCAGTTTCAACAGGGCAATCACCGGGATCACCGCCACCGCCAAGATGGCGTAGAACTGATATGGGATGGCGCCGATAAAGGCATCCCAATCACTCAGTGGCAGGTTCAAAGCATCGAACTCTTTTTGCAGCAGCCCCATGATGTACACCCCCCAACCAATGAAGGGGATCAGAATCGCCACCGGCGATGAGGTCGAATCGATTATAAACGCCAGTTTCTGCCGTGAGATTTGCAACTTATCGAACAGCGACCGGAATACCGGCCCGACGATCAGCGGCGTGCCCAGATCGGAGAAGAAGATCACGATACCGCCGAACCACGCCGACAACTTGGCCTGACAGCGACTTTTAACCCAGTTCACCACCGACGCTGCGAACGCCACGCCGCCACCAGACTTCTCCACCAGCGCCACAAAGCCGCCAATAAACACCAACAAGATGATGATGCCGGCGTTATAGCTGTCGGTTACCTGGGGCAACAGATGGTCTTTGACCAAGGCGCCAAAGGTATCCAGTGGCCCAAGCGTGGCAAACAGCCCCTCAATCATTGCCACCCCAGTGACCACCCCAGAAAACAGGCCGATCACCACGTTCCGAGTTAACAGCGACAACACCAGGGTTACCACAATAGGAAGAATGGACATCACGTCCGCGTTGCTTTCCATACGCCACCGAATGAATTTAAAATCAATTAAATTCACTATAAATGCATATTGACTTATTTTCTCACTGTTCTGAACAGCAAACGCGATCGCCATCACACAATCATCTAAAATCGCCTTTCACCATCAAAAAAGTACCGACATCTGTCATTTAATCCTTAATATGTCGGCGTTTTTCAAAGTTAAAGGTTAGCTAATGGCACTCTGGGGCGGACGTTTTACTGGGCAATCCAGTGAACTATTCAAACAATTCAATGATTCACTGCCAGTCGACCATCGACTAGTTATGCAAGACATTCAAGGTTCGCAAGCTTGGGCCAATGCCATCACCCAAGTGGGGATCTTGACCGCCGAGGAAAATCAGCAGTTACAGCAGGCGCTCGAGCAACTGCGTGACGATGTTGCGGCCAACCCAGAGGTGGTGCTGGCCAGTGGCGCCGAAGACATTCACAGCTTTGTCGAAAGCGAACTGATTAAGCGGATCGGCGACATCGGTAAAAAGCTGCATACCGGCCGCTCCCGCAACGACCAAGTGGCGACCGACTTTAAACTGTGGTGTCGTGACAGCACCGCCGAAGTGCTGGAGCAATTGCAAGCGGCAATCCAGTCGCTGTGCGATCTGGCTGAGCGCGAGCTGACCACCGTATTTCCCGGCTACACCCACCTGCAGCGCGCGCAACCGATTACCTTAAGTCACTGGGCGCTGGCTTACGTTGAAATGCTAGAGCGCGATTGTTCGCGACTGCGGGGCGCCAGCAAGCGCTTGAATACCTGCCCGCTGGGTTCTGGAGCGCTGGCCGGCACCGCCTACCCGATCGATCGTCAGGCGTTGGCACAGGAGCTGGGCTTTAGCCGCGCCACTCGCAACAGCTTGGACAGCGTTTCCGATCGCGATCACGCGGTGGAACTGTGCGCCGTGGCGGCCATCAGCATGATGCACCTGTCGCGGATGGCGGAAGATCTGATCTTCTTTAACTCCGGCGAAGCTGGCTTTATCGAGCTGTCGGACGCGGTCACTTCCGGTTCATCACTGATGCCACAGAAGAAGAACCCGGATGCGCTGGAGCTGATCCGCGGTAAAACCGGCCGAGTTTACGGCAACCTGACCGGCATTCTGACCACCATGAAGGCGCTGCCGCTGGCCTACAACAAGGACATGCAGGAAGACAAAGAGGGACTGTTCGACACCATCGATACTTGGCAGCTGTGCCTGAAGATGTTGCTGCTGGTGCTCGATGGCATCCAAGTCCGTCACGCCAATGCCGAACTGGCCGCCCAACAAGGCTACGCCAACGCCACCGAACTAGCGGATTACTTGGTAGCCAAAGGGATGCCATTCCGCGAAGCCCACGATGTGGTTGGGGCGGTGGTGGTAGCAGCCATCGCCGAGAATCTGGCGATTGAACAGCTGCCACTGACGCAGCTGCAGCAGTTTGCGCCGCTAATCAGCGATGACGTTTACGCCATCCTGACGTTGGAGTCCTGTTTGGCGAAACGTTGCGCCCACGGTGGCACCGCCATTGCCCAAGTCAGCGAAGCCTTGGCCGCGGCGCAGCAACGCCAGCGCTAAGCCAGACCGAACGACAGACAATAAAAGACCCCGCCGAGATCCTCGGCGGGGTCTTTTGTTACCTAACATTTACTCCAACTGATTCAGCCGCCGTTTAATCGCCGCGCGGGTGGCGTCGATCTGCGTCAGTAATTGTTCGGCAATCGCTCTGTCATCCGGCAACCGTTGCCAGCCCACTTGCCACTGCTGCCGCAGCAGTTGGCTGTGCTGGGCAACCTCGCCATCAATCAGGCCACTCAGATCATCGATAAGGCCGACTTTCACCCAGCCATCGCGGGGATTACCGCGCAACCGATCCTGATCGTAATGGGCGGCAAAGATGTTTTGCTCTAACTCCGATAACTGCAGCAATACCTCAAAGGCGGCGGTGCGAACCGTGCTATTGGCTTCCGACGCTTCCAATCGCCAAGCGTTGTAGCTAAAACCAATCAGCGCAAACAGCAGACTGACCAACGCGGTTAGCGCGTTCCAGCGCAGCTTTTGGGCAACAATGGCACTGTCAGAACTGGCGCTCATGGCGACCTCAGCAAGTCATGGGTTTGTTTGACTATAGCCCTGTTGTTACAGCGGCGAGGCCACCACCACAAACTTACCGCTGCCCGCTAATGGCGCAAACCAGAGTCCAGCATGTTGACGATAATCAACACCATCCACGCGCACCGATTTGCTACCGGCCGGCAGCCACGTTACCACCTCGCCAATGCGGTAATTAGCACTGCCACTGCCGCTGTCGACCACCTGATAGTTGCCTTGTGGCGGCTGCGACACAAACACATAGTGATCGCCCCGTTGTTGATAGAACAGGTTGTCGATCACCGCGTAAGTGGCACCGGCGAACACCGCAAAGGTCGCCAGCTTTTTCAGTTCACGGTGACGGTACTTATGTTTGTGCGGTTTATGGTGTGGCCGATAGTTGGGCTTCACCACAATCACCGGCTTGTGATGCGGCCGATGATGATGACCGGGACCATCGTGGGGACGGGCGCTCGCTGGCAGAGCGAGTGCCAAGCTCAGCATCCCTGCCAGCAGCAGCGGCAAATTGATAACAGGCAGTTTCATAAAATACTCTCACTAATGAATCAAAGCATCCTAGTCGGTTTGCTGAGCGAGTTCTGTAAAGAATGGTCAACCGTTTGACTTGCCAATAAAAGAAAGGCTATGTCTAAGTTAACTGTTGTACCCAAGGTATCCTGTCTGCGCGGGCACTCTCGGGCACCCTGCCCTCGGCTTGCCGCTACGTTTGCGGTTGCACTCGGCGTCAACAAGTCGGCGAGAGCACTTTGAATCACTGTTACCGAGTGTGCAAACCAATGCAATTCATCGGTGAGGGTTGCGCCAACGGGCTGTGGCCGACTCACGGCGCTGAGCGGTGTGCGGCGGATTGAGGTCGGAGGCCATGGATGGCCGAAGTGCGCGGCTAAATCAGGGACGATGAATCCGCGCAGTGCCGAAAGGAGCAGCACAAGGAGTGAAGGGGTGTCGCCGTGTTGGAGGCATTAGGGATTGAAAAGGGT
>NZ_AUGM01000020.1 GCF_000422665.1 Ferrimonas senticii DSM 18821 | reverse complement strand
TTGGTTCGTCAAGCGTTATTTTCTAACTTCTTTTTCGAACCGGTCGACTTGGTTTTCACTGCGGCGATTTGCTCGCTGTGCCCCGTCGACAGAGGCGCATTATAGGGACGGTTCGATTTGGTGCAACCGGAAAATTCACTGTTTTGGTTCGTTTGCTCAAGCGTTAAACAAAGCGGCGTTTGTATCGGCAACTTGGGTTATTTTTCCCCAAAAAATCGCGATGGTTCGCTGATCTTGGCACCCGAATCCAGATTGGTAACCACAAATCGAACGTCCACTATCGATTTCGGTATTTGTTCCGGCGCAATCGCAATGCTGATTGGTAAGCTTAGCAGCTCTGCCGGCGCCAGTTGAATTTGTTGTTCGCCCAACCATTGGTGACCGGGCAGACCTTCCAAGGTTAATTGTAAGGTTTGCGGTTGCTGAGTCTTATTAATCAGCTTGAGGGTATAGACGTTTTCAAGTTGTTCGGCGTCGTTGTAACGAAACAAGCTGTTGCGATCCCGCAGGATGTCCAATTGCAACGGCGATAGCTGAGTCAGCAGTACCAAGAAGCTGATCAGGATCACCGCTAACGCACCGCCATAACCGAGCAACTTAGGCCGCACCACTTTACTGCTGCCACCTTCTAGATTGCGTTCGGTGGTATAGCTGATCAGCCCCTTCGAATAATTCATCTTGGTCATCACTTCGTCGCAGGCATCAATACAGGCGCCGCAGTTGATGCATTCGTATTGCAGACCATTCCGAATGTCGATGCCGGTAGGGCATACTTGGACGCACAAGTTG
The DNA here is from genome assembly GCF_000422665.1 of Ferrimonas senticii DSM 18821. Lineage (GTDB taxonomy): Bacteria > Pseudomonadota > Gammaproteobacteria > Enterobacterales > Shewanellaceae > Ferrimonas > Ferrimonas senticii. The sequence continues at coordinate 69,876 of NZ_AUGM01000020.1, read as the reverse complement.
CAATCGATGCAATCCCCAAGCCCTAGCTGTTTTGGATCTTGTTTGCGACCACGGGGCCCGCGGGTTTCACCCCGTTCTCGGTTGTAACCCACTATATAAGTGTCGCGATCGAACATCACCGATTGGAAACGGGCATACGGGCACATGTGCAGACACATGATCTCGCGCATCCAACCGGCATTGCCGTAGGTCGCGGCAGTAAAGAACAACCCCCAAAAATAAACGGTAAAGGACGCATTGCCAGTGAAGAAGTCCTGATACAGCTGCGGCGCGTCATTAAAGTAGGAAAGAAAGGTCAACGAGGTCAGCAGTGCTACCGCAACCCAAGCGCTGTGTTTGGCACTCTTGCGCCACAGTTTGTTGAAGCTCCACGGCGCTTTATCTAAGGCGATGCGTTTATTGCGCGCCCCCTCTATCTGCTCTTCAAACCAGATAAAGATAAAGGTCCACACCGATTGCGGACACATATAGCCGCACCAGACTCGGCCTAAAAAGGTGGTAATAAAGAACAATCCAAAAGCGGCCATCACAAACAGCAGCGCCACTAGGATCAGATCCTGCGGCCAGATGGTTAGCTCAAACAGATGAAATTGGCGTTTGCCCAAATCAAACAATACCGCTTGGCGATCATCCCAACGCCGCCACGGCATCACTAAGAACAGCAGCATCATCACCCAACCCATACGCCGACGCAGCTGGCTCCAAACCCCATCGGTTTTACGAACATAAATGCGATGGCGTGGATTAAACCTATCGACCTCGCCAACGTCGATGGTTTGCACCTTGATCTGTGGGGGCTGTGATTGCTTCATGCGACTGCCTAGGTTTGCTACTGCCGTGTTAGCGGTCAGTATATCAATTGTTACCTAGCGCATTGCCGCTAACTGAGGCTTTCCTGATGTAGAACAGCCTGCTGATATGTAACGCAGAAACAACAAGGGCAAGCCGAAGCTTGCCCTTGTGAGAAGATAAATGCCGTTAGTCCATGCCCAGTGGTGGCTTGACCGCCGCCGCCATCTGTTCGGAGATCGCTTTGGCCAACATATACAGTGCTGAAGCGGCAAAGATCAGCATAAAGAACATTGGCAAGCCAGCCATGGTGACATCACCCCAGTTGGCCATAAACGGACCCGTGACCGAGCCGATGCTGTAACACAACAACATCAGTTCAGTGATCGATACGATCTTACTGTTCTCTTGTCCCTGACAAGCTTGAGCAATGGCAATCGGATACAGGGCAAAAGCTGCCGCGCCCAGCATCAACAACGCCAACATCGCCATCGACAAAAACGGGGTGCGCGCCAGGATCAGCGCTCCGGCTAATCCCAACAGACAGAACAAGCCCATGCACAAAGTGCGGCTAAGTCTGAGGGTCATCCAGCTCACCAGCGGCTGCACCACCAAACCACCGAGCACCACCAGCGCCATCAGTTCACCAACGTGGGCACTGGTCAGGCCGTGGTTGCGCAAGAATACCGGCAGCAAACCATACAGCGGCCCTAAGATCAGACCAGAGATAATGCAGCCCCAAATGGCAGTGCGGCTTAAGTATTTAAGCGAGCGAAAGCCCATGCGGTGGTGTTCTTGCAGTCGAGGCGCGCCTTGCTTAACCAACAGCAGCGGTACCATCGCCGCCAGCAACATGGCGATGATCAGACCAAACGGCCACATGCCTTCGACGCCAACCGGGCCGATAAACAATTGCCCCAACGCATTACCGCCATACAGTGCACCCATGTACAGTGCCAAGCGACGGGCGCGCGCGCGCTCATCGTCCGCCAGCAACAGCCACGATTCCACCACCACGAATACCCCGGCGGTCGCCATCCCACCTAAGAACCGCGCCACCAACCAAACCCATTGGTTTGGCAACAACGCCATCACCGCCACCGAGCCAATTAAGCCGGCCAAAAACAGCAAAAAGGCACGGCGATGGCCAATCATGCGCACTACCGGTTCGATACGAATGGCACCGATCAACAAACCACCGTAATAGGCGCTGGCCACCGCCGCCGCCAAGGTCGGGGAAAGACCTAATGAAGGCAACGACAGCGGCAATAAGCTCATTAAAAAGCCGGTGGCAACAGCAAAGATAGATAACGCTGCTACGGGCACAATTAGCCCCGCACGAGCCGCAAGACGGTCCGCCATCGTTTACTCCAAAAAAAGACAGAAAAGAGCCCCTTCTTTGGACAAAAAAGGGGCAATCATGAGATCGGCGCAATCATAGGGCTGAAGTGGCTTCGGGTAAATCAAAATTTGCGGGGATTAAATATCTCTGAACAGGCCGGATTCAGGCGCTTTACGGCAATCCAGAAAATTCGCGGTAACTACCTATTTGGTAAGACCAAAATTGTCATTGCCCGATCAAGTTTTGATTAAAATAGCGACAGCTTTTTGGGTGGTGAGCGGGCCCTTAAAACGAAAAATGCCAGTGGCGCTAAACCACTGGCATTTTATGGGACGGACTGGCTGCTAAGTTAAGCGAGCACTAAGAATCCTAAACAGGCGAGTGCTGCCCCAATCAGCGCATACGGGAATTGAGTCACCCCGTGGCTAATCAAGTTACAATCCGACCCTTGCGCCGCTAGCACCGTTGAGTCGGAGTAGAAGCAGGCTTGGCTACCGAACGACGAGGCCGATAACAGCGCGCCAATCACCAGCGGGATGTCAGCACCAACCGAGTAGGCCAGTGGCATCACAATCGGAATCGATACCGCCAGTACGCCCCAGCTGGAGCCGGTGGCAAATGCCAACATCGCCATCGATACGAACACCACCGCTGGCAGCAGTGCTGCGGTCATGTAAGGAGTCAGGCTCTCAATCACGTATTGCGGCAACATCAACATGTCGCAGACGTCTTTAAAGATGAACGACGCACACACGGTGGCGATGGCCGGCAGCATGCTCTTAAAGCCATCAATCATCTGATCCATCATCTCAGCCAAGGTCATTAACCGTTGCAGCAGATAGAATGGAATGGTGATAGCCAAGGTCGCCAGCAAGCCCATCAACACGTCAATATCGAAGTACACAGTAAAGCCAACCAGCAGCGCGATCGGCACTAAGAAATTGTGCAACTTACCGTGGCTATCGGCATTGGCAAACTCTTCTTCAATCGCTTTCATCGCGTATTCGTCGGAGGTTTGTACTTGATCTAAATCGACCTGCTCCAATGCCGGTTTACCCTGAGCGGCCGCCAGTTGTGCTTTTTTCATCGGGCCGATAGCCGGGATCACCCCAGCGATCACCAGCAAGACGATCAACAATGCACACCAGGCGTACAACATATACGGGATAGCTTGCATATATACCGCAATGCCTTGGCCTTCCGCGGCCACGCCGTTGTCGACCAACAAGCCACCAAAGAACACCGCCCAGGTAGACAGTGGCACCAACACACACACCGGCGCAGCGGTGGAATCCACCACATAAGCCAGCATTTCCCGAGAGACCTTAAATTTGTCGGTCACCCGTTTCATGGTCGAGCCCACCGTTAAGGCGTTGAGGTAATCGTCGATGAAAATGATGATCCCGAGAAAGAAGGTCATCAGCAGGGTAGAACGAGGTCCTTTGGCAAATTTTATCGCCAAGCGGCCAAAGGCCATGGCGCCCCCAGTACGGACGAGCAGCGCAATCAACGCGCCAAAACCACCACACACAAGGATTAGCCAAGCAATCGTTGGATCGGACATCACTTTGAGAGAGATATCTGCAAAATTGCTGTGGATCGATGCCGGTTCAACCAGCAGTAATCCGACGAGCGCGCCGATAACGAGAGACAGGATAGGACGACGGAGCCAGATGGCGAGAATTAAGACCACCGCAGGTGGAATAAGACTTAAAGCAGTCGCGTCAGACATGCACTTAGGTCCTCTGTTTTGAATGCCTTAGAAAAGGCTTGGTTAAAGAAAGCACCAGCGGAATAAACAGGAAATCCGTGGCACCTACTGCTTCGTTTTGGGCGGGGCCTCCAGACGATCTATTGCCGCTATTGTGTTTGCCTTGGTCAAAACATCGCGCGGAAAATAAAGCGCATTAGGGGGGGTGTCAATCAATTTCAGACTGCTAAATTCTTCAATAATTTCGAATAGATATTGCGAGAAATCGGGGCTAAAAAAGGCCGCACTGGAATAACGAGACACAGCTCAAAAATGCCAACAAGGTTGCGATAAATGCCGCTAACCTAAAAACACAAAAAGGGCCATTTTGGCCCTTTTTGATTATCGATAGTGGAATTACTCCACGGTCACCGATTTCGCTAGGTTACGCGGCTGATCGACGTCTGTGCCTTTGATCAGCGCCACGTAGTAAGACAACAACTGCAGCGGCAGGGTGTAGATGATTGGCGCAATGAACTCGTCGCAGTGCGGTACGTTGATCACCTTCATGGTGTCGTCGGACTCGAACTTGGCGTCGACATCGGCAAACACATACATCAGACCACCGCGGGCACGCACTTCTTCAACGTTGGATTTCAGCTTCTCCAACAGTTCGTTGTTTGGCGCCACCACAATCACCGGCATATCGGCGTCGATCAACGCCAATGGACCGTGCTTCAGCTCACCAGAGGCGTAGGCTTCGGCGTGGATGTAGGAGATCTCTTTCAGCTTCAGTGCCCCTTCCATCGCAATTGGGTACTGATCGCCACGGCCCAAGAACAGCGCGTGGTGTTTATCGGCAAAGTCTTCCGCCAGCGCGGCAATGGCATCATCCAGACCCAATGCTTGTTCAACCTTGCTTGGCAGCATTTGCAGGCTCTGTACCAGTGCCGCTTGAGTCTCGGCGGTCATGCCGTTGTGGGCACCGATGGCGCCAGTCAGCATCGCCAACGCCGCCAGCTGCACGGTAAAGGCTTTGGTGGAAGCCACGCCGATCTCAGCGCCAGCTTTCATCATGTAAGCCATGTCGGATTCACGCACCAAGGATGAGCCCGGTACGTTACAAATGGTCAGACTGGCCATGTAACCCATCTCTTTGGCCAGACGCAGCGCCGCCAAGGTATCGGCGGTTTCACCAGACTGGGAGATAGTCACCAGCAGTGAGTTCGGGAATACGTGGCTGCGACGGTAGCGGAACTCCGAGGCGATCTCGACGTTACAAGAAACCCCAGCGTGCTGTTCCAGCCAGTAACGGGCGGTCATGCCGGCGTGGTAGCTGGTGCCACAGGCGATGATCTGCACGTGCTTCACTTGGGCCAGCAGTTCGGCGGCGTTATCACCGAAGGCCTCTGGCAGTACCGCGCCATTGGCCAGACGACCATCCAGAGTGCGCTGCAGTGCCGCTGGTTGCTCGAAAATCTCTTTCATCATGTAGTGACGGTACTGACCTTTATCGCCAGCATCGTGAGTCACGTTCGATTCGGTGATCTCACGCTCAACCGGGTTACCATCTGTATCAAAGATGGTCACTTCACGGCGGGTCACTTCCGCCACATCGCCCTCTTCGAGGAAGGCAAAACGACGGGTTACCGGCAGCAGTGCCAGCTGATCGGAAGCAACAAAATGCTCGCCAACGCCGTAACCGATCACCAGCGGGCTACCAGAACGGGCGACCACCAGACGTTGTGGCTGACGCTTATCCATCACCACTGTGCCGTACGCGCCATGCAACTGCTTAACGGTCGCTTGTACTGCCGCCAGCAGGCTGTCAGCGGATTTCATTTCGTGGTGCACCAGGTGACAGATCACCTCGGTATCGGTGTCAGAGGCAAACACGTAGCCCAGACCACGCAAGCGCTCACGCAGTTCCACGTGGTTTTCGATGATGCCGTTGTGCACTACCGCAATTTCATCGCAGGATAGGTGTGGGTGAGCATTGCGCTCGGATGGCTCACCGTGGGTCGCCCAACGGGTGTGGGCAATCCCAGTACCGCCACTGATTGGCTGTTCAATCAACGCGTTATCCAGCTCTTGTACTTTGCCAACACGGCGAGCACGACCGATGTTGCCTTCATCATCCAAGATCGCCACACCGGCGGAGTCATAGCCGCGGTATTCCAGACGCTTTAGGCCTTCGACCAAAATTTCAGAAACATCACGCTGCGCTACCGCGCCAACAATGCCACACATAGTAATTCCTCGATTAAATTTGTACCGCGGCACAGATAACCTGTACCCCTTTGGATTCGATTTGTAACCGTAACTCATCGCTTAGGCGGGTATCGGTAATCACCCGGGTGATGCGCTGCCACGGCAGTTCCAGATTGGGAATGCGACGACCAATTTTGTCGGCTTCCACCATCACGTTTACTTCTCGGGCGACTTCCGCCATCACCCGCGACAAGCCGATCAGCTCGTTAAAGGTGGTGCTGCCGCGTTCAACATCGATGCCATCGGCACCGATAAATAACTGATCAAAATCGTAGGATCGCAGCACTTGTTCAGCCACTTGACCTTGAAACGAGCCCGAATGGGGATCCCAGGTGCCACCGGTCATCAAAATGGTTGGTTCTTGATCCAATGCCCGCAGCGCTTCGGCGCCATTAAGTGAATTGGTCATCACCACCAAGCCACGCTTGCTGTCCAGATGCGGCACCATCGCCCCAGTGGTGCGGCCGCTATCGATGACGATGCGCTGATAGTCTTTAATCAGCTCTGCCGCCGCTTGGCCGATGGCGTGTTTATAGGCCGACAACTTATGCAGCGGATCGTCGCTGATCACCTCTTGCGGCATCGCCACTGCGCCACCAAAGCGGCGCAACAACAGCCCTGCGGTTTCCAAGGCAGTCAAATCCTTTCGAATCGTAACCTCTGAGGTTTCAAAATCACGTGCCAGTTGTTCAACTGTGATCTCCCCCATTTGGTTTACTAGCAGCACGATATTATGACGGCGCTGCTGAGTATTACGTTTCGACATAGCGAAAAACCTACGATTTAAATTTCGTTTTGAAAGTTACGAAAGTATATATCGTAATCAGAGCAGTGCAAAGCTCAGCAACATTCGCTTGGTTCTACGCCACAAAAAAGGAGCCCGTAGGCTCCTTTTCGCAATCACGCGGCAGTTACTTTGGCTGCTTCACTGGTCGTTGCCAGTTTGCCAACGACTTTTGCTTAACCCGGCTGAGTACCAATTCGTTGTCGGCAACGTTCTTAGTGACGGTGGTGCCCGCAGCGATGGTCGCCCCGGCGCCGATGGTGACCGGCGCCACCAGCTGGCTATCCGAGCCGACAAAGACGTTATCGCCGATAATGGTCTTATGCTTGTTGGCACCGTCGTAGTTACAGGTAATGGTGCCGGCACCGATATTCACCTTATCGCCAATCTCGGCATCGCCCAGATAGGTTAAGTGACCGGACTTAGAACCTTTACCCAAACGGGCGTTCTTCATCTCAACGAAGTTGCCGATGTGGCTGTCTTGCACCAACAGCGCGCCTGGACGCAAACGAGCGAATGGCCCCGCGGAGCAATCCGGGCCAACTTCCGCGCCCTCAACCACGGTCAGCGGTTTGATCTCAGCGCCATCGGCAATGGTGCAGTCTTTGAGGATACAACCAGCGCCAATGGTGACGTTGTTGCCCAAGGTTACCTTGCCTTCGATCACCACGTTGATGTCGATAAACACGTCGTTGCCTACCGTCAGTTCACCACGGACATCGAAACGAGCCGGATCCGCTAAGGTGGCGCCCGCAAGCATCGCCTTTTCCGCTTCGCGAGCTTGGAAAGCACGTTCCAACTGCGCCAACTGCACCCGGTTGTTCGCGCCTTCCACCTCAATCGCGGTGTCTGGCTGGGCGGTAGCGACGCCACCCTCGGCGGCCGCCATGGCGATCACGTCGGTCAGGTAGTACTCCCCCTGAGCATTGTCGTTAGACAGGTTCGCCAGCCAGCGCTTTAGTGCCGCCCCTGGGGCCACCAAAATACCGGTATTCACCTCGTTGATCGCCCGCTGTGCATCGTTGGCGTCTTTGTGCTCGACAATCGCCTGCACCACGCCATCGTCGTTACGAACAATGCGACCGTAGCCGGTTGGATCGGTCAGGTTTACCGTCAGCAAGCCGATGCCGTTGTACGGCTGTACCGCCAGCAGCCGCTGCAGGGTTTCGGATTGGATCAACGGCACGTCGCCATACAACACCAACACTTGGCTGTCGTCGTCCCAGCTGGCTTGATCGACCGCGTGGCCGGTGCCCAGCTGTTCCGCTTGCAGCGCCCACTGTACTTGGTTGTGAGCCAGCGCGGCTTGCAGCTGTTCGCCACCGTGGCCATACACCAAGTGGGTCTGCACCGGCTTAAGCGCCGCCGCGGCATCAATCACGTGTTGCACCATCGGCTTACCGGCAATGCCGTGCAATACTTTCGGCAGCGCCGAGCGCATACGAGTGCCTTTGCCCGCTGCCAGGATCACCGTTTCCAGTTTCATCAATCCGTTTCCTTAAATTCAAAGCTGGCGGAATTATACCCTTGTGACGAGTTCTGTTAAGCCTTTGCCACTACGGGCATACTCGCCAACCAGTTATGACCCACACCATCGGAGTAGCGATGTCCGCGACCACCCGTGCTCATCTGTATTTGCTGCTGTATGCGGTATTGATCAGCAGCTCTTTCCCGTTAGCCAACTACCTTGGCCAAAGTTACCCGCCGCTACTCACTACCTTACTGCGCTATCTGTTGGCGGCACTGGGCTTTATTGTGCTGTTGGCAGTGCGTGGGCAACTGCGGCCGATAAGCTGCAGTGATTTTGGCCGTTATCTGCTGATCAGCGCGCCGATGGTGGGCTATTTCCTGCTGATGTTTGTTGCCGGTAGCAGCAGCAGTGCCGTCGCCATGAGTGCGCTGTCCACTAGCATAGCCCTGTTTAGCCTGCTGTTTGCTTGGCTTGGCTGGCGCCAACCGATGGCACCGCGACGATTACTGATGTTACTGCTTGGGGTAGCTGGCGCGCTGTGGATCATCTCCGGCGGCAATCCACTGGCCTTAGGCCAACAATCATGGCCTATTGGCAACAGCGTGTTTGTGCTGGCCTGTGCGCTGATGGGGTTAAATCCATTGGTGATCCGCCACTGGCATCGTGGCGAACCGATGCTGCAGCTGACCGCATGGTCGATCATTGCTGGGACGTTGTTGCTGGCCATTGGCACCCTGCTGTGGCAACCGCCACTAAGCTGGCCTGATCATAATCAATGGCTGGCGATTGGCTATTTGGCCACCATCTCAACCATGGTGACCTTCTTCCTATTCCAAAGCGCCAGTCTGGTTGTTGGCGGCAGCAGTGCCAACGCATACGGCTTGTTGGCGCCCGCGTTGGTTTTCATCATCAATGGCGTAATTGGTATCGGTTGGCCGCAGTGGCAACAGGCGATTGGCTTAATTCCTATTCTGTTAACGCTAATTTGGTTACTCCGAGACGACCAAAACGCCGGTTAAATCACGAACATCATTACTGCAAGCGCGCTTGTTCAAAAGCCAATCAGTTTGAGGTTGAGTCGAAGAAATTATCGCCGCTACTATCGCTGCCACCCGCAATTGGTTTTGGCGAAGCCATCGGCAAAACCATCCGATTTTTGGCTGTTCTATGCCCGAACTGAACTATCAGCAAGTTGCCCGTAAATCACAACTGAAACGCGGCATTGCCATTGCCTTGTTGGCCATAGCCAGCGGCAGTTTGTGCCACTTTCTGTTAAATGGCGGCCCCAGCGACCAAACCAAAAACAATACCTTGGCCATCAGCGGCCCATGGGAATTCACCAGTGTGGAACCGGCCAAACACGGTTACATCTTCAGCCGCATGCAGGTGATTGAAACCCTGCTGAACGTCAATGACTCTGGCGAACTGGGTGGGGCACTGGCAAGCCAGTGGCAGATCAGTGATGACGGCTTGGAATGGATCTTTACCCTAAGAACCGATGTCCGTTTTCATGATGGTTCCAGCATGGACGCCGATGCAGTGCTGCGCAGCTTGCGGCACGCCTTGGCCAATCACGGCGCCCTGCGACGTGCGCCGATCGTCGACATCAGCAGCACCGACACTCATACCGTAGTGATCCGTCTGAGCCAGCCTTACCAAGTGCTCGGGGCGATGCTAACCAACTATTCCGCCGCCATCTTGGCGGCCAGCAGCTACGACGATAATGGCCAAGTAACCGCCTTAATCGGCACCGGTCCGTATCGATTGACCCAGTTCGAACCGCCGCACAAATTACTGGTCCAAGCCTTCCCGGATTATTGGGGACAAGTCGGCACCATTGAATACGCCAGTTACCTTACCGGCCATCGGGCGGAAAGTCGGATGCTGCAAGCCAAGTCCAGTGAAGCTGATATTGTCTTTACCTTAGAGCCAGCGATGCTGCCACAACTGGAAAATGCACCGGTGCAGATCCACAGCAGCGTATTGCCTCGCAGCCTATTGTTGAAACTCAACAGTGGCCATCCGTTACTGGATAGCGTGGCCACTCGTCAGGCACTGAGTTTGGCGTTGGATCGAGTGGGGATCGCCGCCAATGTGTTGAATGTCCCCGGCACCGACAGCGGCCAGCTGTTACCGGCATCGATGCCGCAATGGCACCAAAGCAATCACCATGCGGAATACAACCTTGATCGCGCTAAACAGCTGTTAGCAGAACAGGGCTGGCAACGCGGTGCCGATGGTGTTTTAACTAAGGATGGCCAACGCTTCGAACTGACCTTAGTCACCTACGCCGATCGCCCCGAACTGACGGTAGTCGCCACCGCCATTCAAGCGCAATGGGCCGAGCTTGGCATCGACTTAGCCATCGATGTAAGTAACTCCAGCATGATCCCCGCCGGCCACAATGATGGCAGCCTCGAAGTGGCATTAATGGCCAGAAACTTCGCCACCTTGGCCGATCCATTGGCAACCTTAATTCAAGACTACAGCAACGGTGGCGGCGATTGGGGAGCAATGAACTGGCCGCAACCGCAATTGGATAGCGCCTTTGCCGAATTGCAGCACGGCACCGAGCCACAGCGCGCGCGCCAGTTGAGTCAGCAGATTGCCACCACCATTGCCGAGCAATATCCGGTGCTGCCTATCGCCAATTACAGCCAGCACACTGCGGTTAATAACCGGGTGCAGAACTTTGTGTTTGATCCCTACGAGCGCAGTTACTTCATCAACCAGATGCAGTTTAAGGAACAGCCCTGATGCAGCGCCGTAACCTGTACGGTCTGCTGCAACAACGGCTAGGACAACTGCTGTTGGTGGTGTGGGGAGTGGGCACCCTGACCTTCGTGTTAATGCGGAATCTGCCGGGCGATATGGCCCACCGGATCGCCGCCGGCCGCTATGGCCAAGATAACGTTGATTCCGCCGCCGCCGAATTGGTTCGGCACCAGCTCAACTTGGATATGCCGTGGTGGCAAGCCTATGGCCATTGGCTGACGGATCTGCTGCAACTAGATCTGGGCCAATCGTTTGTTAGCGGTCTGCCGGTGATTGGCATGGTCCAGCATCAATTGGGGCATTCGCTGCTGTTAGCCTTGGTTGGCATCGTGATGGCAGCGCTGATCGCACTGCCGTTAGGGATCCTCGCCGCCCGGCACGGTGGCTATGTCGACCACTTGTTGCTGTGGGGCAGCAGTGGCTTACGGGCACTGCCGGTATTCGTCATCGGTCTGCTGCTGATCTTACTGTTCTCGGTTCACCTGCAACTGCTGCCGGTCGCTGGATTTGGCACTTGGCAGCATCTGCTGTTACCCAGCCTCACCTTGGCCATCAGTCTGGCGGCGGTTTCCAGCCGGGTAGTACGCAGCAGCACCCGCCAAGTCTTGGCCGCGCCGTTTTATCGATTTGCCCGCAGCAAGGGCTTATCGCCTGCGCAAACCTTTCGCCTGCATGGCTGGCGCAATCTGGCTCTGCCGGTAGTGGCGTTTATGGGGATCCAACTAATCAGCGTTATCGAAGGCATTGTGATGATCGAGTCGCTGTTCTCGTGGCCGGGCATAGGCCATGGTTTGGCCCACGCGATCTTTGCCCGCGACATTCCGATGATTCAAGGTTCGGCGCTGATGATGGGGATCCTGTTTGTAGTGTTAAACACCGTGGTCGATCTGCTGTGCTATTGGCTGGATCCGCGAGGTGGCCAACCATGAACTTAACAACCAGCCAACGCTGGGGACTTGGCTTACTGCTGGCGTTGTTGCTGTTTGCCATTATCAGCCACGGACTCTCCCCTTACAGCATCAGCCAGCAGCAACTGACGGAGAAGTTGCTGGCACCCAATGCCGCCCATTGGTTTGGCACCGATCACTTAGGCCGCGACATGCTGACTCGACTAGCCAGTGCCGTCGGCCTGTCGCTGTTATTAAGTGGTCTCTGTGTCCTCACCGCCGCCATCCTCGGGGTGACGCTGGGGTTAGTCGCCGCTTGGCAAGGCGGACGGGCAGAGCAGCTCTGCGAAGTTATGGTCAACATCCTGCTGGCGTTGCCGGGGTTGGTGCTGGTGCTGATGCTGGCCGCCATCGCACCGGGATCGTTTATCGCCCTGTATCTGGCGATATCACTGGTGCAATGGGTCGAGTACTACCGCGTTACCCGGGCCATCAGCAAGCCACTGCTCGCCAGCCCAGAGTTGCAAGCCTCACAAATGATGGGGTTTGGTCGGCGCTATCTGTTGCGCCGGCATCTGTGGCCGAAACTGGCGCCGTCGATATTTACCATGGCCGCCTTTGGCGGCGCCAACGCGATCTTGATGATGGCGTCATTGGGGTTTGTTTACGTTGGCATTCAGCCGCCCACCGCCGAGCTGGGATTGATGGCGGTAGAACTGTTCCCTTACTACAGCCAAGCGCCGTGGGTGTTACTGCAACCCCTGCTGATGATTGGCCTATTGGTATTGAGTTTGCAGCTGCTGGCGGGCGGTACGAACCAACAACGAGGCGCGCATGACCACGCTGATTAACCTGCAACAACTGCAAATCAGCAGTGCTGATGGGATCCTGTTACAGCCGCTGTCACTCACTCTCGACAGCGGCCGACCATTAACCATTTTGGGGCAAACCGGCGCCGGCAAAAGCTTACTGGCGCAAGCGATCATGGGGTTACTGCCCAAGGAGTTAACCGTCAGCGGTCAGATTGAACTGTTTGGCCAACCCCATACCGCTACGCAGTTAACCGCGCTTTGGGGACGCAAGATAGCGATGTTGCCACAGGAACCTTGGCATGCGCTGGATCCGCTGATGCCAGCCTATCAGCAGGTGGCCGAGGTTCATCAATGGGTCAATGGCGAGTCAGCGCCAACGGCGTTTGCCAAGGCGATGACCGCCCTAACGCGCTTTGGCTTGCAGCGCAGTGCCTTGCACCGTCCCGATCAACTGTCTGGTGGCATGGCCCAGCGGCTGGCGATTGCCGCCGCCACCGCAGCTGGAGCGCAACTGTTGCTGGCGGATGAGCCAACCAAAGGGCTGGATCGCAGCCGCGTCGCAGCGGTGATCGAGCTGCTGCGCCAGTATGCCGACAACCCACAAGGCGGATTGCTGACCATTACCCACGATATTGAGGTGGCCGCCGCACTAGGCGGTGACATCATCGTCATGAAACAGGGACAGGTGGTCGAGCAGGGCCCTTGCCAGCAACTGCTGGAGCAGCCTCAGCATCCTTACACCCAAGCGCTGATCGCAGCGATGCCACGGCACTGGCCGCAACAACGTGGAGCAACCGCCAACAATCCGGTGGTACTAATCACCCAAGAACTGGTGGTTGGCCGCCAGCAACCGTTAACTCAGCCATTATCGCTAACCGTTCGAGCCGGTGAAGTGATCGGGATAATCGGCGACAGCGGCTGCGGCAAAAGCAGTCTCGGCGACACCCTGCTCGGGCTGCTACCAGCACTCTCTGGCACCATCAGCAAACCGACGAATTTAGCTCGCCATCGCTATCTGAAACTGTATCAAGATCCACCGGCAGCGTTTACCGACAGCGTTACCCTTGGCACCTTATTGGCGGATCTTATCGCCCTGCATCAGCTTGATGGCAGTCAAATCACGCCGCTGCTGCAGCGCCTACATCTTGAGCCGCAACTGCTGCAGCGTCGCAGTAATCAAGTGTCCGGTGGCGAGCTGCAACGGTTTGCGATTTTGCGGGCTCTGTTGCTGCAACCACTGTTGTTGGTGGCTGATGAACCAACCTCGAGACTGGATCCAATCACCGCCAAACAGATCACCGAACTGCTGGTCGAGCTGGCGCGAGAGCAAGGTTGTGCATTGATGCTGATCAGCCACGATCGTCAGGTGATTGAGCGCTGCTGCGATCGCAGCATCGACTTTGCTGAAGTAGGGATTAAGGCGGAGTCGCAATAGCCAGTGAGGCTGATACCATTTAACTTAATCATCTGGTCTATCCAGCTTTCCCGTTGAACTTTCTTGCTTTGGCCTCCGGCGGTCAAGGGCGGTGCCCTTTGAAATCCCCTTCGCCTCCAAGGTTGACGAAAGCCCCCTCGTTCTCACCGCACTGCGCGGCAGCATCGGCCCGAGGCGGCATCCATGCCTTCACGGGCCTCTCGGGCATCCTGCCCTCGGCTTGCCGCTGCGTTCGCGGTTTCACTCGGCGTCAACAAGTCGGCTTAGAGCCGCCATAGCAACCGTCATCAGAAGCATTAAGGGGAGTGATTTTCTAGCAACGGTTGCGCCAACGGGCTTTGGCCGACTCGCGGCGCTGAGCGGTGTGCTGCGCATTGAGGCCGGAGGCCATGGATGGCCGAAGTGCGCGGCTAAATCAGGGACGATGAATCCGCGCAGTGCCGAAAGGAGCAGCACAAGGAGCGAAGGGTTGTCGCCGTGCTGGAGGCTTTTGGGATTGAAAAGGGTGAAACCCTTTCCCGCCGGAGGCAAATACCAATCAGAAAACTTATCTGGTGGCTTCTACTTCGCAGCAAAAGATCAAAACATTAATCTAATCAGTATTAGAAACGAGGCAGCCAGAGTGTTGCCACGCCAGAAACAAAAAGCGCCGCAAATGCGGCGCTTTTTTACTCTGAAGACAATTACTTGCCCAGATTTTTACGGATGGTTTCCACCACTCGCAGCTGTGCCATCGCCTTTTGCAGCTCAATCAGAGCGGCATCATGGTCGAAGTCTTTACCGGCCGCAGCCAGTTGCTGTTGCGCAGCCTGCATTGCGGCAGTTGCAGCTTCAGCGTCGATATCAGCAGCGCGAACCGCGACATCAGCCAACACAGTAATGCAGTCAGGTTGCACTTCCAGCACACCGCCGGACAGGTACATCACTTCCACGTGACCGTGTTGTTTAACGATACGAACCATGCCGGGCTTGATGGCAGTCAGCAGAGGCACGTGACCAGGCAGGATCCCCAGTTCACCTTCAACACCGGTGATAGAGATCTGTTCTACCAGGCCAGAGAACATACGTTCTTGTGCGCTGACGACATCCAGATGAACAGTCATTGCCATCTTATCCTCCCGGAAAGATTAGAGTTTCTTGGCCTTTTCAACCGCTTCTTCGATGGTACCAACCATGTAGAACGCTTGCTCTGGCAGGTGATCGTACTCACCGTTCAGAATGCCTTTGAAGCTCTGGATGGTGTCTTTCAGCGGTACGTACTTACCTGGAGAACCGGTAAATACTTCAGCTACGAAGAATGGCTGAGACAAGAAACGTTCGATCTTACGCGCACGAGATACGGTCTGCTTGTCTTCTTCAGACAGTTCGTCCATACCCAGAATCGCGATGATGTCTTTCAGCTCTTTGTAACGCTGCAGGTTAGACTGCACGCCACGGGCCACTTCGTAGTGCTCGGTGCCGATTACCAGTGGATCCAGCTGACGAGAGGTGGAATCCAGTGGGTCGATCGCAGGGTAGATACCACGAGCAGCAATATCACGGCTCAGTACTACGGTTGCGTCCAAGTGAGCGAAGGTGGTCGCTGGAGACGGGTCAGTCAAGTCATCCGCAGGTACGTATACCGCTTGTACGGAGGTGATAGAGCCAGTCTTGGTAGAGGTAATACGCTCCTGCAGAACGCCCATCTCTTCCGCCAGAGTTGGCTGGTAACCTACCGCAGAAGGCATACGACCCAGCAGTGCTGATACTTCGGTACCAGCCAGGGTGTAACGGTAGATGTTGTCCACGAACAACAGTACGTCTTTGCCTTCGTCACGGAACTTCTCTGCCATGGTCAGACCGGTCAGAGCTACACGCAGACGGTTGCCTGGTGGCTCGTTCATCTGGCCGTAAACCATCGCTACTTTAGACATCGCCTTGTCATCCAGGTTTACAACGCCGGATTCAGCCATCTCGTAGTAGAAGTCGTTACCTTCACGAGTACGCTCACCAACACCCGCGAATACAGACAGACCGGAGTGTGCCTTCGCGATGTTGTTGATCAGCTCCATCATGTTTACGGTTTTGCCTACACCGGCACCACCGAACAGACCGATTTTACCACCCTTAGCGAATGGACAAACCAAGTCGATTACCTTGATGCCGGTTTCCAGCAACTCGGTAGAGTTAGCTTGATCTTCGTAGCTTGGCGCTTCGCGGTGGATTACCCAACGCTCGTCTTCGCCGATTTCGCCACACTCATCAATTGGGTCGCCCAGTACGTTCATGATACGACCTAGGGTCGCAGAACCTACTGGTACCTTGATTGCGCTACCGGTGTTGGTAGCAACCAGTCCGCGACGCAGACCTTCAGACGCACCCATTGCAATGGTACGAACAACGCCGCCGCCCAGCTGCTGCTGAACTTCCAGCACCAGTTTGGCGCCATCGTTGTCGATGTGCAGGGCGTCGTATACCTGTGGTACGGCGTTCTGTGGAAACTCCACGTCAACAACCGCACCAATCACTTGAACGACAGTACCTGTGCTCATGATTAATCCTCTGATTATCTCTGTTCTGCTGGCTTACACCGCTGCAGCGCCGGAACAAATCTCGGACAGTTCCTGCGTAATCGCAGCCTGACGAGCTTTGTTGTATACCAGCTGCAGATCGTCGATCAGGTTGCCGGCGTTATCGGTTGCGGCTTTCATCGCTACCATTCGGGCAGCTTGTTCTGATGCGACGTTTTCTACCACGCCTTGGTACACGGTTGCTTCCACGTAACGTTTCAGCAGCATGTCCAACAGTGGTTGCGGGTTGCTAGGCTCGTAAACGTAATCCCAGCTGTTCCCAGCGTGGCCGGTGTCACCTTTCGGTAACGGCAGCAGTTGATCGATCACTGGCTCCTGCTTCATGGTGTTTACAAACTTGTTGTACACCACAAACAGACGATCCAGCTTGCCCTCATCGTAGGCATCCAACATCACCTTAACGGCACCGATCAGATCAGCCATGGCTGGGGCATCGCCCAACCCGGTTGCCTGAGCAACTACGTTGCCACCAACGGCAGGCAAGAACAGAGCGCCCTTGTTACCGATGGTTGCCAGTTGCACATCAACGCCTTGCTCACGCCACTGGGCGGAAGCTTTCAAAACCTGTTTGAAGACGTTGATGTTCAAGCCGCCACAGAGGCCACGATCGGAAGATACAACGATGTACCCTACGCTCTTGACCTCACGCTCTTGCATGTATGGATGCTTGTATTCCAGAGAGCCCTGCGCGATGTGACCGATCACCTTACGCATGCTTTCTGCGTAGGGACGGGAAGCGTGCATACGATCTTGCGCTTTACGCATTTTCGAAGCGGCTACCATCTCCATCGCAGAAGTGATCTTCTGAGTGTTTTTGACACTCGCGATCTTGGTACGGATCTCTTTAGCGCCGGACATCTCTTACTCTCCTTTCCCTGGCTTACCAGGTTTGAGTGGCAACGAACTTATCCATAGCTGCTTGCAGCTGAGCTTCGATGTCGGCGTTGTAATCGCCAGTCTCGTTGATCAGTTTCAGCAGGTCGGCTTGCTCGCTGGTCATGTAGGAAAGCAGAGCTTCCTCAAACGCACCGATCTTGGCCACTTCAACGGCTTTCAGGAAGCCTTTCTCAGCAGCGAAAATCACTACAGCTTGTTCAGCTACAGACATTGGCGCGTATTGCTTTTGCTTCATCAGCTCGGTAACACGTTGACCGTGCTCCAGCTGAGCTTTGGTGGCGTCATCCAGATCGGAAGAGAACTGCGCGAACGCAGCCAGTTCACGGTACTGTGCCAATGCGGTACGAATACCACCGGACAGTTTCTTGATGATCTTGGTTTGCGCAGCACCACCTACACGAGATACCGAGATACCTGGGTTAACCGCAGGACGTAGGCCAGCGTTAAACAGGTCGGTTTCCAGGAAGATCTGACCGTCAGTAATGGAAATTACGTTGGTCGGTACGAACGCAGATACGTCACCGGCTTGAGTTTCAATGATTGGCAGGGCGGTCAGAGAACCGGTTTTGCCTTTCACTTCACCGTTGGTGAACTTCTCAACGTAAGCAGCACTTACGCGAGCAGCACGCTCCAGCAGACGGGAGTGGAGGTAGAATACGTCACCTGGGTACGCTTCACGGCCTGGTGGACGCTTCAGCAGCAGGGAGATTTGACGGTATGCAACAGCCTGCTTAGACAGGTCATCGTATACGATCAGGGCATCTTCACCGCGGTCACGGAAGTATTCACCCATGGCACAGCCAGAGTATGGCGCCAGGTATTGCAGAGCCGCAGACTCAGACGCAGAAGCCACAACCACGATGGTGTTCTTCAGGGCGTCGTGCTCTTCCAGCTTACGTACTACGTTAGCGATGGTAGAAGCTTTCTGACCAATAGCGACGTATACGGAGAAGATGCCAGAGTCTTTCTGGTTGATGATGGCGTCGATCGCCATCGCGGTCTTACCGGTCTGACGGTCACCAATGATCAGCTCACGCTGGCCACGGCCGATTGGAATCATCGAGTCAACAGACTTGTAACCAGTTTGCACTGGCTGGTCTACTGACTGACGATCAATAACGCCAGGGGCAATCACTTCAACAGGCGAGAAGCCGTCGTTGTCGATTGGACCTTTACCGTCGATAGGCTGACCCAGAGTGTTAACCACACGGCCCAGCAGACCACGACCTACTGGAACTTCCAGAATACGGCCAGTGGACTTAACTTTGATGCCTTCCGCCAGATCGGCGTATGGGCCCATCACTACCGCACCCACAGAGTCACGCTCCAGGTTCAATGCGATAGCAAAACGGTTGCCAGGAAGTTCGATCATCTCACCCTGCATCACGTCGGCCAGGCCGTGGATGCGGATAATACCGTCGCTTACAGAAACGATGGTACCTTCGTTACGAGCTTCGCTGACAACATTAAACTGCTCAATGCGATTCTTGATCAGTTCACTGATTTCAGTGGAGTTCAGTTGCATGCTCAAATCCCCAATTAGGATTGCAGCTTGTCCGCAAGGCGGTCGAGCTTGCCACGTACCGAGCCGTCAATCACGGTGTCACCGGCGCGAATAATTACGCCAGCCACCAGTGCGGTGTCGATAGTGCAGTTCAGCTTCACCTTGCGTGCCAAACGTTGTTCCAGAGACGCTGCGATTTTGTTTTGTTGCTCAGCAGTCAATTCCGTAGCAGAAACCACCTCAGCGGTGATCTCCTGTTGCCACTCATCGCGCATCAGCATGAACTGCTGTGCTACTGCTGGCAGCGCCACTAGGCGTCCATTTTCTGCCATCACCTTAATCAGGTTCTGGCCGTGCTCATCGACTTGCTCGCCGCCAATTTTGACGAAGACGTCAGCCAGCTGCTCGGCATTCATTTGGCTGGTCATCATTGCAGCAACGGTTTCGTTACCTGCAACTTCCGCCAAAAAGGCCAGCATCCCGGCCCAATGCTCTACCGCTTGCTTTTCGACAGCAAAATCGAAAGCCGCTTTAGCGTAAGGGCGAGCAACCGTGGTCAATTCAGACATTTAGCCCTCTCCCTTGCTTACAGCTCAGCAGCCAGTTTATCGATGATGTCACTGTGCGCAGACGCATCGATTGAACGCTCGATGATCTTCTCGGCACCGGCGATAGCCAATACGGCCACTTGGGCACGCAGTTGCTCTTTCGCACGGTTACGCTCTGCTTCGATTTCAGCTTCACCTTGGGCGATGATTTTCTCACGCGCCGCGGTGGCTTCTTCTTTGGCAGATTCGACGATCTGAGCGCCACGCTTGTTGGCCTGCTCAATAATTTCAGCCGCTTGCGCTTTGGCTTCTTTCAGTTTCTCGACGGCTTCGTTTTGTGCCAGTTCAAGATCCTTGCCAGCGCGCTCAGCGCTTGCCAAACCATCAGCGATGGTTTTCTGTCGCTCTTCGATGGCAGCCATCAGTGGCGGCCATACGTACTTCATGCAGAACCACACGAATACGAAGAAAGCGATAGTTTGGCCAATAAAAGTCGCGTTGATACTCACGCCGACTCCTCCTTATCCGTTAAAAGTCTGTTCCTGACTTACGTCGAAACATGCAGACAATGGATTAACGGACGTCTTATACACCTACGAACAGGATGTACAGAGCGATACCAACACCGATCATTGGAACCGCGTCCAGCAGACCCGCCATGATGAACATCTTGGTTTGCAGGGTAGGGGCCATTTCAGGCTGGCGAGCAGTAGCTTCCAGGAACTTACCACCCAGCAGGGCGAAACCAATACCAGTACCCAGAGCAGCCAGGCCAATCAGCAGAGCAACAGCAATAGCAGTCATTTTTCTCTCCAGAGAATAACTAAGTTATTAAAAAATTTATTAATGATCTTCATGCGCCATGCTGAGATACACGATCGTCAGCATCATGAAGATAAATGCTTGCAGAGTGATCACCAGGATGTGGAAGATTGCCCAAGCAATCTGCAACACGCCACCAAGTGTGCCTAGGGCCACGTTGCCGGTGTACATCAGTGCAATAAGGATAAAGATCAACTCACCCGCATACATGTTGCCGAA
Source organism: Ferrimonas senticii DSM 18821 (assembly GCF_000422665.1). Taxonomy (GTDB): domain Bacteria; phylum Pseudomonadota; class Gammaproteobacteria; order Enterobacterales; family Shewanellaceae; genus Ferrimonas; species Ferrimonas senticii. Next base: position 49,060 of record NZ_AUGM01000020.1, on the reverse strand, counting down.
CAGTCGAAGACCCAAAGAGATAGGCTTAGACAGCAAAGCGACAGTTTCGAGTACGAAGTTGAAAGGGATCATCAACTTGTTGTTGAACGGCTGGAGCGTCAGCTCCTTAGCAAAACCAGAAGCACCCTTCACTTTGATGCTGTAGAACACCATCAAGAAGAATACCGCTACCGCCATCGCTAGGGTCACGTTCAAGTCGGTGGTTGGAACCACTTTCGTGTACGGAACGCCCATTGCGTAAGCAGCGCCTGGCAGCCAATCTACCGGGATCAGATCCATCAAGTTCATCAGGAAGATCCAGACGAAGATGGTCAAAGACAACGGAGCAATCAGCTTGTTTTTGCCGTGGAAGGATTCCTTCACGCTGGTATCAACGAACTCGACGATCATTTCGACAAAGCATTGCAGCTTGCCAGGAACGCCAGTAGTCGCTTTTTTACCTACGCTACGGAACAGCCAAAGGAAGAAAACGCCGAGTCCAACCGAAAACAGTAATGAATCCACGTTCCAGGTCCAAAACCCAGCATCGGCACAGGCATAAACCCCGTCTGCCAACTGCGTATTAACGGTTAAACCGCTGTCAGTTGAACATACTTGAAGGTTCTGCAGGTGGTGCTGAATATAGCCCTTAGGAGTATCAGCCATGAATCATCCCAATTGTTTTGGTTGAAACAACAAAGGTGCTAACCAGTGCTGAAGCTGGACCACAATGAAGCCAACAAATACCGCCACCCCTTGAGGCTTTAGCAACGCCAACGTCACTGCAAACAGCAGCATGGTTAACAACAGCTTAATCGTTACCCCACGGTAGAAGGCTTGCGCCAACTGACCAGGACCACGCCCCTTTGCAGGACCCATGGTTAGAGCAACGAAAACTAGGTTGGGAAGGACGGCAATACCACCACCGATAAGCAGCAACAGCGCTTGCTGAACATCCCAAAAGACGAAACAAGCAACGCTGATCAGACTGACCACGACAGCTTGCAGGAGAATGAAGCGAAAGGCGCGTTCCCTGCCAATCTGAGATGGGTGTTTGATCAAAGCAACTCTATCCGTCAATCCACTTCAACATCCAAAGCCGTGCTTGGTTGACCAAACGCACCCTTGAACATTGCCGTATGCTTTTGACCTCGCTTCCGAAAATCGGACCAAGGCTCAAAAAATCAAGCGAAAGTATACCTTTAAGTAAAGGGGATGCAAATTAGGCAAAACGGCCAACAAGACGACAACTGGCAGGTCTGATTAACAATAAACAGTTTCTTTAAAAATCAGAGCCTTAAACTTTTTCACGCGATCTAAAACACAATAATCTGCTGCTTAAGAGAACATTCTTTGCCTACCTTCTGTGCAGAACCCAATTCACGCCGCTGCAAATAATTTGGTTAATTTGCCAAGTTGGTCACAACCCAAGTGACAACCATCCAAGCCAGTTCACACTTTTGCCGTCAGGCGCCCAAATAAATTTCAAAAATAAGCAATTAAAGCGTTATTAAACAACATCTTAATAAAATGAAAAAAATTCACAAAGGCGGTTGTTAGCCATCTGCAGTGATTTTACTTTGGTTGCGGGTAAGTCGCACAAGGTGCAATCCAGATCACCAACCTAAAAACCAAAAGCCAACCCAGATCACGCCAAGGCTAATAAATCAGCAACATTTACCCTGATTATTGACGTTGTTTATCGCTCCATCTGTATCGACACCGGCTTATTCATTAGCGTCGAAGCATAAAAAAGCCCGCGATAAACGCGGGCGATAAATAACGACAGAGGCTAATCGTTGCTGATCTGTAACAGCGCCAGTAAACCATCTAACTGGTCGAGATCAGCATACTTGATGACGACATTACCTTTGCCTTTGCTGCCATGGTTGATCGCCACTTCCGCGCCTAATCGGCTCGACAAGCGTTCCGCCAAGCGGCTGATGTCGGGATCCACCACCGCAGCAATTTTAGCCTCGGCCGGATTTTGCAGCTTCTGTACCAGCTTTTCGGTATCGCGTACGGTCAGAGCTTTAGCGACAATTTGCCGGGCTGCCAGGGTTTGCTCATCACCACTAAGCGCCAACAGCGCGCGGGCATGGCCCATCTCCAGATCGCCGTGTTCCAGCAGGGTTTTAACTTCGTCGTTAAGGTTGTTCAAGCGCAGCAGATTGGTCACGGTGGTGCGAGACTTACCAACCGCTTCCGCCACTTGAGCGTGGGTCAGTTCAAATTCATCGGCGAGACGTTTAAGTGCAATCGCCTCTTCCATGGCATTAAGATCTTCCCGTTGGATGTTCTCAATCAGGGCAATGGCCACCGCCGCGTTATCATCCACTTGCTTGAGCAAACAGGGAACCCGATCAATACCGGCCAGTTGCGCCGCGCGCCAACGGCGCTCACCGGCAATGATTTCATAGCGATCGCCGCTTAACTGGCGTACCACGATCGGCTGGATAATGCCTTGCACTTTAATCGAAGCCGCCAGCTCTTCTAGCGCTTCATCGGACATATCCCGCCGAGGTTGGTATTTGCCGCGACGCAGGCTTTCTACCGGCAGCTGCACTAGGCCATGGTCAACGTTAACTGGGGTGCTTGCCGCCACCGCTGTGGCTTGTTGCTGCACCGCGGCAGCTTGGCTGCTACCTAACAGAGCGTCCAGCCCCTTACCCAAACCGCGTTTTTTCACCTAGAACATTCCTCTTGCATTACTTTGGCGCCGCCAATCCTTTGCGATTAACGGTCTTATTCGGTCACTAACTGGGTGATCTGCCCCGCCTCTTGGCGGCGTAGCATCTCGCCAGCGAGCGCCAGATAGGCTTTGGCACCGGCACTGCTTTTGTCGTAATACATTGCCGGGGCACCGAAGCTTGGGGCTTCCGCTAACCGCACATTGCGCGGGATGACGGTGCGATACACCTGCTCGGCAAAATGGTTTTTCAGCTGATCGGAAACGTCATTAGCGAGGCGATTGCGGGGATCGTACATGGTCCGCAAGATCCCCTCGATCTGCAGTTTCGGATTAACCAACTGTCCCAATTTGCCGATGGTGTCCATCAATGCGGTTAACCCTTCCAGAGCGTAATATTCACACTGCATCGGGATCAGCACCGCATCGGCGGCGCCTAGCGCATTAACCGTCAGCATGTTCAGCGACGGTGGGCAGTCGATGAAGATGTAGTCGTAGTTATCGCGGATCGGGGCTAGGGCGTTGCGCAGTCGCACTTCACGGGCAAAGACCTCCATCAGTTTGATCTCCGCCGCAGTAACATCAGCGTTGGCGGCGATCAGATGGAACTTACCGCTGGTTTCAGTTTGGATAACCTGCTCAGCCGGCAGTTCATCCACCAGCAGATCGTAGGCGGTGTGCGGTACCGAATATTTATCGACGCCGCTGCCCATGGTGGCATTGCCTTGGGGATCCAGATCAATCAACAGCACCTTGCGGCGCGTTGCCGCCATCGATGCGGCTAGGTTGATGCTGGTAGTGGTTTTGCCAACTCCCCCTTTTTGGTTGGCGATGGCAATGATCTTAGCCACAGTCTCTCTCCGGATTACTGCTTGTTTAGTTGGCCCGAACTAACACCAGATGGCGTTGAGCGTCCAGCTCTGGCACATCCAGGATATGGCGTTCGGTGATGGTAAAGCCGTCTGGGATCTGACCCAGCTCTTGCTCGTCCAGCTGCCCTTTTAAGGCGTAGAAGTTGCCGTGCGCTGCAGGCAGATGATGGCACCAGCTAAGCATGTCATGCAGCGACGCAAAAGCACGGCTGATGACACCATCGAAGCCTTGCTCTGGCTGGAACGCTTCAACGCGACTTTCCACCGCAATCACGTTGGTCAAGCCCAACTTATGGATCACGGTGCGGATAAAGCGGATCCGTTTACCAAGGCTATCGAGCAGCACAAATTGCTTATCTGGGTTGCAGATCGCCAGTGGTAACCCCGGCAGTCCCGGACCGGTGCCGACATCGATAAAGCGTTCGCCCTTAAGGTACGGGCCAACCACGATGCTGTCCATGATGTGACGCACCAACATCTCGTCTGGGTTGCGTACTGAAGTTAGGTTGTACGCTTTGTTCCACTTATCCAGTAGTTCGACAAGCTGCACCAATTGTTGCTGCTGCAGTTCGGTGATGTTGAGATCGGTACGATTGATCAGGCCAGAAAGGCGTTGCGCCAGCACGGACGACTCCTTAGAAACGAATTAATTTGCCATTATGGGGACGACAAAGGGGCTTGAAAAGCCCCTTTGTCAGTATCGAATGTTGCGATTACGCGCTTTTGCGTAGCAAGCCGTGTTTTTTCAGATAGACCAGCAGCAATGAGATAGCCGCCGGGGTTACCCCAGAGATCCGCGAGGCAGAACCGATGGTCTCTGGCTTATGCTGATTAAGCTTGATAACCACTTCGTTGGACAACCCTTTAACGTCGGTGTAATCCAGCGTCAGTGGCAACAAAGTGTTCTCATGACGACGGGCTTTTTCGATCTCATCTTTCTGACGGTCGATGTAACCGGCGTACTTAATTTGGATCTCAACCTGCTCTGCGGCACGAGGATCGGCCAATGCTGGGCCCAGCTCTTCATGCGCCATCAGTTGCTCGTAAGTCACTTCAGGGCGACGGATCAGATCTTCCACATTCGCTTCACGAGCCAGTGGCGCCTTCAGCGATGGGTTGATCTTCTGCGCTAGCTCAGAATCTTTTTGTACCCAAGTGTCACGCAGACGCTGACGCTCGGTTTCGATGGCATCCACTTTTTGGTTGAACAGCGCCCAGCGGTGATCATCCACCAAACCCAGTTCGCGCCCCATTGGGGTCAAACGCAGATCGGCGTTGTCTTCACGCAGCAACAGACGGTATTCAGCCCGCGAAGTGAACATCCGGTACGGCTCTTGGGTACCCAGGGTCGACAGATCATCAACCAGTACGCCCAGATACGCTTCATCACGACGTGGAGTCCATACCGATTCACCTCGGCCGTGACGGGCAGCGTTGAGACCAGCCAGCAGACCTTGGGCGCCGGCTTCTTCGTAACCGGTGGTGCCGTTAATTTGGCCGGCAAAGAACAAACCATTGATGTATTTGCTTTCCAGCGACAGTTTCAGATCGCGTGGATCAAAGTAGTCGTACTCAATGGCGTAGCCTGGACGCAGGATCTTGGCGTTTTCAAACCCTTTGATTGAGTGGATCAGTGCCACCTGTACATCAAACGGCAGCGAGGTTGAGATCCCGTTCGGGTAGATCTCAATGCTGTTTAAGCCTTCTGGCTCGACAAAGATCTGGTGCGAGGTTTTATCGGCAAAGCGCATGATCTTGTCTTCAACCGATGGACAGTAACGCGGACCGATACCGTCAATCACCCCGGTGTACATCGGGCTGCGATCCAGACCGCCACGAATAATTTCGTGGGTACGTTCGTTGGTATGAGTGATGTAGCAGGAGATCTGTCGCGGTTGACGGCTGCGATCGCCGATGTAGGAGAACACCGGAGTCGGGTTATCACCTGGCTGTTCCTGCATCACGCTGTAATCAAGGCTGCGAGCATCAAGACGCGCCGGAGTACCGGTCTTTAAGCGATCCATGCGGAACGGCATCTCACGCAGTTTGTGGGCTAAGGCCACTGCATTGGTATCACCGATGCGACCGCCTTGGTAGTTATCCAAACCGATGTGAATTTTACCGTCCAGGAAGGTACCTACGGTCAGCACTACCGCATTGGCGGTAAAACGCATGCCACCTTCGGTGATCACCCCAGCGACGCGGTCTTGATCGAGGATCAGATCGTTTACCCCTTGCTGGAAGATCTCCAGGTTTTCTTGAGCAAAAAGGATCTGTTGGATCGCTTGACGATACAAGGCGCGATCCGCCTGCGCACGGGTGGCTCGTACCGCTGGTCCTTTGGAGGCATTCAGGGTACGGAACTGAATACCCGCGCTGTCGGTGGCCAATGCCATGGCACCGCCAAGCGCATCGATCTCTTTAACCAAGTGACCCTTACCGATACCACCAATGGCCGGATTACAGGACATCTGCCCTAAGGTATCTAGGTTGTGAGTAAGCAGCAGGGTACGACTGCCGGTACGAGCACTGGCGAGTGCGGCCTCGGTACCAGCATGACCACCGCCAACGACGATCACATCATAATGTTGCTGAGCCTGCATAAGTGCTACCTCTTTACCTAAACCCAGGGCGTCAAAAAAAGGGGGGCATTCTAGCACTGCTTTTCGGCAATACCAAAGCGCACTTTTTAAGCTTTTCACGCTTCTGAAAAGCTCTTAATTAAATAAGATCTTTATATAGATCTTTTGTTGTTACTCTTATTAGATCCGGCGATCGCTGTTTATAACTGTCACAAGTCTAGGCACAGCAAGGCTTTGCGGGCGATCGTTTGCTGTGATCAGATCGCGATCAACTCGATCGTAACCGGTGTATAGATCGCGATCTTATACACAGGCCGAGATCCATTTGGATCTCGGCCTTGAGTAATACCCGCGTTGATCACAGAACGACCCAAAGATATTCACAGGATGCTGTTATTAACTGATCTAATTGTGGGTAACTTAGTTTAAGCTGTGATCAACTGATCGCAAATGGCGATCAAAGGATCCTTTTCGGCCAGCTTTCGATCCAGCTTAGTGCTTGATCTTCTGGAAGATCTAGATGTTGTACATCGATCTCAATGTTGTCCACAAAGGCGGTTGCACCGCGGCTTTGCAACAGACTTTCAAGTTGTTTGATGGCACCACAGAAGGTGTCGTAGCTGCGGTCACCGATCCCGCATAAGGCGTACTGACGATCGCTAAGATCGGCCTGCTGTTCGATCCAATTGAGCCATGGTTGCAGGTTATCTGGCACTTCACCGGCGCCATGAGTCGAGCAAACGATCAACCATTTTTGGGCGTGTTGCAGCTCATCTACTTGTGGATCTTGGCTAATGGTGACGCTAAATCCGCGTGCCGTCAGCGCTGGTTCCAGTTCGTCGGCAACCGCTTCGGCGTTGCCCATAGTGGTCCCAACGATCAGCAACAGTGGGGTAGTCATGGTGGTTTTTTCCTTATAGAAAACCCGCCAATTCGGCGGGTTTTTGCAGCAGAATCTGAGTTATTTGCCGATACAGAATGAGGAGAAGATCCGTCCCAGCAGGTCATCGCTGGAGAATTCGCCGGTGATCTCCGCCAGGTCTTGTTGGGCTAAACGCAGCTCCTCAGCCAGCAACTCTCCGGCGTGGAAGATCTCCAATTGTTCGGCACCCAGTGCGAGCCGCTCGCTAGCGCTGTGCAGCGCTTCAAGGTGACGCTGACGCGCCATAAAGCCGCCTTCATTGGTGCCTTGGAAACCCATACAGGCTTTCAGATGCTGTTTGATCTCATCGACGCCGTCGCCGGTTTTGGCGGACAAACGAAATACCGGAATGCCGTTATCGACGCTTTGGCCAAGCGCCTCTTGGGTTAGATCCGCTTTGTTACGGACGATCGACAGCCCCATTCCAGCGGGTAGGCGATCGATAAACTCCGGCCAGATGGCGCGAGGATCGCAGGCGTCGGTTTCGGTACCATCAACCATCAGCAGCACCCGATCGGCTTGCTCAATCTCGGCCCAAGCGCGCTCAATACCTATCCGTTCAACTTCGTCACTGGCGTCACGCAGACCGGCGGTGTCGATGATGTGCAGTGGCATGCCATCGATGTGGATGTGTTCGCGCAGCACATCGCGGGTGGTGCCGGCAATGTCGGTGACGATCGCCGATTGACGACCTGCGAGCGCGTTTAGCAGCGACGATTTACCGGCATTGGGACGGCCAGCGATCACCACCTTCATCCCTTCTCGCAGCAGTGCCCCTTGCTGAGCGCTGCCTAATACTTTAGCCAGTTGTTGTTGAACGTTTGCCAGCGCCGCGGCGATCTTGCCATCGGCCAGAAAATCGACTTCCTCTTCAGGAAAATCGATGGCCGCTTCGACGTAGATCCGCAGGTGGGTCAGTTGTTCCACCAGTTCGTTGATCTGCGCCGAGAACTCGCCTTGCAGCGATGACAACGCGCTGCGAGCCGCCTGTTCAGAGGACGCTTCAATCAGATCAGCAATCGCTTCGGCTTGCGCCAGATCCAGTTTGTCGTTCAAAAACGCCCGTTCGGAAAACTCACCCGGGCGGGCAGTCCGTACCCCGGGTACCGCCAAAATCGCGCGGATCAGCATATCGATAACTACTGGGCCGCCGTGACCTTGCAGTTCCAGTACGTCTTCGCCGGTAAATGAGTTTGGCGCCTTAAACATCAGCGCGATGCCTTGATCCAACACCAGACCGTCGTGGTCTTTAAATGGCAAGTATTCGGCATAGCGGGTCTTCGGCACTTTGCCTAACAGGCTGGTAGCCACGGTTTCAGCCAATTTGCCGGAAACGCGGACGATGCCGACACCACCACGGCCAGGGGCGGTGGCTTGGGCAACGATGGTATCTTGATGATCGGTCATAAAAATTGGTCGCTTAAAAGTCTGTGCTAATGATACCAGTTGCGCCAGCAATCTGGTTTATTCGTCGCGCAATGGTGTGCTTTTTCGGTCGCTGCGAACGGTTTTTCTGGCGCCAGTTATCACCGATTTGCTGAAACGAAAAAGCCCCGCGGTGGCGGGGCTTGGTTCAGAAGACTAAAGGATTACTTTTTCTTCTTTGGTTCGGTGATACCTTGTTTTTCCAGGCTCTTGTAGATGATCAACTGCTGCGCAATCGCCACCAAGTTACCAACCAGCCAGTACAACACCAGACCGGATGGGAACCACAAGAAGAAGAAGGTAAACATCACTGGCAGGTACTGCATGATCTTCGCCTGCATCGGATCCATACCCGCCGGAGTTGGTGACAACTTCTGCATGGCGAACATGGAGATCCCCATCAGCACTGGCAGTACGTAGTACGGATCTTGCGCGGACAAGTCTTGGATCCAGCCGATAAATGGCGCGTGGCGCAGTTCAACCGATTCCAGCAGCACCCAGTAGAAGGCGATGAAGATTGGGAATTGCAGCAGCATTGGGAAACAACCACCCATTGGGTTCACTTTTTCCTTCTGGTACAGCTCCATGGTGGCTTGGCTCATGCGCTGACGATCGTCACCAAAACGCTCTTTCAGCTCCTGCATCTTTGGTTGCAGGTTACGCATCTTCGCCATCGAGGTGTACTGCGCCTTGGTCAGCGGGTACATGATACCGCGGATGATCAGGGTCATCAGGATGATCGCGAAGCCCCAGTTACCAACCAAGCCGTGCAGGAACATCAGCAGCGCGTACAGTGGCTCCGCTAGGAACCATAACCAGCCGTAATCTACAGTCAGGTTTAGGGTTTCAGACAGGGCAGACAGTGCCTGTTGATCCTTTGGACCGACGTAGAACTCGGCGGCCAGAGTCGCGCTGGTGCCAGCGGCAATCACTTGGCCAGGCTGCTTCATGCCGATAATGGCAGAGTTACCTACGCTGCGGCTGTAGATCTCGTTATTGCTGTCAGCATTCGGAACCCAAGCGGATACGAAGTAGTGCTGCAGCATGGCGATCCAGCCGCCCTTGGTCAGCTCGTTAAGATTTTCATCAGCGATGTCGTCAAAGCTGTATTTCTCGTAACGGCTGTCCTCGGTGCTGTAAGCGCCACCGCGGTAAGTCGGCATAAACATGCTGCCTTCTTCCACGCCGGTTTGCTGTTTCAGCTGGGTGTACAGTTGCACCTGAGCGTTTTGCGCAGAGGCGTTGTTAATCACGTACTCTACCAATACATCGTAACGGCCTTTGTGGAAGGTAAAACGCTTCTCAAAGGTGATGCCGTTAGCGTCGGTGTAGCTCAGTGGCACCACCAGAGTGTCGCCAGTCAGGGTGAATGACTCAGCGGTAGTGGTGTACTGCGGGCGTTCGCCGGAGGCATCTGGGCCTTGGGCGCCGATCAGACCACTTTGGGCGATGTAGTTGCTATCAAGGATGGTTAGTGATTGCTCACCACCCTGTTCCACTTTGTGCTCTGGTAGGGAAGCAAACACGATATCGCCACCTTTGGTGTCGATACGCAGTTCCAGAGTGTCGGTGGTTACGGTGATCTGTTTGGCAGAGATACCCGCACTGGCAGGTACAGCAGCGGCAGATTGTGGCACATCGGCGTTAGCGACATTGGTTGTTGCTTGTGAAGTGGTCGCTTCGGTGTGCTGTGGTGGGTTTTGATCAAGCTGCCACTGTTGGAACAGCAAGAAGCTGACGAACAGCAACCCAATCAAAAGTAAATTGCGTTGGGATTCCATAAATTAACAGTCTCTGCCTTGTTTGGCTGGTGGGACCGGATCGTGTCCACCTTCGTTCAAAGGGTGACATCTTATAATGCGTGCGATAGTTAACCAACAACCATACAACACTCCGTGGCGGCTGATCGCTTCCACGGAGTATTGAGAGCACGTTGGCGAAAACCGGCAGTTGGGCCCGAGTAGGGGACTAATCCAACGTTGGTAGCAACGGACGAAACCGATCAGGATTCGTTGCAACGGCGAGTAAGTTTGCGCCATAGCTTGTCTACCAGTTTGTGGATTGCTGCGTTATCCAATTCATCGATGCCTTTTTTGGCGACCACCACAATATCGACTTGCGGTAAGTCGTATTGATGCAGGCGAAAGCTATCGCGCACGACACGCTTGATGCGGTTGCGTTGATTGGCTTTTTTTACATGCTTTTTGGCGACCGTGAGGCCAAGGCGGGGGTGTTGATTGCCGTTGGGAATGGCGAGCAACGTAAGATGCGGAGAGGCAGCCCGAGTCGGGTTTGCAAAGACGGATTTAAAATCGCCGGGAGTTAACAGACGTAACTCCCGGCTGAAGGTGTATCGCACCTGATTCGAGGCGCACTGCATAATCGGGATTATGCAGACAGGCGAGCGCGGCCTTTAGCGCGACGACGGGCCAGCACCTGACGACCATTTTTGGTGGCCATACGAGCACGGAAACCGTGGTTACGCTTACGCTTCAGTACGCTCGGTTGAAAAGTACGTTTCATAGCTTTTTACCGTAATTCAGTTAACTGTACAGATTAACTTTTGCTGCCTTTATATACCTATCGGAAGATGGGTAGACGCCGGCGGCTTAAAAAGAGGCCGAATTTTAGTAAAAATCGACCACCTACGTCAATCTAAAATGTGCGGCAATCGCTGCAGCCTTATCTCACCCCAGTTGTTGTGGATAAAACTGTGTACGTACCACTAGATATAGACAACTCGATCCACGATCGGATCGAACTGGCGCGATTATAGAGATCATTGCGATCGCTTTCCAGCCCATGTTTTTACTGGGGTTAAGATGGCGATCTTGGGATCGATCTGGGGATCCTAAAAGTGGCTATGATCGAGGATCGGATCTGGGGATAACCCCGGTTTAGATATGGCGATCAAGCGGTAACCTAGGTAAAATTGACCGCTATTCCGTTAAAAAATTTTGGGGTTTCGGCGGTGAGTGTACCGATTTGGCAGCGCTGTGTAGCTTGGCTGCAAGAAGAACTGCCGGCGCAGCAGTTCAGCATGTGGATCCGTCCACTGCAATCCGAGATGCTGGGGGACACCCTAGTGTTGTACGCACCGAACCGGTTCGTACTGGACTGGGTGCGCGACAAGTACTTAGACAAGATCACCGCTTACCTGCACAGCGAATTGGCCGATCGAGCGCCAACGCTGAAGTTTGATATTGGCAGCAAACCAGAAGCGCGGCCGAAAGTGGCGATGGCTGAAACCACCCGACCGGTGACGGCACCATCGGCACCTGCGCCAGCGATGCCATCACCCTCTATTAATAGTGCGCCGGTGGCGCACAATGGTCCGGTGCGCAGCAACATCAACTTAAACTATCAATTTGATAACTTCGTTGAGGGTAAATCCAACCAGTTGGCACGCGCAGCGGCCAGCCAGGTGGCGGATAACCCGGGCGGCGCTTACAACCCACTGTTTCTCTACGGCGGCACTGGTCTGGGTAAGACTCACCTGCTGCATGCCGTAGGCAACGGCATCATGAAGAACAAACCAAACGCCAAAGTGGTGTACATGCACTCTGAGCGGTTTGTTCAAGATATGGTGAAAGCGCTGCAAAACAACGCCATCGCTGAATTTAAGCGCTACTACCGCAGTGTTGATGCGTTGCTTATCGATGACATCCAGTTCTTTGCTAATAAAGATCGCTCGCAAGAGGAGTTCTTCCACACCTTTAACGCGCTGTTGGAAGGCAATCATCAGATCATTTTGACTTCGGATCGCTACCCGAAAGAGATCGACGGCGTCGAGGATCGTTTGAAGTCTCGCTTTGGTTGGGGTCTGACCGTGGCGATTGAGCCACCGGAGTTAGAAACCCGAGTGGCGATTTTGATGCGCAAAGCGGAAGAATCGAAAATCCATCTGCCGGATGAAGTGGCGTTCTTTATTGCTAAGCGTCTGCGCTCTAACGTCCGTGAATTGGAAGGCGCGCTCAATCGGGTGATCGCCAACGCCAACTTCACTGGGCGACCGATCACCATCGACTTCGTCCGTGAAGCGCTGCGGGATCTGCTGGCGCTGCAAGAAAAACTGGTGACCGTTGATAACATTCAGAAGACGGTAGCGGAGTACTACAAGATTAAGGTGGCGGATCTGCTGTCGAAGCGTCGCTCTCGCTCGGTTGCCCGTCCGCGTCAGGTGGCGATGGCGTTGGCTAAAGAACTGACCAACCATAGCCTGCCAGAAATTGGCGATGCCTTTGGCGGTCGTGACCACACCACGGTGCTGCACGCTTGTCGCAAGATTGAACAGCTCAAGGAGGAAAGTCATGATATTAAAGAAGACTACGCCAACTTGATCCGTACTTTGTCCTCCTAACGGGAGCCTGAATGCTATTTACCATTACTAAGGACGCGCTGTTTAAGCCGCTGCAATTGGTTTGTGGTGCGGTGGAACGTCGCCACAACCTGCCTATTCTTTCCAACGTACTGCTGGAGATCAGCGGTGATCTGCTGAAGATCACCGGTACCGATCTGGAAGTGGAACTGATTGGCCAAGTGCAGTTGCAAGGCGAAGTGCAACCGGGCCGCACCACCGTGCCGGCGCGTAAGTTCTTAGATATCTGTAAGAGTCTGCCAGACAGCGCCGAGATTAAGATTGAGCAGCAGGAAAACCGGCTGCTGATCCGCTCTGGCCGCAGCCGTTTTTCATTGGCGACCTTATCTGCCGAGGAGTTCCCGGATCTGGGCGATTGGCAGGGCGAACTGCAATTTTCGCTGACCCAAGGCACCTTAAAATCGATCATCGATGCCACTCAGTTTTCGATGGCCCATCAGGATGTCCGTTACTACTTGAACGGCATGCTGTTTGAAACCGAAGGCAATCAGTTGCGTACCGTTGCCACTGACGGCCACCGCTTAGCGGTGAGCTCGCGTCAAATCGACGCGGATCTGCCGGCAAAACAGGTGATCGTTCCGCGTAAAGGGGTGGTGGAACTGACTCGTCTATTTGACGATGAAAACCAGCTGATCACCTTGTGCATTGGTGATGGTTCGATTCGAGCGGTAACCGCTAACGCCACCTTTACTTCGAAGTTGGTGGACGGTCGTTTCCCGGATTACCGCCGGGTATTGCCAAAAGATGGCGACAAAGAGTTGCTAGCCGAACGGGATCTGCTGAAGCAATCGTTCGCACGGGCGTCGATTCTGTCGAATGAGAAGTTCCGTGGGGTGCGGTTGCTGCTGGACAGCGACAAGCTGACCATCACCGCCAACAATCCAGAGCAAGAAGAAGCGCAAGAGGAGTTGGATGTCAGCTTCCCACACCCAGAATTGGAGATCGGCTTTAACGTCTCCTACGTGCTGGATGTGCTCAATGCGCTGAAGTCCGATAAGGTCAAAGTGACCTTAGGTGGGCCAATGAGCAGTGCCTTGTTTGAGCATGCTGATAACAGCGAATCAATGTACGTTGTGATGCCGATGCGCCTCTAACCGCACAATGATTGAAACTCTGCAATTAGCGAATTTTCGCAATATTCAGGCCGGCCGCGTATCTCCCGCGGCCGGCCTGAATCTTATCTACGGTGCCAACGGCAGCGGCAAAACCAGCGTGCTGGAAGCGATCTGGTTCCTCAGCGTTGGCCGCTCCTTTCGCAGTCACCTTACTCAGCGGGTGATCCAGCATCAGCAACCGCACTTTACTCTGTTTAGCCAGCTTAGCAGTGGCGATCGCATCGGCATTCAGCGTGAGCGCAGTGGCGACCATCATCAGCTGCGGGTGAATGGCGAACCGGCGAAACGGTTAGCGGAGTTGGCCGCGCTGTTGCCGTTGCAATTAATCAGCCCAGAAAGCTTCAGTTTGTTGTTGGATGGCCCGCAAGCACGGCGGGAATTTATCGATTGGGGGGCGTTTCATAGCGATCCGCAATTTATGTTGGTGTGGAGTCGCTTTCGCCGGTTGCTAAAGCAGCGCAATCAATTGCTGCGGCAACAAGCACCAGCGCGCCAGATTAGCATTTGGGACCAGCAGCTTGTGCAGTATGGTCAATGGCTTACCGATGCCCGAAAACGATGGGTAAATTCGTTAAATGAGGCGTTGGAGGGTATAATAAATCAGTTTTTACCTGATGTGCCGATCCGGGTCAGTTTTAGCCAGGGATGGGATAGTAAAACCGAATTACAACAGGTCTACAGCGCTGGTCTTCAGCGGGATCTGCAGTTGGGTTACACCGTCTCCGGCCCCCATAAAGCCGATCTCCGCCTAAGGGTTGATAACTTGCCCGCTCAGGATGGTTTATCCCGAGGGCAACAAAAGCTGCTGGTGTGTGCTTTGAAAATTGCACAGGGGTTGGTGTTAAGCCAACAGCAGCAGCGCCAATGCGTATTTTTGGTGGACGATTTAGCTTCCGAGCTCGATCAACAGCGACGCACCTTATTACTGGAACAGTTACAGCAAACTGGTAGCCAGGTGTTTGTTACTGCCATCGAACCTGAACAGTTGGCGATGATCCCATGGGACAAAAGGTTCCACGTGGAACAGGGTCGGATTACGGAACAGCAAGATAAATAGAGACAGGTGTATGTCAGAAACAAACTACGATTCCTCGAGTATTAAGGTCTTAAAAGGCCTCGATGCCGTGCGTAAGCGCCCAGGCATGTACATTGGCGATACCGATGACGGCACTGGTCTGCACCACATGGTGTTTGAAGTGGTGGATAACTCCATCGATGAAGCCTTAGCGGGTCACTGCAGTGATATCGTGATCACCATCCACTCCGACGGATCCGTGTCAGTACAAGACGATGGCCGTGGTGTTCCGGTTGATATTCACCCAGAAGAAGGGGTGTCGGCAGCCACGGTAATCATGACCGTACTGCACGCTGGCGGTAAGTTCGACGACAACTCCTACAAAGTTTCTGGTGGTCTACACGGTGTGGGCGTTTCAGTAGTAAACGCCTTGTCGCACAAGCTGGAACTGACCGTTCGTCGTCAAGGTCACGTCTATGAGCAGACGTTTGTTCACGGCGAACCGGTTGAAGCGCTGAAAGTGATCGGCGATACCGACAAAACCGGCACCATCATCCGTTTCTGGCCAAGCGCTGAAACCTTCTCTGACACCACTTTCCATTACGAGATTCTGGCTAAGCGAGTACGTGAACTGTCGTTCCTGAACTCCGGCGTGTCGATCCGTTTGGTGGATGAGCGCGACGGCAAAGAATCGCACTACTGCTATGAAGGTGGTATTAAAGCGTTCGTTGATTACCTCAACACCAACAAGACCCCAATCAACCAGCAAGCGTTTTACTTCAACAGTGAACGTGAAGATGGCTTGGCGGTAGAAGTGGCGATGCAGTGGAACGACGGTTTCTCTGAAAACATCTACTGCTTTACCAACAACATTCCACAGCGCGACGGTGGTACTCACTTGGCGGGCTTCCGCTCGGCGCTGACCCGTACCTTGAACACCTACATGGACAAGGAAGGCTACTCCAAGAAAGCCAAGACCTCCGCTTCCGGCGACGACGCCCGTGAAGGTCTGACTGCGGTTATCTCGGTGAAAGTGCCGGATCCAAAGTTCTCTTCCCAGACCAAAGACAAGCTGGTTTCTTCTGAGGTGAAAACCGCAGTAGAGCAGGCGATGGGTGAGAAACTGTCTGAGTACCTGCTGGAGCATCCAGCCGAAGCCAAGCAGGTGGTGACCAAGATCATCGACGCCGCTCGTGCCCGTGAAGCGGCCCGTAAAGCCCGTGAGATGACCCGTCGTAAAGGCGCGTTGGACTTGGCCGGTCTGCCAGGCAAATTGGCGGATTGCCAAGAGAAAGATCCAGCACTGTCTGAACTCTACATTGTGGAGGGTGACTCTGCGGGCGGTTCCGCCAAGCAGGGCCGTAACCGTAAGAACCAAGCGATCCTGCCACTGAAAGGTAAGATCCTGAACGTAGAGAAAGCCCGTTTCGACAAGATGTTGTCCTCGCAAGAGGTGGCGACCCTGATTACCGCGATGGGTACAGGCATCGGCCGCGACGAGTACAACCCAGATAAGACTCGTTACCATCAGATCATCATCATGACCGATGCGGACGTCGACGGCTCGCACATTCGTACCCTGCTGTTGACCTTCTTCTACCGTCAGATGCCAGAACTGATTGAACGCGGTTACATCTACATTGCTCAGCCACCACTGTACAAAGTGAAGAAGGGTAAGCAGGAACGCTACATCAAAGACGATGAAGTGCTGACTGAATACCTGACCACCTTGGCGCTGGATAATGCCGCGCTGCATGTTAATGCGGATGCACCAGCGATCGCCGGTGAAGCGTTAGAGCGTTTGGTTAACCAGTTCCGCGAGGTGGAAGCGGTAATTCAACGTCAAAGCCGTCGTTTCCCAGTATCGCTGCTGAAGCAGCTGGTTTACGTACCGGCGCTGCAAGAGATGGCTGACGAAGCGGCCGTTCAGGCGTGGTCCGAATCACTGCTGAACGAACTGAACGAGCAAGATCTGGAAGGCGCGTCCTACCGTCTGGAGCTGGCTAAAGATGAAGAGCGTCAGCTGTGGCTGCCGAAGTTCATCCTGCGTCAGCACGGTGTCGAAAGCGATTACCTGCTGACCTACGACTTCCTTAACTCCAGCGACTACCAGCGCATCATCAAACTGGGTGAATCGCTGATTGGCCTGCTGGAAGCTGACGCCTACGTTAGCCGTGGCGAGCGTCGCCTGCCAGTGGCCAGCTTCGAGCAAGCACTGGAGTGGTTGATTAAGGAATCCAAGCGTGGTCTGTACATCCAGCGCTATAAAGGTCTGGGTGAGATGAACCCCGATCAGCTGTGGGAAACCACCATGGATCCAGAAACTCGCCGGATGCTGCAGGTGACCATCGAAGACGCGGTTGGTGCTGACCAACTGTTTAACACTTTGATGGGCGACCAAGTAGAGCCGCGTCGTGAGTTCATTGAACAGAACGCGCTGGCGGTAGCCAACCTCGACGTGTAATCGCCAGTCGATACCATCTTTGCAAAGCAGCTCCATGGAGCTGCTTTTTTGTGGCTGATTTTTAGTATTAGTTCCACGTGGAACATTCGGATTAGCAACGGGATCAGTCGATAAATGGATCGGCAAAGCGTGGATCGCTGAGGAATGTTGAGTCGGTTAGCGTTTCCATAAAGGCCACCAGCGCGCGCTGCTCGGCATCGCTAAAGTTGAAGCGGCGCGGGTTGCCTTGGGGATCTTGTAATATTGGTGCCAGATTCGGATGGGGTTGGATCTGCTGATTGTAAAAGCGCACTACCTCCGCTAGCGTCGCCAAGCGACCGTCGTGCATATACGGTGCCGTTACCGCGATATTACGCAATGAGCCAACCTTAAATTTGCCCTCATCTCTGGGGTTACCGCTGCTTTCGGCGATGCCAAGATCGTCACTGGATAGTGCCTCAAGACCATTATTAAAGCCGTTGCTCCGGAGGTTCGGATTGTTTGGCATTGCAGCGATAAAAGCTTCGCTACTGTGGCAACCGCTGCAACTGCCGGCGCCAAAAAATAACCGCTTGCCTTGGTTTTCTTCGGCGCTGAAATTGGGAAAATCCGTTATCGGGTTGCTTACTTGTGCACGGCCGACATCATAACGGGCACTGAAGCTATCGAGGCTGCGAATAAACTGCGCCAGTGCTAGGGCTATCCGCTCACTGGTGATCTGCTCATCGGCAAAAGCTGCTTGGAATAGCGCTTGGTAGTTGCTGTCTTCGGCGAGTCGGATCTCTAATTCGGGTAGGGTCATCCCCATCTCCAGCGGATCTTGGATTGGTTGCAATACCTGTTGCTCTAAGGTCTCGGCACGCTCATCCCAAAAGAATTTGCCACTGGAATAGAAGCGGGCGTTGCTTAGCCCCATGGAGTGGCGGCGGGTCTCGCCACCATCAAAACCGCGACTAAGGCGATTGGGATCGCTAAAGCCAGCGGCTTGCTGATGGCAACTGGCGCAAGCAATTTGGCGGTTTTGGCTAAGCCAAGGGTCGTAGAACAGCACTCGTCCAAGGGTGGCACCGGCGTCGGTAATTGGGTTATTGGCTGGGGTATTATCGCTGGCGCTGGCGGCCGTTTGGCCAGCGCGATCGCCAGGGAATTGATTGCTGGTAAAGTGAGTGGGCAGTGGCCGATTGGCGTACTGGTGTAAGGAGGCCGGCAGTGACCAGCGGAGCGGGGTACTATTAGCCGCTTGATTGCTGTTGTCGTTATTGATTGCCGGATCGGTTACGGCACCGCTTTGGGTTGCATCGCTGGACCCGCCACAGCCATACAGTAGGATAACCAAAGAAAGGATGATTGCTGACCGTGTTGTCATCTTCTGCTCGCTAGTGACTCTAGTTGCTAGAGAAGTTAGCGGCTTTTGCCGGCAAGCTCTGTAAAGAAGTGTCAGGTCTGATGATCAAAAAGAGGTTCCACGTGGAACCTCTTTTTTGGCTAACCGAAAAACGGCTCGGCTTAGCCGAAGATGCGGTTTTCTTGTTCCTGCACGCGGATGAAGGTGGTGCGTTTGGTCAGCTCTTTCAGCTTAGCGGCACCCACGTAGGTACAGGTGGAGCGTACGCCGCCCAGCACGTCGAGGATGGTTTCTTCCACTGGGCCACGGTATGGCAGCAGTACGGTTTTGCCTTCGGAGGCGCGGTACTTAGCTACGCCACCGTTGTGCTTGTTCATAGCGGTGTCAGAGCTCATGCCGTAGAACTTCACCATGGTCTTGCCGTCGATCTCAACGCGCTCGCCGCCGGACTCATCGTGGCCAGCAAACATGCCGCCGATCATCACAAAGTCAGCACCGCCGCCGAAGGCTTTGGACACGTCACCAGCGCAAGAACAGCCGCCGTCAGAAACGATTTGGCCACCCATGCCGTGGGCCGCGTCAGCGCACTCGATTACCGCAGACAGTTGCGGGTAACCAACACCGGTTTTAACGCGGGTGGTACACACGGAGCCTGGACCGATGCCCACCTTAACGATGTCGGCACCGTTGAGGATCAGCTCTTCCACCATCTCGCCGGTTACCACGTTACCAGCCATGATCACGTGCTGTGGGAAGGTGGCGCGTACTTTGGCAACGAACTCGACGAACGCTTGCTGGTAGCCGTTGGCAACGTCGATGCAGATAAAGCGCAGGCGTGGCTCGGCATTCAGTAGGGTGCACAGCTTATCGAATTCGTATTCGGAGGTGCCGGTAGACACCATGATGTGGTTGTAGATCGCTTCTGGTTGAGTCGCCAACCACTGTTGCCACTGCTCTACGGAGTAGTGCTTGTGGATCGCAACCAGCATCTCGTGCTTCAGGAACTCTTCCGCCATTTCGAAGGTACCTACGGTATCCATGTTGGCGGCAATGACTGGTACGCCGGTCCATTCGGTTTTGGCGTGGTGGAACTTGAAGGTACGGCGAATATCGACTTCAGAGCGGCTTTTCAGAGTAGAACGCTTAGGGCGGAACAGAACGTCTTTAAAGCCCAATTTGATGTCAGATTCGATATGCATGGTTTGACCCCGATGAGTGAGATTTACAACTTAAAAATCTTTGCTTTCGGGGAGAGTGTGGAGAACAACATCAGTGGTGAGCTGTGTGATGTTGTGACCGATACACGACGCCCCGGAAAAAGCGTTCGCACCGGTTTTGGGCATTCTATACAGAAAGTTGCTGGCGGCAATCAGATGCGATCGAACGGTTTGTTCGCATAAAAAGACAAAAGCAAAAAGGCCACCTGACGGTGGCCTTTAGATACAACCTTAGTTGCTGGCTAAGTTATTGCTGCAGAACAGAAATATCGCCTACAACCATAAACAACTGATGCAGTTGTTGCAGCAGCGCTTGGCGGTTAGCGCGCAGCGCTGGATCTTCGGCATTCACCATCACATTGTCGAAGAAGGCGTCAATTGGTTCGCGCAGTTGCGCCAGAATTTGCAGACCTTGCTGGTAATCGCCAGCTTGGTACAGCGGC
This sequence comes from Ferrimonas senticii DSM 18821, assembly GCF_000422665.1. Classification (GTDB taxonomy): domain Bacteria; phylum Pseudomonadota; class Gammaproteobacteria; order Enterobacterales; family Shewanellaceae; genus Ferrimonas; species Ferrimonas senticii. The sequence goes on along the minus strand of NZ_AUGM01000020.1, from coordinate 28,635 downwards.
ATCACTTCAGCGCTGATCGCAGCCACTTTGTCAGCCAGTTGCTGCTCAGCTGCTTCTTGCAGCAGGGCGGCATCAACAGACGCTGGGATTTCACCTTCGACCTTCGCCAAGATGTTACCAACACGCTTGTTGGCGGCGGCCAAGGCTTCGGCGGCGTCCAGAGCACGGAACGCTTGTACGGCCTTGACGCGGTTATCGAAATCCACAGGGCGGGTTGGACGTACTGCCAGTACCGCTTGGATCACGTCGACTGGGAAACCGGCTTCTTGGTAAGAAGCGCGGAAACGCGCCAGCATAAAGTCCACCACTTGAGTGATGGTCTCTTTGCGTTTGGCCGCGTCCAGTTTGCCTTGGGCAACGAATTGGTCGTAGGCAAAGCCCGCCAGCTCGCTCAGATCCAGTGGCAGGTTTTTCTCTACCGCAATACGCAGTACACCAATGGCGGCGCGGCGCAGGGCAAATGGGTCGCGGTCGGCTTTTGGTGGCTGACCGATGCCGAAGATGCCCACCAGTGAATCCATCTTGTCGGCGATCGCCAGCGCTTGAGCGACGCCAGAGGCCGGCAGTTGATCACCGGCAAAGCGCGGCTGGTACTGTTCGTTCAGGGCAACCGCCACTTCTTCCGCTTCACCATCGTGGCGAGCGTAGTGCATGCCCATGATCCCTTGGGTGTCGGTAAATTCGAACACCATTGAGGTCATCAGATCGCACTTAGACAGTAGTCCAGCGCGCTCGGCGTTGGCTTTGTCGGCGCCGATCAGTTCAGCGATGTGGCCGCTGATCGCTTGAATGCGGTCGGTTTTGTCCTTCAGGGTACCCAACTGCTGCTGGAACAGCACGGTCGCCAGACGTGGCAGTTGGCTTTCCAGAGTCTGCTTACGGTCGGTGTTGAAGAAGAACTCGGCGTCCGCCAGACGTGGACGAACTACCTTTTCGTTACCGGCGATCACCACCGCTGGATCTTTCGATTCGATGTTGGAAACGAAGATGAACTTCGGCATCAACTTGCCGTCGGCATCGTATACCGGGAAGTACTTCTGATCGCCCTTCATGGTGTACACCAGCGCTTCCGCTGGCACCTTCAAGAACTCCGCTTCAAAGGACGCGGTCAGTACTACTGGCCATTCCACCAGAGAGGTCACTTCCTCAACCAGCTCGTCGTCCAGTTCAACGATGCCACCAATGGCCTCAGCAGCGGCTTTGGCGTCGGCGATGATCTTCGCTTTACGGGCTTCGAAGTCGGCCATCACCTTGGTGTCTTGCAGCAGGATCTGTGGGTACTGCTCAGCGTTGTCGATGTTGATGTACTGCTCGCCCAAGAAACGGTGACCCTGCAGGGTGGTGCCGGATTGCTTGCCCAAAATGGTGGCGGCAATCGACTGGTTGCCCAGCAGCATGGTCAGGGTTTTCACTGGACGGATAAATTGGGTGTCGTAGGCGCCCCAACGCATCGGCTTTGGAATTGGCAGTTTGGCCAGCGCTTGCTCGACCAGTTCTGGCAGCAGTTCTGTGGCGGCTTTACCAGCCACTTGGGCACGGTATAGCAGCCATTCGCCTTTGTCGGTTTTCAGGCGCTCAGCTTGGTCAACGGTGATGCCACAACCGCGGGCCCAGCCTTCAGCGGCTTTGGTTGGGTTGCCGTCGGCGTCGAAACAGGCCTGTACGGCAGGGCCGCGTTTTTCGACCTCTTTGTCTGGCTGTTGCGCTGACAATTCGGCAATTTTTACCGCCATACGACGTGGGGAAGCGAACCATTCCACGGCGCCGTGGCTCAGTTCGGCTTGGGCCAGGTTAGCAACCAAGTTGTCGCGGAAGGCTTCGGCTAGGGTACGCAGGGCTTTTGGTGGAAGCTCTTCGGTGCCCAGTTCTACAAGAAAAGTTTGTGCTTGCATCGGCGATCTCACTGGTTGTTGCACATCGGGAAGCCCAGCGCTTCACGAGAGGCGTAGTAGGCTTCGGCCACAGACTTAGTCAGGGTACGAATACGCAGGATGTAGCGTTGGCGCTCGGTAACCGAGATCGCTTTGCGGGCATCCAGCAGGTTAAAGGCGTGACCGGCTTTAAGGATACGCTCGTACGCTGGCAGCGGCAGTGGGGTTTCCAGCGCCAGTAGCTGCTGACACTCTTTTTCGCACTGTTCGAACATGCCAAACAGGAAGTCGACGTCGGCGTGTTCGAAGTTGTAGGTGGATTGCTCCACTTCGTTTTGATGGAACACGTCGCCGTAGGTGATCTTGCCAAATGGACCATCGGCCCAAACCAGATCGTACACGCTGTCTACGCCCTGAACGTACATCGCCAGACGCTCTAGACCGTAGGTGATCTCGCCGGTTACTGGCTTACATTCCAAGCCGCCCACTTGTTGGAAGTAGGTGAACTGGGTGATCTCCATGCCATCCATCCACACTTCCCAGCCCAGCCCCCAGGCACCCAGAGTTGGGTTTTCCCAGTTGTCTTCAACAAAGCGGATATCGTGGGTTTCTGGATCCATGCCGATAGCGCGCAGCGAGTCGAGGTACAGCTCTTGGATGTTGTCTGGCGATGGCTTCATCATCACCTGGAACTGGTAGTAGTGCTGCAGGCGGTTTGGGTTTTCACCGTAACGACCGTCGGTCGGGCGGCGCGATGGCTGCACGTAAGCGGCCGCAAATGGCTCAGGGCCGATGGCGCGCAGACAAGTCAGTGGGTGTGAGGTGCCGGCACCCACTTCCATATCCAGTGGCTGAACCACGGCACAGCCGTGCTGAGCCCAGTAGTCCTGCAGGGCCAAAATCAGCCCTTGGAACGTCTTGGTATCGTACTTATTCATGGGATCTCAAGAATAGATGGGTAAATGGGGGCAATTATAACCGCTGAGCGGCAATCAATGTAGGTTAAACTTTTGCCTAGTTGCGTGGAAATCATAAGGAAAATTGCAGATGAACGAGCCAGTCCGTTGTGGTTGGTGCGGCACCGATCCGCAATACGTGGCCTATCACGATAGCCAGTGGGGGCGACCGGAAACCGACAGCTTGGCGCTGTTTGAAAAGCTCTGTTTGGATGGTCAGCAAGCGGGGCTGTCGTGGCTGATTATTCTGCGCAAAACCGAAAGTTATCGCGCCGCCTTTGATAATTTCGATCCGCACAAAATTGCCCTGTATGACCAGGAAAAAATCGAGCAACTGCTGCAAGATCCCGGCATCGTTCGCAACCGCTTGAAAGTGAACTCGATCATCAAAAACGCCAAAGGCTATCTCAAGCTGCAACAGCAAGGGATTGAGTTCAGCGACTTTATCTGGAGCTTTGTCGGCCATCGGCAGGTGGTTAATCGGCCGCAGACGCTGGCGGATATCGCCACCACCTCGGCGGAGTCGGAAGCGATGAGCAAGGCGCTTAAAAAAGCCGGTTTTACCTTTGTTGGCCCCACCATCACTTACGCCTTTATGCAGGCCTGTGGGCTGATTAATGATCACTTATTGGATTGTCACTGTCGGCAGGCGTGCATGCAGTTGCAGTGAGTCACTTTAGTCATTAGTTGGTAGTGATTAGTTATCAGTGAGAGTCAATTTCGGTGGCAAATTAAACAACAGGGAGCCTAGCGGCTCCCAGAGTTTTATTGGTGTTGCGCACTAAGTAACCACTTACTTTTCGAAGAACAATTTATCCCGTGGTTCGCCATCGCCGTTAAGGCGTTCCATGGTTTCGGCGTCATACAGGCGACCGTTGACCATGGTGTACTGCACCTTGTCAGAATCGCGGATGTTGGCCAGTGGATCGCCATCAATCACGATCAAATCCGCCAGTTTGCCGACCTTAATTGAGCCGAGCTGATGATCCATCCCAAAGTGCTTAGCGGGGTTAATGGTGGCGGTTTTCAGGGCGTCGAGATTGCTCATGCCGCCTTGGGCAAACATCCAGATCTCCCAGTGAGCACCTAAGCCCTCACGTTGGCCGTGGGCACCGATATTGGAATCGATCCCCAACTGGTTTAGCTCGTTGGCAACCCGTACCACATTGAAGTGGTTGTAGTGCTCATCCGGGGCGGTCGGACGACGCATCGAGCGGCTGCGAAGGATATCGCTCGGCACGTATTTCGACAGCCGTGGATGGGCCCAAACGTCGGTTTTGTCATACCAGTAGTTCTCGCCCCAAATGCCGCCGTAGGCGACCACCAAAGTCGGGGTATAGCCCACGTCGGTTTGCGACCAGAACTGCTTAACGTCGTCATACAAGGCGGCGGTCGGAATGGCGTGTTCAATGCCGGTGTGACCGTCGGCGATCATCGTCAGGTTGTGCTGCAGTAGTGAGCCGCCTTCCGGTACCACCATCATCTCCAGTTCGCGGGCGGCGGTGATCACCTGCTGGCGCTGGTTACGACGGGGTTGGTTGTAGCTTTTAACGCTGAAGGCGCCGACCGCTTTCAGTCGCTGCAGATGGAATTTGGCGTCCTCTAAGCTGTCGATGTGGGCGGTGTAACCGGGGCCGTTGGCTCCGTACAAAATGGTGCCGGTGGAGAACAGTCGCGGCGCATCAATCACGCCGGTTTTCTGCATCTCGCTGGCGGCAAAGATCTCGGTGGTGTCGTTGGAGGGATCGTGAATTGCGGTCACCCCCAGCGCCAATCCGGCAAAGTTAAGCCAGTTTTGTTCGGGGATGATCTCATCCTGACCTTGGCTGCCGTGGGCGTGGGCATCGTACAGTCCCGGCATAATGGTTTTGCCGCTGATGTCGATAACGTCGGCGTCTTCTGGGAGCGCCACATCGGCACCGACGGCGACAATCTTGTTGTCGGTAACGATCACCGTGCCGTTCTCAATCACCTGTTCGCCTTCCATGGTCAGCACCTTGCCACCAACAAAGGCGATGGTTCCACGTGGAACGTTGGCATCGACGCTAAAGCCAATATCGGTCACCGTTGGGGTAACCTCAACGGTGCTGCCGGGGACAAATAGCTTATCGGTGGCGACTTGGTACAGATCCGGACCAAGGCTCCAGTACAGGCTTTGGCTATCGGCGCCCCAACTGAGACTTTCGCCGGCCCGTTGTGACAGTTGCGCTACCGGCAGACCGCCGCCATTGGGGCCGATTTTAATGGTTTCACCGTGGCTGGTGAGCGGCGTGACGAACACCTTAAAGCGTTCGGCGAACGCCAGTTGCTCGCCATTTGGGGCAACCCGAAATTCAGTAGCGTGCTCAGAGCGGTAATGGATTCGTGGCTCGAAACCGTGGCGACCAACGCTGCCGAGTGCCGGCATCTTGTTGTCCATGGTCAGGTAGTAGACGCGGTCGTTGTCGGCGCCAAAGTGCGGCTGATGACCCTGTTTGCTGATCCGCCGCGGCTGCGGTTTTTTGTCGGTGAGATCGACGTGATAGATCCCAGCATCGCGGTTCCAGCTACGCGGGGTAATGTAGAAGCCTTTGCTGCGGCGAAACACCAGCGCTTCGCCATCCGGCGAGAATGCCGGCTCGACGTATTTACCCGGCTCGGTAGTCACCACTTTGTTGCGCTTGCGGCGGAGATCGCGCACCACCACTTGCCCCTGGTCGTTATCATCCCAAGTAACATACGCCAGTTTGCGGCCGTCCCGTGACCAAGCGGGGAACAGCTCGAATTGTTCGTCCTGTTTGGTCAACCGTTTTGGTTTGCCGTTAGGCAGTTCTCGCAGCCAGATCTTACCTTGGGCTTCAAACGCCACCTGCTTGCCGTTGGGGGAGATCTGCACTTGCCGCAGCATCTTCAGATCCACCTGATTGTGATCGAGGTTCTGCTGGAAGCGTACCGCCGGTTGCATCTGTTTTTCGGTGTCGACCTGAAACTCGATGGTTTCCAGCTCGCCGCTGTTGATCTCCAGCTTGCGAATTTTACCGCCGGCCCAGAACAGCAGGGCGTCGTTGTCTGGAGTCCAAGCCATGGTTGGGTAGACCCCGTGGATCGCCCAAGTCTCCTGCATATCACGGTCGAGCTCGCCGTAGATTTTGCGCTTTTCGCCGGAGGCGAGGTTGTATAGGTAGAGGCTGGATTGGAAGCCATCGCGGCTGATGTAGGCTAAGTGACGCCCATCTGGGCTTGGGGTTGGCCGGATCGCCCCGCCGCTGCCCTCAAGCAACACCTCAATCTCGCCGCTATGGCGGTCATAACGTTTGATCTTGTAGATCCCTTTCACCGAGTCTTTGGAGTAGTGGAAGGTTTTGCCGGGAGTATCGTCTTGCGAGAAGTAGATGTACTGGCCGTCGGGGCTGAATGCCGGTTCGCCGAGATCTTTTTGGTCGTTCGGCCGTTCGGTCAGCTTAACGCCGTTGCCGCCGCTAACGTGATAGAGCCAGACCTCACCGGCACCAAGGCTGCGCTGGGCGGTGAAGTGTTTGCGACCAATCAGGTACTGACCGTCAGGGCTCCACGCCGGGCTATTCAGTAGCCGGAAGGTTTCCTCGGTGACCGGCTGCATCTCGCTGCCATCGACATTGATGATCCAGAGGTTATCGCCGCCATCCTGATCCGAGGTAAAGGCGATGCGTTTGCCATCGGGGCTAAAGCGCGGCTGCATATGCCAAGCGATGCCCTTAACTAATGGGGTCGCTTGGCCGCCGCTGGCGGGCATGGTGTAGATGTCGCCCAGCAGATCAAACACGATGGTTTTACCATCGGGGCTGATGTCCAGATTCATCCAGGTGCCTTGGTCGACCCGGATATTGATGGTTTGCAGCGGCGCATCTTGTGGGGCGTTGACGTCCCACTTAGGCGCTTTTTCTGAGGTGTCGCTTGCGTGGGCGAATGGCGTAAGGCTGGCGCATAGGATGGCGACCGCACTCAAACGTGGTCGGTGGCGAAGCGGTGTAGTTGGCATGACAGTCCCTGTTCATTTTTTGTTATCTGCCAACCTTACCGCAAACAAAAACGCCGCTGACAGGCAGCGGCGTAACAAAAGCATTTCCAGATGTAAACTTTATTAGCTTATAGATGATTAAATGCCGTTTTCTAATATTATCGAATGAGCATATAAATTTGTATTGTTCGATAAACTATGCGTGTCAGTTATTTAATGGGTGACTACGCTTGGGATTTTTACTTGGTTAAGCTTTCTGATAAAAGGGATTTTATGAAGAAGAGTTTTGTTCCGTTAATTGTTGTTATTTTGGTTGGTTGTGGTGGCGATAGTGAGGAATCAATTAATATTGATCTAAGTAGTGATAATAATACAGATGGTGTAACGGAAGCGCCACCATCAAATTTTGCCATCCCTGACACACTAACCGTTGTCGCTAGTGCTAAAACATATAACTGTGATAGCAGTTTTCCTTATGCTGATGCAACGGTTTTGATGCACGATATCAATGGCGACCTGATCAGTTCTAATTCTGTCGATGAGCAAGGAACTTTAACAATTGATCGGCCTGAAAATGCAGTTCATATTAGCGTTTATGGCGATGAAGGACTTCGACAAACTTCGATAGACAGTTTCCTTTATTTCTCTGAAGAAGTGTTGCCAATTAGTTTTATAAGTTTGCAACAAGAAAACTGCAGCTGTGAGTCAGTTACTATTGATGATGCTGACCTTAAAGCACAATTACCTACCTATAAGTTTATTTATAATGAAGATTTTCACGATGATGATAATACCGTATCGATATGTCGCTCGACGGATGGTGCTTGGCCATCGATTAATGTTTTTTTGCATGACGAAAGTTCAGTTTCATCTTCATATTCCGCCAAATACGATATAGACCCAACTGAAACCTCAATAATTACACTCGAGATGGCTGATTTCTCTGAGGGAGAGCGCCTGACGATTAACTCTACTTATGCTTATGATGCATATCAAAGCGCAATTGTGGTCGCCGGTTTAGAAATAATTAGCATTAGAAACATTGATACTGATGGCGATAACATCTGGCAGTTCCCAAATAATTTTTCAGAACATATTGCTATAGCTGGTGATTTTGAAGTGTTATCAGGCGGAGAATATTATCAGTCGGTTTCACATAGCAAAGTGGTTGATGGTGTCGCAAACTTTACTGATGTGCATGCTAAAGAATTATTTGCAGAGAAAGTGACAGATTGGCAAAACTATTTTATGGATACTCAAATCGATTATGATTTCAGCGGTCTTGGGTTGGCAAAGACAGGAATTTCTATCGGTCAGCAAAACACCAATTTTGTGTGGTCTGTTAGTGCCCCATTAATTGGTACTATCAACCAACTACAATTGCCAGAAGCACTGCAAACTAAATATGAATCTCAATCATTTGAAGAACTTAGTGTATTTTTGATTGCTAATGGTAGTGAATCTACTTATGGTCTGGTTGCGATTGACGCAACGACGATGACGGCGACTGAGTATAGCGAAGCTATTAGCAAATTTAATTATGAAGTTGTGACCCTTGGCCGGTAAGTTTTTCTGTGTTGATAAAAAACCGAAGCATTTGCTTCGGTTTTTTACTGCTAGTTGCCTTTTTTGATTAGGTAGCGGTACGGCGCCGCGGCGACATCGCTGGCGACCAGCACGTGATCCATAAAGGTGCAGAAGCTTGGGATGTCACGGGTGGTCGACGGATCATCGGCGGTGACTAACAGGGTTTCGCCGACCGCCATATTACGTACGGTTTTGCGCACCATCATCACCGGCTCTGGGCAACGCAGACCGATGGCATCTAGTTGGTGATTGGCGTTTTGAAACTCTGGCATGTTCGGATCCGGTCAAAAATAAGGCGGCCATCATACGCCGATGACATTGATGATCAAGAGTGTCGCTGTGATCCGGTCATCAAAAAGGGCAGCCGAAGCTGCCCTAATAAGTTTAGCCATTGGCTAACACATTAAACGCGCTCGAACACGGTGGCGATCCCTTGGCCCAGACCAATGCACATGGTCGCCAGACCCAGTTCCACATCCTGATGCTCCATCATATTGATGCAGGTGGTGGAGATCCGCGCCCCAGAGCAGCCCAGAGGGTGGCCCAAGGCGATGGCGCCACCATTAAGGTTCACCATATCTTCCATCTTATCCATCAGCCCCAGCTCTTTTAGGCATGGCAGCGCTTGCGCCGCGAACGCTTCGTTGAACTCGGCGTATTGGATGTCGTTGATGGTCAGGCCGGCACGCTTGAGCGCTTTTTGGGTGGCCGGTACCGGGCCATAACCCATGATGGAGGCGTCACAGCCGGAGATCGCCATTGAGCGAATGCGTGCGCGAATTGGCAAGCCCAAAGCTTTGGCTTTGGCTTCCGACATCACCAGCATCGCCGCTGCACCATCGGACAGCGCCGAGGAGGTGCCCGCGGTCACGGTGCCATTGACTGGATCAAACACCGGACGCAGTGCCGACAGGGTTTCGATGGTGGTTTCCGGACGGATAACCTCATCGTGCTTAATCTTGATCAGCCGACCTTCGGCGTCGTGCCCCTCAATGGCGACGATCTCTTTATCGAAGCGGCCAGATAGGGTGGCTTCGTGCGCTTTTTGATGAGAGCGCGCGCCAAAGGCGTCTTGCTGCTCGCGGCTGATGCCATGCAGCTTGCCCAGCATCTCGGCAGTCAGGCCCATCATTCCCGAGGCCTTGGCGACGGTTTTGGCGATGCTTGGGTGGAAGTCGACCCCATGCATCATCGGCACGTGCCCCATGTGCTCAACGCCGCCGATGATAAAGGCGTCACCATCACCGACCATGATGGCGCGGGTGGCGTCGTGCAGCGCTTGCATGGAGGAGCCACACAAGCGGTTAACGGTAACGCCACCAACGGATTTTGGCAGGCCAGCCATCAATGCCGCGTTACGGGCGATGTTAAAGCCTTGCTCTAGGGTTTGCTGAACACAGCCCCAAATCACGTCTTCCAGCTCGTTGGGATCCAAGGCGCTGTTGCGCTCCAGTAGTGAACGCATCAGATGCGCCGACAGATCCTCGGCGCGGACATTGCGAAATACCCCGCCTTTAGAGCGGCCCATTGGGGTACGGATGCAATCGACAACGACAGCTTGATTCATTTTGCGTTCCTTATCCTTGGTAGAAACGGGCGCCGTTGGCAGCCATTTCACGCAGTTTGTCGGTCACTTGGTACATGTTGCCCAAGTGCGCGTATTGGTCGGCCATCGCCACATAACGGTCCAAACCGATGGTGTCCAGATAGCGGAACACACCACCGCGGAACGGTGGGAAACCGATGCCATACAGCAGCGCCATATCGGCTTCCGCTGGGGTGGCGACAATGCCTTCTTCGAGGCAGCGCACGGTTTCGTTGATCATCGGCACCATCATCCGGGCGATGATCGCTTCAGCGTCCATTGGCTTCGCCGCACCATATTCCGCCGCCAACAGGGCGATGGCGTCATCATCCTTGGCTTTTTTCGGCTTGCCTTTGCGATCTGGGGTGTACTGGTAGAAGCCTTTGCCGTTCTTCTGCCCCAGACGCTGGGCGCCGTACATCAGATCCACCGCGCTGGTGAAGTCGAACTTCATCCGCTCAGGGAAACCTTCAACCATGGTGTCGTTGCCATGGTGGGCGGTATCCATGCCGACCACATCCAACAGGTAAGCGGGGCCCATTGGCCAGCCGAATTGCTTCGACATTACTTTGTCGATCTGTTGGAAATCGCCGCCGTCGCGCAGCAACAGGTTGAAGCCGGCGAAGTAGGGGAACAGCACTCGGTTCACCAAGAAGCCCGGGCAGTCGTTAACGACGATTGGGGTTTTGCCGATCTTGGCGGCGTAGGCCACCACGCTGGCGATGGTCTCTTCCGAGGTGTGTTCACCACGAATGATCTCCACCAGTGGCATCTTATGTACTGGGTTAAAGAAGTGCATGCCACAGAACTTATCTGGGCGCTTCACGCTCTTGGCCAGTTGGTTGATGGAGATGGTCGAGGTGTTGGAGGTGATGATCGCCTCGTCGCTGACGTGGCTTTCCACTTCCGCCAGCACCATCGCTTTCACCTTAGGGTTTTCCACTACCGCTTCGACCACCACATCAACGTCTTTAACGGCGGTGTAGTCGAGGCTTGGAACGATGCTGTTGAGCACTTTAGCCATTTTGTCGGCCTTGATGCGGCCGCGTGCCAGTTGCGCCCCCAGCAGCTTCGAGGCTTCAGCCAGACCCAGATCCAGCGCCGACTGGTTGATGTCTTTCATTACCGCCGGTACGCCTTTGCTGGCACTTTGGTAGGCGATGCCACCGCCCATGATGCCAGCGCCCAGTACGGCCGCAGAGCCGGTGTCCTTGGCGGTTTTGGTGGCCTTTTTGGCTAAGCCTTTAACGTATTGGTCGTTCAGGAAGATGCCGATCTGCGCTTTGGCGGCGTCGGATTTGGCCAGTTCTAGGAACGCTTGGTTTTCAATCAACAACGCTTGCTCTCGGCCATGAGTCGCAGCCGCTTCAATCACCGCTACAGCGGCGTGGGGGGCTGGGTAGTGCGGCCCAGCTTGCTGTGCCACCATCCCTTTGGCGGTGGTAAACGACATCATCGCTTCGATTTTATTGAGCTTCAGCGGCGCTTGTTTCTCGGCGCGACGGCCTTGCCAATCGATGTCGCCAGCGATGGCACTCTTGAGCATATCGACCGCCGCTTGTTGCAGCAGTTCTGGCGCCACCACCGCATTGACCAGCCCGACTTTCTGGGCGGCCGCTGGCTTGTGCGGTTTGCCGGTGGTGATCCACTCCAGCGCGTTATCGGCGCCGATAACCCGTGGCAGGCGCACGGTGCCACCAAAGCCGGGGATCAAACCCAGTTTCACTTCTGGCAGACCAATGGAAGCACTGCTGTCGGCGACTCGCAGATCACAGGCCAGAATCGCTTCGCAGCCGCCGCCAAGGGCAAAACCGTTGACCGCAGCGATAGTGGGTACCGGCAGATCTTCCAGTTTATTGAAGATCTCATTGGTCTGTTTTAGCCACGCTAGGATTTCGGCGTCGGGCTGAGCAAAGCTTTGTAGGAATTCGGTGATATCGGCGCCAACGATAAAGGTAGCTTTGGCAGAGCTTACCACCACCCCTTGCAGGCCGTCGGTGCTGGCTAAGGTGTCTAGCGCTTGGTTGAATTGATCGAGGGTAGAGCGGTCGAATTTATTAACTGAACCTTGGGCGGCGAATTGCAGCTGAGCAATGCCGGGTTCTAGCCAATCGACACGTAGATCAGGACTCTGAAAGATCATGGTCGGGTTCCTTATTACCACGTCAGTGATTACATCCGTGTTGCCGCAGGTGTCGTCGCTGTCGTGGACGTCACGCCGGCATCGAAAAGCAGTGTGACTTGAGTCACAACAAACTGCAAGTGCTTTTAAAACGACCGTTTAACTTGGCGATGGTGGCGGTTTTAACCTCGCAACTATTGCCAATTGGCGAACATCGATAACCTTGGCTAAGGAGGGCTTTTGTTGCACTACCATGGTGCTTTAGTGCGGCGATGGTACACTCGACCCTTCTGTTTTTTAGCCGATAACAAGAGCCCCCGTTATGGACGCGATTGCCCAGCATTACCCACAACACATTGCCACCCTTCGTCAACGCAGCGATGCCTTACTAGCCGAGCATAATCTGGCCGGTATGGTGATCGACGCCGGTTACCCTGCCGCCATCTTTTTGGATGATATGGAGTATCCGTTTAAGGCTAACCCGCACTTTAAGCAGTGGGTGCCGCTGACAGATAACCCGCACTGTATGCTGGTGATCCGCCAAGGCGCAAAGCCGCAATTGCTGTTCTACCGTCCAGTCGATTTCTGGCACAAAGTGGCGCCGTTACCAACCGAATCTTGGGTGGAACAGGTTGAATTGATTGAGTTTGCTCGTTTGGAGCAACTGCTCGAACTGATGCCGCAAGACAAACAGCAGTTTGCCTATATTGGTGCCCACGCCGATCACGCCGCCTCGCTGGGATTGACCCTGGTGAACCCGAAGCCGCTGATGGATGGCATTCACTTTAGCCGCAGTATTAAGACCCAGTACGAGATCGAGTGCATGCGTGAAGCCAACCGCATTGCGGTGATCGGCCACCAAGCGGCGCGCGATGCCTTTATGGCGGGTGCCTCCGAGTTTGCGATTCAGCAAGCTTACCTGTCCGCCGTTGGCCAAGGTGAAAACCAAGTGCCGTACGGCAGCATCATCGCCTTGAACCAAAACAGCGCGATTTTGCACTACACCAAGCTGGAACAAACCGTGCCGGCACAGCGTTTGAGCTTTCTGATTGACGCTGGCGCGCAGGTAAATGGCTACGCTTCGGACATCACCCGCAGCTACGCCTATGAATCTACCGGTCTGTACGCCGAATTGGTGGCCGCGATGGACGCCCATCAGCAGCAGATCCTGGCGATGATCAAGCCGGGTGTGGCTTATCTGGATCTGCATCTGGATATGCACCGTCGAGTAGCGCAGATGCTGAATCAGTTTGAATTGGCCTCTGGTAGTGAGCAGCAGCTGATCGATCTGGGCATCACCAAAGCGTTCTACCCGCATGGCTTAGGCCACCCAATCGGGTTGCAGGTGCACGACGTGGCTGGCTTTATGCAAAGCGCCGACGGCACCGAGCAGATGCCACCGGAAGGCGTGACCGTACGTTGCACTCGGATCATCGAAGCAGGCATGGTGCTGACCATTGAGCCGGGTCTGTATGTGATTGATTCGCTGCTGAACGATCTGTCCGATGAGGCTAAAGCGCTGCTCAACCCAGTTCGCATCGACGAATTGCGCCCTTACGGCGGTGTGCGTATCGAAGACGACGTGGTGGTGCTGGCGGACGGCATTGACAACTTAACTCGTCAGTTCGGCCTGTAATACTGGTGCACGGCCAGTCGACGGTGGCTACTGGTGGATCTGGTAGTGGCCGGCGGCTGGCCGTTTTGGTTGATGATTTATGAATATGACCGCAGGATTTTTAGTGCCAACTGGACCGCTGGTGGTGGAACAGATCATCAAGCGCAGCCGCTTTATTACGGTGTTGGAGCCGGTGCAAAGCGCCGCTGAAGCGCGCGCCTTGCAAGCGCGACTGCGGGCTGAACATCCGGATGCCAGCCATCACTGTCTGGCGTTTAATGCCGGCCCCCCGGGCAGTACCAGAGATATCGGTTGCAGTGACGATGGCGAACCCGCCGGTTCTGCCGGTAAGCCAATGTTGAATGTGGTGCTGGGCGCGGATGTCGGCCAATTTGCGGTGGTGGTGGTGCGCTATTTCGGTGGCACCAAACTGGGTGTCGGCGGCTTAGTGCGGGCTTACGGTGGTTGTGTTAAGGATGTGCTGGCGCAGCTTGAAACCAAGCCATTTGTGCCGCACATGACGCTGCAATTGCAGTGTGACTATCCGGATCTGTCACTGGTAGAGCACCTGCTTAGCCAACATCACGGCCATATTGTCGAACAGCACTATGGCCAGCAGATTGAACTGCAATTGAGCCTGCCACAAGCGCAGCAACAGGCGTTTTGTGCAGCGCTGGCGGATGGCAGTCGCGGTCGCTTATTGCCAACCTTGATGACCGACTGATTTAGCGATGCTGTATTGCTTTTAGCCATCGGAGTATCCTTAGCGCCAAATTGGTTTAAGTTACTCCCATGGAATATCGCACTATTACTCGGATCATCGGCATTTTGGTGGCGCTGTTTAGCACCACCATGCTGCCGTCCGTTGCCGCGGCCTGGCACTATGAAGATGGCGGCGGTAATGCCTTTGTTCGAGCCTTTATTATCTCTTGCATCATTGGCGCCCTGCTGTGGTACCCCAATCGCGATGCCAAGGCGGAATTGCGTAATCGCGAAGGCTTTTTGATTGTGGTGCTGTTTTGGACGGTACTGGGCGCCATTGGGGCGATCCCGTTTATGCTGGTCGAGCGCCCTGATCTGAGCTTGTCCGATGCGATGTTTGAATCGTTCTCGGCGTTGACTACTACCGGCGCCACGGTGATCACCGGGCTCGATAGCTTACCGAAAGCGATTTTGCTCTACCGCCATATGCTGCAATGGCTCGGTGGTATGGGGATCATCGTCTTGGCGGTAGCGGTGCTGCCGATGTTGGGCGTAGGTGGCATGCAGCTGTATCGCTGCGAAACCCCGGGCCCAGTGAAAGACAATAAAATGACCCCGCGGATCGCCGAAACGGCCAAAGCGCTGTGGAAGATCTATCTGTTTTTAACTGCGATCTGTGCGGTGGCTTATTACTTGGCGGGGATGGATGAATTTGACGCCATCTGCCATTCATTTTCGACTATCGCCATCGGCGGGTTCTCCACCCATGATGCGTCGATGGGCTACTTTGATAGCCCGTTGATCAACCTCATCTGTGTGGTGTTTTTGCTGATCTCTGCAATCAACTTTTCATTGCACTTCGCCGCTTTCCCATTGGCGTTTTCGGAGAAAAATATCCAAGCCAAATTCAACCTCAAGGTGTACTGGTACGATCCGGAAGTACGGATCTTCTTGCTGGTGCAACTGCTGTTGGTGGCGGTGGTGTTTTTGGTCTTGCTGAGCCATGCACCGGTAGGGCAAAGCATTGAAAATTCTCTGGATCAGGCGTTGTTCCAAGCGGTTTCGATGTCGACCACTGCCGGTTTTGCCACCGAAAACTTTGCCGCTTGGCCGCTGTTTTTGCCGATGTTGCTGATCCTCGCCAGCTTTGTCGGCGGCAGTGCGGGCTCGACCGCAGGTGGCATCAAGGTGATCCGCATGATGTTGCTAACCCTGCAAGGGATGCGCGAGCTAAAACGCTTGGTACACCCGCGGGCGGTGTATTCGATTCGGCTTAACAACAAGGCGATCACCGATAAAGTGGTGGATGCGGTGTGGGGGTTCTTCGCCGCCTACGCGTTGGTGTTTGTGGTGTTGATGATCGCCCTGATGGGCACCGGTTTAGACAACGTTACCGCCTTTACCGCGGTGGCTGCTAGCCTAAACAACTTAGGCCCGGGCCTTGGTGATGTGGCGTCACATTACGGTTTGATTAATGATCCGGCCAAGTGGATTTTGATTGTTGGCATGTTGTTTGGGCGACTGGAGATCTTTACCTTGCTGGTGCTGTTTACTCCGACCTTCTGGCGCAATTAGTGGCGCTTAGAGCGCCAGTAACTATACCAGTAGCTATAGGAGCCATAATGGCTCCTTTTTTATGGCGTTGATAATCGCAAGATCCAGATCGCGAAAATTTGTCATTGTTACCGGCTATGACGGCGGAATGTGATCCAAAAGCTAGACAGTTGTAAGTCAGCAAACCATATTGCAACATCTAAAATTACACCGCACAAACGGGGTTTAAGGGGTAACAATGTCAGGGACTCTAATTGTCTATTTCAGCCGTGGTGGCCACACCGCTCGGGTAACCCGCCGGATTATGGAAACCATGACGCAGGCTGGCAGCGACTGCGAAATGATGGACATCGTCGAGGCCCAGCAAGAGGGGATCGATTGGGACAAGTACGATACCGTGGTGATCGGTTGTCCGGTGTTGTACGGTGATTTTGATAAGCGCATTAAGGCGTTTATTGCTGAGCATCAGGATAAGCTCGATGCCCGTCACAATGGCTTCTTCTGTTTGTCGGTGGTGGCCCGTAATCCGGCTAAAGCGACCGTGGAAGGCAACCGCTACATGCAGAAATTTATGGCCGAGCAGCCATGGCGTCCGCAGCACTTGAAGGTGTTTGCCGGTAAAGTGGATTACCCCTCTTGGGGATTCTTCGACAGCCTGTCGATCAAGCTGATTATGGTGATGACCAAAGGCCCAACCGCTTCCGATACGGTGATCGATTACACCGACTGGAACGAAGTGGAAGCGTTCGCGTTGCAGTTGCACGAAGCGCGCACCGACGGCTAACGTTTTAACATACTAAAAAAACAGGTTGCCGACGGGCAACCTGTTTTTGTTTGATGCTATCAGCTATCAGCTATCAGCTATCAGCTATCAGCTATCAGCTATCAGCTATCAGCTATCAGCTATCAGCTATCAGCTATCAGCTTAAAACGACTTTTTCAGAAGAACGGCGCCAGCGGTTGGAACAGTTTCTCAACTTCGCGAATGTGCTTCTTGTCGATCAAGAATAGGATCACATGGTCGAACGCTTCAATGACGGTGTTATCGTGAGCCATCAGCACCTGATCCTTGCGGATAATCGCACCGATGGTAGCGCCCGGCGGCAATTTGATCTCTTGCACCTGGCGGCCAATCACATTGGAGGTGTTCTCATCACCATGGGCAATCGCTTCAATCGCTTCCGCGGCACCACGACGCAACGAGTACACGTTATTGATATCACCCTGACGAACGTGGGTTAGCAGCGCCGAGATGGTCGCTTGTTGTGGCGAGATGGCGATGTCGATGTTGGCGTCTTGAGCCAAGTCGATATACGACTCTTTTTGGATCAGCACCATCACCTTTTTCGCCCCCATCCGCTTGGCCAGTAGCGCCGACATGATGTTGGCTTCATCGCTGTTGGTAACCGCGATAAATACGTCCATCTGATCGATCAGTTCATCGTTCAACAGTTCCGGATCGGCGGCATCGCCAGGGAAGATCTGGACACTGTTGAACTGCTCTGACAATTCGGCGGCGCGCAGTGGGTCTTTTTCGATCAACTTAACGCTGTGGTTGGCTTCAAGCACTCGCGCTAAACCGGCACCGATATGACCACCACCGGCGATCATAATGTGGTTGTAGCTGGCTTCGAGTTTCTGCATCTCGCTCATAACCGCGCGAATGTGGGCGGTATCAGCGACAAAGAACACTTCGTCGTCGGCTTCAATCACCGTGGTGCCACGGGGCACAATCGCTTTGCCTTGGCGAAAAATCGCCGCCACTCGGGCATCAATGTTGGGCATATGCTGCTTCAACGCTGACAGCGCGCTGCCCACCAAGGAGCCCCCGTAATAGGCCTTAACTGCCACCAAACTGGCTTGCTCTTTATCGGCGAACGTCAGCACCTGTAAGGCGCCGGGATACTCCACCAAACGGCTGATGTAGTTAGTCACCAGCTGTTCGGGGGCGATGATCTCGTCGATATAGAAGCGGCCGCGGGTATCGGGGTTGGAGCCACCCTGTTGGAACAACTCCTTAGCGTGGCTGAGCAGTTCCGGTGAGCGGATCCGAGCGATCTTAGTCGGGGTGCCAAACAGGGTATAAGCGGTATGACAGGCGACCATGTTGGTGTCGTCTGAATTGGTGACCGCAATCAGCATATCCGCATCTTCGACGCCGGCACTGCGCAGCACATGAGGGTGTGCTGCATGACCATGAACCACCCGCAGATCGAAGCGATTCTGTAGCTCAATCAAGCGGTCATGGTTGGTGTCCACTAGGGTGATGTCGTTGTTTTCATCGACTAAGTTTTCAGCCAATGTGCCGCCGACACCGCCGGCCCCTAAGATGATGATCTTCATGTGATTATCGTTATACGTTAGCTGCGTTTTTGCAGACGGGCGTAGTAGAAGCCGTCGCCGCCGGTGGTGCTCGGTAGGATCTGCCAACCGGGATTGTCGAGCTGCTCATCGGCGTGGATTGGGATCAGCATAGCATCCTCAGTTTGCTGAAGAAACGCGCTGATCTGCTTGCTGTTTTCCTCTGGTAACACCGAACAAGTGGCGTACAACAGGGTGCCCCCTGGTTTGAGGATCTGCCACATCGCTTGCAGGATCTCGGCTTGCACCTGTGCCAGTTGTTCGATGTCGCTGTCACGTCGCAGCCACTTGCTGTCAGGATTACGACGGATAACCCCGGTGGCGGAGCAGGGGGCGTCCAGCAAGATGCGATCGAAGCGTTGTCCCGGCGCCCACTGTTGTGGAAAGCGGGCATCGCCTTCAACCAGTTCGGCATTAAGGCCGATACGGTCAAGGTTTTGCTGGACCCGCGCTAAGCGATCACCGTGCAGATCGACGGCAATCATTTTGGCGATTTGTGGCTGCCGTTCCAGCATGTGGCAGGTTTTGCCACCCGGGGCGGCACAGACATCCAGCACTTCATCGCCGGCTTGGCAATCCAGCAGTTCGGCGCTGCGCTGAGCTGACAGATCTTGCACTGATACCGCGCCGGTTTCGAAGCCCGGCAGTTGGGTAACGTCCATCGGTTCCAACAACCGCAGCGAATCGGCGCTATCACCGGCTTCACAAGCAATCTGTTGTTCGGTTAACTTAACCATGTAGGCATCACGGCTTTGCTGGCTAACGTTGGCTCGCAGCCACAGTGGCGGTTGCTGATTGTTGGCGGCTACCACTTGCGGCCACTGTTGTGGGTAAGCCTGTTGCAGCCGCTTTAGCAGCCAGCTTGGGTGCATGGTTTGTACGGTTTCCGCCTCGAATTGCTCATTCTGTAGCGCTTCAAGGTTGCGCTGCATGCTGCGCAGTACGCCGTTGACCAAGCCGGTCATCCCCGGCGCACGCAGGGTCCGACAGGCTTCGACGCTCTCGCTGATCACCGCATGGGAGGCCACCCGAGTGTGCTTTAGCTGGTACAGTCCCGCCATCAGCAGGCAGTGGATGATCCGTTTTTTGCCGTTCAGTGGGTTTTGCAGCTGCCGCCGCAGTTGGGTGTCCAGCTGTGGCAGAGTGCGCATCACGCCGTAACAGATCTCGGCCAGCAGACCTTTGTCGCGGCCGTCGCGGTAGCGTTGCTGAACTTTTGGTAGGGCGGTGCCCATCGATTGACCTTGGTCGATCACCGCCAGAATGATGCTGGCGGCGTCGGCACGCAGGTTATAAGCGCGTGACTTTTGGCTCATGACAGACGGTTGCCTTCGGCAAACCACTCTTTACGAGCGTTCAAAACATCGGCGGCGGCCATCGCCTTTTTGTTTGGCAACTGGATCGACAGCAGTCGCAAGGCGTTGTCGCCACAGGCGACCACGATGCCCTGCTTATCGGCTGCGATGATGGTGCCCGGAGCGGCGTTGTGCTGGCCTTCAACTACCTCGGCCTGCCACAGCTTGATGGTCTGCGCCTCACACTGGAAGTGACTGATTGGCCAAGGGTTAAAGGCTCGAACCTCACGCCACAGCGCCACAGCGGATTTGGACCAGTCAATCGCCGCTTCCTCTTTTGACAGTTTCTCGGCGTAGTTAGCTTGGCTGTCATCTTGCACTTCGGCGACGGCAGTGCCGTCGGCCAGTTGCGCCAGCGCTTCCACCAGGCCCTGTGGCCCCAGCTTAGCCAGTTTCAGGTAAAGACTGGCGGAGGTGTCAGAATCTTCGATGTCGCAGAATACTTTGTGCAGCATCGCGCCGGTGTCTAAGCCCTCGTCCATCTGCATGATGGTTACGCCAGTTTGCGCATCGCCCGCCCAGATAGAACGCTGAATTGGCGCGGCACCACGCCAACGCGGCAAAATCGAGCCGTGGACGTTAACGCAACCAAGGCGCGGCAGATCCAACACCGCTTTTGGCAGGATCAGGCCATAAGCCACCACCACCATGATATCGAAATCCAGCGCCGCCAACTCCTGCTGCGCTTGCTCGTCGCGCAGGGTGCGAGGCTGGTAAACCGGCAGATTGTGCTCGGTTGCCAGCAGTTTCACCGGACTGGCGGTCAGCTTTTTGCCGCGGCCAGCAGGACGATCCGGTTGGGTGTAGACCGCCACCACCTGGTGTTCGCTATCCAGTAGCGCTTGCAGGTGATCGGCAGCAAATTCTGGGGTACCAGCAAAGACGATTTTAAGGGCTGTCACGGTGTCGCTTATCCCATTTTGGCGTCAAGACGCGCGTTCTTTTCCAGCTTCTGTTTGATCCGTTGACGCTTCAGTGGCGACAGGTAATCAACAAACAGTTTGCCTAGCAGGTGATCCATCTCGTGTTGCAGACAGATGGACAGCAGTTCATCGCCATCGGTGACCACGGTATTACCTTGACGGTCTTGCGCTTCAACGGTGATGGTCTCTGCCCGCTCTACCTTGGCGTACACGCCCGGTACTGACAGACAGCCCTCTTCGTTGATGAATTTACCGTTTTGCTTAACCACTTTTGGGTTGATGAAAACGCGTGGTTCGCTTTTGTCTTCAGACAGGTCCATAACGATAAGCTGCAGGTGCTGATCGATCTGGGTCGCTGCCAAACCGACACCGCGCTCTTCGTACATGGTCTCGAACATGTCGTCGATCAGTGCCTGCAGTTCTGGGCCAAAATCGGTAACTGGTTGCGCGACAGTGCGCAGACGCTCGTCTGGGAAACGAAGCACTTCTCTGATGGCCATGGCGTATCTCGTAAATAAGTTATTGAAAAATAGTGTCTGCCTTGGGTAACTTTGGCAGCGGATGGGTAATTTTAACCCGTTGCTGGTGGGAATGACAGAAACCGGCAACCAGCGACGCACAAGGAAGTGGCATGAAAAGATTGGCGGTGTTTCTCGCAGTAGCACTAGTTGGCTCAGCATGGGCCGATACCCTCACCCTAAAACCAGGGCACCCCGACACCTATGTAGTGAAAAAGGGCGACACCCTATGGGACATTTCGGGGTTGTTCTTAGATGATCCGTGGCGCTGGCCAACGCTGTGGGGGGCCAACCCGCAGATCGCCAACCCGCATCTAATCTACCCGGGTGACCAACTGACGTTGGTATACATCGATGGCAAGCCACGTTTAGTGCGCAAAGCCTCAGTACGGATGAGCCCAGAGATGGGAATTCAGCCTAAAGGTGGTGCCATCCCGGCAGTGCCACTATCGATTATCGAACCGTACTTGAGCTTTCAGCAGGTACTGACTGAAGAGCAATTGGTTGGCATTCCAAGAGTTATGGGCGGCGAGCGGCAAGCGGTTGGTTATGCCAGCGGCGATGTGTTGTTTGTTGACGGTGAACTGCAGCTCGGTCAGCGTTACGGCGTTTATCGCAAGGGCCGAGTGCTGCGTGATGTCGATGGCAAGACCTTGCTTGGGCTGGAGATGGAACTTACCGCCGCCGGTCAGGTGACTGAATCCGGCAAGATTTCACGAGTGACCCTAGCCAGTTCCGATCAAGAGGTGTTGCCCGGACAATGGGTAATGCCGATCTCTGATGCAGCAATGCTGCCTGCATATTTCCAACCGCATGCGGCACCTGCAGGTATTACAGGGCAGATCATTGCATCCGATGCCAAGGCACGGGAGATGGGACCGTTCCAAGTGGCGATAGTCAATCGCGGCAGCGATGACGGTGCTGAAATTGGCCAGGTCTATGCGATTCACAAGGACAATGAAGAGATCCTAGTAACCGGTGAGGATGACATCCCTTATCGCGACCAAACGGTACGCCGCGCCTATGATAAGGTGATGGCACTAACCAGTGACGGCCGCTCTGTTGAGTTGCCAATGGTGTATAGCGGTGAACTGATGCTGTTTAAGACCTATAACAAGGTCTCGATGGGATTGATCGTCAACGGCCGTAATCCGGTGCGAGTGGAAGACCATATCTTGGCCCCAAGCCCGATGGTGTTTGGCAGCAAACGTGGCTGATCTTGAAAGCTGGCTGCAATTGGCCGCTTTGCGCGGCCTAACTCGCAGCCAAAAACGGCGATGGCTACAACAAGCGGCGCCGCAACAGATTATCGAATCCTTACAAGCCGGGCAGTTGCCCGGCTTCTTTATGGGCAAATGTGAACGTTTCGCGCCGCCACCAGTGGCGTCGCTGGAACAGGCATTAACTTGGCAGGATAACTCACCTTCGCGCCATATCATCACCTTGATGGATGAAGCCTACCCGCAATCGTTGCGGGTTACCGATGATCCTCCACTGCTGCTGTTTGTCGAAGGCCAGCTGACGTGCTTAAGCGCCGCCAGTATCGCGCTGGTTGGGGCCCGCAAAGCCAGCCATGTCGGCCGCCAGTTGGCCTTTGAGTGGAGCCAACAGTTGGCCAGCAGCGGCTGGGGCATTACCTCTGGCCTTGCTTTGGGGATCGATGGTGCCAGCCATCAAGGGGCGCTGGCTGGCGGCGGCGCGACCAGCGCCGTGCTGGGCAGCGGTTTAAGCAATGTGTATCCACGTCAACACCGTAGCTTAGCGACCCAGATCATCGAACAGGGGGCTCTGGTGTCGGAATACTGGCCTAACCAACCGCCGCTGCGGCATCACTTTCCTGAACGCAACCGTATCGTCAGCGGCCTCAGTTATGGTTTGGTTGTTATCGAGGCGGGGCTAAAAAGCGGCTCATTGATCAGTGCCCGGTTGGCGGCCGAACAGGGACGGGAGGTGTTTGCGGTGCCCGGTAGTGTGTTAGAGCCAAATCGCCAAGGTTGCCATCAGTTGATCCAGCAAGGTGCCAAATTGGTGACTGATCCGGTCGATATTATTGAGGAGTTAACATTACAACGTCCTTATCAACCGTCGTTATTGGCGGCTAAGTTGCCTGACTCGCCGTTGTTAGATAGTGTGGGTTATGAGGTCACACCGGTTGATGTAGTGGTACAACGCAGCGAACTACCGGTAGAGGTTGTGATGACACAACTGACCGAGCTAGAACTGGATGGGGTTGTTGCGGCTGTGCCCGGTGGCTATGTAAGGCTTAAGGGAGGCTGATATGTTCGATATTCTGATGTATCTGTTTGAGACCTATGTTCAGAGCGACGTCGAGTTGCTGTTTGATCGCGAAGAGCTAACGGATGAGTTAAGCCGTGCAGGCTTCCACAAACAAGAGATTGGCAAAGCGCTGGGTTGGATTGAGAAGCTGGCGGATCTGCAACAGTCGGAACAACAGCCCTATCTGGTTGGGGCGGCCAGCAGCAGTTTCCGTATCTATCATGACAAAGAGCAACAACAACTTGATGTTGCTAGCCGTGGTTTTTTGCAGTTTTTAGAAAACATACGGGTACTCGATGCCCACACTCGCGAGATGGTGATCGACCGCGTAATGGCACTGGATGGCGAGCCGCTGTCGCTGGATGATCTGAAATGGGTGGTACTGATGGTGCTGTTCAATGCGCCAGGCAACGAACAAGCCTACAGCCAGATGGAAGATCTGATCTTCGAGCAACCGGAAGGACTGCTGCACTAAACAGAGCAAGTCAACGGCTTGAGAAAAAGGCGCTGCGGCGCCTTTTTTGGTAAATTGGTGGTAATACTCGTAGTGGATGTAACTTAGCCAATGGCCAAAATCGATAGCACCTTGTTTTCTCAACATGAGCATGCGTTAGAGCATGACCATGGCGCGTGCCCAGAGTGCGGCCAAGCTCTTCAGCTAAAACATGGCAAGCACGGTAGTTTTATCGGCTGCAGTGGCTATCCAGATTGTGGTTATCATCGACCATTGGTGGAGAAGTCCCACAGCGAAGATGAAGTGATGGAGGGCACCGAATGCCCTAAGTGTGGCCGCGAGTTGGCGCTAAAGTCCGGTCGTTATGGTTTCTACATCGGCTGTACCGGCTATCCTGAGTGCGATCACATCGTTCGTCAAGATGAGCCAGAACAAGCGCCAGACCTGCCAAGTTGCCCGCAATGCGGCGAAGGCCAACTGCAAGAGCGCACCAACCGCTTTGGCAAGAAATTCTACGCGTGCAGCGACTATCCGAAGTGCAAATATCTGCTTAACGAGCAACCGGTCGGCCAATCCTGCCCTGAGTGTGGCTGGAAGTTATTAGTAGTCAAAAAGGTACGTGGAAACAGAACATTGTGTTGCCCACAACGGACATGTAAGTACCAAAGTGAGTGGTTATAATCGCGGCGATCTAAATAACCATAAGTCGTTTTAGCGACGTACCCTACTAAGGATCCATCCTATGACCACCCCATTCGTTGCAGTTTTAATGGGCTCTGACTCTGATCTGCCGATCATGCAAGCGACCCTTGATGTGCTGAAAGCCTTTGAAATTCCTTTCGAGGCGAAAGTAACGTCAGCGCATCGCACTCCAGCCGCTACCCACGCCTACGTTACCGATGCCGAAGCCCGCGGCTGCAAGGTATTTGTCTGTGCCGCAGGGTTGGCGGCCCACCTTGCCGGAGCAGTGGCTGGGATCACCACCCGACCTGTGATCGGCGTGCCAATCAACAACGGCCCATTGCAAGGGCATGATGCTTTGCTGTCTACTGTGATGATGCCAGGTGGCGTACCGGTGGCGACTGTTGCTATTGGCAGTGCCGGCGCCAAGAATGCTGGCTATCTGGCAGCGCAGATGTTGGCGGTCGGTGACGATGCGTTGGCGTCTAAAGTTAAATATGAACGGGCCGAAGCGGCCGCCGCAGTGCAAGCCAAAGATGCAGCACTGCAAGCCAAACTAGCGGAGATCTAATTGTCTATGAGTCGTTTGTTAACCGTGGCCGAGGCCGGTGTAACCATCAACCAAGGGGGGGTTATCGCCTACCCAACCGAAGCGGTATTTGGTTTAGGGTGTGATCCGATGAACCAAGCAGCGGTAGAACGACTCTTGCAGATCAAACAGCGGCCAGTAGAGAAAGGACTGATTCTGGTGGCCGCCAGCTTTGGCCAATTGCGCCCGTTTGTTGATGAAAGTGTGCTGGATGAAGCGCGTCAGCAGCAGATTTTCAGTCGTTGGCCTGGCCCATACACCTGGGTAATGCCGGTACGCGCCGGCGTGCCTAAGTGGCTAACTGGCCAATTCGACACCCTTGCTGTGCGTGTGAGCGATCACCCTGCGGTGCAAGATCTCTGCTGTGCCGCTGGCGGTCCGGTGGTTTCCACCAGCGCTAACCTTAGCGGTCAACCGGCGTTGACCTTGGGGGGTGAGGTGGTCGAGCAACTGGGTCATCTGCTCGACGGCGTTGTGATGGGGGAGGTCGGTGGTAATCTCGCGCCTTCAACCATTATGGACGCTCGCAGCGGCGACATCTTGCGCGGCTAACAGCCGGTAGCAAAAGCGGATCGAACATAACTTGTTGGTCCGCTTTTTTGTTTTATCTTCAGTCACGAGGGAAGCGATGACGTCACAATATCAAGCGGTGTACGCCTATCTGCGGCAGCTGCAAGATCACATCTGCAATACGCTTGAACAGCTCGATGGTCAGGGGCAATTTGTCGCGGATAAGTGGCAACGGCCAGAAGGCGGTGGCGGCGAAAGTCGAGTGTTAAGCGGCGGCGCGGTTTTTGAACAAGCCGGAGTCAATTTCTCCGAGGTCGCCGGTGAAACACTACCACCATCGGCTACCGCCCAACGGCCAGAACTCGCCGGTAGGCGCTGGCGGGCAATGGGGGTGTCGTTGGTGGTCCATCCCAATAACCCCTATGTGCCGACCAGCCATGCCAACGTTCGTTTCTTTGTCGCTGAAAAACAAGGTGAACCGCCGGTGTGGTGGTTTGGTGGCGGCTTCGATCTAACCCCGTGTTATCCGTTTGATGAAGACGTACGCCATTGGCACCAAGTGGCGGCGGATCTGTGTGCTCCGTTTGGTGCAACGACCTACCCTAAATACAAAGCGTGGTGTGACGACTACTTCTATCTCAAGCATCGTCAGGAAACCCGTGGTGTGGGCGGGCTGTTCTTTGATGACCTTAATCAGAACGGCTTTGAGCAGTGCTTTGCTTTTATGCAAGCGGTCGGTAATGGCTTTACCGAGGCTTACGCGCCGATTGTCGCGCGTCGAAAGGATCTGCCGTTTACCGATCTTCAGCGTCAGTTCCAACTCTATCGCCGCGGCCGTTACGTTGAGTTTAACTTGGTGTTTGATCGCGGCACCCTATTTGGCCTGCAATCCGGTGGCCGTACCGAATCGATCTTAATGTCGATGCCGCCACTGGTACGCTGGCAATACCAATACCAGCCCGAGCCTGGTAGTGATGAAGCGCGGCTAAGCGACTACCTGAAACCTCGGGATTGGTTATCGGAGCTGAGCGAGCACTAATTGCGAGGTTGCCATCTAAGGGCAGTGACACGTATAACTCGGTCATTGCCCTTTTTGCTATGTGTGCCCATGGATCGCTATACCGTCTTCGGTAACCCCATCAGTCAAAGTAAGTCACCGCAAATTCATCAGCAATTTGCCGAGCAAACCCAGCAGAGCATTCACTACGACCGAACCCTGGCGGAACCAGATAACTTTGCTGAGGCGGTGACCCAGTTTCGGCTGGCCGGCGGCTGCGGTGCTAACGTTACTGCACCGTTTAAACAGCAAGCGTTTGCCCTCTGTCAGCAATTAACCGAACGAGCGCGGCGCGCCGAAGCCGTTAATACCCTTTACTGGCAAGCCGACGGCAGTCTGCTAGGAGATAATACCGATGGCATTGGCCTGGTGACCGATCTGATCCGCTTGGGAGTCGCATTGGCTGATCAGCGGATCTTGATCCTCGGTGCTGGTGGGGCGGTACGTGGGATCTTGGCACCGTTGTTGGCGCAACAGCCACAGCGGATTGTTATAGCGAACCGTACTGAAAGCACCGCCCAGCAGTTAGCTAACGATTTTGCCGATTTGGGCTCGGTGCAAGGGGTCGGATTGCAGCAGATTGTGGGGGAGTTTGATTTGGTGCTGAATGGCACCGCCGCGTCATTGACCGGTGAACTGCCATCATTACCAAAAATTGCCTTAAGCCCGCAGGCAGTCAGTTATGATCTCTCTTATGGCACTGGCTTGACGCCGTTTCAGCAGTGGGGCCAAGCTCAAGGGCTAAACGCCAACTACAACGGCATAGGGATGCTGGTCGAGCAAGCCGCCGCCAGTTTCCAATTGTGGCGTCAGATCCAACCGGATACCGCGACGGTATTAAGCCGCTTGATTGCCGAGTAAGAGGTAGCGCAATGAATCAGCAAATTCTATTTAATGACCGCATCGAGGTGGATTGGTCGCAACAGTGGATCCAATTTGATGCGCAATGGGCCGGGCAGGTGGTGCCTTGCCTGATCACCATTGCGCAGTTGGCGAAACTGGCCAACTGCCAGATTGAGAACATCGAGCAAGCCTCGGCCGCGTTTGAGCAGTGCCGCTTCGATCTTGAAGAACAAGCGGAACTGCTAATAGAAGAGGAAAGTTTCGATCCCCAAGGGCAGGTGTGGTTAGGCCATCAACCTTGCTGATCTAGATAGACCTGCTTTAGCTTGACGTAGTTGTCAGCGGATTCGGTTAAAAACGCCCGTTCGGCATCCGTTAATGGCCGCGCTTGTTTTACTGGGCTGCCAAAATATAGGTAGCCAGACTGCAGGCGCTTACCTGGTGGCACCAAACTGCCGGCGCCGATCATCACCTCATCTTCGATGACCGCGCCATCCAACACGATGGCGCCCATCCCAACCAACACTCGATTGCCGATGGTGCAGCCGTGCAACATCACTTTGTGGCCAACGGTAACCTCATCACCAATCAATAGTGGATAGCCTTCCGGTACCGCCTCGTGTTTGCGGGTGACGTGCAGCACCGAACCATCCTGAATGTTGCTGCGTTTACCGATACGGATAAAGTTCACATCACCGCGAGCTGCCACCAAAGGCCAAACGCTGGCGTCTTCAGCCAGTTTGATATCCCCATAGAGCACCGCACTTTCTTCAACATAAACCCCATTTGCTAAGGTTGGCTGCTGGCCAAGGAAAGATTTGATCGCCATAAAGGCTCCTTTTTGTTGGTTTTTGCGCCGTTGTTGCGGCAGATCGTTGCTATAATGAGCGTTCGCGTTAAATTAGACAAATTATCTGGCTTAAGGGGTTGCGCTAATTCAAAGGCTCCCTATAATGCGCCTCCTGTCGACGGGGCACAGCGGTAACGCGGTTGGCCACGGTTGATAAGGCAGCAGCCACTAAGAAAACTTTCAAAATAAGTCCTTGACTTCGGAAGTTAACTTAATAAAATGGCGCTCCTCTTTAAGAGTTGAAGCGAA
>NZ_AUGM01000019.1 GCF_000422665.1 Ferrimonas senticii DSM 18821 | reverse complement strand
TGGCGTCCCCTAGGGGATTCGAACCCCTGTTACCGCCGTGAAAGGGCGGTGTCCTAGGCCTCTAGACGAAGGGGACTTAGGACTTGAAGGCTTAGCCTTCACAAGAAACTTGGTGGAGCTACGCGGGATCGAACCGCGGACCTCTTGCATGCCATGCAAGCGCTCTCCCAGCTGAGCTATAGCCCCAGCTTCTTGCTTGCTCCTTCAGGGGGCATCCCCGTCAGAACGAGGCGCATTTTAGGAATACCCCCCAAAGGAGTCAATACGTTTTTTTAGGAATTCGCTCTGCTTGCTACAAATTCCACCGCTTTGCCGATTCTCTCAACAGAACGTGCCTGTCCAATCAACAAAATGGTCTGATCCAGGCTTGGAGACTGGCCAGAACCAGTAACCGCAACGCGCAGTGGCATACCCACTTTGCCCATGCCCAGCTCTAATTCATCGGCGGTAGCCTGAATCGCGTTGTGGATTGCTTCAGCGGTCCACTCAGTCAATGCCGCCAATTTGGTGCCGGCCAGCTCCAGGGCTTCTTTCGCTACCGGACGCAGATGCTTCTTGGCCGCGCCCGCTTCGAACTCAGCGAAATCTTCGTAGTAGTAACGGGAAGTCGCCGCCAGCTCTTTCAGAGTGTGACAACGCTCAGCCATCACTGGGATCAGATCGATCAGCGCCGGACCGTTGGCCACGTTGATACCTTGATCGTCGAAGTGCCACTGCAGGTGCTTAGCTACATCTGCCGCAGGCATGGTCTTCATGTAGTGCTGGTTCAACCACAACAGTTTGTCGGTGTTAAAGGCCGAGGCAGACTTGTTGATCGCTTTTAGCGAGAACAGGCTGATCATCTCTTCCATAGAGAAGATCTCTTGGTCACCGTGGGACCAGCCCAGACGCACCAAGTAGTTCAGCAGCGCGTGTGGCAGGTAACCGTCATCACGGTACTGCATTACGCTTACCGCGCCGTGACGCTTAGACAGCTTGGCACCGTCGTCACCCAGAATCATCGATACGTGGGCAAACTCTGGCACTGGTGCACCCAACGCGTGGTAGATGTTGATCTGACGTGGGGTGTTGTTGATGTGGTCTTCACCACGCACCACTTGGGTGATGCCCATATCCCAATCGTCGATAACCACACAGAAGTTGTAAGTTGGGGTACCGTCACTGCGGCGGATGATCAGATCGTCCAGTTCGCTGTTGGCTACTTCAATCACGCCACGCACGTGGTCATCAAACTTCACGGTACCCTCTTTGGGGTTACGGAAGCGGATCACGTATGGGGCATCTTCAGCGTGCTCTACGTCGCCGTGGGAACACTTGCCGTCGTAACGTGGCTTCTCGCCAGCGGCCATCTGCTGCTCACGCAGTGCATCCAGACGCTCGCGGCTGCAGTAGCACTTGTAAGCTTTGTCTTCGGCCAGCAATTGGTCGATCACTTCGTTGTAACGATCGAAACGCTTGGTCTGGTAGTACGGACCCTCTTCCCAGTTCAGCTCCAACCAGTTCATGCCTTCGATGATGGCATCGATCGCTTCTTGGGTAGAACGCTCCAGATCGGTGTCCTCGATACGCAGCACAAACTCACCGCCCAAGTTGCGAGCGTAAAGCCAAGAATAAAGTGCGGTACGAGCGCCACCCACGTGCAAAAAGCCGGTTGGGCTTGGGGCGAAACGGGTCTTAACAGTCATATTCGTCTCGAATGTAAGTTTAACAGTAGGCATAGGGCCTTATTAGGGGCGGTAGTTTAGCAGTCGAAACTGCTGCTACCAATTGTCTTGGCGCGTTGGGTCACAATATTGGCAAAGTGGCGCGAACCAGTCCGGCGCCCCCCTCGTATTGTTAGGGTAGCTATTCTTTGGATGAACATTGCTGCAGGAGTCACCACCATGTCTGAAGATATTTCACAATCAGCACCACTGGACAGCATCTGTGCCTATCTAAAACGGGTCAACGGCTTGAGCGACAGCCAAGCACAGCATGAAGCGGAGCTGATCGTCGCCAATTTCGAACAGATGCAACGTCGAGGTTACATCGACGGCTGGTACTTTGATCAGCAGGGTCACCTTGATCTAATACCCAGTGACGACGCGCTGCATCGAATGGACGAAAAATAACCGCCAGCACTGCAATCGAAAGCGAACAACCGGCCTGCCCAGCCGGTTTTTTTGTTGCAGCAACGGAAGCATCACCGTCAGCAGTGGCACTAAGGGATTCAAATAACTGCGTGGTGTATGAATTTTTTCAACAATAACTGCATGAGTACTTGAGACTTTTTAATCAGCTGGCATAGTAGCTTTACGGCATCATTCAAATAATAAAAAGGGCAGATATGGATCTTCGTCAATTACGCAATTTCGTGATGGTTGCAGAGCACGCCAGCTTTACTCGTGCTGCGAAGGTACTTGGGGTTGCCCAGCCGGCGGTTAGTACCGCAATCAAGAAGTTAGAAAAAGACCTAGGTTTGGTGCTGTTGCACCGCCAAGACAAACGAGTGCAGCTGACCGCCGAAGGCCGGGAACTGCTGCCTCATGCACAAGCCATTTTGCAGCGGGTTGAACAAGCCACCAATGCGATGGCGCGCCTGCGCGATCTTGATCGCGGTGAAGTTCGCATCGCTCTGCCAGGGATGATCGGCTCCTATTACTTCCCTGCTCTGCTGATGGCGTTCCACCACCGTTATCCAGATCTGAAACTGTCGATGGTTGAAGCCGGCACCGGCGAGATCCGCGGCATGTTGGAACGCGACGAAGTGGATATCGGCATCATTGCCGATTCCGGTGAAGACTCTTATGGTCTGGAAACCGTGCCATTAACTCGCGCCGAAATGGTTGCCGCCGTCGGTTATGAGCATCCGCTCTCCAGCGAAGATGAAGTCTCCTGGGAGGAGTTCTTCAAGCATGAGCTGGTAATGTTCAAGCGTGGCTATTACCACCGCGAGTTGGTGCATGAAATTGCACAAACCCATGGTATCACTCCAGAGATCGCGTTTGAGACCAACCTAATTGAGCTGATCCGCTCCATCGTTCGCCAAGGCTTTGCGATCACCACGGTATTGAAGATGGTGGTAGAAAACGATCCTGAGATCAAAGCGCTGCCATTTAAAGAACCGATGTTTATGGACCTGCACATCGGTTGGAAGAGCGGCCGTGCGCTAACCCAAGCCGACCGTACTTTCCTCGACTTCCTGCTCGAGCAGAAAGACTAGGGCGTGTTGACGTTTGGTGTTCAGAATTTGGTCGAGGATGGCGGCTGTCAATCGAGGATTGCGATTGAAGGCATAGTGGCTCTACGTCGAAATCGTATGACGAAGAGTGACAGCCGCTAGTCCGCCCCTGCAAGGCGCCCCTCAGTGAAAGCAGAACAGCAAAAATAACCGAGCAAGATTAATTGGCTTTCAAAAACGGCCAACAATGGGCGCAAAAATATACAGCAAAGGTCAACACGCCCTCTGCTCTTGCTTTAAGGCACAACAAAAAGGACAGCTACTCAGCTGTCCTTTTTCGTTGTCGGTTCGTCACAACCGGTTTTAAGTATTCAGTTACAACACCGCATCCGGCTGCAGTTCAGGCTGTGCCAAACCAAAGGCCGGCAAGGCGCGACAACGCTCAACAATGCGGTTGATGGTTTTAAACGGCTGCAGTGGCACATCAAACCGTTCGGCGTTGTAGATCTGCGGCACCAAGCAGACATCGGCCAAAGTGATGCTGTCGCCAAAACAGTAAAGCCCTGCAGTATGTTGCAGTTGCAGCTCTAACCCTTCCAGCGCCTGAGTGATCCAGTGGCAATACCAGCGCTGCTTAGCGGCGTCGTCCTGCCCCAGTTCATTGCTTAGGTACTTAAGTACCCTAAGGTTGTTTAAAGGGTGACAATCAACCGCAATGTTCTGTGCTAACGCACGCACCTGAGCGCGATCAAACGCGCGCTCAGGCAGTAGCGGTTTGTCTGGGTAAGCGTCATCCAGATACTCAATAATCGCCAACGATTGATTGAGGATCCGATCACCATCGACCAAGGTAGGCACCAACTTATTGGGATTCAGCACGGTATAGCCGGGTTGAAACTGCTCGCCGCCATTTTTAATTAAGTTGACGGAGATGTTTTCAAACGCCAATCCCTTGTGGTGGCACGCGATACGTACTCGGTAAGCGGCACTGGAGCGCCAATACCCATACAATTTGATCATCTATCTTCCTGAATACTCAACCACGGTCTGCTCGATAGATCCAAATATAGACTGTTCATCAGCAACCATCTCAATTTTAACGGTATCTCCAAACTGCATAAACGCCGTACTGGGCTTACCGTCAGCGATGATCTCCAGCATCCGTTTTTCTGCTAAGCAAGAAGAACCGGCGCTGCGATCGTAATTAGAAACGGTGCCAGAGCCGATAATGGTTCCCGCAATCAACGGTCGAGTCTTCGCCGCGTGAGCGACCAAGGTGGCGAAGTTAAAGGTCATATCAATCCCAGCGTTGGGCTGACCAAACAATTCACCATTTAGGTGGGTTAACAGCGGCAGATGCACCTTGCCATCGCGCCAATACTGGCCCAATTCATCGGGGGTAACCGCCACCGGCGAAAACGCGCTGGATGGCTTGGATTGATAGAAACCAAAGCCTTTGGCCAACTCCCCTGGGATCAAGTTACGCAGCGATACATCGTTCACTAACATCAACAATTTGATATGGCCGAGGGCATTATCAACCTCACAGCCCATGGCGACATCGTCGGTAATCACCGCAATTTCTGATTCAAAATCGATGCCCCAATCCGTATTCGCCATGGCAATATCTTGCTTCGGTGCCAAGAAGGTATCGGACCCCCCTTGGTACATTAGCGGATCGGTCCAAAACGACGCCGGCATTTCGGCGCCACGGGCCTTACGCACCAATTCCACGTGATTGACATAAGCGCTGCCATCGGCCCAGTGATAAGCCCGTGGCAGTGGTGAAGCGCAAGCGTGCTGCTCAAATGGCATCACGTCGGTTAACTCGCCGCTATTCAGTTGCTGATAGCGCTGCGCCAATTTCGGCGCCAGCACAGCCCAATCGTCTAACGCCGCTTGCAGAGTCGGGGCAATATCGGTCGCACTCACCGCTTGGCTTAAGTCACGGCTAACCACCACCAGCGCGCCATCGCGACTGCCATCATTTAACGTTGCCAGTTTCATATGCTTCCCCTTAAATCACGCCACGACGAATTTGGTCTTCTTCAATCGATTCAAACAACGCTTTGAAGTTACCCTCACCAAAGCCTTGATTGCCTTTGCGCTGAATGATCTCGAAGAACACAGGGCCAATCACGGTTTGGGTGAAGATCTGCAGCAAGATGCCGTCTTTGGTTGGAGCGCCATCGACCAAGATTTTCAGCTGTTGCATCTCGGTCAGATCTTCGCCATGACCGGGCACACGTTCATCGACTTTGCCGTAATAGGTATCTGGGGTTGGCATAAATTCCATGCCGCCAGCGCGCAAGGTGCGCACCGTTTGATAGATATCATCGGTGGTCATGGCGATGTGCTGAATGCCCTCGCCTTGGTATTCGCGCAGATACTCTTCGATCTGACTTTTATCGTCCGATGACTCATTGATTGGAATGCGGATTTTGCCGCACGGTCCGGTCATCGCTCGGCTCACGAGGCCAGTCAGTTTGCCTTCGATATCGAAATAGCGAATTTCACGGAAATTGCCGATGCGCTCGTAAAAACCGGCCCACTTATTCATGTTGCCTTGGAAGACGTTGTGGGTCAGATGATCGATCTCATACAGGCCGGTGTCTTTAGCGGCCAAGCGCTCGCGATAGTCTGGGTAGAAGCCAAAATCGACGTCATAGATGCTGTTGTCGCCATAGCGGTCCACAAAGTACAAGGTCGAATCGCCAATACCGTGAACCGCAGGAATGTTGAGCTCCATCGGCCCGATGTTGCCAACAAATTCAGTGGCGCCATTGGCTAACGCATGCGCCATCGCTTTGGCTGAGTCTTTAACTCGCCACGCCATACCGCAGACACTTGGTCCGTGTAGCTTGGCAAACTGCGCCGCTTGCGAGGATGGCTCGGCATTAACGATAAAGTTGATGTCGCCTTGGCGATAAAGCCACGCTTGCTTAGAGCGGTGCTTGGCGACTTCGGCAAAGCCCAATGAGGAAAACAACTGTTTCAGGGCGTCGATACCCGCCGCATCGGGAGCGGTGTATTCCACAAACTCAAAGCCATCGGTGGCCAGTGGGTTCCAATCAGGGTTGGTCACGGTGATTCTCCATATCATTGCGCTGCGGCAGGTTGCCGGTAGCTCGCATGGATGTAGGTTTACCGCATTTGCTCAACAACAATAAATAACGTGACCCAGATCGCCTTTGGGTTGAACCACAAAGGGGTTGTCACCTGCCCTTTACAGCATGCAACAACCCCTTTCATTTCATAAAGTTAGTTAACGCATTCGTTAGCTGGCTTGACGCTGTTTGCCAATCCCATATTCCCGCAATTTGTTGGCGATGGCGGTATGGGATACCCCCAATTTACGCGCCAACTGTCGAGTCGACGGATAAGCCGGATAGAGCCGACGCAACAAGCTGGCCTCAAAT
This sequence comes from Ferrimonas senticii DSM 18821, assembly GCF_000422665.1. Lineage (GTDB taxonomy): Bacteria > Pseudomonadota > Gammaproteobacteria > Enterobacterales > Shewanellaceae > Ferrimonas > Ferrimonas senticii. Next base: position 76,565 of record NZ_AUGM01000019.1, on the reverse strand, counting down.
TGCTTAACCGCTTGGTCGAGGCTGCCTTCAAACTCTTCATCAAAGTAGCCAAAACCTTCCGACCAGGATGGCAAGCGCAGTTGTTCTGGAGTGAGTTCACCGTGCTGTTCTGCCATCGACACCGCGCGGAAAATGGCATTCTTCAATTGCCGTACGTTGCCGGGCCACGCGTAGTTACGAATGTAATCGCGACACTCGGCCGACAATTGCCGCAGCGGGCTTTGCAACTGCTGGCTGTAATGCTCTAAGAACAGTTCCGCCAACGCCGGAATGTCCGCTTTGCGTTCCCGCAGTGGCGGCAAGCGCAGATTCAAGACGTTGATGCGGTAGTAGAGATCTTCGCGGAACTCGCCCTTTTGACACAGCTCCGACAGATCTTTTTGGCTGGCACAGATGATGCGAATATCTACTTTGATTTCGGCATCGTCACCAACTCGGCGGAAGAAGCCATCTTGAATCAAACGCAACAGTTTGACCTGCAGCATCGGACTCATGTCGGCCACTTCATCTAAGAATACGGTGCCACCGTTGGCCTGCTCTATCACTCCGCGCTTGGTGATGTCATCGGGGCCGTTGGCATGACCAAACAGTTCGGTTTCGGCGACATCATCCGGCAGCGAGGCACAGTTGATCACCACAAAGCCTTTGTCGTGGCGCAAACTGGCTTGGTGACAACCGCGAGCAAGCTGCTCTTTACCGGTACCGGTTTCCCCCAAAATCAGCAGTGGCGCATCCAATTGCGCCATCCGCGCCGCTTCATCCAGCAGTCGTTTCATCTTATCGCTATCGGCGATCATGGTGTCAAAACCGCTGCTTTGCTTACGCAGGGCATTAAACTGTTTGCCGACTCGGGCCGGCGACTTCAACTGAACGATAGCACCGGCGAGAATACTTTTACCCTCTTCATCGGGCAGATCAATCGGCAGCATCTCCGCTAAATAGCGGCTGCCATTAACGGTCACTTTGGTGGCTTGCGGCAGCACTTCCTGCGCCGACAACCAGCGGCCGAAGTTAAAACCTTGAATGTAGTTGGCCGCCGGTTGGTCCAGCAGTTCATCCAATTGACAGCCCAACAGCGACAGCGCCGACACGTTAGCGGTGGCCAAATTGCCTTTAATGTCGACCGACAGGATGGGATCGGGCAGCGTTTTTAGCAGCACCTCCATGGCGTAATGCTCTCGTTCGGAAGGCATATAGGGCACGGTGCGGACGTCGGTGACATTGGGGATCTTGCGCAGCATCGGCATCAGCTGCTGCAGTTGCTCAAACGATGGCGCCGGGATCTGCAGATACACAAAGCCCTCATCCGCGGCATCAATGGCGTTGATATTGATATCGAACTGTTCCAGTACTTCTAGGATTTCCCTTGCCAGACCAACTCGGTCGTGGCAACTGACTCGTAGCCTCATCAGCAGTTCCTTTGTTGTAATAGTTTTTAGACAGAAATCAGCAGCGGTTCCCTAAGCAGTTTCACTGTCATTAACTACTCGCTGGCTGCTCCTGACTCGGATGATACTGTAAAAATTGCGATACAAGCCAACGTTATGCCGATCAAAAAAGCCGACAAAACTGTCGGCCAGATCAATAAATTTGTCATTAACGTCCGCTACGGGCGAGCAAGCCTAGCTGCTATCGGCATTTGCCAGTCGATACGCTGGTGCGTTCGCTCTAGTCGATTGCGCTAATCAATCGAGCAGTTGGTCGGTTTTGGCGGCCATAATGAAGTCGTTTTTATGAAGCCCCGCGATCGCATGGGTCCACCAGGTGACGGTGACTTTGCCCCACTCCAGCAAAATGCCGGGATGGTGAAACTCGGCTTCTGCCAACTCGGCTACCTTGTTAGAAAACGCCCACGCCAGTTTAAAATTCTTAAATTTGTAGACTCGCTCTAGCTGCATCACCCCTTCACGTACCGGCACGCTCCAATCCGGCAGTTGCGCCATCAATTGCGCCAACTCTTGCTCGGTCACTTGTGGTGCCCCCGCTTGGCAAGCTTCACACTTCAGTTCACTTAATTCACTCATAATAATTCCCTGTGTTATTGCTATTTCGGTGTTCGTTAGCTGGCTTGTTTCGGCGCAAACAGTGGTTCGAACAAACCAAGGCTTTGTGCCTGTTCAACCAGAGCCATTAAGTCTTGTTCGGCCAGCTCATACAGTTGGTCGATGCCATTTAAGGCGTAATAGATTGGCTGCATAATGTCGATCCGATATGGGGTACGCATCGCATCCAGCACTTGCATCGGCTGCAGCTTGGGCTCGCCAGATAGCGCATACAAGGTCTCACCGGGGCTGGATAGAATGCCGCCACCGTAGATCCGCAGGCCGTTGTCGGTCTGTACCAAGCCAAATTCCACGGTAAACCAGTACAACCGCGCCAAGTAAACCCGCTGTTTGGGCGTCGCCGCTAACCCAAGTTTGCCGTAGGTATGGGTGAAGTGGGCAAAAGCCGGATTGGTCAGCAACGGGCAGTGACCAAACAGTTCATGGAAAATGTCCGGCTCTTGCAGATAATCAAACTCTTCCCGGCTGCGAATAAAGGTGGCTACTGGGAACTGCTTATTGGCCAGCAGTTCAAAGAACCGTTCAAAAGAGATCAGCGCCGGTACTGCGGCGGTCTGCCAACCGGTGGTCGCTAACAACACCTTGTCGACCTCGGCCAGTTGTGGAATGCGATCGCTTGGCAAGCCTAAGGTTTGCAACCCTTGGTGGTATTCATCACAAGCGCGCCCAGCAATCACCTGCATCTGCCGCGCATACAATTCGGCCCAGATCTGATGCTCTTCAGCGGGATAGTGGATGATGCCGTCAGCCCCTGGCACACGCGCCTGATATTGCGTTTGTTTCATCGCTCAAGCTCCTTATCGGCAAAGGTCGCCACCAACGCTTGTTCAAGATCGCTCAACAGATCGTCGCCGTGTTCAAGGCCGATCGCCAAGCGCACTAAATTATCGCTGATCCCAGCAGCGCGGCGAACCTCGGGGTCGTAACAAGCGTGAGTCATTGACGCCGGATGCTGCACCAACGACTCTGGATCGCCCAAGCTGACAGCGATGGTGAACAGCTTCAGCGAGTCGACAAAACGCAGCGCATCGTCGTAGTCGCCGTGCAACTCGATGGCGAGCACCCCACCGCCAGCGCGCATCTGATTGCCCAACAGCTTATAGCCCATGTGGGATTGCAGGCCAGGGTAGTAGACCTTGGCGATCGCCGCATGTTGCTCAAGGTACTGCGCCACCTTAAGGGCATTTTGACAGTGCCTATCCACCCGCAGTGCCAAGGTTTTCAAGCCCCGCAGGATTAGCCAAGCGTCATGGGGCGATAGCACTGCCCCGAAATCTTTGCGACCGACACCACGGATCACCTCGGTCAATTCGCGGCGTCCACAAACGATCCCCGCCACCACGTCGCCATGGCCATTGAGGTACTTAGTGGCGCTGTGCAGCACCAGATCGGCACCGTGACTAAGCGGCTTTTGCAGCAGTGGCGTCATAAAGGTGTTATCCACCACGGTCAAACAACCGGGCGGCGTAGTGAGCGCCATCACCCCGTCCAGATCGTACGCCTGTAGGTGGGGATTAACTGGGGTTTCCAGCAACAACATCTTAGTATTGGGTAGGATCGCCTGCTGGACGCTGGCCAAATCGGCAAAATCGACCTCGGTTACTTCGATACCAAACCGCGGTAATTGCTCAACCGCCAACGCATGGCTGCAGCCATACAGGCCGTTGGCCACAATCAGATGATCGCCCTGACTTAGTAGCCCCAAGAGCACCGCTGAAACCGCCCCCATGCCGCTAGCAAAAGCCACCGCATCGTCGGCGCCTTCCAACAGCGCCAAGCGCCGCTCTAGTTCATCGGTAGTGGGGTTACCTAAGCGGGTGTAGATCGGCCCGGTTTGTTCGCCGGCAAAGCGGGCGCCACCGGTGCGACAATCGGCAAAGGCAAAGGTGGCGCTTTGCAGCAGTGGCGTCACCAGTGCGCCACTGGGATCGCGCTGGTGGCCGCCGTGAATGACGCAGGTCTCTGGGTGCATCATTGGCGGATGCGTGGTTGAATCCATAAAGCTTCTCCCTTGAATGCACCGTCATAATTTTAGTTTTTACGTCGACGGTGCAGCAAAGTTCTACCTTATGCCAACCCCGATTAGGGGAAAGTATTCAGCTTCGATCGTAGCGGTTGCTGTTCGTAAATTGTTCGTTACGTGGCGGAGCGGTAGCTGCCTTTGAACGCGCCAGATTAAGCGCATCGACACTAACATTCTTCAATTCAGCCAGAAGCTTACCCTGCACTGATAGCAAACTCGGACGCATCTGCACAGCGTAGGGCAGTGGCCGACATTCGGCGCAAGCGGCGTAACCTAGCCGCGCGGTTAACAATCCAGCCCCCAACCCTTGTGCGACCCGTGCTGATAGCTTGCCGGTCAGTTCAGCCGACAGCATCTGGGTGCCAAGATCCAACGCCACCTGCGAACCGCCGGCGAACAGCAAATTGCGGACAATCTGCTTGATCAGCCGAACTCGGCTCCAATAACCCGGCTCTACCCCATAAATGCGGGCCACTTCATCCAACATCGATTGATTGCGCCACAGCATCAGCGCCATATCTAAACTGGCCATCGGGCTGGCGGCCAACAGCAAACTGGCCTGGGCGGCGTATCGATAGATGCAGCGCTGCGCTTCGATATCTTGCTGGCGCAGCACCTTGGCTTCATACAGTTGCAGCTGCTCAGCATCGTTGTGATGCGCTTGCTTGGCATGCTGCCACTCCTCTAGCGCGGGATTAAACTGCACAGGCAACTGGACGCTTAGCTCCTCAAGCAACTTGTCCGCTTCCCCAGCTTGAGTTGAGTCCAATAAGCGGATCCCAGTCTGGCGCTGGCGTTGATTGCGTTTCAGCATCCGCAGCCGCGATAGCTCACGCCAGCCCAATCGACCAATCACGACCAACGCGCCACCAATCACCGCCGCGTACAAGCCAAACCACAACGGCCCGCGCAACCACGCTTGCCATACGCTGTAGCCCGCTTCGGCACCAATCAGCACCAACAACGCCAGCAACACCAGTTTTGCTAACCTTGAACCGCGCTTGGTTGCAGGTGCCAGAGGCTCCAGCTGATCCACTTGTTGCCAATCGGCTTCGATATGATCCTGCGCTGCCGCTAACTGGGGCGGATTGTCATCAACAAAGTCGTGACTCTCGAAGCTTTTGGCCGCCTTTAGCTGGCCATGGTCTTGTGCCCTGCTCATTGCAATTTGTCTCCCAGCATCCACTCCAGCAAATGATCCATCCGCATGTGTGGCAGTGGTCCATCCAACGTCAGCCCACGCGGTGGCGCAAGCGGCGTAAACGCAAAACCCTGCTGTTGCCAAAAGCTTGGGCTTGGCAGTTGCCGCGGCACTTCACCAGGAAAACGCAGCAGCGGTTGCTGATTAACATCAAAGCCGCGGATCACCGCTTGTGGGCCGCTGCCGTCGTCGATCTGCCCCGCTTCGCTGGCACGAATGGCACTGATCACCATGCTTTCTGATTGCGCGCCACTGAAGCGAACCTTACTGCCGCTGGCGCCCATCAATTTGTCAGTAAGCGCCAACAGATTGGCATGTTGATCAACGCTGATGTGATCGGCTTTACCGGCAACAAACAGCAGCTTATCGATCTGTGGCGAGAACAGCCGCCGCAGCAGCGATCCTGGGCCATAGTGAAAACTATTGAGCACCGCCTGCAACGCCTTGCTCATCTGTTCAATTTGAGCACGACCTTGATTCAGTGCCGACAGCGCATCGATCAACACGATCTGCCGGTCGAACTTGGCAAAATGGTCTTTGTAAAACGGCTTCACCACTTGGCTTTTGTAAGCTTCAAAGCGCTGCTCTAGCAATTGCGACAACGACGATTCGCTGTCGTATTGCGATGGCGGCTGTGGATAGAACGCCAAAATTGGGGTGCCCGCCAGCTCTCCCGGTAGCAGCGCCCGTCCCGGCTGCAAGTAGGTGGCCCCATGTCGATAGCGCAGCACTTGCAGCAATTGCGCGTACTGGCTGGCTAAGTCGTTAACGGACGCTTCCGTCGCCGTCCCCTGCTGCGCAGCACTGCGCCAGTCGGCACTGGCCGCGCCCCAGCTCGGCTCCGCCAGCCACTGCCACTGCTGTTGGCACCAACTGTGGTAATCCTGCGCTAGCATCGGCAAGTCCAGCAGCCACTCCCCCGGATAATCAATCAGATCCAGATACAGGGTGAAGTGCGATGCTAACTGCCGTTTAACCCCATGAGCCGAGCGAAAGCGAATAGCCAAACGAATTTCCGCCAGTCCCTTGGTCGATTCTGGCCAGCGTGGCGGGGTTTCGGTCAGGGCCGCCATTGCGCCATCGTAATCGAACGGCAAGATGGTTAAGTCCGGCTGCAATTGCCGCTGCACGCCCAATAGCCGCCCCTCGTTTAACACCTGCCACATCGGCAGATGACGACTGCCACCGGACTGATTAGCGTGGGTCAATTGGTGGATGATTGAGGTGATCAAGGCGGTTTTACCGGCGCGAGATAATCCGGTTACGCCAACCCGCAGATGTTGATCAAGGCCGCGGTACGCCAACTGTTCTAGCTGGCGACCAAGACGTTTTAATGAGGGGGACAAGCTTGCCATACAACCTTACTCAAACTCCGATATTGGGTTGATTATCAATGCAAATGCGACGCTTTGGGGCAATTTTATTAGGGCGTGTTGACGTTTGGTGTTCAGAATTTGGTCGAGGATAGCGGCTGTCAATCGAGGATTGCGATTGAAGGCATAGTCGCTCTACGTCGAAATCGTATGAAGAAGAGTGACAGCTGCTAGTCCGACCCTGCAAGGCGCCCCTCAGTGACCACAGAACAGCAATCCAAACCGGCCAAGTTCAATTTGCTGTCAAAAATAGCCAATAATGGGCGCAAAAATATACGGCAAAGGTCAACACACCCTGGTGCCATTAGCGCAAATACCGCCCCGAAAGAGGCGGTATTTAGCGTCATTTAACCACGGTAAAGGTTATTTAAGATTGTTGATCTCGCGACTCAGATTGTAAGAGTCGGAGGTCACATGCTGTTCGAGATTACGAATTCGTAACTCAATCGAGCGAAAGCGGCTGTTGAGCTCTCGAAAGGCGTTACGTGGTGATTCCCCTGCTTGCCACACCTTGGTTTTCACCTCGGTTCGATGCTGGCCACCGACTTGGGGCTTTTTCTCCAGCAGCACCCAAGCAACCACGTAACCCAGCAATACAAAACTAAACACCCCAGTTAGGATCAGCGCCGAAAACGCCACAATCCGTACCAGCCACACTTCTAAATTGAAGCGTTCCGCAAACCCAGCGCAGACCCCGGCAATTTTGCCTTCGGCAGGGATCCGATACAGTGGTTGTTTGTGGTTACTGTTGTTCATGGCGACGTCTCCATTCTGGGGCCTCGCTATCGAGGATTTGCTCCAAACTATCGATGCGCTCCGCCATCTTATCGGCGCGGCGCAACAGCTCATTCAGTTGCTGATACTCTTCCTCTGTCAGCCCCTGACTGATCTGCTTTTTACTGCGGTAGTGCAGGATGAGCCAGATGGGCGCCACTATCAGTAGAAATATGATCAGTGGCGCAACCAATAGGCCTAACAGATCTTCCATTGTTCGTTCCTCTTAATCTTGGTTCGGTTACGCTTCTTTCTTGGCACTGGCCATCGACTTTTTCAGCGCTTCCAGCTCTTGGCTGACTTTGTCTTCCGCTTCAAGCGCGGCAAACTGATCTTGCAGGCTGCGACTTTCGGTCATCTGATAAGCCTCGACTTCAGACTCAATCCCTTCAACACGACGTTCGTACTGTTCAAACCGCGACATCGCCTGATCAATCTTGCTGGTATCCAGCTGCTTGCGCACATCCAAACGGGAAGTGGCAGTCTGCTTGCGCATGATGATGGTCTTTTGCCGCGCACGGGCGTCGTTAAGCTTTTCTTGCAACTGAGTCACTTCCTCTTTTAAGCGCTCCAGTTGCTGCTCAATGGTCATCAGCTCTTGCTTAATCGCTACAACCGCTTCAGCAGCGCGTTGTTTTTCAATCAGCGCCGCACGGGCCAAATCTTCACGGCCTTTAGCCAACGCCAATTCTGCTTTAGCTTGCCAGTCAGCCACTTGGGCTTCAACACGGCCGACCCGGCGCAGCGCTTCTTTCTTTTCCGCCAAAATACGAGCGGAGGTTGAACGCACCTCCACTAAGGTGTCTTCCATCTCTTGAATGATCAGCCGCACCATTTTTTCTGGATCTTCGGCCTTATCCAACAGCGAGCTCAGGTTGGAATTCACGATATCTGCAAAGCGAGAGAAAATACCCATAATTTAAATCCTCATCTTATGATGTTGCCTCGATAACGATTTAGCAGAAGCCGTGCCAACTTTAAATTTGGACAAAAGTCGTTGTTTTTTATGAATTTAATTTTATGGTGATATTTCTTACTCTAAGCCATATCATGGTTTTCACCACTCGATAGCGAAATTCACTACAGCGGAAATCAGGGATGCCAAACACTCGCCACACCGACAACCTGCTGGGCCAATCCAGTGCTTTTCACGAAGTGCTCGACCACGTATCCAAAGTCGCGCCACTGAATAAACCGGTGCTGATCATCGGCGAGCGCGGTACCGGCAAAGAGTTGATCGCCGAGCGTCTACACTACCTGTCGGAACGGTGGGAGCAGGAGTATCTGAAACTGAACTGCGCGGCGTTGAATGAGAACCTGCTTGAAAGTGAACTGTTTGGTCATGAATCTGGCGCATTTACCGGCGCCGGCAAGCGCCACGAAGGACGGTTTGAACGGGCTAACAACGGCACGCTATTTTTGGATGAGCTAGCCAACACCTCTGGGCTGGTGCAAGAGAAGCTGCTCCGAGTGATAGAGTACGGCGAGTTCGAACGCGTTGGTGGCACTCGCACCGTCCGCACTGACGTGCGTCTGATCTGCGCTACCAACGAAGATCTACCGGCGCTGGCCGCCGCCGGTAAATTTCGCGCCGATCTGCTGGATCGCTTGGCATTTGATGTGATCACCTTGCCACCGCTGCGTGCTCGCCAAGAAGATATCCTACTGCTGGCAGAACATTTCGCGATGCAGATGACCCGTCAATTGGGGCTGGAGCAATTTGCCGGTTTCAGCAGCAATGCCCGCAAAATTCTGCAAGGGTATGACTGGCCCGGCAATGTCCGCGAACTCAAAAACGTCATCGAACGCAGCGTTTATCGCCACAGTAATGCCCATGTGCCGCTGGCGCAGATCATCCTCGATCCATTTGAATCACCGTGGCGACCCAACCAAACCATCGCCACCAGCGATCGTCGCGCCACTGCCGACAGCAATGGCGCACCAGCGGCCGCAGCCCCAACAGCAGCCAACCACAGCGGGACCGAAAGCGAAGCCAGCAACGGCATTAGCCTGCCGCTGGATTTCAAACAGGTGTGCCAGCAACATGAGCAACAGCTTTTAAAACACGCGCTGATGCACAGCCAGTACAATCAGAAAAAGAGCGCTGAACTGTTAGGGCTGACCTACCACCAGCTGCGCGGCATCTTAAAGAAGTACGATATGCTTGGCACTGAAGAGGTAAAATAGTGGCAATCAAGGTTGCCAATAAGGTTATCCCAGCACTGGGAAAATTGAGGCTTTGCTAACGGCTCTGATAAACTAGCCAGATCGTTAATTTGTCGAACCTTGTTATGACGGCAATCCGGCTGTTTCTAGCACTACTGACGCTGACCTTGGTTGGCTGTAATCAGACCAATCAATTTACCGACAGCGGCTTGGTGTATTGCTCTGAAGGGGATCCGGAAACCTTCAATCCGCAGCTGACCGTTTCTGGCACTGATATCGATGCCAGCGCTAAACAGCTGTTCAACCGGCTGGTGCAACAAGATCCAAAAACCGGCGCCATCGTTGCCGAACTGGCGAGCGACTGGAAAATCAGCGCCGATGGCCGTCAGTATCTGTTCATGCTGCGTCAGGATGTGCAGTTTCATCACACCCCGTGGTTTACCCCAAGCCGACCGATGAACGCCGACGATGTGATCTTCAGCTTCGAACGCTGGCTCCAACGCGGCCACCCTTATCACGCCCAAGGCGGGGCAAAGTATCCTTATTTTCAAAGTATTGGCCTAGACCAAGCCAACATTCGCTTAGTTCGCGTCAGCGACCATCAAGTACGTTTAGAGCTGGCTGAGCCCCGGCCAAACCTGCTGGCAGAGTTGGCCACCGACTTTGCGGTGATCCTATCGCAAGAGTACGGCATGGCGCAGTTGACCGCCGGTACCCCAGAAAACTTTGATAATAAACCGATTGGCACGGGGCCATTTAAACTAAACCAGTATCAACGTAACCAGTTTGTCCGCTATCTGCGCCACGACCAATATTGGGGACAACCGGCGGCATTGCAGCAGTTAGTGTTTGATATCACCCCAACCGCCTCGGCACGAGTGATCAAGCTGATTGGCGGCGATTGTGACGTCGCGGCGCTGCCGCAGATAAGTGAACTGGATACCATTCAACAATACGACGACCTGTTGGTGGATATGATGCCAGGGCTGAATGTCGCCTTCTGGGCCTTTAACAGCCAAAAGCCGCCGTTTGATAACCCCAAAGTGCGCCAAGCGCTGTCGTTGGCGGTCGATAAACGGCGGATCTTGCAAGCGGTTTACTACAACACCGCTGCTAATGCCAAAGGCATGCTACCGCCAATTTCATGGGCTTATAATCCAAGCCTACCGGCACTGGAATACGATCCGGTGCGCGCACGGGCGCTGCTGCATGAAGCGGCAATCACCGATCTGACCATTGATATCTGGACTACCCCAGAGGGGCGAGTCTATAACCCCAACGGCAGCAACACCGCGGAACTTATCCAGCAAGATCTCGCCAAGATCGGCATTAGCGCTAGGATCATCAGCCATGACTGGTATCGCTTTTTAGAGTTGCTGGCGACCGAAAACTACGACTCAGCGCTGGTGGGGTGGTACGCCGACAACCTTGATCCCGACAACTTCTACAGCCCCTTGCTAAGCTGTGCCGCCGTGCCTCATCAATCCAACCGCGCCAAATGGTGCAGCCAACAATTTGATGACCTTATCAATCAGGCCAGACAGACCGAAAATCGCGAGCAGCGTCGTGCTCTGTATCGCCAGCTAGAACATCATATTCAACAACAAGCGCCGGTGATGCCACTGGCCCATGCTAGCCGCATCTTGGCGCGTAAACGTCAATGGCAAGGGCCGATTATGCCCACCAGCGGCGGCATCGACTTCTCTAAGGTGACTAAGATCCAAACCATCAATCCCACCACACCGCAGGAGGGGCAATGATCAGCTACCTGATCCGCCGCATCAACCTGCTGGTGCTCACCAGCTTAATGCTGTTTATTGTGGTGTACGTAACCACCCTAAAGATGCCAGGCGATCCGCTGGTTAACCTCAGTGGCTTGGTCAATCCGAGTCAACCGCAACAGCAGCAGTTGCTGGCCGAATATCAACTTGACCATAACGTCATTAGTGGCTTTGCCGCGTTTGTGTTGGAACGGCTTGGCGGCGATCTGGGGATCTCGCAGGTGTCCGGCATCGCGATCGCTTCCGAGCTGGACCGGGTGATCCCCGCTAGTCTAGAACTGGCCGGGATCGCCCTGTTGCTGGCACTGATTGTCGGCATTCCACTGGGGATCATGGCCGCCGGTCGAATCGGCATCAGCCCCAAATTGCTGTGGCTTGGCACCTTGCTGGGCTATAGCACACCAGCGTTTTGCTTGGGTTTAGGCCTGCTTATCAGCTTTGGTCTGAACTGGGATCTGCTGCCGGCCTATGGCCGCCTGAATATGTTGTTCGATGTGCCGTTTGAAACCGGATTTTTGCTGATCGACATTCCGCTGTCCGGCGAGCCCTGGCGCTGGCAAGCATTAACCAATGCCATCAGTCACCTGATTTTGCCGGTAACAGTTATGGCGGTATTACCGACCACCTTGGTGATCCGCATCGTCCGTACCTCGATGCAGCAAGAGATGGAAAAACCCTACATACGCGCCTTGAAAGCCCGTGGCATCAGCAAAGCGCAACTGATTCTGCACCATGCGCTGCCAAACTCGATGGCGCAGATCTTCCGCACCATGACCCTGCAGCTAGGGCCGATCACCTCCAGTTTGATTGTGGTCGAGGCGGTATTCCAATGGCCTGGGGTTGGTAATTGGCTGCTCAAAGCGCTGCAACAAGGGGACTACACCGCCGTCCACAGCGGTGTACTGGTGGTGGGGCTGTTTATTATCTCGCTGTCGATTGTGCTGGAAATTCTGCACGCCATCTTAAATCCGGTCAGTCGTAAGGAGATCCATGGCTAACTCATCGCCGCTCTATCACGAAGAGCAGATCCCCTCGGCATGGCGCCAGATCTGGCATCACTTTAAGTCGCGACCATCTGGTTACATCGGCCTGTGGGCATTGGCTATCACCCTGCTGTTGGCCGTGGTTGGGCCGCTACTGGCGCCATTTAGCCCCAATGATCCGGCCTCGGAAATCTTGCTTAAGCCACCGGCGTGGAATGCCGAAGGCAGCATTCAATACTTTTTCGGTACCGATGCCCTTGGCCGTGATATCTGGTCGCGGGTGCTGTTTGGCGCGCAGTTGACCTATGGCTACGCCGCCCTGATCACCGTGGTAACCTTGTTACTGGGTTTTGCCATCGGCACCCTATCGGGCAGCAGTCGCGGGCTTAAGTCATCTGTGCTTGGCCACCTGCTGGATGCGTTGTTGTCGTTGCCTTCGGTACTGTTGGCGGTGCTGATTGCGGCGGTGATTGGCCCGGGATTTACCAACGTATTTTGGGCGGTAGGTCTCGCCCTTCTACCGAGTGTGGTTCGCACCGTCCACAACGCCATTGAAGAGGAGCATCAAAAGCAATACATCATTGCCGCTCGTCTGGATGGTGCCAATCAATACCAACTGCTGCGCTATTTCATTCTGCCAAACATCGTCGATACCTTGGTGGTACGGGGCACCTTGACCTTTTCGGCGGCGATTTTGGACGTCGCCTCGCTCGGCTTTTTAGGCCTTGGCGCCCAAGCGCCCTCGGCAGAATGGGGGGCGATGGTGCGTGATGGCCTTGATACCATCTTGGGCGCGCCGTGGACGGTTGCCCTGCCAGGTCTGGCGATTCTGTTTACGGTGCTGGCCACCAACTTAGTCGGTGACAGTTTGCGCCATGCCATTGCCGAGGAGCGCGACTGATGCAACTGCTGGATATTCGTAACCTCACTATTGAACTGGATACCCCCCATGGCCGCTTTGTGGCGCTGGAGAAATTCAGTTTGCGGATCAACGAGGGTGAAATTCACGGCTTGGTTGGTGAATCTGGCTCCGGCAAAAGTCTGTTGGCCAAGGCGATTGTTGGCATCACCGATCGGCGCATGCACGTGAAAGCGGATCGACTCAATTGGCGTGGTCATAACATGTTGACCATGACCAGCAGCGAACGTCGACAACTGATGGCCAACGAGATCGCGATGATCTTCCAAGAGGCCTCGGCCTGCCTCGACCCAACCGCCCGCATTGGTTCGCAACTGCTCGAAGCGATGCCAGTACCGGCGGGCACCCCATGGTGGCGCCGTGGCAGTGCCAAACGCAAACGGGCGGTGCAACTGCTGCATAAAGTGGGGGTGAAAGAGCACAATCGCCTGTTGGAATCCTACCCGTGGGAACTGACCGAAAGCCAAGCCCACAAAGTGATGTTGGCGATGGCGTTAAGTCATCAACCGAAGTTGATCATCGCCGATGAGCCAACTACCGGCCTAGAAACCGCCGCCCAGGCGCAGATCTTCCGCTTGCTGGAAAAGATGAACCAGCTCAATAAGGTGGCGATCCTATTTATCAGCCACGATCTGCATTCGGTCGGTCGCTGGTCGGACAAACTGACGGTGCTGTATTGTGGCCACATTATGGAGACCGGCCCCAGCAAAAAAGTGCTGCTGCAAAGCCGCCACCCGTACACCCAAGCGCTGCAACAAGGCTCCCTCTCCAGCCAGCTGATTTTGCCTAAGAAAGCCGATATGCCAGCACTGCGCGGCGCGGTGCCACTGCTGCAAGCGTTGCCGGTTGGTTGCCGCTTGGGGCCGCGCTGTCCTTACGCCGAAAAACAGTGCGTAAAGACCCCAGAGCTTCGAAATGACAACGACCACTGGGTTCGTTGCCACTTCCCACTTGAGGAATCGCTGTGAGCGACACGCCCCTGCTGCAGGTACGCAACCTGCACAAACACTATCGCAATAACCGCTCGCTGTTTTCCCGCGAACTGACCCAAGCACTGGCACCAATCTCATTTGAGTTAAACGCCGGTGAAACCCTCGCATTCGTTGGCGAAGCGGGCTCTGGGCGCACGTCACTGGCACAGGTGCTTAGCGGCGCCAAAAAGCGCAGCGGCGGCCAGATCTTTATCAACGGTGAAGAGCTGCAAAGTCAAGACAGCCAGCAGCGGGCGAAAAACATTCGGATGATCTTTCAAGACTCTTCAACCTCGCTAAACCCGCGGCTGCGGATTGGTGAACAGCTGGAGATGCCACTGAAATTTAATACCAGCTTGGATAAAGCCCAGCGCTTAGCCGAGGTTGATCGCGCCCTGCTGCAAGTAGGCCTGCTGCGCGAACACGCCCACTTTTATCCGTCGATGCTGGCCAGCGGCCAACGACAGCGGGTGGCGATCGCCCGCGCCTTGATGCTCAATCCAAAGATCCTGATCTCCGACGAAGCGTTCGGTAACCTCGACACCACCCTACGGGCGCAATGTTTGAACCTGTTACTGCAACTGCAACGACAACTGGGTCTGAGCTACATCTTTATGTCGCACAACCTTAATTTGGTGCGCCACATCAGCGATCGGGTGATGGTGATGCGCAAAGGGGTGGTGGTTGAGCAAGGCGACACCGAGCAGGTGTTTAACGATCCTCAACACGAATACACCAAACTGCTGTTAAGCCAACAGGTTATCCCACAACGGAATAACTGATGTCGGCCTCTGGCCTCAATGCGCAGCACATCGCTCAACGCCCATTGGCGCAACCGTCAGTGGTTCAGTCGTAGCCGCGAACGCGTTCGCGGAAATCTAGGTGCTTCAGACCACTAACAGATGATTTCACGGTGACGGCTATTCAGAACGCTCTAAGCCGACTTGTTGACGCCGAGTGAAACCGCAAACGCAGCGGCAAGCCGAGGGCAGGATGCCCGAGAGGCCCGTGAAGGCATGGATGCCGCCTCGGGCCGATGCTGCCGCGAAGTGCGGTGAGAACGAGGGGGCTTTCGTCAACCATGGAGGCTAAGGGGAATCCAAAGGGCGCAGCCCTTGGCCGCCGGAGGCAAAGATAAAGAGAGTTGACAGTGATTAGCTCGTACTGGCCAGTAACAGCAACTCTTAAGACCACGGGCAATAGCCAATTAACACTACACTACCATTCCATAGCTATTAGCCTCCGGCGGGAAAGGGTTCCACCCTTTTCAATCCCTAATGCCTCCAACACGGCAACAACCCTTCGCTCCTTGTACTGCTCCTTTCGGCACTGCGCAGATGCATCGTCCCTGACTTAGCCGCGCACTTCGGCCATCCATGGCCTCCGGCCTCAATGCACAGCACACCGCTCAGCGCCGCGAGTCGGCCAAAGCCCGTTGGCGCAGCCGTCTAAGGGCTAATTCATCCCCACAAAACAAAACGGGCGCCTTGCGGCGCCCGTTTTAGTTAACCATCAAAGCCAATCATCACTGTTGCGGTTTATGGTGATCCACCAAACCTAGATCATCCAGTACCGCGTAGGCACAAGGGATCACTAGCACCACCAATACGGTGGAGGTGAAGATCCCAAACACAATCGAGATCACCAGCGGCTTCACCACCTGCGCTTGCAAGCTGGTTTCCATCAAAATCGGCAGCAGACCAGCGGCGGTGGTTAGCGAGGTGATCATCACCGCGCGGAAACGCTCGCTGGAGGCGCGCACCACCGCTTCGATGGTGGAAACGCCATAACCGATGTGTTCACGGATGTATTGCATCAGCAGAATCGAGTTATTCACCACAATCCCCGCCAGCGACACAAACCCCATCATCGATGGCATCGACAACGAATGGCCAAGCAGAATGTGGCCCCAGATCACCCCGATAAAGGCGAAGGGGATCGCCAGCATCACCACCAGCGGTTGGCTGTAGCTGCGGAACTGCAAGCTTAGGATCATAAAGATCCCAAACAATCCCGTGGCAAAACCTTTCATCATCGACATGCCGGTTTCGGCGCTCTCTTTGGCTTGGCCTTCGTAATCCAACCGCACCGATGGGTAGTCACGCTTGAGCACCGCGGCAAACTCGGCCCGCATCTGTGCCCGCACCTCTGCGGCGTTGGCGTAGCGGTTATCGACGTTAGCCATCACCGTTACCGTGCGCATGCCATCAATCCGTTGAATACGAACAAAGCCGCGCTGAAACTCAAGCCGCGCCACGCTCGCCAGCGGGATCTGCTGACCGTCGCCAAGCACAATCGGAAAGCGCTCCAAGGTGGCAAAACTGGCGGCATCGCGCTTAGCCAGCATCACATTGATCTGCAGATTTTCCGGGCCAACTTGGATCTCATCAGCGGTGACCCCGTAATAGGCAGCGCGCAGCTGCGACGCGATCACTTTACCGCTGATGCCATAGGCCTCTGCCCCCGGTAGCAAGGTGACTAGCACCTCCTCTTTACCGGGACGCATATCGTCCAGCACATCAGTAACGCCGTTGAACTGCAGTAGGTACTCCTGCATCGCCACCGACGCTTGTTTAAGCTCATCAAGATTGTCGCCTTTTAAGCGAACCTCGATGGCACGGCCGCCCGGTCCCATCTCCGGCTGGGTAAACGACAGCGCCACCGCATCGGTAATGTCACCGCTCAACTGGCGCCAACGGGCAATCACATCGTCCATCTTGCTGCCGCGCACCTCCGCAGAGCGTAGCTCTAACCGTACGGTGGCGATATGCGGCCCGGACTCACCGGCGTCTTGGTTGAAGTTGTATTGCTCGGTAATGTGTTTAACCAGTGGCTGACCATCTTCATATTCAGCGGCGAACTGGCCATTCAACTGCTTCGCCGAGGCCACCAATTTGGCCATCACCGCTTCGGTTTGCGAAAGTGTCGACCCTGGCGGCAAGATCACTCGCGCCTCAACGAAGTCACCGTCAAGCTCAGGAAACGGCACGAACTTCAACACCCCGCCGCTAAGCATGGCGATGGAACCCAATAGCACCGCCAATGTCGCCCCTAAGGTGGCATAGCGGCGACGCACAGCTTGGCGCACCCACTGTTGCAACTTAACTTGGCGGAAGTATTCGAACTTTGACAAAAATGCCGCTTTAAAGCGGGTTGGCTGGCGTTCGCCGCGACCGCGAGCTTTAGCGCGATGCAGCGAATGCGCTAAGTGCGCCGGCAGCACTAAGAACGCTTCTACCAGTGACAAGGTCAACACCAGCAGCAGCACCTGTGGCACCGCCGACAGCACCGATCCCATCTGACCATCAAGGAACAGCAGCGAGCCAAATACGCAGACGGTGGTCAAGAAACTGGAGACCACCCCCGGCAGTACTCGCTGCACCCCAGCGATCACCGCATCGTCAATCTCTAGCCCTTTTTCCAGCTGCGCACCTATCGATTCGGCAATCACAATGGCGTCGTCCATCAAGATACCAATGGCCATCAGCAGGCCAATCAGACTCATGATGTTTATCGAGATGCTCAGCACACTCATCATGTACAAGCCGCCCAGGAAGGCCACCGGCAAGCCCCAAGCCACCCAAAACGAATAGCGCAGCGAGAAGAACAGCCACATCACCGCAAACACCAACACAATCCCTTGGGCACCGTTGTTGATCATCATCGACAGGCGATCCCACAGCAGCGAACTGAGGTCATTGGTGGTGACAATGCTGATGCCATCTGGCAGTTGCGCCTGTTCTTGTTGTAAGAATTCGAGCACCCGCGCTTTGATCTCTAGGGCGTCGTCGCTTTTGCTCTTGTTGATCTTAACGATGGCGGTGTTGTTGCCATTAAACAGCACCTTGGCTTCATCTTGTTCAAAGCGGTCGGTGATGGTGGCAATCTGCTTGAGTCGCACCAAAGCGCCATCGGCATTGGCACTCACCACCAGTTCGCCAAGGCTGTCGGCGTCGATTCGACGTTCATCGAAGCGGATCAGCAAGTTACGGTCGAGCAACTCGATATTGCCCGAGGGCAGCATCAGATTTTGATCGCTCAAGGCGGTGGCGATTTGGCCGATCGACAGTCCCAAACGGCGCATCGCCGCTTCGTCGATCTCGACCCGCAATTCGTGATCCGAAAAGCCAGTGACCTCGACCAGCGCCACATCGGCATCACGCTTAATCCGCCGTTTCAGATCTTCGGCGTAGGCTTTTAAGGTTGGCCAGTCGGTATCGGCACTAACGGCAATGTCGATCACCCGCTCGGTGATCTCCAGTTGCTGCACCACCGGCGGTTCAATCTCCACCGGAAAATCGTTGATGGCGCCAATTTCGGTCTGAACATCAACCAACATCCGCGACACATCCGCTTGGTCTTCCAGTTTCAGCACCAGTTTGGCGTTACCTTCACTGGCCTGACAGCGCATCTCTTTGATGTCAGACAAGCTGTCGACCGCATCCTCCATCCGCAAACACAAGCTTTGCTCGGCTTCTAATGGCGATGCACCGGGATAGACCACCGTTGCCGAGATACTATTGAGAACAAATTCGGGGAAGGTCTCGCGCTCAATCTTGCCAAGGTTCATCAGCCCCAACAGGATGAACGCCATCATGATCAGATTAGCGGCGGTGGGATGTTTAACGAAATAGCGGATCATGGTGCCGCATCCTTAGTTAGCCGCAGCGCCATGCCATTGATCGCCGGGATCAGATCGTTCAACACCACCTGCTGGCCGGCGGCAATGTTGCCCTGCACCGCAACCCAGTCACCGCTGCGAAACAGCACTGTCACCGGCGTGATCGCTAATTTGCCTTGCTCATACAGATACAAGCGACTTTGCCGCAGCGCCCGCGCTGGCACCGCTAACACCGTTTGCGGCGCACCGGTGATGGTGGTGCGAACAAACATCTCTTTAACCAGTGGTGGCGTCTGGCGCAGATCCAGCTGGGCGTAGTTTTGGCTAATGTCGAGGGTAACGCCCAAAGTCGCTTGATTGGGATCCAACGCTTCGCGCACGCCGGTGACTTGCGCTTGCCACTGGCCACTGAAATTGCCAGAGGTCACCTCAACGGTGGCGCTCAGGCCCAAGTCAGCAACCGCAAACTGACCTGGGATAAGTTGCTGTTTAAAGCCTTTGGCGAGGGTACGAAATTCATGCAGAGGCACCTGAGCTTGCACCTCCATCACATCGATGCCGTGAGCTTCAAACAGCATCTGATTGGCGCTGATCGCCTCACCCTGCTCAATCTCTACCGCTCCGATGCGGCCACTGAATGGCATGGTAAATACGGTTTTTGCCAAGCGGCGCTGGGCATCGGCAACACTGGCTTCAGCAACGTTGAGTTTGGCCTCAGCCACCGCGCGGTCATCGGGCAGCAGCGCTAATTGATTTTGTAACTCCTGCACGCCGTTACGCTGGCTAAGCAAACTGCTTTGCTGCGATTCCAGTTCAGAGCTTGAGATCAAGCTTTGCTGACGCAGCTGCTGCTTACGAGTGGTCTCTTGTTCGGTCAACTTAAGCTTGCGCAGTTCCAGCGCCAATGAGGCATTAAGGTTGCTGACACTGCGATCAATTTTGGTCAGCTGCGCCTTGGCGGCATTGAGATCCGCCTGTGCCTGTGCCAACTTCAATTGGTATTCGGTTGGGTCAATTTTCAGCAGTTCGGTGCCCTTCGCTAACAGCCGCCCGGCGTACAGATCGGGATGGCGATAGATCACCTCACCACTGACTTCAGCAATCGCCTGCCACAACTGCTTCGGCGCCACCCGACCAAAGCCGGTGGCTTCTGGCAGCAATTGCTGAGTGGTCAAGGTCACCACATCAACCAAGCGCGAACGGTCATACTCCGGTGCCGCTTCGACACCTGGTTTTAACGCTTTGGCAACCATAATGGCGGCAACACCACAGGCTAGACCGACGGCAAGCCAACGTTTTTTATCTTTCATTATTGTTTCTCTGCCAGCAGACCGTAACGCAGCACTTGGGCGTGATGGGCAGCAAGCTCGGTAAGGGTTGGTCGATCAAGGGTGATGCCAGCACGCTGACGAAACGCCGCCGGCATCATAAAAGGAAATAGGATCATCGACACCAAGGTTGGCCCGGCAAAACGGTGCTCGCGGCCCGGCTGCAGCATCCCTTGGCGCAGCAACATCTGCTGCATGAGATGGTGGGGTCGAGCCATCACTCGTTCGACCACCTCGCGTTGTTCGGTGCCCGAATCAAGTTGCATGCAGGTGCTCAACATATGCGGCCAATTCGGGCGCTCTAGCAACATCTCGTAGTAGCACAGGATCATCTGTTCGATATCCGCTTGCGGATCACTGATCAGCAGCTCCATCTGCGCCAGCAGCGGCTGATAAAACTCGGCAATACAGGCCTCAAACAGCCCGGCTTTGTTGCCAAAGTAGTAACGGATCATGCTGATATTACTGCCCGCCAACGTGGCAATTTCTCGGGTTGAGACCTTGCCGTAGTCGCGTTCAGCAAACAGTTTGGTGGCCACCGCCACCAGTTGCTGGCGCACCGACGAGATACTGTCCGGCGCTTGTTTGGGACGGCCGACGGCCCGTGAACTCATAACATTGACCCTGAGGTAATTGTGGCGAGGGCAGTATAAAGAAGCGGTCACAACTGTCGCAGTGAACTAATTCACACTGCCATTAATCGCTGATTGATTTGTTGCGTTGGCTCAATCCAGTCGCATTCGACTGTCCCTTAGGCATAAAAAAACCGCCCCGTATGCGGGGGCGGCTGAATGAAAGCATTCTAAGGAGATGATGATGAATCTGTTAATTAGGACTGGCGCTAACGCCAAAGGTTCCAGCCGTTGCGAAAAAAAATCGCAAAATAATTTCGCTTCATCGTCATCCCATTGATTCGCAATACAAATTAGTTTTCGAATCGTTGTAGCCAGTTTGGCTCGATCATCACGTAAGCGCTGTCGTTACTGACGCTCACTTGGTCATCACTGATCGATACTGCCAGATCCATGGTGCGCGCTGCCATGGCCGCCAGCTGTTCCGCAGCGTCGTCGTTAATTTGCACCACGCTTAAGTTACGCAGCTTGCTGAACTTGCCTTGGTTCTTCTGCCACCATACCGCAACCGAGTTATCACCGTAGGCAAACAGCACCACGTTTTGGGCACGGCCACAGGCTTTGCGCAGACGGGTCTCGTCAGGGGTGCCCATCTCAATCCACAGTTCGATCTCGTCGCTGTAACTCTTTTGCCACAACTCAGGCTCGTCCTCTTCGCACAGGCCTTTGCTGAACTCCAAGCGCTCGTTGGCGAACATGCTCCATGCCAGCACCCGCAACATCAGCCGCGTGTCGGTCTCGGATGGGTGGCGGGCCATGGTCAGCGGTTGCTCTAAATAGACATGGCGATCCATGTCCGACAGGTTAATTCGTGCTTTAAACACTGTGGCTTTTAACGCCATACCGCACTCGCTTTCATTAAATCAATCAAACAACCGCGGCAGAGTACTGGCTGGCTAGCCGAACTACAAGCACAGCAAAGTCCAGCTCGCAGATTAAGGCGAGCATCAGGGAACCATCACAGTGTTGGCAGGTCTTAGCCAACGATAAATATTTAAGGGTTGCAATCAAGCAGTTAGCCCCCAATAGTAGTGAAACCAAATTTAAGGGAATGACACATGAACAGCATCTTTAAAGTCAGCCTGCTGACTGCCGCTATGGCACTGTCTGGCTGTGGCGAAGCGCAAGACGCCAAAGCCACCGAAACCGCACCTGCCGCGGCAACTCAAACTGAATTGAGCAAAGCGCTTGAAGCCGCTCCAGACAATAAAGTGGCCTACGCCATCGGCGTTTCCATGGGTAGCCACATGGCATCGCAGATCGACGCCATCGTTGCTCAGCAAACCGAAGCCGAGCGGCCGCTGGATCAACAACTGATCCGTGATGGCATCAAAGACGCATTGGCTGGCACCCCAGCACTGGAAGACGCCCAGATTGAAGAGATACTGCAAGCATTCCAACAAGAGATGCAAGCGGTGATGATGGCCAAGCAGGAAGAGCTGCAAAAGCAACAAGCAGCAGCCGCGGAGAAAGAGCAAGCGGAAGGCCCTAAATGGCTGGCTGAAGTAGCCAAAAAAGAGGGTGCCATCGTTACCGAATCTGGTCTGGTACTGTTCAAACTGCGCGATGGTGACGGCGTTAAACCTACTGCCGCTGATACCGTAGAAGTGCACTACCGTGGCACCACCCGCGACGGCAAACAGTTTGACTCCTCTTACGACCGTGGCCAAACCATCGAATTCCCACTGTCTGGGGTAATCGCCGGTTGGACTGAAGGTCTGCAGTTGATGGATATCGGTTCTAAGTACGAACTGTACATCCCATCCGAGCTGGGCTACGGCGCTCGTGGCGCTGGTGCCGATATCCCACCACACGCGGCACTGAAGTTCGAAATCGAACTGGTAAGCATCCCGTCGCAACAAGCTGACGAACAAGCACAGTAATTACCTACCGTGATCAAAAAAGAGCGCTGCGGCGCTCTTTTCTGTTTGTGCCTGCTGAACACTACTCGAGCTTACGGATCTGCAAGGTGATGGTGCCGACCTCGAATCCCCATTTACTCATGGTGGCAACATTGAGCAGCTGCGTTTCATCTATCAGCACCATGGTGTCATCTAAGGTAATCTGCCAGCCACCTTGCGACTCGGGCAACTGCAGATCATAGCGCCAGCCAAGCCACGCGCCGACCGCCTGCCCGCGAGCCACGCCAACCACATCATCGGCGCGGCCGGAATAGCTGCCATCGGCTTCAACGGTTAAATACCAGATGCGGGTGCTCTGCTCGCCATCGTCCCAATAAAACACTTCATCCAGCACCCCCTGCGGTTTGCCGTCGACAGTTTGCCAGCGACCAACCAAATCGGCTTTAAAACGGCGCAGCACGGTGCCACTGCGATCTTGCACCATGCCGTGGGCAACCAAGCGGCCATCGAAAAATTGCTCGAGCTTCAGCTGCGGTGTTTGCCCCTGATAATGGCTAAGATCTTGACTGCTGCAACCGCCCAGCAGCGGCAGCACCAGTAACCAAGCCAACAGCCAACGACGAGCCTGAAATGGTAGATGTCGCATCATGATTCCGTACCTCGCTGATTACCGGCCAACAAGTTGGCGCCGACTCTTGGGATAACTGGCATTTTCATCAAGCCAAATGGCAGCAAAGGCGGGGCCAAAACTGGGATCTGTCAGGTCGCCAATGAAGTTGCCGTTGTAGTAAAACGCCCCACTGTGCGTGGTTAGCGCAAACAGCAGCTGGTCGCCATCGCGGATGTTCGGCCAAATTGCTTTGAGTTTGGCCAACCAGTGAGAGGCTTGGGCGTCGCTCACTTGCCCCAACTTGCGCCACTCTTTGGCGGTGTGATCAAGTAGCTCGTCAGCATCAATATCGCGCAGGTAATTCAGCTCTAGATAGAGCGGTGCTTGCACCCCCTCAAAGCGACCGGATGGGGTGTAGAGTTTGGCGCGATAGATGGAAAACCACAGTATCTTCAGCTTGGTTTGCCCCACCAGCTGCAGCGGCGCTAGCTGCGATGTGGTAGCAGGTCGCTGCGGCTCGACCTCCGTCGCTGATGCCAGCAGCGGCAATAACGGCAGTGCGGTGGCGGCGGCCAGCAGCAGTGCCCGTGCCATCGATTGCCACATCAGTAGCGGTCTTTCTCGGCGGTTAACTGCACCGCGCTGATGCGGCGAGTTTCAAAGCCCGCTTGGCAGTAGCAGAAATAGAAACGCCACAGCCGAATAAAGGCCTCATCGAAGCCATAATCGCGCACCCGAGATAGCTGTGCTTCAAAGCGAGCACGCCAGTGACCAAGGGTGTGGCCGTAATCCAAACCGATATCTTCGACATTGCGCACCACCATGCTGGTGCGCTGTTTGAACTTGCGGCTTAGCACCTCAAGCGACGGCAAGAAACCGCCGGGGAAGATGTAGGTTTGGATAAAATCGACGTTGCTGCGGTAGTGATCGTAACGCTGATCGGCAATGGTGATCGCTTGGATCGCCAGCAGACCGCCTGGTTTCAACAGCGCTTGCAACTGCTCAAAGTAACTATCGAGGTAGGCTTCACCGACCGCTTCAATCATCTCCACCGAGACAATCTTGTCGTATTGGCCATGCAGATCACGGTAGTCCTGTTTAAGCAAGGTGATCTGATCAGTCAGCCCCGCCGCTGCCACTCGAGCCGTGGCTTCTTGATACTGCGCGTCGGAGATAGTGGTGGTGGTGACGTGGCAGCCGTAATGGCTGGCCGCATGCAGTGCCAGTGCGCCCCAACCGGTGCCGATCTCCAGTAGATGATCGCCACGGCGAAGTTGCAACTGCTGGCACAATCGTTCCAGTTTATCGAACTGCGCCTGCTCTAGCGTTTCGGCCTCGGAAAACAGCGCGCTGGAGTACAGCATCGACTGATCCAAAAACAGCTTATAAAAATCATTGGAGAGATCGTAATGGGCCGCAATGTTCTTGCGGCTGTTGGCTTTGGAGTTACGATTGCGCCAGTGATTAAACTTATTAATCGGCGCCGATAGCCAACTGAAGCGTCGCTCAAGCTTATCGAGCAAGCCAAGGTTGCGACTAAACAGGGCAATGACTTCGGTTAACTCTTCGGTGTCCCACAGCCCGTCTCGATAGGCCTCGGCCATGCCAATGCTGCCGCCCAGCAACAGCTTGCGCCAAGCACGATGGTGGTGGATGGTAATGCTCACCTGCGGCTGGCCTTGGCCTAGCTGCCAGCGCTGCTGCCCCTCAATAACTTGCAATTGGCCATGTTGCAGTTGGCTAAGGATGCCGAAGCTAATACGACGATAAAGGCTGTCACCGGCATTGGCGGTGGTTTCTACTTGCTCGAGCATCCAATGTCTCCGTTGGCTCCGCTGTGAGGATAAAAGCGCGCCCGCTTCAGCAGCAGACGCAGCGCTTCAAAATAGATCCCGGCCACCGTCTTGGCGGTAGCCCAAGGAACTGTCCTCATTACGCGATTGAAATTCCCTTGGTTTAGCGGGGTTAAAGTTAAGTCGATTGCCGCCCAAAAAGCGCGTTTTCCCTGTTGCTCAGAGCCAGCTCGATGGCAGTGGATGCCGATGCGGATCCGCTCGTCATCCAGTTGCACCCGCCAACGATAGCCAAGCTCGGCTGGCATAAATGGCGACACGTGGAATCGTTTCGGGGTCTGCAAGTTGTCGGTTTGCGCTAGCGGCACTAAATAGTGATGGCGTTGATTCCACGGGGTATTGCTGACCTCCGCGAGCATCTGGGTGAACTGACCATTTTGCTTCAGCAGATAGAAGTTGACCGGGCTGAAATACAAGCCGAAATAACGCACCTGCCCGAGCAAAAACAGCTGCCCTTGCAGCGGTTCACCCGCCAGTTCGCTCATACGCTTTAGCACTGCGGCTTTCAGATCGCCCTGCCCTAGATAATCATCACGACGCAGCCACACCCAGGGTTTGCGCCAACAGCGCTGTAAACGGTCGAGCCGATCCAGATCGAGCCATAACATCTGGGTGCGGTAGCCAAAGCGGTGCTTAGGCTTCAGCAGGCGCTGGTGTACCACCTCGCCGATCCCAAGCGCGTGACCATCTATCGCCGCCTGCTGCTGAGTCATCACTACAGCTCCGCCCCAAAACGGCGACAAACGTCAAGGGCGCTGCGAACGCCATCTTCGTGAAAACCGTTGTACCAATAGGCACCACAGAAATGGCTGTGGTTGTGGCCACAGATCCGCTGACGCTGCGCTTTCGCTTGCTCCGCCGCAAGGGTGAACTGCGGGTGGGCGTAGTTAAACCGCTGCAACACCTTATCTGCCGCAATTGGAGTCACTGGGTTTAAGGTAACGCAGTAGGTTTTATCGCTGTTTAGCCCCTGCAGAATGTTCATGTTGTAAGTGACCGTCACCGGCGCTCGCTCGCCAGCCCCCATCAGATAGTTCCAACTGGCCCACGCCGCTCGGCGTTTGGGCAGTTGGCCAACATCGCTGTGAAGGATCACCTCGTTATCGCGATATTCGATCTGTCCCAATACTTGTTGTTCGGCCTCGGTGGCGTCGCTTAATAACTTAAGCGCTTGGTCACTGTGACAAGCAAAGATCACCTCATCGAACTGCCACGATTTGCCGCTGCTGTCGGTCAGCTCGACGCCATCATCGGTTCGTTTGACTGCGGTAATGGCGTTGCCCTGCTCTAGGGCAAAGTTGGGATTGCGCTGCAGCGCTTTGACGTACTGCCAAGAGCCGCCTTTAACCGTGTACCACTGCGGCCGATTAGTGACGCTAAGCAAGCCGTGATGATGGAAAAAACGGATAAAAAATCGCAGCGGGAACTGGCGCATATCGTCGATGCTGGCCGACCAGATCGCCGCACCCATCGGCAACAGGTAATGACTTTCAAGCCAGCCATCAAAACCGTTTTGCTGCAAAAACTCGCCCAAACTGATGTCGCCAATCTGCTGTTGTTGCGCCAACTCGGTGGCCAATTTATTGAAGCGCAAGATCTGGCGGATCATCCCCCAAAATTTCGGCCTAAAGATGTTGCGCCGCTGGGCGAACAAGCTAGCAAAGGTGTGGCCGTTGTATTCTAAGTTCTGCTGGCTGTCGCTGACCGAGAAACTCATCTGAGTTGGCCGCTTTTCGACCCCAAGCTGATCCAGAAACTTCTCGAAATTGGGGTAGGTGCGGTCATTAAATACGATAAAGCCAGTATCCACCGCCAAACCATCAACTTCGACAGTGTGAGTATGACCGCCGAGCCAAGATTCGCTCTCAAATAGGGTGATCTGATGTTCCCGCCCCAGCACGTGGGCACAAACCAAGCCGGAGATCCCTCCTCCGATTACGGCAATATTCATTCGCCTTTCATCCTTCTACACAACTTGTACTGCCAACGTAGTGGCAGCCACGACAACAGGGTTAGGGTCCAATACAGTCGCTTTGGAAAAGCCACCACCGCCTTATTAGAGGCAATCCCTTGGCTAATCCGTCTGCTCGCTTCCTCGACCGACAGCAGGGTTGGCATCGCAAATTGATTGCGATCGGTCAGCGGCGTTTTAACAAACCCCGGCGACACCGCCACCACCCTGATCCCTTTTGGCTCCAGATCAACCGCCAAGGTCTGGGTCAGGTAGTGCACCGCCGCTTTACTGGCACCGTACGCCTGCGAACGGGTAAAGGGCAGCAGCCGCGCCAGACTATCAACAACCGCCAAGGCACTACCGGTCTTCAGGTTGGGCAACAGCGCCGCCAGGCAATAGTTGACGCTGTCGAGGTTAGCGCGGATCACCTGACCAAACTTGTCGGCCTGCCAATCGTCGCAATCGATGTACTCGCAGGTTCCGGCGTTTAAGATCGCCAGATCAATGTCCGTTATCCCACCAAGGCTGGCGGCGCATTGCTGTGGATCGGTGACATCAAAGCGCAAGCAGGTGACCGCACCAAACTGTTGCAGCGGTTCCAGCCGAGTTGGCTCACGCCCGCAGGCGTAAACCTTCCAGCCTTTTGCCGCGTAGTCTTTTGCGAGCTGTGCGCCAATTCCAGAACTTGCGCCGGTGATCAAAACCGTGGCCATCTGCCCTCACTTAGTGGTTTGCAATTGCGCCAACACTGCGCCTTTCAACCATCGGCTTACGACCGATTTGTCCAATAGGATCAGTGAACTACTTCTCCTTTTTAAGCGTAGCAACAGAAAATCATTTTGATGGAGGTCAACGATGCAGCAGTTCGCCGAACTCCCCCTATTTCCGTTAACCAGTCAGGTGTTTCCTGGCGGCCGCTTGCCGCTGCGGATTTTCGAGCCTCGCTACCTACGAATGATTAAAGAAAGCCTGCAACGCGGCCATGGTTTTGCGGTCTGTATGCTTAATGAGCAAGGCAATAAGGATGACAACAGCCACATCTACCCGTTTGCCACTCGAGTGGAGGTGGTCGATTTTGACCAACTGGAAGGGGGCATGTTGGGTGTCACTGTCGCGGGGCTGGAACGACTGCAGATCGGTCCCATCCGCAGCCAAAGCGACGGTTTGCGAGTCGGCAGCGCCACCGTACTGCCACAGTGGCCACAGCTGGCCATCAAGCCACAGCAGCTGCTGGTCGCCGAACAACTGCAGCGGGTATACGAGGCGTATCAGGATCTGGCGCAGCTATATCCGGAGCCGCATTTTGACGACGCCACCTGGGTTGCGCAGCGCTGGCTGGAGATCCTGCCGCTCAGTGGCGAAGACAAACATCGGTTGTGGCAGCTGGACAGCCCCAATCCAACACTGCAACTGATCGATAGCATGCTAAAAAACAGTAATCAGTGATCCCACTTTGTTTCGCTTTCGTAGCAAGCTGGTAAAGCCACCGGTAACACGAGATAATCACAGATGATTGAGGCCACACAGAGTATTGTTGCGATGGGGCAGGACGCCGTCGCAGATGCCGACCAGCAAAGACTGTGGATCCAACGTATCGCCGATCTGCAGGACAAGGCGGCATTTGCCAGATTGTTTCGCTATTACGCACCGCGACTGTTAAATCATGCGCGCAAACACTTCACCAGCGACGCCCAAGCGGAAGAGATGGTGCAAGAAACCATGACCAAGGTGTGGCTCAAAGCGCATCTTTATCACCGCGACAAAGGGCAGGTATCGACCTGGTTGTTTACCATCGCCCGTAACGTCCGCTTTGATATGCTGCGGCGCCAGCAAGCTCGGCCAGAGCAGCTGTGTGCTGAAGAGATCTATCTTGATCTGGAAGCCGACTTTGACCATGAAGAGCCACGCCTCGACGGCGGCATCCTTCGTCAACAACTCAAAAGCTATTGCAACCGTCTACCGGATCCACAGCGACTGGTGGTGGAGATGATCTATTTTGAGGATCGCTCACAACAAGAGGTTGCAGACGCCTTAGATATACCGCTAGGCACCGTTAAATCGCGGCTGCGTCTGGCCTTGGCCAAAATTCGGGAGCTTATCGATGACTAACATTACTCACCACCCACAGCCTCAGCTGTTGCAGCAATACGCCGACGGTCAGCTCGACGGTGGCGTCGCACTGCTGGTCGCAGCGCATGTCGAGATGTGCCCTCATTGCCGCAACCAAGTCGAAGTACATGAACAACAGCTGGCGCGTCAAGCACTGACAGCAAGCCCAAACGAGCCACGGTTAGAGGCGATGTTGGAAGGGATGTTGGAAAAGCTACCGAGCAACGACAACACCATCGCGGTCGCCCAAAGTAGTGAGCAGCAACATTTGCAATTGCAGCACCACAGCTTCCGACTGCCGCGAGTGCTAAGCAACCAGCTCAATAAAATCGGTGGTTGGTCTGCCCAGCCCGGCAAGTTGCACCAAGCTCGCTTAGAGCTTGGCGACCACTCATTGCAGCTCATCCACATGGATCGCAATACCAAGGTGCCCAGCCACACCCACCGTGGCAACGAGTTGACCTTGGTACTACATGGCGGCTTCAGCGATGCCGAAGGCGATTACAAGGTCGGCGATTTTATCGCGCTGGATCAGCGCCATGAACATCAGCCGTATACCGATGCCGACGAAGACTGCTTGGTGATCAGCGCCGTGGATGCGCCGCTACATTTCACCTCTGGCCTAGCCAGAATGCTCAACCCGTTATCGCAATTGTTCTTCAAGCCCTAAAAGTTGGGCCTTGGATAACAAAAACGCCTCGCTCTGTAATCCAGCAGCGAGGCGTTTCTTATGAAGCGGCCTAAGTCTTACTTCTTAGACAGGTAGTCCATCATCTCGATCAGCTCGTCAACGGTACGGATCGAACCCATGTTCACTTGGTAACGGTTGTTAACGATAAAGGTTGGGATAGATTCGATGCGGAACTGGCTCTGCTGACGATCCCACATCTTCACCGAGTTGTTGGTGAAGTCAGAGTTAGCCAGCTCATCGAACTTAGCGCCATCTACGCCAAACTCAACAAACACCTTGCGGATGTCAGCCATGGTTTTCAGGGTCTTTTCTGGCTCTGGTTCACCGGCAGCTACGTGGGCGGAGTGATCGTGATCTTTGGCGTGGTTCAGTTCAAATAACTTGTCTTTTAGCGGTTTGTTCTCTGGCAGCTGGGTCATGATCACAAACGCACGCACCATGTTTACGCCCTGCTCATCGCGGGAGAAGTTGACGTGCTTCTGCTCAAACTTGATGCCGCGTTTCTCGATATCCGGCACGATCATTGGCAGGTACTTCGATTCCATGTTGTAGCAGTTGCCGCAGTACAGAGAGAAAAACTCAGTCACCGTTGGCTCAAGGGTCGAACCATTTGGGTTGACGTCATAGTAGTGCAAGCCTTCACGGAAGTCGGCCGCCCAAGCGGATACAGAAGCCATGGATAGGCAGACGGCAGCAATCAGTTTTTTCACGAAAGATCCTGTCAATTAAACAAATGAAGTTAAGGGATTAGACCAAGGTTACTCGTTGGAGTTGCACCAAGGTCAACGCAATTTTAGCTGGTGAAACGAATATTCGATCTATCGCGAATTTTGCTCAGCCAATGTGATTCGGCTCGCGCCAAAAAGTGCCGTAAAAAAAGAGCGCCGCAGCGCTCTTGTTCAGTTTAAATTCAAACTTGTGGTTGGCTGGCCAGATCAAGCCGTACTTGGCGGTAACCGCCGCGCAGGCGAAACGCCAACCACCATAGTGCCGGCAATATCATGGTGATCGCCAATGCCACCATGCTGGAAACCCCAAGCACACTGACCACACCAACCAATACCGCTGCGCCACTCATCTGCAGCAGTCCCATCAGCGCCGATGCAGTACCAGCGCGTTCAGCGAACGGCGCCATCGCCGCCCCAGTGCCCACCGCCAACAACACACAAAAGCCCATCGCCGCTAGATAAACCGGCGCCATAAACGCCAATGGGTGGCTGCTGTGTTGCATCAACAGCAGCGCAATTGCCGCCAGCACACAAGCGCAACAACCAAACAGTAAACCGTTGCGACGCCCTAATTTACTGATCAAGGTCGGGGCGACAAAGGCACCAACAATGTTGATCGCCGCATTAGAGCCAAACCACAACGCAAACGCCATCGGACTTTGCTGCATCTGTACCATCAACACATCGGTAGAGAACGACACATACGCCAGAATCACCGTAAACGATAAGGTCACCATGCCGGCGTAAAACTGGAATTGGGGGTTGCCCAGCACCGGTTGATAGCGCTGCCAGCTGATCAACTTACCTTCGGTTTGGGTGTCCGCTGGACGCGTTTCTGGTAAACCAAACCACAACAGCAGGCCAACCACCGCACCAAAGATACTCATAAACCAGAAATTGGCTTGCCAGTTAAACTGTTCGGTTAAAATTCCGCCCAGCAGCGGTGCCAAGGCCGGGCTGACGCAAATCACCCCATTTAGGTAGCTGTAGATCGCCGTCAGTTTCGGGCCGTTGTAGCGATCGCGCACCCCTGAATAAGCGGCTACCACAATCGCACAGGTACCAAAACCTTGCAGCGCTCGCAGTGCCCACAGCACCTCTACGGTTGGCGCCAAGGCACTGCCGATCGCCGCTACCACGTAAACCAGCACGCCCGCTAACGCCATCGGTCGACGGCCAAAGCGATCCGCCATCGGCCCCGCAACCAGCTGACCAAACCCCATGCACAACACAAACAGTGGCACCAATGCCTGCAACATCGCCAGCGGTGCGTCATAAAACGCCGCCATTCGCGGTAATGCCGGTAAAAACACATCGATTGCCAATGGTGAAAACATCACCATCATCATAAACAGCACAAAGGTTGGAAGCTTCACGGGTACCTCTTCAATAGTTAAGCGGCGCTATTGTAAGGATCACCAGATATGAATAAAAATGATTTATAAGAAAGCAAATCATTCCCCAAAGGAATACCTTGAAGTCACTTGAACCACTGGATCTAAACCTGCTGCAACTGTTGGCAATTTTGCTGGAACAGCCCAATGTCAGTGCCGCTGCCAAGCGGCTACACATCAGTCAATCGGCAGTCAGTAAACAGTTGGCGAAACTGCGCCAACAGCTTGGCCAAGCACTGGATGATCCGCTATTTGTCCGCCATGGCCAAGGGCTGCGAGCAACCCCCAAGGCGCTAGCGCTGCAGCCACAGTTACAGCAATGGCTGCAACTGTCGCGGGCGATGCTGCAACCGACGGTGTTTGAACCGCTGACCAGTCAGCGGCAATTGACCTTGGTGATGGCGGAAAAAGCGTTTCCGATTTTGCTGCCGCTGCTGCCACAACTCAATCGGCAGGCGCCGCACCTAAAGCTGCGCTTTTTGCCGCAAAGTGGTGAACAATTCCAGCAACTGCGCCGTGGCGATATCGATCTGCTGGTGTTAGCTCGAGACACCGATCCGCGCTCACCGCGCAATTGGCATCAAAGTAGCCTGCCAGCGGATCTGAGTCGGCAAGTGCTGTATCAGGACCATCACCGAGTGCTATTGCGCCAGCATCACCCGTTGTTAGCGCAGCCGCTAACCAAACAGAGATTCTTAGCGGCAACTCACATCACCATCAACGTTGAGGGCAGCGATCTGTGGCTGATGGATGAGGTATTGGGAAGCGAAGGTAAGCAACGTCGGATCGGTGCCCAAGTGCCAGATTTTCACAGCGCCGCGATGATGGCGCAGCACTCGGACATGATCTTTGTTTGCGGATCACAGTTTGCGCGACATCTGCAAAACTGCTTTGGCTTAACCTCAGTGGCATTGCCATTTGGCTTGGATGAAATCTGCGTCAATATGCTTTGGAGCCCGATGCTCGATGGCGATCCAGCTCATCAGTATCTGCGCCAATTTCTGGCGGAACAAACCCCCAAAGCGCTGATAGAAAACCTAGGATAGCAACGTCAGTTGCAGCGCCGCACCGCCGTGTTCGCCCTGTTGCACCCCAAGCCTTTGCCGCTGCAGTAACTGCTGTTTGGCCAGTTCATCACCCTCTAGCAACAGCAGGCTTTGGCCAGGTGAGAGGCTGCGAAAGTGCGATTGTGGTTTCATGTTGCTGGCGCTACCCAGTACCGGGCTTTCCGCCAGCAGCAGCGGCGACAGGTTGTCCTGTTGTTGCAGGTACGGTTTTATCTGCTTGCCGTAACGGGCCATCGATAAGCGGCCACTGGTTTGCTCTAGCGCCAGATAAAAGATCTCAATTTGGCTGTTGAGGCCAGATTTCACCAGTTGCTCGTTCAAGTAGCTGAGCATGGTGAACGGTTCGATGATGGCGCTGCTGCCACCTTGCCGATAGCGTTTGAGCTTTTGATTAAAGAAACTGCGGATCAGCACCGATACGAACGCATTGGCGGTATCTGTGGGCGACATCTTTGCCAGATAGGCACAGTAGTGGTTGTGGTCAACTTGGAAGCCATCACAGAAGCGATCACTGACGAGGTCGGTTTTTACTAAGTTGTAGCTAAAACGACAGTGCGCCCCCTGCCAATCGGCGGCGGGGAACAGTTGCGATTGCACCATCTGCGCCGTTTGCGGATCATTACGCAGGGCATCGAAATTATCACTGACCGCCAGTGACAACTGCTGGGACGACTCCGCTGCCGTTGCTGCGGTGGTTTGTGGTTGTGGCCTGCCATCGCTGCTAGGCTCGACCGCACCGGATTCCTGCAAGCAGTCGCTGATGGCATTGCGCAAGATCTGCAGATCGGTCAAGGGTTTCATCAAATAATCCCAAGCACCATGACGCAACGCATCCACCACATCAGACATCGCTTTGTTGGCGGTGATCACGATACAAGGCACGTTAGCGTCGATCTGAGCTAACTCCGCCAGCAGTTCTTGGCCGCTCATCCGCGGCATGCACAGATCGACCAGAATCAAGTCTGGTCGCTGCTGCTTAAAGCGTTCAAGGCCATCCTGACCATCTTCCGCTTCAATGACGATCATCCCTTGGTGACGGCAATAATCACCGACCAATTGACGAAACACTGGGTCGTCCTCAACGATCAGGACGCTGACTCCATCCAACCCCATCATTTTATTGTCCTAGTTATTCATCTATCTCATCGAGATAGTCATCCAACCACTCATCCGATTCCTGTGGCTGTTCCGGCACCTTGCCGTCGTAGATATCATACTCCCGCATTTGGAAATATGCTTCTCTAACAAACACATACG
Source organism: Ferrimonas senticii DSM 18821 (assembly GCF_000422665.1). GTDB lineage: Bacteria > Pseudomonadota > Gammaproteobacteria > Enterobacterales > Shewanellaceae > Ferrimonas > Ferrimonas senticii. The sequence continues at coordinate 42,205 of NZ_AUGM01000019.1, read as the reverse complement.
GGTCTAATGCATTATCCAGCAACGGCTCCTGATCGCGCACTTGGGCACGGTCATTGATGCCATCCATGGTCCAGCGACCGATCGTTTGCGCCTGATTTAAGTGGTTGTAGGGAAAGTACAGACCGTCCACCAGATCGCCGGCACCATCACGCACCGTGGTGGGACCAAACAGTGGCAGCATTAAGTAGGGGCCACTTGGGATCCCGTACTTGTGCATCACCTCGCCAAACTCCTCTTGGTGGTGAGCTGGCAAGCCCATGTCGCTGGCGATATCAAAAATACCGAAAATGCCAACGGTTGAGTTGATGGTAAATCGCAACACTTCGATGCCCGCTTTTTTCGGCTTCCATTGCAATAGATGGTTGGCGGCGCTGAACGGCGCATCGAAGTTATCAAAGAAGTTGCTAAAGCCGGTTTTCACTGGCTGTGGCATGTAGTCGTCGTAGGCGTGCACAACCGGACGAGCAACCGGATCGAGGATGTTGTAGTTGACGTACCACATCGCCCGGTTAAACGATTCGAACGGATCCCGCTGATCTTTAACGTCGGCGGTCTCTTGCGCCTGTGCTGGCATGACGCTTAGCAGTAACAGCGCCAACCCCAGTTGCAACTTCATAGTCTCTCCCGTGACCTCACGGTGATCCCACCGTGACCTTATTTATTGTAGTTTACGAACAAATTATGCCGATCTGCGGCGCGCGCCAAGCTGGCACCCTATGGCACCGATGCAGCGGCCAAAGATTGTCGAACCTTAGCGAAAAATAGCGGTATTTCAATGGGTAGACCGGCAATTCTGATAATAGCTTACGGCTAAGTTGACGATTATGGCTGACTTAACCAGCCTTTCTGTTGAAGCAGTTGCCGCTCTTGGTCACTGGCAAATTCACGATCCCACTGCGCCAACCGTGGCGCCATCACCCGTCGCCACAACGGTGGGATCAACGTCAGCAATATGGTGGTCATGTAACCGGCGGGCATCATTGGCGTTTGCACCAAGGGTTGCAGTTGTTCAAAGGGTAATTGCGCTTTGGCATGATGATGCGAGTGGCGGGTCAGGTTAAAGGTCGCCCAGCCACTGATGCGATTGTTGCTGTTCCAGCTGTGACGGGGCTGCACAGGTTTACAGGGATCGCGCACCAAGCCGTAGTGTTCCATGTAGTTGACGATCTCAAGGTAGGCTTTGGCGATTAGGGCGCAAGCCACAAACACCAATGCGCCTTGCCAATTCGCCAACAGATAGGCCAGCGCTAATAGCGTCAGCGACATCGCTTGCCCACGCAGATAGCGGTTGTGCCAACTTAGCCGCGGCAAGCGCCGCAGCGCCAGCCGTTTGGCCTCAATCCGCCAAGCACTGAGATTGCCGAACCAACTTGAGCGCCAGATGTGTTGATAGACATTGCGACCACGGGGCGCCGTGGCCGGATCGTTGTCAGAACCGAGCCAGCGATGATGACCATAGACGTGTTCAATGGCAAAAGCAGTATCGCAACTGAATGCCAGTAACCAACGGGACACCACCTGCGCCAGCGGCTGACCAGCACGATGACACAGTTCATGACCAACTATGGTGCCCAACGACGCCAACATCAGGCCGCTGCCCTGCAGTGCGGCTGGAATTAACCACCACGGGGTTTGCTGTTTGGCGGCCACAAACGGGTAATCAATAACGCCAGCGAGCCAAGCGCCCAAGCCCAGCATATCCCCCGGAGTCAACGCCCACAGGGTAACTAGCATCAACAGCAGCATCAGTGGCAGCGCCAGATAGAGCAACCCATCCGCCAACCGACTCGGCTTGATTGTCGCTGGGGTTAGATCGTCCCCCAGCAGCGCCTCGCCGAGCACCAACACCGCCACCGTTGTGGTTGGCCCTAATAACCAGCCCCAACCGCCGATCAGCAGACCCAGCAGTTGCGGAACCAGTAGCAGATACATCGTTAGATAGCGCCACATATCTCGTGCCCGTTTAATCGGCGGATATTATCAACCTACCAGCCCGGCCAGCGATCTTGCACCTGCTCGCGCAAAAACTGCTGTTTTTGTTGCTCCAGTGCAGGCATATCCAAGCCAATAAACTGCTGCGCCGCCGCTTTGCTGCTGAGATCTGGGTAACGTACGCGAAGGTCAGGCTGCGCCGCCAACAGCGGGGCTATTAGCGCCCGCGCTTGCAGAGCCTGCGTCTTAGCCGCCGCCAGCAGCGCTAACCCCTCTTGTGGGTTATGGGCATGCACCCCATGGGATGACACCGCAAAATCCCAGCGCCACTGGGCGTGGCGGATCAGCATCTGAATTGGCGTTAACTGCGCTTGGCTGACCTTGGCGCGCCACAGTGCACCCGTCTCCGCGTGGGCTTTTACCAGCAACGCTTCGACTTCACTGCGAGCGTCGTCAATCCGCTGCCGCTGCTTGGCCATCTTCGCTTTTAACGTCGACTCGCTGACGTGGCAATCAATGCACTGGCTATCAAAGTTATCCCAGACATTGGCGGTGTTGTGATCATGGTATTCGCGGCCATTGGCGTCGGTTTTTACCGGCATATGGCAGGTCACGCAGGTAACCCCTAACTTGGCGTGACTGCTGCGACTCCACTGCTCGTAATCCGGATGGCGAGCTTTGACCATCGGCGTACCAGAGATCGGGTGGATCCAGTCATAGAAACGGCGGGTGTCGTAGTATTTCTCGATCTGATCGGCACTGTTGCCGAAAATCCACGGGATGTTGACGCGATTGCCCTGCTCTGGCTGAAAGTAATAGGTGACATGGCACTGGCCACAGGTCTGCGCCGCTTGTGTCGCGTGGTTTTGCTTGGCAAACGGTTGCTGCACCTTGGCCATCGCCTCCAGCGCAAAGGGTCGTGCCAAGCGCAGGCTCTGCTGATCCGCCTGATGACAATCATCACAGCCAACCGACACCGCCATCTCGTGGCCAACCTCAGCCATGGTTTTACTGCCAAAGCCGTTTTCACCATATTCCGCCATCAACATCGGCGCTCCTGGGCTTTTGCAGCTAAAACAACTGGCGGATTTGCTGCCATCGGCGCTGCGCAGGGTATTCACCACATCAGCCACGGCAAACTGATGACCCCGTGGCGCGGTGTATTGCCGTTCAAAGCCAGAGCCGGCCCACAGGTACACCATCGCAGGTCGTTGCTCTAACAGATCGTCGGTACTGCTGTTGGCTGCCGTCGATAGCCAACTAGCGGTGGGCTGAGTATTGGCATCGGGAATATCGGTCGCGCTACCCCGGTCGCAACCGGTCAGCAGTACCACACCAGCAAGCGCAGATATCAGTAGTGTTTTCATTCTTTAAATAACTTTCATATTCAATGCAACTTATGTTGCCACGCTGACGCCACTCTCCCGAGGATAGTTGACCCAAGCAGTGAGCAAGATCACAAGTCATTAGGGCGTGTTGACCTTTGCTGTATATTTTTGCGCCCACAAATGTCAGTTCCTGATGCTAGATTGAACTTGGCAAGTCAATTTGACTATTCAATCGTCACTATTGGGCGCCTTTCAGGGTCGGATTAGCGGCAGTCACTCTTCGTCATACGATTTCGACGTAGAGCCCTGATTTTGATTTCAGAAGAGAGGGCCTTCAATCGCAATCCTCAATTGACTGCCGCTATCCTCGACCAAATTCTGAACACCGAAAGCCAACACGCCCTAGGCTCCGTTACCGAAACGACGCCAAAACGCCACCGCAATTTAGCCGCTCTAAGGCCCTCGAAAAATCTCCACCCGCGATAACCGTTTATCCTGTATCATGTGCCACCATTTTTTCAGTCGGTTAATCAGCCATGAGTTTTGCTTCCCAAGGGTTCAGTCCCGAGATCGTTCGCGCCGTTGCCGAGTGCGGCTATGACAAGATGACCCCGGTGCAACGCCGTGCCATCCCTGCTGCCCGTAAAGGTCGCGACATTCTGGCGAATGCTCAAACTGGTACCGGCAAAACCGCCGCCTTTACCCTGCCGATTCTGCAGCAGCTGATCGACAATCCGCAGCCAGTGAAAAACTTCAACGTTCGTGCGTTGGTGTTGGCACCGACCCGCGAACTGGCGGCGCAAATCGGCGCCAATGCCGAGGCCTATGCCAAGTATCTGGATCTGTCGATCGTCACCATCTTTGGTGGCGTTAAGATGGCCGGTCAGGTCAAGCAATTGCAGCCAGGTGTCGATCTGCTGATCGCCACCCCTGGCCGTCTGCTCGAGCACATTGCCGAAGGCAACATTGCCCTAGGCGCGATTGAACACGTGGTGCTGGATGAAGCCGACCGGATGCTCGATATGGGTTTTGCCGGTGAATTGAAACGGCTGTTCTCGCTGGTGCCAGCCAAGCGCCAAACCATGCTGTTCTCCGCCACCTACCCAGCGGCGATGAAACAGCTAGCGCGCCAAAGCCTAACCAGCCCGGTTGAAGTGGCGGTAGACGCCATCAACGCCACCGCCGAAACCGTCAGCCACGTGGTTTACCCAGTGGATGCAGGGCGCAAAATGGAACTGCTGTCAGAGCTGATTGGCCGCAAGAACTGGCGTCAGGTAATGGTGTTCTGTAACTACAAAGAAACCGCCGATAACGTCGTTAAAGAACTTAACCTTAACGGCCTGCCAACTGTGGTCTGTCACGGTGACAAAGGCCAAGGTGCCCGTCGTCGGGCGCTGGCGGAATTTAAAGAGGGCAAAGCGCGAATCCTGGTGGCCACTGACGTTGCCGCCCGCGGTTTGGACATCAAAGGTCTGCCGTACGTAATCAACTTCGACGTGCCATTCTTGGCGGAAGACTACGTTCACCGCATCGGCCGTACCGGTCGTGCCGGACAGCGTGGCCACGCGGTCTCTTTGGTTGGCCGCGATGAAGAGTTGTCTATCGCTCAGATTGAACAGCTGATCGGTCAACACATTCACCGCATCACCCAAACCGGTTACGAAGTGCCGGATCGCACCGCGCTGCTGCACGATGTGCGCAACAAAAAGCGTTACACCGACAAGCGCCGCCGCACCAACAACCCAAGCGCCGATCGCGGTCAGGCGCAAGCCGCCGCCGAACGCAACCTGCGCAAACGTCGTTAAGGGCAGTTAACAGTTAGCAGTTAGCAGTTAGCAGTTAGCAGTTAGCAGTTAGCAGTTAGCAGTTAGCAGCACAGTGTGCATAAGGGAGTCCAGATGGACTCCCTTTTTTGTCGCTTTAGCGTAACGTCAAAACCGCCGACAACTGGCAAAAATCGTCAGCTTCAACTAGTGCTTAGCTAACGGCCTTAGACGCCCTAATCACAAGGAGGAGCCGATGTCAGACCAACCACTATGCGCTGCCTGTAAGGCGCAACTGAGCCAACAAAACGCCGCTCCGCACGACAACCTGCGCGAATTTGCCAACCATGAAGCCAGTACCGTCGACGGCGGCTTTAGCGAGCACGAATACCACTGCGATAAGTGCGGCCACTATCTGCGCCACATCAGCGGTATCATCATGGATGGCGGCTGGAGCGAAATGCCATAACCGCCATTAGACGCGACCCGCTTTTCGCCATCGCTCTAACCTGCCCTCACCTCTGGAGGGCATTTTCTTTTAGGGCGTGTTGACCTTTGCCGAATATTTTTGCGCCCATTATTGGCCACTTTTGACAGCAAATTGAACTTGCTCGGTTAATTTTACTGTTCGATGGTCACGAAGGGGCGCCTTGCAGGGTCGGACTAGCAGCTGTCACTCTTCGTCATACGATTTCGACGTAGAGCCCTGATTTTGATTTCAGAAGAGAGGGCCTTCAATCGTAATCCTCGATTGACAGCCGCTATTCTCGACCAAATTCTGAACACCAAACGTCAACACGCCCTAGTTTTAATTCAATAACTTAAAAATTAATCCGAACATTTTTTCGGTGTCGCCCTTTAAAAGTTTCAGCCAACACCACACATAGGGTTTGAGGGTGCTCGATGGAGGCTCTCGAATTTCAATTTTGTTGCTCAATAGAGGACACACCAAATGCGTACTTTTGATCTATCGCCACTGTATAAATCCGCCATCGGTTTTGATCGTTTCGCCAACGTTATGGATGAAGCGATGCGCATCGAACAAAACGGTTTCCCGCCATACAACATCGAACTGGTTGAACAGGATCGCTACCGCATCACTATGGCGGTTGCCGGTTTTACCGAAGATGAGCTGGATATCGAAGTGGAAGGCGACACCTTGCGAGTTGAAGGCAACCGCAGCAAAGGTGAAAGCGAGCGTAAATTCCTGCACCAAGGCATTGCCGAGCGTAACTTTAAGCGTCGTTTCCGTCTGGCTGATCACGTTAAAGTGCTGGATGCCCAGCTGCAAAACGGCCTGCTGAATATCGAATTGGTGCGTGAAGTGCCAGAAGCGATGAAGCCACGCAAGATCAACATCGGCCAGCGAGTGTTAGAGGCCAACGCGGAATAATCCATTTCGCCCCCTAATCTGTCATCATCACTCCCGCCGAAGGAGCCACCGTCAAAGGTTGGCTCCTTTTTTGTTTCTGCCCGTTATGGCCGGGCTCATCATCACCATCAAATAGCTTTCAATTGCCGCCGTTAAATTAACGCGGCAGGTTTGGGGATAGCAGCAATTAAAGGAAGCCCAGCTATGCCCGCCGTCGAGAACACCTTATCCCAACCACAAAGCCATTACCGCGCCTGCCATCTGTGCGAGGCGATCTGTGGCCTGAAAATCGTTACCGAGGGGGAGCAGATCCGCTCGATCACCGGCGATAAAGACGATCCGCTGTCTCGCGGCCATATCTGCCCCAAAGGGGTGGCGCTGAAAGAACTCCACGGCGATCCAGACCGGCTGCGCACGCCAATCCAAAAAGTAGCCGGTCAATGGCAACCGATTGCTTGGCAAGATGCCTATCAGTTGGTCGCGGATAAACTCAGCGCTATCCAACGGCAATACGGCGATGACGCCATCGGCATCTACGCCGGTAATCCCAATGTTCACAACTTAGGGCACATGACCCACGGCAGTCACTTTACTCGGCTGATAAAAACCAAAAACCGCTTTTCGGCCACCTCGGTCGATCAACTTCCGCACCATCTGGTGTCACTGTGGATGTATGGCCATCAGTTCCTGCTGCCAATTGCCGATATCGACCACACCGATCTGTTGCTGGTGATTGGCGCCAATCCGCTGGCCTCGAACGGCAGTCTGCTGACCGCCCCTGATATCCGCAATCGCCTAAGCGCGATTCGCGATCGCGGCGGCGAGGTGGTGGTTATCGATCCGCGCCGCACCGAAACCGCCAAGCGCGCCAGCGCGCACCACTTCATTCGCCCCGGCACCGACGCCGCGTTGCTGCTGGCGATGATCAAACTGATCGTTGATAACCGCTGGCAGCGCCCCAACCACCTGACGCCGCTGACCGATGGCCTTGAGCAACTCAGTCAAGCAGTAGCGCCGTTCAGTGTTGATTGGGTGAGCGCCTATTGCGGCATCGAAGCCGCAACCATCGAACGTTTGACCAAGCGCCTGTGTCAGGCCAACAGCGCCGCCGTTTATGGTCGCATGGGCGTCTCCACCCAAGCGTTTGGCACCCTCTGTCAGTGGGCCATTCAAGTGCTTAACCTACTGACCGGCAACCTTGATAGCGTCGGCGGTACCCTAGTCAGCACCCCGGCGATCAATCCCGCCGGGCCCAGCGATCGAGCTAAAGGTCACTTTGGCCGCTGGCACAGCCGAGTGCGAGGCCTGGCAGAGTTTTCCAAAGAACTGCCCTGTGCGGTGATGGCCGAAGAGATCACCACCGCCGGTGCCGGCCAAATCAAAGCGATGATCACCATCGCCGGCAATCCAGTGTTATCGACGCCATCGGCAGATAATCTTGATAAGGCACTTGCCAGCCTCGACTTTATGGTGAGCGTCGATCCCTACCTGAATGAAACCACCCGTCATGCGGATCTGATCTTACCGCCCGCCAGCCCGCTGGCTCACAGCCACTACGACCTGATCTTCAATAAATTTGCGGTGCGCAACTACGCCAAATACAGCAAGCCGGTCTTTGCCCGCGCCGCCGATGAGCGGCTCGACCATGAGATCTTTAATGGCTTAGCACTGGCGCTGGCGGCGGCCAACGGGATGCCACTGCAACCGCTGCCAGCGCCAGAGGCGATGTTAGCGCTGGGGCTTGCCGATGGCCCTTATGCCAATAGCGATAACCCACTGACCCCAGAACAACTGCTTAGCGCTGAACACGGCATCGATTTAGGGCCATTAACGCCATCATTGCCAGCGCGACTGTGCACCGACAATGGCCGTATCAATGCCTTTCCGGCCCCCATCGCTACCGATATTGCACGGCTGCAGCAACAGATGGATCGCCCAACCAGCAGTGAACTCACCCTGATTGGCAAGCGCGATCTGCGCAGCAACAATTCATGGATGCACAACCTACCTTATCTCGTAAAAGGCAAACCGCGCTGCGTGCTGTTGGTTCATCCAAACACCCTAACGAAGTTGCACCTGAGCGACGGTGAAACGGCTCAGCTAAGTGCCAATGGCAACCAACTAACCGTCACCATTGCAGCCAGCGACGACGTTCATCCAGAAGTAGTATGTCTGCCTCATGGCTGGGGGCACCGCTTTGCCGATACCCAGCAGCAGGTTGCCAATGAGCACCCAGGGGTTAACTTCAATCGCTTGGCCGACGCCAAGCAGTTAGATCCGCTTAGTGGCAACGCCGTGTTGTCTGGCTTTACGGTGCAACTCAAGCCACTGGATAAAACCGATAAACCGTTGTGATTACGTGTGAAAAACTGACGCGACTTGATCGCTTTCTGGCTCTATAATCGGCGCCGAAACCTCTTCGGTAACCAGGAATAATACCAATGTCACAAGATGCGCTGAAAAAAGCCGCCGGCTGGGCCGCCCTCGATTACGTCGAACCAGACACCATTATTGGTGTCGGCACCGGTTCCACCGTTAACCACTTCATCGATGCCTTGGGCACCATGGCCGACCAAATCAAAGGCGCGGTATCCAGCTCTGAAGCCTCCACTGAGCGCTTAAAAGCACTGGGTATCGAGGTGTTCGACATGAACAGCGTTAGCGAACTGAGCGTTTATGTGGATGGCGCCGATGAGATCAACGCAAAGATGGAGATGATCAAAGGTGGCGGTGCTGCCCTGACTCGCGAAAAAATCGTCGCTTCCATCGCCAAGAAATTTGTCTGCATCGCCGATGAAAGCAAGCTAGTAGATATTCTGGGGCAGTTCCCTCTGCCGGTAGAGGTGATCCCAATGTCCCGCTCTGCGGTAGCGCGTGAAATCGTCCGCATGGGTGGCGATCCGGTGTACCGCGAAGGCTGCATCACCGACAACGGTTGTCAGATAATCGACGTTTGGGGCTGGAACATCGACGCCGCCAAAGATCTGGAAAATAAGCTGAACAACATCGTTGGTGTGGTCACCAATGGCCTGTTTGCCCAGCGCGGCGCCGATGTGCTGCTATTGGCCAGCGAAGATGGGGTTAAAACCATCAAATAAGTACGCCATCGTACTTGGCGATGCTGATCTGGACTTTCAGCATCGCCGTTAAAGGACAACCACTCAAAAGGATCTGAACCATGAAAGTTAAAGCGCTGCTGCCGCTGTTGGCTCTGGCCTCCAGCACCGCCCTTGCCGGTCAATGCCCGGCCTGGCTTGACGTTGAAAAACGCAAGCTGCACTCCAAAGACAACGTTAACCTGTGCCAGTTAACCGCCGACAAACCGGTGCTGATCGTCAACACCGCCAGCCACTGTGGCTTTACCGGCCAGTTTGAACAACTCGAAGCACTGCACGATAAATACGCCGAACAAGGCTTGGTGGTATTGGGGTTCCCCTCTAACAACTTCTTCCAAGCGGCAGACAGCGAAGCGGAAGCCGCTGAGGTTTGTTACAAAAACTACGGCGTTTCCTTCACCATGCTGACCGAAACCGAAGTGCGCGGCTCCGATGCCGATCCGATTTTTGTCGAACTGGCGCGCCAAGGCGGCGCCCCGAAGTGGAACTTCTACAAATATCTGGTCGACGCCGATGGCAATCTGGTGGATTACTGGTCATCAAAAACCAGCCCAGATGACGATAAAATCGTCCAGAAAATCGAGACCTTACTAAAATAAAGAGTGAGCGTTTGGACGCCGGTTGGTGATCCGGCGACGCTCATTCCCAACCTTATCGGCCCTTGCGAGGCCGATTTTTTTTGGCTAAGTTGTAACCAGACCGACTAATCAGTCGGGGAAAGGCAATGTGGTGATTAGCCAGATCGCACCGGCTGCCCCTGCTCTTACTCATCACTGACAACTAGAAACTGATAACTGATCTCTAACCACTGAAAACTTATCGAAATTGGGAGCGCTTATGGAACCGGCCCTTGCTGTATCACCCCAAGACCACGCCATCGCGGCAATGCAACAACAGTTTGCTGACGCCAAGCAACACTACGCGGCGCATCGCAACCCGTCCCGTGAACAGCGAGATCGCGATCTGGCTAAGCTGGCCGAAGTGTTGCTGCAACAGCAACAGGCCTTAGTAGCAGCGCTAACCCAAGATTATGGCCAACGGGCCGAGTTCGACTCGCTGTTTACCGACATCGTCCCCAGCCTCAACTTAATCCGCTACAGCCGCAGCAATCTGAAAAAGTGGATGAAGGCCAGTCGGCGTCATGCAGGGCTGATGCTGTCGCCGTCCAAGGTTGAAGTGCAATATCAGCCCAAGGGCGTGGTTGGCATCATCGTGCCGTGGAACTTCCCGATCTATCTGGCGCTCGGACCACTGATCAGCGCCATCGCCGCTGGTAACGTGGCGATGTTGAAACTGTCGGAGTTCACCCCACACACCAATGCGGTAATTAAACAACTGCTGGCGGATTTCGGCCATCAGGCGCAAGTGGTCGAAGGGGAAGCAGAGGTCGCCGCGGCGTTCTCTGCCCTGCCGTTTGATCATCTGCTGTTTACCGGCTCCACCGCCGTAGGCCGCCACGTGATGCGCGCTGCCGCTGATAACTTAACCCCAGTAACCTTAGAACTTGGCGGCAAATCGCCGGTGCTGATTGACGACCAATTCGATATGGCCGAGGCGGTAGCACGGATCATCTACGGCAAGTGCCTTAATGCCGGACAGATCTGTGTCGCCCCCGATTATGTGCTGCTACCACGAGAAAAGATCGCCGCCTTTATCGACGCCTTCAAAGCTCATTTTCAGCGCTGCTATCCCGATGGCCTTGCCAGCAAGGATTTCTCCTCCATCGTCAATCAACGTCAGTACCAGCGGCTGCAGCACAACCTCACTGATGCCATCGATAAAGGCGCCACCGTCCATCCGGTAGCCGAGCACGCTAGCGACGATGACCACCATCGATTGCTGCCGCACCTGCTGACCAACGTCAGTGATCAGATGCAGGTGATGAACGACGAGATCTTTGGTCCATTGCTGCCTCTGGTGCCTTATGACAGCGTCGATGAGGCACTGGCTTACATCAACCAACGACCACGGCCACTGGCGCTGTACCTGATGAGTTTTGATAAGTCATTGCAACAGCGGGTGACCAGCGAAACCCACTCTGGCGGGGTCAGTCTGAATGACACCGTGGTGCATGTGGCGGCGGATGACGCCCCCTTCGGCGGCATCGGCCCCTCTGGCATGGGTCACTACCATGGCATCGAAGGCTTTCGTACCTTCAGTCATGCCAAAACCGTGGTTCACCGCGGTCGCATCAACTTCACCCAGATGTTGCACCCGCCCTACGGTAATGCGCTGCAACGGCTGATGCTAAAACTGCTGGCGCGCTGAGATGACAGTCGTTGCCGCCACTGCTGCACGCAGTAAAAAGCAGTTGCTGTTGGATGCCGCGCTGACGCTGTTTGTCGAGCGCGGCATCGAAGCCACCGCCACCGCTCAGATCGCCAAAACCGCCGGCGTTGCCAACGGCACTCTGTTCCACCATTTCGCCAACAAAGCGGCGCTGGTTAACGCGCTGTTTGCCGAAACCAAAGCGCAACTGGCGGCGGGCATTGAGCTAACGAACCAGCTTAGCGCGGAGATCGATCTGCTTCAGCACAGCCAGCGACTGTGGCATAACGGCATGCGCTGGGCTATCGCTCATCCACTGCAATTGCGCTTTTTACAGCAGATGCACTACCACCCCAGCGATCCAAATCGCCAACAAACGGTGCAGCAACTGTTTGCCGGAGTAAGCCAACTGCTGCAACTGGGACAGCAACAACAGTTGTTGGCTGCCAGTCCACTGGCACTGACCGAGCATTTGATCCACAGCCAGTTTTTGGCCAGCGCCGCGTTCATTAGCGAGCTGCCAAAAGCCCAGCAATCACAGGCGATTGACGACAGTTTTATGCTGTTTTGGCGAGTAATTGGCGGCAATACTGCACAAATGCAATGAGGTAATATCAAAGCTCTATCGACGCCGACTGCAATCAAGTAGTCGGCGTTTTATTTGGTTAAGCTATTTGCTCAAAAAACTAATAAATAGAGAACCAGATGAACCACTATTCCCTCGATAAGGATAAGATCAACGTCCTGCTGCTAGAAGGGGTACACCCGCAGGCGGCGGCGGTGTTCCGTGATGCCGGCTACCACAACGTCACCGAACTGAGCGGCTCGTTGTCCGATGAGCAACTTATCGAAGCCCTGCAAGAGACCCATTTTGTTGGCATTCGCTCCCGCACGCAGCTGACCGAAGCGGTAGTGGCCGCCGCCCCAAAGTTGGCCGGGATCGGCTGCTTCTGCATCGGCACCAATCAAGTGGATCTGCACAGCTGCGAAATGGCCGGTATTCCGGTATTTAACGCGCCGTTCTCCAATACCCGTTCCGTGGCTGAATTGGTATTGGGACAAATCCTGCTGCTGCTGCGCGGCATTCCCGAGAAAAACGCCCTCGCCCACCGCGGTATTTGGAAAAAATCCGCCAGCAACAGTTTTGAAGCCCGTGGCAAAGTGTTGGGGATCGTCGGTTACGGCCACATTGGCACCCAGCTTGGGGTGCTGGCCGAAGGGCTGGGGATGCAGGTGCGCTTCTACGACATCGAAAACAAACTGCCACTGGGTAACGCCCAACAAGTCGCCAGCCTTAACAAACTGCTAGCGCAAGCGGATGTGGTATCGCTGCACGTACCAGAAACCCCAAGCACTAAAGAGATGATCGCCACCGCGCAATTAGCACAGATGCAGCGAGGCAGCATTTTGATTAACGCCTCACGCGGTACCGTAGTCGATATCGAAGCCCTCTGTGATTCCCTTAAATCTGGTCACCTAAGTGGCGCCGCCGTCGATGTGTTCCCAGAAGAGCCGAAATCCAACGACGATCCATTTATCAGCCCGCTGTGTGAGTTCGACAACGTGATTTTGACCCCGCACGTTGGTGGTTCCACCCAAGAGGCGCAGGAAAACATCGGCATCGAAGTGGCGCAGAAGCTGGTTAAGTATTCCGATAACGGTTCAACCTTGTCTGCGGTTAACTTCCCACAGGTGTCGCTGCCAGAGCATCACGGCAGCTCTCGTCTGCTGCACATCCACCGTAACCAGCCGGGAGTACTGAACCAGATCAACCAAGCGTTTGCCGCTAAGGGGATCAATATCTCTGGTCAGTATCTGCAAACTACCGCCAATATCGGTTACGTAGTGATGGATGTTGATACCGAACACGCCGAAGAAGCGCTGGAAGAGTTAAAGCTGATCGACGGCACCATTCGTGCCCGCGCCCTGCACTAATCTGTTCATTTCAGCCCAAATAACAACGGCGCCGCGGACTCATCCACGGCGCCGTTTTTTATCTGAACGCGCTTAGAACTTGTAGCCAACCGACAGCATGTAGACCCAAGGGTCGATGTCGGTATTAATGCTATAACTGGTTGTAACGCCCATGTCTGTAGCATCGAAGTTCACGTCGGTACCGATATCCAGATACCAGACCGAGGCGTTCAACAACCAGTTTTGATTCAGTTGGTAATCAACCCCAACCTGCGCCGCCACCCCAAAGCTGCTATCCAAATCTAAGTTGGATAAACCAACACCTTTAGCAGTGGAATTAAACTCTTCATCAAAGAAGATGGTGGCATTCAAACCAGCACCCACGTAAGGACGCAGCGGACCCACATCAAAGTAGTATTGCAGCATTACCGTTGGTGGCAGGTGGGTTACCTCAGCAATTTTTCCTACTCCAGCTAACGACACATCGTGTTGAAATGGGGTGGCAGCCAGCAGTTCAACACCGAAGTTATCGGTCACCATATAGGTAAAATTCAGCCCAAGTTGAGTATTGTCATCGATCGAGAACTCGCCCGCTCCTAATACATCATCCGAACTCTCATTCGGTGCTACCACCGCTGCGCCAGCGCGGAAGATCACATCGCCAGCTTTGTGGGCCAAGGCCGGTGCTGCTACCACGCAGGATACTAGGGCCGCCACTAGGGTTACTTTCCGCATCATCTCACTCCTTTTAAATCACCAGTTGCGAAAATCCTTACTCAACAGGCTACCCTTTGCACTGAAGCTTTTTTTGATCCTGAACAACTTTTAGTCAGATGTTAAATTTCAGCTGAATCAATGAGATCTTCATCAAAGTAGTCATGCATACGTATGCATAACGTCACTGCTGGCGTGGCAAGGCATGGCCGTTTTAAGCTGCCGTCACAGACCGTAGAGACAACAGGAAATACGATGGAACGGGTTAACCTTAAAGGATTAGAACTGTCGCGCTACGTCGCTGGCTACTGGCGCATTTTGGACTGGGGTAAGACCCCACAACAGTTGCTGCACTACCTAGAGAGTCATCTCGAATTTGGCATCAGCAGCTGCGATCACGCCGACATCTATGGTGACTATCAGTGTGAACAGCATTTTGGTGATGCGCTTAAACTCAAGCCCAGCATCCGCGAGCAGATCGAGATCGTCACCAAAACCGGGATCTGTCTGCCGGGGCGCAAGGGCTACGATCTGCAGCACTACAACACCAGCGCCGGCCACATCATCAACCAAGTAGAGCAATCACTAACGAACTTCGGCACCGATCGGATAGATCTGCTGCTTATCCACCGCCCCGATCCACTGATGAATGCCGATGAGGTAGCACAAGCCTTCAGCCAGCTTAAGCAAGCGGGCAAAGTGCTTCACTTTGGGGTATCGAACTTCAGCAATGACCAATTCAAACTGCTGCAATCGCGACTAGAACAACCATTGGTGACCAATCAGTTGGAGATCTCGCCGCTGCAGATGGCTAGCCTTCACGATGGCACTTTGGATTTTCTGCAGCAGCAACAAGTACCGCCGATGGCGTGGTCATGCCTAGGGGGTGGCCGCCTGTTCAGCCCTGAAGATCCACAAGCCCGGCGGATCCGTGCTGAGCTGCAGGCGATCGCCACCGAGATTGGCGCCAGCAGCATCGATCAAGTGCTATACGCGTGGCTTTTGGCTCTGCCAAGCAAACCATTACCCGTGCTGGGAACTGGCAAAGTGGAACGGATCCAAACTGCCGTTGCTGCCAAAGATCTGGTGATCACCCGCGAACATTGGTTCCGAATTTGGACCGCAGCCACTGGCCACAAGGTGCCGTAACGCCACTAAAATCAGCTTCGGTTCAGACTTTTCCGCTAACCATTAAAATCGCTGCTAGGCAATGAATTTTCTTCAGCGCCAAGCCGCGATTTTGTATCCAATTGCGCACAACGCGCAGCATACCCACAAAGTGGTAACTTTTTTCACCATCAACCCCTATCGTGTGCGAGTTCGATTCCAGTTAAGGCCGATAAGGTGCGCCTTAACTCGCTTTGCCAAAAAACCTCGAATCGAAACAAAAATACGTTTTTTCATACACTTGGATGCACTGCATTTTCAGAAAAAATAAAGGCAGGTTCGCGTTTTAGTTAAATACACAAGCGACCGCAAACTCTGGCAACAACGCCAACCCAATCCCCACCAAACTGCGATTTAACTCGCAAATTCATTTAATTCACTCCGGTAACTTCGCCGTCAATTCACTGATGAAGGCGATTCACAAGTCGTTCTTCATTGAACCTTAACCCGAGCAGACCGGCCTGTTGTCACATCCCTAGGTGCAATTGACCCGATGCCGATACCGGAGAGATAACGTGGAGTTCTTACTATTTTGCGTCATCTTCGCAACCGCTTACTTGGTTGCATTCAAACCTGAAAAACAGCAGCTGGCACACAAGCTGTTGGCCGTCAGCATCCTAATGAGCTTGTTCATCTGGCTAGTAGCCACTTGGACCATGATTGTGCCGCCTGGCAACTTGTAAGAGGCGAACATGAACGAAACCGTACTAAACCGAATTGTTTCCCTAGCGGCGCTGGCACTGATCGCCTTCCCGGTAGGTATCGCCTGTATCATTCTGGGCTTCGGCATGGGCGACACCCCATGCGTACTGTGTTGGCAAGAGCGCACCGCCATGGTGCTGGTATCGCTGATCTCCCTGTTCATCATGCGCTACGGCCTGAAGCCAAAGTACATCGGTGCCCTGATCCTAACCGCGATGTACGGCCTATACGCCGGCTTCCGCCACAGCGCTCCGCACATGCTGCGTGACATCGGTCAAGGCTTCGGTCCAGCGATCTTTGGCGTACACACCTACGTGTGGGTAATGGTTATCTTCATCATCGTTCTGCTGTTTGCTGGCGCGATGCTGATGCTGCAAGGCGACAAACTGCGCGACAAGACCGTAGCATGGGGCCCGCTGAACAAGGCCACCATCAACACCTTCCTGGTGATCATCGGCTTCAACATCGTGCAAGCGTTCACTCAAACTGGCCCATTCCCATTCATTGGCCAGAGCGATCCAGTACGCATGAGCTTCAACCCAGAAACCATCATCTGGTCTACCTCTAAGTGGCCAGCATTCGATAAAGGTTCTGTGCGTGGTGCTTACAGCATTGCTAAGCCAGACTTTGCTGAAATGACTGCCGACAGCAACACCAAAGTAGCGACCGACGCGACTGTGGCTGCGACCGACAGCATCAAGCTGCCTGCACAAATTGAAGGCGTTGCCACCGGTATCAGCTACAACCCGAACTCGCAACTGTTCGCAGTAGTAACCAGCGACAACTGGGTATACTTCCTAGACAAGTCTCTGCAAAACGTACTGGCACAAGTACGCATCGACGCGGCGTTCTCGGTTGAGATCTCCAACCTGGCCGGTGTGGCATTCGATGGCGACAACAGCGTTATCCTGTCTGCTGATCACAAGAGCTTCGCTCGCGTAGCTTACGATCCACAGGCTAAAGTTGCTGATTACTACGCTAACTTCATCGACGGCACCGACGGCGTGAAAGAGTTCAAGCGCGGTCGCTTCGAGACCGTACGTGCTAAGTACAACTACGTTGGCGACATCGCTTACGATGCAGCAACCAACGAGTACCTGATGGTGACCCTGCCAGTGGACGTACGTAACAACCTGGTGGTATCCCGTCTGAGCGCTAAAGACTTCAAACTGAACAGCGAAGCGGTTATCGCCATCGATTCAGCTAAGCTGCCTCAGGTAACTGGCGTAGTAGCGACCGACAACGGCATGCTGCTGCTGAGCCACTCTGGTGAACAGCTGCTGACCGTAACCAACAACCAAGTGGTTAACGCGGTAAACCTGACTGGCACCACCAACCCACAAGCAATGACTGTGGTTGATGGCAAGCTGGCGGTAATCAACGGCGAAGCGGGCAACAACAGCGTAGCGTTCGCGGCACTGTAATCGCCCACTAAATAGTTAATAACGACCCTACAACGACAAAGCCGAACTCACTGAGTTCGGCTTTTTTATTGCGGTCAATTTATCGCACTAACCACGTTAACGTGGCGCTGGTGCTTTTACCTCAACCAACGCATTGGTAACGCCGTTATTCAGCACCCGCACAAACGGGTCACGGGTTTGCAGCAGCGGCTGCGCCAAACCATCAACATTCACCGCAGCCCAGACGACATAATCGGCGTTGTCGTCATACTTCTCTTTCGGGGTCGAGAGGAAGAACGGCACCGGCAGTTTGGCGGCGGAAAACTCGGTTTGCATCAAAATGGTGCCACGCTTGTTGGCATCCACCACCGCCACCACAATCCGGCTATTGTCCGGCAATAACGTCTTTTCTTTAAAGGCGATAACGCCACTGACCTGAGCATACTCCACCTGCTCAACATCCGGCGTATCGGTGACACACCCAGCCAATGGCAGCAATAAACCGACAGCAACAAGCAAACGCCGCATCGAAAGTTCCTTGGTTCTACGAGAAGATTAGCGGTCATCTTATACCAATCTGCACCGCTGCCAGCGGCATTTATCTTCGATTGCTAAAACAACCAGCGCACTAAGCCGATGCTTGTGTGCGCTGTTCGATTAACCAAAGTGGCTCAAGCAGCCACGCAAACCACTACATCAGGACATAAGCCCAACCGGGAACGCCAAACAGCAGCGACCACACCACCACGGTGGTTGAGACCGCGCCCAGTACCACCAGAATTGCAGGATAGCTCAACAGGACACCAGCTGCAGTCATCGCTAAATAACGCTTTAACGAAGTCATAGTTGCTCCTTAAATAACCTAGACCCCATTTAATCCTAGCACCACAAAAAGCGATTAATATCAGCAAGATACATCATTCATGAGTAAGCCTTAAAAGCCGCCTATCGGTGCTGAACAATTACCCATCAGCCATTTAAAATTTACAACTAAGGCAACGATTTCTCGGACGCTGCAAGCAACGACACAGTTATTTAACTTCAGTAACAAATGTTTTTTAGCGGCTGCCAAAAGCCGAACTTCAACCGCTTAAATGGCACGAATCACCGCTTCTATGGCGATTACGCCAATTACTTTTCGATCTCGCTATCGGCACACTAAGCGGTCATCTAGGCCGACACTCAGGGAACACAGGGATGCAACGGCTAATTAAGTACATCAAACCAGCGCTGCCATTTTTACTCGGCTTGGCGGTGTTACTCAGTAGCAGTCAATTTTTTCAGCTTAGCCTTGCCAATGGCTTAGCTCAGCTGCTGCTGTTTGCCTTGGTGGTGTGTATACCTACTTGGAAAACCGGCCGGATGTCTTATGTCGATATCGGCTGGCCGCTTGGGGTTGCGCTGATTGGGCTGCTGACGTGGTTCTACAGCGATGGTTACTGGCTGCGCAGCGCCATTGTCAGTGCGGTTTATCTGTTTATTGGGCTACGAATGGGCGTGGCGGCACTGGCACTGCTGCGCCATGGCCATTTAGATAAAGAGTTACCGCGTTATCAATATCAACGGCGTCGCTGGCAAAAGGCCAACATCAGCAATACCGCGGCAATGATGCAGATTGAAGCCTTAGTCCAAGGGCTTGCCAATGCGTCGTTCTTAGCGTTACCGGCATTGATTATTGCCAGCAACCCAGCCACCAGTTTCTCAGTGTTTGAAGTTATCGGTCTGGCGTTGTGGCTCGCCGCGTTTGTAATGGAAAGTGTCGCCGATTACCAAAAGAAGGCCTTTCTCACCAAGATGCGCCAACAGGGGATGCGCCACCAAGTTTGTAGCGTCGGCTTATGGCGCTTTAGTCGTCATCCAAACTACTTTGCCGAATGGATGGTGTGGAACGGCCTAGTTATCGCCGCCCTACCATCGTGGTTAGCGCTCTACTCAACGGCAGATTCGTTGTTGCTGTGGGTGCTGTTGGGTGCGGGTCTGCTCTTTACTTCAAAGATCATGTACACCACCTTGGTGTACTACTCTGGCGCGGTACCGGCTGAATACTACTCGGTTCAGAAACGGCCGGGGTATCTGGCCTATCAGCAGCAAACCAATCGTTTCTTTCCCGGGCCAGTTAAATCGCAGTGATCACAAACAAAACAGGGCGCTGCCATTGGCAACGCCCCGTTAAGGTTCTAAGTCTAAATTAGGCTTCTACCGCCTCTGTCCCATGCTTTGGTTTAACCGCCAATCCAGCAAAGTAAGCACGGGTGTCACTGATAATCTCTTTGCGCAGCAGCAACAGCGCAATCAAGTTTGGCACCGCCATCAAACCGTTAACCACATCCGCCAGTAGCCAGATCAGGTTCAACTGCAGCAAACCACCCACCGCCACCAGACAAACGAAGATCACTCGGTACGGCAGACGACCTTTTTCCCCAGCCAAGAACAGCACCGCACGTTCGCCGTAGTAACACCAGCCTAAGATGGTGGTAAAGGCAAAGAACAGCAGCGCGATGGTGATGATCTTGGCGCCTAAGAGTTGCGACAAACCGTTGCTCATCGCCTCAGAAGTCATCGCTGCACCAGCGGCATCGCTTTGCCACGCGCCGGTGATCACCAGTGCCAAACCGGTCAAGGTACAGATGATCAGCGTATCCAAGAACGGGCCGGTCATCGACACTAAGCCTTGCTCGACTGGCGACTTGGTCTTAGCCGCAGCGGCCGCCATCGGCGCACTACCCAATCCCGCTTCGTTAGAGAACACCCCACGGGCGATACCAAACTGAATCGCCATCATCACCGTGGCACCGGCAAAACCACCGCCAGCGGCGACCGGATTAAAGGCACTTTCAATAATTAGGCTTACCGCCGCCGGCACCGCCTCGAGGTTCGCCAGCAACAGGGCGCTACACACCAACACGTAACCAATTGCCATCAGTGGCACCAGCGCGGTCGCCACCTTGGCGATGCGCTTAATGCCGCCCAGTACCACCGCCGCGACCAGCAGGGTCAGCACCACCATGGTCACTTCACGGGGTACGCTCAAGGCGATGTTGGCGCCATCAACAATGGCGTTCACCTGCGGGAAAGTCCCGATCCCAAAGAACGCCACCAGCAGGGTAAATACTGCAAATACCTTCGCCAGCCACATCTTGCCGATGCCGTCGGCGATGTAGTACATCGGCCCACCCACTTGTTCGCCACGGCTATCAGTGCGGCGGTATTTCACCGCCAACATGCACTCAGCGTACTTGGTGGCCATCCCAAACAGACCCGCCAGCCACATCCAAAACAGTGCCCCAGGGCCACCCAATTTTACCGCAGTGGCAACACCAACGATGTTACCGGTACCGATGGTCGCCGCCAGCGCGGTACACAGCGCCGAGAAACGGGAGACATCACCGGCACTGCTGTCGGCGCGAAACATCAGTTTGAGCGCGAACGGCAACTTGCGCAGCTGCATAAAGCCCAGTTGGGTGGTGAAATAGATACCGGTACCGACCAGCAGCACTAACAGCGGCGGTCCCCAAACCCAAGACGATAGGGTCGACAGTACAGATTCAATCGCAGACATTTGTTTTTCCTCAAATACATCAAAATTTTTGAGGAGAAACCACGACGGACCGAGTGCGTTTACCGAACAACGACGACAAACACACCCGCATTACGGGTGCAGGGGGATAGATCATACCAATCGGCTACTGAGTGTCGGGCGCGCACCTGCATGTCGTCATTTCATTGCCAGTGGCGGCAACGACGCGGCGAAGCGCGGTGGCTAATCTCGCGATAGCGGCACCAATGCTCAGTGTAATCAGTAAAAAACTCTACTCTCTGTCCTTTTGCCTGAGCGTTTCACGCGGCCACGATTGGCTACGCTTGCGCCTTCGGCGTCCAAGTCAATGGAACTCTCCAGAGGCTCGTCCAGTACCAGTCCTCATCAGCAAACGCTGACACCTGAAAGATTTACTTCTTCGGTGGGTGCCCTATCGGTTTTCATTAGAAAATCGATAATCGACCGCTCTCCTGGTTACCTTCATCCGAGGTATAGCTGGGATTTGTGCCAGCTATCTATTTACGATATCAAACAAAAAAAGCGGCTGTCAGTAGCCGCTTATTGATCTTAATCACACTTTGTTAAAGTCATTTGCGCTTACGCAACAACCCCTCTTGCACCGCACTGGCGACTAACTGGCCATCACGGTTAAAGATCTGCCCGCGCACCAAGCCGCGGGCATTACTGGTGGATGGGCTATCGATACTGAACAACAGCCAGTCGTCAAATTTGACTGGGCGATGGAACCACATTGAGTGATCGATGGTTGCCGCCTTGACTTCGCCAGATAGCCACTCAATGCCGTGCGGCTTTAACGCGGTGGTTAAGAAGTTAAAATCCGAAGCGTAGGAGAGCAAAAACTGATGCAGCGATTGGTCATCGGCCAAGGCGCCATTGGCGCGCATCCAGATATTGCGAGTCGGACTGCGGTCGGTCAGACGCTGGGTTTTGCTTTCCGCTACGCGGATCTCGATCGCTTGTTTTTTCAAGTACTGATCACGCACCGATTGCGGCAGCAGATCGCCCATTTTAGCGGCCAATTCCAGCTCTGACGGAAACGCTTCTGGCGCTTCCACCTGCGGCATCGCTATTTGATGCTCAAGGCCGGGCTCTTCAGCCTGGAACGAGGCGGTCATAAAAAAGATCGGTCTTCCGTGCTGAATCGCGCTAACTCGTCTTGCACTGAAGCTGCCACCATCACGCAGGGTTTCCACATCGTAGATCACCGGCAAGCTCAGATCACCGGCGCGCAAAAAGTAGGAATGATAGGAGTGCACCATCCGGCCAGCCGGCACGGTACGCTGGGCCGCCGCCAACGCCTGACCTAACACTTGGCCACCAAACAGGTGACCAAAGCCCAGATCTTGGCTTTCACCGCGGTATAAGCCATCGTCCAACTGCTCTAAGGTGAGCAGGCTAACCAAATTGTCCAATACGGCTGACATAGCGCTCTCTCGATGACGAAAATCAGTCGATTACACTACTGCGGCGCACAGCAAAATGCCAGTTTTGAAACTTATACCAATTCACTTAAGTAAATGGTCTACCTAGTGCGAAGGAGAAATCGTCTCAATCAAGGCACTCAACGCCGCTGCTAGTGGCTCTACCAGTAAGTTGAGTAACGCAGAGTGAGATGATTTAAACCAGCAATAGTGATCAGATATTTAGGTGAATTGGTATTACCCTGCTTGCTTAATCATCAATTGCTTTAGAATATGACCCATGCGCTGCTTAAAGCTTTTATAAACCTGATTTTTCGGTTGATGCATCAAGCCTTGAATGGCGTTGGCCACGACCTGCGGTCGCAGGTTGACCAGATCGGGCATCACCCCTTCGCTCTCCATCGACTCGATTAACGAATAGTGGCCACCTCCAGCAGAGATCGTAACCCCGTTCGGAGCGCTTTCAGCAAGCAGCCACAGCACCGCTGGTACAACTAGGTCAGCGGTAAACAGTTCATACTCAAATGGCCAATCCAGCTGCGACGTCAACCGCGAATAGTTGGCCGGCGCGATGATATTGATGTTGATATTACTGTCGCTAAGCGCCACTGCAAGGCAGCGAGCGTAGCCCATATTGGCAGACATCGACGCGGCAAAACCCATCAGCCGAGGATCGCCATACAACGGACTTAAGCCGCCGGTCACCACAATCCGGCCCGCATCCGCCGTGCGCATCAACGGTAGGACGTGCTCAATCATCGCCACCGTAGCAACGTGATTAACATCCAACTGGCGCAGATGTTTGGCGTTTCCTTCATCCTCTGCCGATTGCAACAGCATCAGCCCGGCATTGCAGATCAAACCGTCAATTCGGCCATGCTGCTGGTACACCTCATCGAGCACATCAGCAATCCGCTGCTGTTGGGTCACATCGACACAATAAGCCGACATGCGATAGCCCATGTCCTCAATGGTCTCTCGCAGATCATCCAGATAACTGCTGTCGACGCCATGGCCGTCGATATCACAACCATTATCGATGGCCACAATATGCGCCCCGCGCGATGCCAGCGCCAAACTGTAAGCGCGACCAAGTCCTCGACCAGCACCGGTAATCACGATCACTTGACCATCAAAATTGAACATCCTGTCCCCGTTTCAACTTGTTAACAATGTTATTAAATAGTTAACCCCACATCGAGCAAATAGGCTTAATCATTGACCCAAATCAAGCGTGGAATTTTTTGCTTACAAAGCCCGCGCCTGAATCACAGTCAACCGTCACCGTGTGATGCCGATCAGTGCCGCTGTGCGTACACTTTCGATACAATAGGCAATGATTGAATCCAAAAAAGTGATCCACCATGAATTTAAACCCATGGGTGCTGGCCATTCGTCCACGTACCCTGCCAGCGGCCATTGGCCCGCTGCTGCTTGGTAACGTTTTAGCCTACGTTGATGGCACCTTTAGCCTGCTGTTGGCGTTTAGCTCGATGCTCTGCGGTGTGCTGCTGCAGATCGGCGTAAATCTGGCTAACGACTATTTTGACTTTAAAAGTGGCGTCGATACTGAAGAACGTTTGGGTCCGGTACGGGTGACTCAGTCCGGACTGATCCGCCCTCGTTCGGTGCGTAACGCGATGATCCTGTCGCTGGTGTTAGCGGTGGCGGTAGGCATGCACCTGATCTTCGTTGGTGGCCCGATTGTCGCGGCGCTGGCAGTGTTCGCGGTGCTCGGCGCGCTGTGCTATTCCGGCGGCCCTTACCCACTGGCCTCCCACGGCCTTGGTGAAGTGGCGGCGTTTGTGTTTTTTGGCTTGGTGGCGGTGGTCGGCAGCTACTTCACTCAAACCCACACCAGCACCATCAATGTTTGGTTGTTAGCCTCCACCATGGGGCTGCTTAATGCCGCGATTATGCTGGTGAACAACACCCGCGATATCGGCACCGACACCAAAGCTGGTAAACGCACCTTGGCGGTTCGTATCGGCCAAGAGCGCTCGCGACTGCTGTACAGCACCTTGCTGGCACTGCCTTATCTGACCTTGAGCTTAATGTTCTTACTAGGACAACTGCCGGGGCTGGCGCTGCTATTGGGCTTTGCTTCGGTACCAATGGCGCGGATCCTCGCTCGCGAATTTCGCCGCAGCGAAGGCGCAGCGCTAAACCCACTACTGGGGCGCACCGCCAAATTGACCTTGGTTTACAGCCTGCTGCTATCCTTGGGGCTACCACTAGCAAGCTTGCTAGGGTAAACAACCAACAACAAAAAACGGCCCGACAGTCTGACTGTCGGGCCGTTTTTATAGGGCGTGTTGACGTTTGGTGTTCAGAATTTGGTCGAGGATAGCGGCTGTCAATCGAGGATTGCGATTGAAGGCATAGTGGCTCTACGTCGAAATCGTATGACGAAGAGTGACAGCCGCTAGTCCGACCCTGCAAGGCGCCCCTCAGTGATCTCTGAGCAGCAAAATTAACTGACCATTAGCAATGTGCTGTCAAAAACAACCAACAATAGGCGCAAAAATATACAGCAAAGGTCAACACGCCCTAGGTATTCACCAAGGTGCGATTAAATCTGGCATTGGGCCTTATCAACTTGGCGGGCCTTCTGTCTGGCTTCGGCGCGATTGGCGATAACAATCCCTGAGATGATCAGCAAGCCACAGATCCCATGCAGCAAGGTAATCGGCTCGCCCAAGGTGAGGGTCGCCACAATCCCGGAGAACAGTGGCAGGGTGAAATAGATAAGCCCCGCATTGGCAGCACCAATATAAGTAACCGCTCGGTTCCACAGATAAAAGCCAACCACCGAGGCACCGATGCCGATGTACAACACCCCACCAACTACCGATAGGCTCCAATCGGTGTGGTATCCCAGCGCCAATTCAACCCCGTAGAACGGCAACAACAGCACCGTACCCGAAGCGCAGAACAGGAACAGAAACGGCAATGGAGTTAACACCGCCGGTTTGCGTTTCAGCATCATCGAGTAGATGGCAAACAGCAACGACGCCAACAGCGCCCACAGCTCGCCTACCCCAAATTGCATGCTCGCCAACCGTTGCCAATCGCCGCCGGTTAACAGCGCCAACACCCCAGCGATGGTGATGCCGATGCCCGCCAGCCGCAGCCAAGAGACCGGCTCGCGCTCAACAAACAGCGACAAAATCAGCATAAACACCGGCGCCGAGATCGCCAGCAGCGACAGGTTAAAGGCTTCGGTAAAATGGGCGGCGTAGTACATCATCAAGTTGTACAAGGTCACCCCCAGCAGGCCGCTGATGGTGATAAAACGCCAATGCGGCAGCAGCTGACGTCGCTGTTGCCAGCAGTAACGCCATGCCAGCGGGATCAACACCACCGACGCCACCAACCAGCGCCAAAACGCCAGTGCCGCCGGCGGCATCGCATCGGCCACCCCACGGGCGATAACAAAGTTCAGTGACCAGGCGATAACCGCGCCCAGTGCCAGCAGCGCCCCTAAGCGTGCAGAGGATTGTTGTTGCATAGTGCCCTTACGAACAGACACCCGCAGCGCACCAATGCCACAGTGGCATAAGCGTCATCGGGAGTAGCAAATATGAAGAGTTGAGTAGATCAGGCCAGCCGTCGGAATCGACCGCTGAGCGCGGCGCGCATTATCGCCATCTGCGCTGCAAGTGACCGTGAGCCAGCGCACAGCATCGACGGATTTTTGAACTTACTCGGGCGTAAATGGGGTGATGTTGGCGCGGGCTTGTTGCTGGGCGGCAACCGCATCGCCGGCGCAGATCGCCGCCACTAACCCTTGATGGCTTAACGCACTTTGGGACAGATCGTAGTTCTGGTGGGTAATGGCGATGTACGCCTGCAATGGATAGAGGATCTGCTTGTATTGGCTCTGCATTCGCTCGCTGCCGCAGATCGCCACAATCTGTTGGTGCAGCTGCCAATCCATCTGGCTGATGGCGCGATTGTCTTTGGGCTTGTTTTGGCACAGCTGACAGTACTGCTGATAGAGGCTGTGCAGCGCTTGCTTATCGACGTCACTGGCCCACTCGGCGGCCATCGCCGCCGCTTCCCCCTCCAGCGCCAAACGCAGATGGTACAGCTCCCACAGATCCGCTTGGTCAATCTCCACCACTTGCCAACCGGCGTAGGGCTTTTGCACCACCAACCCCTCGTGCACCAAGGTATTCAGCGCCATCCGCACGGTGCTGCGGGATAACTCCAACTGCTTAGCCAAATTACTCTCAACCAACTTGGCGCCAAGGACAATCTCGCCATCTAAGATCAACTGGCGCAGATAACGGTACTCAGCTGATCCCGCACGGCTTCAGCACCGGCATCCTGCTGTCTGCCTCGGTTCACTTCTTGGCGGCCTGTGAGCACGGCACTCTGATGGAGTTCTCCCAGAGCAGCAGCCCACTGTTTACCAGCTTGGTGAAGAACCAGCTGCAATTCGACAACGGCTACGTAGCCGTGTCCGATGCACTGGGTCTGGGCATCGAGCTAGACGAAGAGCTGATCGCCAAATACCGCGTTAACTGATCCGCAGATCAGGTTGGCAGCGACACCGAGTTAGCCCGGTCGCTGCCAATGTTCGATTCTCGTTCGTTGTTGTCAGCAGCAAACTGAGTATTGGCCTTAGGCCACACCAATCCCAGCCTCGCGCTGGGATTTTTTTTGGCTCAATTTGGATGAGTCATTTGGTCGCAGCTGCATCAATAGATCCCACTATTGGTTGCAGTTCTCAGTCGGCTGTTAGAAATCCCGCCTCAGTGTGTGATCAAGGTTAAAATAAACTCAATTTGCTCAGATCTCGGCCAACCCAGCCGTTACACTGCAGCACAATCGCCCCTGGGCGATTAAGGCCAGAACTGATTCTTTGCGCGCAACTCGTCCTATCCCGCCTGCAAAGCATTGGTCGCTGGCCTTTTCCTTTTCTACGCCCCCCAGCAACAGCACCACTCCCCGTACAGCCACCTTACACTCAAGCGGTTAACTGACTCTAACGAACCACGGTCACCAAACTTCACCCCAAAAAGTCCAGACAACTTGGCGCAACCCCCCACAACAACACGACCCAACAAGGGCAATATGTCACACAAAACACAAAACACTCGCAAGTGATGTCATTTATTGGCGCTTTTGGTGTGATCACTATCGATAACTGAATAAACACTGAAAACTTGCCCTGCCGCCTTTGTTAGCATCCCCGCGTATTTTTTAGCCCTGTTCATAATTAGCAAGGAGCATGCAGTGAAGTCTCTGCGTCTGTCCCCACTGGCCCTGATGGTGGCCGCCGGTTTATCCGCCCAAGCGATGGCGGCCGATAACAGCAACGTATTCTCTTTAGGGGAAATTGTGGTGGCCGATCAAGCCACTGGGGTGCGCGATATCGCCATCAACAACGTGCTGACTCAAGAAACCATTGAGATGGTTGGGGCACAGACCGCGGCGGATGCACTGAGTTACATGCCCGGCGTACACATCACCCAGAACAACAAAGGCGAGCGTCACCTGAACCTGCAAGGTTTTGATCAAAGCCGTGTGTTGATCCTGCTGGACGGTATTCCTTACTACAACACCAACGAAGGCAAGCTGAACCTTGATCAGATCCCGGCCAACATCATTGCCAAAGTAGAGATCACCAAAGGCGCTTCTTCGGTACTTTATGGGCCAAACGGCATGGGCGGGGTGGTAAACATCATCACCAAACAGGGCCACGAAGGCATTTCTGGTGAGATCAGCGCCAGTGTTGGTGAATACGGCCAGAACCATCAAGACGCCTCTTTTAGTTACGGCAAAGGTAACTTCACTGTATTCGGTTCCATCGAACACACCGGTCGCGATGCGTTCCGCTTGTCTGGTGACTATGAAATGCCAGAGAAAGTAGAAGACAAGACCACCGGAGAAATGGTTCAGCTGGAAGATGGCGGCCGCCGGATTAACTCGGATTTAGAGTCATTAAGTGCCCGCCTGCGAGCTGGCTACAACAACGGCACGACCGCGGTTTATGCCACTGTATTTCAATTTGAAACTGAACGCGGCCTGCCATTCCAAGACAACCGCATTAAATCTTGGGCGACCTATACCAGCTACGCGGACATTACCGATTACACCGACCGCGGTATCGATCTTAATGCCAGCCATAAAGTCTCTGATAACCTGACTTTGCGTGGGCTTGCCTACTACCACACCCACACCGACAACATGGCTTATTACGAAGGCATTAAAAAGGAAGAGAAATGGGGTGACAGTGGCTTTGACGACTACAGCGTTGGTGGCGCGCTATTTGCCGATTATCGCTTTAGCGAAACCCACAGCTTGAGTATTTCTGGTAACTACAAGAAAGACATTCACCGTAAAACTTTCTCGCTTGTACCAGATCACTTGGTATCTAGCCGCCCTGAGCTTGATGAAGGTGACAGCATCGAGGGCTACAAAAACCAACTGTCTACTTACAGTCTGGCCGCTGAAGACACCATCCACTTTGGCAATCTAACGGTGGTTAGTGGTATCGCCTGGCACCGCCAAGTGGTTGATGATATGCAAGGCTATATCATCACCGAAAACAACAACGACACCACTGATACCTTCGATCCGATGATTGGTATGAGCTACGCCCTATCTGAACGCGCACGAGTTTTTGGTTCGGTTGCCCAAAAAACCCGCTTTGCGACTTTTAATGATATGAGCAGTGACGATGGCAAACTGCATCAGCTAGACCCTGAGCGCAGCTTGAGCAGTACTTTGGGTTACGAACACCAGTTTGATTCGGAATTGGTTAGCCAATTTAACTTCAGCCTGTTCCATCACGACATTAAAGATCGGTTATCTACCATTGATGTCGATAATCCAGCTGAAGAAGAAGGTAATGGCGACTGGCGCGTTCCTGTCAACATTGATGAATCCGAAACCTTTGGTACTGAACTGTCCTTTAGTGGCGAACTGACAGAGGAGTTGCGTTACACCATCGATCATACCTACACCCACGCTCGCAATAAGTCAGATGACGTAGATTATGACGAGGTTTACGACGTTCCGACCAACGAAGTCAGTGCAATGTTGATTTGGGATGAACAGGTTACCGGCATTAGCGCCAACCTAAACATCAATTACAAAGACAAATTCGTAATTGGTGACAAAAAGGTAGGTCAACGGCCAAACACTTATTACGTCCCAGTGTTTGAAAAAGACGTTACCGTTATCAACGCAGGTATTCGCAAAGACTTCTTTAACCATCAGCTGACTGTGTTTGCCAACGTTAACAACCTGATGGACGTGAACTTCTACGAAGGTGATGGCCACGCTACCGAAGGTCGTAACTTCGATATCGGCGTAACCTACCGCTTCTAAGGTTGCCCAGATGTCTCGTAAGTTCTTACGGTCGCTGACCACAGCGATGCTGTTAGGGCTTGGTACAAAAGCAGCGGCCAGTCCGCTGCTTTTGACCGACATGACCGGGCGCCAAGTCGCCCTGTCAGAGCCTGCAACCCGCATCGTCACAACCTATATGCCCGCCTCCATATTGTCCCTAAGCCTTGGTCTTGGGGACAATCTCGTTGGGGTCTCCAGTCAAGACAACCGCCAATCGCTGGTGCGTAAGCTGCTGGGCCAGCGCAGTCCCACCCAAGTGGGCAACCTCACCGCAGGTATTAACCTTGAAACCGTGTTGGCTCTGAAACCGGATCTGGTGCTGATCAGCGATAAAAAAGATGGCGCAAGACTGGCCGATCAACTGGCACAACTGAAGGTGCCAGCACTGCTGATCCGCGCTGAATCGCTGCCGCAAATCGAACAAGCGCTAACCTTGATCGCCACCGCCGCGGGCAACCCCGCAGAGGCTGAGCGAGTGATCGACGCCAGTCGCGCACTGCAACAAGAGCTAAGCCAACGCTTAACCGGTGTCACCCCAGTGCGCGGCTATTACGGCAACGGCGGCGATCTCTATCGCAGCGTCGGCAAATCGATGTTCCAACACGATCTGCTTACTAAAGCCGGCATCGATAACGTCGCCGCGGACGTCGCCGGTTTCTATCCGAAAATTAACCTTGAGCAACTGCTGACCTGGGCGCCGCAATATCTGGTGCTGGAGCAAGGCCGTGGCGAGCGCATCAGCGAGCAACTGGCCGAGCCGCAATTGATGGTGCTCAAGGACGTGCCGCGTACTACCTTGCCATCGGATGCGCTGTGGCACATGCCAACCCCATTGGCCGCCGCCAGCGCCTACTACGTTGCCAGCCAAGTTCACCCACAGCGTTTTAACGACGTGAATGTAGCGGATCGCTTGGGTCAGTTTTACCAACAAGTGGTCGGCGACGCTTGCACAGCGCCATTTGAGAACAGTCTATGTCGCCACTAGCCGCCGCGCCGCGCTGCCAGCGCACCCTGTCCGCGCAACAGATGGCGCTGTTGCTGCTGTTAACCCTGGCGGCGGCGTTGCTGCTGGGGCGCTTTGATACCGATCTGGCCTCGACTTTAACCGCGCTTAGCAAACTGCCAGCGGTACTGTGGGCCCTGCTCAGCAGCAGCCCATTACCAGCAGACTTAAGCGCCAGTGAACAGGTGATCCTATTAGTGCGCCTGCCACGGCTGCTGATGGCACTGATGATTGGTGCGGGGCTGGCGATGGCGGGCACCGTCTATCAAGGGGTGTTTCGTAACCCGCTGGTCTCCCCCGACATTTTAGGGGTCAGCGCCGGCTGTATGTTTGGTGCGGCGCTGGGGCTGCTGCTGCCCGGCAGCAGTTGGTTGCTGGTGCAAGGGTTGGCGTTCAGCTTTGGCCTACTGGCGGCGTTTGCGGCAATCTCGATGGCACGCCAAGTGGGCAACAACAGCCTGCTGATTATGATCATGACCGGCATCATCGTTGGCTCGCTGTTTGGCGCGGCGCTGATGGTGATCAAAACCTTGGCGGATCCCTACGGCGAACTGCCGGCGATCACCTTCTGGTTGATGGGCTCACTGTCCGCCAGCAGTTGGGACAACGTTGGCAAACTGCTGCCCGCGCTGCTGCTCGGCTATGGCTGCGCTCATCTGCTGCGCTACCGCTTAAACATTCTCTGCCAAGGCGACAAACAGTGCCAAGCGCTGGGGGTCGATCCGCGCCGACTGCGGCTGCTGCTGACCATCGTCAGTTCGCTGGTGGTGGCCGCCTGTGTCTCCGTCGCGGGGCAAATTGGTTGGCTCGGGCTGGTGGTGCCACACATGATCCGTTCAATCATTGGCGCCGATCATATCAAGCTTTTGCCGCTGGCCACCTTGGCGGGCGCGGTGTTTATGCTGCTGGCCGACACCCTGGCCCGCAGCAGTTTCAGTTTGGAGTTACCGGTGGGGATCATCACCTCGGTGGTCGGCGCGCCGCTGTTTGCGTTGTTGCTGTACCGCAGCCGATTCCGTGGAGGCGCTCATGGTTAATCACACCGCAGAAACCGTGCTGACGGTAAACGATCTGACTCTGCATTTAGAGCAGCGTTTACTGCTTAATAACGTCAATTTCAGCGCTAATGCTGGCGAGTTCATTGCCATTTTGGGCGCCAACGGCGTCGGCAAATCGACCCTATTCGACTGCCTGCTGGGCCATCGCGCCGCCGACAGCGGTCAGGTGCAATTACGTCAGCAGCCGTTACAACAGTTATCGATTGCCGAACGGGCGCAACAGATCGCCTTGGTGCCGCAGCAGCAAGAGGGGGTGTTCGCCTTCTCGGGGCTCGATACCGTGCTGATGGGGCGCACCCCCTACCTCAGCGCTTTTGCCTGCCCCAGTGACGACGACCGTCAGCTCGCGCTGGCGATGCTGCGGCGCCTTAATGCCAGCCATCTGGCCGAGCGTGAATTTAATCAGCTCAGTGGTGGCGAAAAGCAGCTGCTGCTGTTAGCGCGGGCGATGGTGCAAAGCCAGCACCTGTTGCTGCTGGATGAGCCCACCAACCATCTGGATTACCACAACCGTTATCACATGCTCGATCAGGTCAAACTGGCCTGCCGCCGCGATCAGCTGTGCGCCATCGCCATCTTGCACGATCCCAATCTGGCCTACCGCTACGCCGATAAGGTGCTGCTGCTCGACCATGGTCGCTGCCTTGGTTTTGGCGCACCCGCGCAAGTGATGACTCCCGCTAACCTCAGTGCCCTGTATGGGATGGCGACCGCCGCCATCGCCATCGGCCAGCAGCAGATCTTTATGCCGCAACACTTAACCGAACAGACCCAGCCACGAGTGCTGCTGCTTACCGGAGAGTCCGGCAGCGGCAAAACCACCGCGCTGATGAACCTGTGGCAACAACAGCCGCAGCTCCAATTAAAAGGCTTGTTATGCCCCGGCGAAATGGCCGACGGCAAACGCCTCAGCAGCGACGCCATCAATCTGGCCAGCGGCGAACGCCAACCGTTTGGCCGTCGCCAAGCCCAGTTCGATGCTGCCACCGGCACCCGTTTTAGCTTCGCCCCAGAGGGGCTGGCACTGGCACAGCAAGCGCTTAACGCCGCAAGCGATGACCACAGCACCTATCTGGTGGATGAGATTGGGCCGATGGAGCTGGCCGGTCTGGGCCTTGCCAAAGCGATCGCCAGTTTGCTGGCCAATCCGCAGCGCAAGCAGATCTGGGTGGTGCGGCCATCGCTGTTAGAGGCGGTTATTGAACGCTGGCATCTGCAGGCGCCACAGATTGTCGTCGCCAGCGACGCCGATGCCGCCAGCCAACTGTTGGAGTTTTGCGCCAATGACTGATCCTAAACCAATAAGCAGCACCACTGTCCCATCAGCCCGATTCGATCTCAGTCGCGGCTTAAGCCTTGGCTTGTTGCTGCTGTGCCTAGGCTGGCTGGCCGAGGTGTACCTCAAGAATCATCAGTTCCCGATGAGCAGCACCCTGATGTTGCTGCTGATTGGCGCGCTGATGTTGTTGCTGAGCGGCCAACTGTCGCTGTCCGCCTCCGGCGTCAGTCGCCAATATCGTTATGGTTGCAGCGCCGCCGCGCTGGTGTTGCTGGCGCTGGCCAGCCGCTACAGCGCCCCGGATGAGGCCAGCTCGGTACTGACCTATCTGTGGGCGCAGCTGTTCTTCCTCTCGCGGCCATTAACCCTTGGCTTAGTGCTGGCCGCCGCCATCGGCTATCTGCTGCTGATTAAACAGCGCGACCAACGGCTGCAAATTCACTGTCATCTGCTGGCACTGTTGGCGGGATTAGCGTTTATGTGCGGTGAAGTCGCTGGCAGCTATTGGGCAATGCAGGGCTGGGGCCGCACCTGGAGTTGGAGCAGCCACTTCTTCTTCTCGGCGCTGTTCTATCTGCTGCTGATCTTGGTGTTTCACTTCCCGCGCCAATGGCTGCGGAGCCAGAAACAATTGAATCTGGCCAAAGCGCTGTTGCTGCTGTTTATCGCGTTGCTGCAAGTGGGGTATCGGATCAAATGACTAGCTTGCTCGAAAAACTCAGCTCGATGCGCCTCGCCTGCGTGCTGATCATCGCCAGTATTGTCTGGTTTGCATTAGGTATTTTTCTGTCGGAACAAGCCGGTTACTGGCCAGTGCTGAAACAGCTTAGCGGCCTGCCCTTTAGCCAATGGTCACCGCTGCTGGGCGACAACCCACCGGTGCTGTGGTGGCTAGTTAGCCTAGTTATGGTGGTGGCGCTGTTGGGGGTCAACACCTTGGCCTGCTCCGTCACCGGCTTATGGCCGATTTGGCAAAAACGGCGCTGGCGCCATCGTCATCTGTGGTTGCTGCCAATTCACCTGCTGACGCTGGTGATCTTCTGCATG
Source organism: Ferrimonas senticii DSM 18821 (assembly GCF_000422665.1). Taxonomy (GTDB): domain Bacteria; phylum Pseudomonadota; class Gammaproteobacteria; order Enterobacterales; family Shewanellaceae; genus Ferrimonas; species Ferrimonas senticii. The sequence continues at coordinate 7,794 of NZ_AUGM01000019.1, read as the reverse complement.
CACGCGCTGGAAATTGTGGTGCTGCATCAGCCAACCCACATCGAGCTAAAAGCCGGCGAGCAGACCGAATTTAACGGCCACACCGTGCGGCTAGATAGCATCGAATACAACAACGACATCGGTCTTATTCGCCAAGATGCCGAAGGGCACACCCAAGCCGGACGGATGACCCGCCGCACCTTGGCCGACTTTGATCCGCGCATCAACCACGCCAACCTCAGTGTGTTCGATGCCGACGGCAAACTGCTGATCAGCGATGCCGCCAGCTTTATGGAGCCACTGGAATGGGGCGATCACAAAGCGGCGGCGGTGGATTTCTTCGTCCCCCACGGCGCCGCCGACAGCGCCCTGACGGTCAAATTCACCTTAAGCCATAACCCGATGGCCAAGATCTATTTTGGCAGCTACATCCTGCTGATCTTGTCGCTGCTTATTCACCAATTCCATCTACTGTCGGGCTTTGCCCGCACCGAGCGTATTTCATGACCCGTTCTGTCATTAATGCCAGCCGCCTGAGCCTGCTGCTGGCCGGTTGCTGGTTGGCTGCGGCAAGCAGCGCCGCCACTACAAATACCGATACCACTGTTGCCACAACCAGCGCCAATCCGCAGGCACTGCAAGCGACGTTGGCCAAACCGATCGCCAGCGCCGCCGAACTTGGCCGCCAAGCCGCCCGCTGGCAGCAGCAACAAGCGGATCTCAACAGCCAGCAGCAACAGCAGTTGGCACAGCTGTACTGGACCGAATATCAGATCGCCAAGCTAGAGCGACAGGTGGCCGAACAACAAGCGCAGGTCAGCCAACTGAGCACCGACATCGCCAACATCGATGCCATTCGTCAGCACCTCGATCCCAATCTGGAGATCTGGTACGCCGAACTGGAACGCTTTGTGGAGGCCGATCTGCCGTTTGCCAAAGAGGAACGCGCCCGCCGCTTAAGTTTCCTGCGCCAAGCACTGGATGACGTCAACCTCAACCAAGCGGAGCGCTTTAGCCGCTTGCTAGAAGCACTGCGAATTGAGATTGAGCAAGGTTATGGCAGCCACAGCGAACAAGCGCTGATTGAACTGGCTGGCGAACAGCGGCAGATGCAACTGCTGCGCATTGGCCGTTTAGCGTGGTTTGCCCAAAGCGCCGATGGCCAGCACAGCGGTTACTTCGATCGCAGCAACAATCAGTGGCAGCCCCTTGGCAGCGAGCACAACGCCGCGATCAGCTCGGCAATTGCCATCAGCCAAAACCAGCAGGCCGCCGCGTTGGTGCCGCTGTTGATCCCGAACACTAACGCCAACGGCAGCGCCCAGCAGTAAGGCCATGATGATGACGTGTAATGCAATGAAGTCTTGTTTGATTAAATCGACCATCGCCGCTGCCCTGCTGAGCCTAACCGCTAGTGCCGCCGCCAGCTCGTCAAGCAGCAGCTCGTTAAGCCAACAGGCAGATCAGCGCGCCGCCGCGATCCAGGCCGACAACCACCAGTGGCAGCAACAGCTCAGCGCCGAACGCCAAGCACTGCTGGCCGACAGCAAGGCACTAAGCAATAAACTGGCCGAGCAAACCGCCACCATGCAGGCGCTGCAAGCCAAACTGGCTGAACTAAACCAAAAGCGCCAGCAACTGAGCGAAGCCAAAGCCGCCGCCGAAGCGGATATGGCACTGGTGGACAGCAGCTACCGCCACGCCTTAAGCCAACTGCAGCAGCGCTGGCAGTTAAGCCCAAGCCAGTACCTATACCCGCAGCGCCAAACTTGGCTGGTAAGCCAGATCGCCAGCGAGGGGTTCCCAAGCTCAGCGGCGCTGCAGCAACTGGTGGATTACGCCTTGGGCGATCTGCACAGCGGTGCCAGCATCACTCCGTTACAGCAGCCGTTTGCCAGCAGCGATGGTCGCAGCCAAAGCACCGACTTAACCGTGATTGGTCAGGCGATGGTGATTGGCCAGCAAGGGGCGCAGTTGGGGCTTATCGATACTCAACAGCAGCAGTGGCTTAGCCCGCTGCCAAGCCATATCGAACAGCCACTACAGCAATGGCAAAGCGGTGCCAGTGAGCTGCTGCCGCTGGACTTAAGCCAAGGCAGCGCGCTGGCGTCACTGGTGGCGCAGCGCAGCTGGCAAGATTGGGTGGTTGATGGCGGCGAGATGCTGTGGCCAATTCTGGCGCTGACCGCACTGGGGTTACTGACCATTGTGATCTGCGGCGCACGGCTACTGTGGTGGCGACCGCTACCAGCGCTGAATGCCGACCAAATTGAACAACAGCTTAGCGGCCTAAAACGTACCCCAGCCGCCACGGTGCTGCTGCAAGCGTGGCACAGCAGTTCACTGGAGGCCGCCGATCAGCAGCTTAAGCAAGGGATGTTGGCGCAGCTGGGTCGTTTCGAACGCGGCTTAGCGTTTGTCACCTTGCTGGCAGCGCTGGCGCCGATGCTCGGCCTGCTCGGCACCGTCAGCGGCATGATTGAAACCTTCCGCGCCCTAACCGAATTTGGCAACGCCGAACCGAAGCTGCTCTCTAGCGGCATCAGTAAAGCGTTGATCACCACCCAAGCGGGCTTGATCGCCGCCATTCCGCTGTTGCTGCTGCACCATCCACTGAAGCGCCGCGCCCAACGGTTGACCGCCAATATGGAACAACACGGTGCCCAGTTGCTGGCCTACAAACTGGAGGGGGCGACCACCGTAGCGCCAGTCCAACCAGCGACTAATTCAGTAGCTAACCCAACCGAGCATGCAGCATGAGTAGCCTGCTGAACCAACCGCTGCTCAGCGACTTACTCGGTTATCTGCAAGCGGGCGGCGCGGTGATGTGGCCGCTGCTGCTGTGCTGCTTGCTGATGCTGTATCTGGCGGCAGGCTTGCTGCTGCCTCCCAGTAAGCCACATCTGTTGACAGCCACTGACACCAAAACAGGCGCCGCCGCTCCAGCGTGGCTGCAACAACGACAGCAACAACTGGCGCTGCAGCGGGCGGCCGCCAGTCAACAAGGACAACTGCAGGGCTTAAAACTGCTGGCCACCACCGCGCCCCTGCTGGGGTTGCTGGGCACTGTGAGCGCGATGATCACCATGTTTGATGCCATCGGCAGCAGCGGCTTGCAGCACGGCAGCGCCCTATCGGATGGCATCGCCCAAGCGATGATCACCACCCAAACTGGGCTGCTGATCGGCGCCCCCGGCTTGCTGCTGGCATTCCTGTGGCAACGCCGTCTTAACCGCTTGCAACAGCAGTGGCGCAGCGCACTAACCTCCGCCAACCCTAAGGAACTCACCGATGCTTAGTGATCGTCTTAATCGCGATGGCGACAGCGAAATCAATATGACGCCGATGCTGGATGTGGTGTTCATCCTGCTGATCTTCTTTATCGTCTCCACCAGCTTTGTCCAGCTCAATAAGGTTGAAATTGAACGGCCACAAGCCGCCACCGCCGAAGCCAGCCACGGCACCCCGTCGATCATCAGCTTGGATGGTGCCGGACGGCTGTATTGGCAGGGCAAAGAGTTAGACATCTACTACCTGCCAGCCACCCTGCGGCAACTGGCGGCCTCAACCCCGAATGCTCAGCTGCTGATCATGGCCGATCAGCGCTGTCCTACCGGAGTCACTATTAAGGTGTTGGATATCGCCAATCAGTCCGGCTTAAAACACACCGCGGTCGCCGCCGATCAACTGGGTAGCAGCCAATGATGATTGCCACCTTTGGCCGTGGCACCCTGCGGTTAGCGGTGGCGCTGCCACTGGCGTACCTGTTGGTGTTTTGGCTGCCACAACAACTGAATCATCGCGGCCCAGTGCAACTGGCCAGCACGGAGTCGGTTGCGCCGTTAGTGCTGCCACCACCGCCGCCACCGAAACAGGACAAGCCGAAACCGCAGCAGCAAAACGCCAGCGCCAAGCCGCAGCAGGCACTGCCGAAACCGGCACCGGCGCCCAGCCTAAATGCCCCGAGTATGGCGTTACCGCTGCTTAGCCCAACGCTTTCGATGCCAAGCCTAAGCGATGCACCACTGCCAGAGCTGGGTCAGCAACTGGCCAGTTTGTCCGAGGTGGATCAGCCACCGAAGCTGCTGAAATACCTGCCGCCGAAAATGCCGATGAAAGCCCGCAATGCCGGGGTAACCGGTAAGGTGATGCTGCGCTTGGTGGTGTCAGAGCAAGGCGAGGTGGTGGAAGCCACCGTGCAACAAGCAGAGCCTGCGGGCTACTTTGAACAGGCGGCGCTGGACGCGGCCAAACGCTGGCAGTTCAAGCCAGCCCTAATTGCCCAACAGGCAGTCGCGGTATTTGTCGATGTTCCGATCAATTTTGAGCTTAATTAGTCTATTGCCGATGTTGGCAGTCGCCGCCCAAGGCTTATCCAGCCACCACTATCGGGTATTGTCTGAGGCCGATAAGTTGCTGCAAGCGGGCCAAGCGGTCGAGGCCGCCGCCAGCCTATGGCCACTCATCGACGGCGAACAGCCACCGCTGCCGGTGTATCAATATGCCTGTCGCGCCGCCGCCGAAGCCGATTACCCTGCAGCGCAGGTGCTATCGTGTTGGCAGCAAGCGCAGCGGCAGTTTCCCAATGAAAAAGTCCCCGCCCTGCAACTGGCGCAGCACTATCTGCAACACCAGCGCTACGCGGAGGCACTGCCACTGCTAAAGCCCTATCTGAATGATGCCGACGACGATAACGTCCGTTACCAATACGGCTACGGCTTGTATCAGTTGGGCCGTCATCAAGAGGTGTTAACGGTACTGGTTAAGCCCGCGAACGCGGCGCTACCAACCCCTTGGTTGCCACTGCGCAGTTACAGCGCCTTGGCACTGGAAGATTGGCGGCAGCTACAACAGGAAAGTGAGCGTTGGCTAACCCAGCAGGCTGAGCAAGCGCAGCCGTGGCAGCTGCTGGCCCACGCTCTGATGCAGCTGGATCAACCGCAACAAGCGGCCACCGCGCTAGAGCTATTATCGCTGCTGCGACCAGAGCAAACCCGCCAACCTCTGCAGCAACTGTATATGCAGCAGCAAGCCCACAACTTAGCCGCCGAGTGCTTGGCCAATGACAAATTAACCCTGCACTGTCTGCAACAAGGTTATCTGGCAGGTAAATACCAACTAACCCTAGAAGCTACGAAGCAACTGGCACTGACCGAACTGCCACCAGCGCAACAGGATCAATTATTGCTACTGCAGGGGCGGCTCTACAGTGCCCTTGGTGATAACGAACTCGCGCGTAAGCACTGGCAACAAGTGGGCAAAGGTGCGCTACCGCAAGGGCTGGATGGCAACACCCTGAAAACCCTACGCCAGCAACGGGAATATCATCGTGGTCAAGGGTTATTGCTGATCGGTCAAAGCTATTGGCTGGCGCAACAATGGCCGGAAGCGCAGATGACCTACCGCGAACTGGAACGACTACCCAGTTTTGCTGGCAACGCCAAGGCGCTGCTGAATAATTTGGATTACTACACCAACTTGCAGTGATTTTTTAGTTTTTAGTTTTTAGTTTTTAGTTATCAGTAACAGTTGCCACAGTGCTGTTGCTCTTTCTAATCACTGACCACTGTCAACTATTCTGAAAAATCAAAAAGAGAGCCGACATTGGCTCTCTTTTCATCGTGCATTCAGATGCTTGGAATGGGTATCGATACAGCTAACGCCTAAATCAGGTGCGCTGTAGGCGTCACCTGGATTTTCTTGTTAGCTATGTTGCAGAAGGTCATTCGATTGTTTTTGCTTTTTTTCGATTACTTGCTGAATTTTATAAAGGAAATCTATTGCTGAATCGCAAAACTGAGCAACATCAAAAAAGAAAACCCAATTTTTATTTCCTTGCTTTCCTCTCAGAGTAATTTGACCTCCCCACCAAGTAAAATCCTTGTGGTAATTTACATTTCCTTGGTAATCCAAATTAACTTCGTTAGCATGAATTATTTTATTACAAAGAAACCTTAAATTTTTAGACGATTTGCTGATTTTGTTCTCATAAATATCAATATTATTTTCAAGTTCAAAAGGACAGAATTCATCAAAAGACCTGAGCTTGACTGCGAGTTCTATTAAGGATTCAGAAACAGAAAGCTTCAACGTTGTGGAGTATGACTCTTTATCGTACATACTAAAACTTGATTTATACATGTATCTGCGACACAAATCTTCACCAGCTATGGCTAAGCCTGCAAGATTCATAAGTTTCACATTTAAACTTTCTATAGAGATGTAATGAGACATTGATACTCCGGAAACAGCTAACACCCGCATAACGGGCTAATAAAGCTTGGCTAAAATTAGTGGAGCACGAACTAAGCCAAGCTTTATTAATCCATGCATTGATGCATTGTTAGCTACCGTTTTACTATTTTAATAACATCATTATCTGTAATTGTATGCTTTATGCCTTTATATGGGCTTTCTTCAGCCAACTCCCAGATGAATTTTGAAAAATTAACCATATATGGACGCCCCGTTAGCAGCAAGCTTTGATGAAGATTGGTTCGCGACCATATATCCGGCGTCAATATGGTACTGCTATCGTACCGCGCCATGATGAAATCCGAACCCTGGTTCCTTATCACTACATCGACATCATCGTGCCTTGGTCAACGATAGGTTTTCCCAGGGACGGGTAACCGTTAGTTCATCAGTGCTTGCAAACTCAGGTTTTGCTGTCAGCTAAGTCTCCTGCTAAGTGTTGGACGCAAACGCCAAGCGGGCATCAAAGTGCTGCTTGCTGTTCAATACGCCCCAGGCGATGCGCGCTAGTTTGTTGGCCAATGCGACGGTTGCTTTATTCTTGCCGCGGCGCTCAATTAGCCGTCTGAGCCACCGCCCGAGTCGGTCATCACGTTTATCTGCAAATCGAAGTACTGCTCGCGCACCGTGGATAAGTAGAACCCTAAGCTCCTTGTTTCCGTGTTTCGTTATGCCTCCCAGCATCTGCTTACCTCCAGAGCTTTGCTGCTTAGGGACTAACCCACACCAGGCGGCTAATTGTCTGCCATTTGCGAATTGTCCGCCTGAACCGATCTCACTTACCAATGCAGAAGTTATAACTGGGCCAAATCCTGGAACCGACATAAGTTCTGAGTATCCGGGTTGCTGTTTGCAAAGCTGATCTATTTGCTGATCTAAAGCTGTGACATCGATATCTAGCATGCGAAGGTCATCCAAAAGGTCACTTAGCAAGCTTCGGAGGATCCTTGAAAACCCATTCTCGTCATCAGCCAATGCATCCGGAAGAGTTTCTCTGAGCCGCTTTATGCCCAGTGGGAATATGACACCGTATTCTGCAGACAACGAACGAATTTGGTTCACTATCGCCGTGCGATGCTCAACGATACGGCGCCTTACACAGCGCAGTGCTTTGATGTCTTGCTGCTCAACCGTTTTGACTTCCACAAGGTGGATCTCTGGCCGTTCAGCAGCCTCACAAATCGCCAAAGCATCATTGGCATCGTTCTTCTGTTTGCGCGTGAAAGGTTTTACTAGCTGAGCCGGCACGAGCGCTGTTTTATAGCCCATGGATTTAAAGGTACGAGCCCAATAGTGAGAAGAGGCACAAGCCTCCATTGCGATTAGCGTACCTTCCGGAAGCTGACGGACTTCATGCAGCAACTTATTCCGACGAACCTTTCTGTTCCGTTGTACCTTGCCATCTTCACGTAAGACACAAACTTGAAAGATGTCTTTTGCTAGATCGATACCAACTACCTTAATCTTCATGGTGGACGCTCCTTCAGCGAATTAAGCAACTCAACTGCTTAATTCTGGCGCATTACGACGCCGTTTCACGGAGGGGCGTCCATCACATCA
>NZ_AUGM01000018.1 GCF_000422665.1 Ferrimonas senticii DSM 18821 | reverse complement strand
CTAAGCATTACTCACCCGTCCGCCGCTCGTCATCTTCAAAAGCAAGCTTTTGAAATGTTACCGCTCGACTTGCATGTGTTAGGCCTGCCGCCAGCGTTCAATCTGAGCCATGATCAAACTCTTCAATTAAAAGATTTTGATTTATCGTCCATTCTTGTTACCGAAGTAACAATCACAGACTACTCAATGAATTCTGATAGATGTTAAATCCGAAGATTCAACATTCTGCATGTTGCATGAACACTTCAGTTTCATCGAGAAAATGATGATTTCTCGTTCCACGTGAGTGCCCACACAGATTGTCTGACTAATTGTTAAAGAGCTTGTCGACCCAACTAATTTCTTAGCCGCTCAGCGTTTTGTTTGCTGTGCCCCGTCGACAGATGCGCATTATAGGGAGGGTTTAATTCGACGCAACCCCAATTTCAACAACGGCGAACCATTTGCACAAAACACCACCAATGCGCTGCAATTCTAAACCACCATTGAGTTGTTTTAACTCAATGACACGCTTCTGATGGTAGTAATGGAAGATATTTACCGCATTGAGCAAATATTGCCCCACCAAAACATTTAGACGGCTAAATGTCTAAAAGGCCATTGACAGCATTCTAGACGTCTATTTATTCTGGGCTTCAGCACCACCAACTAAGAACAACAGTAAGGCTGTGGCATTCGATGATTACCCTTCAATCCGTGAGCAAGAGTTACCGCTCTGGCAAACAACTTATTCAGGCGCTACAGCCAACCGATCTGCAAGTCGATAAAGGCAGCATCTTCGGCATCATTGGTCAATCTGGTGCAGGTAAAAGCACACTGATCCGCTGCGTTAATCTGTTAGAGCGTCCTGATGACGGCCAGATCATCATCGATGGCACAGAGCTCACTGCACTGGATGAACAGCAATTGCATCTGCAGCGGCAAAAGATCGCGATGATCTTTCAACACTTCAATCTGCTCAGTTCCCGCACGGTATTTGCCAACGTGGCGTTACCGTTGGAACTGGCCGGTGAGTCTAAAACCACTATTAACAGCAAAGTTAACCAATTACTGGCTCTGGTTGGCCTAGCCGATAAAGCGGATGCCTACCCGGCCAATTTAAGTGGTGGTCAAAAACAGCGAGTCGCCATCGCCCGTGCATTAGCGAACGATCCAAAAGTACTGCTTTGTGATGAAGCCACCTCGGCGCTGGATCCCAGCACCACTAAATCGATTTTGGCGCTGCTAAAGCGGATCAATCAGCAACTGGGACTGACCATCTTACTAATCACCCATGAGATGGAGGTGGTGAAACAAATCTGCCATCGGGTAGCGCTGATCGACGACGGCCAGTTGGTAGAGCAAGGCACTGTCGCCGAGTTTTTTGCCGGCGCCGCTACCGAGCTGGGTCGCCAGTTTGTGCGTTCCACTTTGCATGTCGAGTTACCCGACGACTATCAGGCGCAGTTACACCAAGCGCCGACAGCCAACAGTAAGCCAATTCTGAGACTGCGGTTTCACAGCGACACCGTTGATGCCCCAGTGATCACCCAAGTGGCCCATCAATTTGCGGTCGACTTAAGCATCATCAGCGCTCAGATGGAATCGATCGACGGCACCCGTTTTGGCCTGATGCTGACGGAACTGCTAGGCAACCGCGACGCCATCCAACAAACCATCACTTATTTTGAACAACACAACATCGATGTAGAGGTACTGGGTTATGTCGACTGAACTGCTGACTTTATTAGCCACGGCCACCGGCCAAACCCTGCAGATGGTGTTGCTGTCCGGCTTTATCGCCACCCTATTTGGCTTACCGCTGGGGGTGTTACTGCACCTAACCAAAACAGGCGGACTGTTAGCCAACCCAACTCTGAATCGAGTTTTGGGGCTGATCGTCAATATCGGCCGCTCGGTGCCATTCATCATCTTGCTGGTGGCGATCATTCCGTTCACTCGCTTGGTGGTTGGCACCAGCATTGGCACCCTCGCTGCGGTGGTGCCACTGACCGTGGGTGCAATCCCCTTTATCGCCCGCTTAATTGAAGGGGCATTGATTGAAGTACCGGCCGGATTGATGGAAGCCGCTAAAGCGATGGGTGCCAGTAAGCGTCAAACCGTTATTAAGGTGCTGCTGCCAGAAGCACTACCAGGGATCATCAACGCCATCACCATTACTTTAGTGACCTTGGTGAGCTATTCCGCCATGGCCGGTGCTGTCGGCGGCGGTGGCCTCGGTGATGTCGGCATTCGCTACGGCTACTACCGCTTTGAGCCCGAGGTGATGCTGGCCACCATCGCCATCCTGCTGGTGTTGGTGCAACTGATCCAATCTCTGGGCGATGGCATCGTCAAGCGCATCGACCACCGCTGAGAACCGGCAACGACTCATTGCCGCCAAACAAATTCAAAACAAACAAAAGCAATAACTAGGAAGTCGCAATCATGCAAAAGACCATTCGCACCCTGTTCGCTGCCGCAACAGCATTAGTATTAGCCGCCTGTGGCGACTCCAGCCCAAGCAACACCTTAAAGCTGGGTGCCATCGCCGGTCCTGAGGCGCAATTGGCTGAAATTGCCGCCGGCATCGCCAACAAACAGTTCGGTTTAGAGGTAGAGGTGATCCCATTCACCGATTACGTCACCCCGAACGCCGCGCTCAGCGATGGCTCAATTGACCTAAACGCGTTCCAGCATCGTCCATATCTGGATGGTCAAGTGGCCGCCCGTGGCTATCAGCTAACCGCCGTCGGCAATACCTTCGTTTACCCGATTGCCGCTTACTCCAATAAGATCCGCTCGCTGAGTGAACTGGCTGATGGCGCCAAGATTGCACTGCCAAACGATCCAACCAACTTAGGCCGCTCCTTGGTGCTATTGGAACAGCAAGGGCTGCTAACCCTAAAAGCAGGAGCCGGGATCACTGCGACCACTTTGGATATCGAAAGCAACCCGAAAAACCTACAGATCTTAGAGTTGGAAGCGGCGCAATTACCGCGTTCCTTGGATGACGTAGCGTTGGCGGTGATCAACAACACGTTCGCTGGTCAATCTGGCCTGACCATGGAACAGCACGGCTTGTTCGTGGAATCCAAAGAGAGCCCATACGTGAACTTGATTGTGGCTCGCACTGACAAGGCCAACGATCCGCGTGTCCAGCAGTTTGTGCAGGCTTACCAAAGCGATGCGGTTTACAACAAAGCGGTAGAGCTGTTTAACGGCAACGTGGTTAAAGGCTGGTAATCCCAGCAACCCAGTTTAAGGGAGGCAGTGCCTCCCTTTTTGTTTTTGCTATTCCAGCAAAACCTCTGATTAAATAACGGCCAAGTCATTCATTTTTCGACAGGATGTCGTTATGTCTTTGTATATCACCCTCGCCATCGTCCTGGCGGTCATCGTCACCCTCGTGATGATCTTCAACACCTTAGTCAGCCTGCGTAATCGTCACCAAAACGCCTTTGCCCAGATCGAAGTGCAGCTTAAGCGCCGCTACGATTTGATCCCCAATCTGGTGGAAACCGCCAAAGGCTACCTCAAGCATGAAAAAGAGACGCTGGAAGCGGTCATTGCTGCTCGCAATCAAGCGATGGCCGGACTGAATGCCGCCAAAGCGGATCTTGCCAATGCCGACGCCATCGGCGCGCTGGCCGGTGCCGAAAGCGCCCTCGCCGGTGCCTTAGGTAAGCTCAATGTGGTAGTGGAAGCCTACCCAGAGCTGCAAGCCAACCAAAATATGATGCAGTTATCGGAAGAGTTAACCGCCACCGAAAATCGCGTTGCCTTTGCCCGCCAAGGCTTTAACGATGCGGTGATGGCCTACAACGAATATAAACAGAAGTTCCCCGCGGTGCTGTTTGCCGGCCTATTCGGCCACGGTAAAGACGCAACGCTGTTGCAATTTGCCGACAGTGCCGCGATCGCCGAAGCCCCTAACGTATCGTTCTAAATGGACTTCTTTGCCCAACAGCAGCAAGCGCGGCGGCGCACGTTGTTGCTGCTGTTGCTGTTCGCCGTCGCCGTTATCCTGATCTTGGCAATCACCAATATCGCCCTAGCGCTATTTCTGTTCCCAGAGGAACTGCTGAACAACACCAGCAATACGCTATTTTCGAGCGATAGTGCTCTGCTCAGTGGTGCCATCTTATTAGTGATCAGCGCCGTCATTATTATTAAGTGGCAGCAATTACGCGCCGGCGGCCATAAGGTCGCCGAAGCCTTGGGCGGCAAACGGATTGCCACCAACAGCGATGATCCGACCCACCGGCGACTGCTGAACGTGGTTGAAGAGATGGCCTTGGCCGCCGGCCTGCGAGTGCCGGCAGTTTATCTGTTACCCCATGAGTACGGCATTAACGCCTTTGCCGCAGGTTACAGCCAAGCCGACGCGGTTATTGGCGTCACTCAAGGCACCTTGGATAAACTGACTCGATCGCAGCTACAGGGCGTGATTGCTCACGAATACAGCCACATCTTAAATGGCGATATGCGCCTTAATCTGCGCCTGATGGCGGTATTGGCAGGGATCATCTTCATCTCCCAAGCCGGTGAGTTCGTTGCCCGAGCCAGCAGCAACAGTCGCAAGAACAACGGCCAGACCGCCATTATTGCCATCGCGTTAATGGTGCTCGGCTACCTTGGAACGGTGTTTGCCAATTTGATAAAAGCGGCAGTGAATCGGCAACGGGAATTTTTGGCAGATGCCTCGGCGGTGCAGTTTACTCGCGATCCCAGCACCATCGCCGGCGCCCTAAAAATGATCGCCGCCCACGGCAGCCGTATCGATCACGCCAACGCCGCCCAATCCAGTCATCTGCTGTTTGGCAGCTACCGCTCATTTTCCTCATTATTGGCCACCCACCCGCCGATTGAAGCGCGGATCCGCGCCATCGAGCCCAATTGGGACGGCCGCTACGCCGAAACGGTGATCGCCACCGAACAAGCAACCCAAGTACCGCAATCAGCAGCAGCGCCAATGGCTGTCGAAGCCGATAACACCAACCAAAAAACGGTACAACCATTGGCCGCATTAACCGGTTTATCCACGGCGCTGCAAGCGCTGGCCCATCAACCGCAAGATGCCTGTGAGTTAGCGGCGGCACTGGTTGGCCGACCATCCAATCACAGCGAGCCGCTTCAAGCGCTGGACTTAAGCCAACAAACCGCTTTGGTACAGTTACTTAACCCCAGTTTGCTGTCACTGTCACCGCAGCAAAGTCGCGCCCTGTTGCAGCGCCTGCAAGGTGAAACCGATACCACCAACCTACAACAGTGGTGCTTGCTGCAACTGCTTAGCCAACCGCTGCGGCAAAACCAAGATAACCGACAGCCACATGGTCACGGCCACGGCAACGCCAAACACGCCGCCATTGATCTGCTGTTGCTGCTGGCCAATCACGGCAATGACGATGAAGATAAACGACGTAAAGCGTTTTATCGCGGCGCCAACGCCATGGGCTGGTATCAAGCGCAATATCAACCGGAGGTCGATTGGCAGCAAGCGGCCAACGATCTGCTACGCCTGCGTCGCTGTCCGCCAGTGTTTAAACAAAAGCTGCTGCGCGCCTGTGTGTTGTGCGCTCAGCATGACGACATCATCAATGCCGATGAAGCCGCGTTGCTGCACTGCTTAGAGTTACTGCTAGACTTGCCGCCAGTTCACGCAAATCTACAGCAGCTTTGAGCCTCGATATGATTTCAACCTTTACCCTCAGCGCCGGAGATAACACCCTGCGCTGTTCCACCTTTGGTGGCCAACTATTACAGTGGCACCATCAAGGCCGGCCAATTTTGTGGCTGTCGGAGCTGGCCGACTTAACCGGCAACAGCCCCATTCGTGGTGGCGTGCCAATCAGCTTCCCGTGGTTTGCCGAGCAATTTCCGCCAGCGGCGAAGACACTGCCTAAACACGGCTTTGCCCGCACCCAACAGTGGCAGTTGCTCAAACAACAGAGTCACTCGCTAACCCTGCAGCTGACCGATAACTCAACCACCCTCGCCTTGTGGCCACATCGGTTTGCGCTCACACTTAAAATCCAACTAAGCGGAAGCGAGTTGGATCTGTGCTTAACCATCGCCAATACCGATGATCAACCGTGGCAATGCGGCGCCGCGCTGCACAGTTACTTTGCCTGTGATAATGCCGCTGCAGTTGAAGTGGCAGAGTTAACCGGTCGCGATTACTTCAATAGTCTGCAGCAAGGCCGACAGCAACAGTTCCACAGCGATTGTCTGCCGAACCCGATTGACGCCATCGTCCCCAATCTAATGCAAATCAAGACACTGGGTCTGAACATCAGCCATCAGGGTAACGACAGTACGGTGATCTGGAATCCCGCCGAACAGCACCCAAGTGACGTCAGCACCGCCGAGCGTCAGCAATTTATCTGCTTGGAAAGTGTCATCGCTTTGGCACCGATCACTTTGGCTCCAAGTCAGCAGCATCAACTGCGGCAGCGGATCGCTTTACAGTCATAACTCTCGGCGGCCACTGGTAGGCTTTTTTTATCAAATTGTCGCCGTTACTCTGTCTGACAATGGAATAACAATTACGGCCAAGTTCACCAAGGGCCGACCGATATATTGAAGGGTTCTGCGCATGATCAATGCTGAAATCAGCGGCTGGGGCAAATGCTTGCCACCGGCGGTATTAACCAACGACGACTTGGCCACCATCATGGATACCAATGACGAGTGGATCCGTTCTCGCACCGGCATTGGCCAGCGCTATATCAGCCACGTTCCCAACTCGCAGATGGCCACGGTTGCCGGCCAACGAGCGCTAGCTTGCGCCGGCATCGACGCTAGCGAGCTGGATATGATCCTGATCGCGACTTGTTCACCGGATACGCTGCTGCCCAACATGGCCACCGAAGTGCAGGCCGCCCTAGGCGCCGAATGCGCAGCAATGGATCTGAACGCCGCCTGTTCCGGTTTTTTGTACGGTTTGGGATTGGCGACCGCCCAGATCCGCAGCGGCCAGATGCGTAACATTCTGATTATTGGCACCGAACGCTTAAGCTTCTTCTTAAACTGGACGTTGCGAGAAAGTGCGGTGCTGTTTGGCGATGGCGCTGGCGCCGTGGTGCTTAGCGCCACTGAAAGCGAACAACCGGCCGGGGTACTGAGCTACGCCATGCACAACGATCCCAGCGGCAGTGAACACATCAAAGTCGCCAACTTCGGCAGCAATATGGATCGCTTCCAAACCGACAGCTTTAACTTCCATCTGCAATTTAATGGCCGCGAAGTGTTTAAGCGGGCCATTGCCGGCATGGGCAAGATGAGCATCAAGGTGCTGGAGCAAGCGCAATTATCCTCTGAGCAGATCGACATCGTCATTCCGCATCAGGCCAACGAGCGGATCATCGACACCCTGATTGGCAAAATGGGCATTCCCAAAGAAAAAGCTTTCATCAATATCGAGGGTTACGGCAACACCTCGGCGGCGACCATCCCAATCGCCATTACCGATGCGTTGCAACAGGGTCGGATCAAGCCCGGCGACACCATTTTAAGCTGCGCCTTTGGCTCTGGCTTAACCTCCGCCGCCGCCACCATTAAGTGGGGACAGCGGATCACCCCGCTGGGCGAAAGCGATGCCGAGCTGCCAGTTTGTAAGCAATCGGCGTTAGAGCTAATCGCCAGCGCCGTCGCCTATCAAAAACAGCATCCCATCGGTTAATCGATCAATCGGTTAATCCGTTCTGCATCTAAACAGCAGTGGCGAGCAATCGCTAACCGGCGTATCGTTGCCGCCACTGATGTTGTTCTACTCTCATTCCCATGAATCTTGCTAGCGCATTGCGCCTATTGGCGCTCTCTGCCGCTTGGGGCGGCTCTTTCCTATTACTGCGAATGGGTGCTTCAGCCCTTGGCCCGGCGGTGCTGATCGAAGGGCGCCTGCTGTTTGCGGCGCTGTTCCTTAGCCTAATGGCGGTACTGCTTAGCAAGGCATTCCAATTTGCGGGCAATTGGCGCCATTTCGCACTGTTGGGTCTGGCCAATACCGCCCTGCCGTTCCTGTTACTGGGCTATTCCGCACAAACCTTGAATGCCTCGATGATGTCGGTGCTCAATGCCGCTGCACCGATTTTTGGTGCCATTATTGGCGCTTGTTGGGATCGCCAAGCGCCGCCGAAAACCACAGTGTTGGGGTTATTGCTGGGTACATTGGGGGTGGCGATTGTGGTTGGCTTAGATCCCATCACCCTAGATGGGCAGATGCTGGTTGCGGTAGCCGCATCGCTAACTGCCGCCTTTAGCTACGGGTTTGCCAGCAACTATACCCGTCGCAGCACCAAACTGCCCGCCTTTACCAATGCCCACGGCAGCATGTGGGCCGCCGCATTAATGGTGTTACCGCTAGCGCTGCTATTCCCGTCACCAACCGCAATCGACAGTAAATTGCTGCTGTTGATGCTGATCCTTGGGGTGGTCTGCACCGGCATCGCTTACCTGCTCTACTTCCGCTTGGTGGAAGAGGTTGGCGCCACCTCGGCGTTAACCGTCACCTATCTGGTGCCACTGTTTGGGGTGTTGTGGGGACATTTAGTCTTAGATGAACCACTGAGCAGCAACATCTTGCTTGGTGGGGTTGTGGTGCTGCTGGGAACGTCGCTGGTTACCGGGACCTTTGCTCAAGTGATCCACAAACTGCAACGTTAAGCGGATCCCAATACAGCGGGCTGTCAAAGTGGCCAGCAAGCAAGCGGTTAAACTCTTTAAAGCTGGCGATCCGCCGCTGCTCACCGGTCAGGCACTGCCACACAAACTGATGGCAGTTGTTGTCGCGCAGATGATAGTCACGGTAACTGAATAGCTGCTGGGCGGCCCGTTCCACCGCTTCTGGCCGCGCCAACGGGCTGTGGTAACGATCGCAACCAACAAAGATGGTGCCGCCGCTGCGGCCAGTTAAAAAACGCTTGGCCGAGATCCCTCGCACCAAGCCGCTGCCATGCAGTTCGGCAATGCAATCGTCCCCAAGCCAAAGACCACTGTGCTCCACCACGCCATAGACGTAACAGACCACAATGGAACCCAATGCCGGGGTTACCTGAAAATGCCCAGGCAACCATTCGGACGGCGATAACGCCATATCGCCAGAAACTTGAGACTGGTAGCGCTGGCGCAATTGGGTTTTGCGATGAGAGCGATATTCCAGTGCGGCGGCCGCGCCGGCCGCCAGCAGAATTAACGGAAGTGCCATAGCCTGATTTGCAGTGATGTCATCTTTTCAAGATAGCCATTTCGCCAGACGCAGCAATCCCCGTTTGGTTTCAAAAGCTTTCTATGATGCGGCCGCCAAAATCATATCGGCGGCTTTCTCGGCAATCATAATTGTCGGGGCGTTGGTGTTGCCACTGATCACCGTTGGCATAATTGACGCATCCACCACCCGCAGCCCTTGCAGACCATGAACCCGCAGCTGACTGTCCACCACCGCTAACTCATCGTTGCCCATTTTGCAGGTGCCGACGGGGTGATAGATGTGACTGGTTTTATCCGCAATGTAGTCAAGCAACAGGTCGTCGCTGGCATTGGCATCGGCGGGAAAGATGGTATCGCCGACAATCGTTTGCAACGACGGCGCATTCAGGTAGCCCAGTAACCGTTTAACCCCCGCCAACAACAACTGTTTATCCCGTGGATCACTGAGTAGCTTAAGATCGATCAGCGGTGCTGCCTGTGGATTATCGCTGCGAAGGCTGACTTGGCCACGACTGTAAGGCCGTAGCAAACAGACGTGAGCGGAGATCCCATATTGGCGCCATAGGCTTAAATTACGACCGTGATCGTCCATCGCCAGTGGCGAGAAATGCAGTTGCAGATCCGGGCGCGGATCGGCGGGATTGGAACAGATAAACCCACCGGCTTCGGCGACCGTGGTAGCTAACATGCCGCGGCGCTGGGTCAAATACTGCCAAAGCTCAGCCACCATCCGCAGCATCTGCCGCGGCTGAAAGTTAGCCCAGGAACTTTTGGTTTTTTCTTTAGCGACCACCAAGATATCGGCGTGCTCTTGCAGGTTTTCACCGACCCCCGCCAAATCGTGCTGTTGCTCAATGCCATGAGGATCGAGCTTATCCTTGGCGCCAATGCCGGAGAGCAGCAAGATCTGTGGCGAGCCAAACGCCCCGGCCGATAACAGTACCTCTTTGCTGGCACTAGCCTGCAGTCGCTGGCCATCAAGCAGATACTGCACCCCAGTCACCGTTTTGCCATCCAGCAGCAGCTTTTCTACGGTTGCCTCGGTCACCAACGTCAGATTCGGGCGCGCCAATACCGGATGCAGATAGGCACTGGCCGCGCTATGGCGTTGACCCTCTTTCTGAGTAACCTGAAACCAACCGACCCCATGTTGGCTCGCGCCATTAAAGTCGTTGTTGGCGGGCTCGCCGGATTCAATCGCGGCATCGATCATCCGTTGGCATAACGGGTGAGTGCTGCGCGGTTCGGCGACATTTAACGGGCCATCAACGCCATGATAGTCGTCGGCGCCGCGCTCTTGATGCTGAGCCTGTTTGAAATAGGGCAGCACCTCCGCGTAAGACCAACCTTGGTTACCAAGCTGCGCCCAATGATCGTAATCCTCAGCCTGACCCCGAACATACAGCATGGCGTTGACCGACGAGCTGCCGCCCAGGGTTTTGCCCCGTGGACAAAAGACACTGCGGTTATTCAATTCTGGCTGCGGGGTGCTATCAAACGACCAGTTGCGCCAACCAAACATCATTGAGGTGATAAGTCCCAACGGCGTTTGCACCAGTGGGCTGATATCGCTGCCACCGGCCTCTAGTAGCAATACTCGATTACTGGCAACAGCCGACAATCGATTGGCGAGCACACAACCGGCCGAACCGGCGCCAATAATGATGTAATCAAACTGACCTAACTGACTGTTACTCATTGCACTCTCCATCTGTCGGCATGGTTCCAAGCTAACCATTAGTACAGTAATTGAGCAACCGTTAACTGACTGTTGGGATCGGCGTCGGCCTGCTGAGCCAATAATAACTCGCCACACGCTATGGCATCGGTCAGTGCACAGTGGTCGGCATAAGCCGGCAGATGGTAACGCTGACGGCAGGCCGCCAGTTGCAATAGTGGTTTTTTCAATGGCTGAGACTGGCGTGCCAAGCGCTGGCGTTCTATCGCTAAGGTATCAAGCACCAGCAATGGCAGCGGCCAGCCGTAAACCTTGGCAAAAGCACGTCGCAAAAACGCCACATCCAATGGCGCATGGTGACAAACTAATACCCGACCACAGAGCATCGGCAGCAACGCCTCAAGCACTTGCGGCAACGGCTGGCCTTGGGCTAAATCCAGATCGCGCAGGCCATGAATGGTGGCACTGTGACCGACGCTTTGCGCAATCGTCACCGCCTGATGCAAACATTGCCCCAACCGCAATTGCCCCTGATCCATCGGCACCGCGGCAACCGAAACAATTTGGTCCGCGGCAGGGTTCAAGCCGGTCAGTTCCAGATCCAGCGCCAGCAGCGGCGTCTGTGCTAAGGACTGATTAAGGCGAATGGGAAATTGTTCAAAGTAAGGTTGCAACGCTTTCGGCGCTCGCCACAACCCGAAACGATGCTGCCAGTAGCGTTTCGCTATCGATGACCGCAGCATCACAGTTGCCGCCGATAGCGCAAACCGATGCCATCTTGGCCGCGCTGAGCCACCCGAAAGGCTAACTTCAATTGATGACGGCTTAACTCTGACAAGCTATCCGGCACCAAGTTGTTACTGAGCGGCTCCCCTGCCTGCCATTGCTTACCTTGATTACTCAAACGCAAATGACCAATAAACTCATGGGCATCGGCCAAATTAAGGGCATCATTGCGGGTCAACGCTCCCGCCGCCATCGCCGCTTGCAGCCGTTTTAAGGTATTCACCTCCTCGCTACCGCAACTGAGGGCATGCAGCCGGGCGATATCATTGATCAGCAACAAACCGCGCCGCTTCAAATCCAGCGACTTTTGTTGCTGGCCATTCTCTTCCAATAACCACTGACGAAAGAACCCCAACGGCGGCGAGTTTTGCAGTGCATGGCCGGTTAGATGCGCCAAAAACAGTGGCGATTTGGGCTGTTCAATCAACCACTGATGTAATTGCTGCCCCAGCTCTCGCCGCCCCGCTAGCGGCCGCAAATCAAAAAACACGCTGGCATTTAAGGTGGCGTTGGGATCGGGCTGTTCTAACCAATAGTTAAACTTGCGTTGCCACAGCTCAACCGGCACCCGCAGCTTGGGGTTGCTGGCCATAATGTTGCCGGGGCAATAAATGTAGCCACAGGCATTAAGGCCATCGCAAACAATCTGGGCAAACTCGGCAAAATAGCTTGCTTCGGCCTCATTGGGATCGCGTTCCAGTAACAAGCCGTTGTCTTGATCCGATTGCCCGGCCATGTCCATCCGCGCTTGCGAGCCAAAACAGAGCCAACACCAAGCCATCGGCGGCTCACCCAACTGTTTGATCGCCAATTGCGTTAGCCGCTGGGTAACCGCGTCCGCCAGCAAGGTCAGCACGCGCCCCACCTCTTCCGCGCGGGCATCGGCGGCGATCATCTGCTGCAGCAGTGGCATAAACTGCAGGCTTAACTGCACCAACGCGGCCACATCCTCCGCTTGCGCAAGTAAGCTGGCGAGGTTCGGCAGTTCGGTTCGTTCCAACCGCAGCAGATCGCTGCTGGTGACAATCCCCACCAACTTATCCTGCTCGCGCACCGGCAGATGGTGAATGTCTGCCTGCGCCATCAATAGCTGCGCCTCAAACACCATCACCCCAGCGTCGGCACACACCGGCTTAGAGGTCATCACCTGTGCTACCGGCGTATCTAAACTCAGCCCTTGGGCGAGCACCCGATTGCGCAGATCACGGTCGGTAATAATGCCGCAGTTATCGGCCTCTTCAATCAACAGCGCCGAGATCCCCGCCTGTGCCATCTGCTGCGCCGCTTGTTGCACTGTAGCGCTGCTGGCGATCCGCTGCACCGGGGTCGACATCACCGTTTTTAATTTAATGGTGCTGCTGTGATCGCGACTACTAAAGCGCTGTTGATGACGCAGCCGGGTGGCCTGCTGGCGATTGAAAAAGCGTTGGAACTCACGGCTTTCGCTGCATAACTGATTAAAGCCCGTCTCGGATAGCACATACACCAAACCGTCTTCGATGATCCGCACCTGATTGCTGACCTTATCGCCGGTCAGCAAGCTGGGGAAACCGAAATAATCTCCCTCCCCTAAACGGTCGATCAATTGGCCTTGATCGCTGCGCAGTTCAAATGCGCCGCTGCGAACCAGATACAGTTGCGGCTGGCTGTAGTTAACTGCCACGGTGTTATCCGCTTTGGCAAAATAAGCGATGTGACTGTGGGATTCGGCAAACTGCTGCTGAGCTTCGGTCAGCAACGAAAACGGCAAACACTGCTGATAGAACGCCAATACCGGGGAATTGGACTTTAGTGTCATAGGCAGCACCCTCCCAATTGTTAACATAAACAACATCATGCCAAACGGGAGTCACCTATGATCGCTATCGCTCAAACCATCGCGCTGTGCCTTGGGGCACTGCTGGTGCTCGCCTCGCTGGGCAAATACATTCAGCGCAGCGGCAACTGGCATGGGATATGGCAAATTTGGATTGGTCAGCTAAAAGACTTTAATGTCGCCGAATACCGCCTGTTTCGCAGTGCCGTATTGATACTGCTGTTTGCCGTGGTGCTGCGGATCATCAACTTAACCCTGAACGGCTAACCGCGATATTAGGCTTTGGTGCAGTCGCGGATGGCCTAATCACTATCACCGTAGCACTCCGCTTCACGAGCGGACGACAAAGGACGCCCACCAACTGGCACTACCCAGATCACAGCTTATTCCGCTTTTATTCCGAACAATTTCGATTTTGCGCCTTCGGTCACTGACAGTAGTTCAATAGATGGCATACAACATATTGATTGGATTATTGAGCAATGTGGCGATTGTTAGCGTTGTGTACAAACTACAAGGTAGCCGTTGTCGTTCAAATAAATCATTCAATCAAATAAATAGTTAACTGTAATTGGAGAAGAAATGGAATCAGTATAAATACTAATATTAGATAAGATTCCAGATTGGGTTATCTGGTTTATTCCAGTTGCATGGTTGACCCCTAAAATATTAGGTTTAAAGATAGTTCGTAGAACACATGGCGGTGTGAAGTTCACAAACACTATAATTAGGCAAAATATCTTAAAGCCATCACATTGGACAATTTTCCCTCCTTTTTTACCTCATCAAGAAGCTAGTGTCGTTGAAATTAAGCCGGGTATCTGTATTTTCAATAAGTTGCTTTCTGATATAGAGCTATATCCAACAGCACGACAGACGACCAACTTACAATATCAAGCGTTAGTAACGAAAGATAATCGCACGATCGCGGTTAGCACTATCATCGCATACGAAGTGTCCGATATTGTAAAAGCTTATGGTGAAACCTGGGATGTGGAAGATTTAATTAAGGATATTTCTTTGGCCAAAGTTCGCCAACTTCTAACCTCAATGGCATACGAAGACATTATTGTAAACCAAGCTAAAATAGATACCAATCTAACAAATGAAATACATCTAGAGCTAACAAAGTACGGAATAAAAGTACATAAAGCTTATTTTACAGATCTAGCTCCCTCGGGGAATACGTTCTTTATGAATTCAGAAAACTCTAATCTGGTGCCCATACCTGAGGGAAAGTGAAATTCGAAATAAAAATTACACTTAAATACGACGACATCAAAATTTATAATTCACCGTCCAAATACAACAATGCCGCTTCCAGTGGAAGCGGCATTGTCAGTAGCTGATTCGGCAAAACTCGATAACGTCATCGAGTCCAATACCGATAACGGCCTTAGCTGAGCAGCATTAGAACTTGCTGCGAGCGAAGCCGGTCATTACCTCTAGGCCCATTTCACGGCCGATGGCGGTCATTGGGTGAACGATAACGATGCCGCGTACGGTCTTTTTCAGCGCGCCTTGGTTGGCCTGCTCTTCTTTGGTCAGCGCACGGCTAAAGCTCAGCTTTTTAATCTCTTGCGCTTTTTGGCTTAGCTGACGGTTGTTGGTGGTACGCACTGAGTTAATGCGTTTTTCCAGCGCCGCCACCTCTTCATTGAACTGGTCAATAACCTGCTGGTCGCCGCGCTCGTGAGCCGCTTGCAGTTTGCGTTTAACCGCAGACAGACGGTTGCTCAGTTGGTGTACTTCTTGTTTCAAGTTCATGGGGCGTCGCTTTAGATAAATTTAGAAAGGCGGCGGAGTATAGCACCCCGCCGCGCAATTATCCCAGTAGCGATAACACCGCCGACCTGATTACAGCATCAGCTTACGCACTTCCTTTACCGGCGCGCTGCCGTAGCTTAAGAACTGCTGATGGAACTGCTTGAGGTTGAACTGCTCGCCTTGGCTGGCACGCAACTCATCACGCAGATCGTAGATCTCGCGAAAACCGGAGTAGTACGAGGTTAACTGCACTTGGCTTAGGGTCGCCCGGCGCCACTTTTGTTCGGCTTCGGTTTGCTGCTGAAAAGCTTCATTAACCAGCAGATCCAACCCTTGGGCTTTATCGATATTCAACACATGCATGCGGTAATCAAGAATGGTGTTGCACACCACCCGCAGGTTCCACTTCCAATACATCAGCCACAGTTCCGGCTCAAACTCGCCATAGCCCGCTTCTAACATCATCCGCTCGGCGTAAACCGCCCAGCCCTCAATCATGGCGCCATTGCCAAACAGGCTTTTTACCAACGAGGACGATTCATTGTTGGAGTACACCAACTGGGCGTAATGACCGGGGATCGCTTCATGGATGTTTAAGATCTGCAGCACCCAATGGTTGTATTCGCGCAGGTAGCTTTCTGCCTGCTCAGGGCTGAGCTTATCCAGCGGGGTGACGTTGTAGTAGGTGTTGCCGCCCGTATCAAACGGCCCTGGGGCGGAAATACTGGCGCCAGCAAAGCCGCGCATATACTCCGGGGTTTCCCGCACCAGCAGCGGCTTGGTGGGATCCAGTGTCAGCAGATCTTGGTCATTCACGAACTGGGTGAGCTCAGGAATTTGCTTTTCAATTTCGCTAACAAAATCCTGTCGCGCTACATGCTTAACCGACAGATGATCGATCAGGGTACGGATCGCTTGTTTGCTGTCGCTCGGCATCGGGCCATCGGGGAAGTATTTCGGCCACAACTGCTTAGTTAACTCAAGCATCTGCTGCTGAGCGTAATCTTTATCGGCCAGCGCCCGTTGATACAGCTCGGCGGCGGTCATGCCCGCTTGAATGTCTAAGGCAAACTTCTCTTCATAAAGGGTTTCGCCGATGCGGAACGATTTGGCGGGCTCGTTCTCCATCTGCGCTAACCGCTGCTCTAAATGGGTGACGTAGCTGCTGATCGCTTGCCGTGACGCCAGATAGCGCTGCTCAAAATTGACTTTATCCGCGTCGGACAGTGGCGATTGTTTGGCACGCTCTAGCAGTTCGGGGCTGAACAGGCCAAGGGTGCCGTTGTTTTGCAAAATGGCCAGCTCGGTGTGTTCGCGGGTGGGATTATCCAGATTGATCCGCGCCGCGGCGTAGTAATCGGGGATCTTGGCCATGCGCGCCAGCAGCGCCTTGAGCTTGTCCTCTTCACTGCCCCACGGCTCAGACAGCAAGCGACCAATCACACCGCCGACGTTGTAGCTGGCAGGATCCCACTGCCAACGCTTAAAGCGCTGCTGTTGCCACTGCATCGAATCCAAGGTGTTTTCAATCAAGGCAAAATCGGTTTGCAGTGATGATGACAGCTGCGCTTTATCGATGCTGGATAGTTGCGCCCGCCAGCGGCTGACAAACGCCAACTGCGCTGCACGCTGGCTCGCATCCGGCAGCACCATTTGCTCAGCGTATTGGTAGTTACCGGCGTACACCGCCCAATCCGGTGACAGCGTCCAGAGCTCATCAATCAATTGCTGTGATAACTGACTAAAGCGTTGTTGCTGACACTGGCTGTCGCAGCTTGCGACCGCACCAACCGGCTCCACCGCCGACTGACAGGCGCTTAGCCCCAAGGTTGATAATGCCAGCGCCAATGGCAGCAGGCTGGTTGTTGCAATCCGTTTCATAATCCAATCCTCCGTGAGTACGGCTTGGATTGTAACGACTATTTAACAACATGTTGAGTAGGCTGCCGTTTCGGAATGAATCGCTGCCAGTAAGACTGGCGCAACAGCAATAAACCAATAAAGCCCAGCAGATACAGCAGCGGCTCAAGGTTGCCGGATTTGACCGACCACCAAAAATGCAGCGGCCCCAATAAGGCCAGCAGATAGACGCTGCGGTGAATGGGTTGCCAGCGCCGGCCGAGCTTACGCTGCATGACCAGCGGCGAAGTCAGCGCGAGCACCAGCAAAATCAATAAGCCGATGGCGCCAACCACAATGTAGGGGCGCTTGATGGTTTCACGGAGCAACAGCGACCAATCAAACAGCAGATCAAAGGCGGCAAAAGCACCGACGTGCAACAGGGCGTAAGTGAAACACCATAACCCCAACAATCGCCGCGTTCGTATTAGCCAACCGGCTTTAAAACGCTTGGCCAGTGGCGATACCAGTAAGGAGGTCGCCAGCGTATGCAGGGTGCCCATCCCCAGAAAATGGATCAGGTATTGCACCGGATCGCCGCCTAAGGCACCACTTTGCAGTTGCAGATAAAGCCACAGCAACGGTAAGGCGCAGGCCAGATGCAGCGCGGTTTTAACCAGCAAGATTTTGCGCGCTAATACCATTGGCGCAGATCCATGCCATCGTAAAGATCAGCGACAAAATCGCCGTAGCCATTAAACATCTCGGTGGGAATACGTTTCGCCGACAACAAACCGCCGCTGCCAATGCGCCGCTCTGAGGCTTGTGACCAACGTGGGTGATCCACCTGCGGATTGACGTTGGCGTAAAAGCCATATTCGTGATCGGCCAGCAAATTCCATGTGGTTGGCGGCATCTTCTCAACCAAGCGAATACGCACTATCGACTTGATGCTC
Organism: Ferrimonas senticii DSM 18821; assembly: GCF_000422665.1. GTDB lineage: Bacteria > Pseudomonadota > Gammaproteobacteria > Enterobacterales > Shewanellaceae > Ferrimonas > Ferrimonas senticii. Next base: position 65,688 of record NZ_AUGM01000018.1, on the reverse strand, counting down.
TTAAAGCCATATTTCCACGGCACCACCAAGCGGATCGGTGCGCCGTTTTGCGGCGGCAGCGTTTTACCGTACAGGCCAACGCTGAGCAAGGTCAGATCGTGCATCGCCTCGTCCAAGCGTAAGCCCTCGACGTAGGGGTAATTGATGCCACCACCAACAAAGCGGCTACGCTGGCCCGGCATCTGCTCTGGGTCATAGAGGGTTTCAAAAGCAACGTACTTGGCTTTGCTGTTGGGCTCGGCTTGCTCAAGCAATCGCGCCAACGGAATGCCAAGCCACGGGATCACCATGCTCCACGCTTCAACGCAGCGCAGCCGGTAGATCCGCTCCTCAAGCGTGAAGCCCGACAGGATCTCATCCACCGTCCAGGTTTTCGGATTGGCGACCTCGCCTTCAATCCGCAATTGCCACGGTGACGTCACCATCTGTTGCGCGTTTTCTTTGGGATCGGTCTTGGCGGTGCCGAACTCATAGAAGTTGTTATGGCTTGTCACTTTGTCTTCCGGGGTCAGCGGATCGGCAATGCCAAACCGATTGCTACCGGTAAACTCCAATGGTTTTAGCAACGCCGGCTCGACTTTGGGTTTACCAAACCAGTCCGCCAGCCCCGCTTGCACGCCTAACGGCACACTGGCACCAATCGCCGACAGCCCGAGCGCTTTAACGATACGACGGCGTTGGTTAAATACTGCTTCGGGGGTGACGTGCTGTTGGCTCAGTTGCCACTTCGGTCGCTTGCTCATAATCCCTCACCTCAAAAATGCTGCTACCTGAATAGACAGTCTGCACCAGCAATTAATTTCAACCTCACTCTCTACTTCCCTTAGTGATGACTTGGGTCATAATGAGATGACGTTTTTGGAAAAGGATATCCAGCTGTGGCACAGAAGTTTCGCCAAGGCTTAGCAGGGCTATTATTACTGCTACCTACCATAGCCACTGAGGTTGCCGCTGCATCCATCGAACAGCAACGCGCTTGGTATAGCCAAGCCAGAGAAGCAGTAAACGCCAACAATCAAACCAGCTACCGCAAATTGCGCGACAAGTTGGACGACTACCCGCTCGCCCCCTATCTGGACTATCGCTACTACCGCGGCCAGCTTAATAAGCTTAGCGCCACCGATGCCAAGCGGATCCTTGATGAGCTGGCCGAGACCCCGTTGCAATCGCCATTTAAATACCGATTTTTAGCCCGCCAAGGGTTACGCCAAAAATGGGACGCGTTTCTTCAAGTAAGCCCAGAGGTACCGCGCTCGGAACAGTTGCAGTGCTACTACTATCGGGCGCAACTCAATGAAGGCAATCACGCCAAAGCCTACCAAGGCGCGAAAACACTGTGGTTGCATGGCAAAAGTCGCGACAAAGCCTGCGATCCGCTTTTTAAGCAGTGGACCGACGCCGGCCAACGTAGCGACGAATTGGTATGGCAGCGGATGCTACTGGCTTATCAAGCGCGGCAATACAATTTGCTGAGCTACCTAAATCGACAACTTTCCAATGCATTTCGTTACCACGGTGACCGCCTTGTCCGTGCTTATCAGTCACCGCTGGCGATCCGTTGGAATCAACAACAACTGCGCGATCCCCGCGAACAACAGATTGCACTGGCGATGTTGCCGCAACTGGCGCGCAAGGCCGACGCCCAAGCGTGGCAGCGGTTTGCCCAATGGCAACCGTACTTAAGCCAAACCGAACAACAAACTACCGCCCGCAAACTGCTGTATCGCAGCCTATTAAACGACCAATGGTCGCCACAGCACGCCAGTGCTCTGGAACAATTTGGCAGTGATAAGTTACTTGAACAGCGGCTGCGGCAAACCATCTTTGCCAGCGACTGGCATGGCACCAAGCACTGGCTAAATCGACTATCGAGCACAGCGCAAAACAGCAGCGAATGGCAATATTGGCGCGGGGTGGTACAAAGCCAATTTGAAGGCGCCACGGCGGCCGAAGCTACCTGGCTGCAATTGGCCAAACGACGCAACTTCTACGGTTTTATGGCCGCGCAGCAACTCAGTCAGCCCTACGCCCTGCAACAGCAGTTGCCAACGTTCAGCGAGCAGCAGCGCCGTGAGGTGGAACAACAGTTGGGTTACCTGCGGATCCAAGAGCTAATGCAGCTAAACAAACTGCATGAAGCTAAACGAGAACTGCGCTGGCTGCTGGATAGACTTGAGCCAGCGCAGCAAGCGGCATTGTTGGCCAGCGCCCATGACAAGCAGTGGCATATGCTGACCATCGAGGGCACCATCAAAACCAAGTTGTGGGATGCGCTGCCGTGGCGTTTCCCAACCGCTTATGGCGACCACTTTATGCAGTTTGCCGAACTGCGGCAGTTGGATATGGCACTGTTGCAAGCGGTGGCACGGCGGGAAAGTGCGCTGTATCCCAAGGCAAAGTCTTCTGCCAATGCCCATGGTTTAATGCAGCTGTTGCCCAGCACCGCCAAGGCCACCGCCAACAAGATTGGCGCGCCCTATCAGCGCGTCAGCGATCTGTATCAACCGAAACGCAACATCCAACTGGGGTCGGCCTACTATCGTCAGCTGTATCAGCAATACGATGGCAATCGTCTGCTTGCTAGCGCCGCTTACAACGCCGGACCACATCGAGTTAAACGCTGGTTAGAACGTTCCGGCGGTAAGCTAACGGTGGCGCAGTTTGTTGCCACCATCCCGTTTCGAGAAACCCGCGATTACGTACAAGCGATCTTAAGCTATCAACTGATCTACGCGGCGCTGGATCAACGTTCAACGCCACTGATGACCGACAGCGAACGTAACTTAAATTATTGAAGCAAAGGATTGCTCGGCAACGCCAAAGGAGAGGCATGAACCAACGCATCACCCCAATTCTGCAACAGTTGCAGCAAGTACTATTGGATAAACCGCAGCAGCTAAAGCTGGCACTGGCCTGCCTATTGGCCGGTGGTCACCTGCTACTGGAAGACTTGCCGGGAATGGGTAAGACCACCCTGTCGGCGGCGCTGGCAAAGACCTTAGGGTTGAGCCACCAGCGGCTGCAGTTTACCGCCGATATGCTGCCGGCGGATCTGATTGGGGTAAACATCTTTAACCCCGCGCAGCAGAAGTTCGAGTTTCACCAAGGACCGGTGTTTAACCAGTTGCTGCTGGCCGATGAGATCAACCGCGCCAGCCCCAAAACCCAAAGTGCGCTGCTGGAGGCGATGGCCGAAGGTCAGGTCAGTATTGATGGCACCACCTACCCGCTGCCCAGCCCATTCTTTGTGATTGCCACCCAGAATCCGCAAGAGCAATCCGGCACCTTTCCGCTGCCAGAATCCCAGCTGGATCGGTTTATGATGTGTCTAAGCTTGGGCTTTCCAGGGGTTGATGCCGAGCGGCAACTGCTGAAAGGCGAACATCTGGCGGATCAACTGACCTCGCTGAGTGCGCTGTTAACCGTTACCGAATTGGGGCAAATCCAACAGCAGTGCCAACAGATTAATGCCTCTGATGCGGTGCTTAACTATCTGTTGGCGTTAGTGAATTATTCTCGCCAGCCGGATCAACAGGGCGCACCACTGTCGCCCCGCGCCAGCCGCGCGTTATTGGCCGCCGCCAAAGCGTGGGCGCTGCTGCATGAGCGCCGCTTTGTGGTTCCCGACGATATCCAAGCGGTATTTCCGGCGGTCGCTGAACATCGACTGCAAGCGGGTCAGCGTCGTCGTCATGCCGAACTGGCGCCGCAGATCCTCGCGGCGGTCAATCCAATTCAATGAAACACTGGTTCGCTCCTGTTTGGCAGCGCTGGCTGGCGAATCGACTGCCAGCTAAGCGCCAGCAAACCCTAAGCCATCGCAGCATCTTCATCTTGCCAAGCGGGGCTGGGATCGCCTATCTGCTGATGTGTTTGGTGCTGTTCTTATTAGGCACCAACTACCAAAACAACCTAATTCTGCTGCTCTGTTTTGTGCTAGTTAGTCTGTTTCACACCAGCGTGCTGATGGCGTTTCGCAATCTGGCGGGATTAACCATCGAGGCCGGCACCGAGCAGCCCTGCCACCAGCAGCAATCGGCGCAGTTTCCGTTGCAACTGAAAAGCCGTCGCCCGCGCTATCAGTTAACCCTACGCTTTGCCAAGCAGTCGCCACTGGAGGTTGCCGTCGACGCCGACAAGCCACGGCAATGCCAGATCACTACTATCGCCACCCATCGTGGCCGTTTTAATCCACGCCGGATCACCATCGAAAGTCGCTATCCACTGGGGCTGTGTCGAGTCTGGTCGGTGCAGGATCTCAACCTGTCAACGCTGGTATGGCCACAACCTATCGACGGCCACACCGTCAGCGGCCATAGTCACCACCGTCAGCAACAGGATCCACAACAAACCCAATCTGGGCTGGATGATTTTAATGGCCTTGAACGCTGGCAGCCCGGCGACAGCCGCGGCCGCATCGCCTGGAAACAACTGGCACAAACTGGCCAATGGCAGATCAAACAGTTTGTCGAACCACAGGGCAATCCCAGCACGTTGCGCCTCGATCCTAGCCAGCCGTTAGAGCTGGGCTTAAGCCATCTGACCGCCAAGCTGTTGCAGCTTGAGGCCGACAACCTGCCCTACGCCCTGCAACTGGATGAGCAGATCAGTGAACTTGGCAGCGGCCCGCTGCACTTGAAACGCTGCCTCGATCAATTGGCGCTGTATCGCAGCGACAGCGAGGCGCTGCGATGAACAGTTTAAGTCGCGTAACCCAAGGGTGGCTGCTGGTAGCACAAGTGGCACTGATTGTGCCGCTGACCGACAACGCCAGCCCCATGACGATGGCGATCGTCGCGCTGTGCTTGCTGTGGCGGCTGGGGATCTTCTACGCCCGTTGGGCCAAACCGCCACGGTGGTTACTGAACCTGTTGGGATTGGCCTCGGTGGCCGCATTGTTTGCCCAGTTTGGCAGCAGTGACACCATGACCTCACTTATCAATCTGTTGCTGCTGGGCTATTCGCTAAAAGCGATCGAAGCGCGCAACGGCGCGGATCTGATGGTGGTGGTGTTAACCGGCTATTTCCTTATTGGTCTGCAATTGCTGGATAGCTTTGGCCCGCTGATGGGGCTGCAACTGCTGCTGATGGTGATCCTAAATAGCGCCTGCATGCTGTCGAGTTATCGCTGGCAGTCGTTAAAGCAGAACCTGTGGTTTGCCAGTAAGATGGTGCTGGCAAGTTTGCCGCTGGCGCTGATGATGTTTGTGCTGATCCCACGCCTGCCGCCGATTTGGCAGATCCAAACCGGTGCCATCAGTCGCACCGGCTTAAGCGACAGCATGGCACTTGGCGATGTCGCCGCCTTAACCCGCTCTGATGAGTTAGTGATGCGCGCCAGTTTCGATGGCGCCTTGCCACCGGCCAATCAACTCTATTGGCGAGCCTTAGTGCTGGATCAATACGACGGTCGCCGCTGGACGGTCTCTGCCAGCCAAACCCAAGCGCCAATAGGCCCAGCTGCAACCCCACCTTTTCGCGGCTATCAGTTGCAAATCGAGGCCAATAATCAACGCTGGCTGCCGGTACTGCGCGGCAGCAACAGCGCCGATCCGGCCATGGAATCTGCACCAGCGCAGCGGCTGCGCTGGCGCACACCACTGCTGGCTCGCACCAACGTCAGCTTGACTCAAGGACAACTTTCTAGCCGTGACGATCTGACCGCAGCACTGCGGCGGCAAAACTTGCAACTGCCAGCGCAGGGCAATCCCGATAGCCGCCAATGGGCAAGCCAACTGGCACAGCAATTCCCGCAGCCACAACAGCGCATGCAAGCGTTGATGGCGCACTTTAATCAGCGCCCGTTTCGTTACACCTTAACGCCACCGCCCTTGGGACAACACCAGATCGATGACTTTCTGTTTGGCTCGCAAGCGGGCTTTTGCGGCCACTACGCCTCGGCCGCGGTATTTATCGCCCGCGCCTCCGGCATTCCGGCACGGCTAGTCAACGGCTACCAAGGGGGCACCCCCAGTCGTGATGGCGATTTTGTCTCGGTTTATCAATATAACGCCCACGCGTGGATGGAATACTGGCTAGAGGGCAAAGGCTGGCAGCGACTCGACCCCACCGCAGCGGTGGATCCAACTCGGGTAGAACAGGGCCCGGAAGTCGCATTTGCCGATGAACCAGCGTTTGTTCGCGCTGGCGGCCTGTTCACCTGGCGCAATAGCGATACTTTGCGCCAGTTACGATTGCTGGTGGCGCAACTGGATTATCAGTGGAGCCAATATGTCGTCGGCCTGAATAACGACCGTCAGCAGCAGTTATGGCAACGCTGGCTGGGCGGTTTTCAATGGTGGAAATTAGCGGCGCTGCTGGCAGCTACCCTGCTGCTGGTGGGCTTGTGGCAATCGGGGCTTTGGCGGGCGAAGGCTCGGCTTAGTCCGGCACAACTGTCACTTAACCGCTGCCAGCGTCAGTTGGCCAAATGGCAGTTGGCTCGGGCTAAACATGAACCGGTAGAGCGTCATCTGCAGCGGTTACAACAGGCCGAACCGCTGCTGTATCGTCATTACCAACCGTTTGCCGAGGCGTTTATTCAGCAGCAGTACAACCCGGATAGCCAGATAACCGATGAACAGTTAGCGGCACTGGCACGACGCTTTATCAAGGCAACGGCTGGGCATCGCGTGGCTGCAAGTTCTGCCGCAGTTGCTGACGCTGCTGCCACTGGCCATGGATCCGTTTATAGATGATGTAGTTGCGATAGATGTTGGCAACATAGTTCACTGGCTCACGGCCAACTTCCGCAGCCACGATATCTTCAACATTATTAAACCAGCGGTTGCGGTCTAATCCTCGCTGCCACGCTAACTGGCGTAACCGGTTGATGCGGTTGGGACCGGCGTTGTAAGCCGCCATCGCAAATAGGGTGCGGGAAAAGTCATCTAACTTAGGATCGGCAAAATAGCTCGATTTCAGATGCGCCAGATACTTAGCCCCAGCCTCGATGTTGTTTTCCAGCTTATCGATCCGTGTGATTGCCACCGCCGGATCGGCCGCGGTCGCAGGCAACACTTGCATGATGCCAACCGCCCCAGAGGGGCTACGCGCCTGTTGATCCAGCTTCGATTCTTGATAGGCAAAGGCCAATAGCAACAGCCAATCCAACTGATATTGTTCGCCAAAGCGTTTAAACAAGTTGATCAGCTTATCGCCTTCGGCAAACAGAGGCTGTTGCAACCGCTCAGGTAGCCATTGCTGATTTTGCAGATGATGATTACGTAGGCTGTTAAACGCCAACGAACCTTCACTGTGCCGCGCGACAAAACCATCAATCAGCGCCTTTAGCTGCGGACTGTGTTGACGCAGGCCGTAGGCCAACTGCTGATCCTGCTTCACCGCGACTTGCGGCTTAATGATTAGGGTTGGCATATTAGCCAGCCACGGCTGACTCACATGACTGTCCACTACGGTGGCGGGGTAAAAGCCATCGGCCACCATCTGCAGCAGATCCTGATCCTCTAGCCGCGGATCGGCGGCGATCACCTCGACCTTGGGGTAACCGCGCAAGGTCAGCTGCTGATTGAGCTGCTGTAAGCTTTGGTAATAGCTAGACTCGCGCCGCACCACCACCTGTTTACCACTCACTTGAGTCCAATAGCCCGGTGCCGCTTGCGCCGGCCCGCTAACCCAAATTTCACTGACATTGCGCTGATACGGTTCGGAGAAGTCGATCTGCGCTTGGCGCGCTTCGGTAATGGTCAGATTGGCAAAGATCAGATCGCCGTAACCCAGTTGCAAATGCGCCAACAGTTGATCGCGCCGCACCGGGATCACGGTAACTTTTAGCCCCTTGGCTTTGGCCCCCAAGCGCTGCTGCAGATAGCGTTCAAACAGTTGGGTAAGCTGATAAGTAAAACCTTGCGGTTGACCGCGGTCGATGTAATACCAGCCCCAAGTGAAGGTGGTCAGAATGCGGATTTCGCCACGTTCAATCATGGCGTCGAGGTCGCCCAGTTTAGGGCTTGCCTGCAGCGGCCAAATCCGCGCCAACGGCGGCTCATTAAGCGCCGCCGGTGCATTGCCGTATTGATTGGCCGACGTCGGTGCGACAAACGCCAGTGCCAACGCAATCATCAAGGTGTTGCTTCGGCTGGCCTTTAACGCCGCCATCGCCCTTCGCCACATCGTACTTCGCCACATAGATTTAATTGGTCACAGCCGTGAAATATTGCTCTATCAGAATCAAGCTAGTTTATCAGGTTAGCGCGAGCCCTTTGCCGACGATTTCGGTGCTGCAAACTTGAGCTCGCGCCAGTCGTTATGTGACCAATGCCGATCTACCTCAAATAATCGCAAATTGGCACGAGACAGAATGCGGGTTCTGAATAGAATCGGGGCAAAACTGGCAACACAGCGTTTCTGTACGATCTGTGATTTGTCAGCTATCCATTAAATCAGATCGCGCACGGCGCGAGCGCAACACTGAACGTACAATCGTTATTGTATCAAGGAGCCAATCCGTGACTGCCACTACTGCGGCCCAGAGCTTCAAACAAGCTGGCCTATTTTCCGACAAACGTTACCCTCGTGGCCTAGCCCGTAGCGGCGTTTTCACCTTTAGCGAGGCACAGTTACTGGAGCGTCATGGTAAAGCTTTCCAGCAACTGTCGGCTGGCCTGCAGCAACCAGAAAACGATATCGAGCAGCACTTTATCGAGGTCGCCCACGGTCGCGCCGAAGCGATCAGCGCCGAAGAAAAAGTCTGGCTGAAGTACCAAAAAACCCTGACTCGCCGCAGCTACACCTTGACCTCATCCAATCGCAGCAACAGCAACGACGACGATGAAGGCAGCAGCGACGACAGCGACGATCTGGATCTGTAAGCCAAATCATCAACACAACGGCAACCCAAGGGTTGCCGTTTTGTTTTTACTTGATGGTGACTTTGCCACCAATCATCTTAAATGCTGGAGTGCCGCGTACCAGCGTATCCCGCGCGAATGGGGTCTGACACTTGGGGCAGATCCCAGCTGTGGTGGTAAAGTCTTTGACGATCCGCTCTTTAAAACATTTCACCAAAGCCCCGGTGCCGCCCTTGCGGTAGTGGTATAGCTGCGCCTTACATTTAGCGCAGTACACGCCAACAGTTTGGGTTGGCCCCTTTTTATTCGGTTTCGCCATCGCTCTGTCGCTACAACGTCAGCCGCGGCTGAATAAAATCCAAAAAGGCGTGCACTCGACGACTGACCGCCGACGCCTTGTAATAGACCGCATTAACCTGTTCACGGTCGCCATCTGGACAATAATCCGCCTGCAATAGCGATTGCAACCGCCCAGCAGCGATGTCAGCTTGCACCATAAAACCGGACAAACAGGCGATGCCGTTGCCCGCCAGCGCCAATTGCCGCACCGCTTCACCGTTGGTACAACTGAGCGTTGGGGTGATCTCCAAGCCCGATTGCCCATTGCTGCGCAGCGGCCAGCGATTCAGTACCCGATTGCCACTAAAACCAAGCAACTGATGGCCGCTTAAGTCAGCCGCCGTCTGCGGCTGGCCATAGCGCTGCAAGTAGGCGGGCGCCGCCACCAGCAACAGCGGACTGCGGCCGAGCGCGCGGGCGGTGAGACTAGAATCGGCCAAAGCGCCGATGCGGATCGCCACATCGGTGCGCTGTTCAAGCAGATCGACAAACCCTTCGTTCGACGACAGTTGCAGTTCAATATCGGGGTAACACTGACTAAATTCGGCCACCAGCGGCACCAACTGATGCAATACAAATGGGGTCGCGGCATCGACACGTAATCGCCCAGCCGGTGGGCTGTCTGGTGCCAACAATGACAATTCCGCTTGTTCGAGCTGATTCAACCCCACCCGTACCGCCTCGATAAAGCGTCGCCCCTCCTCGGTCAGCGTGACTTGCCGAGTGGTGCGATTAAACAAGCTGGTCTGCAACTGCTGTTCCACTCGGCTGACGGCACGGGATACTTTGGCCACCTGCAGATCCAACTGCGCTGCGGCATTAGAGAAACCGCCACTGTCGGCCACCGCCAACACCAGCACTAAATCATCGGAACGGGTCTTCATTAGCGATCCACTGTCATTTTCATTCTTGCATTATCAACAAAAATCATTTGCGTGTATTGCAGTTTTTGCCGAGCCGTCAGTTGCGGATAATCGCCGCCATTGAATGATTAACCCAGTTTATCGAGGCCCTTTATGCCTATTGCTCTGTTTGCTTTGACGCTTAGCGCGTTCGCTATCGGCACCACCGAATTTGTTATCGTTGGGCTGCTGCCGACCATGGCCGCCGATTTAGGGGTATCACTGCCCTCGGCGGGCTTGCTGGTTAGCCTGTATGCCCTTGGTGTTGCCATTGGCGCCCCAGTGCTGACCGCACTGACCGGCAACTGGAATCGTAAAACCGTGATGTTGGCGGTAATGACCCTGTTTGTCGCGGGCAACCTGCTGGCGTGGCAAGCCCCAGGCTATGAAACTCTGGTGCTGGCACGAGTGCTGACCGGTTTGGCTCATGGGGTGTTTTTCTCTATCGGTTCAACCGTGGCAACCGGACTTGTTGCCAAAGAGAAAGCCGCCAGTGCCATCGCCATTATGTTCACGGGCCTAACCGTGGCGTTGGTCACCGGTGTGCCACTGGGCACCTTTATTGGCCAACACTTTGGCTGGCAAACCACCTTTTTAACAGTGGCGATTTTAGGACTGATTGCCCTGATCGGCAGCGCAGTGCTGATCCCCAATGATCTGCAACAGCCCGCTGCTACCCGACTGAAAGATCAACTGGCGGTACTGACGCAGCCACGACTGTTACTGATTTTCGCTATCACCGCACTGGGCTACGGTGGCACCTTTACCGCGTTCACGTTCTTAGCGCCAATTTTGGAGCAGGTAAGCGGCTTTGATCCCAGCGCCGTTGGCTTGATTATGTTGGTGTACGGCGTATCAGTGGCGGCAGGCAACATTTGGGGCGGCAAGATGGCCGACCGCATGGGCCCAGTAAAAGCGCTGACGGTGATCTTTGTTGGCTTGGCGGCGGTGCTACTGATGTTTAGTTTCACCGCATTTCACCCTGTCACTGCGGTACTGACCATCTTAGTGTGGGGCGCCTTTGCCTTCGGTAACGTGCCGGGTCTGCAGGTGTATGTGGTGCGACTGGCGGAACGTTACGCTCCAAACGCCGTCGATGTCGCCTCTGGGCTGAACATCGCCGCCTTTAACGTCGGCATTGCCCTTGGTTCTTGGGGCGGCGGTTTGGTGGTCACCAATATGAGCATGACCGATACCCCATGGATTGGCGCCATCGTGGTACTGAGCGCCCTTGCGCTGACCCGTTTGAGTGGTCGTTTGGATAAAGCCATACCAGCAACACAGCCGCAAAACGCGTAATTGGCTAACAACAGAAAAGCGGTGATGAGAGTTTACTCATCAGCGCTTTTTAGTTTCTGATTAACGGAGGGGTTACGCGCTTTGCGACAACGCCGTGAGTACGGCCATCGCTCGCTGCCCGTCATCCTTAGCCACAAAGATATGATCGTGGTGATAACCGGCAATCACATTGGCACTGATCCCCTCTGCAGCCAACGCCGTGGCAAACGCCGCCGTTAATCCGACTGCTTGCAAACTGGAATGTACCTGCAACGTGATCTGCACAAACTCTCCGTCAAATGCCAACCCCTGTATTTGTGCCACCGCTTTGGGGAGGACTACCGTCAAGCCTTCCGCTTCCCAACACATCGCTCGCGGCGCCATCGCAACATATTGCGACGCCTCGCCAGTGGCCACGCAAAACACCACCGGCTCTGGATTGAGTTCAGGCGTCATGCTACGCAGCAGTTCGCTTAAGTCCGTTATCGCGGTCATCTCGAATCCTTTGTTAATCAAAAACCAACGTTTCACCATCAGCGGGGATCAGCACTTTATCGCTTAAGCCCTTGACCGTCAGCGCTTGGCGCAAATCATCACGGCGCACTGGGCAATGATTCAATGCTTCCATATGGTTAGCGATCACTTTACCCGGCGACAATTCAATAAATTCTAAAACCTCAGCGGTAGGCATCAACAGCGGTTGGCCGACATCCATCTGCGCTTGCCCTGCAGCAACCACAGTAATGTCCGGTTTAAGCTCTAACAGGGCCCGACGTACCTCACTGGTTAATACCGTATCGCCGCTAATGTAGAGTGACGGCTCATTCGGCAGGCTCAGCACAAAGCCACAGCCATTAGCCATCACCTTATGGATCCAGCCATGGCCATGCTGCGCCGGCACGGCAATGATAGTCCCACCGAGGAACTCGGTCGCTTGCCACGGCGCTAGCCCTAAGCTGACGTTGATGCGATATTTTTCCAGATAGGCACGATCTTTGGCTGGGGTGATCACCGGAATGTCTGACGCCACCAACCACTGTTCGCCGGCGGCATCCAAATGGTCACCATGTTGCAGCGCTTTGATACCAAAGGTTTGGCTGTGGGTCAGCAGGCAGTGGGTCACTTTAGCCAGCAACGCATCGGCGTTTTCTGGCAAGTCGACAGTGGGGTTTCGCTCAGCTTTAAAGCGCAGCATCGAAAATGGTGGCTGCGACCCTTTGGCGCCCAGCATCGGATCAACCAAGATCCAATGCTCGCCCGCTTCAATAATGAAGGTCGCACTGCGAAGGTGATGAATCTTCATGAGTTTCTCCAACACAAACAGACTAAAAATTTTTTGCTTTTTATTTTAACTGGTTAGCCAGCTTACTTGACAGATAACGCCGAATTCTTCGGCGGTGAAAGTTGGCTTTACTAAGTAATAGCCAGTTAAGCCATACAAGTCGCCAAATTTTTCCGGCATCCAGTCAGTAATAACTAAACAGTACAGCGGCGCAAAAGATGATAGGCTCAATCACAATCGTTCAAAGTTTACGCGCAGGTAAACTTATGTACGGCCACGATAGGATATGACCATACAACAATAAGCACGAGGAAATCGGCATGGCACATCACTCATCTAGTCACGATGGCACACCATCGCGCGAGAACTGGGGCTCGCGGGTTGGCTTTATTATGGCGGCGGCGGGCTCCGCTGTTGGCCTCGGCAACATCTGGAAATTTCCCTACACCGCCGGCGAAAGTGGCGGTGGCGCTTTCGTTCTTATCTATCTGTTTTTCGTTATCTTTATCGGCTTTAGCGTGATGCTGACCGAATTCAGCTTAGGCCGTAAAACCGGTCGTGCTGCGGTGGGTGCCTTTAAGTCGGTGGATAAACGCTGGAGTTTCACCGGTGTTATTGGGGTGCTCAGTGGTCTGTTGATCATGGGCTTTTATCCGGTCGTAGGCGGCTGGGCATTGGCGTACATCTTCAAAGTTGGCGGCGGCCTGTTGAATGAGCCAAGCGCCATTGGTGCAACCTTTGATGGCTTTATTACCAATCCGCTAGAGCCACTGTATTGGATGGCAGCTTACCTGTTGGTCAACCTGTTGGTGGTCGCCAAAGGGATCTCTGGTGGCATTGAAAAAGCCGGTAAGGTGCTGATGCCAATGCTGTTTTTCATCTTGATCATCATTGCCGTCAAAGGCTTAACCCTACCCGGTTCCGGCAAGGGATTAGAGTTTCTGTTTTCGCCGGATTTCTCCAAGGTCAACGGTGAAGTGGTACTGGCGGCACTGGGGCAAGCGTTCTTCTCGCTCAGCCTCGGTATGGGCTGCATGATCACCTATGGCAGCTATTTGAAGAAAAAAGAGAATCTGGTGCAGAACACCGCCATCGTCACCGGCATGGATACCGCCGTGGCGCTGCTGGCGGGGATCGCGATGTTCCCTGCGATGTTTGCCTTTAGCATGGAACCGGCCGCGGGCCCAGGACTGGTGTTTGTCGTCGTGCCACAGCTGTTTGCCGAGATGACCGGCGGGATGATTTTCGCGTTGATCTTCTTTATCGGCCTGACGGTCGCCGCATTGACCTCATCGGTGTCACTGCTGGAAGTAGTGGTCGCCTATCTGATTGATGAAAAGCAACTGAGTCGCCCCAAAGCGGTAATCGCCGCCGGCAGCGTCATGGTGCTGCTGTGCATCATGGCCTCACTGTCACTTGGTGGCGTTGGTCCAACCTTGTTCGATACCGGCTTGTTCGACATCTTTGATCTGCTGACCGATAAGATCTTCTTGGCCATCGGCGGGATGTTTATCTGTATCTTTGCTGGCTGGAAACTATCCAAGCAAGAGCTGAAACAGGAGATAACCAACGACGGTGAGATTTCATTCCCACTGTTTAACCTTTGGTATGGCTTGGTGAAGTACGTGATCCCAGTAGCAGTGGCAATTGTCGCCATCGGCGGGATCCTCAGCGGCTTTGACAGCGGCAAAGGGCCGATCATGATCTTGGGGATCAGTATCATCGCACTGCTGGCACTGCTGTCGAAAAAACTGTAACAGCCAGTTGGCAGCTATTAGTTGTTGGTTATTAGTTGTTAGTTGTTAGAAGCCATCAACAGTCTGTTGACTGCCACTTATCCAGCAAAAAGCCGAGGTCATTACGACCTCGGCTTTGTTATTGCAGCTCAACGAACTCTCAGGAGAGAGAACGTGTTAGCAAACGGAAATTATTCCCACTCGATGGTCGCTGGTGGCTTACCAGAGATATCGTAAACCACGCGGGAGATGCCGTTCACTTCGTTGATGATGCGGTTGGATACGCGACCCAAGAAGTCATATGGCAGGTGGGCCCAGTGAGCAGTCATAAAGTCGATGGTCTCTACCGCACGCAGGGACACAACCCAGTCGTACTTACGGCCATCGCCCATAACGCCTACAGATTTCACTGGCAGGAACACGGTGAACGCCTGAGACACTTTGTTGTACAGATCGGCTTTGTGCAGCTCTTCGATGAAGATTGCATCGGCACGACGCAGCAGATCACAGTACTCTTTCTTCACTTCGCCCAGAACACGCACGCCCAGACCTGGACCTGGGAATGGGTGACGGTACAGCATGTTGTATGGCAGCCCCAGTTCCAGACCGATCTTACGAACTTCGTCTTTGAACAGCTCGGTCAGCGGCTCAACCAGACCCAGTTCCATATCTTCTGGCAGACCACCCACGTTGTGGTGCGACTTAATCACGTGCGCCTTACCGGTAGCAGCGCCGGCGGATTCAATCACGTCTGGGTAGATGGTGCCCTGCGCCAGCCACTTCACGTCTTTGATCATGCTAGCTTGCTCATCGAACACTTCGATAAAGGTGTGGCCGATCGCTTTACGCTTGGCTTCTGGATCGTCAATGCCTTCCAGTGCCGACAGGAAGCGCTGCTCAGCGTCAACGCGGACGATGTTCAGACCGAAGTGATCGCCAAACATCTCCATCACCTGATCGCCTTCGTCCAGACGCAGCAGGCCGTTATCCACGAATACACAGGTCAGTTGCTCGCCGATAGCGCGGTGCAGCAGCATCGCTACTACAGAAGAATCTACGCCACCAGACAGGCCCAGAATCACTTTGTCGGAGCCTACTTTCTCTTTGATGCGAGCAACCGCATCTTCGATGATCGCTTCGGAGGTCCACTTCGCTTCGCAACCACAGATGTTCAGCACGAAGTGCTCCAACATGCGCTTGCCTTGCTTGGTGTGAGTTACTTCTGGGTGGAACTGTACGCCGTAGAAACGACGGGATACGTCAGCCATCGCCGCGAATGGGCAGGTGTCGGTTTCCGCTACTTTAACGAAACCCGCTGGAATGGTGGTTACCTTGTCACCGTGGCTCATCCATACGTCCAGCAATGCAGTACCTTCTGCACTTACGGCGTCTTCGATGTTGGCGAACAGTTCAGTGGCTTCCACCACTTTTACTGACGCGTAACCAAACTCACGCTGTTCAGAGGTCGATACTTTACCGCCCAGCTGCTCAGCCATGGTCTGCATGCCGTAGCACACACCCAGCACTGGCACGCCAGCGTTGAACACGTACTCTGGTGCACGAGGTGAGTTTTCCTCGGTTACCGACTCTGGACCACCAGACAGCACGATACCAGTAGGGTTGAAGTCGCGGATCTGATCTTCAGTAACATCCCAGCCCCACAATTCACAGTAAACGCCGATCTCACGAATACGACGCGCCACCAGTTGGGTGTACTGCGAACCGAAATCGAGGATCAAGATGCGGTGGTCATGGATATTGCTCATGGCGTGTATCTCTTTTTATAGGTAAAACAGGGGGCAGCGCTTGCTGCCCCTTGAAAATTGTTAGGGTCAAAGCCGGCGGCATTCTACAGTCTGCCACCGAGTTTGGCTAATTAACCCATGCGATAGTTCGGTGCTTCTTTGGTAATAGTCACATCGTGTACGTGCGACTCTTTGATACCGGCACCAGAGATCCGCACGAATTCCGCTTTAGTGCGCAGATCTTCGATGGTGGCGCTGCCGGTCAAACCCATGCAAGAACGCAAACCGCCCATCTGCTGATGGATGATCTCTTTCAGCTTGCCTTTGTAAGGAATGCGGCCTTCGATGCCTTCTGGCACCATCTTGTCGGCGGCGTTGTCAGACTGGAAGTAGCGATCGGAAGAGCCTTTGCTCATTGCACCCAGCGAGCCCATGCCGCGGTACGATTTAAACGCACGACCTTGGTACAGTTCGATTTCACCCGGGGCTTCTTCGGTACCGGCGAACAGACCGCCAGCCATGATGCAGGACGCGCCAGCGGCAATCGCTTTGGCGATGTCGCCAGAGAAACGGATACCACCATCGGCAATCACTGGAATGCCGTACTGGTTACACACTTCGGCGGCATCAGAAACGGCAGTGATCTGCGGTACACCAACACCGGTAACGATACGGGTGGTACAGATGGAACCGGGGCCAATGCCTACTTTCACCGCATCGACGCCGGCGTCGATCAGCGCTTTGGCGCCTTCGGCGGTCGCTACGTTGCCACCGATGATCTGAATGTTCGGGAACGCCGCACGGGTTTCACGGATGCGCTGCAGTACGCCTTCGGAGTGACCGTGGGAGGAGTCCAGCAGGATCACGTCAACACCGGCTTCAACCAGCGCGCGCACGCGATCTTCGTTACCTGGGCCCGCACCTACCGCAGCACCGACGCGCAGACGGCCTAGCTCGTCTTTACAGGCGTTTGGCTTACGCTCGGCTTTTTGGAAGTCTTTAACGGTGATCATCCCTTTCAGCTTGAACGCGTCATTAACCACCAGCACTTTCTCAATGCGGTGTTGATGCATCAATGCTTGGGCGTCGGTCAAAGGCGTACCTTCCAGTACGGTCACCAGGCGCGCTTTCGGGGTCATCAGCTCAGCGACAGTCAGCTCTGGGTTGGTGTTAAAGCGCACGTCACGGCCAGTCACGATACCAACCAATTCGTCGTTGTCTGCGATCACTGGGAAACCGGCAAAGCCGTTTTCTTCGGTCAGCTGGTGCAGTTCCAACATGGTGGTATTCGGGGTAACGGTGATTGGATCTTGTACCACACCGGCTTCGTACTTCTTCACCAGACGCACTTGATTGGCTTGTTGCTCAATGCTCATGTTCTTGTGGATAAAGCCGATGCCGCCCTCTTGCGCCATAGCAATTGCCAAACGCGCTTCGGTCACGGTGTCCATCGCCGCAGACAGCAGCGGAATGTTAAGACTGATGGTTTTGGTCAGTTGAGTGCCAAGAACGGCAGTGTTCGGTAGAACGGTAGAGTGGGCTGGGCATAACAGCACGTCATCAAACGTGAGTGCCTCTTTTTTAATACGTAGCATGGGCAACATTCCACCAAATTTGAGGGTTAGAGGTCTGAAATATTGCTGGCGAAGTATAGTGATCCGCTTGTGCGATAACAATCAATCTGACAACAAAAAAAGCGACATTACTCGCATTTATTGGCCACAATTGTTTACCCGAATGGAATTTTTATGACAATGCCAGACTCCCATTTTGCGGCTCAGAATCCATTGCATATCCAATCGGTTAAGAGTTCGCCTTTATGCCGCATGCAAGCCAATCGCGGTGCCAACGGTTTTACCCTAACCGAGATTGTTCTGGTTTTGCTGCTAATGGCAATCCTTGCCACTATCGCTGCCGGCAAATACATCGATCTGCAACGGGATGCCCAGATCGCTCAGTTACAACGGCTTGCTGGCGAATTACGCAGCGGTTTAGTGCAACTGAATGCGGCTGCCCAGCTACCCAGTCGGTTGCAGCCGCTGGAGCAAACCAAACCCAATGCCCCCACGCACCAAGTGCTGCTGGAAAACGGCGACGGCTACCACGTAACGCTAACCACCGACAAAGCGCTACTGGATGGCGGTGAAGTGTGCCACCTACTCGGGATTTCGCCGACTCGTTACGAAAAAAACCAAACCCCATCCGCATACTTACAGCAAGGCTACCGTTGTAAATTCGAAAACGACCAAAGCTCATATGTTGCCTTGGAAAGTCTTGGTAACCGCTGTCGATTGCAGTTCGATCCGCGCAACCAGCAGGTCAAGCTGAGTTGTCCAGATAAAGATCAGTGCGTGTGCCCATAACCGTGAAAGCCACAGCTTAGGTGGTATAATCGCGGCACTTTTCGACAACGGAAACTGTTGTGTCGCAATCCATTCTGACCGTGTCGGGGCTAAGCCGACAGATCAAATCACTGCTTGAGGGCGGTATCGGCCGCGTCTGGCTCTCTGGCGAGATCTCCAATCTGGCCACCCCCGCCTCGGGCCACATCTACTTCACCTTAAAAGACGATCGCAGCCAAATTCGCTGTGCGATGTTCCGAGGTCGCGCCACTCGCTTAACCTTCCGCCCTGCCCACGGCCAACAAGTCTTGGTGCGTGCCGACGTCACTCTGTATGAGCCGCGCGGTGACATGCAGTTGATGGTGGATTCGATGCAGCCGGCTGGTGATGGCCTGTTGCAGCAGCAATATGAAGCGCTGAAGATGCAACTGGCCGCCGAAGGGTTGTTTGCCACTTCGGCCAAGCAGCCGTTGCCAACACAGATCACCACACTTGGGGTGATCACCTCGGCCAGTGGGGCGGCTATCGCTGATGTATTAAGTGTGCTTAAGCGGCGCGATCCGATGCTAAAGGTAATTATCTACCCGACGCTGGTGCAAGGCCGAGAAGCCACCGCAGCAATCTGCAACGCTATCGAACTGGCCAACCAACGTAATGAAGTCGATTGTTTGCTGCTAACCCGTGGTGGTGGTTCGCTCGAAGATCTGTGGTGCTTTAACGAACAAGCGGTCGCCCGTGCCATCTACCATTCGCGCTTGCCACTGGTCAGTGCCGTTGGCCATGAAGTGGATACCACCATTGCCGACTACGTAGCTGACGTTCGAGCGCCAACGCCATCGGCGGCGGCCGAACTGTTGAGCCGCGATCGCAGCCACCTAGGTCAGCGGCTACAAGCTCTGCAGCAACAACTACAGCGGGCAACTGCCGCCCAACTGCGCCAGCAACAACATCAACTGGCTTTGCTGAACAGTCGCTTGCAAGCGGCGCACCCGAAGGCGCAACTGCAACAGCACAGTCAACGCTTGGATGAGTTAAGTCTGCGTCTGCAACGGGCAATACAATCGCAGCTGCAGCGCCAGCGCCATCAACATCAGCAACTGCAGCAGCGACTGCAGGGGCAGCATCCTCAACAACGCCTTGGGATTGCCAAGCAGCGGCTAGAGGGCCTCAATCAACGCTTATTTGCAGCCCAGCAGCGGTTGTTTAGTCATAAGCGCTATCAGCTAGGGCAATTGGTGGCCAAGATCGACAGCGTCTCGCCACTGGCGGTACTGAGCCGTGGTTATGCCATCGCTAACTGTCATGGCCAAGCGCTCACCGATGCCAGCCAAGCCAGCGTTGGGGACAGCATCGACATTCGCCTGCACCGTGGCCAAATCAGCGCTACCGTCAGCGCCATTTCGCAACCAAACAAAAACCAATAAGGAGTGGCCATGAACGCGTTTGACAAACTCACCGAGCACGCCAAAACCCTATCGCACTTCAACCACCTAGCCGCGATCTGCGGCTGGGATCAAGCGGCAATGATGCCCAGCGGCGGCAACGACGCGCGCAGCGAAGCAATGGCCACGTTATCGGTGCATCTGCACCAACTGCAAAACCAGCCGCAACTGGCGGATTGGTTTAACGATGCCGAGAACCAATCGTTATCCGCGCAACAACAAGCCAGCCTACGGGAGATGAAACGCCAGTGGCAGCAAGCGACGGTACTGCCTGAGTCTCTGGTTAAAACCCAATCCTTGGCGGGGGCGAAATGCGAACACGCGTGGCGCAGTCAGCGAAGCCAGAACGACTGGATTGGCTTTGAAAAAAACTGGGCCGAGGTGGTGAAGCTGTCGCAAGAGGAAGCGCAAATTCGCGCCGAGGTAAACGGTTGCAGTCGCTACGACGCGATGCTGGATCTCTACGAGCCTGGCGTCACCACCGCGCAACTCGATGCGCTGTTCAGTGACGTAAAAACTTGGCTACCAGAGATGATCGATCAAGCGATCGACAAACAGGCTAAGCAACCAATTATTGAAGCCAGCGGCCAATTCCCAGCAACGGCGCAAAAAGCCCTAGGCCAGCAGGTAATGCAACTGCTGCAATTTGATTTTAATCACGGCCGCTTGGATGAAAGTACTCATCCGTTTTGCGGCGGCGTACCAACCGATGTGCGGATCACCACCCGCTACAACGAGCAGGAATTTACCCAATCGTTGATGGGGATTGTCCACGAAACCGGCCACGCTCGTTACGAACAAGGCCTGCCTAAATTACTGGCCGGGCTGCCTGCCGGTGAGGCACGTTCGATGGGGCTGCATGAATCGCAATCGCTGTTTTTCGAGATGCAGTTGGGTCGCAGCCGCGCCTTTGTCAGCCATCTGTCCCACATGGCGGCGCAGCAGTTCCCGCAGCACGATAGCAAGCTGTTTGAGCTCGACAATCTGCACCGACTGTATACCAAGGTGGAGAAAGGCTTTATCCGGGTTGATGCCGATGAACTAACCTATCCGGCGCACGTGATCTTGCGATTCGAGATCGAACGAGATCTGATCAACGGCCAGATCAGCCATCGTGATGTGCCAGAACTGTGGCATCAAAAAATGCAGCAGTACCTTGGGCTATCGACCGCTGGCAATTATCAAAATGGCTGTATGCAGGACATTCACTGGACCGATGGCACCTTTGGTTATTTCCCCTCTTACACTTTGGGGGCGATGTACGCGGCGCAATTTATGGCGGCGATGCGACAGACGGTCGATGTCGACAATGTCGTCACCAGCGGCGATCTAACCCCAATCTTCAGCTGGTTAGAGGAGAAAATCTGGCGTCACGGCAGCACCCTAACCACCGACGAACTGGTTCGCCATGCCAGTGGTGAAGCGCTGAACGCCAAGCACTTTAAACGCCATCTAAGCGAGCGCTATCTAGTGAAGTAAGCTAAAGCCACTAAAAAGCCGCCAACCGGCGGCTTTTGCTTAGCGAGCCCTGCCAATCACTGCGTCAGCGGCAGTCCTAATACCTGCAGATCCCGTTGCACCACTGTCCACGGCAACGGTACGTAGCCATCTTTGCTGACCACCGCTTGCCCCTCTTTGGACAAGATAAACCGCAGAAACTCTGCAGTCAGCGGCGCTAGCGGCTTATTGGGGTGTTTGTTGACGTAGATATACAGATAGCGGCTGAGTGGGTAGCTGCCATTGGCGGCATTGGCGGCGGTAGCAGCAACATAATCGTCGCCATGTTTGGCAATCGCTACCGTCTTAACGCCTGCGGTTTGATAACCAATCCCCGAATAGCCAATGGCATTCAGCGACGTTGATACCGATTGCACTACCGAAGCTGAACCGGGTTGCTCGTTGACCTCGGCCTTAAAATCACCGCCGCACAACGCCCGTTTCTTAAAATAGCCGTAGGTGCCGGAAACCGAATTACGGCCATACAACTGAATGTCGCGCAGTTGCCACTTGCCGGTCAGTGCCAATTGCCACCAATAATCGATGCTGTCACCACCGCAGCGTTGGGTAGCTGAGAATATCCCATCTACTTGCGCCAGCGTTAAGCCGCTGATGGGATTGTCTTTATGAACAAACAGTGCCAGTGCATCGATCGCTACCCGCACCGCCGTTGGCTTATAACCGTGACGTTTAACAAAGGCTTCCACTTCGCTCGGACGCATCTGCCGGCTCATGGGGCCTATCTGGCTGGTACCAGCGGCCAGCGCTGGCGGTGCCGTTGACGACCCTGCCGCTTGGATCTGCGGGTTGATATTAGGGTAGTGGCGCCGAAAGGCTTCCGCCCACAGGGTCATCAAATTCGCTAGAGTATCCGAGCCCACCGACGACAGATTACCGCTAACCCCACTGCGCTTGACGTAATCGGGTAATGATTGCTGTTGCGGCTGAGCTGCGGCTGCGGCACACAGCAACGTTGTCAGCGCCACTGCGCTGATAATTTGTCGTATTGTGCTCATCGCCATTGCTGGCCCCTATTCATTGGTACCGACTGCACCGACTAAGCCGATTGCGGCGCGTGCAGCGACGTCGGTAGTTCAAACCAAAACCGGCTGCCCTGCCCTAGCACCGAACGGATCTGCAGTTGGCTGTTGTGGTGGCTTAACGCGTGCTTGACGATCGCCAGCCCCAAACCGCTGCCGCCGGTGTTGCGTGAGCGGGCGCGATCAACCCGGTAGAACCGCTCGGTCAATCGCGGGATATGCTCCGCTGATATCCCCTCGCCGCTGTCATCAACACTGAATGTTGGTTTGCCATGCACCAGCGCCCAGCGAACCGTGACTTCGGTGCCAGCTTGGCTGTAGCGAATCGCATTTTGTACCAGGTTGGCACAGGCGCTGTGCAGCTGCATTTCGTCGCCAAACACCTGCAAGTGCGCATCGATATCAAACCGCAGTTGATGCTGACCGGCGGACAACTCTTCCGCCTCCAGCCTTATCCGTTGAAAAATTTCAGCCATATCGACCCGATGCTTGAGATCGATGTCGGTTGCCGATTCGATACGCGATAACACCAGCAGCCGGTCAATTAGGTTTTTCATCCGCTGCGACTGCTCATCCATCGCATCGTATTGCTTGGCGATCATCGAGCCTGGCTCTGCGGTCATCTGCATGATCTCCACATACCCTTGCAATACCGTCAACGGCGTTTTCAATTCATGGGAAACGTTAGCTACAAAGTCCCGACGCATCTCTTCAAGTTGCCGCACTCGGGTAATATCACGGGCAATCAGCAGGCGTTGGCTATCACCGTAAGCCATCACTCGGATCTCTAAAATTCGGGCATCGTTTACCGGCGAGTGCAACTCTAATGGTTCGCTAAACTCTCGCTTGTGCCAGTAACTGATGAACTGCGGATGGCGCAGCAGATTGTGGATGCGGTTGCCAGAATCTTTCGGCCAGTGCACTCCCAATAGGTGTTGCGCCAGCTTGTTACTCCATTGAATTTCGCCCTCGGCGCTCAGCACTAAGGTGGCATCCGGCAGCGCCTCTGCCCCTTCCCGAAAGCGTGACAACATCCGCGCCAGCTGCGCTCGACGCCGACGGTTCTTACCCTGCAAGCGATAGATGCCGTTAAAGATCGGTTCCCAGCTGCCACTGCCGTGCGGCGGCGTTAGGCTGCGATCGTGCCACAGCCAATTCGCCAACCGGTTAAGGTGTCGGTAGTGCCAAAACATCAGCAACCACGTCGCCACGAGCAGCGCCCACGGCAGTTGCTCAAAATACAGACCGACAGCGGTGAATGGCACAAACCACAACAGCAGTCGCACCACTAACTGGGTTTTGGAATACTCTTCAAACATGCAATCGACACACTTTAAGATCGCCATACCCGACAGCAGTGGCTGTCGGGTATTGCAGGGAGAAATCAACCGTTAAACGCGAGTAGAAAAGCGATAGCCGGCGCCGCGAACGGTTTGGATCAGGCGATCATGCCCTTGCTCTTGAATCGCTTTACGCAGCCGCCGGATATGCACATCAACGGTGCGGTCTTCGACGTAGACATTGGTGCCCCAGACGTTATCAAGCAACTGTTCGCGACTGTAGACCCGCTCTGGATGAGTCATAAAGAAGTGCAATAAGCGAAACTCGGTTGGCCCCATATCCAAGTTGGCGTCATCGATGGTGACCCGATGAGACACCGGATCAAGTCGTAGACCCTGCACCTCAACCGCTTCTTCCAAGCGAGTCGGGGCAGCCCGGCGCAGTACCGCTTTGATCCGTGCCACCAGCTCTTTCGGTGAAAACGGCTTAGTCATGTAATCGTCGGCACCGACTTCCAGCCCCTTCACCCGATCTTCCTCTTCACCGCGAGCGGTCAACATAATGATTGGGATCTGGCGAGTATGCTCGTTGCTGCGCAGGGTTTTCGCCAACTGCACACCGCTGCCACCAGGCAGCATCCAATCCAGCAAAATCAAATCGGGGTACGGTTCGGTTACGGCCTCAAGGCCTTGGTTGTAATCAGCGGCAGCGGTAGTGCGAAAGCCGTGCTGTTCCAGCACAAACGCCAGCATCTCGCGGATGGCCGATTCATCTTCAATGATTAGAATATTTGCAGTCATAGCAGTAACTAGGGTCCACGGGTGACGATTCGCGGATGATTATCTGGCAACTAAGTGACAGAAATATGACTAAGGGTACGAGATCAGCCTATTGATAACAAACCGAAATCGTATTGGCCGCAATAGGTCGACAAAGTGCACCAACCCGCTAGGTGAGTGATACCAATTCACTTAAGTAAATGGTCTATCTAGTGCGAAGGAGAAATCGTCTCAATCAAGGCGCTCAACGCCGCTGCTAGTGGCTCTACCAGTAAGTTGAGTAACGCAGAGTGAGACGATTTAAACCAGCAATAGTGATCAGATATTTAGGTGAATTGGTATAAGTCATTTACCAACAAAAAGGAGCCGTCTGGCTCCTTTCTCGATGGCGATGTGATTAGCACCGTTAGAACTTGTGTTCCAGCCCCACGGCTGCAAAAGCGCCCGACTTGCTGTTTAACTGATCCTCGTATGAGCGATCGGTATAGTAAGCAAACAGCTTGGTGGTTTTCGCCAGTTTATAGTCGGCGCCAACCGAGAAGCCATCGGCAGTGTCTTCCATATCAACAAACTGCGCTTTTAAGGTGAGGTCATCGATACCGTAAGCGGCCGACAATAACAAGCCGTCTTTGGATACGCTGTTGAAGGCCTCTTGTTGTTGATACAAGGCCCCCAGTTTGATGCCAGCAACTTTGGCACCAGCAGTAAAGCGCATCACGCTGTCTTGTTTATCGATGTCGGCATCATAAGCCGCAGCTAGGTAAAAATCGGACTTTTTGAACTTGGCATCACCGTACATCGCTGCCAAAGAAAAACCATCGGTCGGCTTGCCGTTGGCATCCACCGAATCAGCAGAACCTTCGGCCACATAGGTCAGCCCTGCGCTAAACAGGCCCAAGGTCGGTGTCAGGTAACTGACCGTTTGCTCTTCTCGGTTCTCGCCTTGAAAGCCATAGTTTTTCATATCGCCGGAATAGTCGGAGAAGATATCCACCTTACCCTGCGACTTTTTCAATACGGTGTCATTGCGACCCAGCGCGACCGAGCCCAAATCGCCCTTCAAGCCGACAAACTGGTTGCGTGCTTTAAAGTTATTTTTGTCATCGCTATCGGTATCCACTTCATACTCAACGGTATAAAACGCGGTTAATGATGGGCTCAATTCGATTTCGCCTTTAACGCCCAAACGCGATGAGTTTGAACGCACCTCAGTTTCTGCAGCCTCGCTATTGCTGTCATCAAAGTCGTTATAGCCCGCTTCAATATTCACTTTGCCGTACAGGGTCAGTGCCTCGGCCATGGCTACAGATGGGATCACAGCAGCAGCCAGGGCAGCCGCCAAAACAGTACGCTTGGTTGAGAGCATTATCATTTCCTTGTTTGTCATTGTGTTTGTCTGGATTCAGCAGAAAACAGGGCGAATCATGTCAGCGTCACATGACACTTATATTTCAACAATCCATGACATTTTCATTACAACACACCAACAATAAAAAAGCGGCACAGCGCTACCACAACCGGTGTTTTTTTAACTTTTAAATCAGCGGCAAACTGGAAAAAATAGTGCGCATTGCACCGTTTAACGCTTTTCCTTACACTGCCACCTTAGCTTTCTGCCCCGCTTTTATAGGTAACCTCCATGTGGTTTAAAAACGCCCAGCCGTACCGGCTAACCAAAGCGATCGACTGGTCCATTGAAGAGCTTGAACAGCGTCTTGATGCCTATCGCTTTACCCCAGCCAACAGCCAAGAAACGGTAAAACTGGGCTTTGTCAAAGCACTGGGCAACAAAGTGGGCCAAGCTCTGGTTCATGGCGCCGGAAACAACCTGATGATCGCCATGGAGAAAGAGGAAAAGATGTTACCTGCCTCGGTGATCCGCGAAGAGCTGGACGAGCGTCTGCAAGCCTTAGAATCGGAACAAGGCCGCCCTGCTCGTAAAGCGGAAAAAGACGCATTGAAAGAGGACATCATCGCCACCCTGCTGCCGCGCGCATTCAGCCGCCGCAAGCAGATTCGGGCACTGATCATGCCAAAGCAGCAGTTGATATTGGTGGACTGCTCCAGTGCCAATCGCGCCGAAGAGTTACTGTCGCTGCTGCGCCAAGCCATCGGCTCACTGCCAGTAGCGCCGCTGTTACCAAATACACTGCCAGAAGAAGCGATGACCGATTGGGTTCGCACCGGCCGCGTCGGCAACCTGTTTGAACTGCAAGAAGAAGCCGAACTAAAAAGCTTGGCTGAAGCTGGTGGCAGCATAAAAATCAAAGACTTGCCACTAGATAGCGATGAAGTTAAAGCCTATCTTGATAACGGGTTATTGGCATCCAAAGTCGCTTTGGACTGGTCTGAAAGCATCAGCTTTGTGCTGCATGGCGATCTGTCGTTGAAGCGACTGAAATTTGCCGACGTGCTACAAGATCATAACGACGACATCGACAAAGAAGATCTTGCCGCTCGGCTGGATGCCGACTTTTCACTGATGTGCGGTGAGTTTGAAAAGCTGTGGCCTAATCTGCTCGACGCCATGGGCGGCGTCGACGAGACCATTTAATCAAGCCAGCGCTGCCTTAATGGCAGCGCCACTTATCGGATCCGGCTATTGCATGCTGCGCCTGTTCTGCCTTCTGGTTTTACTTTCGACTCCAGCGTGGGGTTATTCCGGCGAACGCTTATTGCTGCTATACCAGCAAGTCCGCAGCCAGCCAGAGTTATTACCACAAAGTATTGCCAGTTACCCGAGCCACAGCGATAACAGCGTCAGTGACCGCTATCTGCTGCTGGCCAATGCGGCAATCCGCCAGCACGACCTCGCGTCAGCTGATGCCCATCTACAGCGCTTGCAAGGGCGCAATTTAAGCCAGTTGCAAAAGGGCTGGTTAAAGCTTCTAAAATCCGAGCGCGCCGAACTGTTCGCCAGCAAAGTGCTTAGTGGCTTGGCCGAAGCAAAGCGCGCCAGCAAACTGCTGGCGCCGCTGTCGAGTAAATTCAGCCAACAACTCTACTTCGACAGCCTACTACTCCAAGCTCGACAACTGGACAAGCTCAAACGCAATCCCCAAACACTGCAACAGTTGCAACTGGCACAAGTGGTTGCCGCCAATCTGGGCGAACTAGAGAAGGCTCGCTTAAACGCCTATTTGGGGCAATTTTACCGGCGCATGGGCCAATACCAGTTAGCGGTTGATCACTTTCAAATCGCCCTAGCGCTGGAACCGAAAGTCAACGATCTGCGCTTCAGCGTGGAGCTGTACCTGCGCCTAAGCGATCTATATCTCGGCCTTAGCGATATGCTGAACGCCATGCACTTTAGCCATCGCGCCGCTGAGCTAAGTGAACCAATACCGTACCTACACAGCATCGCCATGACCCAACTGGCCGAGGTATACCAACAGCAATTGCAGTTTGAGCAAGCGGTGCATTATCTGCTATTGGCACAAACCGCCATTGCCCAGACCAACTCGCCGCTGCAGTTAGCCACTGTCCATCTGTCGCTGAGTGAAAGCTATCTGGCGATGGCCCAATTTGGTAAAGCACGTAGTTATCTCGACAGCGCCGAAGTCACCTTTAAACAGCTTGGTCACGAGCACTTTAAAAAACAGGCGATGCTAACTGAAATTCGGCTACTGCTGGCCGAGCAAGATGGCCGCCAAGCGCTGGCGCTGATTGAACAATTTGAAGCGACCTTGATGCCGAACAGCTTCCGTCATCAACTGCTTAAGCTCAAAGCCCAAGCTTATCACCTGCTCGGCGACTACAATCGAGCGTGGCAACTGCTATTAAAATTCAGCGATACCATCCGTTATCAAGCGGAAACGACCGGTAAAGAGACCCTAAAACAGTTAGCCAAGCACCATCTGCGCCAGCGCGGAGAGCAACAACAGCAGCACCAGCGACAGCAGCAAAGCAAGTTGGATGAACTCAACTTCTATTTGCAGATCCTTACCCTTACCATCGTGATACTGCTGCTGGCGCTTCTTGTAAGCTTGCGCCGAATTCGCAAGCAGCGTGACCAAGAGAGCCAAGTGCAGCACTTGCTGTACCATCAAACCGATGTCGCGCTACCCAATCGCAACGCGCTAATCCAGCAAATGCCGCAACATCGCGGCATGCTGGTGCTGATCCAGTTGGGCAACCTGCCCAATATGGAACTGCAATTAGGGCGCGGCGAATTCATCAAACTACGCCAACAAATTGCGATTCGTCTTGGCACCCAGGAAGGCTTAAAGCAGCTTTATGAAACCAGTCCTGGTCGGTTTGCAATGGTAATCGACGGTAACCAGCGGGTGCAGTTCTTGACGGGATTGTTAGAGCGTATCGACCGTTGGTCGTTGCGGCGCCATTGCGGTAATGGCCGTATCGCCATCGGCGCCATCGACATTCCGTTTCAACCCGGTTCACTGTTGCAGTTGCCACCGGAATGCAGCATTCAACTGGTGCAACTGGCGCTGTGTGGTGCCATCGAACAGACCCACCACTTTAATCAGCACGCCTATCTCCTGCTACAGCCGGCGACCTTAAATGCCCCAGTGCTGAACCCCAGCGCCATCTACCAAAGTGCGCAAAAATCAATTCAAAATGGGGTGATCCGCTGCATCAGTAACCTACCTACAGCGCAGATCCGCTGGCCCAGCGGAGCCATCAGCAAATTCAGCGAGACCGATTAAGGGGCAACCTAAGCTCGTAAAATTCTGCCTAAGCGCTTGTAATGCCGTAAAGTTAACTCAAGCCCGACCGCAGTGGAGTGCCCCATGCAAATTCACGTCAGACCGAAAGGCAGCTTAGATCAGTTGTCTCAACTGGAAGTGGAGCGGTTAAAAGCCAGCGCCAGTTCCGATCTCTATCAACTGTTTCGCTCCTGCTCACTGGCGGTGCTGGCCGCCGGCATTGAGTGCGACGACAGCAGCGCCCTATTCAATCAGCACCAGAACTTTCAAATTCGCCTGCGCCAACAAGAGCGCGGGGTGTTTTTAGAGTTGGATTACCCGCCGCAAGAAGCGTTGGTCGATGGCAAGCTGATGCGATCGATTCAAGAGCATCTGTTTGCGGTGTTGCGGGACCTGCTGTACATCAATGACCGCTATCAAAATTTGGCGCACATCAACCTCTCTAACGCCCGCCATATCACCAATGTGGTGTTTGAGATCCTGCGCCACGCCAAAGCCATCACCCCCAGTCGTAAAACCAATATGATCGTCTGTTGGGGCGGCCACAGCATCAACGACATCGAATACGATTACACCCGCGAAGTCGGTTTTGAGTTAGGCCTGCGGGATCTCAACATCTGCACCGGTTGCGGTCCAGGTGCTATGGAAGGGCCAATGAAGGGGGCGGCGATCGCCCATGCCAAGCAGCGGCTCAAAGATGGTCGCTTCCTTGGCCTAACCGAACCATCAATCATCGCCGCCGAGCCACCAAACCAGATCGTCAATGAACTGGTGATCTTGCCCGATATTGAGAAGCGCTTAGAGGCCTTTGTTCGCGTCGCCCACGGCATAGTGATCTTTCCCGGTGGCGTCGGCACAGCCGAAGAGTTGTTGTATCTGCTTGGGATCTTGCTCAACGAGCACAATCGCGCCGAACCGATGCCAGTGGTACTGACGGGGCCAGCCAGCAGCGCCGATTATTTTGCCGAGATAGACGAGTTTATTGGCGCGACCTTAGGCCAACAAGCCCGCAGTCGCTACCATATTATCATTGATGATCCGGTCGCCGTCGCCCGCTATCTAAAACAGCACACCGAGCAAGTGCGCGCCCATCGCAAACTGACCGGCGATGCCTACGCCTTTAATTGGGGACTGACCATCGAGCCTGAATTTCAACTGCCGTTTGAGCCCAGCCACGACGCGATGGCCAATCTGGCGCTCACCCCGGGCAGTAACCCTGCGGTGCTCGCCGGTAACCTTCGCAAAGCCTTTTCTGGTATCGTAGCCGGCAATGTAAAAGCCAGTGGCATCAAAGCGATAGAACGCCACGGCCGATTCCAGTTAAGTGGCGATCCAGCGATGATGACCCGCATGGATAAGCTGCTGGCTGCCTTTGTTGCCCAGGGAAGAATGAAACTTCAAGGCGACTACCACCCCTGCTACGAGATCCACACTGGATGACCATCAAACTGCTGCTTATTGACGCCTTAAATTTGATCCGCCGGATCCACGCTGCCGTGCCAGAAAACGACAGTCAGGCGCTGTTTGAACGTTGTCAGCAAGCACTAACCAAAGCGCTAAACTTCCACCAGCCTAGCCACGCCATCCTAGTTTGGGATGGCGGCCATCAACACAGTTGGCGCAAGGCGTTGTATCCCGACTACAAGGCACACCGCAAGCCGATGCCAGCGGATCTCGCCGCGCAATTGCCAAGCTTGCGCGAAGCACTGGAAAAGCACGGGGTTCATTCGGTCTTAGAAGCCGATGTCGAAGCCGATGACATCATCGCTACCATCGCCGATAAAATCGCCCAGCATCAGGGCCAAGTGCTGATCCTCTCTACCGACAAAGGCTTTGGACAACTGCATAGCGCCCAGATCCAACAGTGGGATCACTTTCAAGGCGAAGCGATTGATGCAGCGCTGATCGAGCACAAAATCGGCGTTCCTTGTCAGCAACTGCTGGACTTTTGGGCATTGGCTGGCGACAGCGGCAATGGCATTCCAGGGGTACCTGGGATCGGAAAAAAGACTGCGCAACAACTGCTTAGTGAACAGCCCAATCTGGCAGCAATTTACCAGCAATTGCCAGAGGGCAAGCTGGGACAAAAACTGACGCAGCACCACGAGGTAGCCCGTCTTAGCTATCAATTAGTGCGACTGCGCCGTGATATTCCACTAAACCTCAATCTGAACCAATTTCGGATCCGCAGTTAAACGGCGAAAATAGCGAGGGAGTTGCCATGAATAACACCGTATTGATCACCGGCGCCAACCGTGGCATCGGCTTGGAATTTGTCCGTCATTACCTCGCCGCTGGCGATACCGTGATCGGCTGCTGCCGCGCCCCCGAGCAAGCGTTGTCGTTACAGCAACTGTCAGAGCGGCATCCGGGCCAGTTGGAGTTGGTTGGCTTGGACGTCACCGAGCCAGAGCAATTCAACGGCCTTAGTGATTATTTGCAGGGCCGAGCGCTTGATCTAGTGATCAATAACGCCGGCACCTATGGCCCCAAGGGCGTCCCTTTTGGCCAAGTCACCCCACAAGGGTTTAGCGAAGTGATGCAGGTTAATGTGTTGGCTCCGCTGCTGCTGGTGCAAAGCCTTATCGGCAACCTCGAGCGCAACAGCAAAGTCGCCATTGTCTCCTCGAAAATGGGCAGCATCAGTGATAATCAAAAAGGCGGCGCTTACTTCTATCGTGCCTCCAAATCGGCGGTCAACGCCATCGCTATGAGCCTCAGCCGCGATCTAGGTCCTCGAGGTATTTCGGTGGTCAGCTTGCACCCTGGCTGGGTGCAAACCGACATGGGCGGGCCACAAGCGCACATCGACGCCGCTACCTCCGTAGCCGGTATGGCGCATGTAATCGAGCAGTTAACCTTAGCCGACAGCGGCAAATTCATTAATTATGACGGCAGCGAATTGGCTTGGTAGTGAGCCGCAGTTCGAGATGGGAATGATCCCATCAGTTGCTTTTCCCCGCCTCGCCCCCTAGGTTAAACAAACGTTTAAATTAATCGTTTACTTGCAAGGTGGTGCCATGCCAGTTCGACAACGCTATCAGCATGACTTAGTGGAAGGAGCTCGGGTTGGCCGCTTTAACTTAGGGATCAACACCACCTTTATCGTCTACCGCATCGGCGACACCCTGTTTGATACCGGCCCAGGCAATCAATGGCCAGAGGTCGAGCAATTTGTTGCCGAGCGCCCGCCACGGCAGTTGTTGATCACTCACCATCATGAAGATCATGCGGCAAACGGAGCCGCCATCGCCGCCAAGTATCAGCTGATCCCGTACGCGCCAACCCAGGCGCTCGATAAGCTGCGAAATGGCTACAAGACGCCGCTGCTACAGCAGTTATTTTGGGGTAAGCCCAAGCCGGTCGAGACCCAGCCGTTTGCCGATGATTTAGTGTTGGATAACGGTAGCCGTATTATGCCGGTGCATACCCCAGGGCATGCGCGGGATCTCACCTGCTTTTACCTACCGCAGCAAGGCTACCTGTTCTCTGGCGATCTGTATCTGTCAAAAACCATCCGCTATTTTCGCAGCGATGAAAACCTCGATGAACTGATGGCCAGTTTACGCAAAGTACTGGCACTGGATTTTGACACGCTACTTTGCCCCCACCGAGGCCCGGTTACCGACGGCCACAACGCCTTAGCAGAGAAGCTCGATAACCTGCGGCAACTGTGTCAACACGCCCAATCGCTGCAACAGCAAGGGCTGCCGCTGGCTCAAATTGTCAAACGACTGCTTGGCAAAGAGGATATGGTGGGCTTGGTCACCGGCTACAACTTTTGTAAAACCAACTTAGTGCGTTCGGCCTTAGCGGTAACCGACTTAAGCTAATTGGCTTGATCAGCACCTTGCTGACGCAACCATTCGGACTTCAACAAGCCATAAAAACGATGGTCAACAATCCGACCATTAAGGTTTTCGGCGCGACGAATGGTGCCCTCTAGGGTGAACCCCAAACGGCCTGCAACCGCTTGGCTGGCGATGTTGTCAGTGGCGGCGGCGAGCTCTACTTTTGCCAGTTTGCAGTGGTTAAACCCCAACTCAATCAACTTCGCCACCGCCATGGTGACAATCCCCTGCCCTTGTACATCGCGACTAAGCCAATAGCCTATGCTGGCTTTACTGAGGCTCTTGTTGATTTCATTAAAGCTAACGCAACCGACCACCTTACCCTCAAGCAAAATCGCCATCGTCAACGACTTACCAATCGCGTACTCGTGTCGCTTAGCCTCGATAAACTGAGTAAAAAAACTTACATCAAAGGCTTTCTCTGGCCACGCCAAAAACTGGCTTAAATAGCCCCGCTGCTGCTGCACCAGTTGCCAAAATTCGCTGGCAAACCTAGGTTCAAGCAGCGCCAAGGTGAGCCGATTATCAATAGTTACTTTCATGACTGCCCAAAAAACAAAACGCCCCAAGGGTTCTTAGCTTGGGGCGTTACTGCATCAAATCAAACGTATCTTATTATTTTTATTTGGATAGATTACGCTTTTTGATTGTTTGCTGCGATGTCTGCGGCGGCGGTGAACAGCACGTCGGTAGAGCTGTTCAGCGCGGTTTCAGCGGAATCTTGGATTACGCCGATAATAAAGCCAACCGCCACTACCTGCATCGCCACGTCATTGCTGATGCCAAACAACGAACAAGCCAGTGGGATCAGCAGCAGTGAACCGCCAGCTACCCCAGAGGCACCACAAGCGGAAACCGCCGCGACCACGCTCAGCAATACTGCGGTAGCCAGATCCACTTCCACACCTTGAGTGTGCACCGCCGCCAAGGTCAGCACGGTGATGGTAATCGCCGCACCCGCCATGTTGATGGTGGCGCCCAGTGGAATTGACACCGAGTAGGTATCTTCATGCAGGCCCAGTTTCTTACACAGCGCCATGTTTACCGGCACGTTAGCGGCAGAAGAGCGAGTAAAGAATGCGGTCACGCCGCTTTCACGCAAACATTGGAACACCAGTGGGTATGGGTTTTGTTTGGTTTTCCAAAATACGATCGCTGGGTTCAGTACGAAGGCGATCAGAGCCATTGCCCCCAGCAGAACCGCCAGTAGGTGGCTGTAGCCCCACAGAGCGTCAAAGCCGGTGGTGGCGATGGTGTTTGCCACCAAACCAAAAATACCGAACGGCGCAAAGCGGATCACGACTCGAACAATGCTGGTGATGCCGTCAGAAACGTCTTTAAACACCTGCTTAGTGGCATCAGAGGCGCGATGCAGCGATAAGCCCAGTGCCACACCCCACGCAAGGATACCGATAAAGTTACCAGTCATCAGCGCGTTAACTGGGTTGTCAACGACATTGAACAGCAAGGTGTTGATAACCTCACCAATGCCCTCTGGCGGATTAGCCGAGGCGGCATCGGCAGTCAGCGCCAAGGTAGTTGGGAACATGAAGCTCATCACTACCGCAGTGACCGATGCGGCCAAAGTACCGAGCAAGTACAGACCGATGATCGGACGCATGTTGGTGGCTTGATCTGGATTTTTGTTGGCGATGGAGGACGCCACCAAAATAAACACCAAGATCGGTGCTACCGCTTTTAATGCAGATACGAAAAAGTTGCCGAGTACGGCAACCGATTTAGCGGCCTCTGGCGCCAATGCTGCTAGGGCAATACCGGCGATAAGACCAACGAGGATCTGTTTCACTAGGCTGCCTTCGGCAAACTTAGCTGCAACTGACTGTAATTGGTTCATGGTTTAACTTCACTTGTAATGTTTTTTTGTTTTTCAACTACCGCTGCTATTGCGGTTAGGCTCTGACTTTTAACAATTTTTCACTATGGCTGTCTATGGTTTGTGATAACCAACAGTGATTAATGCGGGCTTCACCGCAATCCCCTTTGAATCACCCCTATCAGTTAATTATCGATTGATTTACAACAACATAGGTAGGCCATATCAATGCTTGCTGGCGGCTTAACAACACCATTACCAGCTCGCACTACACTTACGTCAGTTGCCATCGCTGTAAGGTTGTCGTTTTGACCAAGATAAAACTGAGCCAACTGCTGCAGATAAGCCTGTCGTCAGTGGCGATATTACTCTCAAGTACCGCCCTTTATGGTCTCTGGCAACAGCAGTATCAAGTGGCCGAACCGCAAGATTGGGAGCAGCGACAACAGCGAAACGCGGAGCTTATCAGCCGTTTGGAGTATGGCAAAAGTAACCTCGAGATTATGGACCAGCTGGGTAGTGCCGACTTTACCGAAGCGCATACCGACCAAGATGGCAATCAATGGTTACTGCTACGCTACCGAACCCAGCATCGTCGCAGCGATGGTTTAACCAGCCACGACGAGACCACGCCGTTGCTGTTTAAAAATGGCAAGTTGGTGGAGTGGGGTCAGTCGGCTTCCGGCAAGTTCGCCATCACCCGGCTGTAAGCGGCCGCACAGTGGTTCGAACTTTGGTTGTCACTCATCGCTAAAAAGTGGCGACGTTCGAATGACGTCAGCCTTGATAATAAAACGCCGGCTCAGATGAGCCGGCGTTTACAAATAGCTAACGGTTATTGCTTAAGATCCGGTTGCCGCCATGGCTGGCCGTTCAACCACCATTGCGGCGCCGGTTTGCCTTGCAAGGTATGTTGGTAGAACGCCATGGTCTTAAGCGCATAGTCGACCTTGTTGGGATACTGCTTCAGATGATGCGGCTCCCCTTGGTATTGCAGCATCACCACCGGCTTAGATAACCGCCGCATCGCTAAGTACAGCTCTATCCCTTGTTGCCATGGCACGGCATCGTCTTGATCGCCGAACATGATCAGCATCGGCGTATTGATCTTGTCGACATTAAACACGGGGCTATTTTCCAGATAAAGTTCCGGCGCCCGGTACAGACTAACGCCGATACGGCTTTGCCCGGCTTCATACTGAAATTGCCGCCCAAGGCCACTTTTTAAGCGAATACCGGTATAAGCCGAAGTCATGTTTGACACCGGCGCTCCGGCGACAACCGCGGCAAAGGCATCGGTCTGCGTCACCAACTGCGCGCCCTGATAACCGGCCCAGGAGTGGCCATTTAGGCCAACCCGGTTGGGATCGGTGATCCCCAACTCGACTAATCGTTCCACCCCAGACAGCAACGCCGATTTGGTCGAGGCGCCCGGCTCACCAATGGCAAACTTCACATCTGGCATAAAGATGGCGAAACCTTGCGAGTTGTACCAAGGGAAGTTCGGTCGATGATTAAGCGCCATCTGCGGGAATCGATGCAGATACTGCCCCATCAATCGATAGAAATAGACCACCGTCGGCAACGGCGTTGTGCCATCCCAACCTTCAGGGGTAATCACAACCCCAGTGAGATCTTGACCGCGGTCATTGCGCCACTGCACCGGTTTGGCATTACCCCAGTCTAGATCATCCAACTGTTTGCCCAAGAAGGTCACCTGGGTCAAATCGCCGCGGTTACCCTCGGCCAGATAGAGATCGGGGAATTGGTCATAACGCTCTTGGCTGTACAGCGCTGCAGCACTGTTTTTGGCTTTGCTAACAAAGCGAATACGACCCTGATACTGGCGCCAAGGGTTTACCGCTCCGGTAGCGATATTAAGCAGATGCAGTCCCTCATCGCGGCTGATCTGATTAGTACTGTGCAGCAGCAGCGGACTTGCTAACGGGTACAGTGTTAGCTGTGGATCTTGCTCAACCACTCGATAGCTGACCTGACGCTGACGCCCTTCGGTCAGCGGCTTAAGCTTATCCCGTTGCAGCAGATGCAAATCGTACTTGTCGTAAACGATCAGCCCTTGGCCATCCGCCAACCACGGGCCAAAGCCGTAGCTTGGTGCTGGACTCGGATAATCATGATCTTCATTGGCGAAGCCCGGCCCCACTTTGCTGGTGCTGTTGGCTTTAATGTCGTGCCAGAACAGTTCGCCACGCACGTACCACGCCACCGCACTGTCATCGGTTGCCAAGGTCGGGCTGTCGTTCCAACTGGCTTGGGTTATCAGCAAACGGCGTTGGCCGTTGTTCATATCAACCAGATACCAGTCACGGTAACTGCCGGCCCAGCTTTGCATGCGCCGATAGAGTTGATCGGAAGATCCCAGCAGGTAGCGGCCATTATCACTGACAAGCACCTGTTCGAGTTGCGGATCCGCTAACTGCACAAATTCATCTTGGTCGAGGTTCCAAACCCCAAGGAACTGGCGCTTAAACTCATCCTCAAACTGCTTTTGCTCATGGGTCTTAATCCGCGGATCGTCACCATGCCACAACACCAGATCGGCTTTGTTTTGCAGCTGCGTGATGTCTTGCAGCGCTTGGGCGTCAGCAAATTCGGCGGGCTTATCCACTCTCGGACGGCGCGCCTGACGGCCGATAAACAGACGCTGGTTGTCGGCAGAAAACGTCAGTTCACTGTAGCCACTGACAATAAAATCAGCGTGATTGACATCCAGCCAGCGCAGATCTTCATCCACTTCAAAAATGGCCACTTGGTGCTGCCGTTGGCGCTTAGCCTCATCACGGTTGCCCCAACTGAAAGCCAGCAACTGGCCGTCGTCACTAAGGGTAATGTCGCCACTGATGTGTCCAGCTTGGCGATGCACTTCGGTAGAGCTGAGATCGCCATTGAGCAGATAGATGCCATTGGCACCATTATCGGTGGCGGTGCTGTAGGCGATAACGTTAGCGTCTTTTGCCATCACCACTTGCCGCACGTGACTGACCATTCGGGTTTTGCCCGTAGCAAGATCACGCACCGTCAAACTGGTACCCAGCTTAGCTTTGTCGTTGTCTTCAGCCTCTTTACTATCAGGCTGTTGGCTTTCGGCCAATTCATGCAGCAACAGCAGCCGCTTGCCATCGGCACTAAACCACGCCTGTTTGACCCGCTCAAAACGGATCATCTGACCACTCTGACTGTCGATCAGCACCCGGTCGGCTTTCAGCTTTTTGCGCGCTTGGGCATCGGCGTTTTCACGCGCCAACAGCGGCGGTTCAATAACAAACAGCGCAAACTGACCATCGGCACTCAGTATCGGTGCACTGCCGCCGTCAATCGAGAACAAATTGCCGCCAATCCGTTGTAATTTGCCGATGCTATCGCCACGATCCGGCGCCGCCACGTAGGCTAGGGTCGCGCCATTATCAGACAGCACTGGCTGCGTTAGGCTTTGGAAATCCATGATCACCGCTGGCGTTATCGGCTTCGCCATTGCTGCTGCCGCCAGCATCGACATCACCAGCGTCAATGACGTTGTAAATTGTTTTATCACCTCGGCCCCTTTTTACGTTCCGCTGTTGTGTCAAATTAGCTAATCGCCTGTAAGACTTGAGTAAAAGTCGGTATGCTTAGCGCGCTCATGCTAACAAAGCCCCCCAACCCTGTCATTGCTGATAAGGATAAGAGGCGGGCCATAAAAACACACGACACTCGTGGAAGGAAGTCACTATGTCCGCTACTCGCATTACCGTTATCCCCGGAGACGGCATTGGCCCTGATATCGTCGAGGCCACCGTCAAAGTTTTAGATGCGGCCGGTTGTAACTTTGAATACGACTACACTGATGCCGGTCTTGCTGCCCTAGAAAAGTATGGCGAACTGGTACCACAGCAAACCCTCGATTTAATTGCCCAAAACCCGGCAACCCTGAAAGGGCCACTAACCACCCCAATTGGTGCTGGCTTTAGCTCAATTAACGTCAGCCTACGCAAACAGTTTAATCTGTATGCTAACGTCCGTCCGGTGCTGTCACTTAAAGGCACCCAAGCCCGTTACGACAACGTTGATATCATCACCGTTCGGGAAAACACCGAAGGGATGTATTCCGGTGCCGGCCAGATCATCAGTGAAGATGGCCTGTTGGCGGAAGCCAAAAGCATCATCACCCGCGAGGGCGCCGAGCGGATCTGTACCTTTGCCTATGAGTTGGCACGCAAAGAGGGTCGCAAAAAAGTCACCGCGGTTCACAAAGCCAACATAATGAAGACTACCTCGGGGTTGTTTTTGAAAGTGGCCCGTGAAGTGGGCGAACGCTACCCAGACATTCAATCGGAAGAGATGATCGTTGATGCCACCTGCATGAAGTTGGTGATGGATCCTTCCCAATTCGATGTCATCGTTACTACCAACCTGTTTGGCGACATTTTGTCAGACCTGTGCGCAGGCTTGGTGGGTGGTTTGGGGATGGCGCCTGGCGCCAACATCGGTGACAACAGCGCTATCTTTGAAGCGGTGCATGGCAGTGCCCCCGACATCGCCGGCCAAGACTTAGCCAACCCAACCGCAATTATTCTGGGGGCGATTCAGATGCTGGAGTACCTTGGCATGGGCGACAAGGC
Source organism: Ferrimonas senticii DSM 18821 (assembly GCF_000422665.1). GTDB lineage: Bacteria > Pseudomonadota > Gammaproteobacteria > Enterobacterales > Shewanellaceae > Ferrimonas > Ferrimonas senticii. The sequence continues at coordinate 26,244 of NZ_AUGM01000018.1, read as the reverse complement.
GGCACTGATCCGCACCGCCGTCCAAGACACCATCGCCGCCGGTGAGTGTGTCACCAAAGACCTAGGCGGCAACGCCGGAACCAAAGCCTTTACTGACGCCATCATCGCTCGTCTGCGTTAACCTTGGCTACACCACCAAAAACGCCAACCGCATACCGGTTGGCGTTTTTGTTACTAACGACCAAAGCTAGTTTGCGTGTTGCTGCCAATACAGTTGGGTAGCCCAGCCAAAGAACGCTCGCGACCAATCGGGATCACCAAAGTTGTACAACACAAATTGGCTCATCTGCTGGATCCGAGGGTCAATCCGGCTTAAGTCAGACCAATCATAGGTTAGCGCCAACTGATCCATTTCGCTGGCGATGCCCGTGCCCAGTACATCGTACGCAACCACACCGGGGGCAACGAATACCCGCTCGGTTAGGGTTAGGGTCATGCACTGCAACAGATCATCGCTGACATACCCCTCTTGATTGGCTACCAGCAAAAAGCCGACATCCATATGGCCATGACTGCTGTCTTCTGGCTTAACATTACCATTCACATCAAAAGCGTAATTCCACTCGCAGGTGCCATCGTCACCGTATTGCAGGTGCGATTCGAAGAAACGGACAATCTCCTCGACCTTAGCGCGCATCGCCGCATCGCCGCCTTCTTGCCACTTATCGATGTAGATCATCGCCACCGCTAAGGTCAGGTTGTGATTGTATGGCAACGGGTTGGAGTACAAGCCGCCGTTACCAAACAGGTCGTTCTTGTCGTTGACATAGAAATAGGAACCAGCGACTTCGGCGTTTTTAGAGTTACTAAACGAGCTATTGTGGTTATTAACAATCGCTTGGGCCTGTGCCAAGAAATCATCGGCTAGCGCCATATAGTCCTGTTTCTGATGGGTTTTAATGTAATCCACCACCCGCATAATGGCATTGAGCACTTGCCCATCGGTCAGTACCGTCAAACGATAACCGTTAAAGGGACGGCGCCAGCCGTCACCCACCAACCGTCTATCCAACAAGTAGGCCTTCGGGGCGTTAGCATAGGGCTGTTTAGCAATGTTCAATTCGCCGCGTTTGGCCCGCTTAGCGTCAGTGTAATAGAGCATGTGCTCCGTCAGTTCGACGGCATAATCGAGGTACTTATCGTCCTCATAGGTGGCTGCCATCATCAGGTAAGCACGTAACCAATAGTGCCCGTGCCACGGGAAGCTGTCGTTATCATTACCATTAGTGCCGCTGAGCAGCGGTCGCCCACGGCGTGAATAGTGGGCAAACTCCTTGTCCCAGTCCGCTTGACTACGGATCGCTCCTTGCGGCGCAAACACCCCAAAGCTCGGTGGCTGCCAATCGTTATCGCTGATCCCATGCAAACGATTCTCACGGCTTGGCGCGCTGCTGTTTTCTTGGATCTGATAGCTGTCATCGAAACTGTAGGCGCGCATCCGGTCGTCATTGGAGTAATCAATCAACGCTAATCCCTGCAATAACGCCGCGCTGTAATCGTTGCCGTAACGCATCGACACATCGTAGGCCTGATAATCGATGCGAGAACTAACCACGGTGTTGTGGATCCGTCCATCACTGACGGTAATCGCTCCTCGCTTGAGGTAAATGTCGACGTAACCGGTTTCATCAAAGGCGAATAGGTTTGCCATCCGAATTTGATGGCCATCAAACACGCCGATAAAGTCACTGTTGGTGATTGCCAGATAGCCATCACCGCCGCTGACGATATAGACCGGTTGCTGATCCTGTGGTTTAACCCAGGCCGCCACACGATAAGCCGCAGCGGGCGCCCAACGCTGAAAATCGAAATAGGCATTACGACCATTAAAGCGCAACTCGCGCTTATTATCAGACAGGTAGAGTTCCTCGCCACCATCGGGAACCGGCGGTGGTGGCAGCGGATCAGGATCGGGATCTGGGTCCGGTTCGGGGTCAGGATTAGGATCCGGTTCTGGTTCTGGGTCAGGATCTGGCACTGATGGCCCCCCGCCACCATACAGCGCCTGCCATTTATCCTCGCTAAAGTGATCCGGCGCGACATTGTCGATCTGCAGATCACTGGTCAGCAGTCGATCGGCGGCGACTGCAATCAACTCGCCATCATGGCCATTAACCTCCACCAACTGTTGCTGCTGATTAAAGGTGTACGAGCGAGAGTTACTTGGCCGCTGCAGATCGAGCAACGTCAGCGATTGCAACGTGGCAGTGGAGTAACTGCCACCACGACGGAATATCCAATCAAAGCTCAGTAAGGTGGGATTGATGGCCGCATTACTGACAGAGGCGCTGGCATAGCCATCGGTCACCGTCATTTTGCCCGCTTCAATCAGGTATTCGATATAGCCGTGTTTGGCAAAATCGAACTTGCCGTAGATCCCCGGATACTTGTTCTGCCACTGGCCTTTAACCGATTTATGGTTAAACGACAGATAGTTATTATTCGAAGAATCGGACAGCAAAAAGCTGTAGCTGTCGGGATCTGGGTTTAACCCACGCAGATAGGCGATCACTTTGTAGCGACCACTTGGGCGCCATTTGGGGATCACGGCGTAACTTTTGTCACCAAAGCTAACGGCGTACTGCAACTTCGGTGCTGGAGGATCGGGGTCGGGGTCGGGGTCTGGGTCTGGGTTGGGGTTGGGGTCGGGCTCAGGGTCAGGATCAGGATCAGGATCAGGATCAGGCACACCGGTATCAGGATCGGTGCTGGAGTCCACACCATAAACTCGTTGCCAGGCCGCAGCAGAAAAGTGATCTGGCGCGGGGTTTTCAATGGTTCGCTGCGCTGCCAGCCAACTGCTTTGGGTTAGACCGTACAACTGTCCTGCATTGTCGTTTACCTCGAGCATTCCCAGCTGCTTATCCATCGCATAGGAGCGTGAGTTTTTCGGATTGCTGTGGTCAATGAGGGTCAACGACTGCAGCGCTCCCAAGAAGAATCCGCCGCCTCGGCGAAACACCCAGTCGTAGGCTACCGAAGTTGGATCGATCACCGTCGATTTTACGCTGGCGGTGGCGATGCCATCGCTCACCTGCATGCTGCCGTGGTCGACGGTTATCTCGATATAGTTGGTTTTATTGAACGCAAATTTGTTCCATATGCCGGGAAAACTTGGGCCCCACTTACCCTGCACATTGTTATGGCTAAATGCCAAATATTCCGAGGTGTTGGAACTGCTTAGCAGCATATTCAAGGTGCCAACATTGGGATTAACCTTGTCCAGATAAGCGATCACCGTAAATTTGCCGGACGGAACCCAGGCATCAATCGCGGCATAACTCTGCTTGCCATCAAATTGCACCGTCGCCAGCGATGTTTGCAGTGGCGGTTTGCCATCGTCGGGATCCGGTGCAACTTGGTCTGGATAAAAAGCTTGTAGCCATTGCTCATCATCAAAGTGACTTGGCATCGGATTTTCGATCACCAACGAACTGCTGCGCCAATCTTGTTCGCCGACGTTGATGAGTGCTTTCGCATCGGCTTGACCGCCAACCTGCACCACTCCACGTTGCCGGTCGAAAGCGTAGGCTCGCGAATTGTCTGGGTTCTCTAGATCAATCAATGCCAAACCATCGAGCCAACCGCGAGAGTAGCCGCCACCACGGCGGAACAGCCAATCAAAGCGGCTTTGGGTTGGCACAATCGCCGCGTTGCTGACACTGGCCACGCTATCGCCATCGCTGGCAATCAATTTGCCGTCACTGACTTCAACTTCTAAATAATTGGTTTGATTAAAATTAAACTTATTCCAAATACCTGGATAACTGCCACCAAATTGCAGTTGCAATGAATTATGAGTGAACATTAGATAGTTTGAATTCAAACTATTACTTAACAGCATCGTCTTTGCATCGGCATTTGGATTTAATTCCGACAACCACGCGACAATTTTGTAATCCCCCTGTGGTTGCCACGGCTCAATTTGGCCATGACCACCGCTGCCATTAAAGCCGACCGAGTCCGCCGCATCGGTAAAGGGTAACATGCTTATCAGCAAGGCTAGCCATCCACAGAGGTACACGGTCAAGCGGCTTGTCGTAATCAAACGGACGCGGTTCATCTGCACTCCAATTTGGCGTGAATTAGCCCAAGTTAATAATCCAGCATCGCAAAGCGTAGGGTACAGTTGCCAAGTCAGCGACCTTAAAAGATTTACGCCGTCATCAACAAACAAATAAGCCACTAATAACCTTAAATTAATCAACAAATAGCCGATCAATCTATTTAAATAAATTGGAAAATTTCATTGAGTTATTGAGTTACTAGGGCGTGTTGACGTTTGATGTTCATAATTTGGTCGAGGATGGCGGCTGTCAATCGAGGATTGCGATTGAAGGCATAGTCGCTCTACGTCGAAATCGTATGACGAAGAGTGACAGCTGCTAGTCCGACCCTGCAAGGCGCCCCTCAGTGACCACGGATCAGCAATACAAACCGACCAAGTTCAAGTTGCTTTCAAAAGTAGCCAATGATGGGCGCAAAAATATACGGCAAAGGTCAACACGCCCTAATAAACGAAAAGCCCCGCAGGTTGAACTGCGGGGCTTCAGTGGTGTTTGCTTACACGTTGCTGGCGCTAAAACATCGGTTTAAAGTCGGCAGATTCCGACTGACCAGAGCTAGTCGCAGAAAGTACCGTACCGTCAGCGAAGCTCATGCCGGCACCATGGTCTACGTCGTCGACCTGATTGCGACCTTGATTAAGCTGACGATCAATTTCTGCCGCCCGCGCAAAACCCAGTTTATTGAGTTCCGCTTCCAGCATACCGTAGTAGCTGAAGGTACCGCCAAGCCAGCGAGCGGGGATCACCAAGGCATAAGCTGAAGCGAAAAATGCGGCGCCAGCGATCAGGAAACAGTACAGATCCTCAAAGCGCATCACGCGCTCAGACCAACCAAATGCCAACAGCGCTAACGCAAACATCGATACGATATAAACCGCATCGATCAAGCGCCCCCACAAACGTTGCAGCGGGTTCCAACCGCTCAGAGCTCGACGTGCCCCTTTCTGCTCCGCTTTACCTAGCGAATACAGTTTCTCAGTATCGTGAATGTAAACATCATAGGGATATAGGTAACTGCCTTTCGGATAGTAGAAGATGGTTACCGCGGAGCTGCCCGGAATGTTAATTTTACCGCTCTTAACCACCGATTTAACTTTGCCATCCACGGTTCGCACGTTGATGGTGGTGTTATGCCGAGTCGACGTTGTGCCATTTTCGGTGGTTGTGGTGGTTTCAATGGAGCCACCGGCGTACATACCAGTTACGGTTTGAAATTCGCCAGTGTGTTGTTTTCGACCGATTTTGAAGTCGTAATTAAAAGCCACAAAGCTCATTGGTGTCTCTCACTGGTGCTCGGCGCCACGGCGCCGAGCAGTTCGATTATTCTGACTTATCGTCTAACTGAAATTGCTGATTCGCGCCCAGCGCGGCGGTAGTTTGCGCCGGTTGCTGTAACGACATCGCCCGGGTCTGCTGATTAAGCTGATGGATCTGCTCCGCCGCTTCCAGATCCGCCATGGTGTTGAGATTGGCGATGGTCTGACGGCTGGCCAAGTAGCCACGTAAATCATCGACAATAGCAACCATATCCGCTTCATCGCTGTGCAGTTCCATCAGGTGGCGCGGCTGCTCGAGGTTTTTGCTGCCGACTCCTGCAAAGGTGCAGGAAACCGCTTTAGCAACGATCACCCAAGGGGTCATTGATGAGCGCACAATAACGTTTTCTGACTGAGTCGAGTCGTAGATCCCTTTGCCGGTAGACACGGTGCTTTCGGTAAAGGTGCCTTCGCACTTGAAGTAGATAAGCTGCGATTCGAACTGAATCTCGCTCCAGAATACGTGGGTTAGGTTGGTCAACAGCCGACCAAACAAGCCCAGCACCATCAGCGCCAACACGGAATTAAACAACAGGGCGATCAATTCACCGGTCTGGGTTCCCAGCTGTTGGGCACCGGCATGTTCTGGCAAATCCTGTTGCAGCAACTGAATCAGCGCAAACAGGTTGTCGTATTGGCTAAACAGCACCAAAGCGCAACCCAGCATCAGTAACTGACCAACACAGGTACCGGCAATGCGCAGCTGCTTCGGCAATCCCGACATCGGCATCGGCTTCACCCGAGGTTGGGTCTCTTGAATGGTTTCACCGTAAAACGCGCCCTTGCCGTTGGCCTGCTCTTTCAACATCGGCATCAGCTGGCGGTAAACTCGGTTTGGCACCTCTTTGTAACGACGGTTAGCTAACACCATCGAGTCCAAGTTGATGAAAATCTCTCGAGGATGTACCGACTCCTGCCAGTTTTCACGCAGTTCAGAAACTTCAGTAATTGGGCTTGCTTGACCACAACGGTGGCCAACCAACACCGCCAGCAATGCCACTGACAGCAGCGCCAACAGCGCCAGTGCCAGCAACCACATGCTCAGCGATACATTGTCATAGATGGCGGTTACTACGCTTACCATCGCCACATCACTGCTGCTGCGGATCTGCTCGATCGGGCCAAACAGCGCTTGACCTGCGGCGCTGTCAAACATGGTCGACATCAGCCAATTGATCGCCAATCCTGCCGCCAGCGGCAGAGTTACCGCCAGCACCAAAGTGCGAGCAATGCCGGCAGCGCCGCGATTTAAGGTGCTGTAAGCCACTTGCCGCGAGATTGGTCGACCAGCGGTGAACCAAATGATCAGCAGGTAGGCCAAGAACATGAACGACACCAACGGCTGAATAAAGCTGCCGTTATCGCCAATCAAGCCGGTGGCTAACACAAAGCTAGCTAGACCATAAGCCAGCAGCGCCAAGACCGTTTGCGCCACGGTGTCGGTCAGCTGCTGGGCCATATTTCGGATCGGATATGGTACGAAGGTTAGCTTCGGAAACAGGGTGTGAATCAAACGGCTGATTAGCCCTTGCGGCTCGCTGAAAGTCAGGTTTTTACGACCAACCAGCATCTGTTCCATCTGCTCGGCGCTGTACGCGACATCATGGCGTTCGGCGTTGGCACTGTCGGCTTCCGACTTGGCGTGGTTAAACGCCAATGAGGTTGGCACACTACGGCCAACGAAGAAGCGCAAGGTTTGCATTAGACCCGAACCCAATGCCCACAGACCATTGGCCAGCAGCAAAAAGCCAACGGCGGCGGTCACAATGCCAAACAGATGATTTTCTGCAACGTCAGCAGTGACCGATAGTAACGCCACTGCCCCCAGCGCCGTGGTCAATAAACCGCGAATGGCGCGGATCACCCCTTCAAAGCGAAATGGATTGCGGATCCCAAGGTCGAGGGAACCGTGTTCGTAAGCCATGCTACCTACCCGAAATAAACCAATTAAATACAATCCGAGCGAGCAAGCCTTGCGGCTAAATCTAGCTCGAGGCTACAAAAAATCGTTACGAATTATATTTTAGCTAGTTAAATTAGTAAGTTAGCCTGATCAAAAAAAGGTTACCAAGCGGTATTGAAGCGCAGCCGCGAGCAATCCTAAGCAACTCAGTGATGGCTTTGCGTTGCCGTAAAAACAAAAATCCCCGCCAGCACTAGGTCTGGCGGGGATTTTGATTGCAAAGCAGCTTAGGCAACGGCGGTTGTTATTTGCGTCAAATAGGTCAATGCTGCCTGTTGGGCGCGGTCTCGCACCTGTACTTGTGCTGAACGAAGCGCCAGATAGAGGGAGGCGCTCGCTTTAATGGCTCGGCACAGATCAGCCGCTTGATAACCGGCAACGGTTTGTTGCAACTGCAAAGCATATTCCGGCAATAGCTGTTCCAGCTTACGCACCCCACTAGGCGGGTGGCCCGCTTGGGCCAACGCCAATGGCCCCAACACTTGCTGGCGTAGGAAGCTTAAAAAATCCAACGCTTCAAACAGCTCGCCACGGCCAACTTTACCAGCAGCGTAATGCAGCCATACCCAAAAACGATCTTCTAACCACTGCCCCTGCGGTTGCGGATAGCCGCCACAAGGCGTTGCCAGTGCATCGGCCAAGCGCGAGTCTCGTGCCCACAGCAGCTGCGGCTGATCAACCCGCTGGGCAGCATCGGCGACTGCCACAAATTTAAAGTCGATATGCAGCAAACCACCATCGTCGGCTTGGTACAGGCCAATCAACAGTCGTGGCTCGCCAACGTGTTCGCCAGTCAGACAGGTTAACAGTTGATGCTCGGCACTTAGCTTAGCGGCCCACTCGGCACGTTCTGCCATCATCTGGCCGTGCGCCGTCGGCTCCACGGCAATCACCATATCCAGATCACTGAACTGATCCAGGGTATTGGTGGCAAATGATCCCGCCAGCGCAACGCCAACGATGCGGTTATCTTCGGTTATGGTCGCCAGAGCGGCGTTCAGGAAGGCCCGATGCGAATTCGGTAAAGAGCTAGGGAAGCTGGCCATCATTTTATCTCAGTGAATGCAGTCGCGGTCGTCCGCCACTGTCTGCCGATAAAAATGCAGCATTACAGAATGCCGCCGTTGTTATTGAAGCACAAACAACGGCGACTAAGGTTGTGATTACGATCTTAAAAACTGGAGCCGGGTTCGGTTAAGAACTGCAGCTCAGCCGCGGTCGAAGTGCGGCCAAGAATGGCATTACGGTGAGGATAACGGCCAAAGCGTTCGATGATCGCCAGATGCCGCCGTTCAAAGTCGAGATTGTGTTCCAGTTCTGGCTGAGAAAACAACTGCAATGCTTGTTGATGGATCAGCAGCGATTCGCTATGCATGTACGGCATATACAGAAACGCCCGCTGCGCCGCCGGTAATTGCTGGTCAAACCCTTGGGCGACCGCCTGCTGAGCCAGTACCAATGCCATCGGATCGGCGCTGAACGCTTGAGCTTGGTCGCGGTAGAGATTACGCGAGAACTGATCCAGCACGATGATCTCCGCCAGGGCCCCGGCCGCACTTTGGCGCCAGCACCACAGCTCTGCCGCTAACGCTTGCTGATGCAGATCACCGAAGCGTTGTTGGATCTGTCGGTCAAACTCCAGATCTTTGCTAAACCACTGCTTCGGTGTTGCTTGTTCAAACCAAAATTGCAGCACATCCTTGTGTTCCATGGCTCCTCCTGAGCACTCAATTAACCGTTGTTAGTAATCAAACTTCTGCTTGGTGATGCGGTGTACGTAAACGGTGATCTCTTCACGGTCGTGGTACAGGTGCTTGGCTTTGATTTGCGCTCGCACCCCACCGGCACGCAGTGCTTCAGACAACTGATTCAAACACTCCGTCACCATTGGGTAACGCTGTTTCATCGGCAGCTTGAGGTTAAAGATCGCTTCATGACACCAGCCGTTAATAAACCAGCGCGCCATCAGGCTGGCAACTCGATCTGGCTTTTCCACCATGTCACACACCAACCAATGGTTATTGGTGTGAATTGGCTGGTGCTTAAAGCCATCAACCGCATAGTGCTTCACTTGGCCGCTTTCCATCAGGCTGTCGGCCATTTCGCCGTTATCAATCGATTCCACAAACATGCCGCGACGCACCAGTTGGTAAGTCCAACCGCCAGGACAGGCGCCCAAGTCGACCGCTTTCATGCCGGAGCGAGCGCGCTGCTGCTGTTCTTCTTCACTCAAAAACAGGTTAAAGGCTTCATCCAGCTTCAAGGTCGAACGACTTGGGGCATCGCTTGGGAATTTCAGACGCTCAATCCCCATGTAATGCGCAGAACCATTATCGGAGCGGCTGTAACCCAAGTAACCGTTGCCACTGTCGGTCAAAAACAGGTGGATACGCGCCATGTTATCGCGCTCGGTTTTAGTTAACAGGCCGTGGTTACGCAGCGCTTGACGCAACGGCACGGTGAACTTGCGGCAGAATGACAGCAACGAGCGGTACTCATCGCCCTCACCGCTTTCTACCCACAATTTACCGGCTTTTGGCAAAGTATCGGCGTGGGCCATAATGGCGCTGATGCGATCCGCTGGATCCATCCCTTTCAGTTCAGCGGTCACCACAAACCAACTGCGGGCGAAGATCAGATCGTTAAAGTGCAGGCTCGCCATCAAGGTGGCGCCATCTTCGCTGCCATAACCTTCAAACAAGATAAAGCCGGAGTTTTTGATCAGGCGCGAAAAACCAAAGATATTAAGCTCACCGGCCAACTCTTGGATCTCCGCTGCACACTCTTTCTCAAACCCCGGACGGCAGTGCAACAGCACCTTATTCATCGATTTTCTCCCAAGAAAACGCCGCTGCGGCCAGCAGGCCCCAGCCAATCATAAGAATTAGGCCACCAATAGGGGTGATCGGTCCCCAAATTTTGCTACCACCAAATACCAGCATATAGATGCTGCCGCTAAACCCCGCCATACCGACAATAAAGCAGGCGCCGGCCGCGACTAAGCGACGGCTGACATGTTGCCGCAGGGCAATGGCCACCGCCAGCAGCGCTAATACATGGAAAAACTGATATTCCACCGCGGTGGTGTAACTGTTCAACAGGTTGGCCGAGACCTTGCCCGGCAAACCGTGGGCGCCATACGCCCCAAGGGCAGTAGCAAGTAGCCCTAAAAGGGCGGCGATGATGCCATAAATTCGGCTCATGGAGTTATTCCTTTGTGCGATTAAATCAGGGAGTGGCTGGACTATTGGCCAGTCCCAGCTTGGAAGTGATCAGAGTGGCGGCAGTGGCGATATGCTGTTGTTGAGTTAAGCCACTGCTTTTGCGGGGAACAAAGCTGTGATCGCCATCCTCTAGCCAATGCAACTGCAGTGATTCAGGCAAATTCTGCTCGGGCCATTGCTCGGTTAACTGCGGCTGATTACCGAAACTGTCACGACAGCCTTGAATGATGGTGACCGGGACTTGCGCCTGCTGCAGCGGTTGCCAGCGCCATTGCTCTGGGGCGGTTTTACCAACCGGATGAAACGGATAGCCCAAGGCAAAAACGCCATCAATGCCGGTCTGATGCTCACTGCTAGCACAGACACAGGCCACCCGACCGCCCATCGATTTACCGGCTAAAAACAGCGGTAAATGCGGGTAGTTGGCTTTGGCAGCGGCAATCCAACGCATAAAGCAATCGGTGAGTTTCGGTAAGCGATCCGGCGGTCGCCGTTTGTCTAACGCCCGTGCTGCCACCATGTAATCAAACTCAAAGCGGATCACCAATACGGCTGGCGAGGCTAACGCCGCCGCCATCTCGGCCATAAAAGGATGGTCCATCCCTGCCCCTGCGCCATGGGCTAGTAACACCAACGCTTGGGCTTGTTCACCGCCATCCAATCGTGGCGTTGAGGGCCACTCAACCGGTTGGGATAAGATCACTGTGGGCCTCTTCAACAAAGGTTTGCAGCAGCCATTCACGAAACGCTTGGATCTTACCTAAGTCCTCTTGGCTCTCATGACAGACGATGTAGTACGCGCTTTTACTTTGCAGCACCCGATCAATAGGACACACCAACCGCCCGGCTTCCACCTCTGGCCGCGCCAATACTGAGGAACCGAGCGCCACCCCCTGACCATGGATCGCCGCCTGCAACACCAAACTGGAATGGCTAAAAATTGGCCCAGAGCTGACGTTCACCACTCCTTCGCCATGTTGCTTAGCCCACGCTTTCCAGTTATGGCGGCTCATGTCGTGCAGTAACGTATGTTTGGCCAGATCTTCAACGGTCCGCAGTGGCTTCGGTCCCTGCAGCAATCGTGGTGAGCACAGCGGCACAAAGCTTTCCGCCCGCAGCTTATCAGCCCGCAGTCCCGGCCAATTGCCGCGGCCAAAATAGATGGCGACATCGACATCCTCGGTCAGGGAATCTTCATCCTGATCAACCGCCTTGATCCGCACATCAATCTCTGGATGCAACTCGGTAAAACGCGCCAGCCGCGGTACCAATGACTGGATCGCAAACGATGGGCTCATACTGACCGTCAGCGCGCCGGTGGCGGTTCGCGCCAATAGCCGTTCAGTGGCATCCGCTAACTGGGTAAAGACGTCTTTGATCTCAAGGAAGTAGCTCTGACCCTCTTCGGTCAACAGCAGAGACCGATTGCGGCGGCGGAACAGCTTTAATCCCAGATGCTCTTCCAGCGCTTTGATCTGATGACTGACCGCCGCTTGAGTTACAAATAACTCCTCAGCGGCGCGGGTAAAACTTAAGTTTCGGGCTGCGGCTTCAAACGCTTTTAACGCATTCAGGGGCGGGATCCGTCGGGACATGATGTTCGCTAAATTAGTTTTTCTAATGCCATTGTACTGCGGCTAAGCGGCACGGCAACCCTTGTTAAGCTATCCAGATCACCAAGTTAGTCATTTTTCGCTGGTTGATGCAGTGGCGGCCCAAACAACACCCGCAACTTTGCCCGCCAATTGGGTGCAGCGATGGTCTGTTGCCATAGGTAGCGCCACTGATGAGACACCATCACCGTCCAGCGTTTGGGCTCCATAAACCCAACCACCCCAAAATCCACCGGCACTTTAGCCAACTCTGGCTGGAAGGTGCCAAACATCCGGTCCCAGATCATCAACACCCCTGCGAAGTTCTTATCGATGTACTGTGGGTTACGGCCATGATGCACCCGATGATGGGATGGCGTGTTAAACCAATAATCGAAAACCGGTATGCCTGCGGTCGAGCGGGTATGAACAAAAAACTGATAGCCAAGGTTTAGGCCGACGATAGCCAGCACCAGTTTTGGATCGTAGCCCAGCCACACCATCGGCGACCAAAACAGCCACATCCCAGCAATCGGATAGAACAAACTTTGTCGAAAGGCGGTGGAGAAGTTCATCAGCGGCGAGCTGTGATGCACCACATGCGCACACCACAGCCAATGGACTTTATGGGAAGCACGGTGAAACCAGTAGTACAGGAAATCTTGCAGGACAAAAGCCCACAACAGATTCAGCGGGGTGAGTTCGATATCCCATAGCCGATACTGATGCAGTAGATAAAACAGCGGTAAAATTGCCAGCAGCGATAGCATTTCCGCCAATTGGAAGGTACCCGCCAAAATCAGATTATTTAGGCTATCTCGGCCTTGATATCGCTGCGGATAGCGCCAGTACTCCCACAGCATAATTGCCAAATACAGCGGTGCCAGCGCTAGTTGCACGTATTCCATTGGAAACATCCCTCTCCCCTGTTTTTCAGCTAACGCGAGTTTAACGCGCGGTAACCGCCGACAACGGCATCGCCAAAAACCCAAAACGAACAAACTTACCACTAAAACTCTTGTTTTTAGGCTGCAATATCAACAACATCTAGCAAATCACAGATAACTGAAGGATCGCCACTGTGGCAAGTATGCTTACCGAACAAGTACAACTGGGTTTTGATATTGCAACCAGCGTTACCATCATCGGCGCGCTGATATCATGGAGTTTAGAAAGTCGCCGTCGCGCCAGCAAAGAGCGTCAACTGGGACTGAATGAGCGAGCTCGTGTCGCCTCATTAGAGAAAGTACAAACCATCCTAAGCGAATTCGAAAGTAGCTTTAGCGATATGGTGCAATCATGCTCGCAGTTTAGCGGGCCAATTCGGCGTCGCATCGGTAACGTCAATGGTGACAGTCCATTTGCTCGCCTGGAACATTATCTGCAAAGTCGCCCAGAGAAACTGGACGAACTGGTTGCGGCACTGGAACAGATCCGCGGCCACGTCGATGTCTATTACGAAGCGATCCAAAAGCGCCGCTATTCGTTGGTGCCGGTGCTCGATTCGCTGCCCGGTGGCGATGAGTTTCTGCAGGCATTACAGCAAGACATTCGCGAAATCGGTCGTGCCCACGACAGCATTAACTCGGGTTATGTGGCGCTGTTGAAAGAGTTCCACCAATTGGTGCAGTACAGCAATCAAGTACTGGAGGGCGCCGACGCCGATGCTGAAGTCAGCGATAAAATTGATCTGCTCCTGAAAGACCAAGAATTCCCCCGCAAAGCGTACGCCCTGCTAGCCGACGAAGACTACGATAAATGGGTTGATAGTTTTGTCCCCAGCGGCAGCGAACCGGAATTTCGTGAGCGGCGCAAGGACAACACCCTATTAGGGGAAAATAACCAACTGTTACTGCGCGTCTGCATCAATCTTGCCGGCGGCGTGATCCGCAACCAACACCGACTCTACGCCCAGATCCTGTGGCTTGCCTCCAAACAAGTCAGCGCGACTCAGGTCGAGTGCAAAGATATTCTGATTAAACTCAGTGCATTAACCCATAAGCTGATGGCCAATAATGAACAGACGCATTTGGATGGCATCATCAAACTGTACGAGTCAGATAAATACTTCGATCGCGATGGTTCGGTCCGTTAGCTACCCAGCCAGCAGATATAACAAAGCCCACAACGGCAGCAACCGCTGTGGGCTTCTGTTGTCAATTGACTAGCGAATTTCTAGGTCGGCTTGGTTCTTGATCAGATCATCCAGCGCTTTAATCTGCGCCAAGAATGGCTCTAACTTCGCCAGCGGGAACGCCGATGGACCATCGCACTTAGCGTTATCTGGATCCGGATGCGCTTCCATAAACAGGCCAGCCAAACCGGTAGCCAAACCCGCTTTCGCCAATTCCACAGTCTGGTGACGACGACCACCGGAAGCCGCACCCAGCGGATCACGGCACTGCAGTGAGTGAGTCACGTCAAAGATCACCGGCATGCCGCCAGAGCACTCTTTCATAGTGCGGAAGCCAAGCATATCAACAACCAAGTTGTCGTAGCCAAAGTTGGCACCGCGTTCACACAGAATGATCTCGGACTTACCGCACTCTTGGAACTTTTCGACGATGTTCTTCATCTGTCCTGGGCTTAGGAACTGCGGCTTCTTCACATTGATTACCGCATCGGTAGCTGCCATCGCCGCCACCAGATCGGTTTGACGGGCCAAAAACGCCGGTAGCTGGATCACATCAACCACTTCCGCCACGGGCGCAGCTTGCTCGATCTCATGGATGTCGGTGATCAGCGGCACGTTAAAGGTGCGCTTGATCTCTTCAAAGATTTTCAGGCCTTCTTCCATGCCTGGACCACGGTAAGAGTGGATCGAGCTGCGGTTGGCTTTATCAAAGGACGCCTTAAACACGTAAGGAATGCCCAGCTTGCTGGTAGCTTCCACATATTGTTCGGCAATCTGCATCGCCAAATCACGGGATTCCAGCACATTCATGCCGCCAAACAGCACGAACGGTTTGTCGTTAGCAACCTCAATGTTGCCAACCTTGATGGTGATTGCGGTCATCGCTTCCTCACTCAACCTTAACGACGCCATCGCTTACGCGGCGATGGCTTGCAAAATCTGGCCACAGAACCAAGCCATGTAGGTGCCAAGCACATAGCCTAGCACCGCCAGCAGCACCCCAACCGGCGCCAAGGCCGGATGAAATGCCGCGGCCACTACTGGCGCACTGGCGGCACCGCCGACGTTGGCTTGGCTGCCCACCGCCATATAAAACAGCGGCGCTTTAATCAGTTTGGCGGTAATCAACATTAAACTGGCGTGCACCAGCATCCAGATCCCACCCAATAAAAAGTACACCGGCGCTTCAACAATGGCGGTAATGTCCATGTGCATGCCAATGCTGGCCACCAACACATAGATCCCCACCGAGCCCAGCTTAGCGGCACCGACGGCCGCTAGATTACGGGCACGGGTCAAGGATAACAACACACCAATGGTGGTGGCGGTCACAATCAACCAGAAAAAGCCCGAATGCAGGCTGTAACGCTTCAGCTCAGGGAAGTTGGCTTGGAAATAGGGCGCCAGATAATCTGCGGCGATGTGCGACAGCGCCATCGCCCCAAAACCAACCGCCAGAATCAGCATGATTTGAGTCAGCGACGGGATCACTTCATTCTCTCGCTGCCACTGACTCATCTTCTGCCGCAGCGATTCCAGTGCACTGGCATCGGCACCGGTGCGCTCATCCCACTGCTTGGCTCTTGGCGCCAAAAATAGCAACACCGCCATCCACATATTGGCGACAATCACATCCACCGCAATCATCGAGGAGAAGATGGTGTTACCAACGCCATAAATCTCTTTCATCGCGGTTTGGTTGGCGCCGCCGCCAATCCACGAACCAGCGACGGTAGTCATACCTCGCCACACCGATTCCGGACCGTTGTTGTTAAGTAGTTCTGGGAACAGTGCCGAGGTCAGCAGCAGCGCAATCGGCGCACCGATAACAATGCCAGCGGTACCGACCAGGAACATCACAATCGCTTTGGGGCCTAATGACGCGATCGCTTTGAGATCGAGATTGAGGGTCAGCAGCACTAAGGCAGTCGGCAGTAGAAAGCGCGAGGCTACGTAGTAGAGGGTATTGTCACTGCCATCGATCACCCCAAAGGTGTTCAGCAATGACGGAATAAAGTAACAAAGCAGCAGCGCCGGTACATAGCGGTAAAAGCGCTGCCAAAATGGGTGGGAACTGTGGGCGGTATAGAACACCGCCCCCAGTACTAGCATCAGAAGGCCAAAGACCGTGGCTTGATTAGTAAATATCGCGTCAACAGGCAAACCTTCCTCCGCGCTAGGTGAATAGGATTGGCGTTTTGGTTACCGCCAGTTTCGCCATGTAGAACAGCCAGCCCAGCGCCCCGACAAAGGCAAAGGTACGGTACAGCTTGCCGCGACCGGCCTTAAAGATCAGCACACCCAGAATAATGTAGGCCACCAACGCCAGCAGTTTCTCTGCCAACCATGGGCTGTTGAATGGGGTAATGCCACTGATAAACATCAATGCCAGACCAGAAAGCAACAGCACCGTGTCGATCACGTGAGGACCAACCTTCAGCAGTTTGTGCTGCAGTATTGGCGAGTCTTTCATCACCAACACATAGCGCAGCGCCAACAAGGCGATGCTGATGCCGATAACGGTAAAATGGATATGGCGTAATGCTTCGTAAGGCATGATTATTTTCTTTCCTTGATTGAAAAAATGCGCCCAATGGACGCAACTTTTTATCGTTAACTAGGGCGTGTTGACGTTTGGTGTTCAGAATTTGGTCGAGGATAGCGGCTGTCAATCGAGGATTGCGATTGAAGGCATAGTGGCTCTACGTCGAAATCGTATAACGAAGAGTGACAGCAGCTAGTCCGACCCTACAAGGCGCCCCTAAGTGACCACGGAACAGCAAAACGAACCAACCAAGTTCAATTTGCTTTCAAAAGTAGCCAATAACGGGTGCAAAAATATACGGCAAAGGTCAACACGCCCTAAAACAGCCTACGGCTGCCAATGGCCTAATGTAAAGCGGTCACGACCGCCGTAGTCTTGGCCAAGAGTGACCTCAGTAAAGCCGACGTTACGGAAAATCGGCGGCACCGTAGCGCCCTGATCATAACCGTGTTCGACCATCAAAAAGCCACCTTGGTTCAGATGCTTAACCGACTCAGCAGCGATATGTTCAATATCAGCCAGGCCGTGATTTGGGGCGACCAGCGCCGACAGAGGTTCAAAGCGCACATCGCCCTGCCCTAAATGATGATCGTCACCATCAATGTAAGGGGGATTCGAGATGATCAGATCAAACTGCTTCGCCGCCAGTGGCGCGAACCAACTGCCGTGATGGACGGTCACATCCAACCCTAACGCTTGGGCGTTGCTGCGAGCCAGCGCCACGGCATCCGGGTTGAACTCAACCGCCTCGACCTGCCAGCCCGGCATTTCACTTTTTAGCGCCAGCGCAATCGCGCCGGTGCCAGTGCCTAAGTCCACCACTCGCGCGTTGGCTGGTAACGGCAGCGCCAGTGCGGCCTCCACCAACGATTCAGTATCTGGACGCGGGATCAGGGTACTGGCGTTAACCTTAAGCGGCAGACTCCAAAACTCGCGTTCGCCAATGATGTGCGCCACTGGTTCACCGGCTTCACGGCGGACGAGGTCAGGCTCAATCGCGGCCATTAACGCGTCATCCAACTGGTGTTCAGGCCAAGTGAAGATAAAGCTGCGCGGCTTCGCCAGATGCTTTAGCACGATAAGTTCGGCATCCAACTGGGCGCTGTCGCTATCCGATAATCTGGCCGCAGCCGCAGCCAGATAGGCATCTAAACGCACCCTTATTCGCCCGCCAGTGCCGCCAACTGATCCGCTTGGTGCTCCTGCAGAATCGGCTCCATCAGCGCTTTCAGATCGCCTTCCATCACTTCGTTCAGACGGTAGATGGTCAGGTTGATACGGTGATCGGATACGCGGCTTTGTGGGTAGTTGTAGGTACGAATGCGCTCGGAGCGATCGCCCGAGGTAACCAGACTACGGCGAGTGTCGGTTTCCGCCTGCTTACGACGCTCATCCTCAGCCGCTTGAATACGGGCACCCAGTACCGCCATCGCTTTGGCGCGGTTCTTGTGCTGGGAACGTTCGTCCTGACACTCCACCACGATGCCAGTTGGCAAGTGAGTAATACGGATTGCCGAGTCGGTGGTGTTAACGTGCTGACCACCGGCACCGGACGCACGGAAGGTATCCACTTTCAGATCCGCAGGATTGATCTCAATCGCTTCAGCGGCTTCCACCTCTGGCATTACCACCACTGAACACGCGGAAGTGTGAATACGACCTTGGGTTTCGGTGGCCGGCACTCGCTGCACCCGGTGACCACCGGATTCAAACTTCATTTCGCCGTAAACGCCGTCACCAGAGAACTTAGCGATCACCTCTTTGTAGCCGCCGTGTTCGCCTTGGTTGGAGGACATTAGCTCGACTTTCCAGCCTTTGGTGTCGGCGTACTTGCTGTACATCCGCAGCAAGTCACCGGCAAAGATCGCCGCTTCATCACCGCCAGCGCCGGCGCGAATTTCGACGTAGGCGTCGTTGTCGTCTTTCGGATCTTTTGGCAGCAGCAGAATTTGCAGCTCACCTTCCAGACGCTCAGAGTCGAGCTTAGCTTGCTCTAACTCCTCTTGTGCCATCTCGGCCATCTCTGGATCGGCCATCATCTCCTTGGCGGTTTCAATGTCTTCTTGAGCCGTTTGGTAGGCTTGGAATGCCTGTACCACTTCTTCCAGCTGCGAGTATTCTTTGGTCAATGCACGGAAACGGGTTTGATCAGAGATAACATCTGGCTCGCCCAGCAACGCCTGAACCTCTTCATAGCGTTCAACGAGGCCTTCTAATTTGGCATATACGGTAGGTTTCATAGCGACCTTCAGATAAAAAGCAACGGCCCCAATGGGGCCGTTCGAATAACAAATTTGGCGGGCAAATCTGCGCCGGTGGTTGCCGTGCGGATTTTACGAACTGAGGTTAATTGTCGTTGATACCCAGTGCCTGACGCAAGATCTCTAGCGATTGCAAGTCTCCCGCGCGGGCGGCTTTCGACAACGCTTGGGTTGGCGAGTGGATCAATTTGTTGGTCAACTTATTCGCCAACTCCAGCATCACCGCCTCTGGCGAAGCGCCTTGCGCCAACTTATTGGTGGCCGCGGCGACGGCCTCAGCTTTAAGTTCTTCGCTTTGGCTACGGAACTGGCGAATGGTGTCAACCGAGTCCAAACCGCGCAGCCAATGGGTAAATTCCGCCGCTTGCGCCGCCGCAATGGTTTCCGCTTGCTGCGCCGCTTCTAAGCGGTTGGCCATGTTCTGCTGAACGATGCCTTGGAGGTCATCAACGGTATAAAGGTAGGCGTTATCAAGCTCGCCTACTTCCGCCTCGATATCGCGCGGCACCGCGATATCCACCAGTAGCATCGCCTGCTGACGACGCTTTTTCAGCGCGGTCGCGACCATCCCTTTACCCAGAATTGGCAATGGCGACGCGGTGGAGGAGATAACAATGTCCGCTTCTGGTAATACATCTGGGATCTGCGCCAAGGTGATCACCTGAGCCCCAAATTCCGCCGCCATACCCTCCGCTCGAGCCACGGTACGGTTGGCAACAACCAGATCAGTGGCACCTTGCTCGCGCAAGTGCCGCGCCACCAGTTCGATGGTTTCACCAGCCCCAACCAACAACACTTTGGCTTTAGAGAGATCTTCAAAGATATGACGGGCAAGGTTTACGGCCGCAAACGCCACCGACACCGCCGAAGCACCAATTTCGGTATCGGTACGGATCTGCTTCGCCACCTTAAAGGTGTGCTGGAACAACCGGTCGATGGTGTGAGCAATGGTGCCCTTTTCTTTGGCGTTGGCGTAAGACTGTTTGATTTGACCTAAAATCTGCGGCTCGCCAAGTACCAGCGAATCGAGACCGGCAGAGACTCGCAGCAGATGCTGCACCGCTTTTTCGCCTTGGTGCAGATAGATGCAGTCACGCAGTTCTTGCTCATCCAGATTATGAAATTGGCTTAGCCAGCGAATGGCGTTATCCGCCTCAACATTGTTGGTGTACAGCTCGGTACGGTTACAGGTCGAGACGATCACCGCTTCGCGGGTTTTACTGGCAGCAGCGAGGCTGGTCAGCGCTTCTTCAAGGATGTCTGGTCCGAATGCCACTTTTTCGCGCAGGGCTACGCTGGCAGTCTTGTGATTGATCCCAATTGCAACTAACGTCATGGCTTTGAAACTTGGTTTGCCCCGTTCTAGTTCTGTTGTAGGCGCCGGCAATTCTATGCCGTTTTCTTACACCCGCGAAATGAGTATCGGCCTTTTACCCGAAGTTAAACGAATCATTGCGGGCTTGTGCACAAAGTTGGATAAAAATGTTCACCCAACCACTCAAACTGCTCATCTCTGTTTTTACTGCTGTTGTGTTAACTGCTTGTAGCAGCTATCGCGCGGTTGATGACCATAGCAAAACCGTGACACACCCCGATTGGACGGTAAGCGGTAAGTTAGCCTTTATCAGCCCAGAGGAGCGAGTATCGGCCAATCTGTACTGGCAACATCATGCCAGCAATGGCAAAGATGAACTGCGCTTAACCGGCCCTTTAGGGGTTAACGTGTTGAGTCTAAGCAGTTTTCCAGGATTTGCTACAGTCACCATCGACGGTAAAAGCTACCAGAGTGATGACGCCGATAGCCTAATTGTTCGGTTAACCGGTTGGCCACTGCCTTTGTCACAATTAGGACAATACCTTCTGGGTGATACCCAGCTAACCGAACAAGTTTCCAGCGCTAATCACAATCAACGCCAACAAATTGAACTCACCAATCCCAACACTGGTGAAACATCTCAGCTTATCTACCATGGTTGGCAGCAACTTTCCGGTTACAAAGTGCCGCGTCAGTTGGAGTTGCGCCAAGGGGATCAGCGGATAAAATTAGCGATCAAAGAGTGGCAACCAGAATTGCCAACCAATCCATAATCTTCAACAACTGCGATCCCGCCTTGATGCAATCTGTAACCTCTACTTGGTGGCCAGCACCGGCCAAGCTCAACCTGTGTCTGCACATTAACGGTCGCCGCGCCGATGGCTACCATGAACTGCAAACTCTATTTCAGTTCATCGACTGGTGCGACTACCTGCGCTTTACCCCGCGCAGTGACGATCTGATCACTTTGACTCCCGCTATCGACGGCGTTGCCAACGACGACAACCTGATCGTCCGCGCCGCCCAACTGCTGCGCCAATACAGCGGTTATCAAGGTGGGGTCGATATCGAACTGGATAAGCAACTGCCAATGGGCGGCGGTATAGGCGGCGGCTCATCCGATGCCGCCACCACCCTGGTGGTGCTCAATCACCTGTGGCAGACCCAAGTCAGTGTGGATGAGTTAGCCGCGATGGGATTGACCTTAGGCGCCGATGTGCCGGTATTTGTTCGCGGCTTCGCGGCGATGGCCGATGGCGTTGGTGAACAGCTTCGCTCGGTCGAGGTAAACGAGCCTTATTACCTGGTGGTAGTGCCCAATGTGTCGGTTTCAACTCAGGCAGTATTCTCACACCCAAATTTAACTCGCAATAGCGTCAAAATCCCGAGTCTTGAGCTGCATCCAGAGCTTTGGCAAAACGACTGCCAAAAGGTCGTATGTCAACAGCATCCGCAAGTTGCAAAGGCGCTTTCGTGGTTGCTAGAATACGCGCCGTCAAAAATGACCGGCACCGGATGCTGCGTCTTTGGGGAATTTTCTTCAAAAGCGGACGCTCTGGCGGCCTTGGATCATTTGCCACAAGGGTGGACGGCAAAGGTAACTAAAGGTTGCAACCGCTCTCCCCTGTTAGCGCTGCTATGCTAACGCTAACAAAAACCACTTGTTGGGCTATCGCCAAGCGGTAAGGCAGCGGGTTTTGATCCCGCCATTCCCAGGTTCGAATCCTGGTAGCCCAGCCACCTCTTGGCCCTACTGTCTCTGGTAGAACATCGCTGTCGTAAATACCGTGGCGGGTTGGGGTTGAGAGTACATCTTAAAAAGCTGGATTTTCCAGCCAATAGGCGTCAGTAACCGCACTACTGACGCCAAAGACAACCAGCCAGAAGGTTCTTCCTGTGCCCGACATTAAGCTATTTGCCGGTAACGCCACCCCGGAGCTTGCTAAAAAAATCGCCGCTCGTCTGTACTGCTCATTGGGCGACGCTGAAGTAGGCCGTTTCTCTGACGGTGAAATCAGCGTACAGATCAACGAAAACGTACGTGGTAGTGACTGTTTCATCATTCAGTCCACTTGCGCTCCAACCAACGACAACTTGATGGAGTTGATCGTGATGGTTGACGCTCTGCGTCGCGCCTCTGCTGGCCGCATCACTGCGGTAATTCCGTACTTCGGTTACGCTCGTCAAGACCGCCGCGTGCGTTCTGCTCGTGTGCCAATCACCGCCAAAGTTGTTGCTGACTTCCTGTCCAGCGTTGGCGTTGACCGCGTACTGACCTGCGATCTGCACGCTGAGCAGATCCAAGGCTTCTTCGACGTACCAGTAGACAACGTATTCGGTTCTCCAGTTCTGCTGGAAGACATGCGCGCTAAGGCACTGGAAAACCCAGTGGTTGTATCTCCAGACATCGGCGGCGTAGTACGTGCTCGTGCTATCGCTAAGCTGCTGGACGATTCCGATCTGGCGATCATCGACAAACGTCGTCCACGCGCCAACGTATCCCAAGTTATGCACATCATCGGTGACGTTGCTGATCGCGACTGCATCATCGTTGATGACATGATCGACACCGGCGGCACCCTATGTAAAGCCGCTGAAGCGCTGAAAGAGCGCGGTGCTCGCCGTGTATTTGCTTACGCTACCCACGCGGTATTCTCTGGCGACGCGCCAAAGAACATCGCCGATTCAGTGATTGACGAAGTGATCGTTACCGACACCATTCCACTGAAAGAGGAAATGATTGCAACTGGCCGTGTTACCCAGCTAACCATGTCTGGCGTACTGTCCGAAGCGATCCGCCGCGTGAGCAACGAAGAGTCCATCTCTGCGATGTTCGAACACTAAGAAAAAGTCGCCCTAAGCACTGATTCTTAACAACGCCCCGTCACTTGCTTAAGTGACGGGGCGTTGTCGTTTCTAGGGCCGAATTGATGGTCTATGTTTTTCTCACCTCAAGGGTTTGAGGCAGTTGCGCGAAAAATGGTAAAGTAGCGCGCCTTTGGATAAACCAAGGTCCGTTGTTGGTTGTCGGTAACTCATCGCTTTCTTTGGTCGCGAAGAAAGCAGCGCTTTAGATGGAGCTATCGCAACAGTGGCCATTAAGACACCACAATAGGAGAGTAAGCAAAGATGTCTGATTTTATCTTTGACGCCAAAGTTCGAGAAGAACATGGGACCGGAGCGAGCCGCCGTCTGCGTCGTAACAAACTGATCCCTGGTATTGTTTACGGTGGAGATAAAGCACCAGTGTCGCTGACCCTAGATCACGACAAGGTCAATCTGGCACAGGAAAAAGAGGCGTTTTACAGCCAAGTGCTGACCCTAAACGTCGATGGCAAACCAGAGCAAGTGATTGTAAAAGCACTGCAACGCCATCCGTACAAGCCGAAATTGCTGCACGTTGATTTCCAACGCATCAAAGCCGGTGCTGAACTGACCACCATCGTTCCCCTGCACTTCTTGAATGAAGAAGAGAGTGTCGGCGCTCGCGCTGGCGGTACCATCGTTCACCTACTTAATGAAGTAGAAGTGAAATGTACCCCAGAGAACATGCCAGAGTTTATCGAAGTTGACATGCTCAACATCGACAATGGCCATGCCGTACACTTAAGTGATCTGCCTCTGCCTGCCGGTGTTGAACTGGTTGAGCTAAATAAAGGCGACGATCACGATCTGACCGTGGCACAAGTCCAACCGCCGAAAGGTGGCAGCGATGCGGATGACGCTGAGGACGCAACTGACGATTCCACCGCCGAGTCTGGCGATACCGAGTAAAGAGTAACGGTGAGCAGTAACATCCGTTTAATTGTGGGCCTGGCAAATCCAGGCCCTGAATATGTTCGTACCCGCCACAACGCGGGCGAATGGCTGGTCAATGAACTGGCCCGCATGCACAACGTCAGCTTAAAAGCCGAAAGCAAATTTTTTGGTTTGACCGCCCGCATTCAAGCCGGCGGCCAAGACTTGCGCTTGCTGATCCCAACCACCTTTATGAATCTCTCTGGTAAATCCGTTGCGGCGCTGGCTAACTTTTATAGCATCGCCCCAGAAGAGATCTTGGTGGCCCACGATGAACTCGACCTGCCTCCAGGCATCGCCCGCATCAAAAAAGGCGGCGGCCATGGTGGTCACAACGGTCTGAAAGACATCATCGCCAAGATGGGCAACAACAAAGAATTTTATCGTCTGCGGATCGGCATTGGCCATCCGGGCGATCGTAATCGCGTTGCCGGTTACGTATTGGGCAAAGCCCAAGCTAATGAACAACAGGCCATGGATGAGGCCGTGGACGAAGCCAGCCGCTGCATCGACATTTTGCTGCGCGACGGCATCGCCAAGGCACAGAGCCGCCTACACACTTTCGCGGCCCAATCGGCCTAACCAATCTAGCTATAGGGTTTTACACCATGGGTTTTAAATGTGGCATCGTTGGCCTGCCTAACGTAGGCAAGTCCACCCTGTTCAACGCACTGACCAAAGCCGGCATCGAAGCCGCTAACTTCCCATTCTGCACCATCGAGCCAAACACTGGCGTGGTGCCGGTGCCAGACCCTCGTCTGGACGCGCTGGCAAAAATCGTTAATCCACAACGCGTATTGCCTACCACCATGGAGTTCGTGGACATCGCCGGTTTGGTAAAAGGTGCCTCTACTGGTGAAGGTCTGGGCAATAAGTTCTTGGCTAACATCCGTGAAACCGACGCCATCGGCCACGTAGTACGCTGCTTCGAAAACGACAATATCGTTCACGTAGCCGGCGGCGTTAACCCAGCCGACGACATCGAAGTGATCAACACCGAGTTGGCACTGGCAGATATGGATGCCGTAGAGCGTGCTCTGCAGCGTCTGGCTAAGCGTGCCAAAGGCGGCGACAAAGACGCCAAAGCTGAAATCGTGGTACTGGAAAAGATCCTGCCAGTTCTGGAAAACGGCGGCATGGCCCGTTCTGTTGAACTGACTGAAGATGAAAAAGCCCTGATCCAATACATGGGTCTGCTGACTCTGAAGCCAACCATGTACATCGCTAACGTTAACGATGACGGTTTCGAGAACAACCCATACCTGGACAAGGTGCGTGAGATTGCTGCCGCTGAAAACGCCGTAGTAGTCGCAGTATGTGCCGAGATCGAATCTGAGATCGCTGAGCTGGACGACGAAGAGCGTGCCGAGTTCATGGCCGATCTGGGTATTGAAGAGCCGGGCCTGAACCGCGTGATCCGTTCTGGTTATGAACTGCTGAACCTGCAAACCTACTTTACCGCGGGTGTAAAAGAGGTTCGCGCTTGGACTATCCCTGTTGGTGCCACTGGCCCACAAGCCGCTGGCAAGATCCACACCGACTTTGAACGCGGCTACATCCGTGCGGAAGTAGTAGGTTACGACGACTACATTCAGTACAACGGTGAGAACGGCGCTAAAGAAGCCGGTAAGAAACGTTCCGAAGGTAAAGGTTACGTGGTTGCCGACGGCGACGTAATCCACTTCCTGTTTAACGTTTAATCAATACGTTATTACTAAGCCCAGCAAATTGCTGGGCTTTTTCATTTATCACGCCATCAGCACCAGAGAAATTGATATTTCCTCACAGCTTGGGCTTAACCGGATGCCGCCACAATAGCCAGTTTGAGATCGTTTTTTGATAGACTTGTCTAATTTCCCAACGAACGATTCAGGCCGACGTTTTTTTACGGGCAAAGCGGTTGACGGTCATAGGGCAACTCAGCATAATACGCCGCGTTCCCAACGAGGAAACAAGAAAACACGGCTATGTAGCTCAGTTGGTTAGAGCACAGCACTCATAATGCTGGGGTCGCAGGTTCAAGTCCCGC
>NZ_AUGM01000017.1 GCF_000422665.1 Ferrimonas senticii DSM 18821 | reverse complement strand
CAACGGTAACAACAACGTCTTGCGCAACTCCACCACAATGAACTCCTGAGTTTTGCTCAATGTGGTGCCCAAGTTGTGCTTGGTATGGGAGCCGTCATTTACCGTCGTTCGACGCTTCCAGCGACGGATGGTTGATTCAGCCACACCGAGTTCTCTAGCGAGCACTGCCACTGGTTTGGTTGATTGTTGGA
This sequence comes from Ferrimonas senticii DSM 18821, assembly GCF_000422665.1. Lineage (GTDB taxonomy): Bacteria > Pseudomonadota > Gammaproteobacteria > Enterobacterales > Shewanellaceae > Ferrimonas > Ferrimonas senticii. The sequence continues at coordinate 96,660 of NZ_AUGM01000017.1, read as the reverse complement.
TCAGTTTCCGAATTTTCGGTGTGGTGGTGGCATTCGCATGGAGTTTAATCTGCATGTGCTGCTGTCCTTAGCTGCTGAATGAACTTGGCTATCCAGTCACGAGAATATAGGAATCTCGATGCGGAGCAACCAAGCCATTCATCAGGGACCCAACAAGTAGCTTTGGGTAATCTTATTAGGGCGTGTTGACCTTTACTGTATATTTTTGCGCCCGCTTTTGGCTGTTTTTTAAAGCCAATTGATATTGGTTGGTTAATTTTGCTGTTTAGTGCTCACTATGGAGCGCCTTGCAGGGTCGGGCTAGCAGCTGTCACTCTTCGTCATACGATTTCGACGTAGAGCAACTAGGCCTTCAATCGCAATCCTCGATTGACAGCCGCTATCCTCGACCAAATTCTGAACACCAAACGTCAACACGCCCTACTTCCCTACTGAAATAACTGCAATTTCAGTGGCGTCAGTTTCAGATCGTGTTGTAAGCCAATCAGCACCGATTGGGTTAACAAACCAACGCCACGGTAGTAATCGCTGTTGGCCGCTTGCGCCAACAATTCGAGGAAACGACCTGACCACGGTAGCAGATGCTCTTCTAGCAGCACTTTCACCGCCGCCAACGCGTGACCATCTTGCTGTTGCATCTCCAGCGCCAGCAGCGCCGACACCGCCGATAACATTAAGCCGATGTGATCCACCGGTTCGTTGTTGTCGGTGCTAATGTCGATGCCATGATGCTCATAGAAACGACCAAGCGCTTGGGTGGATGGGCCGCACAGCAGCCGTTTTTCATGCAGGTAGGGTGAACCCCATGGGATCACGCCCAGATCCCCTGGTCCAATAAACAACGGCGTGTGATCTTGCTTTGCCAACATCAGTGCCTGCGGCTGCGCCAGCGCCTTAACCAAGTGACTCAAGCCCTGCTCACGCGTCAACACCTCACCGGCCATCGGCCAACTGTCACTCAGATGCGCCTGCTGCAACATCTGCACAAACTCAGCGGTCGGCGCGAAGTACAGCGCGTGATACAGCAGGTTAGTTTGCGCTTGATAGGCCTGCATATCGGTTAGATTTAACATCTCTGTCCCTATCTTAGATAAACAAACGGCGCTGCCGAGGCGCGCCGTTAATCATAAATGCCAATTAAACTTCAGCGTAGTTGAGCACGTCACCGCGCTTTGAACCGGTTGGCTGATGCAGGCGGTTCTTGGCGATCAGCAAGTTTGGCTGAGTGTAATCCGAGCTTGGCAGCGGCGCGATATCTGGGCGAGTCGCCTCTGGGTATTTCGCTTGCAGCTCTTCCATCAAACCATAATCCAGCGCGCGCATTGGGCAAGATTCCACACAAGTTGGCTTCAAGCCTTTGGCAACGCGGTCGAAACAGCCATCGCACTTGGTCATGTGACCTTTGGCGTGATCCATCTGCGGGGCGTCATAAGGACAAGCTTGGGCGCAGGCTTCACAGCCGATGCACTGGCTGGTATCCACCACCACCAAGCCATCTTCTGCACGCTTGTGCATGGCGTAGGTGATACAGGCTTCCACACAAGCAGGCTTAGTGCAGTGGTTGCAGCTGATCGAGGTGTAGTAGGCAAATACGTCTTGGCTTACTACACCGGTTTCAGCGTCTTTGCGCCAAACGCCACCGCCGTATTCGTAAACGCGACGGAAGTTGACGCCCACCGGCAGATCGGAGCGGTCTTTACAGCTGACCTGACAGGTTTTACAACCGGTACATTTGCTGGTGTCTACGTAAAAGCCGTACTGCTGTTTGATTTCTGGCTTAACTTTCATGTGTCGGCTAGTCATATTCCGCTCCTATTACGCCTTTTTAATCTCAACTCGGTTGGTGTGCTGGCCATTGCCTTTTGCCACCGGAGTTGGACGCTGGGAGGTCACGGTATTCAAACAACCGCCCACATCAATGCCTTGTTCGTTAAATTTAACCCAGGCGCCTTGGCCCAGCGCGGTAACGCCGATCATGATCCGCGGGGTTACCTTCACTGGCAGTTCGATGGTGCCACGATCGTTAAATACGTGAACGATATCGCCGCTCTGCAAACCACGCTCTTCAGCGTCCAGCGGGTTCATCCACACCGCATCTTGGACCGCTTCGCGCAGCCATGGCACGTTGTGGTAAGAGGAGTGCGCCCGCCCCTTAGTGTGGTAACCGTGCAGCTGCAGCGGGTACTTCTGATGGCGCTCCGCTTCACCAGCGATGTCGCTGTTGGTTTGGTAACCATCCCAAGTTGGTACGTACTTAGGGATCGCGGTGATGGTATCACCGGCGGCAATGTCCCAAGTGTCAGCCATCTGCTGCAGAGTGGTGGAGAACACCTCAATCTTGCCAGATGGGGTTGCCAACTTGTTGGCGATTGGGTCGTTGCGGAAGTCTTCCAGCACGATGTATGAGCCATGTGGCAGGTATTTACGGAAAATACCCTGCTGCTTCATTACCTCTTTGCTTGGCAGCTCTGGGGTCGACTTCTGCGCTTCAGCGTAGAACTCGGCGCGCCACTGATCTTTGGTTTTACCCTCAGTGAACTGCTCGGTCACGCCCCATTTCTCCGCCAAACCAAGGCAGATATCGTAGGCATCACGACATTCCCACATTGGCCCAACCGCAGAGGACATCTGGATCAGCGTGCCGGTATCACCCGCCGCGTAAGCTTGGTTAACCAGATCGTCTTCGGTTTCCAGCCAAGTTACGTCTGGCAGCACGATATCGGCCCACTGCGCCGATGGGGTCATCCAGTTGTCGATCACTACGATCAACTCACACTTGCTGTCATCGGACAGAATGCGCTTGGTTTCGTTGGTTTCCGCGTGCTGGTTGATCAGCGCGTTACCGGCGTAGTTGATGATCGCCTTGATGTTCACGCCCAGTTTGCCGTTGCCGTTGGCATCCAACTGATCCGCTGGCAATTTCACGCCATCTTTAAGCACGGTCATGTTTTCGCCATCTTCAATCGCTTGAGTCCAAGTGAAGAACGAAATGGCTTTGGTAACGGTGTTCAGGTGACCCAGTGTTGGCATCTTTGGCGCGTTCAAGGACGCCCCAGAGCACAACGCACCGGTGTTGGTACCAGCACGGCCAACCGCACCGACCAGCAGCGGTAGCATGTAACACGCACGCAGGTTGTTCTCACCAGAAGCCTGACGAGACAGTGCCGCGGCGGTGTGGACAAACGGCGCTTTCGCCGCCGCAAACTCGCGAGCCAAGGTGCGGATGGTATCGGCGCTTACGCCACAAATGCGCTCGGCCCACTCTGGAGTACGGGCGTTCTTACCAACGCTGCCGTTGTCTTTGGTGGCATCCAAAATGTGCGCTTTGTAGGAGTGCTTAAAGCCATAGCCTTTTGGCATGGTGTTGCCATCAAAGCCCTGCACGTAGGTGTCGAGGAACTGCTGATCGTACAGCTTTTCGGTGATGATCACGTACGCCATCGCCTCGGCCAACGCCGCATCGGTTCCCGGACGTACTGGGATCCACTGATCTTCCTTACCCAGCGCCGAATCGGTGTAGCGCGGATCGATGATCACACACTTAAACTTTTCGGTACCGGCGGCACGTGCGCGCTGCTTGGCTTGGATGATATTGAGGTAGTCGTAGGACTCGCCAGAGCCAGACATGCGAATTTCTGATGGGTTGTGACCAATCATCAATACGAAGTCAGAGTTTTTCATCTCGGCGTTGGAAGAGCCCTTCCAGCCATAGTTGGCGGAACCAAAGGTGTACTCTGCGGCTTTGTACAACTGCGCCCAAGAGTAATCACCATAGCTGCCCAGATAGCCGCCCATGATGTTCATTAGACGGTACAGGTTCTGCTTACCAGCGAAGTGGTAACCGGCACCGGAGTTATAGGTAAAGTGGGTACATTCCGGACCATGCTGATCACGCAGACGCTTTAATTCGCTCGCCACAATCGTGAAGGCTTCATCCCAGCTGATGCGCTCAAACTGGTTGCTGCCACGAGGACCAACCCGTTTCAGTGGGTATTTCAGGCGATCTGGTGCGTACACTCGCTGACGCAGCGAACGGCCACGCAGACAGGCACGCACGTTATGGTCTTTGCCGTACTGATCGGTTTCGCCTTTACGGACAAAGTCAGTCTCGATACGGGTAATGGTTTGCTGACCATTGATGTTCTGCGAGAACACCCGCACTGGGCAGTTGGAGCCACAGTTCACCAAACAGGAGGACCAGTTTAGGGTCTCTTCCACTGGCACACTGGCATCCACTACCGGCTTGGCGGATTCACGGTTACACCCAGTCACGACCGCAGCAGCGCCTAAGGAGGCGCTCATCTTCATAAAATCACGGCGAAGCATCTGTTCTACCTCTTACTCTGCGGTCGCGCCGAAGCACCCAAGCCGCATCAAATTGAACAATTTCTTAGGGTTAGGATATTGCTTAGGTATGAACAGGTACCGCCAAGTTGTGAATGATTTAGATCAACCTATGAAGAGTTATGAAAAAACACACCAAATACGCGATCGCGATCACAATTACACAGCAGTTGCGACCATTTTTGTTCGCCAGCAAATCACCAAACTGTGAAGCAAAGCGGTCGAATGATCATGGCGTTACCGCCATGCCAAACCTCTTTGCCGTCAACCGCAATGACGCCATGGTATAGACGCTTACTAATCCAACCGATTATGTCGCGCCTTTAGCCAATAACCCCTACAATTCGCGGCGTTTTTTGGTATCTGTAACGGTGTATAACAATGAAATCTGTTCGCCCCATGCTGTTTGCTGGCGCTATTGCCCTCGCGCTCAGTGGCTGCTCGCTATTGGAAGTTAAGCTGGAAAGCGGTATTGAGCCTCTGCCGAAAGAACAGTTGAGCATGCGCGTGTTTACCCGCGACTATGCCAGCACCTTTTACGCCGGCGTAGAGCAAAGCGCCGATGCGATCATTCAACAAGGGGATCTGGCCGCTCAGAGCAACGCCTTGTTGTGGAAAATTTCCGCCGAGCAAACTCTTGGACAAACCATCTTTCAAGTGTCGCCGGTAGCGGCGATGGTCGACACTTGGGCTTTTACCGCCCAGATGCAGGCGTTCTTTGACAGCGGCAATGGCAAACGACTGTTTGGCGACCGGAGCGCCTTAGCGGCCACCACCAGTGCTCAACTGCTGGGGGATTACGAGCGGCGGATGCGCGGCCTGATGAGCCGCGCCGAGTTTGAAAAAAACCAGCAATTTATCCAACAGTACGTCGAGCAGTACCCGCTGTTTGATATCACTTTCCCGCGGGTGTCAGCCTTTAATGATTGGCTCAAGTTCCAAGGCATCGGCGAATTTGACGCCGTCACCACCTTTGGTAGCGTGCCAGAGGTGATGACCGATATGTCTGATCGAATGGCGATGTTAGCGGCACAAACCCCAAAAATCCTCGGCTGGAAAGCCGAGCTGTTCGCGCTGCACTCCAACATCAACTCTGAAGAGTTACAGCAAACCTTACAGCAGATCAGCACCACCTCCGCCAAATTCCAAGCGCTGATGGCGCAAAGCCCAGAGCTGATGCAACAACTGGCGGTCGATATGCGTCAAGAACTGACCCCGCTGCTAACCCAACTGGACGCCAGTGCCGAACGCAATCTGGCCCAGTTGTCGGTTGAGCGTCAGGCACTAGAGAAGATGGTCGAACGGGAACGGCTGGCGCTGGAGCAACTGGTTGCTCGTGAACGCCAAGCGGTCGCCAGTGAGGCCGACGCCTTGGTCGAGCGCACCGTAGCCCAAGTGTTTAGTGAACTGACCAACACCCTGCAAAGTCTGATTTTGTACCTGATCCTGTTCTTGCTGGTGGTGTTCTTTGCCCCATTAGGACTGGGTGTCTGGCTTGGCAAGCGCATCGGCTTAAAGCAAGCGAACCCACGTTAATAACATAAAAAAAGAGAGGCGTTATGCCTCTCTTTTTTATCGCATCAGACGCCCGGTTACCGGGTCTTTTCGTACGGGGTTCCTACCGCTTTCGGGCCAACCGCTTTGCCGATAAAGCCAGCCAACAGCAGCACCGTCAGTACGTATGGCAACACTTCAATCGCTTGCACTGGCACTTCACCAATCACCGGCAGTTCAACCCCCTGCATCCGCACAGCCAGCGCATCCAAGAAGCCAAACAGCAAACAGCCAAACATCACCGTCACTGGACGCCACTTACCGAAGATCAGTGCCGCCAGCGCGATAAAGCCTTTACCGGCGCTCATGTTAGGCACAAAGCCCGCAGCATGGGCAGTAGACAGATAAGCCCCGGCGATCCCCGCCAGTACGCCAGCAATCAATAGTGCCCGATAGCGCAGCCACGCTACCGAGATGCCGGCGGTATCAACCGAATGCGGGTTTTCACCCACGGCGCGCAAACGCAGACCAAAGCGGGTGCGCTGCAATACCCACCACGACAGTGGCACCAACGCAAACGCGCCGTACACCAGCAAGGTGTGTCCCGACAGCAAGGTCGAGTAGATAGCACCAACAACCGGCACGTCCGCTAACGCCTCGGCAAATGGCAAGGTTATTGGGGTAAAGCGCTGTTCGCCAACCAGTGCTGGGGTTTGCCCACCCATCTCAAACCAGTAACGGCCCAAGGCGATAGTCAAACCGGCGGCCATCATATTGATGGCAGTGCCAGAGACCACCTGATCGCCTTTATGAGTGATCGCCGCAAACGCGTGGATCATGGCGGTGATGACACCGATAACGATGCCCGCCAACAGACCAAACCAAACGCTATTGGTCCAATAAGCCACCGCCGCAGCGGCAAACGCCGACGCCAACAGCTTACCTTCCAAGGCGATGTTTACCACCCCAGAGCGCTCTGAAAACAACCCAGCCAGTGCCAATAGCAACAGTGGCGTTGAGATCCGTAAGGTCGAATCCAACAACAAAATAATGGTATCGAACATCGCTTAGGCCTCTTTGTTCTTGGCAAACAGGTGATAAATCTTGCCGACCGGCTTAACCAACATCAGCGACAACGCCCCCGAGAACAGCACGACCAGCGACTGCACTACCACCACCATTTCTCGCTCAACGTTGTCGTATTCAAACGCCAGTTCATTGCCACCTTGGAACAAGATCCCAAACAGAATCGCCGCCAGCAAAATACCGACCGGATGGTTACGACCAATCAATGCCACGGCAATGCCGGTGAAGCCGTAACCAGCAACAAAATCCAGACGCAACTGGTGGCTGTAGCCGGTGATCTCGTTCATCCCCAGCATCCCCGCCAATGCGCCGGAGATCAGCATCACAATCACCGTCAATCGTTTGGGATTGATGCCGCCGTAGTTGGTCGCAGTTGGGTTTGCCCCAAGCGCCCGAATCGCGTAGCCCCAGCGAGTGCGGCGCAGCAAAGTCCAAACCGCCACCAGCGCCAGCAGTGCCAGCAAGAACGACGCATTCAGCGGGCTGGCTTCAAACTCAATGCCCACCATCGCCAGCAGATCATGAATAAACGGCAATTGGGCGCTGTCGGTCATCAGTCGTGATACCGCCGACATCTCACCGGCGGGTTTAAACACGTTAACCATCAAGTACACCATCAAGCTGGACGCGATGAAGTTGAACATGATGGTGGTGATCACCACATGACTGCCACGGTAGGCTTGCAGGTAGCCTGGGATCAGCGCCCACAAGGCACCAAACAGCATGCCGCCAGCCAATGACAGCGGGAACAGCAGCAAGAACGGCATGGTGTGATCCAGTGCCAAACAGACAATCGCAGTACCCAGACCACCGATGTAGGCTTGGCCTTCACCGCCGATGTTAAACAGGCCAGCGGAGAACGCCACGGCAACCGCCAAACCGGTAAAGATAAAGTTGGTGGCGTAGTACAGGGTGTAGCCGATCCCCTCTTGGTAGCCCAGCGCCCCTTGTACAATCAGTGCCCCGGCTTCCACAGGGTCAACGTCAATGGCAATAAACAGCAGCGCCATCACCGCAAACGCTAACATCACGTTCAGCAATGGCAGCACGCCAACGTTGATCCACGTTGGTAAATTATTGTTGTTCACAGGCTTTCTCCGGCTTGCTGCAGTTCATCAGGAATCACGTTAGCCATCATCATGCCAAGGATCCGTTCGTTGGCCTGAGCCGCCGCGACTTCCCCGACAATATGGCCATCGAACATCACCACGATGCGATCCGACAATGCCAAAATTTCATCCAGTTCTACCGATACCAACAGCACGCCTTTGCCTTGGTCACGCATATCGACAATGCGTTTGTGGATATATTCAATCGCGCCGATATCAACGCCACGAGTCGGTTGACCAATCATCAACACATCTGGGTTTTGCGCCACTTCACGGGCGATAATCAGCTTTTGCTGGTTGCCGCCAGAAAACAGCGAACTGCGCAGTTTCGGATCCCGTGGGCGCACGTCCCACTCCTCCATCCAATCGGCGCAGGTATCGGTGATCGCTTTCGGCTTGTTGAGAATGGCGCCGTTGTAACGGGCCTGTTCATGGATCCCCAGCATGGCTGATTCTTCCGCGCTGAAGCTTTTGATAAGCCCCATCGCCAAGCGATCTTCAGGAACGTGGCCAATGCCCATCGCCCGCATCGCTTTAGGGGTGCTTGGGTGCTCGGCATCAATAACTTGGTCACCGATAATCACCGCGCCTTTGGTTGGCGCCAAAATACCAGCCAGCACCTCCATCAGTTCCGACTGGCCATTACCGGATACCCCAGCAATGCCAACCACTTCGCCAGCGCGGATCTCAATGTTGACGTTCTTAAGCATGTCAACGCCGCGGCTGTCGGTGTAGGTCAGATCCTTGGCCGCCAGCAGCACCTGTTGCGGGGTCGCGTCTTGCTTCTCCACTTTCAAGCGAACTTTGCGACCAACCATCAATTCCGCCAACTCTTCTTTATTGGTTTCACTGGTTTTAACGTGGCCAACCATCTGTCCCTGACGCATCACCGATACGTTATCGGTCACCGCCAAAATCTCCCGCAATTTGTGGGTGATCAACAAAATGGTTACCCCCTGGGCACGCAGCGCGTCCAAGATTTTAAATAGGTGATCGGTCTCTTGCGGCGTCAGCACCCCGGTTGGCTCATCAAGGATCAACACCTTGGCACCGCGGTACAACGCTTTAAGGATCTCTACCCGTTGCTGTAGCCCCACTGGTAACTCTTCGATGGTTTTATCCAGTGGTACTCGCAGTTCATATTCGTCGGCCAGTCGCTCTAGCTCTTTACGAGCCTTGCGCAAGCTGGTGCCTAACATCGCGCCGTCCTCGGCTCCCAGCACCACGTTTTCCAGCACAGTAAAGTTGTCCACCAACATAAAATGTTGATGCACCATGCCAATTCCAGAAGCGATCGCTTCACGGGAATTGGTGATATTGCAGCGCTTGCCTGCCACGTGGATCTCGCCCTGATCCGCTTCATAAAAGCCGTAGATGATGTTCATCAGGGTCGATTTACCGGCACCGTTTTCACCGATGATGCCGTGGACCGTCCCAGCGGGAACCTGCAGATTGATGTTTTGGTTAGCGTGGACAGCACCAAATCGTTTATCAATGCCGCGCAGTTCCAACGCCAGAGGCGACGTATTGGAGGCTTGAGCCATTGCTTATCTCGCTTTGCGGGTGAGTTCTGTAGAGTCGTCTAATTTGAATTAGACCAATGCCCGAGTGGGCAAAAGCCCCACCTAGCAGACGCAGGGTGAGGCTTTGGTAACGAGCTAAAACTTACCGAATTAGTAGTTGCAGCTGTTGTTAGCCATGTAATCGTGAACCACGATTTCGCCAGTGATGATCTTCTGGGCGATGGCGTCGATTTGGGCTTCTTGCTCGGCAGAGATCAGATCACGGTTGTACTGATCCAGTGCCCAAGCGATACCGCCGTTAGCCAGACCGTTGGCCTGAATGCCAGCCTCGAACTTACCCGCTTGGTAATCTTCGAACATCTGGTAGGTGGTGTAGCCAACGCGCTTAACCATTGAGGTCAGCATCACGCCTGGGTGTAGGTAGTTTTGGTTGGAGTCAACACCGATAGCAAACTTGCCTTCATCCTTAGCCGCTTGGTATACGCCGTTGCCGGTACCACCAGCGGCGGCAAACAGCACATCAGCGCCCTGGGAGAACTGCGACTTCGCCAGCTCAGCACCGCGAACTGGATCGGCAAATGCCGCTGGGGTAGAGCCAGTCATGTTCTGCAGTACGGTGGCGTCTTTAGAAACGTACTTAGCACCCTGTTCAAAACCACAAGCAAACTTACGGATCAGTGGGATGTCCATGCCGCCGATAAAACCAACGGTGTTGGTCTTAGAGTTCATTGCCGCAACCGCGCCCACCAAGAACGAGCCTTCGTGCTCAGCGAACACCAGTGACTTAACGTTTGGCAGATCAACCACTGAATCGATGATAACGAAATCGGTTTCTGGGAACTTCGGCGCTACTTTGCTCAGCGCGGCAGAGTAGTTAAAGCCGACTACAACGATTGGCGAGTGACCTCGTTTTGCTAGGCGCTCCAAGCCTTGCTCACGCTGAGTATCGTTTGATGGGGTGTACTCACGAACCTTAACGCCTTTGTCTTTGTGAAAGGCGGTAACACCATTCTCAAATACCGCTTGGTTGAACGATTTGTCGTGCTTACCGGCGGTGTCGTAGGCCACAGCAGGTTTAAATTCAGCCGCACCAGCGACCAACGAAGTCAGGGCCAGTGAAACTGCCGCAGCAGTTGCAGCGATCGCTTTTTTCATCAGAGATCTCTCGTTGTAGTAATTTTCTTAGTTATTTCCCCAACTTGGGGAAAGGTACGCCTACCGATATACCATCACTCTGCCCTGCTCAAGCCACAATCATCAGTGACCAATACAGATGTGAGCAAGGTCACGCAAACTGCCCATTGATTAACCAATTAAATTTGCAGTCGCTTGAGATTACATTTTTTCACATCGCTAACTCAGCTCAACATGTTGTTTTATTACCAACATATAGCCGAGTAACAATCGTCAAATCCCGCTAACATTTCAGCAATTTAGTAAGTTAGAAACAGAACAGAGTGTTCGCTCTCGGTTGCGTGGGCGCCAATGTTACCACCAAATGCAATCAATGCGACTGTGAATTAAAGCAAAATTCACAGTAAGTCACAGACAATGCGATCGGCGCCACATTGGCACTAACGCCCCTGTTGCAACCTCGGTTGCTGCGGCAGCATTAACGGTTAACCAATGGCGCAATCAAGGAACCGCAACATGAATCGCAGTGACGCATGGCATCAACTTATCCAAAGCCGCAACATCGGCGCCCTGGGCGATCTACTGGCCGACAACGCGCAATTTCATTCGCCGGTTATTCATACCCCACAACAGGGCAAAGCGTTGGTGCAAAAATACCTAAGTGCCGCCTTTATGGTGCTGCTGAATGACAGCTTCCGCTACGTTCGCCAAGTAGAAAACGGCGACCACAGCATCTTAGAGTTTGAGCTAGAACTGGATGGGATTAAGGTCAATGGCGTCGATATGATTGAATGGGATCAGCAGGGGCAGATTGTTGACTTTAAAGTGATGCTACGACCACTAAAAGGGATCCAGCAAGTACAGCAACAGATGGCGCTAATGCTGCAGCGGTTTAGCCAAACCGCCTAAACGTTTGCCAACGATACGGTGTTGCTAACCTCCCCAATATTGGAATTTGCCAACGCAATGAAGTAACTACAGTTACAGCATGACCTATCGATGCTGTAACTGTTGATGTTCACCCCCTCCTCACCGACAGAACTGGATGTTTACCGGCTGCCGATTCTGCGGCGGCTGCTGTTGATCTTGGCGGCAATCTATCTGCTCTATTGCCTTATCGACCTGCATTACGAGCGAGCACAGTTGGCTTTGGCCGAGTTGTTGATGATGTTTTACTGCTTGTTCTTACGGCAGCTCACCTTTCATAGCCAACGGCTACTGCCCTATCTACTGGTGCTTTACGGCGGCTTCAGTGCCCTGCAGATATACTCCAGCATCTCCACCACAGTTGCAGTAACCGCCCATCTAGCGTGGAGCCTGTTAGTGCCGGTATTTATCTACCCCCTGACCGGCCGGCGTTGGGGCAATGGCCTAACCGCCCTGCACCTGTTAGCGCTGGTGCCGATGATGGCGTGGGCGCAGTTCAGCGACCATATTAATGTCCATTGGCTTAATCTGTTGAGCCTAACAGTGCTGTATCTGTCAGTCTGGGCAGTTGCCCACCAACATGAAAGTGAGCGCTTTTTATTACTTAAGTCACTGCAACGGCGGGCCGACAGTGATCCCCTAACCGGCTTGCAAAATCGCAGTCAGTTGCAACCGCAATTTAAGCAACTGCGAGATCGCGCGGTGAAGCTCCAGAGCAAACCGCTGGTATTGGTACTTATCGATCTGGATTACTTTAAGCAGGTTAATGATCGCTATGGTCATCCCGCTGGCGATGCCACTTTGCTGCATTTTAGTGAACTGCTGCGCAGTAACACCCGCCATGATGACCAAGCGTTTCGCTTGGGCGGTGAGGAGTTTGCCCTGCTGCTGCCACATACTGATAGCAACGGCGCGATGACACTGCTCACCAAACTGCAACGATTTCTGGCTGAAAATCCGTGTCAGTTCAAACAGCACAGCATCAGCTACGCCTTTTCAGCTGGCATCGCCTGCTGGCCAAACGACAATCACGAACTTCACAACCTTTACAGCATCGCCGATCGACGCCTGTACTTAGCCAAGGCCTCCGGTCGCAGCCGCATTTGCCAAAGCGATAGCGCAGTCGAAGCCGAAGCCGAAGCCGAAGCCGAAGCCGACAGCTAGTTTAGCCGCTGGCGCAATTGTGCCGACATCAATGCTTTTAGCGCCGCCGGTTTAACCATCTTCGCCATAAACCCAAAGCCCTCGGCCTCCACCTGTTCCAGCAACTCTTTACGGGTATCGGCGGTGATCAAAATGCCGGGTATTTCGCGACCATAACTTTGTCGTAACGCCCGCATCGCTTCTAAACCGGTGCGGCCATCATCCAGGTGGTAATCGGCCAGAATCATCTGTGGCGCCACGCCGGCAAATCCCAGTTGCATGCGCGCATCGGCTAAGCTGGTGGCGGTAACCACTTGGCACTGCCAGCGCTCCAGTAATCCTTTTAGCGCCGCCAAAATGGCCTCTTCGTTATCGATGCACAACACCGTTATCCCCTGCAGTGAGCGATTAACAAACGCCGATGGCGTCGCTAGTTTGGGCTCTTCCACTACCGCATCGGTTAACGGTACCCGCACCGAAAACATTGAACCGCGACCAAGTTGCGAACGCACCGACAGCGGATGCTTTAGCGCATGCGCCACCCTATCGGCAATCGCCAAACCTAAGCCTAAGCCGCTGTTGCCACGATGCTCATCCACCTGTTGGAACTCGCGGAAGATCAGCGCGAGATCGCTTTGGTTAATACCACAACCGGTGTCATGCACTTGGATCTCGATGCTGTCGCCACAGCGCCGGCAGCCAAGCAAAATGGTGCCACTGTCGGTGTAGCGCAGAGCATTGGTTAAAAAGTTCTGTACAATCCGGCGTAACATATTGGGATCGGTGTCGATCACCACATCCGCTAACTGCTGGCGGAACTTAAGTCCGGCCGCCAACGACATCGCCTCAAATTCCACCACCAACGGTTGCAGTACCGTTTTCAAGCGCACCGGGCGGCGATTCAAAGTAAAATTGCCCGCTTCTAATTTCGAGATATCCAACAAGTCCGCCAGCATCTCACCGGCGCTTCTTAATGAGTTGGCGATATTGTGCAGACTGGCCTTATCTTGTTGCTGCCGCTGGCCATCTTGCAGCATCGAGGCGGTAAACAACCGCGCCGCATTTAACGGCTGCATCAGATCGTGCCCCACCGCCGCTAAGAAACGACTTTTCGATTGGTTGGCCAACTCTTCCGCCGCCTTAGCTTGGCGCAATTGTTGATTGAGCTGGGTGAGTTCGCGGGTACGTTCCGCCACCCGCAGCTCTAGCTCTTCATTTAGGCTGGTCAAAGCCTGCTGTTGCTGACGAAACTCGGTAATGTCGAAAAAGGTCATCACAAAGCCACCATCAGGCATCGGGTTGCCCTGCATCTGGATCACCTGCCCATCGGCACGGCGCCGTTCCGACTTATGCGCTGAGCCCGCACGCATATAGTTGACCCGTTTCGCCACATGCTGCTCGACCTCCCCGGGGCCACAGCGTCCCAAAGAGGCGTTATAGCGAACGATCTCTTCAACCGGTTTGCCCACCACTAAGAAGCCATCTGGATAGTCAAACAGTTGCTGATAGGTGCGATTCCAAGCCACCAGATTCAGATCTTTATCAACCACCGAGATCCCCTCAGCGGCGTGCTCAATCGCGCCGCGCATCTGATCTTGCCCCAAGACAATCTTGGCACTGGCTTCATCCACCAGTCTAAACACCTGATCAATCGCCAGATCCTGCCCCTCAAGTACGCTCTGCATCACCGCCGAAGCCGAAGCCGCCCCCAGCACCGAAGCCAGCATCCGCTCACCGGCCTCCACCATCTCTGGCTCAGCTTTTTTGTTCCAAGTATCGCGGGCAATCGCGCTCGGAAATTGCTGGGCGAAACTGCGATAGGCGCGATCCGGACCGATAAAGCGACTAACCAACAGCAACAGTTCCTGCTGGCTGATGTTGCTGTGAGGGTTAACTCCGCGCTTAGGCAGAATGGACTGAGTAAAGATCCGCGCTTGTACCCGATCGGTAACCGTGGGCCGTGCCAATACCGAAAAGCCGACAAACAAGGCGCTATTGATGCACAGTACCAGCAGCAATTGGCTCATATCGGCGCTTAGCCCAAACCACACTAGCTGCCAGCCCTGCTCAGCCAACAGCGGCTTCGACAACACCAACACCCAGCCCAATAGTCCGACCAACAAACCGGCCAAGACCCCATTGCGGTGGCCCCGGCGCCAATAAACCGCGCCAACAAACGCCGGTGCCAACTGGGCAAAGCCGCCAAAGGCCAGCATGCCAATCCGCGCTAGGCTTGGAGCCTGATCAATCTGCAGATAAGCGCCATAAGCGGCCAGCAGCACCAGCACAATAATCAGCCGCCGACTGTTAAGCAGCCGGGTTGAGAATTGGTTGAAGTTCTTATCGCGGATGGTACCGCTGCGCAGTGCCAGCGGGATCATCCATTCGTTGGAGATCATAATGGCGACCGTAACCACCGCCACAATCACCATCGAACTGGCGGCCGAGATCGCCCCCAGCAGCGCCACCACCGCCAACCAATCCATCTGTAAATATTGCGGCAAAGTAATGACGTAGGTATCCGCATGGACACTGTCCCCCAGCAAGACGCGGCCAGCGACCGCCAGCGGGATCACAAACAGCGCCCACAGGATCAGATAGGCCGGCAACGCCCAGCGACTTTTCAATAGGCTGCGTTCATGGTTATTTTCAACCACCAGCACGTGAAACATCCGCGGCAGCGCCATAAAGGCCGCCATCGCAATCAAGGTATCGGGGGCGATGTCCAACAGATCTAAGGAAAAGGACGGTAACTGCCGTTGCTGCTGCGCCTGGGCAAACAGATCGGCCGGGCCATCAAACACCGCAAACAACACCACCGCACCGACGGCGACAAACGCCAGCAGCTTGACCACCGATTCAAACGCCACTGCGACAATCATGCCCGGATTGTGCTCGGTGGCATCGAGCTTACGGGTACCGAACAGGATGGCAAACAGCGCCAAGGTGATGGTGATCCCCAGCGCCAGCATCCCCTCATCAAGCTGGCTGTCGCCTTGAAATAGGTTGATCGCCACCACCATCGCTTTCAGTTGCAGCGCCATGTAGGGCATCAACGCTAGGGTCGCCACCAAAGTGACCCCGACCGCCAGCAACTGCGATTTGCCGTAGCGGGCGGCGATAAAATCCGCCATCGAAGTAATGCTCTGATCATTGGCGACTTTGACCACCCGACGGATAAAGCCAAAGCCGAGCGAAAACATCAGTACCGGAGCGATGATGATCGGCACAAAGGCCCACGGTTGCTGCGCCGCTTGGCCAACGGTGCCGAGAAAACTCCAACTGGAACAGTAAACCGCCAATGACAGGGCGTAGATCACCGTTTTACCGCGCTTTAGCCACGCACTGGCATAGCGCTCTCCCAGCCACGCCACCAAAAACAAGATGCTAATGTAGGCCAATGCGATGATGGCGATGGTGTAACTGGTCACGGTAGATCCCTTCTAACTTAGGCCAAAGTATGATGCCAAGACATCGCCATCATACCCTTTTAGATCAATAATTTATCAACATTATCTGGCGAATAGACGATGGTCTAATGGTTGCTGTAAGTGGCCGTTGCAACACTGACTGCGAGTTGTTTTCAAAGGATAGGGATCCCGCATGAGTACCCAGACTCTCTACCCAGTTAGCGCCGCACTGGCGGCCAACTGTAAGCTCAACGATGAGCAGTACCAGAAGATGTACCAACAATCGATCATCAACCCAGAAGGGTTCTGGCGCGAACAGGGCGAACGCCTCGATTGGATCAAACCCTATAGCCAGATCAAAGACGTCAGCTTCGACGACCACAATCTGTTTATCAACTGGTACAGCGACGGCACCCTGAACGCGGCCCACAACTGCATCGATCGCCACTTAGCCAGTCGCGGCGATAAAACCGCCATCATCTGGGAGGGCGATGACGCTAGCGAGCAGCGCACCCTAAGCTACCGCGAACTGCACCGTGAAGTCTGTAAGTTTGCTAATGCCCTACGTAGCCAAGGCGTACGCAAAGGCGATGTGGTCACCATCTACATGCCGATGGTCCCGGAAGCCGCGGTGGCGATGCTGGCCTGTGCCCGCATCGGCGCCGTGCATTCAGTGATTTTTGGCGGGTTCTCGCCAGATTCGATCGCCTCTCGCATTAACGACGGCCAATCGAAAGTGGTGATCACCGCCGATGAGGGCATTCGCGGTGGCCGCGCCATTCCACTGAAAGCCAACATCGATTTGGCGTTGCAATCGGAACAAGTAACCACCATCGAAAAGGTGATTGTACTCAAACGCACTGGGGCTGAGGTCGATTGGGTTGAGGGACGTGACATCTGCTTTAAATCGTTGATGTCGGTGGCCTCAGAACATTGCCCAGTCGAAGAGCAAAACGCCGAAGATCCGCTGTTTATCCTCTACACCTCCGGTTCGACCGGCAAACCCAAAGGGGTGCTACACACTACCGGCGGTTACCTAGTGTACGCGTCGATGACCCACGAATATGTCTTTGATTACCGAGACGATGAGATCTATTGGTGTACCGCCGATGTCGGTTGGATCACCGGCCACAGCTATATGGTGTACGGTCCTCTCGCCAATGGTGCCACCATTTTGATGCACGAAGGGGTACCCAACTGGCCCAACGCTGGTCGTATGGGCGAGATGATCGATCGGCATAAGGTTAATATTCTCTACACCGCCCCCACCCTTATCCGCGCCCTAATGGCGCAAGGCGCCGACGACTACCAAAACTTTGATGGTTCCAGTTTGCGGATCATGGGGTCGGTCGGCGAACCCATCAATCCCGAAGCGTGGCGCTGGTACTACAACGTTATTGGCAAAGAGCAGTGCCCGATTGTTGATACTTGGTGGCAAACCGAAACCGGCGGTGTGCTGATCTCGCCACTGCCGGGGGCCACCGATCTGAAGCCCGGCTCCGCCACCCGGCCGTTCTTTGGCGTGCAACCGGCGCTGGTCGATAATGAAGGTCAACTGATTGAGGGCGCCGGTGAAGGCAATTTGGTGATCCTTGACTCTTGGCCCGGGCAGATGCGCAGCGTCTACGGCGATCACGAACGCTTTGTGCTGACCTATTTCAAGACCTTCCGCGGCATGTATTTTACTGGCGATGGTGCCCGTCGTGACGAGGATGGCTATTACTGGATCACTGGCCGCGTCGATGACGTTATCAACGTCTCTGGCCACCGCCTTGGCACCGCAGAGATCGAATCGGCACTGGTCGCCCACCCCGACGTTGCCGAAGCGGCGGTGGTTGGTTACCCGCACGACATCAAAGGCCAAGGGATCTACGCCTACGTCACCCTGAACCGCGGTACCGAACCCAGTGAGGAGCTGCGCCAAGCACTGCGAAAATGGGTACGCAGCGAAATTGGCGCGCTGGCCTCGCCAGACCTAGTGCAGTGGGCATCGGGGCTACCTAAAACCCGTTCGGGTAAAATCATGCGCCGATTCCTGCGTAAGATTGCTGCCGACGAAGTGACCGCGCTGGGTGATTCATCGACTTTGGCCGATCCCGCCGTGCTGGATGGTTTGATTGCCGAACGGATGAACCGCAGCCGCGACTAGAAATAGCACTTACCTTAATTGGCGACCTGTTGCTGCACGGCACAGGTCGCTTTGCTTTTTCTCCAACAAAACTTTGCCCTAATGCATTTAAGCCAAGTGGTTGCTGTAGCTATACTGCAAGCAACTGCCGCTGTGAATGCTACCTCATGTCCCAACAGTCAGCCCCAAGCGTAACTCGATTAACCGCCGCCGACGCCGCGTCATTGTCGATCGAAACCTATGCCCGCGATGGCGCGCCGGTGTTGATCCGAGCCAGTCGCCCCGACGACGCCGAAGCGATTGTCGCCCTCTACCCTTATGTATCGCGGCGATCACTGTATATGCGATTTTTGCGGGCGATCGACAAACCCACAGTGGCTCAGGTTAGGCGTTACACCGACGTCGATTTCGCAGTACATCTATCGCTGATCTTGTTCTACGACGGCCAACTGGCCGGAGCCGGTCGCATTATTCGTACCAGCCCCGACGCCAACATCGGTGAACTGTCATGCATGATGGTTGACCAATTTCAACGCTTGGGACTGGGGCGGTTGATTGTCAGCACCCTGCTCGAGCAAGGGCGACGCTGGGGCATCGACGAGATGATTGCCATGGTACACCCACAAAACAGCCCAATGTTGCGGCTATTTAAAAGCTTGGGGTACCCCTGCCAAATCATCTGGGAAGAGGGGGATTATCTGGTTCGGATCGACAATCGTTTGGCGGCAGACTTTGAGCAAAATCCACCACCGCCACCACTGATCAGCTGAGATCCGCCTCACCGTTTTTAGCTGTGCCGCCCACCAATGGCGAGGTTTATCTCTATGATGTCGACAATCTCTTTTGTCACTGCACGCCGTCATGACTCCGACTTCACCACTGCCGCAGATCAACCGACTGATCGACGCCATCAATCACGACCTGTTTGAACGCAAGCAAACGGTCGCGCTGGCGCTGTTAACCGCCATTGCCGGACAACACAGCTTTTTACTGGGGCCACCGGGTACCGGTAAAAGTCTTTTGGCACGGCGGATCGCATTAGCTTTTGCCGACGCCCGCTATTTTGAATGTTTGATGAATCGCTTCAGCACCCCCGATGAGGTGTTTGGTCCGGTATCGTTGGCGGCGTTAAAACAGGATCGTTATCAACGCAAAATCGACGGCTATTTACCGGCGGTTGAATTTGCCTTTTTGGATGAGATTTGGAAATCCAGTCCGGCGATCCTAAACACCCTGCTGACCCTGATCAACGAACGACAATTTCGCAACGGCGAGCAGCAGTTGGCGGTGCCACTTAAAGGGCTTATCGCCGCCTCCAATGAACTGCCGCAGCCGGATCAGGGACTAGAGGCGTTATACGATCGCTTTTTGGTGAGGCTGGAGGTAACCCCGACTGAGCAGTGGCATAACTTTGCCCAGATGCTCTGCAGCGCCCCAGCCCAAGCGGACATCGCCCTCGCCGATGGTGATCCAATTGATGCCGAACAACATCAACAGTGGCTGACGCAAATCGCCCAAGTCGAGATTGGCAGCGACAGCTTGACGCTATTGCAGCGCCTACGTCAGCTCCTAAGCGAACAGCAGCCAGAGCTGTACGTCTCCGACCGCCGTTGGCAACGAGCAGCGCAACTGCTGCGCGCATCGGCCTTTTGTTGCGGTCGCCGCTATACCAACCACAGCGATCTGCTGTTGTTACGTCACTGCCTATGGAGTCAACCACAACAGCGCCAAGCGGTTGCCGAACTGCTTGAACAATGCGTAATGGAAGTCGCCTGTCCCTGCGACATTGATGTGAGCGGCAGCTACCAACAACTGGACATCCTCGATCAGCAACTGAACCAGCTATTGTTCTACCCAGAGACGGTGTTCGACACCTGCGACTTCTATCCGCAGCAGCACTTCTTTGGGGTTCACAACGAACAACCGATTGCCCAGCGTGATGGCTTCTTCTACGTCCGCACCCATGCCGAACACAACCACAATGCCAAAGCGCCGGTGTACTTCGACTTTTTCGTGCATCAAAGCCAGCGTCACAGTCGCCGTCCATTCCATCCCTACGATCCGCTTGGACCGCTAAAGACCGATATCCAATGCCAGTTTTCCGAGTCCGGGCTGATGACTATCCGCTACGCCGAGCACGGTAATTTCGACACCTCGGCTTTCAGCGTCAAACCATTTAAGCCGACGGTATTGCATCAGCAAGGGGAAGCGCGGCAACGGATCGATGGCGCGACTCTGACCACGTTACAGCAGCAATTAATGACCCTTGCGCAGCAACTCAGTGCTGCAATCAAGCAAGCGAAAGCGTACCAACAGCAGTTCGAACAGGCTGGCAGCAACCCCTTTATTAGCGCTGAGGAGCAGCAGTTGCTTGAGCTGGCCTTCAGCCAACAACAAGCCGATCTGGAACTCAACTTACTGCGCACCCAAGCGCTGTTAACTCTGGCTAACGACAATCAGCCCGATACGGCACCAGCCAATGTTTGACACGTTAACCGAGCGCTATAGCGATCTGCTCAGCGCCTCACCGCAGTTACAAGCGCGACTGGCAACGGTGCTGCAACAGCTAGAGCAACAAGCGCAGCAGCAGTTACACGATGACGACCCGCTGCAAACGGTGCAACAGCAGCTGCAAGCCGCGCAAACCGATCTTCAACAAACTGAACTGTCGGCGGCGCAATTGCAGCAACACTGGCAGCACTACCAGCAGTTTTTGCAGGCGCAGCAACTGCCGCACAACCAGCGCTTTTGGCACAGCCAACTGAATCGCGACCATGGCGATCCACGCCATTATCGAATGCTGCTGCGGCTGCTAACCCAACAGTGGCAGCAACAGCTAAGCCAGCGCCAACAGCAATGGCAGATCCAGCAGTTGATATTGATCCGCCAACAGCAGTGGCATGCCCTGCAGCAATGGCTGCAACTGCTGGCACGACTCAGCCGTGATCTGACCGCGCTGGGGTTGGAACCCGGGTTACTGGTGGATTTTTCCAATGGTCGCCTGCAACCGCAACAGATCGGTCAAATCGAACAATGGGCCAAACTGCTGCAGCAACAGCCGCAGCTATTAGCGCTGTGTCAACAGTTGGGAAAACAGCGCAAAGCCAGCGTAAGCCAACAAATTGAATGGCTGCCGCAGCGTCAGCGCCGCTGGCAGAACCAGGCTAATGCCCCCGCCAAAGAGGAACTATTTGGGCTTACCCTTGGCCGTGAACTGGCTTATCTGTTGCCTGCAGAATTGGCGCAGTTGGCCGACGCCGATCTGGCCGCACTATTTGATCTGAAATATGCTGAGCAGCGCCTAAGCCAATTTGAACTCAAAGGCTGGCAAACCGAGCCAAGCTACCTCACTGTAACGATTCCCCACAGCGTCGCGGTCGAAGACCAATTGGGGCCGATGATCCTCTGTATCGACAGCAGTTTATCGATGCAAGGCGCACCAGAACTGATCGCCAAAGCGGTGGCACTGTATTTGGCCGGCACCGCCTTAGCGCAGCGGCGTGACTGTTATCTGATTAACTTTTCAACCCAAATCGACACTCTGCAACTCGACCCCAGTGCAGGCCTTGAACCGCTGCTGGCGTTTTTACAGCGCAGCTTTAACGGCGGCACCGACATTACCCCAGCACTGCGACATGGGCTGGCGCTGCTGGAGCAAGCAGAATTTCAACACGCGGATCTGTTATTGATTTCCGATTTCGTGATGACCGAACTGGACGGTGAACTGCAGCAGCGAATTGCCCAGCAACACCAACAACACAATCGCTGCTACGGCTTGGCCATTGCCGCCATCGATGGCCCGCTGCCGCTGAATCTGCATCTGGCCAAACAGTGGCATTACGATCCCGTTAGCGGCGCCATTGAGCGTCAAAGCCAACAAAAACAAAGCCCCCCAGCACCATTGGCGTTGGAGGGCTTGGCATAATCGACTACTGACGTCAGCGAGTCATGGTCTCGCCACCGCCATAACTGGCGACATACTCTTGCATCTGTTTTTGGTAGCCATCTACTTTCACCAAAAACTCGCCCTTCTCTTTTTTCGGCACCGAGGTCGCCATCGGGATCTTGGCAGTTAAGGAGTTCACCGCGCGGCCGCGGATCAAAAACTCATAGTGCAGGTGGGCGCCAGTCACCCGTCCAGTGGCACCAACCGCGCCGATGCGCTGGCCGCGACTTACGGTTTGCCCACGTTTAACGTCGATCCGCGACATGTGCAGGTAACGGGTCGCGTATTCACCACCATGCTTGATCACCACGTATTTGCCAGCGATGCGGTGGTTTTCCACCCGTTGCACCACGCCATCGCCCGCCGCCAAAATTGGGGTACCGGTGCGGGCAGCGTAATCGGTGCCGTTGTGCGGGCTGACTCGCCCAGTCACCGGATGCAACCGACGTGGATTAAATTTGGAGGAGATCCGTGGGGTTTGCTCAAACGGGTGGCGCATAAACGCCCGCGCTAGGCTGTTGCCATCGGCATCGTAATAGCTGCCATCGTCATGCAGATAAGCGGTGTGCAGCCAATTACGACCTTCAAATTCAACCGCCATCAAACGCCAATTGCCGGTGGCTTCACCGTCGATAGACTGGTACTGATGCAGTACCCGTACTTTGTCGCCCGCGCGCAACTGGCGGCGAAAGTCGAGTTTGTCTTTGAACATCTGCGAGATCTGCTGCGCTTGGGCTAGGCTCAAACCCGCCTTAGTTGCCGAACGTTCGAAACTGCCACGGATCTCAATCGCGGTCGGATGAGCACGCCAGTGGCCCTCTACCTCGATTCGCTCAACGCTAAAGGTGTCATCAACGCGGTTGAACACTACCTGCCGGGCGCGATCAAACTCAATCTCAAACTTGGTCAACTGGCCGGCGCCATCAACCCAGAAGTAAAGGATGTCATCGGGCATCAAGGTGTCCAGCGCCAACACCTCGTAGTCGGCCTCGAGCACCTGCAACATCTGCTGTTGGCTGATGGCAAAGCGATCAAACAGCGCACTTAAGGTATCGCCTTTTTCAATCCGATGTTGATAGGTCGGTGCGTTGGCATCGATCACCGGCTCTGGTTCACTCGATTGGTTGGCAACAGCGCCATTACCGCTCGCCAGTTCTGCGGTTGCCACTGCAGGAGTTGGCTGCGCGGCTGTTGTTGCTGTTGTTGCTGTTGTTGAGGGTACTGCGGATGGCACCAGTGGCGTACTATTGCTTACCACGGTGCGGGTCGGCGTCGTTGGTAACGTTGGCGCAATCACTCGCACCGCGCCCTGTTCACCGGTGACCGAGGTCGGCAGCGCCACACTTTGACGCTTAGATAATGGCGCCGTGACACTGCTTGGCGTCGCCATTTGGCTGTACAACGCCGCCATCGCGAGCAACACCGAACCGGAAACAATGGCGCTTTTATGGCGTTTTGGCAGCGCCATAAATTGTGCAGGCAAGCGCGTTAGTCTTGCCAGAGGTGTTGGCGAACCTGCGTCACCATCGTTACCCAAAGACGCGCTATTGGAGCGCGATTTACGCCATGAAAACAAAACAAATACCGGAGATTGATCGAAACGCCGACCAAAATGCAAGATTGATCACTGTCAGTCAAATAGACCGGTCAGATATTTGACCTAGGCAACAGCTTGAGAACCGCCGCCAATTCAAGCTTGGCGAGCAACTTGCCAGTGGTTGTTGCTGCCAGCGATGGCGCAATTAGCGAATTAGAGTAAGTCCAACCGCCGTTACTGCTCGTAACAAGGTGATCTCCATTGCCCGAGGAGCAGCCATGAAACGGTCACTGATGTGGTTTCGCAATGACTTACGCCTAGCAGATAATCCTGCACTGATTGCCGCCAGTGGCGCTCGCGAGGCACTGGTGTGTCTGTACATCGTCGAGCCCCGCTGGTTCGTGGCCGACAATTGGCACAGCCGCCGGATTGGCGATCATCAATGGCGGTTTTTGCAGCAAAGCCTGCAGGATTTGGATCAGCGTCTTGGCGAGCTGGGGCAACAGTTGTTGATCCGCATCGGCGATCCGCTGACCATCATTCCACAACTGATGCGCAATCACTGGCTCAACGATCTGTATTGCAGCGCCCCTTTTGGTGAAGAGGAACGGCGCCAATATTTGACGCTGCAGCAGCAACTGGGCGAGCAGCGCTGCCATGCAATTGAAGGCTCAACTCTTTTTCGTTTAGAACAGCTGCCGCTCCCGCTGTCGCAGTTACCCGCCAGCTTCAGCAAGTTTCGTAAACAGATGGCAGCGATTGCGCCTGCCAAACCATTGCCAGCGCCGCGACTATTGCCCGCCTCGCTGCAATTGCAAAGTGAATTCTTGCCGCCTCTGGCCACCCTACCGCAAGCGCTGTTTTGCGGCGGCGAAAGTGCCGGTTTGCAGCACGCCGAGCACTACTTCGACAGCGCCGCCCCGCAAACCTACAAGCAGACTCGCAACGCCCTTGATGACTGGTGCAGCTCCACCAAATTTTCCCCGTGGCTGGCCCACGGTTGTTTATCACCACGGCAACTGTGGCAAGCGATCAGCACCCATGAAGCGCAGCAAAGTCGCAACGACAGCACCGATTGGATCCGGGTTGAACTGCTGTGGCGTGAATATTTTCAGTGGTTGGCGTTATCCGCCCAAAGTCGCTTATTTGCCTTTACTGGCACCCAAGGCATCCGCCGCCCCACCAGCTTTTACCCTGAACGCTTCGCCAAGTGGTGCCAAGGCGCAACCCCTTATCCAATAATCAACGCCGCCATTAACCAGCTTAACGCCACGGGCTACACCTCTAATCGCGCTCGCCAATTGCTGGCCAGCTGTTTTGTTCATGAATTGGCCCTCGATTGGCGCTACGGTGCCGCCTATTTTCAGCAACAGTTGATCGATCATGACGTCGGCTGCAACTGGGGCAATTGGCAGTACCTAGCGGGCGTGGGCCAAGATCCCCGAGGTTGGCGCCAGTTCGATCTGGCCAAACAGACCGAAATCTACGATCCAGATGGCGAATTTATCGCTAAATGGGGGGGCGACCGCCACCCTGCGCCACTCGACAGCCTTGATCACAGCGATTGGCCAGTGACTGCCAGAGCCGAACCATGAAAGTCGATTCGCTACGACAGCAAACTAAGCTTTGTGCCGTATGCCAACGGCCGTTTCAATGGCGCAAAAAATGGCAGCAGTGCTGGCAACAGGTGCGCTACTGTTCCGAGCGTTGCCGTCGTCAACGTCATCTAGTCGCCGCAACAAAGGAAAGTAGCCACCGTGATCCACACCGTTAGATTGGTCTTAGGCGACCAACTCAATCTGCAGCACAGTTGGTTTAAGCAAGCAGACGACGGAGTGTTGTACCTGCTGGCAGAGCTAAAACAGGAAACCGACTACTGCCGTCATCATATCCAAAAGGTGTGCGCCTTCTTTGCCGCCATGGGCGAATTTGCAAGTGCTCTAGAGCGCACCGGCCATCAAGTGCGTTATCTGGATTTAGATGACAGCTGCGCCTTTGCCGATCTGCCAACGCTGCTTGATGCGGTGATAGTTGATTGCGGCGCCCAGCGCTTTGAATACCAACGCCCAGACGAGTACCGCCTACTTAAGCAACTGCGGCAGATGCAGTTGCCAGTGCCTTGCGATGAGGTCGATAGCGAACATTTTTTGGTGCCGTTTGACGAGCTGGATCAGCACTTTACCCGCAACCAAGCGCAGCGGATGGAAACCTTTTACCGGCGTATGCGCAAACGCTTTCAGGTGTTAATGGACGATGGCAAACCCAGCGGCGGCAAATGGAACTACGACAAGCAAAATCGCAACCCACTCAAGCCAGAACATTTCGCGGCAGTGCCTGAGCCCCTGCTGTTTGCCAACGACATCAGCGCCATCAAACAGCGGCTGACACGCCATCAAGTCGACACCATCGGTGACATTGGCAACAGCTTGCTATGGCCGATTAACGCTCGGCAAGCCGAACAACTGCTGGATCACTTTTGCGAATATTTACTACCGCAATTTGGCCGCTTTCAAGACGCCATGAGCAGCAGCGCTCCGCACCGCTGGAGCCTTTATCATGCCCGCCTAAGCTTCGCTCTTAACTGCAAAATGCTGGCGCCACTGCAGGTGATTGATCGCGCCATTGCCGCTTATCAACAGGATCCGGCGATTGAACTGGCGCAGATTGAAGGGTTTGTCCGGCAGATACTGGGCTGGCGTGAGTATGTGCGCGGGATCTATTGGCTCAATATGCCGCAGTACGGCCAGCGCAATCATTTTGGCGCCAGCAGGCCACTGCCCGCGTGGTATTGGAATGGTGACACCCAGATGCACTGCCTTAGCCAAGCCATCGGCCAATCGCTGCAATATGCTTATGCCCACCACATTCAGCGACTGATGGTGACCGGCACCTTTGCGCTGTTAACCGAAGTGGATCCCGATGAGGTCGACGGCTGGTACCTTGGGATCTACATCGACGCCATCGAATGGGTCGAGATGCCCAACACCCGTGGCATGAGCCAGTTTGCTGATGGCGGACTGTTGGCGTCCAAGCCCTATGCCGCCAGCGGCAACTACATCAACAAGATGAGCGATTACTGTCAGCACTGTCGCTACAAGGTAAAAAGCACCACCGGCGCCGGCGCTTGCCCCTGGAACAGCCTGTACTGGCGCTTTATGGACAAACATGCTGATGAGTTGGGTCGCAACCCACGTACCCGAATGGTGCTCAGTCATTGGCACAACCGCAACCCCGCCGAGCGCCACGCCGTGTTACAGCAGGCCGAACAGTATCTGCGCCAAATCAATCAACTGTGATTTAAACGTACAACACGCGGGGGATTGATCTTGGGCAAACGCCCTGCAACCAACATGATGCTACAGTTAGTTGGCCATGCGAGGTCGTGTTGATGTTTGCTGTTCAGAATTTGGTCGAGGATAGCGACTGTCAGTCGAGGATTGCGATTGAAGGCATAGTGGTTCTACGTCGAAAATCGTATGACGAAGAGTGACAGACGCTAGTCCGACCCTGAAGGGCGCCCTCCACAAAATGAGACGGTCAAAGTGACTGGCCAAGTTTAATTTGGCTCTAAAGACAGCCAATGGTGGGCGCAAAAATAAACGGCAAATGTGAACACGCCCTCTCCACTCAACTCAACCCAAGGGGGTTTCATGTTAGGTGAAGTACATTCTCTGGTGAACGATTTTCCAGAGCACCAAGCGGTTATCGAGTCGTTGTTGGCCAACGACCCAACGTTTGCTCAAGACACCAAACAATACAATGCATTGGACAAAGAGATCCGCACCTTAGAGCTGAACAACAGCCCGATTGGCGATGATCAAATGCACAAACTTAAACACGACCGCGCCGAACTAAAAGACTCGCTCTATCAACGGATCACCGCCGCCGCTTCGTGATCTAATGGCCAACGAAAAGTAGTCTCCCGTTTCAACTAGGGCGCAGCCAATCTGGCTGCGCCCTAGTTTTGCTGGCTACGTGGCCACGGCCATTTGGTTACTTTTGCAGCAGCAGATGGGTATAGCGGCCGATATCGCGATACAGCGGCTTACGGCAGAACTCCAATTCCAACTCGATCAAGCGCTCAAGCTGGGTACGTTGCAGCGATTTATCCCGCAGATAATCGTGGATAACTCGCACGCCAGCTTGCTCAACCACGGTGAAGCCAACCGCTTCGGCCATCGCAATCACTCGATCATTGTGCAGCGGATGCTGCGGCACCATCCGAACTCGGCGGGTTTTCTTGGTGGTCATCGCCTCGCCTAAGTTATCGAAATTACCGGCCACCAAGTTATGCAACTCTGCCCCTTGGTAGTTAAAAAACGCCAGCGACAACCGGCCACCGGGCTTTAACTGCTGATAGAGCTCGGCAATCACCGGTTCGGGATCCGCCAACCACTCCAACACCGCATGGCAAATCACCGCATCAAATGGCGCCAGTTGCTGCTCGGCCAGCGCTTGAATCGGCCCATGGATGTATTGAAACCGCGCCGCCAAACCGGCGTGCTCGGCCTGCTCTTGCGCCAGCATCAGCATCTCCTGCGACAGATCCGTCAGTACCACTTGGTGGCCAGCGGCGGCGACTCGGCGTGCCAACTGTCCCTGACCACCACCGGCGTCCAGCACCCGCCCAGCCAAAGGCAATTGCGGTAACAACCCCTGCTGCAGCAGATGCCACAGCACTGCCTCGCGCACTTGGCCTTTACTGGTACCGTAGATGTTGTTGGCAAATTTGGCGGCACGGCCGTCAAAGCTGATGTCGTTCATGGGGGATGCTATCTGGCTAAAAACAGGGGGACGCGATTATGCCACAGCCGCATCGGGTATGACTTGCCCTATCGCTGACGCATGCCTACAATCCGCCAACTTTTCATCAATAGAACAACGCCATGTCTGCCAAAATTATCCTGAAAAAAGCGCGCGAGAAATCGCTGCTACGTCGTCACCCTTGGGTATTTTCCAACGGCATTGAACAGGTAGAAGGCCAGCCTCAACAAGGTGAAACTGTTGAGGTTTATGCCAAGGATGGGCGTTGGCTCGGACGCGGTGCTTACTCGCCGAAGTCACAGATCCGAGTGCGGATCTGGACCTTCGAGCAGACCGAAACCGTTGACCAAGCGATGTTTGAACGCCGGATCGCCCGTGCCCAAGCCGGTCGCGAACACGTCATCGAGCAAGGCGGCCTGACCGGTTACCGTCTGATCGCCGGTGAATCCGATGGGCTACCAGGGATCACAGTGGATCGCTTTGAAAACGTGCTGGTGTGCCAACTGCTGAGCGCCGGTGCCGAATACCAACGCGAGGCGTTCATCAACGCCCTGCGCAGCCAATTCCCAGAGCTCACCATCTACGAACGTTCCGACGTCGATGTCCGCAAAAAAGAGGGGCTAGAGCCAACTCAAGGGCTGCTGCATGGCGAACTGCCCGCCCAGCCGATGACCTTTATGGAGAACGGCTTGAAACTGCTGGTGGATGTGGTTAGCGGCCACAAGACCGGCGCCTACATCGATCAACGTGACAACCGCGCCATCGCCGCCAGCTACGTTAAAGGCAAACGGGTGTTGAACTGCTTTAGCTACACCGGCGGTTTTGGTACTTACGCCCTGCGCGCTGGCGCCGCCGAGGTGATCAACGCCGACGTATCAGCGCCGGCACTGGCATTGGCGCAGCAAACCGCTGAAATAAACCAACTGGATCTGAGCAAACTGAGCAACGTTGAAGCCGATGTATTCAAACTGCTGCGCCAATACCGTGACAGCGGTGAGCAGTTCGATGTGATTGTGCTAGACCCGCCAAAGTTTGCCGACAACAAAGCGCAATTGGTTGGCGCCTGCCGAGGCTACAAAGACATCAACATGGTAGCGATGCAATGCATCAAGCCTGGCGGCGTACTGCTGACCTACTCTTGCTCTGGACTGATGGATGCACCATTGTTCCAAAAAATCGTTGCCGATGCGGCGCTGGATGCCGGTCGTGACGGCCAAATTGTGCAAAAGCTGACTCAGGCCGCAGACCACCCAATCGGCTGCGCTTACCCTGAGGGTTTTTACCTCAAAGGCCTTGTGGTTCGGGTGTGGTAAGTGAGCTAACTCGCTAATTCTTTAGAATTGGGCGAAAAAAGCTATTTCTTAGGCTGGTCAATAAATTGTTTTCCATCAGAAAAACATTATTTTTACGATAATTTGTTGACCAGCCAATGGTATTCACCTGCCTAAGTGGTATAGTGCAAAAGTCCGTCAAGGACGTGACGGCCACAATTTGAACTTGAACTCTTCCGCTCTATCCGCTTGTTTCACTACGCTCAAGCCCGGTTAACGCGAAGCGCCTCTTTGAAAGAGAAACCCCTTGTGCAAATTGTGAAAGCAACAGATTGATAGATTCAGGAGAGATCGATGTCCCAAGCGACTGGCACCGTTAAATGGTTTAACGATGAAAAAGGCTACGGCTTTATCAGCCAAGATAACGGCGGTGGCGATGTATTCGTACACTTCCGTGCCATTTCTGGCGATGGTTTCAAGAGCCTAGCGGAAGGCGCGGCAGTTAAGTTCGATATCGAACAGGGTCCAAAAGGCCCACAAGCAGCAAACGTCGTGCGTTTGTAATAGTTACTTGATATAACTGTCAGGTAATTTTTTTATTGTCTCCGCAAGGAGACAGATCTACAGTCATGCGTAGCATGATTTTGCATTATTGATTCGGGAGAGACCCATGTCTCAAGCAACTGGTACCGTTAAGTGGTTTAATGACGACAAAGGTTTTGGTTTTATCAGCCAAGACAACGGCGGCGGCGATGTATTCGTACACTTCCGCGCTATCGCTGGCGACGGCTTTAAATCTCTGGCGGAAGGCCAGGCAGTGAAGTTCGATATCGAACAAGGTCCAAAGGGCCCACAAGCTGCTAACGTTTCTAAAATCTAAGTTAGATTAAGAATTTTAAAACCCCGCCTAGGCGGGGTTTTTTATTGCCATTCAACGGCGTTGTTAATGCACTTGATGATCGTGCTCTTGGCTCTTGTAGTAGCGTTCAGCCACTTTCATTCCTAACCGTTTAGTTGGCATAGACATCTGTAACTGACGGTTGTAGAACGAAAAAACCTCTGCCAACAGATCGGGCAATGGCGCTTGCTCCTCTTCGGCAACCTGCACCGCAATGCCCAGATCAAACGCCAGCGCGACGTTAGAATCCCCCAGTTCATCCAAATGCTCACGGTCAACCGAGGTCAACACACAGAGCAACATGGTGGCCACTAAACCACTTGGCAGTTGTTCATCTGCTGATGCCGCTGATTGGCTCCGATCCCTCGACTTTCGACTGTCTTCCATTTTTGCCTCCCCGGCTGGCGCCAATTGTTTATTTTTTGTAAAGGCGCAAAACACAAACTACCGCAGATAACATGCCTTTAAAAGCTTTGTTTACAATCACTTATGTGTCTATTCAGGGAAACCGAATTTAGTCCTGTATGGCCATCGGTGCAGCAGGTAAAATTCTCCTATTACCCCGCTGTCGTTACTCTCCATGCTAATAATTTCCGATATTCACGGCTGTCGTCCAGCACTAGAGCAAGCCTTGGCTTGGTTTGACCGGCTTGAGTGCAGCACCTTGTTGGTGCTGGGCGATCTGCTCAACCACGGCCCACGCAATCCCATTCCTGAAGGTTATGACCCACAAGGGGTAGCTGCACTTCTGAACCAATACGCCGATCGCATTATTGCGGTTCGTGGCAATTGCGACTCCGAGGTCGATCAGATGCTGTGTGACTTCCCGCTGCTGGCGGAATACAACTGGCTGCTGGTCGATAACAAGCGCTTGTGCTTAACCCACGGCCACCTGCTAGGCCCCAACCAACTGCCGCCGCTGCGCGCAGGTGAAGGGATCATCTATGGCCACACCCATCTGCCACAAGCGCAGTGGTTAGCGGGCAAATTGCACTTTAATCCCGGTTCCATTACTGGCCCGAAAAACGGCCACCCCGCCAGCTTCGGTTACTTTGATGGCCAGCAATTTCAAGTTCTTGAGTTATCATCCGGGCAACCAATCGCCACCGCCCTTTGGAGCCAGTCATGAATTACCAACAGTTGATGGAGCAACTGCCACAGTTTGCTGACGCCGCCACCCAGCTCGCCGACCGCCTAGGTCTGGTGCGAGCCCGCTTACACGCCGATCACATCGCCTTACGGCTAACCAACTTGGCCGACGCCGAGGCGATCAAAAGTGAACTGCTTGGCCATGGCAAGCTGCTGTCTGAGAAACAGATTAATGGCCGCCCGATTCTGCTTATCCAGTTAGACACCCCGATTCAGGTTGGCCCTTGGGCGATAGATCTGATTGAGTTGCCGTTTCCCGACGGCAAAAAGCGCCGCGATGGTTGGGAGCATGTCGAATTGGTGCTGCCGTGCGGCGCAACCGACAAAGCGCAGATGCTTGATGCCGTGCGGCAGCTACCGGCGATCATTGCCAAATGGCCGGTATTAAGTGATGGCAGCATCGGTATCGAGATGAAAAGCAGTTGCCCTAAAGGCGACGATGAACCGGTGACCAATCCCACCGTGGCGTTTCGCTACGATGGCGTCACCGTCAAAATCCACCCATGGGATATTCGTCAGGTTCTTGGCCTGATGCCGATTGCAGCCGCCTAAGATCTCGGTCTAAGCTCAGCGGTATGCCGCAATAGCCCGTTTAAAGCGGGCTATTCCCTCTTGCAGCGTCAGTTCCGGACAGGCGAAGTTCAATCGCGCAAAGCCCGCCATGCCAAACTCACTGCCATCGGATACCCCAAGGCCAAACTCACGCAGCACCTTAGCCGGACTATCCCAACCAAGCGCCCGACAATCAAACCACGCGAGATAGGTCGCTTGCGGGATTATCAGCCGTACCTGTTGTTGATCCGCGAAGGCTTGTCGCAGCAGTTCACGGTTGTGCTGCAAGGTTTCAAGCAACTCCTCCAGCCACGACTCGCCGTGCTGCCAAGCGGCTTTGCTGGCGGTCATTGCCAGTACATTCGGTGCCGGTGCAAAACCAGCAAGGGCTCGTTGCAGGCGTCGACGCCAGTCGTTGTTGCTGACGTGGGCGAAGGCAAACGGCAGCCCAGCGATATTGAACGCCTTGCCAGCAGCAAACAGCGTTAGCACTCGCTCAGCCAATTGCGGCACCGCTTTGGCCAGCGGCAGGTGACGCTGGCCATCAAAAATCAGATCCCCATGAATATCATCGCTGACCACCCAAGCGTCATAGCGCAAAATCAGCGCCGCCAACTGCTGATATTCATCAAGGCTAAAGGTACGGCCAATGGGATTTTGTGGACAACAGAGCAGCACCACCTTGGCGCCCAGCTTAAGCTGGGTTTCTAGCTCGGCCAGATCCCAACCATGCTCGGCACTGACGGCAAAGGTGCCGCCTTCAAGACCAAGATGTTCGGCCACCTTAGCAATCGGCCCGTAGACCGGATTAGGCCAGGCCAGACGCTTAGGTTCAGCCAAGGCGCGAACCGCAAAGTTAAGTCCCGGCACCACCGCCGGTAATGCCACCAGATGCTTCGGGTTAACTTGCCAATCCCAGCGTTTACTAAGCCAGCTGACCGCAGCGTCAAGCAGCGCTTGATCGACCTCGGCATAGCCATACAACGGGTGCCCGGTGCGCGCGGCAATCGCCGCCTGAATCGCCGGCGCGATAGCGAAGTCCATATCCGCGACCCACATCGGCAGCACCTTGGCGTCAAAGCGGTTCCATTTCAGGCTGTCGCCATGATGACGATCAATCAGCGTTTGAAATGGCGACAGTTGCAGCTCTAGCTCGGTCATATCCCTATTACCTCTTCTTATGGTTGTTCGCGCGGCTAACGTGGCATCGCCGGCACCAGCAAACTGGGATCAACGCGCTCACTAAACCAGTTCATGCGCCAGTCTAGGTGCGGCCCTGTTGAACGCCCAGTCGAGCCAACTTGCGCGACCACCTGCCCCTGTTCTACCACATCTCCGGGTTTAACCAACATCCGGCTTAGGTGCAAAAAGGTTGAACTGACGCCATGGCCGTGATCAATGATTACCGTATTGCCAGAGTAAAACATATCTTCGGTTAAGGTAACGATCCCCGCCGCTGGCGCCACTACCTCAGTGCCGCTAGGCGCAGCAATATCGATGCCGAAGTGTGGGCTTTTCGGCTCACCGTTGTAGATCCGCTGACTGCCGTAAACCCCAGTGATCCGCCCTTGCAGCGGCCAGATAAAATCTTGTTGCCACGCGGTGCTTGATTCAAATCTGGCCCGCGCTGCTCTTGCCAGTTTGGCATCGCGCTGAGCCCGTGCCACGTCGTCTGGGTTAGGTTGCATAATCCGCTTAGCGATCCCCTCGATTCGTTGGATCCGGTATTCGCGAGGGCGAAGCTCAATGGTTTCAATCCGCCGCTGACCATCGGCGCTGGTGATCGCTAACTGCTGAGTCAGCTCGGCATCTCGGCCAAAACCAATCACAAACTGGCCATCATCAGCCACCGTTACCGCTTGCCCATTAAGTTGGATGGTTTCTCCCACCGCCGCTTGACCACGCAGCAAGCTACCTTGAGTTAAGGCACCACGCAGCTCCACGGCCGATGCAGAAAATGCCAAGCAGATCAGCGAACAAGCCGACAACAACCGAACCATCTAAGGTCTCCTTTGGATGGGAAAATTACTGTTAAGCGCGTATTATTAGCACCGCCCTATCCGTCAGAACAAGATATAAAAGCCATGACTACTACCTTGATCAGTAACGCTGAAATTCTCAACGAAGGGATCCGTCAAAGCGGCGATCTGCTTATTAAAAATGGCCGCATCGAACAGATCGGTGGCCAGATCAGTGCCCCAGCCGGCGCTGAAGTCATTGATGCCAACGGCAAGTTGTTGATCCCAGGGATGATTGACGACCAAGTACACTTCCGTGAGCCAGGCCTAACTCAAAAGGGCAGCATGGCCACCGAGTCCCGCGCCGCGGTGGCTGGTGGCATCACCTCCTTTATGGAGATGCCCAACGTTAACCCACAGACCACCAACGTCGAAGCGCTGGAAGCCAAGTTCGCTCGCGCTGCAGAGGTATCGGTCGCCAACCACAGCTTCTACCTTGGCGCGACCAACGACAACTTGGAAGTGATTAAGTCGCTGGATCCTAACGCCGCTTGTGGCATCAAAATCTTTATGGGCGCCTCTACAGGTAACATGCTGGTGGACAACGAAGAGACCCTAGCGGGGATCTTCGCCAACGCCCCAATCCCAGTGGCGACCCACTGTGAAGACAGCCCGATGATCGCCGCTAACGAAGCCGCCGCTCGCGCCAAGTACGGCGAAGCGGTACCGATGCAACTGCACGGCGAAATTCGCTCTCGTGAGGCTTGCATCAAGTCCACCAAAACCGCGATTGAGCTGGCCACCAAGTACGGCACTCGTCTGCACGTACTGCACATCTCTACCGCCGAAGAGTTGGCGCTGTTCCAAGCCGGTAAGAAACTGGCGGATCTGAAAGGCGCCAACATCACCGCCGAGGCGTGTGTTCATCACCTGTTCTACAGCGATGCTGATTACCTGACGCTGGGCAGCCAAATTAAGTGCAACCCATCAGTGAAAACCGAACGAGACCGTTTGGCGCTGCTGGACGCGGTGCGTCGTGACATCATCGACATCATCGCCACCGACCACGCGCCGCACACTTGGGAAGAGAAACAGGGCACTTATTTCAAAGCGCCATCGGGGGTGCCGCTGGTGCAGCACGCGCTGCAGTCGCTGTTTGAACACTACCACTGTGGCGCTTTGAGCCTGGAGACCATCGTCCAAAAAACCAGCCACGCGGTGGCCGAGCGCTTTAATCTGAAAGAGCGTGGCTATCTGCGCGAAGGTTATCACGCCGACTTGGTGCTGGTGGATCTGAACCAGCCATACCGGGTTACTAAAGACAACCTGTTGTACAAGTGCCAGTGGTCATCGTTTGAAAACACCACCCTACGCAGCAGCATCGCTTCTACTTGGGTAGGTGGCCATCGAGTGTTTGATGGCGTTACCGCTAGCACCGCTAACGTCGGTCAGCGCCTGACCTTTAACCGTTAAGGCGCCAACCCGCTAAAGCGCAAAGAGCACCGCAAGGTGCTCTTTTTGTTTGTCCAGCTTGCGGCTTGGATTAACCGCCGTGGCCGAGGCCATACATCGACAGCAGGGTAAATGCGCTGATGCCAATAACCGCGGCGATCTGCCCCCAACGCTGCTGATGGTTAACCAAGCCAACAATCGCCAGCAGCGCACTAAGGCCGCTGGCCAGCGCTGCCGGCCAACCGTAAATGGTCACCAACAAGGGGATGCCAATGACGCTAAACAGCAAGGCTATCGGCAATCCGACTGGCACCAACATCAGCGCCATGATACCAACCTCGCTAAACAGGCCGATCACCGTCGCTATGCCAAGCAACGACGCCAGTGCCAAGACGATGGTTTTTATTCCCGCAGGATAAATCCGCTTCATAACGGTTGGTAGGGATCTCGTGGGGTTATCTGCTGCTGTGAAAGACGCTCAATCAGCACCGGATAGTCCGCTTCGCTGGTCACCAACAACAGTTGTTCACCCTGTTGCAGCCAGTGACTGAGTTGGGTCAACTTCAAGCCACTTAGGCGTTCGATACTGGCATCACGGCGCACCAGATCCGCCATCATCGGCGCTAAATCATCGGTAATAACCCTATCCAACCGTTGCAGTTCGGCCATCGCCGCTATGGGCAGCAGCGCCGGATCGCGCCCTTGGTGAGTTAACCACAGTTGACCACTGCTGCTGACGCCAGCCAACGCTTGAGTTAGCAGTTGCTCACTGCGCTCGGTCAAGGCCAAGCCATTACGCTCGATAAAGCGCTCCCACACGCCACGGGGATTGTCATTGGCGGTCATCACTCGCTGGCGCTGTTCACCAATAAACTGAGCCAATTTTCCTAAGCTGCGCGGCAGTCGCGCCTCAAGATA
Organism: Ferrimonas senticii DSM 18821; assembly: GCF_000422665.1. Taxonomy (GTDB): domain Bacteria; phylum Pseudomonadota; class Gammaproteobacteria; order Enterobacterales; family Shewanellaceae; genus Ferrimonas; species Ferrimonas senticii. Next base: position 59,917 of record NZ_AUGM01000017.1, on the reverse strand, counting down.
GCCCCGTAAAGTACGCACTAACACCGGCGCACTGCCTTCACTGCCAATAGCAATCACCATCGGGCTACGATCAACAATCGCAGGGGTGATCACACTGCACAACTGTGGTTGATCGACCACATTAACCCACAACCCCAGCGCCTTGGCTTCGCGGGCAATCGCCCGATTCAATTCGCCATCGTCGGTGGCGGCGATCACCCCTTGCTTGCCTTGTAGCATCTCTGGGCTGTAGTACTTGCTAACCAACGTCAGATTGGGGTTGTGCAGATCGACAATGGCATCAACCCAAGTGGGGGAAACAGCTTCAAGTCGCGCTTCAGTACGGCTCCATAACGCCAGCTTGCGAGCGGCTACTTCGCCGCCGCCAACCACCAAGATGTGCAGATTATGAGTATCGTGAAATAGCGGAAAATAACGCATCGGAACGACTCCTACAGCAGCGTTAATGATGATCGATTGGGGATCTGGGCAAGCGAAACATTGGCAACAGAGATAAACCCACCTTAGGCCTGCGGCTCACTGCCGCAACGCCAACAGACCTCAAAGTGGCCGTCATTTTGCTCTCCGCATACGCATTGCCATGGCGCCAGATTTTGCTGGTATTGGGTAAGTACCTGCTGCGCCGAACTGAGCTGACACTGCTGGACCAACAAGCGGATCTGTTGGCTGTCAACCGGCAATTCACCAGCGGCGCCCCCCAGTGCCTCGCCAAGCAATCGCACCGGCACCCCTTGCTGTTCGAGCAACCCTTTAAGGGCATTGGCTTCCAGAGCGTTGCCGGCTCGAAAGAGTTCTACGTAGCTGTCCATCCGCTACCTCTCCTTACTGCTTAACATCCGGATAACAAAAAGCCACCCCGAGGGGTGGCTTGTCAAGTATAAATCACGTTAGTGGCTGATTAAGGCAAGATGGCGTCTTGATCCGCGCCCTCTTTCTCAATCACCACTGGCATCATGTGCTCTTTGCAGATCCCCAGTTTGATCGCCGCGAAACTGGCCACATAAACCGACGAGTAGGTACCAACACCAATACCCAATAGCAACGCCGAAGCGAAGCCGTGGATCATCGCGCCGCCCAATAGGAACAGCGACACCACCACAAACAGGGTGGTGCTGGTGGTGATGATGGTACGGCTCATGGTTTGGGTCACAGAGACGTTAACGATGTGCTCTGGGCTGCCTTTACGCATCTTGATGAAGTTCTCACGAACTCGGTCAAATACCACGATGGTATCGTTCAACGAGTAACCCACTACCGCCAGTACCGCGGCCAGTACGGTCAGATCGAACTCCAACTGGAAGAATGAGAACACCCCCAGTGTCACGATAACGTCGTGGGCCAGTGCTAGCACCGAACCGGTCGCTAAGCGCCACTCAAAACGAAACGCAACGTACACCAAGATACACAGCATCGCCGCTAGAACCGCCAGACCGCCCTGCTCGGTCAACTCTTGACCGACCTGTGGACCAACGAACTCTACCCGTTTGATCTGGGCGTCAGTCGCCAGCGCCTTGGCCGCGGTTTCCACCTGAGTAACCAGCGCATTGCCTTCACCCATCTTTGGTGGCACCCGCACCAGAATGTCGCGAGCGCTACCAAACTGCTGCACGACCGCACCATTGATGCCGTTGCTTTCTAGCGACTTACGCACATCCGCCGGTGAGGTTGGCTGGTTATAGGCGATCTCCACCACGGTACCGCCAGTGAAGTCGAGACCCCAGTTCATGCCCTTAGTGGCCATACTGACGATCGAACCAATCACCAGTACCACTGACAGCAGTACCACCCATTTGGCGTGCTTAAGGAAGTCGACGGTGTTGTTAAGACTTAAAATCTGAAACATGATTACTTCCTTAGATATCCAGCTTCTTCAGGCGTTTACCGCCCCAAATCGCGTTAACGATGGCGCGGGTAACGACGATAGAGGTGAACATCGAAGTGGCAATACCGATCATCAGCGTTACCGCAAAGCCTTTCACCGGACCAGTACCCACCGAGAACAGAATCAAGGCGGTAATCAAGGTAGTGATGTTGGCATCAGCAATGGTCGACAGGGCGTTGGCATAGCCTTCGTTGATCGCCTGCTGAACGCTGCGACCGCCCAGAAGTTCTTCACGAATACGCTCGAAAATCAGGACGTTACCATCCACCGCCATACCGATGGTCAGAACGATACCGGCAATCCCCGGCATGGTCAGGGTCGCCCCTGGGATCATCGACATAATGCCGATCATCAGCACCACGTTACCGGCCAATGCCACCACCGAAACCACACCGAACTTGCGGTAGTAGATCGCCATAAACAGCACTACCGCCAGCATGCCGTACATCAATGCCGCTTTACCGTTGTCGATATTTTCTTGACCCAAAGATGGGCCAATGGTGCGTTCTTGGACGATGGTGATTGGCGCAATCAGCGCACCGGCACGCAGCAGCATCGCTAGGTTACGCGCTTCGGCAGGACTATCGATACCGGTGATCTGGAACGAACGACCCAGACGCGCCTGAATGGTAGCAACGTTGATCACTTCCTCAATCTTATCGAACTTCGGACGACCTTCTGCATCACGCTCGCCAGTGGCCTTGTATTCGATAAACACGGTCGCCATACCTTTACCAATCTTGTCTTTGGTAAAGTCAGCCATCTTGTTACCACCAACGGCATCCAAATCGATGCTCACATTTGGACGGCTGTCTTCTGGGTTAAACCCAGATTGCGCGCCAGTGATGTGATCACCGGTCAGAATTACCGCTTGCTTCAGGATCACCGGCTGACCATCACGATCTTGGTAGAGCTTGGCATCTGGCGGCACAATGCCACGCAGCGCTGCAGCAACGTCGGCGTTTTCCGCTAACTCGCGGAACTCCAGAGTCGCGGTCGCACCCAGAATCTCTTTGGCGCGGGCGGTGTCTTGAATACCAGGCAGTTCCACCGTGATGCGATCAGCACCCTGGCGCTGAACTACCGGCTCGGCCACCCCAAGTTCGTTTACACGGTTACGCAAAATGGTGATGTTTTGCGATAGCGCGTACTCTTTAACTTCTTTGAGGTACTGCTCAGTAAAGCTGGCAACAAAAGCGGTGCTATCACGTTCGGTAAACACCAAGTTCTGGTTGTTCTGCTTCAAGTAGGCCAACGCTTTGCTGGCTACCTCGGCATCGCGAAAACGCACTTCTACGCCAGTTGGCGCGATCCGTACCGATGAGTAACGCAGGCGCTGCTCACGCAGTTGCGCACGAAAATCGGTGACAATCTGCTCTTGCTGCTTGTTGATCGCCTCGCCCATGTCAACTTCCATCAGGAAGTTAACCCCGCCGCGAAGGTCAAGACCCAGCTTCATCGGGCTGCCGCCAACCGCTTTCAGCCAATCCGGAGTGGCTGGCGCCAGATTGATGGCAACGGTGTAATCGTCACCCAATGCGTCTTTTACCAACTCCTTTGCACGGCTCTGATCTTCGACGTTGTTGAAGCGCACTTCAATTAGGCCGTTTTCCATCACCAAGTTTTTGCTATCAATGTCAGCCTCGGTCAGCGCGTCCCGCACCTGATCCACAGTCGAGGTCGACAAAGTTGCATTCCGTCCTGCAGAGATCTGCAGCGCCGGATCTTCCCCATACACGTTGGGCAAGGCATACAGCAAACCCACAGAGATCATTAAGATCACCAGCAGGTTTTTCCACATCGGGTATTTATTCAACACACCGCTGCCCCTTCTTCAATTTATCGTTATTGCGATTACAGCGACTGAATTGAGCCTTTCGGCAGAACTGCAGTGATGAAATCTTTCTTCAGGGTCACTTCGGTGCTGTCGTTCAGAGCCAGTACCACGTAATCGCTGTCAGCGGTTACTTTGGTCACTTTACCCAGCAGACCGCCAGAGGTCAGCACTTCGTCGCCTTTAGCCAGCGCTTCAACCAAGCTCTTGTGTTCTTTTACACGCTTGTTCTGCGGGCGCAGAATCATGAAGTAGAACACCAGACCAAAAATGGCCAGCATAAACAGTGGCTCTAAACCACCCATTGGAGCACCTTCAGCGGCGTAAGCGTTTGCGATAAACATAATCGAGCTTCTCTCTTATTTTATTGATGAATTAATCGTTCAGCGGCGGCACTTCGCGGCCGAGTTTGGCGTAAAAGTCGGCAACAAAGTCGTCCAACTTACCCTGCTCAATTGCACTGCGCAAACCTTCCATAACGCGCTGATAATAACGCAAATTGTGAATGGTATTGAGACGCGCACCTAAGATTTCATTGCACTTGTCCAAGTGGTGCAAATATGCGCGGGAATAGTGCTTACAGGTGTAGCAATCACAGCCCTGCTCTAGCGGCGAGACATCGTCACGGTGCTTGGCGTTACGGATCTTAATTACGCCTTCGGCAGTGAACAGGTGACCATTACGGGCGTTACGGGTTGGCATTACGCAGTCGAACATATCGACGCCACGACGCACCCCTTCCACCAGATCTTCTGGCTTACCAACACCCATCAGGTAGCGCGGTTTGTCTTCAGGGATCTTCGGGCAGATGTGCTCCAGAATGCGGTGCATATCCTCTTTAGGCTCACCCACAGCCAAACCACCAACAGCGTAACCATCGAAGCCGATGTTCATCAGGCCTTCTAAGGATTCATCACGCAGGTGCTCGTAAACGCCACCTTGGATAATGCCGAACAGATTGTTTGGGTTTTGCAGACGATCGAACTCATCGCGAGAGCGCTGCGCCCAACGCAGAGACATCCGCATTGAGGTTGCCGCTTCCTCTTCGGTCGCAGGGTACGGGGTACACTCGTCGAAGATCATCACGATGTCGGAGCCCAAGTAGTATTGGATCTCCATCGATTTTTCTGGGTCTAGGAAGATTTTGTCGCCGTTAATTGGGTGACGGAAGTGCACCCCGGCTTCAGTGATCTTACGGATGTGACCCAAGCTGAATACTTGGAAGCCGCCGGAATCGGTCAAAATCGGCTTATGCCAGTTCATAAAACCGTGCAGATCACCGTGCTTCTGCATCACTTCGTTACCCGGACGCAGCCACAGGTGGAAGGTGTTGCCCAAGCAGATCTGAGCGCCAGTAGCCTCAACCTCTTCTGGGGTCATGCCTTTAACGGTGCCGTAAGTACCCACTGGCATAAATGCCGGGGTCTCTACCACGCCACGTTCAAAGGTCAAACGGCCACGACGGGCGCGGCCATCGGTGCCTAACAGGTCAAATTTCATTTTCATAGTTACACTCTCTCACCAGAGAAACAGTCCAGTGATGGCAAAGTCTAGCGTTTAACGCTGGGGTTTAACGCTAGATGGGGACAGACAGCGGTCACTTCAACCGCCGCCCAACAAAGCATTAGCCGATGTTAGATCTCGCTATCATCTTCGTCACGGCGAGTGACAAACATCGCATCGCCGTAGCTGTAGAAGCGGTAGCCCTGAGCGATCGCGTGCTGATAAGCGTTCATGGTGTGGTCTTGGCCAGCAAACGCTGACACCAACATGATCAGCGTTGATTCCGGCAGATGGAAATTGGTCACCATCGCATCAACGATGTGAAAGCGTTTACCTGGGTAGAGGAAGATCGAGGTCTCAGAGGCAAACGGTGCCAGTTGTTCACCGTGCTTGCGCGCTTCGGCAGCAGCCGATTCCAGCGAACGCACTGACGTAGTACCCACCGCCACCACGCGACCGCCATTGGCTTTGGTGCGGAAGATGGCGTCCACCACCGCTTGGTCAACTTCGGCGTATTCCGAGTGCATGTGGTGATCTTCAATCTTATCCACGCGCACCGGCTGAAAGGTGCCGGCACCGACGTGCAAGGTCACGTAGGCGATCTCAACCCCTTTGGCTTTCAGCGCCGCCAGCATCTCATCGTCGAAGTGCAGCCCCGCAGTTGGCGCGGCAACGGCACCTGGGCGTTTGTTATAGACGGTTTGGTAGCGTTCACGATCGGCCCCCTCATCTGGACGGTCGATGTAAGGTGGCAGTGGCATATGGCCAATGCGATCGAGAATGTTAAGCACGGTGTCATCACCATCAAAGGCGATCTCAAACAACGCATCATGACGCTGCACCATCGTGGCGGTGACACCTTCATCGAACTGCAGTTGGTTGCCCGGTTTCGGGGATTTTGAGCTGCGTACATGCGCCAGCACGCGCTTGTTATCCAGTACTCGCTCCACCAACATCTCAAACTTACCGCCAGAGGCTTTTTGGCCATAAACCCGAGCTGGGATCACGCGAGTGTTGTTGAACACCATCAGATCACCATCGTGCAGCTGTTCCAACAGATCGGCAAACTGACCATCGACCAATTTGCCGCTGTTGCCATCGAGCCGCAGCAAACGAGAGGCACGGCGTTCAGCGGTTGGGTAACGAGCGATCAATTCGTCAGGTAGATCAAAAGAGAAATCAGCAACTAGCATCAACAACTCACAAAGCCTTCTATAGCGGGGGCAACATTGTAAATGAGCCCCCGTCAGTTGCAAGTTTCAGCCCGGTTCGGTAGTGGTGGTTTTTGGCTTGGTTGACGGCAAACTTTGTAACGAGCGGTGATAGGCGCTGGGCACAGGTTGTAATTCAAAGTGAAGTTGCAGCTGTTTCGCCTTGTTGGCTGGCGCTGGCGCCGACGACAGTCTTGCGCTCTGCTGGCGCTGATGTGGATTCGTTGCCATGATCTCCTCCTTGAGATTGACGATGTAAGGCCGCTGATGAACTTCCTCTGTCACTTCTATGTGGCCGATAAAACCAATACCGATTTTGCCGGTGCCATCGCTGCCGATTTTGTCCGCGGTTCTCTGGCCCATTGGCCGGAACCGCTGCGTACCGGCATGCAACTGCATCGCCAAGTCGATGGCTGGGTAGATCATCACCCGTTAACGCTGGCGCTAAAGCAGCAGTTTGCTAGTGAACACCGCCGAGTTGCCGGGATCTTACTGGATATGGCATTTGATCACTGCTTAGCAAAACAGTTTCAACGATGGCACCCGCTCTCACTTAGTCAGTTCAGTGAAAAATGCTACCGAAGTTTGCAAGATAGTGAGCATCTGCCTGAAAAGCTCCAACATTTATCCCCACGGATCGCCGCCGAAAACTGGCTTATGCAATATCGCCAGCCGGCCAATATCAACCTGGCGCTAACGAGAATTGCCTTGCGGCTTAAACAGCCACAACGGCTAGTCAATGCAATTGATGAGATCTGGCGACTGCAGGGGCAGATCAGCACCAGTTTTGACCAGCTACTGCCTGACATTGTCGAACGCGGGCAACGTTGGGTCGCCAACAAGCCAGTAACATAAAAAAGGGCTAACCCGAGGGTTAGCCCAAAACGCATGTCACACACGACACGGCGGGAACAGTTGCCCAAGCAATAGCGTGGGCTGATTTGGCTTAGCCGAACTGGTTCATGGTGTTATCACTGCCAGCGGCTTTCAGGGCAGCATCACCAGAGAAGTACTCTTTGTGGTCATCACCCATGTCAGAACCTGCCATGTTCTGATGCTTAACGCAGGCAATTGACTGACGGATCTCTTGCCGTTGAACGTTCTTGACGTAACCCAGCATCCCTTGCTCGCCAAAGTACTCCTTGGCAAGGTTGTCGGTTGACAGTGCCGCGGTGTGGTAGGTTGGCAAAGTGATTAGGTGGTGGAAAATACCGGCTTCTCGAGCCGCATCGGCTTGGAAGGTGCGGATCTTCTCATCCGCTTCAACCGCAAGATCAGTAGCGTCGTAATCAACGCTCATCAGCTTGGCGCGATCGTACGCCGACACATCTTTACCTGCCTCTTGCCACGCATCAAACACCTGCTGACGGAAGTTTAAGGTCCAGTTAAAGGATGGGCTGTTGTTGTAAACCAGTTTGGCGTTCGGCACCACTTCACGAATGCGGTTGACCATCGCGGCAATTTGGCCAACGTGGGGCTTCTCGGTTTCAATCCACAACAGATCGGCGCCATTTTGCAGTGAGGTAATGCAATCCAATACCACTCGATCTTCACCGGTGCCTTTGCGGAACTGGAACAGGTTGGAAGGCAGGCGCTTAGGCTTCAGCAATTTGCCGTTGGCTTTGATCACCACATCGCCGTTGGCGATGTCATCGGCGCTGTCGATGTAATCGCCATCAAGGAAGCTGTTGTATTGATCGCCCAGATCGCCCGGCTCGTTGGTAATCGCGATCTGTTTGGTAAGCCCTGCACCCAGTGAATCGGTACGAGCGACAATCACACCATTATCAACGCCGAGCTCCAAGAAGGCGTAACGCACGGCGCGGATCTTGGCGAGGAAATCCTCATGAGGCACCGTCACCTTGCCATCTTGGTGACCACACTGCTTCTCATCAGACACTTGGTTTTCAATCTGAATACAGCAGGCGCCGGCTTCAATCATCTTTTTCGCCAGCAGATAGGTCGCTTCTTCGTTACCAAAACCGGCATCAATGTCGGCGACAATCGGCACAATATGGGTTTGATGATTGTCGATTGCAGCTTGGATTTCCGCTTGCTTAGCGCTGTCACCAGCAGCACGGGCCGCATCCAACTGGCGGAACAAGCCACCCAGTTCACGGGCGTCTGCTTGGCGCAGGAAGGTGTACAACTCTTCAATCAACGACGCCACTGAGGTCTTCTCATGCATCGACTGATCCGGCAGCGGCCCAAACTCACTGCGCAGCGCTGCGACCATCCAACCGGACAGGTACAGGTAGCGCCGGTCGGTGCTGTTAAAGTGCTTCTTAATCGAGATCAGCTTCTGTTGACCAATAAAGCCATGCCAGCAGCCCAACGATTGGGTGTACTGCGACGGATCGTTGTCGTAACGGGCCATATCAGCACGCATGATATCGGCGGTGTAGCGGGCGATATCAAGGCCGGTCTTAAACTTATTCTGGGCCTTCATTCGCGCCGCAAATTCTGGGTTAATGGCATTCCATGCCGAACCCATTGAGCCAATCAAATTGGCGGCTGAATCGATGTCTGATTTATAGGTAGACATTATTTACTCCTTTAAACGATGACTTAAGCGACCGTCTGGCGGGTCAGAATTTGGTAACCGGGCAACGTGAGAAAATCACTCAGTTGCTCGGCACTGGTAAGGCTGCGGAACAGTTCGGCGGCTTCATCAAAGCGACCGCCATCAAAGCGGGTCTGACCGAGCTCTTGTCGAACCACGGCTAGCTCTTGCTCGAGCATCTGTTCAAATAGCGCCACGGTCACCAGTTGGCCGTTATCCAGATGGGTACCGTGCTTGATCCACTGCCAAATTGAGGCGCGGGAGATCTCGGCGGTGGCGGCATCTTCCATCAAACCGTAGATCGGCACACAACCATTACCGGAGATCCACGCTTCGATGTATTGCACCGCGATACGAATGTTGGCGCGCATCCCCACTTCGGTCGCTTGGCCATCACACGGCGCCAGCAGATCGGCGGCGGTGATCGGCGCATCCTCGCTGCGGCTGATGGCCATCTGGTTAGGACTGTCGCCAAAGTATTGATTCATTACCGCCATGGCGGTATCCGCTAACCCCGGGTGGGCAACCCAAGTGCCATCATGGCCGTTCTTCGCCTCCAGCTCTTTATCCGCCTGCACCTTGGTTAGCACCGCTTGCTGCTTAGCGGGATCTTTGGCGGGAATAAACGCCGCCATACCACCCATCGCCAAGGCGCCGCGGTTGTGGCAGGTCTTAATCAACAATCGTGAGTAAGCGCTTAGGAACGGCTTGTCCATGGTCACTACTTGGCGATCCGGCAATACCCGATCGGGATGATTCCGCAGGGTTTTGATGTAGCTGAAAATGTAATCCCAACGGCCGCAGTTGAGGCCAACGATGTTGTTGCGCAGTTCGTAGAGGATCTCATCCATCTCGAACACCGCCGGTAGGGTTTCAATCAGGCACGTCACTTTAATGGTGCCTGGCTGCAAACCGAAACGCTCTTCGGTGTAAGCAAACAGATCGGCCCACCAACGTGCCTCTAGATGGCTTTGTAACTTGGGGATATAGAAGTAAGGCCCAGTGCCTTGTTCGAGGAGCGTCTGATGGTTGTGGAAGAAGTACAATGCAAAGTCGACGAGCGCGCCGGTGATTGGCTTGCCTTGCCAATGCAGGTGCACCTCATCCAGATGCAAACCACGAACTCGAGCGATCAGCACCGCCGGATCCTCGCATAACTGATACTGCTTGCCGGTTTCGGGGTGAGTAAAGTCAATCTGTCGGCGGATGGCATCACGCAGGTTAGCTTGCCCTTGCACCACCTTATCCCACGCCGGCGCCAACGAATCCTCGAAATCCGCCATAAACACTTTGACGTCGGCGTTTAAAGCGTTAATCACCATCTTGCGTTCAACCGGTCCGGTGATCTCCACTCGACGGTCTTGCAGATCCGCCGGAATGCCAAGGATCTGCCAATCGCCCTGGCGAATGTGGGCGGTTTCCGGCAAAAAGTCTGGCAACTTGCCCGCGTCAATCTGTGCCTGACGTTCACGCCGCAGTTCCAATAATTGCTCACGTCGGCTTTGGAATTGGCTCGCCAACTCAGCAATAAGTGTTAATGCCTCGGCGGTCAAAATCGCGCTGGACTCAGGCTGTTCCGGCCCAATGATGTCGATGTGATCAGCACCTAATGGATTACTCATCGGATCTCCCCTTAATCGAACTTTCAGTTGTAACTAAAAAACTTCCAGCGGCGCCAACATCCATTACGCCTAATTCGCTGAGTAAACTGTAGCCTTAAAACTGCAACATCGAACAAACAAAATCAACATTCAAATAAACAAGCGTTTATAACTTTAAGCTATCTGCATGTTTCAAAAGAGAAATACCAAACCAACTTACGCTGAGTATTTACTTAAAACAAACGTTTCATTGAATTGGTCAGTTGGTAAAACCGATTCACTAAATAGCGTTTTTTTATTACGTAACAATATTACACTTGGTCGCAGACTTGACTTGGTTGTTTTATTAACAATGACTACCAGAAGTAATTAAAAAGCGGTCGCTATGTTTAGGATTACCAGTGCGTTAAGCCTAAATGCGTTAAAATTCATTGACTCCGATATTTCCTGCAACGAACAACGCGCTGCGTATGTTTGATTTTGACGTTAACGTCAACTTTTCACTGCACCATCAACAAGATTCCAGTTTGGTTTTAAAAAGACAGCAAATCGCTGCCAGCGCGACCAGCGTAGTCCCTAGCGTGTCAATTCAACCACCTCAGTGACAACGATTTGATTGTCAGCGTCAGCACCATAGGCAATCCCCTCAACCATCCATCCCCCCATTCGATGAGACCGCATTCACAGCAGACCGCACTTTTGTCGAACTACCCACAAATTGGTAATGACGCCATTCAATGGCAATGAAGATGCGAAACAGCGCACAGACAAAATAACTCGCGACTTTATTGTTATGTGATTATTTGGATAAACGCATGTACAAATGAGGTTCCGTGATGTCATCGTTACAACCATCCGTTAACCATAGCCGCCGACGCTTTTTGCGCGCATCTGCGACCAGTGCGGCACTGGCTGGGATCACCGGCAGTTTGGTGTTAACCCCTCTCGCTGAAGCCATGGCCGCCAACCTACCCAAAATCGATCTGCGCACCGGCACTGGCCAATGGCACCCGACTACTTGTCAGGGCTGCACCTCCTGGTGTGCCAAGCAGGTGTACGTCATGGATGGCCGCGCCATCAAAGTCCGTGGTAACCCGCACTCCAAAATTCACGATACCGCCAGTTGCCCTCGTCAGCTGCTAGGGTTGCAACAGGTCTACGATCCGGATCGGCTCACAATGCCGATGATCCGCACTAACCCGAACAAAGGGCGCGATCAAGATCCACAGTTCCTGCCAATCAGTTGGGATGACGCGATGGGCTTGTTGGCCGATAAGATCATCGCTTTGCGCAACAATGGTGAAAGCCATAAATACGCTCTGCTGCGTGGCCGTTACTCAATCTTAAACGATCTGCTGTACAGCAAGATGACCAGCATGATCGGCTCCCCCAACAACATCTCTCACTCCGCCACCTGTGCCGAAGCCCACAAGATGGGGCCGTACTTTATGGACGGCAACTGGGGCTACAACCAATACGACGTTAAAAACAGCAAGTACATTTTGAGCTTTGGTGCCGATCCAATTGGGTCTAACCGCCAGGTAAGCTTTTACTCCAGCGCCTGGGGGGAAACCCTAGACCGCGCCAAAGTGGTGGTGGTTGATCCGCGACTGTCTGCTTCAGCGGCAAAAGCCCATAAATGGGTACCAATTGAAACCGGCCAAGATAGCGCTTTAGCCCTGGCTATTGCTCACCACGCCTTAGTGAAAGGCCTATGGCATAAGCCGTTTGTGGGTGACTTTAACGACGGCAACAATCGTTTCGTGGCCGGCCAGCAGGTGGATCCACAACTGTTCAGCGAAAAGCACACCTACGGCTTGGTACAGTGGTGGAACTTAGCGCTAAAAGACAACACCCCAGAATGGGCTGAACAATACGTTGGCATTAGCGCCGCGGAGATCCGCACCATCGCCGAAGAAATGGGCGCCGCAGCGCCAGCAGTACAGGTGTGGACTGCCCGTGGTTCAGTGATGCAGGTGCGCGGTACCTACACCTCGTTGGCTTGTCACGCCCTTAACGGTTTATTTGGTGGTATCGACAATAAAGGCGGCTTGTTCCCTTACAACAAAGCACCGTTAAACAAATCATTTCCAGCGCCGACCGATTACATGGATGCGATTGCCAAAGCCGGTGTTAAGCATGAAAAGATCGATCAACGTGGTCGCCTAACCTTCCCTGCCCTGAAAAAAGGCAAATCCGGCGGCGGCGTAGTCACCAACAACGTGGCCGACGCCATTCTCGCCAGCGATCCGTACGACATCAAAGTGATGGTCTCGTACTTCAACAACTTTGCCTTCTCGACCCCAGAATGTCAGCGCTGGGAAAAAGCCTTGGCCAAAGTTGAATTTATGGCCCACGTCACCACCCACATCAGTGAGTCCAGCTGGTTTGCCGATCTGCTGCTGCCCGCCAGCCACCATATGTTTGAAAAGTGGGGGGTATTGTCTGCCGCCGGTAACGGGGTTAGCCACGTGTCGTTGCAAAAGCCAATGATCAAACGCCTGCACGACAGTCGCCAAGATGAATCGGAAGTGCCGTACCTGCTGGCACAGAAACTGGCTGAGCGTGGCTTTGATCTGCCATGGCGTTACATCAACGAAATGCTGCTGGACCCAGAAACCGGCAAGCCAGCCAAAGACATTAGCGAGTTCCCAGAACTGCTGACCAAATACGTGACCGCCCCACTGTGGCATCAAGATGCCTCTAAGTACGGTGAAAAGTGCAGTGGCTGGCAAGAGTTCCAAGACAAAGGGGTTTGGAACAGCCACTCATACCAGTATCAGTCTCGCTGGGGTAAATACAAAACCGTCACCGGCAAATTTGAATTTTTCTCCAAGACCTTAGAAAAGGCGCTGGTAGGCCATGCTGACAAGCATAAGGTGGACGTCAATACCGTGGTTACCGCCTGTGAATACAGCGGAATCGATCAGCTTGCCTTTGTGCCGCACTACCAAGCGCCAGTGCGCGATGGCGATGCCAAAACCTACCCGCTGCTGCTGGTGGATCAAAAATCGCGCTTAAACCACGAAGGCCGCTCTGCTAACTCGCCGTGGTACTACGAGTTTAAAGATATCGATCCCGGCGATGAGGCATTCCAAGATGTCGCTAAGCTCAACCCGATTGATGGCCACAAGTTGGGTCTAAAAGATGGCGACCGCATTCGTTTAGTCAGCCCAGTCGGTGCCATTGAATGCACCGCTAAGCTATGGGAGGGGGTTCGTCCAGGTTCCGTGGCCAAGTGCTTTGGTCAAGGCCACTGGGCCTATGGCCGTCATGCCGCCGAACTGTTTGGTAAGGTTGCCCGCGGTGGCAACAACAACGAACTGATCTCAACTCGTTATGATCGTTTCAGTGGTGCATCGGCGTTCTACGGCCACATTCGCATCCGCGTCGAAAAAGTTTAATTAGAGGATCACCACAATGAAATTTGGCATGGTCATCGATCTGCAAAAATGCGTGGGTTGCGGCGCTTGTAACCTTGGCTGTAAAGCAGAAAACAACACCCCAGAAGGGATCAATTGGTCCCATCATAAGACCGAAACCGTCGGTAAATTTCCGAAGGTAAGCTACCACTACACCCCAACCCTGTGTAACCACTGCGATAACGCCGCCTGCGTTAACGTCTGTCCGAAACAGGCAATGTACAAAGCCGATAACGGCTTAACCCTGCACGATCCAGACAAATGCATCGGCTGCATGAAATGCGTGCGCGCCTGCCCTTATGGGGTGATTGGCTACAACAAGCAGGTTCCACATCGGCACTGGCAAGACGACCAACCACTGGCAGCGGGGTTGAGCTCTGGCCACGAGCTGTTGCAAAAAACCGGCGCGAAAAGCTCGCCCCATGAAAACCCAGAGCGCGCTGACAGCTACCCGCTGGCGCGCCGCCGTCGTACCGCCGAGAAGTGCACCGGCTGTGATCATCGCCAAGCGGTTGGCCTTCAGCCTGCTTGTGTTGAAAACTGCCCGTCTGGCGCGCGGATGATTGGCGATCTCAGCGATCCCAACAGCGAGATCAACCGCCTGATCAAACTGCACAACGCGAAAGTGCTGCAGCCAGAAGCGGGTACCAAGCCAAACGTCTACTACATTCGCAGCTTCTCACTGCTGAATCAGTCGTAAGCCGCCTGAATCTTGCAAACCACGCCGCTAGCATCCCGCTGGCGGCGTTTTTATTGGCCGTGATAAAAACGTGACAAGTTCGTGAAAGGGGCTTGATAAAGCCGCCCTAGTCTCTTTGGTGACAGCACTTATCGTCATCACCAGGAGACCGTTATGAACCTTAAACCGCTGCTGCTCACTGGCCTTATCGCCAGCACCCCAATTGCCCACGCGGCCACCGTCGATTTCACCCTGACCAATCTCACCCAAGGGATCTACTTCACGCCGTTGCTGATCACCGCCCATGACGCCCAGTACCAGTTGTTTAATGTTGGCCAAGCCGCCAGCGACGAACTGGCGGCGATGGCCGAAGGCGGCAGCATCGATGGTCTAGTAACCATTGCCGACAGCATCAGTGCGATTTCGGTCGCGAACCCTGCTGGCGGGTTATTACCACCGGCACAAAGCACCAGCGGCCAAATGAGCCTAGATGGCGACTACGTGCTGTCGGTCACCGCCATGGTACTGCCCAGTAACGATGGCTTTGTTGGCCTAAACAGTTGGCCGATCCCATCAGAGCCTGGCAGCTACACCGTTTATCTGAACGCTTATGACGCCGGCACCGAAGCCAACAATGAACTGTTGGTTGACGGCGGTGGTGCTCCAGGAGTTCTAGGGATGCCGGCAATCCCTGGCGGCCTGGGTGGCAGTGGTGGCAGTGGGGTAACCAACGACGAAGCCACTCAAGTGGTGCACATCCACCGCGGCAACTTAGGTGACAGCGACAACAGCGCCGGCAGCAGTGACATCAACAGCCGTGTTCATCGCTGGCTCAATCCGGTGGCGATGCTGACCGTAACCGTATCTGAGTAATGAGGAGGCCCCATGAAACGCATTGCAGCAGTGGCCGCAGCCACTTTGGTGTTAGCCGGCTGTCCGGGAGATAACGACCACGATCCGGTGGTTATCGCCCCAGCACCAGCGCCCAGCGCGCCAATCAGTGCCAGCTACGACATCACCGTTACCAATCTAAGTTACGCCCAACCGATGTCACCACTGGCGGCCTATCTGCATGATGGCTCACTCTCCGGTTGGCAGATTGGCAGTCCCGCCTCAGTCGGACTTGAAGAGTTGGCCGAAGGCGGCAGCCCCGCGGCATTTCTGGCCGAAGCCAACAGCGCCATGGCCAGTGGCAGTGGCGACGGCATTCTGCCGCCGGGGATGAGCCAAACCGTTAGCTTAACGGTCGCCAACGACGAGCCACTCTATCTGACCTTAGCCACCATGCTGGTCAATACCAATGACGCCTTCGCTGGTCGCGCCGCCATTAAGTTGCATCTGGCAATTGGCGAACAACTCAGCGGCATCGCCCCCAGCTATGACGCCGGCACCGAAGCCAACAGTGAACTGGCGGCCACCATTCCCGGTCCCGCCGGTGGCGGTGCCGGCTTTGACAGCAGCCGCGATGACATCGCCGACTACGTTACTCGTCACGGCGGTATTGTCGGCATCGAGGATGGCGCCAGCGATTCCGCCCTGACCCAAGCGCATCGGTTTGATAACCCGGTATTGCATTGGTCTGTAACACGAAGCCAATAACCTCGGTCTGTTGTTTACCACTCGGTAGATAACGTTGCATCGAACCATGGCCAAAGTGTTAGTGATCGAAGACCAAGAAGATATCAATGCGTTGGTAACGCTCAATCTGGAGGCGCTCAACCACCAGATTGAGCGCTGCCACAATGGCCGTGTCGGCTATCACAATGCGCTGTCGCAACAGTTTGATCTGATTGTGCTGGATCTGATGCTGCCAGATATGGATGGCTTAAGTATCTGCCAAGGGCTGCGGCAACAAGGCTGCGCGACCCCGATACTGATGCTGACTGCCCGCAGCAGTGAAATCGACCGCGTAGTGGGATTAGAGTCCGGCGCCGATGACTACCTCACCAAGCCTTTTAGCGTTCGCGAACTGCAGGCTCGGGTCAAAGCGCAACTGCGGCGCAATCAACTGCTGGATCAACGCCAACAGCAAAGCGAGGCAATCACCCATGGTGAGTTGATGTTATGCCCGCAGCGGCGTTTAGCTCAGCTGGCCGATATTGTCCTTAACCTCACCAGCACCGAGTTCGATCTGCTGCTGTATCTGGCCAAGCACCCGGGCCGAGTGTTTAGCCGCGACGAACTGCTGAATCAAGTCTGGGGCTATCAGCACAGCGGCTATCAGCATACCGTCAACTCCCATATCAACCGCTTACGAGCCAAACTGGAGCAAGCCAAACCGAACCAAACCTATGTGCAAACGGTTTGGGGGGTGGGCTACAAATTCAATGATCAACCCAGCCACTGAATCTCGCGGCGGTGTGTCGCTGTTTGCCCGCCTTGCCATCGTGCTACTGGCCAGCTTTCTGCTGTTTGCCACGGTACTGCTGTGTTTAAGCAAGCAGCTTAATGGCAACTACCAAGATGAACTGACTCAACGGCTACATCTGAATCTGGCCCAGCACATCGTGCACGAAGGGCCGCTGTTTATTGATGGCAAGCCCGATCCCGCCGCGGTCGAGCGAGCGTTTCACAATATGATGATCCTCGGTAAAGGGTTCGAATTTTATCTGCTCTCCCCTACCGGCGAATTGCTCAATTTCTCTGCCCCCGCCGATAAAATTCAGCGACAACGGCTGCCGATGACCGCCATCCAGCAATTTCTCGACGGCCACTACCAACTGCCGCTGCGTGGCCCCGATCCCCGCAGTGTGGATCGCAACAAGATCTTCTCGGTTGCCCCTGTCAACATCGATGGCAGTTTGATGGGCTACCTGTATATCGTCATCAATGGCGAGATCTACGACCAGTTAGCGGCATCAATCGCGCCGCAAACCACGGTAAACCAAGCGATGATCTTTGCCAGCAGCAGCGGTGGCTTCCTGTTATTGGCGTTGTTGGGGCTGCTGTTTTGGCTGACCAAACCATTGCAACGACTGGCCAGCGAACTGACCGAACTGAAGCGCAAAGGGTTTAATGGCAGCACCCTGCAACTGACTGACGGCCGCAGCCGTGAACTGAATCAGATCAACGCCGCCTTCAATGCCTTAAGCGATGAACTGCAGCGGCAATACCAGCAGGTCAAAAGCGTGGATGAGATGCGCCGCGAGCTGCTGGCTCATGTTAGCCACGATCTGCGCACCCCATTGGCTGCGCTGCAGGGCTATCTGGAGACGTGGCAGTTAAAACAGCAGCAGGGACAAACGGCCGATCCTCAGTACATCGAGATAGCCCGCCGTAATGCCGATAAAATCTACAAAATGGTTGAGCAATTGATGGAGTTAGCCCGGTTGGAATCGGCGCAAGTGCCGGTGACTATCGAAACCGTGGCGATTGCCGAACTGGTACAAGACGTATTGCAAAAGTACCAAGTGGCCGCCAACGACAAACAGGTGCTGTTGGATGTGCAGCCCAAAGATCCCAACCTGAAAGTAGCCGCCGACATCGAAAAACTTGATCGAGTGTTAACCAACTTAATCGACAATGCCCTGCGCCATTGCCAAGCCGGCGACACCATCAGCGTCCGCATCACCCCCAATCAGCACGATCAGTTGGCGATCATCGTCGGCGACAGCGGCATCGGCATTCCCGCCGCGGATCTGCCGCACATCTTTGACCCGCACTTTAAAGCCGCCAATTCGGTTCGCGGCGACAGCGCCCACAGCGGCTTGGGACTGGCGATCACCAAACGCTTGCTGGCGTTGCAGCAAGCTAATATTGAGGTACGCAGCCAAGTGCAGCAAGGCACCGAATTTGAATTTGCCTTACCACGGGCCTAAGCCAAATTGACAGCTCGCCGCACTGCCGTTAATTGCTGATACGTTGCTAATCCACTTACGGCATGAAAAGCTTAAGCCAACCAATGGATAGGGATGATAACCATGAAACGGACGTTACTCGCGACACTATTAAGTTGTTCAATGCCTCTGCTTGGCGCGACCACCAGCGACACCCTGATTGCCAATTTAAAAAAGGTCGCCGATGGCCGCTTCGCTAATGCCGACATTCAGGTGATTAGGCCACTGCCCGCCGCCACTTTGGCTGGTTTTTATGAAGTCAGCATTGATGGTCAACCGCTGATCGTTCATGAAAATGGCGTCGACGCGCTGATAGGTGATCTCTACAACTTGGAACAGATGGTCAATCTGAGCGAGCAATATCGACTTTCCCGGCAGGCCGACCACGCTAAAAAGGTGATCGCGATGCTCGCGCCAGAAAACTTTGTTAGCTACAGCCCTAACGGTGACAAGATCGGTACCGTCTATGTCTTTAGCGATCCGACCTGCGGCTACTGCCGCAAATTACATAGCGAATTGCAGCAATACCTAGATAGCCAAATCGAGGTGAAATATATCCCCTACCCTCGCAGCGGCATGGTCGAAGGTGAACAAGGCTACGAATTAGTTAAACAAATTATGTGTGCTGCCGATCCAAGCGCCGCCATGGATGAGATTAAAAAAGGCAGTGCCGGCGATAAATATCAGCAAGCCAACTACCCGCAAGCCTGTTTAGAGGTGTTACATCGCGGCATTGTCGCCACCGAAGCCATCGGTCTACGCGGCACGCCATTTATCTATCTTTCCAACGGCAGCGCCATCCCCGGTTATCAGGCGGCGGCCACCATCATTGAGATGTTAAAGTCACAGGGTGTCCGCTAGCGGCTATGCACGGATCTTGCCCGCAGGCTATCAGGCTAAGCCATGACCACGCCGCGAATAATGATCTCGGCGTGCTTTTCACTGTTATCGGATTCGATGGTACGAATTAACTGGGTCACCGCGTGATAACCAAACTCTTCGACATCGTGCTTGATGCAGGGAATGGTAACCCCAAAGTGTTTAGCGGTGGCGATCTCATCAATGCTGTAAAACGCCACATCCTGATCCGGTCTAAGCCCATGCTGAACGCAGGCTTCAAGTGCGCCAAGTGTGATCTGGTTATTCAAGCCAATAACCGCATCAGGCTGATTACCCAACAAATATTCGGCAGTCAGTTGCTGCGCTAAGGCACTGTTAAAGTCGGCTTTAATGATATCTAACTGAGCACCACTGGCGCACTCTTCCAGCGCCATCTTGATCCCCGCCAGACGGCTATTAGCCACCTTCGAATTGGCTGAGCCTGAGACCAACAAAATCCGTTGATGCCGCCCCTTTGCTACCGTTTTGCCAAGCTTGTAGCCCGAGTCGACGTTATCGAGGTAGACCCCACCGCTGTGTGGTGCCTCAATTTGACGATCCAGCAGCACCACCGGAATATTAAGCTTGGCTAAGGTCGCAAAATAGCTTGGTCGGTAATCCTCATCTTCAGAGATCACGGCAATGATGATGCCATCAACGTTGTAGCTGATCAGCGTATTAACCGCGTTTTGCTCCATCGCCGCTGATTCGTCAGAGCTAAAGAACAGGCAGGTATAACCGGTCTTGCTGGCGCTGCGAATGATCGACTTCAGCGCATTGGCAAAAAACGGGTTGATGATGGTCGGCACGATAACGCCAATGGTTTTCGAGCGCGCTTTTAATCCCTTTGCCATCAAATTGGGAATGTAGCCCAGTTCGGCGGCAATCCGCTGGATCTTATCGCAGGTCTCCGGTTTGACCTTGTCAGGCGTCGACAACGCCCGACTAACGGTGATGGCGGATACATTGGCCAGCTTGGCGATATCCGCCAGTTTTACTTTCTTTGTCATCGCTTTGATTGCACTCAGGGCTGCACGCGTGCGGCAGCGGATCGCCGCCAGTGTATGCGCATTATGGTTGTTTCTAACAGCTATTTTGAAAAGATAACAGCGACAAAGTGATAGCGATGTCATAACCAAACGCCATTTCACACCTCATTCCTGCAACTCTCACGCAACACAACAGCGTTCTTGGCGGTTTTATTCGCAGCAACCGGTAAAAGTGCGCAAAAGATCACAAACCGCCGCCATCCAAATCAGTACCATGTGAAAAACTGTTAATGACAACGATAACATTAAATCGTGCAAGAGGATCATCCGATGAAAGCGCTGGTACTGGAACAGGTCAACCAATTGGCACTAAAACAGGTGGCCGCCCCAACCGAAGTGGGGGCTAATGATGTCCAGATTAAGATCCAAGCGGTCGGCATTTGTGGCTCTGACGTGCACTACCTAACCCACGGTCGCATCGGCCACTTTGTGGTAGAGCAGCCAATGATCCTTGGCCATGAGGCCGCCGGTATCGTGACTGCCGTCGGCAGCAACGTTCAACACCTAAGCGTTGGCGATCGCGTCTGCATGGAGCCGGGCATTCCAAATCCATCCTCACCAGAGGTGATGGAGGGGATCTACAACCTCGATCCGGCAGTGCAGTTCTGGGCCACCCCACCGTACGACGGTTGCTGCTGCGAATACGTGGTACACCCTGCCGCCTTTACCTTTAAGATCCCGGCCCACATGAGCTACGCCGAGGGCGCCATGGTTGAGCCATTGGCAATTGGCATGCAAGCCGCCGCCAAAGCCAACATCAAACCTGGCGATATCGGCTTAGTCTATGGCGCTGGCACCATCGGCGTAATGTGCGCCCTAGCAGCATTGGCCGGTGGCTGTGCGGAGGTGATCGTGGTTGATGTGGTTGATGAGAAACTGGCAACCGTTAACGCCTACGCTGGCATTACCGCCGTTAACAGCCTGCGTGAAGACGTGGCCGCTATCGTCGCTGAGAAAACCGGCGGTCGTGGCGCCAACGTGGTGTTTGAATGCTGTGGCGTAGAAGCGGTGATCACCAACATCTGCGCCAATGCCGCCGCCAACAGCACCGTGGTATTGGTTGGCATGCCAGTGGCGCCGGTGAAATTCGATATCGTCGCCGCCCAAGTCAAAGAGATCACCTTTAAGACCATCTTCCGCTACGCCAACATGTACCCGAAGACCATCAACTTGATCGCGTCCGGCAAGTTGGATGTTAAACCTCTGATCAGCCAGACCTTTAAGTTTGACGATGCGTTGGCGGCCTACGATCGTGCCCTTGAGGCCAATCCGTCCGACGTTAAAATCATGATTGAGATGGAGTAATCGATGCGGATCGTCGCCGGTGTCGATTGCGGCACTCAAGCAACCAAAGTGATCTTGGTCGACACCGCCAGTGCTACGGTACTGGCGGAAGCCGCGGCCAGCCATGAGCTTATCTCTGACAGCAATGGCCGTCGCGAGCAACAACCGCAGTGGTGGATCGATGCCTTAGTCAGCGCCTTTACCCAAGCGCTGGCGCAGGCCGGCATCGACGCCGAGCAGGTGACTGCGATCGGGATCTCCGGTCAGCAACACGGTCTGGTGGTACTGGACAGCAACGGCGAGGTTATTCG
Source organism: Ferrimonas senticii DSM 18821 (assembly GCF_000422665.1). Taxonomy (GTDB): domain Bacteria; phylum Pseudomonadota; class Gammaproteobacteria; order Enterobacterales; family Shewanellaceae; genus Ferrimonas; species Ferrimonas senticii. The sequence continues at coordinate 37,863 of NZ_AUGM01000017.1, read as the reverse complement.
CCCTGCGAAACTGTGGTGTGATACCGAAACCGCCCCACAAAATGCCGAACTGCTGGCGCTACTCGGCGGCGAGCAGAGCTGCATCGACCAGTTAGGTCTTCGCATCGAAACCGGCTACACCGCCTCAAAACTGCTGTGGTTGAAGCAGCAACATCCTGAGCAGTTTGCCCAAATTGCCCAAGTGCTGCTGCCGCACGATTACCTCAACTTCTGGCTGACTGGGGAATACTGCGCCGAATACGGCGACGCCTCCGGCACCGGTCTGTTTGATGTTCGTAAGCGCTGCTGGGATCAGCGGGTATGCGATCTGATCGATCCGAGCGGCCAGCTATTTAACGCCCTGCCGCCATTGCGATCCGCCGCCCAGCGCGCCGGTATTGTCCGCGGTCACGCCAAGGAACTGCTGGGTCTGAATGACAACGTCATTGTCTCCGTTGGCGGCGGTGACAACATGATGGGCGCCATCGGCACCGGTAACGTCAAAAATGGTATCGTTACCATGTCCCTTGGCACCTCCGGCACCATCTACACCTACTCGGATCAGCCAGTGGCGCTAAACCACCCAAGCATCGCCAACTTCTGCGCCAGTTCCGACGGTTGGATGCCGCTGATCTGCACCATGAACGTCACCTCCGCCAGCAGTTTGGTGCAAAACCTGCTGCAGATGGATTTGGCCGAGTTCAATCAGGCGCTGGCCAACAGTCCAATCGGCGCTGGCAACATCACCTTACTGCCGTTTTTCAACGGCGAGCGGGTACCAGCACTGCCACAAGGTACCGGCTCTATCCATGGCTTAGATGCAGCCAACTTTAACCGCGACAATCTGGTTCGAGCGGTGGTTGAAGGTGCCAGCTACGGCCTGCGTTACGGCGTTGAACTGCTGCGCGACGCGGGCATCGAAGTGAATCAAATCCGCTTGATTGGCGGCGGCGCAAAATCGCCGCTGTGGCGGCAGATGATCGCCGATGTGATGAACTGCGAGGTGATCTGCCCAGTGATTGGCGAAGCGGCGGCCTTAGGTGGGGTGATCCAAGCCTGTTGGGCGCTGGGTAACACCATCGATACTGACATCGTTGATGCGCTTGTGGCCTTGGATGCCAGCACCGCCACCGCCCCTATTGCGGCGCATGTTGCCCAATACCAGCAGGCCTATCAGCGCTACCTAACCACCCTCTCCGCCCAATACCCACAGCAGGTGAACGCATGAGCCGCGCCCCGTTGTTAGCCGTCTCGTCGGTGAAAAAATCCTTTGGTGAAGTGCAGGCGCTAAAAAACGTCAACTTCACTTTAGAAGCTGGCCAAATTCACGCCCTGTGTGGCGGCAATGGCGCCGGCAAAAGCACCTTTATGAGCATCGTCATGGGCTTCTTACAGCCAGACTCTGGCAGCATCTGCGTTAATGGCAAGCAGCAACACTTTGCCAACGCCAAAGAGGCACTGGATGCGGGCATTACCATCGTCCAGCAAGAGCTCAGCTTGGTGCCGAATCTGTCGGTGGCGGAAAACATCTATCTTGGCCAAGAGCCGCGCAACCGCTTTGGCATAGTCGACTTTAAGCAGTTGAATCAGCAAGCGCAGACGCTGCTGGATGAGCTTGAGTTTGAGATCCCAGTCAACGCCAAAATCCATCGTTTGAGTGTTGCCCAGCAGCAGTTGGTGGAGATAGCCAAGGCGCTGTCGCACGCCAACGCCAACATCGTGTTTATGGATGAGCCAACCTCAGCCATCGGCGAAGAGGACTCGAAAAAGCTGCTGAAAGTGATTAAGTCACTGGCGGCGAAAGGCAAAGGGATCGTTTACGTATCCCACCGTCTGTCGGAAATCTTCGACGTTTGCAGCCACTACACGGTGTTTCGTGACGGCACCTACATCCAAGAGGGTGAGATTGCCGACATCAACCGTGAAGAGTTGATTGAGCAGATCATCGGTGGCCAAATCGATGAAGAGTTTGCCAAGTTCAATCAACCTACCAACGATGTGCTGCTCAAGGTTAACCAGCTTAGCTCGGCCAAATTCAGCGACATCTCGTTTGAGGTGCATCGCGGCGAAATTTTGGGGATCTACGGTCTGGTTGGCTCTGGCCGCTCTGAGGTACTGAACGCACTATTCGGCGTAGATGACTATGACTCCGGCGATATTGAACTGCAGGGTCAGTCGTTTAACCGCGCCAAACATAAACCACGCAGTGCGATTAAAGCCGGTATGGCATACGTCACCGAAGACCGTAAGCACACCGGTTTGGTGCTAAGCAGCTCGGTGGGCGACAACATCTCAATCTCGTCGCTGGGCGATGTCGCCAATGGCTACGTGGTGAACAAGCAACAGGAACGTCAGCGCATCCGCGAGATGATCGATCTGTTCCGCGTCAAAACCCCCAACAAAAAACAGCTGGTCAAGAACCTTTCCGGCGGTAACCAACAAAAGGTGGTACTGGGACGCTGGTCGCTGACCAACCCAGAGCTGCTGATGCTGGATGAACCGACCCGTGGTATCGACGTCGGCGCCAAAAAAGAGATCTACCGCTACATGTCAGAACAGGCACAAGCGGGCAAAGGGATCATCATGGTGTCGTCGGAACTGCCGGAAATCATCGGCATGAGTGACCGCGTACTGGTCTTTAAAAATGGCCAACTCGTCAGCGAAGTCAGCCGCGCTGACGCCAGCCAACAACTGCTTTTAAGCCTCGCTTCTTAGGATTTTTACCATGACTACCACTGTTGTTTCCGGTATGCGCAGCCGCCTGCCTGCAACTCAGATCGCCCCACTGCTGCACAAATACGGCATCGTCTTCGCGTTTCTGGCGCTGTGCGCCATCATCGCCGTGCTGGGTGAATACTGCATCTACACCGGCCTATGGGACAGCAACTACTTCCTGACCCAAAGCAATTTCCTGTCGGTGCTGCGTCAGGTCTCAATCAACGGCATTTTGGCCATCGGCATGACCTTTGTGATCATCATCGCTGGGGTTGACCTATCGGTCGGCTCGGTGCTGGCACTGGCGGGGATCGTCGCCGCCCGCTTTGTCACCAATACCGCCGATATGGCCATCGGTGGCTTTGATTCGCCGATTTTGCTGCCACTGATGATCGCCATCATGATTGGCGCCGTGTGTGGTTTTATCAATGGCTACATCATCTCTAAATTCCGCCTGCAGGCGTTTATCGTCACCATGGGGATGCTCTCTGCTGCTCGCGGTATGGCGATGCTGACCACCGACGGCAACCCAGTGTCCTCGTTGGACCGTGGTTTCCGGGCGATTGGCAACAGCTACACCTTTGGCATTCCTACCCCAGTGCTGATCTTTGCGGTGATCTTTATCGCTTGCTGGTTCCTGCTAAATAAAACCGTATTTGGCCGTTACGTCTTTGCCGTTGGCGGCAATGAAAAATCCGCGCAAACCTCCGGCATCGACGTCCATAAAGTGAAAGTGGCGGTGTACACCCTCTGTGGTGTGTTGGCGGCGATTGCAGGCCTGATCCTGACTGCCCGCACCGGCTCAGCGCAAACTAGCGCCGGTTTCGGTTATGAACTGGACGCCATCGCGGCCGTGGTGATCGGTGGTACCTCGATGGCCGGCGGCCTCGGCACCCTAACTGGCACCCTGTTTGGCATCTTAATCATCGGCGTCATGAACAACGGTTTGGATCTGCTTGGCGTGCAGTCCTACTACCAACAGATCATCAAAGGCGGACTGATTGTCGCCGCGGTGATGCTTGACCCATCTCGTAAACAGACTCGTTAATCCCCACTTGGTTATTTAAGCAAATGAAAAAGAACCTAATCGCAACGTTGCTCGGCACCACCATGGCACTTTCCTCGGCCTCGGCGTTTGCCAAAGAGGACATCAAAATCGCCGTACTGATGTACGGCATGAAAGCCGAATTTGTGCAGCTGATGGAAAAAGCCGCCTACGAACACCCAATGGTGAAATCCGGTCAAGTCAAAATCACCATGTACGATGGCCGTTACGACGCGCTGGTACAGAACAACCAAGCAGAAACCGCTATTCGCACCAACCACGATGCGATCATCATCAACCCAATGGATTTTGATGCCAACATCGACGTAGTGGACATGGCCAACGACGCTGGCATTCCAGTGATTGTTACTAACGCCCGTTTGAACACCACCGAAATGACCGCGGAAGTGGTTTCCGATGACGTTAAAGGCGGCTACCTAGAAGCCAAATACGTGATGGATAAGATCGGCTGTAAAGGCAACGTGGTGATCTTGGAGGGTCCAAAAGGCGGCTCTGGCGAGATCCAGCGTGGCCAAGGTAACGAACAGGCCATCGGCGAATGTCCAGAAGGTGCGGTTAAGATCATCGAGCGCAAGACCGCTAACTGGTCTCGCGCCGAAGGCATGACCCTGATGGAAAACTGGCTGATGAAACATCAAGGTCGCATCGCTGGGATCATCGGTCAGAACGATGAGATGGCACTGGGCGCGATTGAAGCGATCGAAGGCACCGGTGGCAACGTTAACGATTACGTGATTGCTGGCATCGACGGCGTTACCGACGCCATCCACGCGGTTAAAGCCGGTCAGATGACCTCTATCCTGCAAGACGCTAACGGCCAGATGCAGGGCTCTATCGACGTGGCACTGCGCCATGTAATTGGTGCTGAATACCAACCGGCTTCTGGCCTGTGGCAGCAATACGCGGGTGAGTTGGAGTGGAACGACGGTCAATCCAAGCGTTACAACATTCCATGGACCATCGTTACCAACGACAACGCTGATCAGCTGCTGGAAATGCGCAAGTAAGCGGTAAATCAACTTAAAGCAAGGACGCTAACCCATAATCCAAGCCGAGCTCAACGCTCGGCTTGTTTGTCTCTGGCCATTGGGTTTTGTCAGCCCGTTAAGCGCTAACTCGACTGGCTCGGTCAACAGCCGGATCGGTAAAGCGATCGGTATCGTCGTTGGAGTGAGTAGAAAACTCCGACAACACCGCCCCTTGTGGATGGGCTTTAAACCAGTGCTTGCTGTTCGGCGCTAGGGTCAACTGCTGCCCTTGACGCAGCACCACTTCGTGAAACACGCTGAAATGCTGCAGCGAGGCTGGCAACGCCACCTGCGGCGCGATAGTGGCTTCTCCTTCGATAAAGATACTGACCGCCCCATAACGGCAGCGGAAGGTTTCCTCTTTACCAGGCTCACTGACGCCATCAGGGTGGTCGTGTTCAGGACAGATCTGATCCGGCAACATGATCAGCTCTTTGGCACAGCAGCGAGCGCTATTGATATAGGTGTGGATCGCCAAGCCACACGCGGCAAAATCACCCAGACCAAAATCGGTCAGTTCCAGATCCGCCAATTCCTGTGGGCTTAGATAGATGCCGGCTTGGCTCAATAATTCCGTTAATCGCGTCCGTAGTAGCGTCATGTGTCATCAACCGATGAGATTACGTTGCAGCGGCTATGGTAGCCGATCACGTCTGCCGCTCCTCGCCTAACGCTGACAAATTGTGACGTTGAATCAAGCGAACTCGGCAGCGACTCGGCTGTATTGAAAGGCATAAAAAAACCAGCACTGAAGTGCTGGTTTTCGTAGCAAGCGAGATGCTGCAATTAGCGAGTGCGTGGGCACAGTTCTTCGTTAGTGAAGAAGTACGCGATTTCACGCTCAGCGGAGGTTACGGCGTCAGAACCGTGTACCGCGTTTTCGTCGATGCTGTTAGCGTAATCTGCGCGCAGAGTGCCGCGAGTCGCTTCAGCTGGGTTGGTCGCACCCATGATTTCACGGTTAGCCAGAACCGCATTTTCACCTTCCAGAACCTGCACCATGATTGGGCCAGAGGTCATGAAAGAAACCAGCGCGTTGAAGAAAGGACGCTCAGCGTGTTCGGCGTAGAAACCTTCCGCTTGCTCTTTGCTCAGGTGAACCATCTTGGAAGCAACGATTTTCAGGCCCGCGGCTTCAAAACGAGAGTAGATAGCGCCAATCAGATTCTTGGCAACTGCGTCAGGCTTGATGATTGAAAAAGTGCGCTCTAAGGCCATTTTTCCGCTCCATGTGATTGTTGTTAGTCATTTTTCGGTGCGGAGTATATGCCAAACCTCAAGCAAAACACCACCCCAGTCACAACAACCTTCAACATTCGATGCGCCGATCGCACTTTTGAACCTTAATTGAGACCAACATCACCCTTTAGGGCAGTATTTCACTCCAACCCATGCCGTATGTTTTTCACAAATGCGTCTAAATCGTGATACAAATCCCTGTTTGCTGGCGGCTTCAATCAGTTCATGTAGACGCTGGCCATACTGTTCACCGGCTGGCAATACCAACATCAATCGCCCACCGGATAGCAATCGGCGCCATGCTTGTTCGAGTAACGGTTGGTATGGTGGCATTAGCCGGTCTGGTAGCACTATCAACGCATCAGCACGCTGTGATTCTAAGGTTGGCCCTAACTTACCAACACTAACTTGCGGTCGTTGCTCTGCCAGTTGCGTAACTTGGGCCAAGTACTCGCCCCGTTGGGCTAACTGCGCTTCAGTAAGCAGCACACTTACCCGGCCGTCAACGCCAACCGATTCTGCAACTTGCCGCACTGCATCCAGTTCGGGGGTACCAATAACCACCACTATTTGATTGCGGCGTAGGCTTAATTTGCGCAGCAAAAAACGCAATTGCACCGGTGCCATAGTGCTGGTGCTTTGCGGTTCATTGGCGCGAGTAAAGATACTGCGGACGGTTTGAGTCATTGTTGTCTCCGCATCGGATTTCGCTCGTCATTAACTGTTCAAGCAGCAGTCACATTACGAGCTTGCCAAAGGCTAATATTTCGACTAGTGGGCTACCAACATAAAAGGTCTGTTGGCTAAAAAAAACCCCTACGTGACAAAAATATGGCGGCTTGGTTCTTTTAGTGACACTGTTGGCATTTATCCACTGCACAGCCAGCCCGTTATTCCAGCAAAAGCCCTGACCAAAGCCGCTCAGGTTTGCGCTAATGGTTACCGCTAGCGAAGCTGGCTTGCGCGTAGTTCGTTACCGCTGACCCATAAAAAAGGCCACAACCTGTCAAGGTTGTGGCCGATAAATTGATAAATACCGCAGTTGCCTGGCTTAGTCGCCGTCAAACTCGCACAGCGACAGGCAGTTGATGCCCATCGCTGACAGGCGCTGTTCACCGCCCAGATCCGGCAGGTTGATAACGAACGCCGCATCAACCACATCACCGCCGAGATCGCGGATCAGCTTGGTAGTGGCTTCGATGGTGCCACCGGTGGCCAGCAGATCATCAACCATCAGAACTTTGTCGCCCTGTTGAATCGCATCTTGATGGATCTCAAGGGTATCAGTGCCGTATTCCAGCTCGTAGGATTGCGCGTTGGTAGGACGCGGCAACTTACCCGGCTTACGCACAGGCACAAAACCGATGCCCAGCTCATAGGCCAGCGGAGCGCCAAACAGGAAGCCACGAGCCTCAGTACCAACGATCTTGGTAAAGCCATGATCTTTGTAATGTTGCGCCAGCAACTCAATGCACAGACGGAAGGCTTTGCCATCTTCCAGCAGAGAAGTTACGTCACGGAACATAATGCCCGGCTTTGGGTAGCCTGGGATGGTCTTGATGCTGTTTTTCAACAGATCCAGAGAAGCTTGATTCATGATTTAAGTCTTGTCGTCTTAGTCAGTGGCAACGCCACAAACAAAAAAGCCCAGCTTGCTAAATTGCAATCTGAGCTTTCCAAACCGTATTGCTGGCTAAGCTTAAGCACCTTGCTTGGCAGATGCAACCGCAATCGCAGCGAAATTTGCGTTGACTAAAAACCGGCTAGACCCGCGGTCTGGGTTACTGGGTGAGGATCTTTATCCAGGTCAGCGACGCCGGCAGTGTTGGGATCAATAACACCAACAAAAAGCCTAAAAAGTGATAAATATTATACGGTTCCTTGAACTCTTTAGACGCCATAGCCAGCTACCTCATTGATAAATATGGCGTCATTGTATTTTGACCAAGATCACACAAAAACCGATAAACCGTAGGGTTTTAGCAATTCAGACGGAATTGCCTCTAACAATCCCTTTTGCCGCTAAATCAAGCAGTAATTGCCCTGCCCCTTGGGCGATCTGGGCAGGTTCAAGCTCTGGCAGGCTCGGCAACATCGCCTCTATCAGTTGCTCGGCGGTTTGTCCTGGCTGCTCTGCCAGTTGATTTAACAACCGAGCGCTGAGCGGGTTGAGCGCCATAAAGGCAACGTCATCATCAAGATCGCGGTACACCAACAGATAGGTCGGTTGCGGCTCGGGTTGGCTGTTGTGCTGACCGATTTGATGGACTGGATAGGGGTACTGCGCCAAGTACGCGGCACCGTACAGCTGCAATTGAGAGCGAAACAGTTGCTCGGGCTCGCTCAGCAATGGCTGATCGGTGATCTCTGGTAAGGTATCAATCCGCAGCTCTAATTGTTCGTAATCCGCCAGCGCCACCGCATAATCCGGCAACCCTTGCGCGCCATTTAAGAAGCGCACAAACTCCGCTGAGATATCGACAAACAGCGGCGAGCTGCAATCATGCTCGGCGAAGAACTGGCGCAATAAACCTTGCCACAGATCTGTGGCCAACAACGAACGCAATACCGGAAAGGCGGCGTCAACAAAGCCACTGACGTTATTGAACATCAACTCGCGATAGATGTTCATCCGCCGCGCTTCTAACCCCAGCGGTGCTGGCTGTTGTTGCTGCGCCCGGATGTGCGACATAAATTGCTGTTGCATCTGCCGTAGTTCACTCATGCACGCTCCTTGTTGGCTGACATGCGCACAGCTTGACCGATCTGGTTAATCCGTTCGACTTCGGTCATCAGTTGCGGCAACTTCGGCAAGTTAAAATCTCGCTCTAGCAGGGTTGGAAACACACCATGGTAGCGATAGCAATCCTCGAGCAACTGCCACACCGGTTCAATCACATCGGCGCCGTGGGTATCGATAATCAGGTCGTCAGCCTCGTTATAGTGACCGGCGATATGCAGATAACGGATCCGCTCGGTTGGCAGACCGTAGAGAAACTGCTGAGGATCATAACGATGATTGACGCTATTAACGTAGATGTTGTTGACGTCCAGCAGCAGCTCACAGTCAGCCCGTTCTAACACCGCATTGATAAACTCAAGCTCGCTCATCTGCGCGCCAGGTTCGGCGTAATAGGAAACATTTTCCAGCACCAGTTTACGCTCAAGAATATCCTGTACTCGCCGCACCCGTGCTGCAACATGCTCGACCGCCTCTTCGGTAAAGGGTATCGGCATCAAATCGTATAGATGAGCATTGCCAGAGCAGTAGGACAGGTGCTCGGAATAGATCTCGATATTATGCGCATCAAGGAACCCCTTAACCTGTTTGACGAACGCTTCATCCAACGCAGCCGGCGCCCCTATCGACAGCGATAAGCCATGACAAACAAAGGGCAGTCGCTCCGTCAGCGCACGAAACTGACGAGCCAGCTTGGGGTTAACCCGCAACCAGTTCTCCGGCGCTACCTCCATAAAACCCAGTCCTTGCGGCAGTGCCGCTTGCAACTCTGGTAACATTTCGCGTCGTAAACCGACTCCAGCTCCGCTGACCATTGGCGCCTCCTTGGTTGGGGTGAGGTAAAAGTACACAAAGGCAGCGATGCTGCCTTTGTGTCATATCAAACAGCGAGAGGGTTTAGCTTACGCGGCACCGCATTTGCCTTCGCCACATTTGCCCTCTTTGCCTTTGGCTTCGCCGCCGCACTTACCTTCACCGCATTTGCCCTCTTTGCCTTTGGCTTCGCCGCCACACTTGCCTTCACCACATTTGCCCTCGTGTGACTTGGCCTCGCCACCGCACTTACCTTCACCGCATTTGCCTTCGTGCGACTTACCTTCACCACCGCACTTGCCTTCGCCACATTTACCTTCAGCGCCTTTATGACCGCCCATCAGAGACGACACTTCGTAACCTTGCACCAACTCTTCAGCGGCAAATGGGTTGGCTTGTGCAGCCACCAACGAACCACCAACAACCAACGCGCCCAGTGCTGCTGCTACAGAAGTTTTGTTTACGGTTTTCATAGTGTTGTTCCTTCTTGCTTGTTTAAACCTGTGGTTACCAACGCCACCGCGCTGGCTTGCAATAGAAGACCTAGCGCCCTGCCATGATATTTCACAGTTGGCTAACTTTTTTTCAAACTACGACATTAGAACTGTAGTGAATCCCAGCGACGCTGGTGTTTTCAGCGCAGATTGATAGAATCGGCGCCCGCTTAAATTTGCTGCGAGAGAACGACCGAATGAGAGTGCTTTTGGCCCCGATGGAAGGGGTAATGGATGCGCTGATGCGCGATATGCTGACCCGAATGCCGGGGGTTGACGGCTGCGTATCCGAATTCGTCCGAGTGGTTGATCAACTGCTGCCGGTGCGTACCTTCCATCGCCTCTGTCCTGAATTGCAGCACGGTGGCCTCACCCCATCGGGTGTACCGGTGCGAGTGCAACTGCTTGGCCAATCCCCACAATGGTTGGCTGAAAATGCGGTTCGCGCGGTAGAGATGGGCTCCGACGGCGTCGATCTGAACTTTGGTTGTCCGGCCAAACAAGTGAATCAGTCCAAAGGCGGCGCAGTGCTGCTAAAGGACCCAGAAGCGATCTACCAGATTGTCAGTGCGGTGCGTGCCGCCGTGCCTGCTGATAAGCCGGTGACCGCCAAAATCCGCCTTGGCTTTGCCGATAAGAGCCTGATGCTGGATAACGCCTTTGCCGCCCAAGATGCCGGCGCCGCAGAGTTATGTGTCCATGGCCGCACCAAAGAGGATGGCTACAAAGCGGACAAGATCGACTGGCAATCGATCCGCATCATCAATGACGCCTTAACCATCCCGGTGATCGCCAATGGCGAGATTTGGAACGCCGAAGACGCCAAGCGCTGTCGCCAGATCACCGGTTGTGAAGACCTAATGATCGGTCGTGGGGTGTTGTCGCTGCCTAATCTGGCCGACTGCATCGCTAACGACGCCGAACCATTAAGCTGGGCGCAGATGACCCAGTTGCTGATCGACTACTCCGCCTTTGAACTCGATGGCGAAAAAGGGATCTACTACCCCAATCGGATCAAGCAGTGGTTTGCCTCTCTAAAGCGGCAGTACCCGGAAGCCAACGAGGTGTTTCGTGAACTGCGAGTGATGAAAAAACCGGCTGAAATTGTCGCATACCTGCAATCGCTGCAGCACTAACCAAGCGACTGAAAGCACAACGCCAGCGTGATAACGCTGGCGTTTTTTTACGTTACTCCGGTGACGACGGCAGCAATCCTCGAAACAGTAATGGAAAACGGCGTAAACGCTGGCCACTGCGAGTCTCGGCCAGCACCGCTTGTTCAACCTCGGCGATGCTGCAGTTGGCTTCAATCAACCACCCCAGATCCCGCAACGCCCGCTGGTTACTGCGCGACAGATGCGCACGTGTTAGAAAGTACTGGTAGTTATCGACCACTTGCTGCCAGCACTTGGGCTCGGCGCGCAGTCGCGCAAACACCTGAGTAAAATAGTGCTGTTCACGCGGGCTTACGGTCAGGCTGCGGCCACGGCGTCGTGGCGAAGCGCGAGACGTTGACTCAAAACTAGAAGGCATTGCACAGGCCAAACAGTGGGTTTTGACAAGCTACGCATGACCCAACAGCAAGGTTTAGCTGGATGCAGTTAGTGCATCAGACGGCTGGCGAAATTGATCGATACGGCTCAAGTGCAGACTCAATTCTGGGAACTTATGCGGTTGCTGTTCATCCCAAACAATCGGATAAAACGACTTAAGCGTGCGTTCGGTAACCTTGTTATCTAACACTTCATCGAAGCGCGACAGCAACACCAGTGATTGGCCACGGTTTTGACTGCGAAAATCGACCACGCATTTATCACTGATATGCTCGTACTCTTCTGGTCGGTCAATCAGCCCCACCATATTGTGTTGCGGCCACAGGTTCGGGTTAATTTGCACCGACTTTAAGCCACACAAAAAACCGATCCGTTCCACCCAGTAACCGCCAAGCCCAACGCCAATCAACAACGGCTTGGGATCATCACTGAACTTGAGCTGCTTGTTAACCTCGTTCAGCAAGTGCTGCATATCATGCTTGGGGTGCATGGTGGAGTAGTTAATCATCCGCACATCATCGTCAATCATCTGCAGTTGCAGCACTTTTTGATGATTGCCAGGGCTGGTGGCATCAAAACCGTGGAAGTAGAGAATCATCCGTTGGCTCCTACTGATCGTTACTAAACCGTGGTGGAAAACCGTGGTGGCAAACCGTTACGCCGATCAACTCTAAAGCATTGCTGGCAATTTGCCCAACAGTTGGGGCTTTGCTGATCATCACGCTACTATCGAGTAATTGGATTGCCCCGCAGCTAGGATGAGTGATGATCAGCGTTTTTGATATGTTCAGTATCGGCATTGGCCCGTCAAGTTCCCACACCGTCGGCCCAATGCGTGCCGCCAACCGCTTTATCAACGATTTGCACCAGCAACAACGGTTTAATCAAGTGACCGAAGTGCAAGCAGAACTGTTCGGCTCATTAGGGCAAACTGGTAAAGGCCACGGCACTGGCAAGGCGGTGGTGCTGGGGTTGCTTGGCGAAACCCCAGAGCAGTGCGATCCCGATACGGTTGAAGCCAAGCTTGCCGAGGTAGCGGATGACCAAAGTCTGCTGTTGGATGGCAAACGCACGGTCGCTTTTCCGCGCAAGGCCGGGATCATCTACCACCGCCGTAAATCACTGCCACAGCACGCCAACGCGATGACCCTAAAAGCGCTCGGCAGCGATGGCAACCCAATATATCAACGAACCTACTTCTCAATTGGTGGCGGTTTTGTCGTTGATGAAGATGAAATTGCCGCGCAAACCAGCATCAATCAAATTAGTTCAACCCAGCCCTATCCATTTAGTAGCGCTACCGAATTGCTGAGCTTGTGCAACCAACATGGGCTGTCGATCGCCTCGCTAATGATGGCCAATGAAAAGGTGTTGCGCAGCGAAACGGAGATCACCGAACAGCTGTGGCAGATCTGGCAAACCATGTTGGCCTGCGTTGAGCGCGGCTGCCGGATGGAGGGCATTTTAGCCGGCGGTTTGAAACTGCGCCGTCGTGCTCCGGCACTGCATCGACGTTTGCAGGCAGAAGGCGGCACCAGTCACGATCCGCTTAATGCCATGGATTGGGTTAACTTGTTTGCGATGGCCGTCAACGAGGAAAACGCCGCCGGCGGGCGGGTGGTAACCGCCCCAACCAATGGCGCAGCCGGGATCATCCCTGCGGTACTGTGTTATTACGATCGCTTTATTCAGCCCGTTAACCGCGATACCGCCGCTCGCTATCTGCTAACCGCGGCCGCCATCGGCATTTTGTATAAGAAAAACGCCTCGATATCTGGCGCCGAGGTTGGCTGTCAGGGTGAGGTTGGAGTCGCCTGCTCAATGGCCGCAGGCGCCCTGACTGAACTGCTGGGCGGCACCGTCGCCAACGTTGAAAACGCCGCTGAAATTGGCATGGAGCACAACCTGGGCTTAACCTGCGATCCGGTTGGCGGCTTAGTGCAAGTGCCGTGTATTGAACGCAACGCCATGGGCGCCGTGAAAGCGATCAACGCCTCGCGACTGGCGATGCGCGGCGATGGCCAACATAAGGTATCGCTAGATAAAGTAATCAAAACCATGTGGGATACCGGCAAAGACATGCGCAGTAAATACAAAGAGACCGCCAAAGGCGGCCTCGCGGTCAATATTGTCGAATGCTGAAGCTCTCGGCCTAGCGAATGCCGATGCCTAGCGCATCGGCAGTTCCATATCAGCAAACATCGCATCAATCCCCTCTTGGTCACGCAGAGCCAGCGCCTTTTCTACCGTCATCTTGGTCAGATGCGGGGCAAAGCCCTCTAAAAACTCATACATGTACGAGCGCAGGAAACTGCCCTTACGAAAGCCGATTTTGGTGGTGCTGGGTTCAAACAGATGCGACGCGTCTCGCACCACCAGATCGTCATCCAACCCATCCAGTGCCATGGTTGCCATGACCCCAACCCCAAGACCAAGGCGCACATAGGTTTTCAGCACATCGGCGCTGGTAGCGGAAAATACCACTCGCGGCTCGCCCTCCACGGTAGCAAAGGCTTTTTCCAACGCGCTTTGACGATTAAAGCCAAATACGTAGGTCACCAGCGGGTATTTCACCAGTTGCTCTAGGGTGATGGTCTTTTGCTTTGCCAGCGGATGATCTTTGGGAAACACCACCGAACGGTTCCAGTGATAGCACGGCAGCATCACTAAATCGTGATACAGGTGCATCCCTTCAGTAGCGATGGCAAAGTCGGCATCTCCTCGAACCGCCATTTCACAGATCTGATCTGGGGTCCCCTGATGCATATGCAAATTCACGTCGGGGTAGCGGCGAATAAATTGGCTGATCACCTGCGGCAAGGCATAGCGGGCTTGGGTGTGGGTGGTGGCGATATTCAGATCGCCGCGATCCGGCTGAGTGTATTCCGAGGCGACCTTTTTGATCCCCTCGACCTTACCCAGAATATCGCTGGCAATATCGATAATTTGTTGCCCGGCAGGGGTGACATGGGTCAGATGTTTGCCGGCGCGGCCAAAGATCTGCACGCCCAGCTCATCTTCCAGCATCCGTACCTGTTTCGAGATCCCAGGCTGCGAGGTATACAAACTGTCGGCGGTGGCAGAAACATTAAGGTTGTTGTTCACTACCTCAACAATGTATCGAAGTTGCTGCAGCTTCATGGTCGGCGCCCCACTTCAGGCGATATAGAAAGTTATATAGATATCACAACTTTACCAAAAAATAGAATAACTGCACCTTGACCCACCTCAGCAATACTGTGACCTCTGCAACTTTGGTGTAGCATGGCCAAGCTAAGAGAGTAAGGGCAAGGGATGTCGCTGCAAATTCTGCTGATATTGGTCGCGTTATTGCTGCTGGTGATCATCGGTTTCAATCTGTTTCAACAGTATCGCTGGAAAGTCGAACATCAACGTCGACAAGAGATAGGCAAACACAAAGCAGCCGTCAGCGAGTTAGAACGACTGCTGTCGTTCGGCGCCTTTTTACCGCTAACCAATCGCATGGTGCAGTTACTTAATCAGCGCATCATCGCTAATCTCAAACAGATCATCGCCATCGATCCAAGCCGCAGTGACGTGCTCACCCAACTGCGAAACATGCAGCACCAACTGGCACAAACGCCGCCGCAAGAGCGTACCATCGATAGCTTCAGTTCCCCCTCGGCCGAAGGCCAAGTAATCGCCATCATCAAGGTGCTCAAACGCCTGAAGGATTTCGCTCGCATCGAGCAAAGCCGCGGCACCTTGGCACACGACGACTACGTCACCGAATGCCAACGGGTGGAACAGTTACTGCTGCGGATCAACGTTACGGTACAGTTTGATAGAGCCCGTGTTGCCGCCAGCAAGAACCAAATTGGCTCTGCCCGTCAGCACTTAAACCAACTGCATAAACTGCTGATTAATCACAGCAGTGACGACAGCTACAGTCAGCTAATCCTAGCCAAAGCCAGCGCCATGCAGGATGAGTTAACCAACCGTGCGATGCGACAACTGCCGCCTCAAGCTGCCTCTGCTGCCGGCGCAGATGAGGACGATTGCGAGCTAGACCAGCTGTTTTCCCCTAAGCGTAAGTGGTAAGTCGCGACCTTTTATACTAGGGCGTGTTGACCTTTGCTGTATATTTTTGCGCCCATTATTGGTTGTTTTTTAAAGTAAATTGAACCTGCCCGGTTTGTTGTGCTGTTCCGTCGTCACTGTGGGGCGCCTTGCAGAGTCGGACTAGCAGCTGTCACTCTTCGTCATACGATTTCGACGTAGAGCCACTATGCCTTCAATCGCAATCCTCGATTGACAGCTGCTATCCTCGACCAAATTCTGAACACCAAACGTCAACACGCCCTAGCCAGATTAATGTCGTGGTCTTCTGCTGCGAAGTCGAAGCCACTATATAACTGTACCGATTGGTATTCGCCTCCGGCGGGAAAGGGTTCCACCCTTTTCAAACCCAACTGCCTCCAGCACGGCGAAGTCCCCTCGCTCCTTGTGCTACTCCTTTCGGCACTGCGCAGATTCATCGTCCCTGATTTAGCCGCGCACTCCAGCCATCCATGGCCTCCGGCCTCAAAGCGTAGCACACCGCTCAGCGCCGCGAGTCGGCTAAAGCCCGTTGGCGCAACCGATAGTGGTTCAATCGTAGCCGCGAACACGTTCGCGGAAATTTAGCTAATTCAAACCGCAAACTGAATGTCTCATGGTGACGGTTATTCGGAGTGCTCTAAGCCGACTGGTTGACGCCGAGTGAAACCGCAAACGCAGCGGCAAGCTGAGGGCAAGATGCCCGAGAGGCCGGTGAGGGCATGGATGCCGCCTCGGGCCGGTGCTGCTGGGTAGCACGGTGAGAACGAGGGGTTTTCGTCAATCTTGGAGGCGAAGGGGATTTCAAAGGGCACCGCCCTTGACTGCCGGAGGCTAAAACTTACGGCAAAAAGCTGGATAGACCAGATGATTAGGCAAACAAAAGGCCAGCTGTTTCCAGCTGGCCTTAGTTAGCATCTAAGAGTCAGATTACGCTTTCTTGGTAGAAACGCGATCCAGCAGGCTCAGGATGTTTTTGTATGGGATACCAGAGTGAGTGGTCAGACCGATCTCACAGGTTGCAGAAACGGA
The DNA here is from genome assembly GCF_000422665.1 of Ferrimonas senticii DSM 18821. Classification (GTDB taxonomy): domain Bacteria; phylum Pseudomonadota; class Gammaproteobacteria; order Enterobacterales; family Shewanellaceae; genus Ferrimonas; species Ferrimonas senticii. Next base: position 21,145 of record NZ_AUGM01000017.1, on the reverse strand, counting down.
GTAACCGCTGGTGCAGCCCTTGTCTTTGGTTTCCGCTTTCAGGTTACGCAGACCGTGCGCGTTCAGCTCTGGGTAGTTCATACCGCGGTTACCCGCCATACCACAACAGCCCACTTTGTCTGCATCTGGAACCACCACGTCGGTAACACACAGTTGCGCCAGACCAACCAGATCACCAACGATGCCCATCTTGCGACAGGTACAGGTTGGGTGGATGGCGATCTTCTCTTCCACCTTAGTGATCTCCAGACGGTCAACCATGTACTTCATGGCGAACTCTTCTGGACCCATCAGCTTCAGACGGCTGTCACAAGCGCGCTGCATACGCTCCAGACACGCGGTGGTTTCAACCAGAATTGGGTGCTCACCGTTGTTGGATACTTCCAGCAACCACTCAGACAGTTCCGCAGACTTGCGATCAGCTTGTTCGTTGTGACCGTAAGATTCCCAAGACTGACCACAGCACAGACCTTGCGGCTTGATGCCAGACAGCATTTCGATGTTGGCTTTTTCAAACAGCGACTGGATGGTCTCTGGGATCGACTTCTGATCTGGGTTCTTTGGCGAGGTGCCCAGCATACGGTTCAAACAGGCAGGGAAGTAAACCGCTTTAACATCACCGCTGGTCTTCAGCGATGGCAGCGCTTTACCTCGCTTTGGCATGCCTTCGGTCCACTGTGGGATTGGCATGCTTGGCATCACTTTACGCGCTACCTTGGTGATGCCGCTCATGCCGCCTTCACCGATTACCGCACGAGCGATGTCAGTTGCGCCCAGCGCAAAACGAGCAACGCCTTCTAAGGTGTCGTACTTATCGGCGGTGAAGTTAGCCACTTTCTTATCAAAGTCAGTAGCCATCTCAGCGCGCATCGCTTTAACGAACTTACCGGTGTCGATGCCCATTGGACAGGCCAGCTTACACAGGCCGTCAGCGGCACAGGTGTCGATGGCGAAGTACTGGTAGTTCTTCTTCAGATCAGCCAGTACTTCTGGCTCAGCACCGGTGCGCTCCAAAGTCTTGATCACACGGGTAACCGCAGTACGTTGACGTGGGGACAAGGTCAGGGAGTGCGCAACACAGTGCTGCTCACAGAAACCACACTCAATACATTTATCAACGATCTCGTGTACCTGTGGCAGTGGCTTAAAGCCTTTGGCGTGACAGCTTGGATCGTCGTTGATGATAACGCCTGGGTTCAGGATACCAGCAGGATCGATAACGTCCTTAACGCGCTTCATCATGTTGTAGATGTCGCTGCCCCACTCTTTCTCAACGAAAGAGGCCATACCGAAACCGGTACCGTGTTCCGCTTTCAAAGAACCGTCGTACTTCACCGCAACCAGATCAACCATCTCTTGCATGAAGTTATCGAAACGTTCGATCTCTTCGATGGTGCCAAAGTTTTGCGAGAAGATTACGTGGTAGTTACCTTCCAGCGCGTGGCCGTAGATAACCGCATCGTTGTAGCCGTGCTTAAACGACAGATCCTGCAGATCGATGGTGGCTTGTGGCAGTACATCGATTGGGAACGCGATATCTTCAATAACGCAAGAGGTACCCGCAGGGCGCATGGAGCCAGCCAGTGGGAATACCGCTTTACGGATCGCCCACATGTTGTAGATTTCCGCTGCGTCTTGGGTGAACTCAACGTCTTTGTACAGGCCATGCTTAGCCATGATCGCGGTCATCTTAGCGATGTTAGCGTCGATCTGCTCTTGGCTCATGCCGAAGGTTTCGAACAGTACTGCCGTTACGTCAGCGTGGATGTCGTTCAAAAACTCTGGAGTCTGGTACTTAGATGCCGCTACCGCTTTCAGTGCGAAGTTATCCAGCAGTTCCGCCGCGTTGGTTTCGTCAAATGCTTCGTGACGCAGGTCAACGATCGCTTCACAAGCGCCGCGCAGAGAATCAAAGTACACCATTGCAGAGGCAGAGTGAGTGGCTTTAACCACAGACTTCATGGTGATTTCGGACAGGAAGCCCAGAGTACCCTCAGAGCCCACCATCAGGTGCAGCAGGATGTCGAACGGATCGGAGAAGTCCACGAAGGAGTTCATGCCGAAACCAGTTACGTTCTTGATCGAGTACTTACGCTTGATACGCGCAACCATCGCTTCGTCAGCCATGATCTCGTCACGGATCTGCTCGATGCCTGCGATGATTTCGCCATGCTTGGCTTTAAATTCAGCGCGGGACGCTTCAGAAGCGGTATCCAGTACGAAACCGTCCGCCAGAATGATGCGTGCAGATTCAATCAGCTGGTACGAGTTAGAGTGAACACCACAGTTCATACCAGAAGCGTTGTTAGCGACGATACCACCAGCCATCGCCGAGGTGATGGTCGCTGGATCTGGGCCGAACTTCCAGCCCAGTGGGTTCAGAATGGCGTTGATTTTGGAACCAATCAGGCCTGGCTGCATACGCATGCGCGCGCCGCCATCCAGCACTTCGTATTTGTTCCAATCAGCACCAGCCACCATCAGTACTGAGTCAGAGATCGCCTGACCACACAGTGCGGTACCCGCAGCACGGAAGGTAACTGGTGTTTTCGCCGCGTGACATTCCGCCAGCGCAGCGGCAACTTCAGCTTCATTTTTTGGATGCACAACCACTTGAGGACGCTTCTGATAGAAAGAAGCATCGGTACCCCACGCCACGCGGCGAAGGTTATCGGTATGAACGCGAGTTGGCTCAAGGATTTCAGCCAATTTGCTAGTTAGCGCACTAATGTTAGAAGTTAACATGTGATCTTTTCCCTATGGTCAGAAACGACAAACCGAGCATGAAGCTCGGTTAAATCAGTCGGTTACAGGCTATAAAATGCGCTATCGCTATACTGCGACTGACGCCACAAACATCGTTGAAATTACTCAAAAATATTTGTAATGAGCGGTCTAACTCATTGCTACCAAGGTCACCGGTAGCGTTACAGCCTATTCCCTAAATCGGTTGTTGATGCCAGCTGGCAGCACCAACCAAATCTGTTACAAGCCGAGCGTGACGCTCGGCTTGTTTGTTGGGGCTTAGTAGCCGCCCCAGAAGAATGCGATGGTGCCAGCGATCAGCGCGTAAGCCAGTGCCACAGGCAGGGTCTTACGGATAATCTCGGACTCACGGCCGGCCATGCCAACCACAGTCGCTGCTGCTACTACGTTCATTACACACATCATGTTACCGGCGTTCGCACCGATACCTTGCAGTGCCATTACCAGTGCAGGCGCCAAATCGGCCTGAGTCGCAACTTCGAACTGCAAAGAGGAGAACATCATGTTGGAGAAGGTGGCAGAACCAGACAGGAAGGCACCGAAGATACCAACGATTGGCGCAACCCACTCCCACACAGAACCAGCAGTAGAAGCCATCAGGCCTGCCAATGCTTTTGGCATCGCTTCCAGACCTGCGCTGTTAGCACCGGAGTTCAGGAAGATCTTCACCATCGGTACCGAAGCACCCAGAGAGATGATGGTTGGGATCAGCGCTTTGCAAGAGTCAGTGAAAGCACCAGTGAACGCCTTTGGCTTCATCTTGAAGATAAAGAAGCCCAACACACACACGGTCACGAAGAAGATGCCTGGAGCGTACAGGGTGCTAAAGCCAGACTTCAGCTCGGTACCCAGCAGGTTGCTCCAAGACAGGTTGAAGCTAAGCAGGAAGCTCTTCAATGGGGCAACAGTACGGGACAGCACCAGCAGCGCCGCCATTACCAGGTAAGGAGTCCAAGCCGCCAGCTGAGAGAATTTCACTTCGCCAGCAACTTCAGCGGTGTCTTTCTTCTCTACGCCTTCAAAATCGAACCATGGGGTCGCCGGCAGCAGGAAGCCTTTCTTCGCCGCAGGGATAACGATCGCCATACCGATCAGAGAACCAATCACTGATGGGAATTCTGGACCGGCGAAGTAGTTGATGGTGAACGCCGGTACGGTGAACGCCAGACCCGCAAAGATCGCGAATTTCCAGATCGCCAGGCCTTCTGCGAAGGACTTGTTGCGACCGAAGAAACCAGTAAGCACAGCAACCAGAACCAGTGGGATCAGGGTGCCAGTCACCATGTCGATGGTGATCATGTGCATCGCAATGTACTGCGCGTACTGTGGGAAGCCTTCGAAGCCCAGACGAGCCATTTCAGCCGCCGCCATAGAAGTGCCGCCTACATCCAGGCCTTTTTCCATACCAAACAGTACTGGCAGACCGATGGCGCCGAATGATACTGAAGTGGAGTCAGCAATCAGTGCCACTACTGCAGCCGCCAATGGTGGTACGCCCAGCAGCACCAGCAGTGGCGCGCCAATCGCAGCAGGAGTACCGAAGCCAGCAGAGCCTTCGATGAAAGAACCGAACAACCAACAGATGATGATTACCTGTACACGGGCGTCAGCAGAGATGTTGGTGAAACCAGCGCGGATGGTGTCCATTGCACCGGAAGCCGCCAGCGTCTTCAGCAGGAAGATTGCACCGAAGATAATGGTCAGCGGGGTGATTGCATCCAGCATACCTTGAACGACAGACGCGCCCAGGATGGTGGTATCCATCTGCCACACGAATGCAGCAGCCAGAGCGGTCAGCACGGCGGAGATAGGCATGGCGCGGGAAGCAGGCATGCGCATCAACACCAGGAACACCAGCACCGAAATAATCGGCGTCAAGGTGGCAAGGGTTTGAATAAAGGTCACGTTCGGATCCTCGTTAATGTCGAAATTGCGTCAGCAGCGTCGCTCCAACACTCATCTAAAGCGAACTGTGCAGCAGTTCAGTGACTTAGATGAATGCACAAAGGGCGATGGTGGGCATTGTAAGTATTTGTAAACAGTGCGCTGTGACATGAATCACCAAGATGTTCGGATGAAGAACTTTCAATAAAGGCAGCAGGATAGGACACAAAACCTGCTAAAAAACCGACATTTATGTGAACCATTTTGCTGTTTCAACGAATTTTTTCATGGCAAACCAAATTCACAACCCTGCGCGCTCAAAAAGCCACCATTTGAACATCATTCAACTGCGAGTTGAATATAGCCTTATAACCAAATCACCGAGAAAAGTTGCGATTTGAATCACCTCTTTAGAGGTATATGTGACCATAACTTGCCATATCCAGCCTATACCGCTGCCGCTGTCGATTAACGTCATAAAGCGGTGAGTTACCCCGCAAACAGAGCAAAATGTGTCGATTTGGGATGTTTTGTTAAAGCGCTGCCACAACCATCAGCGATTACAGCCCTTTCCTGCCCTCCGTAACCTAGCTGACATCGCACCGTCATCTGCCTGCCATCAATTTGCCCAAAAACGCCGCTAGGTTTACTCAGCAACAGAGAGCGTCAAAGCCACTGTTGACCAAATTGGTTGAGCCAATGTTGGCGTTTTCTCCCCTTCAAGCAGCAAAAAGCCCTCGATGCCATTGATGGCACGAGGGCTTTTTTTCACCTTTCGAAGTTGATAGTTATCAGCTATCAGCTAGAGCTTAGAAGCGGTAGCTGGCTTGCACACCAACTAGGTAAACGTCACCGGAGATTTCGCCGTTGTAAACGGCACCGGTAGTCTTATCTTTTTCATTAGTGATGCTGGCGTCTTTGGCCTTAATGTAGGTCAGCGACAAGTCCAAGTTCAGATTCTCAGTAGCTTGATAACCAACACCGGCAGAGAACCACAGGCGATCAGAGTCTGGAATGCTCAGGGTGCGATACTCGTCGGTCGCAGCACCTTCATCCAGTGCCACACCAGTGCGAGCGACCAGTTTATCGTTTACTTGGTAGGTCGCGCCCAACGCATAACGCCAGTTATCTTTAAAGTTTTCATCTTTCAGCTTATCTGAAACGCCGGAATCAAGATCCACAGTCAGGGTCTTAAACGCGCTCCAATTGGTCCAATTGACCGACGCGTGCATCGCAAACTTATCGGTCAACTGATGGAAGCCAGCCAGTTCCGCAGTGGCAGGCAATGGTAGCGTCAAAGAGCCGCTTTTATCCGCCATGCCAACAGCATTGCCTTCCAGCTTTAGATCAACTTCTGAACGGTAGTTAAAACCCAACCGACGATCGGCGCTTGGTTGCCAAGTCGCGCCTAATTGATAGCCAAAATCAAAACCGTCACCATCAACCGATTTCAATTCTGTACCTGCAGGTACCAATGGGAACCAAGTCGGCGCAGTCGCAGTCACATGGCCTTTGCCATAAATCACACGCACACCAGCGCCAACGGCCACGGTGTCAGTCAGTTGGTAAGCAACAGCCGGCACCAGCTCAATAGCTTCGATACCAACATCGGAACCAAAAATGGCAGCAGCATGATCTTTAGGAAGCTCAGTCGCCATGCCATGTGAAGCATTCAGAGAGATACCGTAAGCCCAGTTATCGTTGACTTTGTTGCTGTAGTAAAAGTTTGGCAGTACTGCCGATGGCGCAAAGTCATCAGCATCAGCGGGAATCTTACCGTTCACTTTCCCTTCAGAGTCAATGTTCGGATCTACGTAAACCAAACCCGCAGACAGTTGACGACCTTCCAAATGCATCAGCAGTGCAGGGTTACGGCCTTGTGAGGAGGCGTTATCGGCCATTGCCGCTTCACCAGCGTAGGCACGGCCTAGACCAGTTGCAGAGTATTCAGCCAGCTGGAAACCAGCGGCGTTAGCTTGGGCGCTCAGCGCCCCCATTACCACAGCGGCAACAACACGAATTTTCATACTTCCCTATCCGTATAAATGTCAGAAATTAGCGCGCATCATAGGGACTGAGAAAATTAGTGCAATTACTCAAATCAAAACCAAATAAAATTCCAAACCAGTTAAACTCCAAAGAACAAAACACCAGCCGAGCTGTCACATCCAAAAGCATTGGGCGAACAGAACACCAAAAAACACCATCTAGATTCGCTAAAGCCACAAGATAAAAAACATCTACCATTCAAAATCAACAACTTACTAAAGACTTTCAGCGTACAAGTGAACTTTCGCCAACGACAGCAGCTCCAGCGTGATCCACTGCCTGCGAACAACCATCACAGCAACTAAGGTTAACCAGTTGAATTTAATAACAAATAGAGGTCAGACCAGACAGCAACAACTATCAATTAGCGAACAGCTGTATCTGATCTGACCAGTATCAAGGCAGCTTGCTGATGATCCGCGTTAGGCTGCCATTACGTAATTGCCCGCACTGCACCTCGACCAATAACAGCAACAAGGAGTGTTCAATGAAGTTCATCAAAGCCTGCCAGCAACTGCTGTTGGTGACTGCAACCGTACTTGGCTTAAGCGCTTGTACTGGCCTTCCGGATAACGTCACCCCGGTGGACGACTTCGAGCTCAACCGTTATCTCGGTCAATGGCATGAAATTGCTCGCCTCGATCACAGCTTCGAGCGGGGGTTAAATCAAATCAGTGCCACCTATACCCTGCGCGAAGATGGTGGTGTGCGGGTACTCAATCGGGGTTTTGATATAGCTAAGGGAGAGTGGCGCACAGCCGAAGGCAAGGCTTACTTTGCCGATGAAGCCGATATAGGCCACCTGAAGGTTTCGTTCTTTGGCCCGTTCTATGGCAGCTACGTGGTGTTTGAACTGGATGACGATTACCAATACGCCTTTGTTAGCGGCTACGACCACAAATGGCTGTGGCTTTTGGCACGCACCCCAAGCGTCAGCGACGAACTGAAGCAGCACTTTATCAAGCGCAGCGCCGAGCTTGGTTTTGACAGCAGCCAGCTGATTTGGGTTGAACAAGCGCCATAACTCGCGCTGTAAGCTGCACCATGCCTTTGCCTCGAATCGCCCTGTCGGTTCGAGGTTTTTTATGTTGTTCAATTGGTTAACCGCTGAACATGCGATAGTTACAATTGGTGATAAACTCAGTGCAACAGTAATTAATTGATGACAATAGCCATGTCGGACTCGATGACTCGGATCTGGAATACTCTGCTTGCGGTGCCGGTTGGCAAGGTTGTCAGCTACGGCCAACTGGCGGATTTAGCCGGTTTGCCCCGAGGGCATCGGCAAGCGGCACGAGCACTGCGGCTCGCTCCAGAGGCGCTACAACTGCCGTGGCATCGGGTGATCAGCGCCAATGGCAAAATCGCACTGGAAAAAGACAGCGACGGTTATCGGCAACAGATGGAATTACTGCGCGCCGATGGGGTCGAAGTGATTAATGGCCGCATCAATATGACGCGTTTTCGTTGGCAGCCGGATTTGGCTGAACTGCTGTTCACCCTTAAACACTGACCGCTAGGCGCAAACGTAATAAAGAAGGAAACTGCATGTACCGATTCGTCATGCTACTGACGCTGCTGTGTGGCAGTGTGCTGGCAAGCCCATTCACCCCCTATGACGCGCACTATGAACTGAGTCACGGTGACAGCGTCTTGGGCGAAGGCCGGATCTCGCTAACCGCGATGGGCGATCAACAATACCAAGTCGGTTACGTCAGCGACGCCAGCTTTATGTTCTTAAGCGATAAACGCTCAGAGCAAAGCCTATTCCGTTGGCAGGACGAACAAATTGTACCGCTGCGCTATTTTATGGAGCGCACCGGCAGCGGCCCGGACTTCAGCGAGGAATCGGTGTTTGATCAGGTGGCCGCCCAGATCCACAGCCGCTACAAAGATGAAGCGGCCGATCTGCCGCTGACACTGCCGGTATACGACAACATTCTGTACATGGTGCAGTTGACGTTAGATCTAACCGCTGGCAAGCAGCGGATGGAGTACCAATACATCCGCAAACTAAAACAGCGGGATATGATCTACGAAGTGATCGGCAACGATACCTTAACCCTGCCCTACGGCACCGTTGAGGCGGTGAAACTGCAACGGGTACGCAGCAACAACAAACGCCAAACCTATCTTTGGATTGCCCCACAATTGGCCAACGCCATTGTTAAAATCGAACACTACAAGGAAGGTAAGCTGCAAGGTGGCATCGCCCTTAAGACGCTAGCTATTGAGCAATAACGCAATAACCCGTCAATAGCAGTTAGTGGTTAGTAAGAGCCGAGCAACGGCTCGAGCTCTTACTGCCAACTAATCACTAATAGCGGTTAACGCCCCTCAGCTACCACTTCGCCATCACGAAATAAGATCCAACTGCCAGCATCCATCTGCTGCCATTGTTCGTTACTGGTGAGCGGCTTAGTGGCTATCACCGTCACCACATCGTTAGGGGTGGTTTCCTGCTTAAAGTCGATCACCACTTCAGTGTCTATCAGTTTGGCTTCACCAAACGGCGCCCGGCGGGTTAACCAATGCAGGTTATTGCCGCACAGCGCCAACAGATAGCGGCCATCCGACAGCAACATATTGAACACCCCAAGTTGCTGCAGAGTTTTCCCCTCTTTTGCCAGATAGCGAAACGCCCGCTCACGGCTTGGCGGCGTGTCGCCATAATGATTTGCGAGCCGATCCAGCAACGTACAAAACGCCAATTCACTGTCGGTGGTGCCAACCGGGCGAAATCGTTGCGGTACTAACACCGATTTGTAGTCTGACAACTGGCCGTTGTGGGCGAAGGTCCAGTTGCGCCCCCACAACTCTCGAGAAAATGGGTGAGTATTCTCCAAGCTAATCCGACCACGATTAGCCTGCCGAATGTGGCTGATAACCGCCTTCGACTTGATCGGGTAACTTTTTAACATGCTGGCCACTTCACTGTGGCAACTGGGATCGGAATCTTTAAAGGTACGACTGCCTGGGCCATCGTAAAAGGTGATACCCCAGCCATCGCGGTGCGGACCGGTTTTGCCGCCCCGCTCTACTAATCCAGTAAAACTAAAGACAATGTCGGTGGGGACATTGGCGCTCATCGCTAGCAGTTCACACATCGCTCTACGACTTTTTCTATCCAACTATTCTGCAAAACAGAATACCCGTGGTGTTGCCTACTCCCAAGCGGTTTTCGCTGCAACCTTGCAACAAACTTCAAACGATTGTTTAATTTTTTCGTGACAGAGGTCAGACCACCACATAGACTGTGATTCATCACACGTGTTCACAACCACGGTTGCGAACCACCCCAAGTTAAGGAGTAACACCGTGATCACTATCTGGGGCATTACTGCCATTGCTGTATTAGGAGCGCTGATTTACAACCGCCGCTCACTAGCCATCTTTACCAGCTTTGCCGCGCTATTCCTTGCCGCCGGCTCGGCGCTTGGCGTCGTCGGCTTATGGAGCTGGTTCATCTTTGCCGCCATCGCCATCCCGGTTAACGCCGTCAACCTGCGTAAGCAGTACCTGACCAAGCCAATGCTGAAAGCGTTCCAAGGCGTGATGCCGGAAATGTCAGAGACCGAAAAGGACGCCATTGAAGCGGGCACCACCTGGTGGGACGCCGATCTGTTCTCCGGCGCTCCGGATTGGAAAAAGCTGCACGACTTCGCCAAGCCAACCTTAACCGCCGAAGAGCAAGCGTTCTTGGATGGCCCCTGTGAAGAAGTGATGAAGATGGTGGATGACTTTGAGGTGACTCACAAACTGGCGGACATGACCCCAGAAGTGTGGCAGTACCTTAAAGACAACAAGTTCTTCGCGATGATCATCAAGAAGAAATATGGCGGTCTGGAATTTAGCCCGTACGCGCAATCACAAGTGTTACAAAAACTGTCCGGTCAGTCGGCGGTGCTCTCTTCGACGGTTGGTGTACCCAACTCGTTAGGCCCAGGCGAGCTGCTGCAACACTACGGCACCGAAGAGCAAAAGGACTACTACCTACCACGTTTAGCGGTCGGTAAAGAGATCCCGTGTTTTGCCCTAACCAGCCCAGAAGCCGGTTCTGACGCCGGTGCCATCCCAGACTTTGGTATTGTTACCAAAGGCACTTGGGAAGGCGAAGAGGTGCTGGGTATGGAGTTAACCTGGAATAAGCGCTACATCACCCTAGCACCGGTAGCGACCGTTTTAGGCCTGGCCTTTAAACTGCGCGACCCCGACGGCCTGCTTGGCGATAAGAAAGAGGTGGGGATCACCGCCGCCTTGATCCCAACCGATCTGCCGGGGGTTGAGATCGGCCGTCGCCACTTCCCGCTCAACACCATGTTCCAAAATGGTCCTACTCGCGGCAATAAAGTGTTTGTGCCGCTCGACTTCATCATCGGTGGACCAAAGATGGCCGGTCAAGGCTGGCGTATGCTGGTGGAATGTCTGTCAGTAGGCCGTGGTATCACCCTGCCGTCTAACTCTGCTGGTGGCATGAAAACCGTTGCCGGTCTCACTGGCGCCTACGCTCGTATCCGTCGCCAGTTCAAACTACCAATTGGTAAGATGGAAGGGATTGAAGAGCCATTAGCACGCATTGGCGGTAACGCCTATCTGATGGATGGGGTATCAACGCTTACCACCACCGCGCTGAATCTAGGCGAAAAGCCATCGGTGATCTCCGCCATCGTTAAGATGCACCTGACCGACCGGATGCAAAAGGGTCTGATCGACTCGATGGATATCCATGGCGGTAAAGGGATCTGCTTAGGGCCAAACAACTACTTGGGCCGTGGCTACCAAGGCGCACCGATCGCCATCACCGTAGAAGGGGCCAACATCCTGACCCGTACCATGATCATCTACGGTCAAGGTGCGATCCGCTGTCACCCATACATCCTAAAAGAGATGGAAGCGGCCTTTAGCGATGACAAACAACAGGGCTTGGATCAGTTCGATAAAGCGATCTGGGGTCACGTTGGCTTTGTGTTTAGCAACCTAGTACGCAGCGTCTGGCTGGGAGTAACCGGTGCTCGCTTCAGCGCCAGTCCATATCGCGATCAAACCAAACGCTACTACCAACAGATGAATCGCTTCTCGGCCAACTTGGCATTGCTGTCTGATGTCGCTATGGCGGTACTGGGTGGCGGTCTTAAGCGTAAAGAGCGTGTTTCTGCTCGCTTAGGCGATCTGCTGAGTCAACTTTACCTCAGCTCTGGCGCCCTGAAGCGTTACAACGACGATGGTCGGATGGCGGACGATCTGCCGCTGCTGCAGTGGGCCGTTGAAGATTCGCTGTATCAGTTGCAAACCGCGCAGCTAGAACTGCTGGAAAACTTCGGTGTGCTTGGCAAGGTGCTTAAGGTATTGCTGTTCCCATTTGGTCGTGCGGTGAAACGTCCATCGGATGTTACCGACCATCGAGTAGCCCGCATTATGCAAACCCCAAGTGCCACCCGTGACCGCCTGATTGCCGGCCAGTGGACCGAGAATCACCCAGCCAACGCCTTGGGTCGACTGGAGCACGCGTTGCAGTTGATCCTTAAAGCCGAGCCGCTGTACGACAAAGTGATGGCCGAAACTGACAAGAAGATGCCATTTATGTTCTTGGATAAGGTGGCTGACAAAGGGTTGGAGCTCGGGGTGTTGTCAGACACCGAAGCCCAGTTGCTGCGCGATGCTGAACAGGCACGCTTGGATACTATCAATGTCGATGACTTCGACAGTGCCGAACTGATGGCCAACAACGTGGTTAGCCACAACAACGAGCAAGCCGCCTAACCTTGCTGGTGGTTGCAACCACGATTATCGAGGGAGCCTGACGGCTCCCTTTTTTGATCTGGTTAATTGCCGCAATCGGCGTATACTGTGCGACCTTAAATTTTTAGTCCGACCGGTGGGAACTGACACCATGGCGCAAAGCAAAAAATTCTCGCTCTTGGTAGAGCAAACTGAAGAACAGTGGACTGCGAAGATCGTCCGCAAGGTATCTAACCGTCGCACCATGGTGTCCAAGAAAAAAGGCCGTTTTGCTACTGAGGCTGAAGCACAAGCTTGGGGCGAGCAGACTCTGGCTGAGTTCCAGCAAAACCAAGCGCAGCGTAACGAACGCCACGCCAAGGCACGCATTGAACGCCAAGCGATTGCTGAGCAAAAAGCGGAACGCGCCGAGCAAAAAGCAGCTGAGCGTCGTGCCGCTCGTGCTGCCGCCCAGCAAGAAGAGGGTGAGTTCGAATTTGATGAATTCGATGATTTCGAAGACGACTTCGAAGAATAAACCCGACATAGAAATGCCGCTCTGATGAGCGGCATTTTTGTAGCTGCAATGCAATATGTATAAATTTGTGCATTATTTTATTTATGCGTAAATTTGCACATTAATTGATTTGTTCGTAGCCTTATCCCATTACCCACTGCTGGTTGCCGTTTATGACTATTGCCGTAATCAGTGGCGATCTGGTTCGCTCCCGCGCCATGTCCGACGCCGAGCTTTCTAACGCCATCAGCACTATTAAGCGCACCATCGCTGACTATTCCGCACACCACCACTTTGCCCGTGGTGATGGCTTTCAGATCCGCCTTACGAACGTCGCTGATGCCCTGCCCTGTGCGCTGGCCATTAAGCTGGCGCTGATCGCCCAGCGCCACAACAAACAAGGCAGCGATTGTCGCTTGGCTATCGGCATTGGCGAGGAACGGATGGTACGCGCTGACAACGCCACCAACAGTGGCGCTGCATATGAGCGCTCCGGGCTTGGTCTGGATCGCCTTAAAGGCAATCAACTGGAGCTGTTTGGCGAATCGGGGCTAACCGGTCGGCAGGCGCAACTGCTGCAGATCACCACACTATTGGTGCGCTGGCTCAGCCTACAAGTGAACGATCTCACCCCTAAGCAAGCTCAAGTGCTGCAGTTGTGGCTTGCCAACCCCAGCATCGAACAAAGCAAGATTGCTCAACAATTGGGCATTGACCAATCCAACGTCAGTCGCCACCTTAACCGCTGCAATGCCAACCTAATTTGGCAAACCATCGAACAGGTGACACGGACGATTACCGATGACCTTACTGCTACTGCTGTTGTTAAGCCACCTGCTGGCTGATTTCTTTTTGCAACCCAATCGCTGGATCCTATGCCGGCAAAGCAACGGCTGGCGTTCACCGGCGCTGTACCAGCATGCGGCGGTACATGGCTTAGTCGTGCTGCTGTTACTCGCGCCGCTGGGCTTGGGCCTGCAGTGGCCAGCCATCGCCGCCATCATTGCCACTAGTCACCTGCTGATCGATGGCATTAAAAGCCGGTATGTTGACAGTTTGACCACCTTCATCGCCGATCAAGTTGCCCATCTGTTGGTGATTGGGCTGCTGTGGCTCAGTCTAGCCAGTAGTCATTGGCAAGCGCTATTAGCCCAACTGGGCCAACAGCAACAACCGCTATTACTGCTAAGTTTGCTGTATCTAAGCTGCCTAACCCCTGCCTCTGTCTGCATCAGTAAGCTGCTTAGCCGCTGGTCGCATCAAAGCCTCAATGAGCGCCCTAGCTTGTTGGCCGCCGGGCAGACCATTGGTTATTTGGAGCGACTGCTGATTGTCAGCCTGATCCTTGCCGATCAATTTGTTGGCGTCGGATTCCTGTTGGCCGCCAAAAGCATCTTTCGCTTTGGCGATCTGTCAAAACAGCACGATCGCAGCCTAACTGAATACGTCATGCTGGGCAGCCTTGCCAGCGTCAGTTGGGCACTGGTAACCGGCATTATTGGTCGCAGTGCACTGTCTTAAAACGGTTCTATTCGCATCACTACGCGGCGGTTTAGCTGGCGACCAAACTCGCTGTCATTGCCAGCCACATGACGCTTTTCTCCATGAGCGGTAGCGGTGATCCGCTGCTCTGGAATGCCATTGGCGATCAGCTTCTCTTTCAAGCTTTGAGCCTGCTGCCGAGTCAGAGCATTGTTGGTACTTTCAGTACCATAGGCATCGGTGTAAAAGTCCATCAACACCACTTCCAACAGCGGATCTAGGCTCAAGTAGTTCACGACCCGCTGCAGTTGCTGCAACGAATGGGCGGTTAACTCACCGTACTTATCGTGATGCAATACGGTAAAGGCGATATCGTCAAAGCCATAAGGCAGTAACTGATCCAAACACGCCGAAAACTCGACGAATCGCGGCGCAAACTTCACCGATGACAAGCCAACTTCGACAGTCTGCTTATCTTGCCAATCTTGGTAATAAAACGTTGGCTGCATCCCTCGCTCTAGCTCGTTGAGCATCAACCACGCATCCTGCTTACCCAGTTCGCCATCGAACTGACGGTAAAAGGTCAATTCCGTAATCGGTAAGGTCGAGTGACCAGGGCGCCAAGCCGGTGGAACTGACTTTAACAGCACCGGGGTGGCGGCATCGGGCTTACGCAGCATCTGCAAGCTAAAACGCAGATTCAGCTGCTTCGAGGCATCACTGATAAAGCGGGCGCTACCAAAACCGGGAATTTGATGACGCAACTCACAGCGCAGCGGCGTGGCCTCGGCCAGTTGCCACTCGGCATTGTCTAAATTGGCTTGATAGCTGCGAATACCGGCGTGGCTTGGCGCCAGCAGTAACGTCAACAGCAAAGTCAGTGCTAATCGCATGAGAAGTCTCTAAAACCGCTAATAGTTGGGTTATCGACTGGTCAAGCAAACTCTTTACTGAAAAGCCAATCCCCCCATTGCCAACAGACTGGGGTATAATGCGCGGCTATTTATTCTGCCCAAAGATTTGCATGACCGACACTGAACACAACCTGCTATCGCAACGTTTTCGTGGCTACTACCCAGTGGTTATCGATGTTGAAACCGCTGGCTTTAACGCCAACACCGATGCGCTGCTGGAGATTGCCGCCGTCACCCTAAAGATGGATGACGCCGGCTGGTTGCAGATCGATCAAACTTTTCACTACCACGTCACCCCATTTGAGGGAGCCAACCTAGAGCAAGCGGCGCTGGAATTTAACGGCATCCGCGATCCGTTCTCGCCGCTGCGCGGTGCGGTCAGTGAAAAAGAAGCGCTGTCCGAGATCTTTAAAGGGGTGCGAAAGGGGCAAAAGGCGGCCGGTTGTAATCGCTCGATCATTGTCGCCCACAACGCCAATTTTGATCAAAGCTTTGTCAACGCCGCCAGTGAGCGCACCAAGATGAAACGGGTGCCGTTTCATCCATTTGCCAGCTTTGATACTGCATCATTGGCCGGCCTAGCGCTGGGACAAACGGTGCTGGCTAAAGCCTGTCGCGCCGCACATATCCCGTTTGATAACAAAGAAGCCCACAGTGCCCTGTACGATACCTTGCGTACCGCCGAGCTATTCTGTTTTATCGTCAATCGCTTTAAGCAACTGGGTGGTTGGCCGTTGCCATTGGAACAGCCGGATCTGCCGTCGCCGTTACCTGCCTCAGCAGTAACAACCAGCGCTGGCGAATAAACGCCAAAAGGCCGCTCATTGAGCGGCCTTTTGCTTAACTAACGGACTGGAGCTTAGGCCAGATCGTCGCTGTTCTCAGACAGGAAGCGAGCAACGCCGTCTGGAGACGCGTCCATGCCCTTCTTACCTTGTTCCCACTGAGCTGGGCACACTTCACCGTGCTCTTCGTGGAACTGCAGAGCGTCAACCATACGCAGCATTTCGTCGATGTTGCGGCCCAGTGGCAGGTCGTTGATCACTTGGTGACGAACCATGCCGTCTTTGTCGATCAGGAAAGAACCACGGAACGCTACGCCCGCTTCTGGGTGCTCTACGTCGTAAGCTTTGCAGATTTCGTGCTTAACGTCGGCTACCAATGGGTATTTCACTGGACCAATGCCACCCGCTTCAATCGCGGTGTTACGCCATGCGTTGTGGCTGAACTGAGAATCGATGGAAACACCGATCACTTCAACACCGCGCTTTTGGAACTCTTCGTAACGCTTGTCGAACGCAATCAGCTCAGAAGGACAAACGAAGGTGAAATCCAGTGGGTAAAAGAATACTACCGCTGGCTTGCCTTTAATGGCGTCAGACAGGGTGAAAGAATCAACGATTTCGCCGTTGCCCAGTACCGCTGCGGCAGTGAAATCAGGTGCCTGACGGCCTACTAATACGCTCATGTTCCATCTCCGATGTATGGTTAGAAATTCCGTTAGGTTGGCCGTTCGCCAACCGAATCATTGCATTATAAATCGAGTTTTCCATCTGACAATGGCTAAGCTGGTCGACTTAGCCGATTGAGCTGTCAGGAAATTTGAATCGCTGCCAAAGCGAGCAAAGGTGGCATAGATCACCAATTTTAGTTTTTTGGCGATACAAACGCATTGACTGATGGGAACCAAGTCAAAATTCAGCATAAGATGGCTGGATTCGAATAATCAAAAACTAGGAAGTAAGCGTTTATGAATGCTGTGATTCTCGCCGTAACGCTGATGCTGGGCTTAAGCCTCATCAGGGTTAACGTGGTGATCGCGTTGATCATCTCGGCGCTGGTGGCCGGTTTAAGCTCAGGCATGAGCGTTGCCGATACCATCTCGACTTTTAATGCAGGTCTTGGCGGCGGTGCCGAAGTGGCACTGGCTTATGCGCTACTGGGCGCTTTTGCGGTAGCACTGGCGCACACTGGCATCACCGAACTGCTGTCGCGCAAAATCGTTGCTCGTCTTGGCGGTGATCCCGATAGCAGTGCCGTGGGCCATGTCAAAGTGCTGGTGCTGGTCGCCATCTTAGCGATGGCGGTGATGTCGCAGAACTTGATCCCGGTGCACATCGCCTTTATCCCAATTCTGATCCCGCCACTGTTGCACGTGATGGAACAGTTAAAGCTTGACCGTCGTTTGGTGGCCTGTGTCATCACCTTTGGTCTGGTAACCACCTACATGGCAGTACCACTGGGTTTTGGTTTGATTTACCAAGAAGGGCTGCTGCTGTCGAATCTGGTGAGCAATGGCCTTAGTGGCGATCTAACCGTGGCTGACGTTGCCATCTCGATGATCATTCCCGCGCTTGGGATGATTGCCGGTCTGCTGATTGCCATCTTCTTTAGCTACAACAAACCACGTCACTACGATGCCGCCAAAACCTTAGAGGTGGCACCGCAAAACAATGGTGAGTTGAACAAGCGCCGGATCATTGTTGCCTTCGCCGCCATCGGTCTTACCCTGGCCGTACAGTTGCTGACCGGCTCAATGCTGTTTGGGGCGCTAATCGGTTTTGTGGTGCTGTCACTGGCGGGCATCGACCGCAGTGAAATCACCGCCCAGGATGCGTTTACCCGTGGCGTACATATGATGGCCACCATCGGCTTTATTATGATCTCTGCCAAAGGCTTTGCCGATGTGGTTAAAGCGACCGGTGAAGTGCCGATGTTGATCGATTCAATCAAAGCCTTTATCGGCGACAGCAAAGCCCTCGCGGCGATGCTGATGCTGGTGGTTGGCTTGATCATCACCTTGGGTATCGGCTCATCGTTTTCGACCATTCCGATCATCGCCACCATCTACGTGCCACTAGGTCTCGCCTTTGGCTTCTCCACCATGGCGATCATCGCGCTGGTGGGCACCGCTGCAGCCTTGGGCGATGCCGGTTCACCGGCGTCAGACTCCACCTTGGGGCCAACCTCTGGCCTTAATGCCGACGGCCAGCACGATCACATTCGCGATTCGGTGATCCCAACCTTTATCCACTTCAACCTGCCACTGCTGGTCTCAGGTTGGGTGGCGGCGATGATCTTGTAATCAGGTTCACCGCTAGCAATACTGCAAACCCCGCTTTATGCGGGGTTTATTATATTTAGTTATCCTGAAACTGTGCTTATGAGTTACACCCTTCGACCTTACCAACAACAAGCGGTTGATGCCGTCCTGCGCCATTTTCGTCAGCACCGCGCCCCCGCCGTGGTGGTGCTGCCAACCGGCGCAGGCAAGAGCTTGGTAATCGCTGAATTAGCCCGTATCGCCAAAGGACGGGTATTGGTGTTGACCCATGTGCAGGAGTTGGTCGAACAGAACCAACAAAAATTTGCCAGCTTCAGCGACCAAAGTGCCATCTACAGTGCTGGCCTTGGCCAAAAAGATCTTAATGCCAAAGTGGTCTTTGCCTCGGTGCAATCCTTGGCGGTCGTGGCCGAGCAACTGATCGAGCCGTACTCCATCGTCATCATCGATGAGTGCCACCGCATCAGCCTTAATGACGACAGTCAGTACCAAACCCTGCTAGCCAAACTTAATCAGCTCAATCCGCGCTTGTGCACCCTTGGGCTTACTGCCACCCCCTATCGTCTCGATGGCGGCTGGATCTACCAACGCCATCAAAACGGCACCGTGCGCAGCACCGAACCCAAGCCGTTTCGCGATTGCGTGTTTGAATTGCCAATTAGCCAGCTGATTAAAGAGGGCTTTCTAACCCCACCGCAGATGGTTGATGGCGCCGTGGCCAGTTGGTTGTTACCCGGTGCCGATGGCAAATTGCCACAGATTAATCCTGAGTTGCGCGGCCGTGCCACCAAACTGATATGCGAACAGATCATTGATGAGGCGCAGCAGCGCCAAGGGGTAATCATCTTTGCGGCCACGGTGCGTCACGGCGAAGAGATCGTCAGCTATCTGCCAGCGGGGGAAACTGCGCTGATCACCGGTGCAACCAGCAAGCAAGTGCGGGCAACATTGATCGAACAATTTAAATCGAAACAGCTGAAGTACTTGGTCAATGTCTCGGTATTGACCACCGGTTTTGATGCCCCCCATGTCGATCTGATCGCGCTGTTGCGACGCACCGATTCCGCCGCACTGTTTCAACAGATGGTGGGGCGTGGTCTGCGCTTAGCCGCCGGCAAAACCGACTGCTTGGTGTTGGATTACGCCGGCAATGGCTATTCCATCTATTCGCCAGAAGTCGGTGAACCACGGCCACACAGCGACACCGTGCCGGTGACCATTCCATGCCCCAAATGTGGCCACCACAACGCCTTTTGGGGACGCACCGACGAACAAGGTATGGTGATCGAGCACTTCGGTCGCCGTTGCCAGGGCTCCGAGCAGTTCGATAATCACACCGTGCAGTGCGACTACCGTTTTCGCTTTAAAGAGTGCCCTGACTGCATGGCAGAGAACGACATCGCCGCTCGTCATTGCCATCAATGCGATAAAGCCTTAGTTGACCCGGATAAACGGCTACAAGAGGTGCTGCGTTTAAAGGATTACAAGGTGATCCGCTGTAGCGGCGTGCTGATCAGTGACGGTGGCAACAACCGCATTAAGGTCAGTTGGTTTGATGAAGATGGCGATGAACTTAATCGAACCTTCAACTTTGACTCCCCCGGACAAAAGGGGCACTTTTACCATCAGTTTGTCCGTGGCCATCTTAAAAACCCCGGACAACCGCTAAAACTCAACGACGTAGCGGCGGTGATTAATGCACAATCGCTGTTTCGCCACCCTGATTTTGTGATCGCTCGGCTAGAGAAAAAGCGCTTTTGGCGAGTAATCGAGACGATATTTGATTACAACGGCCGCTACCGTACTGCCGACAGCGCTTACTAGCGCCGGATTGTGGTATAACAGAGCCGTTCAAACTAAGGAGCAATGATGTTTGTTGTAATTTTTGGCCGCCCAGGCTGCCCATACTGCGTTCGCGCTAAAGAGATCGCCGCTAACCTGCAAGAGCAGCGCGACGACTTTAAATTCCGTTACGTAGACATGCACGCGGAAGGTGTTACCAAGGAAGAGCTGGAAAAAACCGTTGGTAAACCAGTTCACACCGTGCCGCAGATCTTTATCGATCAGCAGCATATCGGTGGCTGTGACGACTTCGAAGCTTACGCCAAAGCAAACTTAGGCCTGTACGCCTAAGCCTTGCCAAAATAATAAAAGCGGCCATTGGCCGCTTTTTTTGTCACTGAATTTAATCAATCACTTACCAAATAAGAACTTTGGCTTGTGCTGCAATAACCACGAAGGTTGCTCTGGCGCTTGCTGCTGTATCTGCGCTTGCCGTTCAAAGGTTTGCTGACGTTCAATCATCTTCACGCGCTCTGCGATTTGAGCCACCAATCGTTCCAATGAATACAGCTCGAACTCCCGATCGCGCTGCAAACGCAACTGAATAAGCTTGCGCTGGTGGTACTCAAGGATGGAAACGACGTTGTTTGTTACCTGCATCATCTCTCCTTGGAGTGTTTTGACCTTGCTCAAATTTTAGTGAGCCAATGTGACATCAACAAGGAATGAATCTGATTCTGGCAAATTAACCGCATTCCGCAGTTATTGGGGCAGCCCGGCAGAAGATCTGACTATCACAGCGACCGATAACAATCAGATCTGTGGATCATTTTTGCCGTTAATGCGAAAAACCCGCCGTAAAGGCGGGTTTTTCTAAAGATGGTGGGTCGTGAAGGATTCGAACCTTCGACCAATTGGTTAAAAGCCAACTGCTCTACCGACTGAGCTAACGACCCATCGTGGTTGCCT
>NZ_KE383901.1:26835-101633 GCF_000422665.1 Ferrimonas senticii DSM 18821 | reverse complement strand
GTTTTTGCGCTACTGGGCAGCGGCAGCCAACAGGTAAGCACGAATTCGATTTAGAGTGCACCGAGCAACAAATTGAACATCGGCTTATCTCGCCAGGAAAGCCGCAGACCAATGGCATGGTGGAACGTTTTAATGGTCGGGTGTCAGAAATACTTAAAGCCACCCGATTTGATTGCCGAGCGGATTTAGAAGCAACCCTGCTCAGATATGCCCACGTTTATAATCACCACATACCGCAAAAAGCGCTTGGTCATACCCCTCCAATTGAACGACTAAAGGGGTACTATCAAACTTCACCGGAACTCTTTCGTGTGAAGCCCATCAATCACCGGGGACCTGACACCTAAGTATGCCTTTTCGTCAGCTAGCAACTTAAAGTCAGAAACCCTTGGAGTAACTACATTTCCCGTTATGAATTAATCAACAACGCCGACATTAAGCATTATTGACAGCACTTAAGTATCTTCAGCTGTCACAATTCCCGAAAATAACTGACTTAGTAAGTCTACTAATTTAAACTTTGATGATGTGCTAAAGCTACAGTGATAATTAACACCAATTTCGATAGATTTTATTGGCACATCTGAGATTTCAATTAAGTTATCATCTCTAATCCATTGACGTGAGAACCGTGCTGCACCATAACCAGCTTTTACACACTCTCGCAGTTGTATTTCAATATCTCTATGACGATCAATCTCAAAATGCCCACCAGTTTTAGTCACGAATTGTAATGAACCACCATGGACTCGCGACAATTTATTAACATCATCACACAAAACCGTAATCACTTCAGCAGAGTTTTCTAGTTCAGCATTAATGAACATAGCGTAGTTTTCTTTCCATAACGGTAAAAATAACTGCTCAGCATCGTCTGCAAGTTCATAACCGATATAAAAGTCACAGGTTTCACCTGGACGCACTAAATGTATTCCCATATCTGGGAATTGCTTACGAAAAAACGTTAAAATTATCTGAACTTTGCTTGGACATAAATCAACTTGTAAGCCAATGGTCAATTGCTCGTGATGTAATTCCGTACCGATATTTGACAGTGAAGCAATTTGGTCGAGCAACCGTATAGCCTTTGGATACAATTCATGACCGGCTTCCGTTGCCGTAATACAATGGCTGTCGCGAATGAATAACTGTCGCCCCAGTTCTTCCTCAAAATTTTTCAAGCTAATCGAAACTGCAGGTTGAGTAATGAAACAACATTTTGCAGTTTGAGTAACACTAAGTGTTTCATATAACGAGGTGAATATTTTTAAGTGTTTAGTATTCATGGCTGTCAAACTGTAAAATCAATACTTTTAAGCTGCTTTATTAGGTTGTTAAAAACGGGTTCCTCAGCCCGGTCAGCATCAATCAATACTCCATAACGGATCAACATTTCGCTGCCCTTCAGTTCTCGGATCGCCACATCAGTTATCCCTTCCAACATCGCATCAGACAGTAATGCAGCACCATATCCTGCGCGAACCAGTTGAATAAGCATCGGCTTCGAATGAGCATTTGCCGTAACACGAATCGCTCTTTGATTACCTGAGGTAATTTTGGATAGTCGCTTACTGTTAAAGCAGCGAGGGTTAATCACAAAATCGACACCATCAAGATCACATGGATGAATTTCTGAGAGCTTATTTAATGGGTGTTCAAATGGAAAACACAGATTGAAACGCTCATTCCACAAAGGAATAAACAACTCTGTTTCTTTGCGTTTATCATCCATACCAATTTTAATGTCAGCGGGTTGCCTTTTGTGGCACAGATGAATTCGAACACCTTGGCTTGCATACTGATTTATACATCGTAAAATTTTTTGATGTTGCCGATAACTCATTACCGGAGGAATTCCAAATCGAAGAGCTTCATTTTTAGTTGACTTAACCGACATAAGTGCATCGAGCTCAGCTAAAATATTCTTTGATTTGAAATAAAGACTATGGGCTGCTCCGGTTGGAGTAACACCTTTGCCTCCTCGGTCAAATAGTTGCTCTCCAAGATCTTGCTCTAACATTCGAATTGAATGGGTTATCGATGGTTGCGAGACACCACAACGTGTAGCTGCCAATACCAATTTACCCTCTTCATAAACTGCCACAAATGCTCTAAGTACTGATGGATTCACACTTGCTTCCTTACACCTTATGAATGGCACTAGTGTACTGGTTATCTGCCTTTTAAATCAGCTCTTATCAACTTTGCTGTGAGTCTTAGCGCAAATTTCATCTTATAGTGATTTAGCACCATAAATACAAAATCAAGTAAATTACAAAAGTAATCTGCAACACTGAAATTAATTTCCCTAAAAGCCAGATAAAACCAACATAGATCACCTCATATAAATCATTAATAGCTGACTATAGATTGAATTAATTGGCATTTGGACAACCACAGGGCGATAAAAATAGGAACGGTTAACACACCTATCGGTCAACAGCATGGCCTGTGGAGTCAACATTTTAGGACTCAATACCAAGCTGAATGGCATTTTCCTAGTAAACATAAGGGACACCTCATGCAAAGACGTGATTTTCTTAAACTAAGCTCGGCCGCGTCAGCCGTCAGCTGCTTAACTGCCTGTGCTGGCACAAGTAGCTCACCTGTGATTCCAGAACAAGCTTCCGCCGAACAACATTATTGGAGCGCCTGTTTGTGCAATTGCGGCTCCAATTGCCCACTAAAGGTAATCACCGTTGACGGAAAAATTACCCGTATTGAAGCGGAGAGCTATGGCCAAGACAGCTTTGATTCGCCGCATATCAAGCCCTGTTTACGTGGCCATGCCAACCGTGCTCGTGTGTATAACCCAGATCGGTTGCTGTATCCAATGAAACGCATCGCCGGCAGCAAACGTGGTGAAGGCAAGTTTGAACGGATTAGTTGGGAGCAAGCGATTAACGAAATCGGCGGGACACTGAAACAAACCTATCAACAACACGGTCCCAGAGCGGTTTATCTAAATCGGGGCAGTGGTGCGTTCTACGACATCAACGGACAAAAAGCATGGGAACGGCTACTTAACTGCATGGGCGGTGGCCTAAAACACTACGGTTCTTACAGTTCATCGATGGTACAGGCTGTCATGCCGTACGTTTTTGGCAGTCGCAAAGCGTCCACCCCACGGGAGATGCAATATTCTGATCTATTAGTTTTCTTTGGTTACAACCCAATGGAAACTCGAATGAGTGGCAGCGGTGAAGGTTACGAAGTTCAAACCATTACCCAAGACAAAAAAGTCATTCACATCGACTGTCGCTATAGCGATACCGCTATG
Source organism: Ferrimonas senticii DSM 18821 (assembly GCF_000422665.1). Taxonomy (GTDB): domain Bacteria; phylum Pseudomonadota; class Gammaproteobacteria; order Enterobacterales; family Shewanellaceae; genus Ferrimonas; species Ferrimonas senticii. The sequence continues at coordinate 98,353 of NZ_KE383901.1, read as the reverse complement.
GGGCGCGAAAGTGAATATCACCCCTGTCGACCAGGTACCGACGCCGCACTGTGTGAAGGCCTTGCCCATGTGTTGATCACCGAAGACCTCGTCGACCATCAATTCCTAGCGGAAAAATGCTATGGATTTAAAGCCGAGCCAGCGATAGTCGATGCCCGTGACAACAGCAAAATGTTGCCACCACTGCCTTATGAAGAAAGTTACGAAGCGCATATTCTTGGGGTAAAGGATGGCATCGCCAAAACTCCAGAATGGGCAGCGGCAATCTGCGGGATCCCAGCCGATAACATTCGTAACCTCGCGCGCCAAATTGGCACGGCCAAAGCCCCTTACATCGCTTGTGGCCTTGGTTTGCAGCGCCACATTAATGGTGAAGATAACATTCGCGCCATTATGACCTTAGCCATGCTAGTTGGTGCTGTTGGTAAACGCGGCACTAACACCGGTGATTACCCCAAATCACCACGGCGCATCTACTCCAGCGGCTTACCAACCGTCAGCGAGAAACAACAACGTCCAATCGATACTGCGAAAATATCGATGTTCAACTGGACCGAAGCGGTAGTAGATGGCAAGAACCTCAGCGTTCTCAAAGATGGGGTTAGACTGCCCAAAGAGGAACTCGATGCCAATGGCGATGGTAAGCTCGGCACCAATATAAAGGTGATCATCAATTACGCCAGTGGTTGCCTAGTTAACCAACACTCGGATGCCTTTGGCACTAGCAAAATTCTGCAAGATGAATCCCTATGCGAATTGATTGTGGTGATCGATAACCACATGACCTCCTCCGCCAAACTTGCGGACTATCTCCTACCGGATAACTCATGGCTAGAATCCACTGACTTCGCCAATAAGACTTACTACGCTGGCGCAGTTAGCTATATGACTGCACTAAAAAGTGGCATTACGCCACTGGGTGAGTGTCGTGCCAGCTTTGATGTATGCACTGACTTAGCCGATGTATTAGGGGTCAAAGAGATCTACACCGAAGGGCGCAGCCACGAGCAGTGGATCGAGCACTATTACCAAACCAAGGTGCGCTCGATGGCACCAGAGCTTTTCCCAGCAACCGCGAAAGAGATGCAACAAGTTGGTGTGATCAAAACCTTTACCCCTTGTGATGAAAGCGAGTCCTCAGCCAAGACAAACTGTGCCATGTGGGATTACGTGCAGCACGGCGGCACCTTAAAAACCGCTTCTGGTAAGCTGGAGATCTACTCTCACGCTCTGCGCGAGCTATCAGAGCAATGGGTAGTACCCGATTATTGGCTGGATAAAGACAACTACCTTAATCCATTACCTAAGTACTGGGTCGGCTTGGAAAGCTACCAAGACAACTCCCCTGAATTAGCCGATATGCCACTGCAGTTAATTGGTCATCACACCAAAGCTCGCACTCACTCCTCTTTCGGATCCGTGAAGTGGCTAAAAGAGGCTGCGAACGGCGACGCAGTCTGGATCAACCCCACCGATGCCAAACAATACGGCATCGAAGATGACCAGTTCGTGATTGTCGAATCGCTGCGGGGAAAAGTAAGGGTCAAGGCCCGCGTCACCAACCGCATCATGCCTGGCGTGTTATCACTAGCCCAAGGCGCGTGGTTTAACCCTACCAATGCCGTAGACCAAGGTGGCTGTGTCAACACATTGACCTACAAAGGTCGCCCAAGCCCACTGGCAAAAGGCAATCCACAGCACACCAACCGCGTGAAGATTTACAAGGCTTAAAGGGAATTAATCATGAGCGAAAATCACTACGGCTTCTATTTTGACGCCAGTAAATGCAACGGCTGCAAAGCTTGTCACATCATCTGTAAGAGCCGTTTCAACGGCGAGCAAGGGGTGATCCCACGTCGTGTTTATGAATACGTTGGTGGCCAATATCAAGCCAATCATGATGGGACTATTACCTCGTCAACCTTTGCTTATTACACCTCGGTAAGCTGTAACCACTGCAACAAACCGGCTTGTACCGAAGTCTGTCCCACCGGTGCAAGTCGCAAGCGCAGCAGTGACGGCTTGGTCGTCGTCGACCAAAACGAATGCATTGGCTGCGGCCGTTGCAGCCGAGCTTGCCCTTACGATGCTCCGCAGCTCGACCCGATTCGCCGGGTCATGGTTAAGTGCGACGGATGTTTGGACTTACTGCAACAGGGTCAACAGCCGCTATGTGTTAGCGGCTGCCCACAGCGGGCATTGGATTTCGGTACCGTAGCAGAGCTTAAGCGCAAATACCCAATGGCCGAATTTGCCAATGTCGCGCCGCTCCCAGACAAGGATACCACCAAGCCTAATTTGCTGATAAAGCCTAATAAGCTGTCACGCCCCAGTGGCTCGGCGGTTGGCAAAATAGAAAACCTAAGCGAAGTTTAACGTCAACGCCGTCAATGGCTAACCATTGGCGGCTTTTTCAAGGACGCCTTTTGTATGCTTGAAAGTCATTTTGATCCGCAGCAAGCGCAAGTCACCAGCGCTGTTACCGGCATTTTTCACCACGTTTTCTATGAGCCACCAACTGAAGCGTTTTTCAACCAACTTCGACCGCTACTGGCCTGTTGGCCACAATTATCGAACGCCTCAGAGCTAATGAGCCAACAGATAAGTGAATCGCTCGAACACGACAACTGGCACGCGATTTATGAAGACTATCATCGCCTCTTTGTTGGTCCAGGCACTCGCCTGGCCTACCCATGGGGATCGGTTTACACCGACAAAGAAAATCTACTTTTTGGCGCGAGTACCATCAGCCTAGAGCGTTTTTTCAAACAACACGGTATTGCATTTCAAACCGCTGGAAATGAACCTCTCGATCATATCGGGTTATTATTAGCGGCGCTCAGCGGTTTATTTGGGAATGCTAACCAAACCAGCATTAACACAGCAACAGTGCTATTAAACGAACATATTCTGCCTTGGGCTTATCGCTTCACCGAACTGGTTACCCTGCATGCCCAAACCATTTATTACCGAAATCTCGCTAAGCTGCTGACGATAACGCTACACGACCTTCAATGTTCACTGGCACTAACTCCCAGTGAAGTAACGCTGTATAAATAACTCTGCCGAAGCCAGCTTACTTGCCAACGACCATTTGCCCATATTGTGAGGTTTATCCTGATATTTGAGGACACGATTAGGATTCATCGCGGCTCTTCCAAAAAGGGCTGGGTTACTTAAAACAAGCACCGCAGCCTCGACTGCAACAGCGCTCACCACTGCAGGGTCACGATCACTTTGGCCCACGCCATGGAGAACACCACATACACCCGCATTAGCATTCACTTCGCGTAAGCGTTCAATTGCCATGTAAGCCGATAACAATGGCGCTGGTCACAAAGCCAGCGTCATTTTTTTTATGTTAAAAGACAAATAGTTGCCCCAGATATACAGTTTGATTAATCACCACCACTAGCATCCGACTTTAACGGCAAAGAGATTAATCATGAATGGCATCAAAGGCTGGCTGAGGCTGTTTACCCCAAAACAGCATCAATGGAGTTCCGATCAGCAGCGCAACGCCGAAGCGTTACTGATTTTTTTGCTTATGGCACTGGTTACCTCGTTGTATAGCAGTGTCAAATGGGGCAACGATGGCCACCAGATCCTGCTTTACAGTTCATTAGCCTGTACCGCGTTGCAGTGCTTAAGTCTGACGATACTGCGCACCACTGCACGCTTAAGCATCGCCATCAATTTGGGCTTTTTGGGAATGAGCGCCCACGTCGCCAATCTGATTATCTGCAGCGGCGGCCTGATCTCATCCAATCAAACGCTGTGGTTTCCGACCATGATCTCGGCCTATTTCACCGTTGCTTCAATTCCGTTAGCCACTTTTTGGACGGTGCTGATCAGTGCCGGTGCTCTGGTGCTGGTAATTTTCGAGGTTCGCGGTTTTGATTTTCCCACCATGATGCTGTCCGCCAGCCGCTATCAATCGGAAACCATTTTAGGACTATTGGTGCCAACCCTGATTTTGGCACTGACACTGGCTTTTAACGCGCACCAACGCCGACGCGCCATCGAACGCGCCGAACAGCAGCGTACCGATGCCGATGCCATCGCCAAACAAGCCACCTTAACTCAGCATGATCTGACCAAGATGGTCGCCCACGTTGCCGACAACGCGACGCAACTGAATGACGTTAGCGAGAATCTCGACCGCCAAGCCGATTCACTACAGCAACAAGTGCTGCAACTGCGAGACAACTGCAACCACCAATCCAGCGCCTGCGAGCAGATCAACGAACGGTTGCAGCAGATGACCATCGATTTAAGCCAGGCAAATCAGTTTGTCCATGAACTGGAGCAGCGCAGCCACGCAATCACCATACAAGCACAAAACAGTTCGCAGTCATTGGTCGATTCAACCGAAGCGATCAAGCAGATCCTGCACACCAACGAGCAGATAACCTCGGTGGCGGATCTGATCACCTCGGTAGCAGAACAAACCAACCTACTGGCGCTTAATGCCGCGATTGAAGCGGCCCGTGCCGGCGATCAAGGACGCGGCTTCGCGGTCGTCGCCGACCATGTACGAGAGTTGTCGGCAAAAACCACCAGCGCTGCCACCGAGATCCGTTTGATCCTCGACCAAAGCCATCGCGAGGTGCTGGCCGGCCAACAGGTTGTTAATGCCACCGCCGGGGAGATTAACCAAATTATCCAGCAAATTGGCGAAACCCAAGGCGGCGTCAGTGAGCTAACCCGACTGCTAAATCTGCACCTTGATAGCGCCAACCGCTTGTCAGAATCAAGCCACGAGGTAAGTCACAGCGCGGAAAACACCAGCGAGGTATCCAGCGAGGTAGAACGGCAATCGTCACAGCTTTTGGAACAGGTGGAAACCATGAAAGGCCTTAGCAACGGCTTGCAACTGTTGCTGCTGGATAACGCTAAGCCGCAAGCAACAGCAGCGTCCACCAGTTAGCCCAAAAAACGCCGATAAACACTGGCGAAATCTCGCCAACAACAGCCGATAAAACTCCGACAAGTTCGGAGTTTTTGATTTAACGCAAGCCGCACTTAGCCCAATCTAGGGCAACATAGTCGCTACATTAAGTGTCATTCCACAACCTAACCCACTTTCACTCCAGCCAAATGAATTGGCTGAAAATAGCCAAAGGTAAATGCCAAGGATGCAACTGATTCGTCGCTGGATAGCACAGTTTCTGCCTAGCCAATCTCATTGGGATCAGGAACAACAACGCAACGCTCAAGCGCTGCTAATTTTCAATCTATTTGCCTTTGTATCTGCCATCTACAGCAGCCTCAAATGGGGCAACGACGGTCATCAAGCACTGCTATTTACCTCAATGCTGCTGGTTGCGGGTCAACTCTCTTGCGCGCTGATGTTACGTTGGAAAATGCCACTCAATGGTTGTATTAACTGGGGCTTTTTCACTGTCACGCTGCACGTTGCTAACCTAATTATCGCTAGCGGCGGCTTGATCGGATCGAATCAATCGCTGTGGTTACCGACCATCATTGCCGCCTACTTCACCGTCGCACCGCTGGCATTAGCCATTTTCTGGACGCTTTTAATTAGCGCTGGCGCGGTCGCGCTGGTTTGGCTGCAAACCAGCGGCGTCGACTTTCCGAACATGATGCTCGATCCCGGCCGCTATCAGACCGAAACGCTGCTGGGGCTATTACTGCCTACCTTAATTCTGGCAATTACCTTAGGCTTTAACGCCAACCAGCGCCGACAGGCGATCAGCCGCGCCGAACATCAACGTCGACAATCGGATCAGATTGCCAGTAGCGCCACCCAAGCACAGCAGGAACTGGCCGGAGTCGTCACTTTGGTTACCGACAACGCGGCGCAGCTGAACAACGTCACCGAACATTTGGATCGCCAAGCGGATTATCTGCAACAGCAAGTGGTGCAACTTAAAGACAACTGCACTCATCAGCCACTGGCGTCGGATCAGATCAACAGTCAGCTGCAGCAAATGACCATTGATATGGCCAAAGCCAGCGAATTTGTTGGTGAACTGAATCTGCGCAGCCAAACCATCACCGAGCAAGCGCAAAATTCATCGCATTCGCTGGTGGACTCAACCAACGCCATTAATCAGATCCTTCGTACCAATGAACAGATCACCTCGGTTGCGGGGCTGATCACGGCGGTGGCAGAGCAAACCAACTTGCTGGCGCTAAATGCCGCTATTGAAGCTGCCCGCGCCGGTGAGCAGGGCCGTGGTTTTGCGGTGGTCGCCGATCAGGTGCGCGAGCTATCTGGCAAAACCACCAATGCCGCCACCGAAATCCGCTTGATCCTCGATCAAAGCCACCAAGAGGTGCTAAGCGGTCAACAAGTAATTGAAACCACCGCGGGCGAAATCAAACAGATCATCAACCAAATAGGTGCCACCCAATGCGACGTCGCCAAACTGACCGCACTGTTGCAGCAGCATTCATCGACCGCTAACCAGTTGGCCAGTTCCAGTCATGAGGTAAACCAAAGCGCCGACAGTACCAATCAGGTCTCTCTGGAAGTGGAACGACAAGCCGCCCAGTTGATGGAGCAAGTAGAAACCATGAAGGCGCTCAGTAACGGCCTTAACGAGATGTTGCAAGATCAACGGCCAGTGGAGTTACGCGCCACCAGCGAATAGAGCAACGGCAGCGGATGTTCGCCTTGCAGCCATTGGTACTGGCCATCATCGGTGGCCGTTAACTGGTCAAAACAGCGGTAGGGACAATGGCGGTGTTCAGCAAAATGTTCAACCACCAGTCCCTGCTGCAATAGCGCTCCAATTACCTCTCCGAGACTGTGATTCCAAACCGCCACTCGTTGTTTGAAGGTTCCGGCATTTTCGGTGTAAGTAGCTTCCACCGCGACATCGGGGTTGGGACGATGAAAATAGCCGTAATCCATCAACATATCGATGGCGGGGTGAAACTCTACTAGGCACAGCTTACCGTTAGGTTTTAAGGCTCGCTTAACGGTTTGCGCCCAGCGGTTGATGTCATCAAGCCAACAGAGTGCGCCGTAGCTAACAAACACCCAATCGTATTCCGGCTCGACTTCGTCACCAAAATCGATCACATCGGCGCAAACAAAATGCGCCGCCTGGCGAGTATCCCGCGCCAATTGCCGCGCTTTAGCTATCGCTTGTGGCGACAGATCCACCCCAGTAACCCAAGCCCCCCGCCGTGACCAGCTAAGGGTATCAAGGCCAAAATGACACTGCAGATGGAGCAGCCGCTTGCCGCGCACCGCTCCCATCAGTTCAAGTTCAATCGGGTTTAATCGACATTGCCCAGCGACAAAGCCGGCAACATCATAAAATCCGGAATCGATGTGGATATCGGTACGCTGATCCCACGCCTGTTGATTTAACCTTAGCCACCGCTGACGCCCCTGTTGTTCCATAACCGTTCGCCACAACTCCTTGTGCAGTAATGTCACCATCATCCCGCAAAGCGGCAATAACCCCAAGGGTGAAGCCGATGCCAATCGAAATTTTTTGATGTTCATCCGCGCCAAGAAAGCGCACTCTAAGCGCAACGGTTTACTCAACAAACAAGGACGACCCCATGTTGGAACTGGGCACCCCGCTGCAGCACGGAGCAATCAGCAGCATCAACCGCGTTTTTAAGTCTGCCATGAGCGAACAACTCGGCGACAAACACCATAATCCGATGCCGGAACAAGCGCGCTTGTATCAGCGCTGGGCCGAGGGGCAAGTGGGCATTTGTGTCAGTGGCAACGTGATGATTGATCGCAGCGCCCTGGGTGAACCTGGCAACGTGGTGCTAGATGATCACAGTGATCTAGACGCCTTTCGCCAGTGGACTTCTGCCGCTGACCGTCAAGGATCGCAGTTGTGGATCCAGCTCAACCACCCCGGCAAGCAGATCCCGGCGGCGCTGGCTAAAGTGCCTTTAGCGCCATCGGCGATTCCACTGGGACGCGGGTTGGAGAAATCGTTCAATACCCCACGGGCGATGACTGAAGCGGAGATCCGCGCCACCATCAATGATTTTGCCAATGCTGCGAAACTGGCCAAACAGGTCGGTTTTAAAGGGGTGCAGATCCATGGCGCCCATGGCTATCTGGTCAGCCAGTTTTTGTCGCCACGCCACAATCAGCGCCAAGACCAATGGGGCGGCAACGCCGAAAATCGGATGCGCTTTGTGGTTGAGGTATACCACGCCATTCGTGCAGCCGTTGGTGATGATTTCCCGGTCGGAATCAAATTAAACTCCGCTGATTTTATGAAAGATGGTTTTGATGAAAGCGAATCGATGGCGGTACTGACCACCTTAGACAACGCTGGCATCGACTTGATTGAGATCTCCGGCGGCACCTACGAATCCCCCTCGATGATGGGCGCTAACCAACGCCAGTCAACCATCGACCGCGAAGCGTACTTTTTGGAATACGCCGAACAAGCACGAAAGCAAGTGCGCTGCACGTTGGTGGTCACCGGTGGCTTTCGCAGCAGCAAAGCGATGAATGCAGCGCTGCAATCCGGCGCCACCGATATGATTGGCCTTGGACGGCCACTGTCGCTCTATCCCGACCTGGCTAAATTGGCGATCGCTGATGCCGGATTTATCGCCGATGTCGGTAACCCAACAACCGGCGTCAAGGGCGTCGACCGCGCCGCGATGCTGTCAATCACTTGGTATGAAGCCCAATTGCGGCGCATTGGTCGTGGCAAACTGCCCAAGCCCAACCTGTCGGGTTGGTACGCGGTATTTGATACCTTTGGTCGCTTAGGCAAGCACGCCTTCGTCAAACGCCGCGGTTAAGCTCCGCCAGATAGAAAACGGCTGCTCCGCTTGGGCAGCCGTTTTTCGTTAAGAGCCTCGTAAAACAACTACCTTTAAACTCCATCTGTGGATCCTCATGATCCCAAGACTAAGGAGTGAGTGATGCCTCTATCGAATAAATTAGCGGCGGAGTTTCTAGGGACGTTGTGGTTGGTACTCGGCGGATGCGGCAGTGCCGTACTGGCAGCGGCCTTTCCAGAGCTTGGCATTGGTCTGCTTGGCGTGTCACTGGCCTTTGGCTTAACCGTATTGACCATGGCCTTTGCCATTGGCCATATTTCTGGTTGCCACCTCAATCCAGCAGTGTCGTTTGGATTATGGAGCGCTGGCCGCTTCCCTAGCAGCGAGTTATTGCCCTACATCGGCGCCCAAGTGCTCGGCGGGCTTGCCGGTGGCGGGATCTTATACCTAATTGCCTCTGGTCAGCCCGGATTTGATGTCACTGCCGGATTTGCCAGCAATGGCTTTGGCGAACACTCCCCTGGCGGCTATGGCCTAACCGCGGCGCTGCTGTGCGAAGTAGTGATGACTTTTATGTTCCTGCTGATCATCCTTGGTGCAACCGACGAACGAGCACCAGCGGGGCTGGCACCAGTGGCCATCGGTTTGGCACTGACGCTAATCCACTTAATCAGCATTCCGGTTACCAATACCTCGGTCAATCCCGCCCGCAGCACTGGAGTCGCGCTGTATCAAGGCGGCTGGGCCATCAGTCAACTGTGGTTGTTCTGGTTGGCACCGATAGTCGGTGCGATCCTTGCCGGAGTCTGGCAACGCTGGTTTGGTAAACGCTAAAGGGCACAAAAATTATCCCCAGCCGAGGCTGGGGATAGGTAATCGTTAACGCTGACACGCCCTAAAGATGCAGGATCTTTTTCACAAACGGGATAGTCAGCTTGCGCTGCGCCACCATCGAGGCTTTGTCTAAGGTATCTAGCACCTCAAACAAAGTACGCAGATCCCGCGCCAGTCGTGCCAACAGAAATCGGCCAACGTCATCGGGTAGTTCCAAACCACGAGCTTGGGATCGCTGTTGCATCGCCTGCAGCTTTTCATCATCGCTCAGTGGGTGCAATTGGTAGTGAATGCCCCAACTTAACCGCGATACCAGATCCGGCAACAGGAAGCCCGCCTGACCGGCACTGCATCGCGCCGATACCACAATCCGACAACGCTGCTGCTCTTCCACCCGATTGTACAGATCAAACAGCGCCACTTCCCATTTCGGGTTGCAACTGACCTCATCGATGTCATCCAGACAGATCAGATCAAACTGCTCTAACCCTTCCAGAATCGCCGGCGACATCGACGCGTGGATCCCAAGTGGTAAGTAAAAGGTCTTCAGTCCAGCTTCTGCCGCCAAAGCGATGGTGGCATGTAACAGATGGGTTCGACCGCACTTGGCTGGGCCCCACAGATAGGTAATTCGCTCCCCTTCCCCTTTGGCCAACAGTCGTAGGCTTTCAATAAGCTGCTGATTGCCCGCTGGGTGGTAGCTATTAAAGGTTTCGTCGTCCGGCAGATGCACCGGCAACGACAACTGAATAGGCGCTTGCGAACTCACGCGTCGCGACTCTCCCATTTATTGATTTAACCAACGATAGTGCGGCAAATTCGCTGCCGCAGATGGCGCTTGCTCCGGCACCGGTGATGCTTCTGGCGGCAATAATGAAGGTGGTTGCAGCGGATCTGACAGCTGCAGCAACTCGACCCGTGATTCCAGCGACAGCAACTGCTGGAACTCATTCAAGCCACCAATCAATTGCAGTGCCAAGGTGATCCGATTGCCGTTAACCGCGACCACTGCGGTTTGTTGTACCGGCGCCAAACTCACCAGATAGCGTTCCAACTCAACCAGTTGGTCAATACCACCATCGAGCTCAAACACCACTTGGTTATCAGCACCAGCAGTGGCATCGGACGCCACCGCGCCATAGCGCCCAGCGTAGTAACTGGCGGTTGCCGCCAGTACCTGTTCCAGTGCAGCACTGCGGCTATCAACCACACCACGATGCTGCGCTAATGCCATCGGCAAAGGTGCCCCATCTTGCTGCGGCTGGCCGTCGTACAGGTACATCTGATAGTGCCACTGACCGTCAAACTGCTGGACGCTTGAAAGCAATACAAAATCGCCGCCATAACGAGCCGATGCTCTTAGCACCGGTTCAGGGAAATTACCCAAAACGTCGTTGGCGCTAACCGCCAAGTTGTCTTCCAGATCCAAAATCGGCAGCAACTGCGGTAAACCTCGGCGCTGAGCAATCGCATTAAGTTGCTCACCATCATCGGCCAGTTCATTGACCAATTGCAGCGGCATTAGCTCATCAGCAACCGCCAGCCAATGCAACGTCACCGGTCGCTGCGATCCCCAAATCGGCAGCCCCGATTCACGCACCTGTTGCTGCAATTTGACCGGATCAAAACGCACCTGCAGGTTGGTTTGCTCGCCACTTTGAAACGAATAGGTCAACAGGTAGTTATCGGCGCGAGCGATAATGCTTTTGCCCGCAGCGGTTTGACCGACCCCATTGTTACCAGTAATGCGCACTAACACTTGCTCTAAGCCATCTTTGACGCCACTTGCGCGCGCCGCATTATTACGACCATCAACCGCTACCGAAGCGGTATACAGATCGGAGACCAATGCCGCCTGCAAAGGCATACACAAAAGAGACAATAGAAGAGCAGCTGTTCGCACTGAAGGCTCCTTAAAGCCAAAGGGTAATACTGGCGGCAAGTGTACCACGATAAAACAAGCCCGGCGTGATGCCGGGCTGTCGATTGCTAATTAATGCTTCGCTTTTGGCAGCAGTAAGTTCAGCAAGATGGCAGTTACCGCACACAGGGCGATACCTTGCAGTTGGAAGTCGCCGAATGGGAACACCATACCGCCGATACCGAACACCAAGGTAATTGCCACAATCACCAAGTTGCGCGCTTCGCTCATGTCGACTTGGGCTTTGATTAGGGTGTTCATCCCTACCGCCGCGATAGAACCAAACAGCAGGATCATAATGCCGCCCATTACCACAGTCGGTACAGTCAGCAGGAAGGCACCGAACTTGCCAACCATCGCCAAACCAATGGCAAAGAAGGCACCGATGGTCATCACTTTTGGATCGTAGTTTTTGGTCAGCATTACCGCACCGGTTACTTCAGAGTAAGTGGTGTTTGGTGGACCGCCGAACAGTGCCGCCGCGCTGGTCGCCATGCCGTCACCCATCAGGGTACGGTTGAGGCCTGGTTTTTTGATGTAGTTTTTGCCGGTCACGTTGGAGATCGCCACCATATCGCCAATGTGTTCTACCGCAGGGGCAATCGCCACCGGCAGCATGAACAGGATCGCCTGCCAGTTAAAGGTCGGTGCGGTGAAGTTTGGCAAAGCCAACCACGCCGCTTCTTTTACTGGGGTCAAATCAACGATGCCAAACGCCAGCGACAAGCTGTAACCGACCACGATGGCGGACAGGATTGGCAGCAAACGCAGCATCCCTTTACCCAAGATGGAAACCAGCAAGGCGGTCAACAGGGTTGGCAGAGCAATCATCATCGCCGTCGAGGTTGGCACAATCTGAGTGTCACCGGCAAAGCCCAGTGCCATCTTCACCGCGACTGGCGCCAACGACAGACCGATTACCATGATCACTGGACCAACAACTACTGGTGGCAAGAAACGGTTGATCGCTTCAACACCGCCAATTTTGGCTACTCGTGACAGCAGGATGTACACCAGACCCGCGGCAAACAAGCCGCCCATGGTGTCGCTGATGCCCCATTGCGCCACACCGGCAGAGATCGGAGCAATGAAGGCGAACGAGGATGCCAAGAACACCGGCACGGTGCGACGAGTGATCAGTTGGAACAGCAGCGTACCGATACCGGCAGTGAACAGCGCCACCCGAATATCAAGGCCGGTTAGCATCGGCACCAGCACCAGCGAACCAAATGCCACAAACAGCATCTGGGCACCGGCAACAACCTGTTGAGCAGGGGTAAATTGTTGAGGTTGCATCATAATCCTTAGAGTTATTGGTATTAGATTAACGACGAGGCAGGCGCCGTTAGCCAAATTTTGCCCGAAAAAAAGGCGTCGATTCCGACGCCTTTTTTCAGAAAATAGTGTTATTTGGTACCGAAGATCTTGTCACCAGCATCGCCCAGACCCGGCAGAATGTAGCCGTGTTCGTTCAGACACTGATCCACAGATGCGGCAAACAGCTCTACGTCTGGGTGCGCTTCTTCCAGCGCCTTGATCCCTTCAGGAGCCGCAACCAATACCAGCACTTTGATGTGCTTACAGCCACGGGCTTTCAGCAGATCCAAAGTGGCGATCATCGAGCCACCGGTTGCTAGCATTGGGTCAACCACCATAGCGATACGCTCTTCGATGTTGCTTACCAGCTTTTCGAAGTAGGTTACTGGCTCTAGGGTCTCTTCATCGCGGTAGATACCCACTACAGATACCTTAGCGGATGGCATGTGCTCTAGCACAGCGTCCATCATGCCCAGACCTGCGCGCAGAATTGGCACTACGGTCACTTTTTTGCCCTTGATCTGCTCTACTTCGATCGGGCCGTTCCAACCATTGATGGTAACGGTTTCCATCTCGAAGTCCTTGGTCGCTTCGTAGGTCAGCAGGCTAGACACCTCATACGCCAGTTCACGGAAGCGCTTGGTGCTGATGTCAGCTTCACGCATCAGGCCAAGTTTGTGTTGAATTAGCGGGTGTTTAACTTCAGTGACTTGCATCGAGTCTCTCCAGAAGATGGGCGGTAGACAAATTAGCGAGATCATAGCTTGTTTAGCGCCGACCTGAGAAGCCATCGCCGCCGAGAGCAATACGGTTGTGTGAACAGCGTCACCAAAGCCCTACGCTTCCGCACATTATTTATCAATCAGAAAACATTATTTCACTTACCGCAAATGCTGAAATAACACCTTCCATTCAATAGATTGCTCTTTCCTTTAAGTAAAACAGCTGATTAGCCCGTTGCTCGCTTGGGTGGTTATCATGCCGCTGCTAGAATAGCGCGCAAATAAAGCGCCGGTGTCAAAGAACGTCGGTGCGCCCTACACAACATAACTAGAACCCCAAAGAGGCCTCTGTGACTACTGCAAACCAACTGAGCTACAAAGACGCTGGTGTGGATATCGATGCGGGCAACGCCCTGGTCAACAACATCAAGTCTGCGGTTAAGCGTACCCATCGTCCGGAAGTAATGGGTGGTTTGGGCGGTTTTGGCGCCCTGTGCCGTTTGCCAACCAACTACAAAAAGCCGCTGTTGGTTTCTGGCACCGACGGCGTTGGCACCAAGCTGCGACTGGCTATCGATTACCAGCGCCACAACACCGTTGGTATCGATCTGGTGGCAATGTGCGTTAATGATCTGATTGTCCAAGGCGCCGAGCCACTGTTTTTCTTGGATTACTACGCTACCGGCAAGTTGGATGTTGAGGTTGCAACCTCGGTGGTTAACGGTATCGCCGATGGCTGTGAGTTGGCAGGCTGCGCCCTGATTGGCGGTGAAACCGCCGAAATGCCTGGTATGTATGAAGGCAGCGATTACGACATGGCCGGCTTTTGCGTTGGTGTCGTCGAAGAAGACGAGGTGATCACAGGCGACAAAGTTAACGCCGGAGATACTCTGATTGCGCTGGCCTCCTCTGGCCCGCACTCCAACGGTTACTCACTGATCCGCAAAGTATTAGAGCGCTGTGACAATCCCGCCGAAACTCAAATGGGCGACGTTAAGCTGATTGATGCGCTGATGGCGCCAACCAAGATCTACGTCAAATCGGTGCTGGAACTGCAACAGCAACTGCCTATTCACGCCATCTCTCATATCACCGGCGGCGGTTTCTGGGAAAACATCCCACGAGTGTTACCAGCCCATTGCAAAGCGGTGATCGATGGCAACAGCTGGCAGTGGCCAATGGTGTTTAACTGGTTACAAGAGACCGGCAACATCACCACCCACGAAATGTACCGTACCTTTAACTGTGGTGTTGGTCTGGTCATCGCCCTGCCAGCCGAACACGCTGACGCCGCCGTCACCTTGCTAAATAACCACGGCGAAAACGCTTGGGTTATCGGCCAGATTGCCGAGCGCAGCGGCGACCAGCCACAAGTTGAAATTCAGTAATTCGCTGCATATATAGGTAACTTCATGCAAAAACAGCGAATTGCAGTTTTAATCTCTGGCTCCGGTTCTAACTTGCAAGCGATCATTGATGCCTGCCAAGCAGGTCAGATCAACGCCGATGTAGTCACGGTGATCAGCAATAAAGCCGACGTTTATGGGTTAGAACGCGCCGCCAATGCCGCTATCCCCTCATTGGTGGTTAGCACCATACAAGGGGAAAGCCGGGAGCAATACGATCAACGTCTGTTGGCCGCGCTCGAGCCGCTGCATGTCGATCTGGTGGTTCTGGCCGGTTTTATGCGGATCCTTACCGCCGAGTTCGTTAACCAGTTCAGCGGACGGATGCTTAATATCCATCCGTCACTGCTGCCGAAATACCCAGGGTTAAATACTCATCAACGAGCTATCGATGCAGGTGACAGCGTCCACGGGGTTTCTGTACACTTCGTTACCCCTGAACTCGACGGTGGTCCGGTCATCCTGCAAGCGCAGGTGCCAATCTTCGCTGAAGATGACGCCGAGCTGCTGCAACAGCGAGTGCATAGCCAAGAACACCGCATCTACCCACTGGTAGTGCAATGGTTCTGTCAGGGCCGTCTGACCATGATTGATGGTAAGGCGATGATGGATGGTGATATTTTGGCCGCCGCAGGTTATGCCAGCGACGACCAGTAACCGTTCCATCGCGTCCGCAGCACCTAGCAACAAAGGCGACTGCTACACTGCTTTAGCAGGATGAAATTCCTGACCAAGCTGGTGAAGAATTCGACTTTGACGCTATAAACTTGTTTTTCTTAGTAAAGCCGTTAGTTTTAACGGCTTTCTGCCATCTTGATATCTACCTGATTTTTAAGGGGATTAGTTAAGATTGCGGCGAGATAAACAACATTGAATGGTTGATTTTCGCGGTTTGCATGATTTCTTCGTAAAAAATTTAGAAATCCTGTATACTTTCGCGCGTTTTCGACCCTGACCTATAGAGTACAACTAATGGCAGACTTATCCCTTTATCGTAATATCGGTATCTTCGCTCACGTAGATGCTGGTAAAACCACCACCACAGAACGTGTTCTGAAGCTGACCGGTAAGATCCACAAGATCGGTGACACTCACGACGGTTCTACCACCACTGACTTCATGGAGCAGGAAGCTGAGCGTGGTATTACCATTCAGTCTGCTGCGACCACCTGTTTCTGGAACAACCACCGCCTGAACATCATCGACACCCCAGGACACGTTGACTTCACCATCGAAGTTTACCGTTCCCTGAAGGTACTTGACGGTGGTATCGGCGTATTCTGTGGTTCCGGCGGCGTAGAGCCACAGTCCGAAACCAACTGGCGTTACGCTAACGAATCCAAAGTTTCTCGTCTGATCTTCGTGAACAAGCTGGACCGTATGGGTGCAGACTTCTACCGCGTAGTTGATCAGGTTAAGAACGTACTGGCTGCTCGTCCGCTGGTTATGACCCTGCCAATCGGTATCGAAGACGACTTCAAAGGCGTTGTAGACATCCTGAGCCAGAAAGCTTACATCTGGGACGATTCTGGCCTGCCAGAAAACTACGAAATCGTAGACATCCCAGCTGAAATGGTTGACGACGCTGCCGCTTACCGCGAAGAGCTGATCGAAACCGCTCTGGAAGCTGACGAAGAGCTGCTGATGGAGTACCTGGAAGAAGGTACCGAACCATCTCTGGAAGACATCAAGCGTTGTATCCGTGAAGGTACCCGCGACATGCTGTTCTTCCCAACCTACTGTGGTTCTGCGTACAAAAACAAAGGTATCCAGCTGGTTCTGGACGCCGTTGTTGACTACCTGCCATCTCCAACCGAAGTTAAGCCACAGCCTCTGACCGATTCCGAGACTGGTGAGCCAACTGGCGAGTTCGCTATCGTATCTGAAGAAGAGCCACTGCGCGCTCTGGCGTTTAAGATCATGGACGACCGTTTCGGCGCCCTGACCTTTATCCGCATCTACTCCGGTAAGCTGAACAAAGGCGACACCGTTCTGAACTCTGCTACCGGTAAGACCGAGCGTATCGGCCGTATGGTAGAGATGCACGCCAACGACCGTACCGAAATCACCTCTGCACAAGCTGGTGACATCATCGCGGTAGTGGGCATGAAGAACGTTCAAACCGGTCACACCCTGTGTGATCCTAAGAACGAGTGCACCCTGGAGCCTATGATCTTCCCAGAGCCAGTGATCTCTATCGCTGTTGCTCCAAAAGACAAAGGCGGCAACGAGAAGATGGGCGTAGCTATCGGTAAGATGGTTGCTGAAGATCCATCCTTCCAAGTTGAAACCGACGAAGAGTCTGGCGAAACCATCCTGAAAGGCATGGGCGAACTGCACCTGGACATCAAAGTAGACATCCTGAAGCGTACCTACGGCGTTGAGCTGATTGTTGGTAAGCCACAGGTAGCCTACCGCGAAACCATCACCCAGGCGGTTGAAGATTCCTACACCCACAAGAAGCAGTCTGGTGGTTCTGGTCAGTTCGGTAAGATCGATTACCGCATCCGTCCAGCTGAGCCAGGTACCGGCTTCAAGTTCGAATCTACCGTTGTTGGTGGTAACGTTCCTAAGGAATTCTGGCCTGCAGTAGAAAAAGGCTTTGCCTCTATGATGCAGACTGGTGTTCTGGCTGGCTTCCCAGTGCTGGACGTTGAAGTAGAACTGTTCGACGGTGGTTTCCACGCAGTTGACTCCTCTGCTATCGCGTTCGAAATCGCTGCTAAAGCGGCGTTCCGTCAATCCATTCCTAAGGCCGGCGCTCAGCTGCTGGAGCCTATCATGAAGGTTGACGTGTTCACTCCAGAAGACCACGTTGGTGACGTAATCGGTGACTTGAACCGTCGTCGCGGCATGATCAAAGACCAAGAAGCAGGCATGACCGGCGTTCGCATCAAAGCTGACGTTCCACTGTCTGAAATGTTTGGTTACATCGGTGACCTGCGTACCATGACCTCCGGTCGTGGCCAGTTCTCCATGGAGTTCTCTCACTACATGCCATGTCCAAACAACATCGCAGAGCAAGTAATTGCTGAAGTGAAAGAGCGTAACGCTAAGAAGTAATTCTGTTTAAGAATTCACTTTAAGTGTTAACAAAGCCCCGCTAGCGCAAGCCAGCGGGGCTTTTTGTTTGCCATCAAAATAGATGTTAGTCATTAGCTTTTAGTTGTTAGGGCGTGTTGACCTTCGATGTATATTTTTGCGCCCATTTTTGGTTACTTTTGACAGCAAATTGCTCTTGGTCGGTTGATTTTGCTGTTCAGAGATCACTGAGGGGCGCCTTGCAGAGGCGGACTAGCAGCTGTCACTCTCGAACCACCATATTGCTCATCCATCACTGATAACTGATAACTGATAACTCAAGGCTAATAACTAAATACTCGAGATCAAAAACGGCGCTAGATTGCTCTAGCGCCGTTTTTATTAAGTGACTGATTGCGGCGACGGCTTAGCGTCGATTAAAAGCTCCAACCGGGCCATTTGCCGTTAACCTCAGTTGCAAGGAACTTGTCTTTCACCGCTTGCATCTTGGCCTCATCTAAACCAACCGCTTGTTGCGCGCTCAGTTTGCTCGACAGATCCGGATACTGCACTTTCAGTTGCGGTCGCTGCTCAAGCAGCAACTGCAGCCGCGCTCGTGCCATGGTTGCCTGGCGCTTGGCCACCGCCAGCAGATCTAAACCCTCTTTAGAGTTGTGAGCGTGAATACCGTGGGAGGATACGGCAAAATCCCAGCGCCACTGCGCGTGGCGGATCCCCATCAGCGCCGCGCCCATATCCCGCGGTTGTACGCCATCTTGACGCAATGCCCCCGCTTCAGCGTGCGCCTTCACCAGCAGCTGTTCCACTTCGGCACGAGCGCTATTAATTTGCTGTTTGTTGTCGGCGATGGTCTGCTTAAGCTCCGCTTCGCTCTCGTGACAGCTAGAACACTGTGCTTCGAAGTTCTGCCAGCTTTGCTGAATGTTGTGATCGGTATACTCACGACCTTTATCATCGATCTTTGTGGTCATGTGACAGCTTACGCACGTTACCCCCATCTCAGCATGGGCACTGCGGCTCCAATGTTCATACTCGGGGTGACGAGCTTTCACCATCGGCGCGCCCGAAACTGGATGGATCCAGTCGTAGAACTGACGGGTGTCGTAGTACTTTTCAATGTCATCAGCGGTGCTGCCGAAGATCCATGGAATATTAACGCCGTTGCCGATCTCTGGTTGCATGTAATAGGTTACATGGCACTGGCCACAGGTCTGCGCCCCTTGAATGGTGCGATCTTGCTCGGCAAACGGCTGCTTAATTTTTGCCATCGCTTTCAGAGCATGCGGGCGCGACACCTGCAAGTTTTCGCCGTCGGCATCATGACAATCGGCACAACCAACCGACACGCTCATGTACTGACCCATTTGCCCAAAGGTATGCAGGCCGAAGCGCCCCTCACCCACCAAGCCCATCTCATGGGTCGCACCAGGGCCTTTACAGGTCCAACAACTGGCGGTTTTACTGCCGTCATCAGTACGGAAAATGGTGGTAACGTCGTTGATGGCAAACTGATGGCCCCGAGGGCTATTAAACTGCTTATCGTAACCAGAACCGGCATACAACCAGATTAATTGCGGCCGTTCAGCCAACAGATCGTGACGCTCGCTGTTGTTAGCCGTCGCCGCCCAACTCTGTTCCAGCGCCGTGGTGGCTATACCGTCGTTTGGTTTATGCAAGGTTTGCGCCGCGGTGCCCATCGCCACCAGCGCCATCAGCGGGGCTAATCCCCGAACCACAGGATTCATCAAAAAGGTCCATTTGAAATAGTTGTTTCATTTTTACACTGAACCTTGTTTAAGCCGAGTAAGCAAAAGCAGAACTGTGATCCGCCTGAGAGATTCCTTTAAACCCTACCTAAGATGAGGTAGCAAAAGCTCGACCATGCCACCGCGAAATCGCTTCAAGCTGTTGGCTTTTAATGCGATTGCCTTCACTTGCACGCTGTTTAGTTTTAATCGCTCCGACAGACAGGTACATTGCTTGTCATTAGTAAGTTTTCGCCACTAGGCCGCACCGATATGAACAACAACCAGCCGACGTTACTCTGGCACGATTACGAAACCTGGGGCGCCAATCCCGCCAGCGATAAACCGGCACAGTTCGCCGCCATTCGCACTGATATGGATCTCAATATCATTGGCGAGCCGATTGAATACTACTGCCGCCTGCCGCTGGATTACCTGCCGGCCGCCGAAGCGATGTTTGTTACCGGCATCACCCCACAAAAAGCCAATCGGCTCGGTGAGGTTGAAGCCCAGTTTATCGCCAAGGTCCATGCGCAGATGGCTCAGCCCAACACCTGTACTGTTGGCTACAACTCGATTCGCTTCGATGATGAAGTCACCCGCTACAGCCTCTATCGCAACTTCTTCGATCCGTACGCGCGGGAGTGGCAACATGGCAACAGCCGATGGGACATTATCGATCTGGTGCGGGCCTGCTATGCGCTGCGCCCGGAGGGGATCGAATGGCCGGAGCGCGAGGAAGGTGTACCGAGCTTTAAGCTGGAACATCTCACCGTTGCTAACGGTCTTGCGCACGAAAACGCCCATGATGCGGTATCAGACGTCAAAGCCACCATCGCCCTCGCCAAGCTGATTAAAGAGAAGCAACCGAAGTTATACGACTATTATTTTGGCCTTAGAAAGAAGCAGGCGGTCGCGCCACAAATCGACATCTTAGGCTTAAAGCCATTGCTGCACGTCAGTTCGATGTTCCCCGCCGCCAACGGTTGCGCATCGTTGATCTTGCCAATGGCCTGGCACCCGCATAACAGCAATGCGGTGATCTGCGTTGACCTAAAACAAGATCCAACCCCACTGTTGGAATGGGACGCCGAAACCCTAAAAACCAAGCTGTATCAAAAAACCAGCGAACGGCCGGCCGGCGAGCCACGGGTGCCATTGAAACTGGTTCACCTCAACAAAAGCCCCTTTATCGCCCCAGCCAGCAGCTTGGAAGACGAGAATGCCGAACGTCTTGGTCTGGATAAGGCGGGCTGTCGAGAACACTACAAACTGCTGCGTCAGCATCATCAAGCGGTGCGGGAAAAACTGCATCAGATCTACGATGACCAGCCAACTGGCGACAACACTAAGCCCGTGGATCAACAGCTCTACGGCGGTTTCTTCTCTGATGCCGATCGCGCCCAAATTGAGTTGGTACGTAACTGCCATCCAAGTAATTTAGCGGCGTTAACCCCGCAGTTTACTGATCCACGCTTAGCGCCAATGCTGTTCTTGTACCGCGCTCGCAACTACCCAGAAACCCTGTCTGAGCCAGAGCAACTGCGCTGGCAAGAGCACTGTAAGCAAGCGCTCAGCGATCCAGAGTACATCTACCATCTGGAACAGCTGTTCGAGCAGCACAGCAGCGATGAGCACAAAACCAGCCTGTTAAAGGCTCTTGGCAACTATTTGCAGGGCCTCTAAATCCACAAGTGGTTAGTTTTTTAGCAATCGAACGCTAGAAAAAACAACAGACGTGAGCCATGCCGCATCCTATCGTTAACCAAAAATCTACACTTAAGGACGATTTTTGTTTGCGGATTTGCAGCATGGACTCACGTTACATTCCAGTTTTGGCTGCCATGCCAGCGGAATTGGCCTCGGCCTTAACTCCCCTATTACAACGCCCATTTGCTGGCATCATCAGCGCCGCTGAACGACAATTACTGGAACAACAATCCGGTCTTAGCGACAAAGCGCTGCTGTTAGCGCTGCTGCCAGTGGCTGCTGCACGGGCTTACGTGCCTATCTCTGGTTTTTATGTGGGGGCGATCGCCGTCGGTCAATCCGGCAACCTCTACTTTGGCGCCAATATGGAGCTGCCAAACCAAACCCTGTTTCATAGTGTCCATGGCGAGCAATCGGCGATCAGCAACGCCTGGCTGGCCGGCGAAACCGCACTAACTGACATGGTGATTAACGCCTCCCCCTGTGGCCACTGCCGCCAATTTATGAATGAGTTAGCCACCCAAGGTGAACTGCGGATCACCTTGCCTGAGAATGGCACTCAAGGCCTGTCGCACTACCTGCCATACGCCTTTGGGCCAAAAAACCTTGGGATCAATTACGGCCTGATGCAGGCGCCTAAATTTGCGCTGTCGCTATCAAGCTGTAACCCGCTTACCCAAAGCGCCGTAGAGCAGGCTGAGCAGAGCTATGCGCCCTACTCGCAAAGCCCTGCGGCAGTGGTATTAGAAACCGCAGAAGGTCGTCAATTTGCCGGTCGTTACGCCGAAAATGCCGCCTTTAACCCATCACTGCCGCCAATGCAGATGGCACTGAACGCTATGATGCTGGCTGGTGTCGAGTTTGACCAAATCGATAACGCGATATTGGTAGAAACCGAGGGCGCGCAGATCAGCCAAGCTGCCGCGAGCCAAACGGCACTGGCGTCGGTTAGTGAAGTTACACTTACGATTCATAACGCCAAATTAGCCTAACGCCAACGGCACTAGCGCTAATAGCAGTTACCCAATAACAACAAGGCCACCGATTGCGGTGGCCTTGGTTTTTACTGCGGCAAGCCGCGATTATTTCAAGCGCGCTTTCAGCGAAGAGGTGTCCCAGCGATTACCACCAAGCTTTTGCACCTCGGCGTAGAACTGATCCACTAAAGCGGTCAATGGCAATTGCGCACCGTTACGACGCGCTTCGGTTAGAGCAATATCTAAGTCTTTGCGCATCCAGTCTACTGCAAAGCCAAAATCAAACTGCCCTTCCAGCATAGTGGCGTGGCGGTTATCCATCTGCCATGACTGCGCAGCCCCTTTACCAATGACCTCGAACACCTTGGCGCCATCAAGACCGGCTTTCTGGGCAAAGTGAACCCCTTCTGCCAGCCCCTGCACTACCCCTGCGATACAAATTTGATTCACCATCTTGGTTAGCTGGCCGCTACCCACTGGTCCCATCAACACTGCACTGCGGGCAAAGCTGTCGATCACCGGCTTCGCTACGTCAAATTGCGCTTGCTCGCCACCGATCATCACCGTTAATACGCCATTCTCTGCGCCCGCCTGCCCACCAGACACCGGCGCATCGACAAAGCCAAGGCCCAATTCACTGGCCGCCGCTGCCATCTCCCGAGCGACATCCGCCGAGGCGGTGGTGTGATCCACCACCATGGCGCCTTTGGCCATACCGGCAAAAGCACCATTGTCACCAAGTAACACCGAGCGAAGATCGTCATCGTTACCAACACACACAAACACCAACTCGGCATCGCATGCTGCCGCCGCAGGGGTTGGCGCCCAGCGTCCACCATGTTGCTCGGCCCACTGCTGCGCCTTAGCCGTAGTGCGGTTGTATACCGTTACTTGATGGCCATGATGCTGAAGATGCCCCGCCATCGGATAGCCCATAACACCCAATCCAATAAAGGCCACATGCGCCATTGTTATCATCCTTTTAATAAGCAAACGTTGACCACATTCGGCCACAGTAGCCATAGCAAAACACAAGCCAGCAGCCAGACGCCACAACTTTATCCAGCGGCAACACAACAACATTGCTGAAAACATCACCGTTGCTGAATTGATGCTGTATCACGCCCTATACCAACGGTTGAAAGCCAACCACAGTCCGATTTCTTTGATCTGGCACAGGGTAACTGGGCTGCAAATCTCAAACCATTTGCAACAAATGATGCCAATGAAATGGACTTTATATGCAACCAGCTACTGCCAAGAGCAACTGGCTATCACGGCTAATGCCAAAGCAACAACCGTGGGATCACGAGCAACAGCGAAATGCCGAAGCGTTGGTGGTAATGGCGCTGTGTACGCTATTGGCTGCGGTGTTAAGCGCGCTTAAGTGGCACGTCGCCGAACAATCCGTTTTGGTATTCACCTCGGTTACCTTGGCCATTGGACAGCTCCTAGCGCTATTTTTCGTTAAATATCGCGCCAGTTTAACCGGTGCTGTCAACACCGCGTTCGCCACCGCAGCGCTGCATATTTTGGCATTGGTTTATCAATCCGGTGGGGTAATCGATTCCAACCAATCGCTGTGGATTGCCGCCATCATCGCCGCCTACTTTACCGGCACCTCACTACAAGTAGCCTGTCGCTGGGCGCTGATTGTTATGGCTGGTGCCATCGCGATGGTCGCCGCCGATTTCGCCGGCCACCAATTTCCTGAGATGGGATTGACGCCAGAGCGCTACCAAATCGAATCGGTGATCGCCTTTATCGGCTCGATGCTGCTGATCTCGGTTACCCTAATTCTAAATACCAAACAACGCATACAAGCGATTGGCCAAGCGCAGCAACAACAACACAACGCCGAGTTAGCGGCGCAGCAATCGGAACAGGCGCATTCGCACTTAACCGGGGTTTTTAATCATCTACAAACCAATGCGGGCACCTTAACCACCATCACCGAACAGCTCGATCAGCAAGCTGAGCAACTGGAAAGTCAGACTGGCCAACTGAAAGCCAACTGCGTCAACCAATCGCAAGCGAGCGTTTACGTTAATGAACGACTGCAGCAGTTAAATCAAGGGATGGAGCAAGCCGGTCAGTTCGTTTCCGAATTGAATCTGCGCGGTGAAAGCATTGCCGCCAAAGCGCAAACCAGTTCACATGGACTAAAAGCCTCGACCGACGCCATCGACAAGATTTTGGCCACCAATGAACAGATCACCACCGCCGCAGATCTGATCACCAAAGTCGCCCAGCAAACCAATCTTTTGGCGCTGAACGCTGCCATCGAAAGTGCCCGTGCAGGCGAACATGGCCGCGGTTTTGCGGTAGTTTCGGAGCATGTACGGATGCTGGCTGAACAAACCAATGCCGCCGCTAGCGAGATCCGCCAGATGTTAGAGCAATCGCACCAAGAGGTATTAAGTGGCCGCGCGGTGATCCACGATACCGTTGAAGAGCTTAATGGGGTTATCAACGACATCACCGATAACCACAGCGATCTGACTAAATTAATGAAAGTAGTCCACCAACAACAGCAAGTCGCCAATGAGGTTAGCGCCTCCAGTGTGCAGATGGACAGCAGCGCCGAATCAACCTCTTTGGTCGCCGTTGAAGTGCAACATCAGGCAGGCAGTTTGGCTGCCAACGTGGTGGCGATGCGCCGGCTCAGTGATGGTTTACAAGAGTTAATAAATGATGACGCCACCAGTGGTAGCGCCATCAGTAACTAGGGTGCGTTGACCTTTGCTGTATATTTTTGCGCCCACCATTTGCTACTTTGACAGCCAATTGATCTTGGTTGGTCAATATTGCCGTTCAGTGCTCGCTAAGGGGCGCCTCGCAGGGTCGGACTAGCAGCTGTCACTCTTCGTCATGCGATTTCGACGTAGAGCCACTATGCCTTCAATCGCATTCCTCAATTGACAGCCGCTATCCTCGACCAAATTCTGAACACCAAAAGTCAACACGCCCTAAAACAGCCAGCGGATCAGTTTACCTGCCAGCGAATCACCCCTTGAGATAACTCAAAGCGCCGCTGCTGGGGCTCCGTCGCCCCTGGCGGCCATAGCTCGACCAGTATCGACTGCTGCTGATCTGGAGCCATTAGGCTAGCTTGAAACTGGCCATCAACCACCAGCCCCGACAACTGGCGCTGCTGATAGTTTGGAACAAAGCCCGTGCCGCTTTGCTCAAACTCATAGTATGCGGCAACAAAGCTGTTCTCCGGCGCGTTTACCAACACCTGCAGTTGATCGCAGCTGGCAAAATCCATCTGTGGCGAAGCCACTAACTCGGCAGTGCTGGTTGGCGCTGGCGCAGGTTCCGGTGCTGTGGTCACTGGTGCTGGCGCGGGCGCGTTGCCTTCATTGCTGCTACCGCCACCACCCCCGCAAGCGGTCAGAACCAAGGTTATTGCAATCGCTAAACTGGGTTTGTTGTTCATCATTCACTCCTACTCGAACAGTAAGCCGCTATTGGCATTTTGACGTTGGTGCCAATCTTGATATTGGCCACCGTCGTACAGCAGGTATTGCTCGAACTGCGGATAAGCCTGCAACAGATCTTGCTGCTCTGCGGGGTAATCCCAGCGGTGATCAAATTCCAGCACCCACGGCAGATTGTTGCTGGTACGGTAGTACACATTGCTGCCGGGATTGGAGGCATCCTGATGGGTACCAAAATATTGGTTATCGACCAGATCCGTTGGCGGATAGTCCGCTTGGTGGATCTCAAGCCCACGCCCCGGGATCCCATCAAAACCACCGCGAGTCTTACCCGGCGTCGCGAATATAAACGGATCAAATGGTGCCTGTGGCATCTGCTGCGGCGCGACACCGGGACTGAAGGCGATCTCCAAGGTAAAGGCCAACTGCATGCCATCATCACAGCCGCTAATGGTGCGGTAATAGAGGCAGCTTTTGCTGATTTCAGACTTCAGATCATTGCTAATGATGAACACCGCATCGGTTTGCCCAGCTTCTTGGCCCGCATTGGCGATACTCTGACTGGTGGTGGTCAAACTGGATCCGCTGCCAATTTGACTGGCGGGGATCCCCGGTAAGCGCAGCCCTAAGCCATTGTGATAACTGGCGCCAGAGGCGCGCAACTGCCCTTCCACTTTCAGTGCTGTAACCAAACCGTCTTGCAACGTTTGGGTAAAGCGCAGATCGACCACTACGTCGTTCATATCGTAGTCCGGCATCCGCGGCCACCGATCTTCAAAGGCGATGGTGGCAAAGCTACTGGCGCTGGGATAATGGCTTTGGCTGCTGCCATCGCCAAGCACCACCTCGATATGATCTTCCACCTCGCCATCCGGCGCACCACCGCGACTGCGAATACCACTGTTGGAAGCTATCCGGAATCGCGTTTGCACAATCCCTGGTACCGCATTGTTAGGCACTGCAATCGACAACTGATGGCTACCGACATCCAGATATTGATCGGCAAACACTTGCTCGTTCGCTTGATCAAAATCGCCACTGCCATCCCAGTCGATAAACCCTTGCAGATAACCGCCTTGCCGACCTATCTGTACCTGCACCAATGCCGCAGTACCGACGCGCAAGCCATTGATAAAAGCAATGCCATCTTCGTCGCTTTGGTCACGGCTGTCGTCGCTCCAAGGTGCTTGCAGACCGTCACTCTCCGCATCCACCAAACTGCCAAGCATTGGCCCTGCCGGCGCCAAACTGTGCCGTGCCCCGTTAGACTCCATCCGTGTGCCGTAGCTGTCTGGTGCATCACCAAAATCAACGTTTTCGGCAATCACCGGCGCCGAGGCGCAGCGCGCACCATCATTGGAAGAGGACGATGGACCATCGGCAAAAAATTCGGCGGTCGCATCCAGTTGCGCCGGATTACGAAGATCAATCCGGTAGATATTGCCGTCGCTATTGCGGCTGATGTAGTAGTAGCCACTCTGTTCAAAAAATCCGGCGCCAAAGGTACCGGTAACCCCGGTGTTGCCAAGCACTTGTCTGCTGCCATCGCTGGTGTCTATCTGATACAGATCGCCGCTGCTGTTATCCACTGCATACAATTGACCATCACTGGGGTGAAACGCAAAGTCGGTCAAGTTCATGCTGGTATCAGCACCCTCGATTTTTCGCGCCTCGGCAAAATCTGCCGCCGACTCATCAAGGTTGATGGCGTAGAGGCCATGGTTTTTGTGATAGGTCCAAAAGGTGTTGTTATGCACATCACCAACATAGAAATGAACACCGCTGGGCATGCCGGTCACGTTTAACCGACTGGCTTGGTAGTCTTCGCCCATCTTGACTACATCTTTATACTCTTTGGAAAAGCCATACAGGTAGCGGTCACTTTGATTAAACCCAACCGCATTGACGTTATTGGGAATGCCAATGTCATCAGTCAGCACTTGGTAAGCGCCGGTGACCAAATCGACGCCGTAGACCACCACGGTCGAGCGCTGAAATAGGTAGGCTTGGGTCGGACAATCGTTAAAAGGCGTCGCAAGAGCATGATTGCTCAACAGCGCCAGTCCGGTGGCCAGTGGCGGTAGCCACGTCCGCACATTCGGTTTCATCATCAATCCTCATCTCGAACACAATCGTGACGGTTAATGAAACTTTGATGCCAAGCTGGCAAGCGACTGTAATAAAGGGAAATTTCTCCAGTGAGTTGCAAATTGCAACGAAAAAGGGCTTCCCGAAGGAAGCCCTTTTAGCATCAGCGCAACGCTTGCTTACGCGCGCTTAAACAGCAACGAACCGTTGGTGCCGCCAAAGCCGAAGGAGTTACACAGCGCGTACTCCAGTTCCACTTGACGAGCTTCAGTGCCGGCGTTGAAGTCCAAATCACAACCTTCAGATGGGTTTTCCAAGTTGATGGTTGGCGGTACGATCTGCTCGTGCAGTGCTTTGATGGTGAAGATCGCTTCAACCGAACCAGCCGCACCCAGCAGGTGACCAGTCATCGACTTGGTGGAGCCCATGATCAGTTGGTAAGCGTGCTCACCAAACACCTTCTTCACGCCGTTCACTTCAGCGATATCACCCGCTGGAGTGGAAGTACCGTGGGCGTTGATGTAACCGATCTTGGTCACTTCAATGCCAGCGTCGTTGATGGCGTTCTGCATCGCTGCCGCGCCGCCACGACCGTCTTCCGGTGGTGAAGTCATGTGGTGGGCGTCGCCGCTCATACCAAAGCCAACCAGCTCGGCGTAGATCTTAGCACCACGGGCCTTAGCGTGTTCGTACTCTTCCAGCACAATCACACCAGCGCCATCGCCAATCACAAAGCCGTCACGGTCTTTATCCCACGGACGAGAAGCCTTTTGTGGCTCATCGTTGCGGGTAGACAGCGCTTTAGCGGAAGCGAAACCGCCCACACCCAGCTCAGTGGTTGCCATCTCTGCGCCACCGGCGATCATCACATCGGCATCGCCGTATGCGATCATTCGCGCTGCTTGACCGATGTTGTGCACACCAGTGGTACACGCGGTCACGATAGAGATGTTTGGACCAGTAAAGCCTTTCATGATCGACAGGTGACCGGCAATCATGTTGATGATGGTAGAAGGCACAAAGAATGGCGAAATACGGCGTGGGCCGGATTTATCCAAAGTGGCTTTGTTGCTTTCGATCAGCTGCAGACCGCCCATGCCCGCGCCAATAGCGGCGCCGATGCGGTGAGCGTTAGCTTCGTTAATTTCCAGACCGGAATCGTCGATCGCTTGCAGAGAAGCGGCCAGACCGTACTGGATAAACAAGTCCATTTTGCGGGCTTCTTTCTTGCTTAGGTAATCTTCAACGTTGAAGTCTTTTACCGAAGCAGAGAATTGCACTGCAAAATCACTGGCATCAAAGTGCGGGATTGGACCCACGCCGCTTTGACCGGCCAGTACGTTACTCCATGCAGTTTTAGGATCGTTACCTACTGGGGTAATAGCGCCCAGACCAGTAACTACAATGCGACGTTTAGTCACGTTGACCTCCGCAAACAAAAAACAGGCGGCTTATCTGCCGCCTGTTTTAAAAAATTGGGTATTCAGCTTATTGGTTAGCTTGAACGTAGTCGATAGCAGACTGAACGGTAGTGATCTTCTCAGCTTCCTCGTCTGGGATCTCGGTGTCAAACTCTTCTTCCAGAGCCATTACCAGCTCAACGGTGTCCAGAGAGTCAGCGCCCAGATCGTCAACGAAAGAAGCTTCAGCTTTTACTTCTTCTTCTTTAACGCCCAGTTGCTCAACGATGATCTTCTTTACGCGTTCTTCGATGTTGCTCATTTTTTACTTTCCTGTTCAAGTACGCAGTAGCGTAGAAATGCGGTCTAGTTTATTCGAATAAAACCACATTGCAAGCATTTAGCATTGTGGTCAAACCACGAAATTCGTCGCCAATTTGCAGCCGTTCGCTACGTAATCAGCGTAGATATCTGCACGATGGCGTTATGCCATCACCATGCCACCATTGACGTGCAAAGTCTCGCCTGTGATGTAGCTCGCACGATCAGAGGCTAAGAACAATACCGCATCGGCGATCTCTTGCGCTTGGCCCAAACGACCGGCTGGAACTTGACCCATAATGGCAGACTTTTGCGCCTCGTTCAGCTCATCAGTCATGTCGGTTTGGATAAAGCCTGGAGCGACAGTATTGACGGTAATTCCGCGACTTGCCACCTCTTTGGCCAGAGACTTAGTAAAGCCTAACAGGCCCGCTTTGGCTGCGGCATAGTTCACCTGACCTGGGTTACCCATGGTGCCCACTACGCTGCCGATGTTGATAATGCGACCGTTGCGCTTCTTCATCATCGCTCGCAGTACCGCTTTAGAGGTGCGGAATACTGAGGTCAAGTTAGTATCAAGAATGTCGGTCCACTCGTCATCCTTCATGCGCATCATCAGGTTGTCGCGGGTGATCCCAGCATTGTTAACCAACACGTCGATGTCGCCATATTTGGCTTTAATCTCAGCAAACAGTGCATCCAGAGACGCCGGTTCGGTCACGTTCAACACCATACCAGTGCCGTTGTCACCCAAGTAGTCGCTGATCGCTGCAGCACCGCCTTCGCTGGTGGCGGTACCCACAACTACCGCACCAGCGGTAGCTAGCTGCTCGGCAATGGCACGACCGATACCACGACTGGCGCCGGTTACCAGGGCAACTTTACCCGTTAAATCTAAAGTAATGCTCATCGGTTTCTTCCTTAAAAAGCCAAGTCCGCTGGGGTGTTCAAAGTCGACGCCGCCAGAGAACCATCAATTCGCTTGGTTAGGCCAGTCAGTACCTTGCCTGGGCCAACTTCACGCAGTTCGGTAATCCCTTGAGCCGCCATCGCCGCCACAGATTCAGTCCAACGAACAGGGCAATGCAACTGGCGCACCAGCGCATCTTTAATTGCTTCAGCGCTGTCGGCAACCGCCACATCAACGTTATTGATAACCTTGATTGCAGGCACTTTAACCTCGATATCCGCCAGCGCCACCGCCAGCTGATCTGCCGCTGGTTGCATCAGCGCGCAGTGGGATGGCACTGAAACTGGCAGTGGCAATGCGCGCTTGGCACCAGCCGCTTTACACGCCGCACCGGCACGTTCCACCGCTTCTTTATGACCGGCAATAACCACTTGGCCTGGGCTGTTGAAGTTCACTGGCGACACCACTTGACCTTCGGCTGCGTCAATACAGCACTGAGCAATGGCGGCGTCGTCCAAGCCAATGATGGCCGACATGGCACCAACGCCGGCAGGCACTGCCTGTTGCATCAGTTGGCCACGCAGAGCGACCAATTTCACCGCATCGGTAAATTCAATCGCACCAGCACACACCAGCGCCGAGTATTCGCCCAAGCTGTGACCGGCCATCAGTGCTGGCGCTTCGCCACCTTTAGCCAGGTAAGCGCGGTACAATGCTACCGATGCAGTTAACAGCGCCGGTTGAGTGTTGTGAGTTTGGTTTAGCTGCTCGGCTGGGCCGTTGTGAACCAGTGCCCACAGATCAAAACCCAACACCTGCGATGCTTCAGCAAAGGTTTGCTCAATCACTGGATGCTCAGCAGCCACGTCAGCCAACATGCCAACCGCTTGGCTGCCTTGACCTGGGAATACGAATGCGTTGCTCATCGGTTAATCCTTAGTATTTAATCACCGCGGCGCCCCAGACAAAGCCGGCGCCGAAGGCTTCAAGCATTAAGTTGTGGCCACGTTGAATGCGACCGTCGCGAACCGCCATATCCAGTGCGATTGGCACTGAGGCAGAAGAGGTGTTGCCGTGTTGATCCAGGGTCACCACCACTTGATCCATGCTCATCCCCAATTTCTTGGCGGTGGCTTGCAGGATGCGGAAGTTGGCGTTGTGTGGCACCAACCAATCCAGTTCGCTTTTTTCCATGCCGTTGTGCTCAAGCGCTTGCTCGCACACTTGGGCTAGGCGGGTAACCGCGTGCTTAAATACCGCGTTACCTTCCATAAACATGTAATCTTCCGCCCCAGAAACCGTTGGTTCCTTAGAGCGAGTTGGGCGACCCGCACGCAGCAAGGCGCCATGACGACCGTCACCATGAATGTGAGTCGATAAAATGCCCGGCTCTTCGGATGCGCCCACCACGACCGCACCCGCACCGTCACCAAACAGGATGATGGTAGAGCGATCTTCTGGGTCACACACTTCCGACAGAATATCGGCACCAATCACCAGCGCCTTTTTGGCGCTGCCGGTACGGATAAATTTATCGGCAATGTCCAGCGCGTAGATAAAGCCGGAACACGCCGCCGCCACATCCATCGCCGGGCAACCATTAGTGATCCCCAGTGCCGCTTGCACTTCACAAGCCGACGATGGAAACGCGTTTGGCGCGCTGCAGGTACCAGAGACAATCAGATCAATCTCATTGACATCGATGCCAGCCGCTTCGATCGCCCGCTTAGCCGCTTCCACACTCATGGTGGTGACGTTTT
Organism: Ferrimonas senticii DSM 18821; assembly: GCF_000422665.1. Classification (GTDB taxonomy): domain Bacteria; phylum Pseudomonadota; class Gammaproteobacteria; order Enterobacterales; family Shewanellaceae; genus Ferrimonas; species Ferrimonas senticii. Next base: position 66,009 of record NZ_KE383901.1, on the reverse strand, counting down.
CATTTGCCGCAGCGATACGACGCTCGCGGATGCCGGTACGCTCTAGGATCCAGTCATCACTGGTATCCACCATCTTTTCCAGATCGGCATTGCTGCGCACCTGTGCCGGCAGGAAGCTGCCAGTACCAAGAATTTTTGTATACATAGAAAGAGTTACGACTTTTCCAGTAGCACCGACTCAAGTCGGTCTTTGATCTGTCGCGGAACCTGTTGTTGCACCTGTTTCATCGCCTGTTCAATGGCGTGAAAAAACGCGGTGCTATCAACGTTTCCGTGACTCTTGACAACAATACCGCGCAATCCTAACAAACTGGCGCCATTGTACTGGTCGGGGTTCATGTGTTGATTCAGTCGTTTAAGCCGTTTTTTCAGCAAATAACCGAAAATTTTTGCCAGCCAGTTGCCAGCGATCGCGTCCTGCACTTGTTGCAGCAGTAATTTGGCGACACCCTCAGAGGTTTTCAAGGCAACGTTACCGACAAAGCCATCGCAGACGATGACATCGACTTTACCGCTGAACAGGCTGTCACCCTCGACAAAACCAACATAGTTCACTTGCGGGCAATCTTGCAGCAATTGTGCTGCCTGCTGCACCTGATCGTTACCTTTGATCTGCTCTGAGCCTACGTTCAGCAACGCCACTTTCGGTTCGTTGCCGCCGCCGACTTCGTGCGCCAGCACCGAGCCCATCACCGCGAATTGGAATAAGGTATCGGAATCACAGACCACGTTGGCGCCCAAATCCAGCATGTATACCGGCTTGCCATTAACGCTTGGCAACGGGGCGACTAAGGCGGGACGGTCAACCCCAGGCAACATCCGCAGCACCACTTTGGCCATCGCCATCAAGGCGCCGGTATTTCCAGCACTGACGCAGGCATCAGCTTTACCCTCTTTGACCAAATCGAGGGCAATTCGCATCGAACTTTGACGGCGGGTACGCAATGCCACCGTTGGCCTTTCAGCCATCGGTACCACCTGTTCAGCATGGACAATGTGCAGACGTGATGATTCTGCGCTGTGGTGACGTGCGAGCACATCGCGGATAGCAACGTGATCGCCCACAAGAATAAGATTTAGGTGGGGATAATGCGACAATGCCTGCAAGGCTGCAGGCACTGTGACATGGGGGCCGTTGTCGCCCCCCATGGCATCTAACGCAAGGGTTAGACTAAACAAGCTCGGAAGCAACCCTTACAGGTTGATTACCTTCTTGCCACGGTAGAAACCGTCTGCAGTCACGTGGTGACGCAGGTGCTTCTCACCAGAGGTCGCATCAACAGACAGTTGTGCGCTGGTCAGTGCATCGTGGGAACGACGCATGCCGCGACGGGAACGGGTTACTTTGCTTTTCTGTACGGCCATGGCCCCAATCTCCTAGTTTTGATTTCGCTTAAGAGTTTCTAACACCGCGAACGGGTTCTTCGCACGCTCATAAGCAGGTTCAGGTTCAGCTATTTGACCCACACTCAAATCGCGTGATGCCATGTTGCACTCTTCGGTATCGTGCGACGGCACGATTGGGAAAGAGAGTAACACTTCATCTTCAATCAGTTTGTGGAGCTGTACTTCACCATTTTCGTCGAGTTCGACTGGCTCATAAGCGTCCGGGAGCTCATCTATCTGTGAATCGTCAGTCACAGGGCTGTATGCGAATTCAACTGCGACAGGTACATTTACCGGTTCCATACAGCGTTGACACGTCAGAGTGAGCTCCGTCACAGCCTTCCCCGAAAGGTAGACTATCCCCTGAGCATCGACACCGCATTCAACGGAAACGTCAATGTCCTTGCAGTCGCCAGCGCTAGCGCCGTTGACACGTTTTAACACCTTGCTAGGAAGAATACCTTCATAGCGCAAGCGGCGTTGCGCGCACCGAGACGGATTTAGCGTAACTGGAATTCGTACTTTTTGCATAGGCCGCGCATCTTATCGGGAGTGCCAACATGAGTCAAAATAAATTTAGCCTCAGGATGGCCCCGATCCTACCGGAAGATGGCGTCCTTGATGCAGCGAGTAAAATCACTTCACAAGCGCGAGGTTTTTACGGCTTTGTGTTGGTGCTGTCAACGCCCTTTGGTACCCTTTGCTGCCTTAATCAACAGCTGATAGCCGATCTGGCCGCTAGCGTGTGGTTAACCCCCACAATTCAGGGTCGCGTAATCGAGATAACAGGCTGACCAACAACCGCCAATTGCGACGGTGCAGTCATAATGTAAAGCGACACTGATCATCATTTAATTAGGTATGAAACAAATTCCCATGCAACAGACCCTGATCCTCGGTTCAACCTCCCCTTTTCGCCGCGAAATTTTAACCAAACTGGGATTACCATTTGAATGCGACAAGCCCGAAGTTGACGAGGCCCCGCAACCCGGCGAAAGCGCTGAACAATTAGTTGGTCGACTGGCGCAGTTAAAAGCCGCCGCAGTGGCGGCTCGTCATCGCAATGCGTTAGTTATCGGTTCGGATCAGGTGGCGGTGGTGGATGGCCAAATTTTGGGTAAACCGCATACCGTTGAAAACGCCATTGCCCAGTTAACTGCCGCCTCTGGCAAAACCGTTACCTTTTATACCGGCCTGTGTTTGCTTAATAGCGACAGCGGTGAAGCGCAAACCGTGGTCGAGCCGTTCCATGTTCACTTCAAGGCACTGACCGCGGCACAAATTGCCGGTTACGTCCGCGCCGAGCAACCGCTGAACTGTGCCGGCAGTTTTAAAAGTGAAGGGTTAGGCATCATGCTGTTTGACCGTTTAGAAGGTCGCGATCCCAATACTCTGATCGGCTTGCCATTAATTACCTTGGGTGAGATGTTGGCCAATCAAGGCATCGACGTGCTGGCAAGCCAAGCTTAAACGCTCAAACCGCCCTCCTGCCGTGATGCCTCAATATTCTAACTAGAACAACAAGGAGGATGTTTTGGCATCACGGTTTGGCTCTTTTGCCGAGTTCTACCCTTACTATCTCAGTGAACATCGCGATCGCCGCTGCCGCGCTTTGCACTATGTTGGCTCACTGGGGGTACTGGTACTGCTAGCCTATCTAGTCATCAACCAGTTGTGGCCATGGCTGTGGACCGCACTGTTGGTGGGGTATGGCTGCGCTTGGATTGGTCACTTCGGCTTTGAGCACAATAAGCCTGCAACCTTTAAACATCCGCTGTACAGCTTCCTTGGCGACTGGGTCATGCTTAAGGATTGGCTAACCGGCCAACTGCCACAAAAACTGGCCGCCGCCCTAGTCAAATACCCCTAAACGACAAAAGCCTGCATCGCTGACAACGATACTGGCTTTTTGCTAACTGTTTTTACTAAGCAGCACTTTTCGCTTTAGGTTTGGCCGCTGCACGGGCTTTGACCACTGGCTTTTTGCCCTTGAGTAGATTCATCAAATCATCTTTATGCTTGGCCAGATACATCGCGAGTTCTTCCTGTTTGGCTTCCTCGAGCAGTTCTGACGCAGCCAAAAACGGCACCAACTCATCGGCTAAATCCAACATTTTATCGTAGGCATCGGCTTGCTGCTTGCTGGAAAAAGTCATCACTTCCTCACCGTTACGTTCGACAACGTACTTGACGATTACCGCCATGATTGTGCCCTTCTTGTTGTTGTAATTTCATCCAAGCTAAAGCTTAACAGCAGACACTGGATAAAAAAACAGTATTTGATAAAAAAGCCGAAAATCTGAGCCAATTGCACACCCCTTAAACAGCTGAGTGTGATCACCGCATAAACTTAGCGACAATCTGCGATAAAGCGTATTATGGGTTAAGCATTTGTACAGCTAGCTTGTACGTTGCAATGGCACACTATCGCGCCCCATTGAATCACCAAGCCGAGTGAATACGCCTTATGCACATTCTGGTTATCGAGGACGATGCCCTATTAAGCCATCACCTGAAAACTCAGTTGAGCGACTACGGTCACCAAGTCGTGACTGCCGCCAGCTCCAGCGAGGGTGAATTTCAAGCCAATAACTATCCTCTTGACGTGGCGCTCGTCGACATCGGCCTGCCTGACGGCAATGGCATCGAACTGATCCGCCGTCTTCGTGAACAGGGAAAAACCTTCCCAGTCATCGTGTTGACCGCTCGTGGCAGCTGGCAAGAGAAAGTCGAGGGACTGAACGCCGGTGCCGACGACTATCTGGTTAAACCAATTCGTATCGAAGAGTTAATTGCCCGCACCCAAGCGGTCGTGCGGCGCAGTGATGGCTTTGTCAAACCCCAAATCAACTGCGGCGAATTGACGCTGGATCTGGCCGGTCGCCGGGTTACTGTTGCTGGCAATCTGCTCGAACTTACGGCTTTTGAATACAAAGTATTGGAATACCTGATCCGCCATCATCAGCAAGTGGTATCCAAGCAGCGTTTGCTGGACGTTCTGTATGAAGATCGTGAAGGCGATCCAAACACCATTGAAGTGATGATTTCACGGATCCGCAAGAAGCTCACCAGCAACGGCATGGTTAACCCGGTATCAACCATCCGCGGCCAAGGTTATCGTTTTAACGACGAATGTCGCTAAATCGCAACCCAATCTCGGGTCTTCGTTACCCAACCATCTATCGCCGCGTACTGTCCGTGGCGATGGTGATTTTTGCCATCTTCGCCATCTACCTGTATTCCCTTCAGCGCAACGAGAATCACGCGAAGGCCTACACCTATGCCGCCACCGAGGCGATATCCAAGTTGGGCTTTCTTGATCGTGAGTTTCGTGAGGGCGAATACCGCTTGCCGATGGATGGCTGGCAGCAAAGCAAGCAATATCTCGAAAGCAAATTGCTCTACAACATCTGTGATAGCCAAGGCAGGGTGTTATATCGTTCCGAGCGGATGCAAGAGGCGGGCTTAAATAGCATCTGCGATACCCCCAAGCAGCGCCCTAGCATTGGCTACCGCGACGCCATCCAACTGAACGACGGTAACAGCTACTTTTTGGTTCCGGTACCGCTGGAAACCCCCGAGCAGGTGATTACCATCGCGATACTGCAACCGGCGGATCAATTGTTGCTTGAACTGTCTGAGCGTAACCGCGATGGGATCATCAAGGTCACCTTGCTGCTGATAGTCGTGCTGGGCTTACTGGTACTGGCTTCGCGCTGGGGGGTTAGCCCGCTGTTCGCTTTGCATGGTCAGTTGTCGCAAATTCTGTCTGGTGATCGACAGCGACTGCAACCAATCTCGGAGCAAGAACTGCAAGGATTGGTCATGGTTATCAACGATCTGCTCGAGCAAAGCGAACAGCGCCGTGAGCGTTATCAGCATGCGATGAACGATCTGGCGCACAGTTTAAAGACCCGTATTGCTGCGGTAAACGCGCTGCTAGACGATCAACAGAATCCGCAACAGCGGCAACTGCTAGACCAGCAACTGCTGCAGATGGATCAACTGGTGCAATACCAACTTCGCAAAGCGAGCCTTGGCCGCCAAGGGTTAACGGTAGAGCAAGCGGATCTGCCCGACGTCGCCGACCAACTGCGACAGATGCTCAGTAAGGTGTATCGCGAAAAAGCACTGCATTGTCAGATCGTCAGCGACGACAATGGCCAAATCCCCTGTAACCCCTCTGATCTGATGGAACTGCTTGGCAATACCATGGACAACGCCTACCGCTTTGCCCGCAGTCAAGTTCGAGTATCGCTGTTTAAACGTAACCACTTTAATCAAATCGTTATCGAAGACGATGGCCAAGGCTTTGGCGCCGACGACTTAGGGCGACTGCTACGTCGCGGCGAGCGCGCCGATGAACGCAGCGATGGTCAAGGAATTGGGTTAGCCGTATGTCAAGAAATTGCCGACAGTTATGGTGGTGAAGTGCTGTTAGGCCGTAGCAGCCTTGGTGGCGCCAAAGTCAGCATTACCCTTGCCAACCAAACCACACTGCCATAATCCTGACGCCCAAGGTTAAAAAATCGTTGCAACTTCAGTTTTGATTGTCTTAGTCTTTTTTTAAACCGGACAATCAAAGCGGAGTGGCAAGATGGCATCGCTACCTAATTTTGATCAACTGCTGGCACTGGCACAAAACCACCCGCAACAGTTCGAGCAGTTGCGGCAGCAACTAATCAGCGACACCATCGCTAATGCCAATCCGTCCCACCAAGCCCGGTTGCAGGCACTGCAACACAACCTCGACACTCGCCTCGACCGCTGCAGTAATCCGACGCAACGGATGCTGGTTGCCAGCCAGATGATGCACGACAAGGTGTTGCACCTACGTGATCTGCTCAACCAACAACAGTCGCACCAAGATGCCGACGTGGTATCGCTGCTCAAACCACAGCAACGAACGCCTTAACTCGCTTGGGTTTGACTAACCTGATCGCCCCCTTGCTGACAAGCCAATCCCACCGGCTATCTCATCGCACTTTTTGAAGACCAGCAATCATTGAGCTAGCGCGACTAGCAACTAGCAACTTGCGACTTGCGACTTGCGACTTGCGAATAGTAACCGACAGTCATCAAAGCGACACCGATCTGTAATCGCAACTACATGGCACGCTAACCACACAGAAACCCAGTGGCAACAAATTGATCACAAACCCTTATTAGCTTTTGCGGCATCCATTTTCGCCTGTAACCCAAATCCGATAGCCGGAGCTAATAATGAAATCAAACCGACGCCTTAAACTTAGCGCTCTCTCCTCTGCCCTGTTGCTGGCCGCCTGCGGTGGCGACATCAACGTCGATACCGGCGCCGATCAGCCAGACGCTGGTAACCCAACAATACCGAATGTGGACTCCCCCACCGAACAGAAGTACGGCGGCTTTGCCACACGCTCCAGCAACATTGCCAGCATTGGCGGCAAAGAGGTCTGGACGCTCTCTGGCAATTTAACCATCGACATCACTCTTGGCGCTGATGTCGTGTGGGAGTTGGACGGCGCGGTGGTCATCGGCGGCGACAATCAAGATAGCACCATGCTAACCATCGAGGCTGGCACCACCGTTGTCGGCAATAGCGGCGCTTATCTGGTGATCAGCCGCGGCTCACAAATCAATGCCGAGGGCACCGAAGTTAACCCAATTGTATTTACCTCGGTCGAGTCTGGCCTTGGCCTAACCACCGAACGCGGTCAATGGGGCGGCCTAGTGCTGTTGGGGAATGCCCCAGTAAACACCTGCGCCGATTTGGCCGATTGCGATGTCAGCTTTGAAGTGGGCAACCACCTCTATGGCGGCAACGACACTGAAGATAGCTCTGGCACCCTAAAATACGTTCGGGTCGAATTTGGCGGCTTTAAGATCAACGACACCCAAGAACTTAACGGTGTCTCCTTCGCTGGCGTCGGCGCGGGCACCGTGGTTGAGCATCTGCAAGTACACAAAAACGACGACGATGGTATCGAGTTTTGGGGCGGTAATGTTTCGGTTCGTAACGTAGTACTGACCGATAACTTCGATGACTCACTGGACTGGACTAATGGCTGGCAAGGCAGTGCTCAGCACGTCTATATCCGCACCGAAGACAACACCGCCAACCGCGGCATTGAAGCCGACAACTCCAAAAGCGATCCACTGGGCACACCAATGTCACAGCCAACCCTATCAAACATCACCCTGCAACTGGGCGGCGGCAGCAACGCCGGCGGTGATGACGCCGAAGGGGTGCTATTCCGGGTCGCCACCGGCGCCAAGGTGTATAACACCCTCATCAAAGGCGGCTTAGAAACCGGTGAATGTTTAGAGATCAACGGCAGTGATACCGTAGCCAACGCAGAGGGCGGCGAACTGCTGATGACCCACTCGCTGATCGACTGTGTCGAGCCGTTTAAAGATCCAAAAGAAAATGACGTCAGCCTCTTTGATGTCGAAGGCTGGTTTACCAGCGAAACCAGCAACATCGTCGCGGCGGCGGATCTTTCCGGCTATCAGCCCAATAGCAGTTCCCCGGCTCTGAGCGGTGGTAAAACCGATCTGGCCAATACCGATGCCCGCCTTGAAGATGCCGCCTATATCGGTGCATTTGATGGCAGCAGCGACTGGACCGAAAACTGGACCACCGCCATCCATGACGCCGTGTCTGCCCCTGTAACCCTTGCGCCGCTGAATACCTGCCCGGCCGGAACCGTTAACGACAGCGCCGACGCCGCCTTGATTGCAGGCGTCGACTTGGCCTGTACCCTCAGTGGCAATATCACCGACAACATTACCCTACTGGCGGGCAGCAACGTCGTCTATAAACTCGATGGCGCGGTAGTTATCGGTGGCGATAACCAAAATAGTACGACCTTAGGGATCGAGGCCGGTGCCACCATCTACGGCAATGATGGCGGTTACTTGGTGATCAGTCGTGGCTCGCAGATCCACGCCAACGGCAACAGCGAGCTGCCAATCACCTTTACCTCGTTCCAAGATGTTGCCGGCCTAGCTACCGATCGCGGCCAATGGGGCGGCTTAGTGCTGCTGGGCAACGGCTTGGTCAATACCTGTGCCGACACCAATAACTGCGATGTCAGCTTTGAAGTGGGTAACCACCTCTACGGCGGCAACGACAACAGCGACTCTAGCGGCCGCTTAAGCTATGTGGTGGTCAAACACGGTGGCTTTAAGATCAACGACACCCAAGAGATGAATGGCATCAGTTTTGGTGGCGTCGGCTCTGGCACCATGGTGGATCACATTCAAGTGCACCAAAACAACGACGATGGCGTCGAATTCTGGGGCGGTGCGGTCAACATCAAGCACGTTTATCTGACCGATAACTTCGATGATTCACTCGACTGGACCAACGGTTGGACCGGCAAAGGGCAGTACATCTACATCACCCAAGAGGATGGCTTAGCCAACCGTGGCATCGAGGGCGACAGCTCCAAGAGCGATCCACTGGGCAACCCAACCTCCAAGCCGACGCTATCCAACGTCACCATCCTGCCTGCTGCTGGCAGCAACAGCGCCGGTGACGACGCCGAAGGGATCATCCTGCGGGTGGCTACCTCTGCCACCATCGCTAACCTGATTGTCAAAGGCAAAGTGGGCAGCGGCGAATGCTTAGAGTTTGATGGCAGCGACACCATCGGCAACGCCACCAGCGGCGACTTAACCATCACTCATTCGATCATCGACTGCAGCGAAGCGTTTAAGAACGACAGCGACGTTGCCGACTTCGACCTAGAAACCTGGTTCCTCGCCCAAACCGGCAACCAAGCGGCCACCGTGGCGCTCACCGATGGCATGCCAACCGCCAGCTCTATCGCTTTGGGCAATGGCAGCGACTTAAGCAGCGACAGCTTCTTTGACGCGACCAATTACATCGGTGCCTTTGATGGCGACAACGACTGGACTGCTGGCTGGAGCTTCGTCCCAGCCCCATAACAGGTCTTTGGGGCAGCGATTAAAGCTGCCCCGATTTTTCGTCCGCATAGCCGTCCAAGGCTGCCGTTTCCGATGGACTAGGAACAACCAAACAATGAACACCTCATCCCCTACCTCTCTTAAGCCACGCTTTAGCAGCAATAAAGTGGGGCTGGCCATTGCTAACGCACTGTCACTGCTGGCGCTGACTCCGGCTGCTATCGCTGAAGAAACCAATGACACCCAAGTCGACAGCCACAACGTTGAAGTGATCTCAGTGGTTGGCCGCTTACAACGGGTCGCCTCGGAAGTGATTGAAGAGCGCCGTGAGCTGCCCTATGTTGCCGATCTGATGGGCGCCGAACAAATTGGCCGCACTGGCGATTCCGATGCCGCGGCGGCGCTGCGCCGGGTAACCGGTTTGACCCTACGCGATGGCAAATTCATCTACGTTCGCGGTCTTGGTGAGCGCTACTCCAGCACCTCGCTCAATGGCGCCATGGTGCCCTCGCCAGATCCAACCCGCAGCGTCTTGCCGCTGGATATGTTTCCCGCCGCCATCATCGAATCACTGAGCGTGCAAAAAGGCGCCTCGCCTTCAGCCCCCGCGGCCTTCGGTGGTGGTCATGTCGACATTCGCACCAAAAGCATCCCCGATGAGTTCTTTATCAAGGCCAGCATCGGCGCCCAATACAGCAGCAATCACAGCGATGACCGCCTAACCTACGCCGGAGCCGATGACTTTTGGGGCAAAGACGATGGCTTACGGGCCGAACCTGCGGTGATCAGCCAAGCCTACGACAGCTACGGTGGCATCAGCCAAACCGACATCTTTCGCGCTATTGGCGATATCGACCAAGCGATCGCCATCAACCAAAGCTTGGCGCTGGCGATGAATCGCAATATGACGGTTGAGCACAAAGACGCCGATCCCGGTTATCGCGGTAGCATCAGTATCGGCAACCAGTTTGATCTGAACGACGACTGGCGCTGGGGCTTTGTCACTGGCGGTTACTACAAAAACCAAGTGGATAATTACCAAAAACAAGAGGTTGAGCTGGCCAGCAGCGACGGCGATATCGCCACCAGTTCAGTCGTTGAAGGCAGCGATTCAATCGTGCAGTGGTCGCTGATGGCCAACATGGGACTGGAGTTTACCGATGACCACAAAATCGAGACCTTCACTACTTACCTGCATGACAGCTCCGATGATGTGTCGGTGTCAATCAACGAAACCATCGACACCATCGACGAAGACAGCGCCTTGCAGCAGTACGACATCGACTATGAAGAGCGCACCCTAGTCAGCAACCAGATCCGCGGCGAGCACTTCTTTGCTGCTCTGTGGGATATCCAAGCCAACTGGTTCTACACCGACGCCCGCGCCGAGCGTGATGCCCCAAATGAACTGGCCTATCGCTACTCCATCGCCCAAGATAGCAATGGCCAGATCACCAGTCGTGCGCTGCAAGGCCGGGCCGACTCGGCGGTGTATCGCTACAGTCTGCTCAAAGACGATACCGAAAACTATGGCTATCAACTGGCGCTGCCGCTGACGCTTGGCGATGCCGAAATCACCGTCAAAGGCGGCTATAACTATTTTGAGCGCCACCGCGATGCGCAATCGACCCGTCTGGCCTTTGATAGTTCCGGTTTTAACAGCGACATTCTGCAAGGTGAGTTTGCCGAGATCTTCAGCGACGCCAATATCCAAAACAGCACCAACGGCTTTAAGCTGTTGGACACCACCTCAGAAACCGACGACTACCTAGCGGCGCAGATGATCGACGCCGGCTTTGTCGAGTTTGATCTGAACTGGGCCGATAACCTCCGCGTCAGCGGCGGCGTCCGTTATGAAGACTTTAAACAAGCGGTGCTGCCACTGACCGCCGATGGCGATATCTCCGACGAAGGTGGCCTTAACCAAATCAGTGACTATCTGACCGCCGAAGACGGTTGGTTCCCGTCAATTTCGGCCACTTGGGTACAAAACGACGAGATGCAGTGGCGGTTAGCCCTATCAAAAACCGTGGTTCGCCCCGATCTGCGAGAGGTCGCGCCGGTGCGCTTCCAAGATCCCGATTCGGGCTTTGATATGATCGGCAACGCCGCCCTGGAGAGTTCAGACATCATCAATGTCGATGCCCGCTGGGAGTGGTATATGGAAAGCGGCAGCAACCTCTCGGTCGCCGCCTTTTATAAAGACTTAGAAGCGCCAATCGAATCGGTACAGGTGGTCACCGAACAGGACACCCTGCTGACCTTTCAAAACGCCGACAGCGGCAAGTTATACGGCATCGAAACCGAATTTCACCAAGAGCTGGGATTTATCGATCCGCAGTCGGACTGGCTCGATGGCCTATTCTTCGCCGGCAATCTGACCTTAAGCGATTCGGAAATCGAAATCTCCCCAGCGGGCAATATCAACCCCACCAACCTCAAGCGGCGGATGACCGGTCACTCCGAATGGGTGGCCAACATGCAGTTGAGTTTTGATTCGCCTGACCAACTGCACTCCGCCACCTTGGTGTACAACATCTTCGGTGACCGCATCGCCTACGCCGGTACCGCGGGCTTGGATGACGTCTACGAACAGCCGTTTAATTCGCTGGACTTCAGCTACGCCTACTACCCACTGGAATCACTGGCGCTGAAATTTAAGGTCAAGAATCTATTGGATGAAAAGAGCGAATACCAACAAGAGGGGCAACGGGTGTTTTACAAGCAAAACGGCAGCGAATACACCCTCACCTTTTCATTTAACTTCTAACCACAACAACAACGCCAACCGCAATGGTTGGCGTTGTTGACCGATATCTGCTGTTCTCCCACTTGAGCAGGGGCTTGGGGTTGTCGCGATTAGCGTTTTCCTTGTTTACGCTAACAGTAACAGCCAGCAGTCTAAGGATTCACCCCTGCTCAAGTGGCTTTTCTAACGTTGCCAGCAACGGCGTAACCGAGGCTTTGGACTTCAATGTTGATAAGCTGGTTCGCGGCTGCCAGGTCAGGTAACCGTTGAAGGGCAACGGTTCGATCTTGTCCAACATCTGACTGTCGCCAATGCCAGCGATAAACAATTCAACGTTCAAGGTCTGCAGCACATTGAGCATGGTGCTGATCACCTGCGCTTGAGTGGCGTTGTCGATCCCTTGAATTACGCTGCCGTCTAGGGCCACAAAATCGGGCTTGAGCCAGCCAAGGTAGTCGATGCCAACTAGATGTAAACCAAAATCACGCACACCAAAGCGGTAACCATAATTTTTCAGCTCTAAGCGAAGCTGTTGCACTTGTTTGGGGTAGTTCAGCACCAACGATTCACTGATCTCAAACCGCAGCGGCAGTGTTCGCTGCTGCAGTAGGTCGGTAAGCCATGGCAAATACTCGCTGCTCTGCAGGCAGTAATTGGGCACATTGACCGAGATTGGGGTAAAGCACGGTTCTAACGCGGTCAGCGCCCGCAGTTTCGCCTGCTGATAGCGCAGTCCCAGATGCAACATGGTTAGATAGGGCTGCAGCTCAGCCTCTGGGCGCAGCGTCCCATCCACCAATAACTCGGTTTGCAGTTGGTACTGAATGCGATCACCGGCGCGATCGACAATACCCTGACCAAAGAAACGAAACTCATTTTGAGTCAGTGCTTTATCTAGCACTCCATACCACTGTTGCCGGCACAGTGCCGGCTCTGAATGGGAGCCAAACCAACACAGTGGTTGGTCACCAGAAAACGATCGCAACAAGGCACTGTCAGCTTCCGCCAATAGTTGTTCAGCGCTGTTTTGATCAGTCTTGCGGGCAACCCCAATGCCGTAAGGGTGCAACTGGTGAACATCGCCATCTTCCACCAACGACTGACAGCAGCGGAGCAACCAGTCCAGTGCAGGTTGCAACTCATTGCCGCTTAGCAGCACCACAAAATCCTCGGCACTGAGGCGCGCGACGATGGCACCGTGGTGGTGGTGATCGATTTCACGCAGCGCCGCAGCAAATTGGGAAACCAGCTGATCTCGATATTGAAACCCAAATTGCTGCCGAATATTTTCCAAAAACTTTAGGCTGATAAGCGCCAGCGCCCCCTCACTGGTTTGTTTTAACCAGCTGCTCAGGCGGTCGTTGACGAAGGCACGATTTGGCAGTTCCGACACCGAGTCAGTTAATAGCGCTTGCTTTAGGTTGTCCAATTGCCGCTGATGACCGTTCAGTTCCCAACGCAATTTATTGGTTAAGGTGTTAACCGCGGTGGCGATCCGTCCCAGTTCTGGCCCACCAGCCACCGACAATGGCGGATTAAATTTCAGATGGCCTAACGATTCCAACTGTTCAGTAATCGCCGCAACCGGCCGCAATTGCCGCCGCATGATGGTCGACAAACACAGCGATACGACTACCAATGCTATCGCTAACATCAACACTTGGGTTAGCCAGCTTTGCAGCCACCGTTGGCTGTAGGCCAGCTCGTTGCTGGTTAATGTAAGCTGTGCCGAACCTTCACCGACGTTAACCCGCAACTGCTGCTCGATAGGCGCAAATAATCCCAGCGTTTGCAGCCACTTCGGGACTGATTGGGGGGTCGAAAAGTCACGCAACTGGCTTTGCCCGGCATAGCGACCTTGGATCCGCCGCAAGCTGTTATTCGGCGACGGCATCAGCGTGCTGAATTGCAGATACCCCTGCTGACGCAGTTCACTTTGCCACCATTGGCGATCGTATTGCAGATCACGCTGTTGCTGGCTTTGCAGTTGCCACCGCAGCAGCGCACCAGCGGTAAGTGCCAGCACCAGCAGTATCGCTAGGTTGGCCACCAATAACCGCAGAAACATTCGACGATATAGGGTCATGCTCTGAACTCCATCTCAGCCCCGAGGATGCAGATTGCAAATCGCTGCATCAAATCAAACATAAGCTCCTAAAAAATAGACGCTTGCAGGCGATATTGGGGGAGTGACAATGTAAATGGTCAACGATTACATTTTTGCTCCAGATACAAAAAGACCCAGCAATGACGCTGGGTCTATCAAACCGAATTATCACTAGCAGGACGCTGCTAGGGCGAAGCCGATCAGTGCAGCTCCATACCCCACTGCTTTTCGACCACCTCTTTTAGGAACTGCTGCTTGTCGGCTCGGTCTTTTTCAATGTCCAGACCAACCGCTTTTTGCGCCGCGGCTTTAGTCGACAGATCTGGCAATGCCACCGGCTGCGCCACCGCATACTTGGTCAACACGTTAGCCAGTGCCACTTGCGCTTGTAAGCCCATCGCCTTGGCATCGGCCAGCAGTCGCAGCGCTTCTGATGGGTTATGAACGTGAATGCCGTGAGAGGCAATCGCGAAGTCCCAACGCCACTGAGCTTTACGGATCAGCTGCAGCGCTGGCGCCATTTCATCGGCATTAGCACCGGCGTCCCACGCGGCTTTAGCCTCAAAGTGAGCACGGACAATCACCGCTTCTGCTGCCAATTTAGCGTCATTAACCGCATGCTTGTTGGACTCGATCAGCTGTGCCATCTCCTCTTTGCTGTCGTGACAATCGGCACAGACCGAATCAAAGGCAGCAAACGCGTTACCAACGTTATGATCGGAGTACTCTTGACCGGCAGCATTGGTTTTCTTTGGCATATGGCAGGTAATGCAAGTCACCCCCATGTCGGCATGCATCGAGGTCGACCAAGTTTCAAACTCCGGATGCTGAGCCTTTAGCATCGGCGCCTTAGAGATCTGGTGAGTCCAATCGCTGTAGCCGATGCTGTCGTAGAACTTCTCTGCGCCTTCACCAGTAAAGCCGTGTTCCCAGGGGAAACGCACGTTTTGGCTGTCTTGTTTGTCAAAGAAATATTCGACGTGACACTGACCACAGGTTTGTGCGGCCTGCATCTCGGCATCTTGCTCTGCAAATGGTAAGCCGACTTTTTCCATCGCCCGCTCCGCGTATGGACGCGTCATCACTTGGTCGGCAGAGCCGGCGGCATGACAATCAGCACAACCGATGTTGTTGCTCATCTCTGCGCCCCACTTGGCCCACGCTTCTTTGTTAAAGTTGCTCTCGCCCACTTGTTGGTACATGCGCGGCACATCAGGAGATTTACAAGACCAACAGGCGGCCGGTTGTGGACCGTCGCTATCGCTTTTCGGCGCACCAGTACGCAGGATCTGGGTGACGTCAGTCAGGGCGTAATAGTGGCCTCGCGCCTTGTTGTATTCCTTAGCAAAAGAGTAACCGGCCCAGAGCACCGCCAGATTCGGATCTTCAGCAATCACATCCACAATCTCTGATTTCTCAGAGGTTGTTTTCCAAGATTGGTATTGAGTTGGGAACTGTTGCTGCCAAGATTCGTTATCGGCTTGAATCGCCGCAGTTGCAGTGGCGCTCGCCAGAGCCATGCTGAGCATGATTTTATTTAAAGTTTTCATCGTCATCCTTCTTGGACGTCAGCGGCGACGTCGCAATTTCGGCGACAGATTAAAAGTGGCCTACCTCGCAATATATACCCACTAGTGAATACAGCATGACAATTGCCACCAAGATCACTGGTAACAGTTAAAGTTGCCAATAAAATCCACCTTTGATCTCACTTTAGCGAGCGTAACCAAGTGGCCAAGCCATTGAAGCGGGTGTGATTTACCAGGTGTGCTGAACAAGCAACCGACCGAACCTCGATTAGCACCGAGCTGCTCGACAATGCCAACAGCGGTGCTGGTATTGCTTGGAGACAGCCACTACAGTAGCCGCTGAATTCCTATTTTTGCCATCGAGTCTGCCATGTCCAACTGGAGCCTATATCTGATTGAAACCGCCAATGGCCAGTTGTATGCGGGGATTAGCACCGATGTCAGCCGCCGCTTTGGCGAGCACCAAGCCAATGGCGCCAAAACCGCCCGCAGTTTGCGCGGCAAAGGGCCGCTCACCCTAAAGTTTCAGCAGCCGATCGGCGACCATGGCATGGCGCTGCGTTTAGAGCGCAAGGTAAAGCAGCTGCCACGTGCAAAAAAGCTCAGTTTGATTGCACAGCAGTGGTCGCTGCTGGATCTGGTCGATAGTTAAGTTGGCTGCCATCGGGACGACTTTTTAAGATTTTCAAAAACCACATATATTGGCTCGGGTACGCAGCAATTAGCTGCTCCAGTTGCTGATTCAGCAGGTGCGCCTCTTGTGGCTTGGAAAGTTGCTCCAATTGCAGTGGCGCCTGCAACTGCATATCTAACAACCCAGTTTGATGACAAAAGCCGCAACTTAACGGCAATACCAACGCACCACTGCTGCGCGCAATCCGTCCCAATACCGGCAAGGTGGCTTTTTGGGTAGCAAAGAACGAGGCAAATTGACTGTGGTTGGCGCCGTGATCTTGATCCGGCAGATAAAACAAGCTGTGGCCTTGGCGCAGCGCCGCAATCACCGCCCGAATGCCACCATCACGATGAAACAGGTGACCGCCGAAACGCAGCCGCTGGCGACAACTCAACCAGTTAAACACCGGATTTCGATGATGTTTAACAAAACCGACCATCGGCAATCCGGTCATCGCTAAAGCCGCCGCGGCGTATTCCAAGGCAAACATGTGGGGCAATAAAAACACCACCGGTCGGCCCTGCTTTCGCGCCTGCTGAAGGTGTTCTAATCCCTGCAGCCGCATGCGACTTTGCAACCGCTGCCGAGACTGAAACGTTAAGGTGCCGATACTCAGAGCGGTTAGGGTGAAGGTAAATCGCAGTCGCTCAATCTGTTGTTGCTGCTCGGCAATGGTTTGCTTTGGGAAACACAATTGCAGATTGCGCCGGGCAATGCGTTCCGGCTTACGACAAAACGGTCGGATCAGCGGTTGCAGAGCCCGCGCCAGCGCCACTCGCACCGCCAGCGGCAACCATGCCAACAGCGCCAGCAGCGCCACCAGCAACCATGCCGGCCAATATTGTGGTAACAGTAACTTTGCAGAAAAGCGAACCTGATAACGGTTCGCTGGCGTCGGTAGGACCGCAGTTGCAGATGTCATGGTTGCCCTCGTTATGGTTGTTATGCGAGCGGCAACAACTATAACAATCGAGCAACAACTTGAATATGGGCAATAACCTACGCTTGGCGACGGTAGGGATCGGCTTCGCCTTCAGGGCGTGACTTAAGGATTTTAAGGATCCACATGTATTGGGCCGGATCGCGACTCAACATCTGCTCTAGTTCCCGATTCATGATACGGGCATCGGTGGCACGATCACCGCTGGGTAGATCGGTAACCGGCGGATAGATGTAGCCTTCAAATAGGCCGGTTTGCGGATCATAGCCGGCACTGATCGGCACCACCACAGCGCCGGTGGCATCGACCATCCGTCCCAGTCCCGGCAAGGTCGCTTTGTGCGTGGCGAAAAATGGCACATATTCGCTTTTGGCCATGCCATGATCTTGATCGGGCAAATAGTAGGCTAAGTAACCTTCATTTAACCGATCCAGCACCGCTTTAATGCCGTGTTGGCGGGTATACAATTTACCGGGGAAACGGTTACGACCAAGTAGCATCGCCCAGTCCATCAGCGGGTTAGGATCCGGCTTCATCATGGTGGTCCAGCGATAACCGCGCGACGCCAACAACACCCCCGGAAACTCCATCGCCCAGCAATGCGGAGCCATCAACACCACCGGTTTACCGGCTTCGATCAACGGCAGCAGGTGTTGTTCACCATGCAACCTGACTTTTTTCTCAAGGTAGCTTTTGCTTCGCGCCGACAGCACACCGTAAGCCAGCATCACCTGCGCCGCTCGAGCAAACATGGTGTCCAACACCTGATCAACCTGTTGCTGTGACCATTCAGGAAAGCACAGTTTCAGATTGATCTCCGCTTTGCGACGACTGGCACTGCCTTTGCGACCAGTCAAACGTGATAGCAAAGTAGCCAGCCGATCGCGCAATTGATATGGCACAAACGCCAGCAACCACAGTAGTCCAATGACCAACCAGTGCCCCGCGTTACGCGGATGCAAAAACGACCATTGAAACTTTGGATTATGAGAATCAGCCAGAGGATTAGACATACGCGCTTGTAACACCACCGCTCGACGATGCGGCAACAAAAAGAGAAAGGCCGATAATTCTAGTTCGAGTCGGCAAAAAGGCAACGTCTGACAATCAGTTCTGCCAGCGGACGATCATTTTTCAACAGTCGTTGGCAGTCGCGGTCATGCACGTATAGGATGGCGGCATCGTTAAGCGCCGCACTTATTATCTGAATTCAGGGAACCGCCTTTTGCCTAGCTCAAATCAACAACGCCCCGCCATCGGCGTTGGCATCATTATCGAACGCAATGATGGCATGATCTTGCTTGGCAAACGTCGCGGCGGCCATGCGCCTTATTGGTCGATTCCTGGCGGGCATCTGGAGCTTGGGGAAAGTTTTGAGGAGGCGGCCGCGCGCGAACTGTTGGAAGAGACTGGATTGCAACTGGGCGAGCTAACCGTTGTGGCGCTGACCAATAACTTGCAAACCTATCGCCACGAGGGCTACCACTCGATATCGGTAACCCTGCATGGTCGCTACAATCAGCAGCCGATAGTGAATCGCGAACCGCACAAATGCGAAGGCTGGCACTGGTTTTCACCAGCGCAATTACCAGAGCCGCACTTTGATGCCAGTCGCCAATCGATCCACTGTTGGCTGCAACAACGGTTGTACCTACCGTCGCTATAGCCGCGCTGAGAAGAAACGATCGCAGGCATCGTGACCACTGTTGCCCCACCGGTTTGGTTGTTCAACAAAGCCCAGACTGCGATACAACTGCTGCGCTTGGGTCATCGGCCCGTAGGTTTCCAAGTAGCAGTGGCGAAACCCTTGCTGGCGCGCAAACTGCAGCAGTCTGGTTAACAGCGAACGTCCCGCTCCGAGCCCGCGCGCCGAAGAGGACAGATACATCTTTTGCAATTCGCAAACGTGGCTTAAATGACAATCAAAAGGGGCAACACCGGCACCGCCGAGTACTTCGTTACCCTGCACCACCACCAAGTAGCGACAGTTATCAGCCGCGTAAACCTGACTTAAACGATCGAGTTCGGGATCTTGCCAGGCAAACCCCGGCTGATTGGCACCAAATTCAGTAAGCACGGTACGGATGATCTGCGCAACCTGCGGATCGTCAGCGGTTTCGATTGGTCGCAATTCAAAGCTCATCCCTGCCCCTTTAGGTTATCAATTATCTTTGCTAAGCCTCTGATTATAGAACAGCTTAATTGAATTTTCGGCAATCTCCTACGGCCGTAATTCAGTCACTTATCGAAGCCTGTGACGGGCAACAACAAGCCGCTGTTCTACACTGACAAAAATGGCTCAAGGATGAATATTGGCTTTGGATACCCACGCCCCCATTGTCGCTATTGGCGGCGGTCATGGACTCAGTAAACTGTTGCAGGCACTGCAACTTTGTCAGTTGCCGTTTGGTGCGATTGTTGCCACCACCGATAACGGCGGTTCCACCGGCCGCTTGCGTGACGACAACGGCGGCATTGCCTGGGGCGATCTGCGCTATTGTCTAAGCGCCCTAACCGCCCCTGAGGCGCTCGGCAAATTGCTGCTGGATTATCGTTTTGAACAAGCAGGAGCGCTGCAAGGACACAACCTTGGCAACCTGATTTTACTGGCGCTGGATCAGCTCTGCATTCATCCCAGCGACGCCATGAAGCTACTGTCAGCGATGTTGGAGGTGTCGGCGCCGCTGTGGCCGATGTCGGATCACGCCACCCAACTGGCGGCTCGTTTTGCCGATAACGCCGTAATCGTCGGCGAAACCCAAATCGACCAACAACCACAACTGCCGCAACAGCTGCTGCTGCAACCGGCGGTACCTGCCGCCCCAGCAGCACTAGCGCTATTGCGACAAGCCAAAGCCGTGTTAATCGGCCCCGGCAGTATGCTGACCAGTCTGTGCCCGCCGCTGCTGCTTGATGAGGTCGCAGAGATCGTAGCCAGCAAACCTATCGGCTTAATCACCAACCTGCGCGCAGAACAAAGTCCGGTGACGCAAACCGAAGCGGCGGCTCAGATCACCCTGCTCCAGCAACTGACCGGCATTACTATCAGCGCCAGCTTAAGCCACGGTTGGCCGCAACAAGATCACCAACAATACCTGTATCGACCGCTCAGCGACGATGGTATTGAGCATCAGCCACAACTGCTCGCGGCGGCGCTGCAACACCTACTACAAAAACTGTAACGCTGGCATTGTCATTGCTTATCCAGGTTACTAAGTATCGATTTGCATTTTGCAGCGGTGGCAGCAATGACCCTAAACCAACGGGTGTATCTGGTATTGGATGGTCGCCATTTTGGTGGGATTGAAGCGCACGTCTGCGCCCTCTGTCGCAAACTCAGTGAGCACCATATCGCCGCCACCATTACTCTGTGGCATCGCTACACCGATGGCAACTTGCCCGAGCGGCTCGCGGCGCTGCAGTTACCAGTACACTACCTAAGCGGCAGCAACCTAAGCAAATTGCAACAGTTACGAACGCTGGCGCGGCAAGGAGTGTTACACAGCCACGGCTATAAGGCAGGACTGCTTTGCCGAATCGCGACGCTATCACTGGGACGGCGTTCGGTGCATACCCTCCACAGCGGCGATTGCGGCGATGGCGCGGTGAAATACTATCTTAACGCCGATCTAAACAGTTGCGGGCTCAGTCATACCATGGCGGTATCGGACGCCATTGCCGCCCGAGTTAACCGACCTCTGCCGGTGATCCGTAACTTTTTAACGCCGCCGCCGCTGCCCCAAAGAAAGTCCAGTTCAACCTTGCGGATCGGTTTTATCGGTCGCTACTGTCACGATAAAGGCTATGACCGTTTTATTCGCTTAGCGCTGCAGGATCCGCAGCACCACTGGGTCAGTTTTGGCCAAGGTGAACTAGCGGAAACTAATCAGGGAGCGGTAGAGGATCGGGGCTTTTGTCGCGACGTGAATGACGCTCTGGCGCAACTGGATCTGCTGGTGATCCCGTCACGCTGCGAAGGTTTACCATTGGTTGCGTTGGAAGCGCTGGCGGCGCAGGTTGCAGTGATCGCCTTTGCCGTAGGCGATCTGCCCAAACTGATTGATAGCCAAGTCGGCGCCCTCGTTAAAGCCAATGACATGACCGCCATCGGCGATGCTATCACCGAATTTGCCCGCTTAACGCCAACCCAGCGGCAGCAACTAGGACAACAAGGCCGAGCACGAGTACAGCAGCACTGGCACGGCGATGACACCGTGCTGCAATGTCTCATCTATTATCGTGCTGCAGGGATGATGCACTAGGGCGTGTTGACTTTTGGTGTTCAGAATTTGGTCGAGGATAGCGACTGTCAATCGAGGATTGCGATTGAAGGCATAGTGGCTCTACGTCGAAATCGTATGACGAAGAGTGACAGCTGCTAGTCCGACCCAGCAAGGCGCCCCTAAGTGATCTCTGAACCGCAAAATTAACCGACCAAGAGCAATTTGCTGTCAAAAACAACCAATAATGGGCGCAAAAAATATACAGCAAAGGTCAACACGCCCTAGTTACGATGGCTCTTTTTGCCACACCTGCATTTTGCGATAGATGGTCGACGGGCTCACTTCAAGCAGGCTGGCCGCTTGG
The DNA here is from genome assembly GCF_000422665.1 of Ferrimonas senticii DSM 18821. GTDB lineage: Bacteria > Pseudomonadota > Gammaproteobacteria > Enterobacterales > Shewanellaceae > Ferrimonas > Ferrimonas senticii. The sequence continues at coordinate 44,124 of NZ_KE383901.1, read as the reverse complement.
GTAATATTACCATCACACTGCTCAATCGCCCGCTCGATCGCCTGCCGCTCAATCTCCGCCAAACTGCCTTGTGCAACCTCCAGCGACTCCTGATTGGTCGCCACTGGCGGCACTGCCTCCAGCGCGGGTGGCGGTGATTGCTGCCATTGAAACTGACTGGGCGTGGTATCAGTCGACGGTTGATGCAGCTGCGCCAATGGCTGAGGCAACTGCTCCGCCGCGACTTTGCCGCCGGGATGGATCACCGCAATCTGGCGCATCAAATTTTGCAGCTGGCGCACGTTACCAGGCCAACCAAACTTGGTTAGGCACACTTCCGCTTGCCGAGAAAAGCCGACAAAACGTTTGCCCTCATCCTGACCATATTGTTGCAGAAATTTGCGCGCCAGCAACAACACATCATCGCCACGCTGGCGCAGCGGCGGCAGTGAGATCGGCAGCACATGCAGACGGTAATAAAGATCTTCTCGAAACCGACCGGCTTCCACCTCTTTCCACGGATCGCGATTGGAGGCACAAACGATCCGCACATCAACCGCAATCAATTGATCACTGCCTACCGGTTGAATTTTACCCGACTGCAAAAAGCGCAGCAGCTTGGCTTGCAGATCCAACTCCATCTCGCAGATCTCATCCAAAAACAGGGTACCGCCATCGGCCGCCAGCACCGCCCCGATCCGATCCTTTTGTGCCCCAGTAAAGGCGCCTTTGCGATGCCCGAATAGCTCACTTTCCACCAGCTCACGCGGGATCGCCGCACAATTTAACGGCACAAACGCATGTTGTGCCCGGCCACTAGCCTGGTGCAGCGCCTCGGCACAGACCTCTTTACCGGTGCCGCTTTCCCCCAACACAAACACCGTCGCCGAACTGGGGCCGGCGCGCTCAATCAGTTGATAGACCGCCTGCATGGCGGTGCTGGCGCCGATAAAACCGAGATATTGACTACGACGCCGCTGATGCTGAAATTGGTCAACCAATTGATTAAGGGCATAAAACTTCAAGGCGTTATTGACGGATACCTGCAGTCGCTGGGCTTCCACCGGTTTTGCCACAAAGTCGTAGGCACCGAGCTGCATCGCTTCCACCGCCAGTTCCACTGAGCCGTGACCGGTGATCACAATCACCGGTAAAGTGCAGCCACTGTGGTGCAACATCTTCAACACCTCCATGCCCCCCTGATCCGGCAGATGCAGATCCAATAACAGCAGTGATGGCAGCTGTTTGGTTAGGGAAGCTTGCGCTTTGGCGACGGTATCGACATGTTCGATATGCAGCGGCAGTTGCCGTAGATAGGCTTGGTAAACTCGAGCCAATGATTGGCTGTCTTCAACCAGCAGTACCCGTTGGATCGGCGTTGTCATCCGTTACTCCAGCCAACAATTGGATACCAATAAGTGTAGGAAATAAAAGCAGTTAGGGCGTGTTGAGGTTTGTCTTTTGTTTTTGCAGCGGTTTTTATGACAAATCTAACCAAGCAAGTTGATTTGGCTGTTCAGTGGTTTTTATTGACCTGCCAAGATGGGACTTTCAGCAAACCAGTGGCGCAGTGGTTGCGGTAACCAGTAGCACTGTGCCAACCGTCGTCCCAGCGGCAGCAGCCTGCTGCGATTAAGATAGATTGCCAATAGCGGCAACTGTCGCTGCTTACAGGCTTGCAGCAGCCGCGCCAGTTGCAGTTCGTTATCATCGGCCGCCTCGACGACCAGCAGCAACCCCTCGCAGCCTTGGGCAGCCATCCAGCCGTGGGCGCAATCAAGTTTGCCACAATGCAGCAGCACCTGTGGAAATTCGCAGTGCCAGCGCAGCATCGCCTCGGCGATTTCGGCGCTATCCAGTTGCTGTCGTTGTTGTGGTGCCGGCAAATTGCCAATCCCGGATCGCTGCTGGATTTCGGTGTGGGCGGTCAGCGCCGCAAACTGCCACGACACTGTGGTTTGCTTAGTTAAATCCACCAACAAGGTGGCGCCTAACAATTGCTGGCAATGCTGCGCCAACTGGCTGGCGATGGCACTACTGTCACCATTCATCGACGCCAATGCCAAATTGGTCAGTTGCCGTTGTCGCAGCAGCGCCGCCAGTTGATCAAGCTCGGTCAGCACCAACGGATTCATATCGACGTCCCCAGCAGTACCAAGGCGACAATGCTTAAGGTGTCGCGTACGCCATTGATAAATACATGCCAGTTAGATTGGCTCTCATCCGGTACGTACACGGTATCACCGGGACGCAGCAGCGGGATTTCGGCATAATTGGGACGGGTCACAAAGCGCTTTAAATTAAACACTCGGGCCTGCGGTTCGCAGCAGCTGTGCTGCACTACGATGATCTTCTCGATATAAGCGTTATCCAGCGGGCCACCAGCTTCCGCGAGCAGATCCAATAGGTTCATCGATTGGTCGAAGCTGTAGCGGCCAGGTTTATGTACCGAGCCCATCAATCGCACCACCTGCTCAGCCGGTTTTTCCAGCCATTGGCGTGACCGCTGCGGCACAAAAATGGTATCGCCCGGGCGAACTTGCGGCAGGATGGTTTCATCACCGGTTTCAAAATAACGGGCCAGATTCAATTGGGTAACCCGCGCACTGCTGCCATCACGGTGGGTAATGCGAATTTGCCCCAGATCCGCTTTGTCGGTAGGGCCATCGGCGGCGGCGAGGATATCCAAAAAGCCCAGTTGTTCAGTAAAGGCGTAGCGACCAGGAGCCCCCACTTGGCCAAACAGGTAGATAGAGGTGTCGGCACTTTGGCGGATCCAACTGCTTTTGTTGTCGGTAGGATCCCACGGCAGTTCGTTGACCATCACAGTATCGCCGGCGTTAACCTGCGGCAACTCGCTAAAGGCGCCGCCTTGGCTGATAAACTTATCCAGATCAAACAAGCGCTTTTCGCCGGATTCGGCAAAGATCTCGATCTCCGCCAAATTGGCGTGTTGCTTAGGCCCGCCAGCGTGCGCCAGCAGATCCAAAAACGACATCGCTTGATCCCACTCATACCGACCGGGGCTGCCAACGGCGCCCATCACTTTGACCGCCCGTGACGCGGGGATCTTCAACCATGACTTTTCATTAACGTCGGTCTTTTCCGGCACAAAGATCACATCACCAGAGCGCACTTGCGGCAATGCCGCACCGGTACCGGATTCGGTATAAGCCAGCAGATCCACCTGTTCAACGGTATGATCGGCTCGCAGCACTCGAATGTTGCGGGTTTCCGCAAATCGGGTTGGCCCGCCAGCGTTGGCCAGCAGATCCAAAAATGACACCTGGTCTCCGGTTTCATAGGCACCGGGCGCCTGCACTTCGCCCATCACATACACGGTGCGCTGGGTATTTGACACTACCTCAATTTGGGTCGGCACAAACACCAGACTGCCAGCTTGCAGCGGCGGTTGTTCAGCTTGACCGCTGTCGAGGAAACTCTTTAGATCAAATAGATAAGGGGTGTTGTCGGTGATAACCCGAATGTGGGTGACATCGGCATAGCGGGTCACCCCCTCGGCGCGCATCAACGCTTCGACCAAGCCCATGCCGTCCTTGTAACTGAAGGTACCGGGGTTACGCACCTCACCAAATAGGGTGATCGCTTCATCGTCATCACCAGCATCACCGCCAGCGATTAACGACCGCGCATCAAAATTAACCTCGACATTGCCGGTCAACGGCGAGGCTGGAACAAACAGTTGATCGCCACTCTGTAATTGTGGCAAACGGCTTGGATCGCCTGAGTCCAGATAAGCTTTGAAGTTGAATAGCTGCTGCTGTTGACCACGGCGCAACTGCATTTTGTCGAGCTGTGCCCCAGGCTTTAGCCCGCCAGCGGCTTCAATTGCCATCTGTACGTTGCCATCCAATGGCAATACCACCTCACTGGGGTTATTAACGTACCCCAGCACCCGGATCAGCAACTGCCGCTGACGCAACTCTAAATCAAACTGATCCAGATTCAGATAGACCGACGACAGCGCCAGCTTGACCGCGGTTTTGGCTTGGCTAAGGGTCTGTCCCGCCAACTGCACCCGACCAATTTCTGGCAAGCGAATTTTGCCTTGGTTATCCAGCTGAAACGGCTTATCAAAGGCAGTTTCTCCCGGCATCACAATCAACAATTGATCGCCCGGTTGCAGTTGCCGAGTCGGCTCGGCATGCACTGGCAGCAACACGGCTGCCAGCAACCACAGAGCGATAACGCCTTTGATAATGCGGTCCATCACTGCCCCCACTGTAATCGTGACCACTGACTTTGCGGCAGTGGCGTCAACGGTGCATCAATCAGCGCTAAGCGAAACTCGACTCGGCGACTGGCCAACAGCGCGGTACGGGTTTCCAATTGCGGCTGACTGGCGCGGTAGGAATGACTGTCACCAGCGCTCTGCGCCTGCAACTGCAGCGCTGGCACACCAAACTGCTGCAACTTAGCCACCACCTGCTGCGCCCGGCGCAACCCCATCTGCTGATTGTGCTGCTGGCTGCCCTGCGGATCGGCATGGCCAATCACGATAAGTTTTAGCTCTGGCGCCGCTTGCAGATGTTCAGCCAGCCTTTGCAAGCGCTGTTCAAACACCGGCAGTAACTGGTCGCGATCTAGGGCGAACTGTTCTGGCTCTAATAGCGATTGCAGCAGTGGGTCATTAGTCTGCGATGATAACAACTGGCCGCAGCCCAAACGGCGCTGCATCTCGGTCAAGCGCACCGACAAACGGTACAGTTGATTATCCAACAGCAACAGATGTTCACTGGCATCCACCAACAAATCCGCTGCGATCTCTTGGCGCACCAACCCCAGCAACTGTTCCGCTTGGTAGGTACGCTCTGGCATGCACGCCACGCTGCCACGCAGTTTTAACAGCTCAAGGCTGTGCTGCGCCGATGCCACTCGTTGTCGAGTAACTTGATACTCTTGCAGGTGCGCAGGCGATTGCAGATAGCCATCCCACGGCAGGCTGGCTTTAGCACCATCACTGCCGCCCTCCTGCGGCCAGCTTTGACAGCCGCCAAGCAACAACAGCGAACCAAGCAGCAGCGGTTTCATTACGCCACCTCATCGACAAATGGGATCGCTTTATCAACGCTGAGCATGATCAAGGTGCGCCGCGGTTGACCACTAAGTTTCAGCAGTTGCAACTGGCGCTGTTGTCCATGCAGCCGTTTAAACAGGTAGATCACCGCGCCAATGGCCGATGAATCGATAAACTCGACGTTGGAAAAATCCAGCACCACTTGCACCTCGTGTCGTTCGAGCAGGCTTTCAAATTGCTCTGAGGTTTGCGGCACACTGCGGACATCGAAGTAACGCGGCAAGGTCATTAAACAAGGCGATACATCATGTCGGTTAGGTTGTGCAGAAGTAGTCATCGGTCACTCCTCAAAGTTACGCCGGCGGCGAAGTTCAAAGAGGTATTGCACAACCAATGCCACAAATTTTAATCGCTATTTTCAATTGCTTAAATAATAACGTAGATGCCATTCCTAATTTGCAACGACCGCAATTAGGCAAGTTGCAATCGCAAAAAAGCGGCCATCAATCGATGGCCGCCACACTATGTTGCCGCGAATGTGTTGGCGCTAATGCCCTTTAGCCGCAGCCACGACCCAAACCGTACGCCATAGGATTGCCAACTCCATCCGCCAATAGCTTTTTAGTCCGGCCAGTGACGCCGCATAGGCGTGGTCGTACTGCAGCTTATTTTGAACGTCCGCCAAGCAGGTATCCCCGGCTTGGTGAATTTGTGCCAAACCGGTCAGTCCCGGTCGCAAGCCGAAAGTGCGTTCCAGATAAAACGGCAGTTGCTGCTCTAGCTCGCCGCAAAACTGCGGTCGTTCTGGCCGCGGCCCCACCAACGACAGTTGCCCCTGCAGCACTTGCCATAGCTGCGGCAGTTCATCCAATCGGGTTGCTCGCAAAACTCGGCCAACTCGGGTCACCCGCGGATCATCGCTACTGGCCCAGCGGGCACCGCTGGCTTCGGCATCGATGCGCATGGTGCGGAACTTGGTGATGTAGATAAGTTCGGTATGGCTTTGATGGCGGGCGCCAATACGCAGTTGCCGATAGAAGATCGGGCCGTTGGAGTCGAGTTTTATTGCCAGCGCAATCAGTGGTAACAACGGCAACAGCAGCAACAAACCGACAGCTGCGGCAACCAGATCCAACAGCCGTTTGCTTAGACGCACCGGCGACGGTTGATAACCATTCGCCAAGGTTTGCGGCGAGACCGTGCACGGCGTTACTCGGTGCCAAGGCACTGCGCGACCCACCACCCCATACAGGCAACCGATTAATGCCCCTTGCAGCGCGAGTGACCACTGTGCACCAGTAACTTGCCAGCCTAAGTGCGGCGCCACCAGCAACAATCCCCCGACAAGCAGAATTGGGATCGCGGCTAGGCCAATACTGTTAAGCAGTAGCACCGTTGCAGTTAGCGCCCACAGCACCAGTAGCAGCGGCAGCAGCGCCCTTGTGCCTTTGCCAAGGGCTGCCAGCAATCGAGTCGCCGCCGTCTGCTGACGCATCGCTTGCCACAGACTTGGCAATTGTTGGACATTACCCGCCGCAATCCGCCGCCGCTGACTAAACAGTTGTTCGCTGGCGGCCGCGGCCACATCAGTCGCTAACAGCCCCGGTAGATAACGGCTTTGCCACCCTTGGCGCAACACCATCATCATCAGTTCAAAGTCGTCGTTGATGCAATCGTCGGGCAAACCACGAAACAGCTGCGGTCGCAAGGCGATGGCTGCCCCAGCACCGCCCATCACCGCACCAGCAAGATCTTCTCCTTGGCGCAACTGATGCAGTTGTCGCCAGTGGCGCTCAAGCCGTGGATCGCCTTGGTGTTGATAGCGCCCGGTAACCGCGCCAACGTCCGGCTGATAAAAAGCGTTATCAAGTTCTTGGATGGCATTGGCGGACAGCAGCGCCGAGCAATCGCTTAACAGCAACCAATGGCAAGATGATGGCACCCGGCGCAGATGCTGATTCAGCCGAAAACACTTGCCGCGATTACGACGATGGTAAAACAGTTGCAGACGGATCCCTGCCTGGCGGTAGCGCTGACGAAAGCCGCGACCAACCTCGAGGCAATCAGCACTACCGCCATCAATCACTACCCGCACCGTTAGCCGCTTGGCCGCATCCTCTAAGCCCAACAGGTTGTCTAACTTACAGGACAGCAACTGCGGTTCGTTATAGCACGGCACTACAATCATCACCGACGATTGACTGCCATCACTGTGCCCCTGAGGCCGAGGCCGCTTGGCTCTGCGGGCCATCCACCACGGATACAGCAACAGATGGGCACTGAGCGCTGCTGTCAGCACCAGCAGCAATAGGATTAACAACATCATCGTTCGATCTCCTGCATCAATTGTTGGTAGCCACTTGCCATCGGCAGCAGCGAACCATGCGCCAGCGCAAACGCCCGGGCAGCAGGGGCGACCGCTGGCTGTTGCGCCGTCTGCGCTGATTGCTGCTGCATCTGTTGCCACAGCGCCTGTGGCCATTGATCTGCAGCAACAATGCGGCCACTATCTGGGCACAAGTTGGCGCGACAGTTACCAACGTCGGCACACAACACTGGTACGCCACTGCTTTGGGCTTCCCACAGCGCCATCGGTGCGCCTTCGGCTTTACTACACAGGCAATAGCAATCCAGCGCCGGATAGAGGTATTGCGGTTGATCGCAATGGCCAAGGAAATGACAACGCTCGGCGACCCCAAGATCGTTCGCCAGTTGCTGCAGTTGTGGCCGACAAGGGCCATCCCCAGCCAACAGCAGCTGCGCCTGTCGTGGCAAACTCGGCAGCGCTTCAACAAGCAACTGCAACTGCTTGACCGGCACCATCCGCGCCACGGCCCCAAATAGCCACAGATCATCCCCAAGCCCCAATCGCTGCCGCATCGCGCTTTGGCTGCGCGGACGAAAGCGATTGGCATCGACGCCGTTGGCGATCACCCGATCCACTCGGCAACCTTGGGCGCTAAGCGTTGCAGCCACTTGCTCGGCCACCGCGACGCTGGCAGCGCCACCACAACGCAATAACCAACGAGTCAGCCAACGGTCTTTGCGATCGGCCAAATGCCAACCGTCGTGATGGCTATGCAGCTGCCGGGTACGGCTGCCCGCACAAGCCAAAGCGCCATACAGCAGTGGCCCGATATGGTGGCTATGCAGCCAACGGATCTGATGTTCGGCGCACAACTGGCGCAGTTGCCGCACCAGCTGCCAATCAAAGCCGCTGCCTTTCTCTAGGCCAATCACCGGATTGCCAGCGGCCAGTGCCGGCCACTGCGCCAACAACGATTCAGTGCTGCCCTCCAGCGACACCAGCAGCACCGGCTGCTGGTTACTGAGCTGTTGCCCAAGCGCCAGTGCCATGGTTTCTAAACCGCCAGGGGCTAAGCGCTGCACCAATTGCATAATCGCCATTACGGTTCTCCTGTTTCACTAAGCAAACGCTGGATCTGCGCTGGCGCATAGATCCGCCGATCGAGCAAACTGCTTAAGGTGACCAACGACAGCACCGAAATCAGACCACCAGCGGCGCCAAGTAACAGGTTAATAAACCACGGCAGATCGATACTGCTGCCGGGCAAGCTGGGGGCATCAATGATCTGCACCTTAGTGGGTGCCTCGAACTGACCCAGTTCGCTGGTGACACGCGCTTTTTCAAAGCGCAGTAGCAGCTCTTGATACAGCTGCCGCCGCCCGTCGGCCAACCGTTCTAGCTCATTTAGCCGCTGTGCCACCGCGGCACTGTCGCGCATTCGCTCAACAATGCCTTGGCGGTGCTGCTCCAGCAGCGCCAATTCGGCACTGAGGCCATCAAATTGACTTTGGGCTTGCTGCATCTGCTTCAGCTGCGACACCAATATCGGCGTTTGTCCCTCTTCGGCAGATAAAGTGGTGGCCAGTTGCCACAGATTGTCTAGGTGTTCGGCCAGTGGAAACTGTGGCTGCTGCAATAATCGCTGTTTCTCTTGTTGCAGCTGCGAGAGCCGCGCGCTTACCGCTTTGACTGCCGAATGACGTCCGGTGTATCGGCCTTTTAACTGCGCTAATTCGGTTTGTACGCTAATAATTCGCTGCTCTAGCTCACCAATCAGCGGATTGGTGGTGGCCAATTGCGAGGTCAAGCTTTGCAACCGCGACTGCGCCCCCTCGATGGCAATCTTTTGCTGACGAATGGCGGTTTCCGCCTCCAATAGCGCCAAATTGTTAGAGCTGAGCAGATCCGGCAGCAGCGCAGCATTTTGCTGCTTAAACGCCGCCAGCTGCTGTTCTACCTGATTTAGGCTCTGTTCCTGCTGCTGCAACTGCTTTTGCAGAAACTGCGACGATTCATCCACCGCCCGCTGCCCCGGTGCCATCAAGCGCTGCTGAAAGCGCTGCGAAAACGCCGCTAACAGTTGCTGTGCTTGCTCGGGACTGGTCCACACCACCGACAACCGCACCAAACTGTCACCAAGGGTTTGCAACGATACCGCTTGCGCCAGTTGCGCTCGACGCCACTCCGGCAGCGATTGATCGGGCCCAACCAGTCGAGCGTCCTCGGCCACCTGTTGCAGCAACTGCCGTGAACGCAGCAGCGCGGTTAATCCCGACAGCCGCTCCTTCAGTTGTACTGCCACCGACAGATCTTTCAAAAACGGGTTGGCCAGCGCCGACTCTTGCAGCAGCAACACGGTAGTGCTGCGGTAGCGTTTATCAACCAATTCGCCGCGCACCAATGCCAGTGACGCCAGCAGCAGCGGCGGCAGCCACAACCACCGGCGCCACTGCCATAAATGGCAGAGCCAACGATAGATAAACAGTCGCAGCAGCTCATTGGCCATAACCGGCCTCAATGCGGATCAGATCGGCGCTCAATTCCGGTTGGTAACGACTGATGATCTGGCCTTGGAAGCCAAGCTGACGCAGCGCTTGTTGCAGCTGTCGTTGTCGCTGTTGTCCAGCCATCGCTGCCGGCCATGGCTGTAGGTTAGCCGCCGGCCCAACCATCACTTTGAGCGCCGGGCTAGTCAACTGCTGCGGTTTAAGGTTCTGTCCCAACTGCCACAACAACGACTGTTGTTGCGGCCAATTGAACTCCACGGCGGCAGAGCTTGGCGCTTTTTGGGGGGAGTAATCGGCCATCGGATAATCGGTGGCAGTGCTAGCACAGCCGGTGAGCGCCACAGCGCTCGTGAGTAGCAGTATCAGCAGATAAGTCCGGTTGAACATGGCAGTCACCATCATTCAAGGTTTGGTAGTCACCACCAAGCAGGAACTAAGCCAATGGAGCAATATTTATATTAATCAATTGCTTGAGCTGAACCCTTGGCGATTATTTGCAATTTGCAACCACTGCAACACTTGCTCGGCACGCTGGCGCCAACTGGCGTCTTGCACCTGTGCTTGGATCGCCGCCGCCGACGGCGGTTGTTGCAGATAGGCGGCAATCGCATCAGCGAACGCCTGAACACTGCGCTGCTGGCTGACCCCAACATGGTATTGCTGCAACGCCGCAAAGGGCCGACTGACCACCGGGATCCCCGCCGCCAGGTACTCACGCAGTTTTAATGGATCGCAAGCGGCGATCTGCTGATTGGCCTTAAACGGCAATAACCCCACCGCAAAATGCTGAACGTATTGCGCTAACTGCTGATGCGGCATAAACGGCAGCAAAGTCACATTGGCGCGGTCTAGCAGCGATCGCGGGCACTGGCCTTGGTGACCAATCAACAGTATCTGACAATCGCTAAAACGCTGTGCCAGTTGCTCCAACAAGGAAAAATCGATCCACTCGGCCAAACTGCCATAAAACCCCAATATCGGCTTATCCGGTAATCCCGCCGGTTTTGGCTGTGGCTGGCTAAAGTGGGATAGATCCACCCCATGGGGTAGCAGTTGCGGTGTCACCTTAGCGTGCACCTCGCAGCGCTGCTGCAAGGTAGTACTGGCACATAACACCAGATCGGCCTGTTGCAACAAACGCCGTTCAAGGGGAGCCACCTTGTGATGATCGACCCCAGCTAACGCCGCAAAATCATCGCCGCAATAGTAGATAACCTTGGCATTTGGCAGCAGCGGCAAATACTCGACCGCACAGGGAAGCGCACACCAGACGTATTCAATCTGATCCAGCGCCACGCCCTGCAACTGCCGTTTCAGTAAAGCGCGATTAAGTTGTAGTAACCATGCCTGCTGCGGCAGCGGCCAAAGTTTGGGGGCGATCACCTGCTGCGGGATAGCGGCTTCCTCCTGACAGCTCGGCTGTGCCTTGGTAGTCACTTGGCGCAGCTTATGCCACAGCCGTTTACCGTCGCCCAGATGGGGTTGGCGCAGACCGATGGAGTTGACCCAAATAATGCTGAATTCGTCCATCAGCGCTTTGGTCAGATGCTGCGAGCTGGAGGGCAAGCTGTGCCAATCTTCACCAAACACCAGCATGGTCGGTTTGACCGACCCGGTGCGCGTTGCCCCAGCTCCAACAGTGACGTTGGTTGCGCAAAGTTGCGGTTGTGCTTTCATCATCGTCACTCCAAAGCACGGATCACTTGTGCTGGATTACCACCAATCAGCACCCCGGCCGGCATCGATTTGGTCACTACGCTACCCGCGGCCACCACACTGCCAGCACCGATGGTGACCCCTGCAATCACCACCGCACCGGTGCCGATCCAGACATCGCGCTCAAGCACGATTGGCGCCGCCTGTTGCGGCAGTTCTGGCAACCCTTGCGCCCGCGCCTCTGCCGCCAACGGGTGACCGGGGTAACCGGCCAGCAGCACCTTTGGCGCTAGCCGAACGTTGTCTTCTAGCACCACCTTGCTGCCAACAGCGATGGTGTTTTGCCAGCCGATATCAACGTTGTTGCCGACGGTTAACTGGCTATCGGGGCGGCCGCAGACCGTGCTAACGCCACTCATGCGGCAGCTTTTGCCCATGCTGATCGCCACTGGTCCCAGTTTTTGTGGCAAGCCGCTGTAAAGATAAAGGCCCTCGCCACCTTGGATCTGCACCCGCCACATCGGCGTCCAAAGCAGCAGTCGCATCAAGGTTGCAAGCAGCTGCGAGCTACCTTGATAAAGCCATAATAGCGGCATATACAACAGTTTTATCGGTGGCAATTGCCAGCCCCGCAGTTGCAAATACCAAGGCTTAAGCCAGATTTTGGCTTGTTGAGTTACGCCGATTACGCTCATGCTTCACTCCTTAGGGCAAATTGGTATCAATCGCCACTGCGCCCACACCAACGCCGCCATGATATACAGTGGCCAAGTAAACGCTTGGGTAAGAAAGGTGCCGCTAACGCCAAAGCCAACTAATCCCGCGCAGCAGGCCAACGGCCACGGGCTGTGCTTCGATTGTTTTTGGCTGATTGCCAGCACCGCAAAACTGCGCCGCAGTAGCAGCAGATAAAAGCCGATAAACAGCACCAGGCCACTGGCGCCGGCTTCTGCCATCACCTGAAACCAGCTGCTGTGCACCGCGTGATTTTTGCCATCCCAATGGGGGCTGTGAAAAAAGTAATTTACAAAAAAGTTGTCTAGGCCAACCCCGAACATGGGATTGGCCAACATCATTGACCACGCCGCTTGCCATGCATACAAGCGCCCCATCGCCGATTCATCGATACCGGATTCGGCCGCACCGCCGGATTGACGCTCACTGATCCCCGCTGCCGCCATCAACAGCATCAGCAGCAATGGCGCCAACAGCCACAACCAACGCGGTAAATGAAAGCGGCGATAAACGGTAATGGCAGTGACCGCCACCATCCCCAACAAGCCGCCGCGACTTTGGGTCGCAAGCATCGCCAGCAACAGCAACAGCAACACGAAAGCCGCCAGTAAGCGGCTCGGGTGACGACTCAAGCTGGCGCTAAGCGCAAAGCTGATGGGCAGCAATAACACCAACGCCAAATCATTGGGATCCCCGAGCATCGAGCCATAGCTGCGGCCAATGGTAACGCGGCTGCCTTCGACCATTTCCAAGCCGTTAGCGCTGTTATACAGCGCCACCAAGGCCACCAGCATGCCAGCGACAATTATCCCCCACGCCAACGCATTGATGTGCCGTGGCCGCTGCAGCATCCACGCACAGACAAAACACATCAGCACCACCTTGAGCCAACTGCCGGTCAGATAGGCCATCGCCAGAGCGCGATTGCTGGCCAACAAGGCGCCCACTACGGTGACCGCCAACAGCGCCAATAGCCAGTAACCCTCTTTAGCGATAAACGGCTTAAGATCCCGCACCACCACTAACCGCCATGCCAATACCGCCAGCGTCAACAGCGCCAATAGTTGCGGGATCCGCAGCGGCAACAGCAGCGGCGTCAATTCATGCAGTCGAAACGCCGACAGCAGCACAAACCCCATTACCACCACCACCGCCCCATCGCGCAGCAACCACCACAGCAGCAACAGCGCCGGACCAATCACCAGCGTGAGCCGCAAATCCAGCCACGCCAGCCCCGCTAACAGGCCACTGAACCCCAGCGCGATGGTCAATGGCGAGCTGGCAGTTGCCAATTTCATTTCGCCACCACCGCCAATTGCCGTTGGCCCTGCCCAAACAACGGCCGTGCCAGCCACAACAGCTGCAGCGACAACATCAACAACAGCAGCAACTGCAGTGCGATGGAATCGCTCAACAGTGCCCACTGACTGCCAAGCAGTGCTGGCAATAACAGCGGGTATCGATAGGGCAAGTGAAAGCAGCGCTGGCTAACGCCGTAAAACAGCAAAGTGCGCAGCAGCGTAAGCGCCAACAGCGCCAGCAGTAGACCCAATACGCCATACCAATGCAGCGCCAGTGGCAGCAACGCCAGCGTTGGCAATGCCAGCGCCAGATTCAGTTGCAGCGGCAGCCGGCCGCTGGCTTGGTTATAGATCCCAAAGCTGAGCAGCGCTGCCAATTGCCGCCACAGTGAGATTGACAGCAGCAGCGGCAACCAGCGCAGCCCATCGTGGAGGTGGCTCGGTAGCAGTTGCGTCACCAGCGGCGGCAATATCAACAGCAGCACCACACATGCAGCAAGCAGCAGTAACACGCCAAACAACGCGCCATCAGCCAACTGCTGCCGACACTGCTGCTTAGCCAATACAAAACGCTTGGGAAACCACCACAAGCCATAAGGCTCAATCAATAAAATGGGTATTAGCGCCAGTTGCGCCATCAAACTAAACGGACCAAACTGCGCCAGCGATAGCGCTTGACCAAGCCATAAGCGTTCATAACCGACAAACACAAAACCGATAAAGCCGCAGCCACACAGCGGTAAGGCGTAGCGCAGCAGCTGCCACAACGCACTGCCGCTGCCGATGGCATTGCCCCAAGCCTGCTGCAACCAACGCCATTGCAACAACAAGGTGCTGCCGCTAGCAAGCGCGCCAGCGGCCATCATCGCCAGCAGCGAACCGTCACCGAGCCACAACGCCACTGCCGTCAGCAGTAACTGGAGGGTACTCCAGCAGCCAATCCGACGCAGATAGCCCGCACTATCCTGGGCTAATCGCAATAACATCAACCGCAGCCCAAGTAAAGCACTGCAACCCAGATTGACCCACAGCAGTGCCAAAGGCGTCGCGGCTTGCGACTTACCAAGCGCCAGCGCCAACAAACTGGTAATCGGTGTCAAAAGCAACCACAACCCGCACCAGCACAGTGCCAATTTACTCAGTTGCCCTAGGCGTGCTGGCTCGACACTAAAACGCTGAGCGGTTTCAGCCAACCCAAGCGCCGCCAACAGGCCCAACGCGCTCGCCAACACCGTCAACCAACCAAGCAATCCAAACTGCTCTGGCGCCAACAAATTGGCCGCCAGCGGCAACAACAATAGCCCTACCCCGCGCTGCAGGGCGCAGCCGATACCATAATGCAGCGCGGCGTTCACGCTAGCGCCTCAATTCGGGCAGACAAACGCTGGGCTTGATGGTGGTTACTAAACAAGCGCTCTGCCCGTAACCGTCCGCGCAATCCCAACCGGCGCCGCTGTTCTGGCTTTAGTGCCAACAACGCGGCGATCGCTTGCGCCAGTTGTTCGGGACTCTCCGGCGGCACCAGATAACCACACTTATGATTGACGGTTTCCGGTAATCCCATAATGGCGGTGGTGATCACCGGCAACCCCATCGCCATCGCCTCTTTACAAACCAACGGCCCAGTATCACGATCGCCATTGGCGGCGATCCGAAATGGCGCCACCAACGCCACGTAGTAACCACCATTGGCTTGCAGCCACGCCTGATCACGCTGGCCGAGAAAGCGCACGTCAACATTCAACCGCTGCGCCATCCGATCTAGGCTATCCAGCAACGGGCCGCTGCCAACAATGTCGAGTCCCACCGTCGGTGGCAGTTGCTGCAGCGCCTGCAGCAGCAGATCAACGCCCTTTTTTTCCACTAAGCGACCGACAAACAGCAATCGTGGCTGGGTGCCGATTTGGCTGTGATTCAAACTAAAGCGCGCAATATCTATGCCGCAGGGGATCAACGCGGTCGCGGCATCCGCCTGCTGCTTCACAAACTGCTGCTGCATATCGCGACAAACCGCCACCGCTAAATCCGCATGTTGCAACTTGGCTTTTAGGTCAAATGGACGCTGGTAGATGTCGGCACCATGACCAACAAACGACACGGTACAGCCACACAACTTGGCCGCTGCGATCGCCACCGCCGCGCTGTGCTGGGCAAAGTGAGCGTGAATATGATTACAACCATTGGCGCGTACCCAACTTGCCAAGCGCAGCGCCGCCAGCCACAAACTGCGTTGACGCCAATGCCGTTGCTGCCGAATAAACTGCCAGCCGGCGCGCTTATAACCGACAGCAACGGCACTGCCAAGCGCCTGCCACAATGGAATTTGCGGCAGTGGTTTGACCCGCTTTAGCCACTTACGCTGCAGTGGTTGTATAGCCGTATCAGCCACATCGCTGTGCCATTCTAATGCGCAGGGAAACAGTGGATGCCCAAGCGCGGCCATCGCCTCCATTTCGTTGGTGATAAAGGTTTCCGACGGCACAGGAAAGGTGGGGAACACATAGGCTATCGACTTCATCGTAGGCTCCAGCACTTATATATCAGGGCTAATGCCGTTCAACAAAGCAACAGTCGAGCCAAATTTTAACTTTATGTTTTATAAAGATATTTACTGCCAAGTTGCAAAACGCAATCGCCACCAGTAGCGCGTCGTTAATTGCTGCTAATCGCCCCTAACTCGTGGGCAAACTACTGTTAAATATCTAAATTTAAGACTGGTATGGGATCTGCTTGGGGGATTAGCGAATGGTTAATCGCGGAGTGAAGTATGAACATCGGCATCAGCGTAGTGATCCCCAGTTATAACTGCCTTAAATACCTGCCAGATGCACTTGAATCAGTGTGGCAACAAAGCTGCCCCGCCGATGAGGTGTGGGTGATTGATGATGGTTCCAACGACGGTACCCTTGAATATCTACAACAGCAGCAGCTTCTGCACCCCATGCTGCAGGTTTTACGGCTTGAACAGGTCGGCGTTGCCAACGCTCGCAATGCGGCGATGGCGCTATGTCAGCACGATTATGTCGCCTTCTTGGATGCCGACGATCGTTGGCTACCAGACAAGCTACTAGAGCAACGGCAACTGTTGCGGCGCCACCGTGATTGCATACTACTGTTCGGCAACTATCTGCACGTCGGCGAAGACGGCAATGCTATCTGCGACTGCTTTGATTTTTGGCCGCGCTTTCGTCAACGAGCAATGCAGTTGCACCAGCCGCTCGACAAAGCCACCGTCTTAATGGAAAACGTGATTGGCACTTCAACGGTGGTGATACAGCGACAACTGGCCTTGGCACTGGGAGGCTTCGATAATCGCTTGGGCTCGGCTTCGGACTGGGATCTGTGGCTGAAACTGGCAGCGGTAGGCTCCGTCTGGGCGCAACCACAGCTGCAGATGCACTACCTAATGCGCCGCGGCTCCATCAGCAGTAATCGACTGGCACGTCTGCACGCGATGCAACAGATTATTCAGCGCCACTGTGATCAGGCGATATCGACCGCCACCCGCCATGGTGCCGAAGCCAACCTTGCCCTCGGTTTTGCTGAATATCATCAGCAACAACAACACTACCTAACGGCGTTTGGCTACCAGCTAAAATCGGCTTATCTGGCGCCCAAGCACACCTCACTTAAAACGCTGTTGAGCCCATTTGCAGGATGGCTGCATCATTGTGTGCAGCAACGACAATATCTCGAGGGCGAAGTGGCGCAAAGCAAGTAGCTAACAGCTAACAGCTAACAGCTAACAGCTAACAGCTAACAGCT
>NZ_KE383901.1:22068-26040 GCF_000422665.1 Ferrimonas senticii DSM 18821 | reverse complement strand
TTGGAGCGGCACACGAGGTTCGAACTCGTGACCTCAACCTTGGCAAGGTTGCGCTCTACCAACTGAGCTAGTGCCGCTTTAAACTCTGCCGTTTCCAGCTTTGTTTCATCTTCAACACTCAGCTTGGTTAACTCAGCGTTTGGGGCTTATCCCCTGAAGACGAGACGTATTCTAACTAAAACAGTTACTAGGTCAACGGCGGATTTCACTAAAAAAGTTCGTTTGCTGCCTTTTCCGACAATCCGCCGCAATAACCCGCAAAAGCAGATTAAACCTCAACCGTGGCGAGTTAAATCACCCCAAGCGGCACGGATGTATGACAGCATCGACCACACGGTTAGGAAGGTCGCGATATACAGCAGATATACCGAAATCTGATCAACCAGTGGATTTAAATGAGCAATTAAGCCGGTGATCGCCACCATCTGTGCCGCGGTTTTAAATTTACCAAGCCAAGAAACCGCGACAATGCCGCGCTTGCCCATCTCTGCCATCCACTCTCGCAGCGCCGAAATCACGATCTCGCGGCCAATCATCACCACCGCCGCCATAGTGATCAACGGCTGTTGCAATTCGGCCACCAATACCACCAAGGCGGTGGCCACCATCAACTTATCAACCACCGGATCCAAAAACGCCCCAAATGGGGTTGATTGGTTCAATCGGCGAGCCAAATAACCATCTAGGGCGTCAGTTAATGAAGCGATCACGAACAACAGCGCGGCGGCGATGAATGACCATTTCCAAGGGGCATAATACAAGCCGACAAATGCCGGGATCATAACCAGCCGAGAGAGGGTTAAAATGTTGGGGATGTTGAGCTTCATAGTGGATCCAGTACGCAGTATCCGAGCAATCATGCCCCAGCGGCTTTAACTGCGCAATGCGTCATGGATCTTTTGCGCTAGTTGTAGGCTAATGCCCGGCACTTTAGCGATCTCGGCCACACTTGCGCGCTTAAGCTCCTGAATTCCTCCCATAAAAGTCAGCAATTGCTGACGCCGCTTGGCACCGATACCGGGGATCGACTCCAACGTCGATTGGCGTCGAGCTTTGCCCCGCGCCGCTCGGTGACCACTGATGGCAAAACGGTGGGATTCGTCGCGAATATGTTGGATAAGGTGCAACGCTGGCGAATCTGACGGCAGATCGATAATTTCCCGGCTAAAGCCCAAAATCAGCGTTTCCAGCCCCGGCTTGCGACTTTCCCCTTTGGCAACCCCCACCAACAGTGGCATCGGCATTTCAGTTGGCGCTAGCACCTGCTCCATTACCGCTTCGGCTTGACTTAACTGGCCTTTACCGCCGTCGATAAACAGCACAGTGGGTAAGCTGTCTGGATCGCTGCTGCCTTGGTAACGCCGAGTCAATGCTTGGGTCATCGCCGCGTAATCGTCACCTGGGGTAATGCCTGTGATATTAAACCGGCGGTACTGCTGATTGGCCGGCCCTTCACGGTTAAACACCACACAGGACGCCACGGTTTTCTCCCCCATGGTGTGACTGATATCAAAGCACTCCATCCGCCGAATGCCCTCTTTTAACTCTAACGCCTCTTCCAGTTGCCGATAGCGCTCGGCAATGGTGCTCTTGTGGGCAAGGCGGCTGGCCAAGGCGGTCGTCGCATTGGTGCTGGCCAACTTCTGAAACTGCGCTCGCTCGCCACGAACCTTGGACTTAATCGCCACTTTTTTACCACTACGCTCGGTTAACGCCAGCGCCAACGCCTGTAACTCGTCGCTGTCGAGATTGACGATCACCTCTTTGGGGATCATCCGTTCGTCCCCGCCGCCGAAATAAAATTGCGATAAAAACGCCAATAACACCTCTTCGACATCGGTGTGGTTTGGCAATTTCGGAAAGTAACTGCGCGAGCCGACAATCTTGCCCGCCCGAATAAACAGCATATGCACGCATGCCAAGCCGCCATCGGCAGCAATGCCAATGATGTCAGCCTCGCCTTCGCTACTGCCCTGCACCCCCTGCTGCTCTTGCACCCGTCGCAGCGCCAGCAGTTGATCGCGAAAGCCGGCGGCTTGTTCAAACGCCAAGGCGTTGCTGGCTTGTTCCATTTTGCTGACCAACTCGGTCAACACCTGTTGGTTTTTGCCCTGCAAAAACAACTTAGCCAAGCGCACCTGCTGAGCATAATCGTCGTCGCTGATCATCTCGGTACAAGGGCCGCTACAGCGCTTAAGTTGGTATTGCAAACAGGGGCGCGAACGGGCGCGGTAAAAGCCGTCCTCACACTGGCGGATTGGAAACAGCTTTTGCATCAGATGCAGGCTTTCACGCACAGCGCCACCGTTGGGATAGGGACCAAAGTAACTGCCCTTGGCACGACGAGGACCGCGATGAAACGCCAACCGCGGATGGCGATGATCGGACAGGAAAATGTAGGGGTAGGATTTGTCGTCTCGCAGCAGCACGTTATACCGAGGCATGTACTGCTTAATGTAATCGTGCTCGAGGATCAACGCGTCGGTTTCGGTATGAGTAACCGTCACCTCAATATGGCCAATATTGGCCACTAAGGCACGGGTCTTGGCGCTGTCGACATTGCTACGAAAATAGGAACTTAGCCGTTTTTTCAGATCCTTAGCTTTGCCAACGTACAGCACCGTGCCATCGGGTCTATCAAACATTCGATAGACCCCAGGCTCACTGGTGACCGATTTTAAAAAAGCTTTGGGATCAAACGCAGGAGAAGTTTCAGCAACCAAGGGACAACTCAGGTAATAAAAAAGGTGACTTACCTAGGATAAGTCACCTTCTTGCTGCCATTCAACGCCGCTACAAGCGTTCTGCGTCTAGCACCCCGTGGCGGATCGCGAGGCGGGTAAGTTCTACGTCGCCATTGATCTGCAATTTTTCAAACAAGCGGTAGCGATAGGCGTTAACGGTCTTCGGGCTGATATTTAGCTGCTCTGCGATATCCGACACCTTCTGCCCCGAGATCACCATCAAGGTGATCTGCAGCTCCCGATCCGACAACTCATCAAATGGATTTTTGTCTGGATTAAATGGCCGTAGCGCCATCTGCTGGGCAATCACCGGATCGATGTAACGTTGCCCCGCCGCGACCGCACGGATCGCTTGCACCATATCAGCCGGTGGCGCATTTTTGGTTAAGAAACCTGCCGCTCCCGCCGCCATTACCCGCGATGGAATCGGTTCTTCGGTATGCACCGTCAGGATCACTATCTTGGCATCTGGATTGAAATGAAGAATCTTGCGAGTGGCCTCGAGGCCGCCGATCCCTGGCATGTTCATGTCCATCACTACCACATCGGCCTGATTCTTTCGGCACCAACTGGCAGCTTGCTCGCCGTCGCTGGCTTCGCCAACTACTTTGATTCCACGCTCATCCTCAAGGATGCGACGGATTCCGGTACGAACCAACGCGTGATCGTCAACCAGAAACACATTAATCACAATACAACTCTCCACACAGAGGGAAACCGAAGCTTTCGCTTCGAAATAACGATAAGCGCTGCTAAGCAACAACGTCAACCCAGGGCGGACGACACCTTGACGCCCAAATCTAAGGCGTACTCGATACTTTGTCGCACTGATAGAAACGCAAAGCTAGGCTAGAGTATTAAATTTTATTTAAATATCAAGGGAGCTAAGCCACATAAGCAGATAATTCTTCACGCTGTCAACCAAGGCTGCAAATAACATCACAGAACGCTTTGCAGTTGTGCGAGAAATCTAGAATATTTGTTGTTGCATATGTGTTGACAAATCGCTAGCGACTGCGGCAATTCATCAGAGCAAATGGCGCAAAATAACGGCAGCCAGGATCAATTGTATTGAAGATGGTTAGACCAGCGGTGGTTATCCCTAGCGCATTTTGAGCAGAAGTGTTTCGCCAGTGTGGCAACTTTCAGATCGCTGGGGCTTAAGCAAAAGGTTAAGCCCAGCATTTAAAACATGCCAATACGAAAAACCCAAATCTTTCGATTTGGG
>NZ_KE383901.1:0-21342 GCF_000422665.1 Ferrimonas senticii DSM 18821 | reverse complement strand
ATTTGTTGGCGGAGTGGACGGGACTCGAACCCGCGACCCCCGGCGTGACAGGCCGGTATTCTAACCAACTGAACTACCACTCCGCGCTAAGCCTTTCGGGGTTAACCCCTGAAGACGGAGCGCATATTAAGAAACCCATTTATCGCCGTCAAACAGTTTTTTATGGGTTTCTTACCGTTCAGCCACTTTTCAACCAACAAGCTGTAAAAGCAGCCAAAACTGACACTATTTTTGCTCGGTAAGGTTGTTGGCCTGGGCAAATGCACTAAAGTCGACTTGATCTGCGGTCAACTCCGGCTCTAGCACTTGTTGCAAGGTCGGTTTGACGGCAGGTCGACGGCGCCACCACCACTGCCCCGCCAGCACCGCCACAATCAACAACAGCGCAGCCGCAACGCTTACCGTCAACACCGACATGACTCGATCTCGAGCTTGCTGTTCTTTGACGGCCGCAGCAGCCAACGTTTGTTGCCGCAACTGCTCTGCCGAGGGAGGCGGTGGTGGCGGCGGAGTTCGGTGGAAATCCAATTTCGGAAGCGTCAGATAAAACTCACGACCGGCGACGGTGGTACCAACGACGCTGCCCGTAAGCTGATAGCTGCCGTACCCTGCGGCATCGGTCAATGGCAGGGCAAATTGCAACCGACTTGGCGTCAGTTCTAGGTTGAAACGGCGCTGCTCTGGGGTTAACAACTGCAAACTCAGATGCAGTTCCTGCAACAATAGATTGTCATCGCTGTCGATATGCAACATCGAGGTCTCGCCAAGTTCACCGCTAACGCTCAATCGTAGCGGTTGTGGCAACAACTCAATTTGCTGCTGCACTTTACGCGAGAACACTGGGTTCGCCACCGTGACTTGCGCAGTGTACAGCCCTGCGGGGAAATCAAAATCCAATTCTGCGGCAAACACGCCATCGTCAGGGCGCTCGTCCAACCCTTCGCCGCTGTCTTGATAATCACCGATCTGAAAAGTGCCAGAGCCGAAGTTTTCATCGCCACTGCGGTTTTCACTGGCCAAAGCCACTCGCCAGCGCAGTTGTTGGTAAAAGTCGCGCATAGCGATTCGCTGACCATCGCCGACGATCTCAGCGCTAAGCTTCAGCCGCTGGCCACGAAAAATCTGCTCGGGAAACGGTTGGTGCTGCAAGCTCAAGCCACTGAGCACCCGAACCTGCGAGCTGGGCTCGATGGTACCAACCACCTGCCAAGGTCCGGCGGTTGGTGCGTCGATACGGATCATGTCGCTGTTGTCGGTAAAGTTCCACTTCACCGATTCGGGATGGCGGTGGGCGTACCACTTACTGCCATCCGGACGCACCAACACCACCGGTTTGGTGCCGTCTTTGCGCTGAATCAATAAGGTGACCGACGCAACTGAGCGATCAAGCCGAAAACGATTGTCCAGCAGCGGAATGGTTTGCGTTGAAGAGGACGTTGGCGGCGAGCTTGGCACTTGCGCCAGCGCGCCGCCGCTCACCATTAGCAGTAAAACTACAGTCGCCGCTTTAGCGAGACCAAATTGCATTCGAGACCAGCTCCATCCGAGATTGGTGGTTTACCAATTCTTCGGCTGAAGCGACGATCACTTTAGGTCTTGGTTGATCTTTCGCTACTCGGGTAAAACCGCCAGCGGCACCGCTGCTGTCAGAAGAAAACTCCAGCTTGGTTTGCCCACCAGTCATAAACAGGTAGACGTCTGCCAGGATCTCGGAGTCAAGCAAAGCGCCGTGCAGGGTACGATGGCTGTTATCGATGCCATAGAAACGACACAAGGCATCCAAGTTGAGGTTACCTTGGATCTCGCCGCGGTTTTTCTTCTCCCGCGCCAACTGCAAGGTATCGATCACCCCACAATGCTGTTCAATCGGGCCATGACGCCCCAGCATCTCAAACTCGTAGTTGATAAAGCCGATATCGAAGTTAGCGTTGTGAGCGATCAGTTCGCCGCCGCGAATGAACTCAAAGAAATCGTCGGCCACTTCGGCAAAGCTGGGCTTGTCCGCCAAAAACTCATCGCTGATGCCGTGAACCTGAAACGCCTCCTCATCCACTTTACGATCTGGCTTGATGTAAACGTGGAAGGTGCGCCCGGTCAGCTTGCGATTAACCATCTCGATACAGCCGATCTCGACCAGTTTGTGGCCGAGATAATGGGGGCCGGCGCCCTCGTTCAAACCGGTGGTTTCGGTATCGAAAATAATCTGACGACTGTAAGTGGACTGCTCTGTCATGGGACTCTCTTGGCGATAGCAACGCAAACGTTAGCCAGCAATATTACCCTGTTTTAAGGTGGCTCGAAAACTGCTGTCTATGATGGTATACAAGCGACGATGGCGCTCAATTAAAGGCTTTGCGCCGCTTCTTTGGCCAGTTCATCACAGCGCTCATTAAGCGGATGGCCCGAGTGGCCTTTGACCCAATGCCATTGCACTTGATGCTTTTGGTTGACCGCATCCAAACGTTGCCACAACTCTAAGTTTTTAACTGGCTGCTTACTGGCGGTTTTCCAGCCGTTGCGCTTCCAACCGGCCATCCAACTGCTGATGCCATCAATGACGTACTTGCTGTCGGTATGCAAATCGACTTTGCACGGCTCCGTCAACGTTTCCAGACCGATGATCGCCGCCATCAGTTCCATCTGATTGTTGGTGGTGTCCTTGTAGCCCTTGCTGAGCTCCTTTTTGTGTTTGCCATACAGCATCACCACGCCATAACCGCCAACGTTGTTCTCTTTGCCGTTACCTAGGCAACTGCCGTCGGTGTAGATGGTTACCTGTTTCATTGTTTTCCCAAAGTCGCCGATTATTGTGTGCGTGCAAGCTTACCAGTTGTTGTTGACGACATAGAGGGTGGAATCGCACTGAACGCAACGACTGCTGCAATACAGCTCAACCCGATTTATCTTTGCGCTGTACCTTGCCCTCTTGATAACCCGCTAAGTCGGCGATTGGATTAAGCACTAACGGCCTTGGTAGCCGCCACTTTTGCCGGATCGGGGTTAGCGGACTGTCCATCTTGCGGGCGACAATCAGATAAACGCTGCCAAAGTTGGGTAACCATTGTTCAAAGCAGTGGCGGATTGCACCGAATCGTTCCGGACTGCCCAAAAAGCTGTGCTGGGTTAGCCACTGTTTGCTGATAACGCTGTAGCCTAACACCCCGAGCCAATCCTCTACCCGCATGGAGCTAAACAAACGGCCATTCCACGGTGGCCGCTGGCGCTGCTGTGGCAACAACTGCCCCAACAGCAGCGGACTAAAGCCGTCGAAACCGAGCAACAGCAGATGCCCGCCGGAGATAATCACTCGGTCGATTTCTCGCAGTAGACGGTGCGGATCTTGGCGAAATTCCAACGTAAAGGAGGCGACGCAAACGTCGATGCTGGCTTGGCGAAATGGCAGCGCATCCAGTTGTGCGCGAACCCCACCAGCCTGCGGATCGAGTGAAATTTGATGGGTAATTGGTGAAGCACTGCTGGGCAGTTCGGCCGCCAAACTGCCCAGTTTTAGCAGATGGTAGCCAAACAGCTTGGGCCACCACTCATCTAAGCTGGCTGCCACTTGCTGCTGCAGCCAGTCGCCATTTGGCAGTTGCTGCCAGTGGCTTAACGGCGTTAACGGCCTAGAAGTAAAAGCGGGTCGCATCGCACTGTCCTCTCATGCTTTGCTGCCGGTTAGCTTAGTCCTAAGGGATAAGTTACCCTAGCGCAAACTTGGTAACTACCCCTGCATTAGCAATGTCGATCGCAATTACCCCGATTCCCGCGTTTAATGATAACTACATCTGGTGCTTACACGATCAGCATCACGCTTGGGTGGTGGATCCTGGCTGTGCCGCCAGCACCGAACGCTTTTTGCAACAGCAGCGGCTCAACCTAAGTGGGATCTTGATAACCCATCACCACCACGACCATACCGGTGGCATCGCCGAGTTGGTTAAGCGCTACCCTGACTGCCTGGTGGTCGGGCCGCACTCCGATAAGATTGCCACCATCACCCATCCGGTGGTGGACAACCAAGTAATTACCCTGGCTAACTTAGCGGTATCCTTAACGGTACTGACACTGCCGGGGCACACCTTAGATCATATCGGTTTTTATAACGACGACTGGCTATTTTGCGGCGATACCCTGTTCAGCGGCGGCTGTGGCCGTTTGTTTGAAGGCTCGCCAGCGCAGCTGCATCAATCGTTGCAACGGCTTGCCGCTCTGCCTGGACACACTCTGGTCTATTGCACTCACGAGTACACCTGTGCAAACTTAACATTCGCAACAATGGTGGAACCGACCAATTCGGAGCTGATGGAATATCAGCAGTGGTGTCTAACCGAGCGGCAACAAGCGCGGCCAACCCTGCCTTCCACCATCGCCAGGGAACGGGCGATTAACCCCTTCCTCCGCTGTGATCAAACGTCGGTGCGTAGCAGCATCGAAAAGCAAGCACAAGTGGATTTAAGCGACAGCGTGAGCTACTTCGCAGCGTTACGGCGCTGGAAAGACATCGCCTAATAGATCGCTACAATGCTGGCCAATTAATCACGGGACCGAATCTTGATTCGGTCTTTTTATGTGACAAGGTTTTCTAATCCATGCAAATTCGTTATTCGGCGCTCGTCTGTGCGCTGCTGCTCTCTGGCTGTCAATCGTTGACTAGCCCAGAGCCAAGCCAAACTGCGGCGGTTGAACCGCCAGTGGCTATCGAACCGCAACCGCAGCTAGCTGAGCCGACTCCTGTCGAGCCGGCTCCGGTGGTGATCACCGATGTCTGGGAACGGATCCGTGGACAGATGGCGATGACCATTCCGGACAACAAGCGGGTTAATCACTTTAAGCAGTGGTACATCAACAACCCCAAGCACTTGGAGATCGTATCCCAACGTGCAGAACCGTTTATGTACCTGATTGTTGAAGAGATTGAGCGTCGTGGCCTGCCGATTGAGTTAGCCTTGCTGCCGATTGTCGAAAGCTCATTTGACGTATTTGCCTACTCCGCTGGCGCCGCGGCCGGGATCTGGCAGTTTACCTCGCCGATGGGTAAGCACTTTGGCCTGCAGCAAAACTGGTGGTACGACGGCCGCCGCGATGTCCAAGCCTCGACCGTCGCGGCGATGGATATGATGGAATATCTGCACGATAAGATTGGTGGCGATTGGAACTATGCTCTCGCCGCCTATAACACCGGTGAAGGTCGGGTGTTCCGCGCCATCAAACGCAACAAACAACGCGGTAAATCCACCGACTACTTTGCCTTGGATTTGCCAACCGAAACCGAACGCTATGTGCCGCAACTGCTGGCCCTGGCGGATGTAGTAAAAAATGCCGAAAAATACGGCCTTAAGCTGAATCCGATCGCCAACCAGCCACGATTAAAGTCGGTTGATGTTGGTTCACAGATTGACCTGTCGCTGGCGGCGGATCTGGCGGATATGACCATCGCCGAACTGCACAAGCTCAACCCTGGCTACAACCGCTGGGCAACCGCACCGGATGGCCCGCATACCTTGCTGCTGCCGATCGATAAGGTGGCTGCCTTTGAACTGGCGCTGGCCGATACCGATCAAACCGAGCGAGTAAATTGGGTACGCTACACCATTAAATCCGGTGACAACTTGGGCGCCATCGCCAACAAGTACCACACCAAGGTGGCCATTCTGCAATCGGTTAACCGCATCAAAGGCTCGATGATCCGCGCCGGACAGACGTTGTTGATCCCAGTTGCCGCCAAAGATCCAGAAGATTACCAGTTCAGCGTCGATCAGCGTTTGGCTCGGACGCAATCAACCAAGCGCGCCAGCTTTAAACTGAATCACGTGGTTAAATCTGGCGATTCACTGTGGACGATTGCCCGTGCCAACAAGGTAACGGTAAAACAGTTGGCCGCTTGGAACGGTATGGCGCCATCGGATCCTCTTCGTGCCGGCAAGCAGCTGACGGTGTGGGTTAACAAGATCAGCGAAACCCAGCAAAAATCGTCGGTGATGCGCAAAGTCCAATACACCGTTCGCAGCGGCGACTCTCTGGCCCGCATTGGCCAAAAGTTCCAAGTGACCGTGGCGGATTTGCTGCGCTGGAACCGACTTGATGGCAATAAGTACCTGCAACCAGGACAGAAGCTGCAGCTCTACATCGACGTAACCCGCGTGGAAGCCTAATAAGTCTTAGCTCGTCAAATCCAAAACCAAGGCCGCGATAATCATCGCGGCCTTGTTGTATTAGGGCGTGTTGACCTTTGCTGTATATTTTTGCGCCCATTGTTGGCTACTTTTGACAGCAAATTGATCTTGGTTGGTAAACTTTACTTTCCGCTGCTCACTGAGGGGCTCCCTTCAGGGTCGGACTAGCAGCTGTCACTCTTCGTCATACGATTTCGACGTAGAGCCATATGCCTTCAATCGCAATCCTTGATTGACAGCCGCTATCCTCGACCAAATTCTGAACACCAAACGTCAACACGCCCTAGCGAAATAGCACTTTTTCTTGCGATACCCAGTAGATGCAAAATGCCAACATCGCCGCAGCGGTAACCAGATTGGTTAGCGCAATCGGCACCAATAAAAGGTAATCGATGGTCCCTTTTAGCAACTCTTTACTGGCGACCATCACGTTGATCACCGGCGTCCACAGATAGCCACCCTGCAGTTCAACCCCTGGCATGATTGCCACGATCGCAGGGATCGCCGCAATAAACTGCACGGGGCCAACGTAACTTTGCCCCTCTTTGTAACTGCGGGCATAGATTGACGCCGCTAACATCAACGCCGCGAGAATCATTGAAATCGGCAACAACATCAGCAGCAACAGGGTCAGATCCAGCCATCCAATCGCGGTGATCGCCGCCAGCAATTTATCAATCGCCAACATCTGTCCTGCCACCGTTAACCACACCAATCCGCTAATTACCGTCAGCAGCGCCACCGCAATACTGGCGCTGGTAATTACGGTAGATTTGGCCAAGATAATGGTGCTGCGCTTTTGCGGCGCTAACAGCAGCGTTTCTAAAGTGCCGCGCTCTTTTTCCCCGGCACCCAGATCCAGCGCCGGGATCATCGCGCCTAACAGGGCTAAAAAGATCAGCATGTAAGGCAACATGCCACCCGCTTTAGCGCCGATATCCTCGCGTTCGGCGGCGATCCCGACTCGCTCTAATGCTACCGGCTCTAATAGGCCAGCCAGTTGCTGATCCGACAAGCCGAGGGTTTGCTGATGTTGTTGCTGCCAAGCGGCAATTAACGGTTCGAGCGCGGCTTCAATTCGGCCAAACTGGCCAAAATCTTCAGTCTGGTTGTAGTGTAATTGCCATGAAAAGGACTGCATCGAAGTGGGCGCAAACTCGGTTGGGATCTGCAACACAAAATCCAATTGGTCGGCATTAATTGCTTCTTGCACAGATCGCTGCTGCAGCCCCGCTTGCTGCCAGACGATGCCATCGCTGCCATCCAAGCTACTGGCTACCGTCTGTTGCCACTGCTCCGGTGCAATGATGGCAAAGCGCAACGCTTGTTGGTGTTTCTCGGTAACCGTTTGTGCGCCAAACCACAACGCCCCAGCAATCAATAGCGGCAAAATCACCGTTGGGAACAGCACCACAAACCAAAAACTTTTGTTATCTCTGCGCAGTTCACGCAGCTCTTTAATAACAATCGTGGCAAACATCAGTTGCCCTCCTGCAATGCGCTTTGATGATCATCCATAAACCGAGTTCGAAGCTGCTGCGGATCACGACTGCCGCAGTAATCCTCAAGCGCACCACTAAACAGCGCGCGGCCTTGGTCAATCACGCACAGTTGATCGCACAGCATGCTGATCTCATCAAGATGGTGACTGGAAAAGATCACCGGCAAACCACGCTGTTGTTGCTCGCGAATAAACTGCAGCACAATCTCAGTGGACATGATATCGAGGCCGGTGGTGGGTTCATCCAATATCATCACCTTGGGTTGATGTACCATCGCTCTGGCGATATTAGCGCGCTGCTTCATGCCGGAGGACAGCACGTCGATGCGTCGATGACGGAAGGATTCCATCTGCAGTTGTTGGCACAAGTGGTCAATCTGCACCTCAATTTGCGCCGGTGCTACCTTATAAAGTGCGGCGAAATAACGCAGATTTTCTTCAACGGTAAAACGAGGATAAAGATTGGTGGAGGCCGACAGAAAACCGATATCAGCCCGAGCCTGACCGCCATTTTGGTGCAGATCAACGCCGTCAATCAGCACTGTGCCCTGATCTGGGGTAAGCACCCCACTTAACATCCGTAAAGTGGTGGTTTTACCGGCACCATTGGGACCAATCAGCCCCAACACTTGACCCGACTGACAAGCCAAACTGACCCCTTCAACCGAGTAGAAAAACCGCCCCCGCTGGCGTGGATCTTTATGTTTATCGGCATCGCCGCGCTTGGGATCCGCTAATTTAAAGCGCTTATGCAACTGCGCTACTTCAATCATCACACTGTCCCTGTTGTTCATTGAAGTTCAACAACTTACCATAATTTAAAAGCATCGAAGGATCGCATGATGACAACAACTCACACGCCATGGCAGGCAATATTGGCAATGGCAACAGCTCCGAGCACGGTATTTACCGCCTTAAAGCAGCAACAGCACTGGTCATGGTTGGCATTTTTGTTGGTGATTATCGCCACTATAGTGGCACCGGCACTCTATTTTCAGTTAGTTGATTGGCCGTGGTATCTGCAACATTACGTGCTGGGGCAACTGGCTGGTCTCGCTCCGGCCGAACAACAAGCGGCACTGGAACTGATGACTCGTTCTGGCATGCAGCTATCGACGCCGCTGTTTGCGACAATCAGCTTATTGGTTATCAACGCCTTAACCGCGCTCTATCTGCATAAAATGACCCAGTTGGATGACGACAACATCCAGAGCTTTGGCGATTGGTTTGGTTTTGGTTGGTGGACTCTACTGCCCCAGGTTGTCGGTGCCGTTATCGCCATCGCGGTGATCTTAGTCAGCGGCCAACAGTTGGATCCCGCCGCGGCGTTAACCCCGCTGTCACTGGCAAATCTAGCCGGGTTAACCAGTGATTCCCCCTGGTATAACTTCGGCTCCAGTCTGTCGCTATTGACCCTTTGGACTATTGCGCTGCAATACCTCGGTGTTCGCGCATGGACGGCACTTTCCAGCGGGATCAGCGTAGTGATTGTGACCATTCCCTATCTGGTGATCTTTGGGATCTGGGCACTGCTGGTGTAAAAAGGCGCTGCCCAAACGCGAAGGTTCTGGGCAGCGCCTTATTAGGGCGTGTTGACCTTTGCTGTATATTTTTACGCCCTTTGTTGGTATTTTTGAAAGCCAATTGATCTTGCTTGGTTATTTTTGCTGTTCTGCTCTCATTGAGGGGCGCCTTGGCAGGGTCGGACTAGCGGCTGTCACTCTTCGTCATACGATTTCGACGTAGAGCCATGATTTTGATTTCAGAAGGGAGGGCCTTCAATCGCAATCCTCGATTGACAGCCGCTATCCTCGACCAAATTCTGAACACCAAACGTCAACACGCCCTAGTTAGGAGCTTACTGCAACTCGATTGTCACCGGCCGGATCCGCACGGCGTCTTGTTCCAACGCATTTAGCTGGGCGCTAAGTTGGTAACGGCCTGTTGCCAAGCCTTGCAAACTGCTGCTCGCGACCATCACCGTCACCTTTCGCTCGGCCAGTGGCGCTAGGGTCATTTGGCTCAGCATCTGGGTGAACATCATATCCTGCGAGTAGCGCCATTTAACCTGCGCACCTTGGGTTAAGATAAAGTCCGCCAGCATCCCCGAGCGAATGGTGTAGTTCAGCGTTTTATCCGTCTGGTTAGTGAGCACCAAGGTTACCTTGGCCCCGTCACTGCGTTGCCAGCGGGACTCGGTATGAAGTTCACCTATCATGGCGGTCACCATTGGTTTCTGAACCGGCGCGATAGGCGCCGGATTACTGCCGACAATATTGGTTACCGGGGTGGTCACCTTAGCCGCCGCCGGTGAATCAAGTGCGTTACTGTCGCTGCTGCAGCCAGTTAGCGCTAGACCCAGCGTCAGCGCCATCAATTTAAATCGCGTAAACACGTCTCCTCCCGTCATTGGTTAGCCGCCGAACAGCTTATCCATCAGCTTATCTTTAACTTTGTCCTGTAGCTTTTGTTTCTCTTGATCCAAGAACTGTCGTTGCAGCTGCTTAAGATCCAAAGCGATTTTAGGGTCAGCGGCGCTACCACTGATGGCAATTGGAATTGGCAAGTCTCTTAGCTGACTTAGATCCGCCCCGCCCTGCCCCTCAAGACTACCAACCAGCGCCACAATCATATTGACCCCGAGTTGTTGATCCAGCAACCCTACGCTGCCATCACCATCGACTCGAAGTAGCGGTGATGCCAAATCAAAGTTCGGTAACTCCAAGTTACCGTCTTTGATTCGCAGGCTCATCGCCAAGCTGGCAAAGTCGGTTTTCTCGGCATCGCTATTGTTGGCAACCGTTTTGCCCTGCAACTTGGCTGATGCATCACGGATGGCTTTGGCGATATTGATGCCGTGTAAGGCACCATCAGCCAACTGTAACTGGCCGTCGGCGCGCAATCCTTTCACCAAGGCATCGCCAGCCAATCCTCGGCCTTGGCCAGTCAGCGACAGTGTGCCAATGCCCTCAAGCAGATCCAGATCGGCGACACTGTGCAATAACGATTTTATTTGTAAGCCCTTAATGGTTTGCTTGAACTGATAGCTGGCTGGCACTTGGCGGCCATCCAACTCCGCGGTCAAGCTAAAGGCACCGTCAAAGCCGTTGGCATCAAGCTGCTCTAGCCGCAGCACGCCATCTTGCAGCTTCACTTTGGTCGCAATCGCTTCAATCAACAGGTCATTAACTTGCAGTGCCTGCAACGACAATTGCAGATCGGCGTTGATCGCTTTCAAGCCACGCAAGTCCGGCTCGATAGCAACTACAGTCGGTTGCTCGCTTGCCGATTCAGAAGCAGCGGGTTGCTGCGCTGTCGGTGCCGGCTTCGGCGCTTCGGTTGACGCCGACTCTGGCTGCGGCGGCATAAATGGGGTTAAGTCCAAACGGCTGCCATTACCACTGAAAGTAAGCTTTGGCACGCTGCTGGCAAACGCCAGTTGGCCACTGCCTTCAAACAGAAAATCTGCCATATCGATGCGCAAGGTCGGCAGCGCTAACTGTTGCTGCACCAAATCGAGATCCGCTTGCAGTGCCAGTTTAAGGTCAACTGGCTGTGGCGTTGCCCCGACAACGTGCAGTTGCTGCTGCCAGTTATCGATCTGAATCTTGGTGAAGTCCTTGGCCAGAACCAGCATCGCTGAAGCCTCAGTGCGAAGTTGTAATTGGCCATCATCAAGCGCTACCGCCAGCGCCAATGGTGCCGCACGGCCAGGCTCTAAGTCAGTTAGCGTCAATTCGGTGATCTGCAACTGCTGCACCGCATCAGCAGCGCGGTTATCGTTGACCACCTCAAGATCGCGCAGCACTAATTGGTCTAGGCGCCAGGATGGCGCGCTGCTAGGAGCCGTTTCCGGTTGCGGTGAGTTACTGTCTGCCGGCGCCGTACCACTGCCGTTGTTACCTAAGCCAGTGGTGCTACTGCGCCCGTCCGCCAAGGTTACATTGGTTAATTGAACCCCTTCGACCAGCAGCGATTCGACTTGCACTTCGCCGCGCAGCAGTGCCATTAGCTTGACCCCAAGTGAGGCACTGTCCAGCACGAGCATTGGCGGTAGGGATTCGCCTGGGATGTTACTTAAAGCGACCCCCTGAAGTTCCAGCCCCAAGGTCGGATAAAACGACAAACCGATATCGCCATCAATGGTTAACTGACGACCACTGGCCTGCTCGACTTTCGCGGCGATGGTCGGCTTAAACTGGTTAAGATCGAGCAGCAAAGTTACGTAAGCGATCCCTGCGACAACCAAAAGCAGCAGCGAAAGCAGTAGCCACTTGAGCACTTTCATTGTGGTAACTCCTGTTGTGCCAGCGGCAATGGCTCGGCACTGATAATGACGCCGTTGGCATCAGCATAGAGATAATGTTCAGGATGCACCTGAACTCCTTCAATTTCGACGATAACCTGCTGCTCTCCCAAGCCCAACTTGGCGGTTTTCATCGGCACGGCACCAAGCGCTTTAATACCTAACGGCATTGTTGCTATCGCGTTGACATCACGGATGTAGCCAAATACCACCACCCCATTCCAACCATTAGCCACCGCCAGCGCAGCCAACTGATCACCAAGAAGAGCACGGCGGCTTAAGCCACCACCATCAATTAACAATATCTTGCCATCACCAGGCTGCGACAAAATTTGCCGAACCAAACTGTTATCTTCAGGACAGCGGACGGTATGCAACTGTCCGCCAAACTGAGTAATCGCCCCAAAATCCGAAAATATCGGTGGTAGTAGCGTAACTTGGTGTGGATAGCGGTCGCACAGTTCGGGCAACAGATCGTCCATGTATAGTCCCTTATCAATGTCAATAATGTTCAATTATCTTGTTGAATCTCATATTAAATCTAAGGCAATTACCGACACAATCCAAACACCGCAAAGTAGCGATATTCTGATCTACAGTTATCAAGCCCACGTAAAATGCCCATGGAATAGGGAGTAATTCATGAGTTCAAACAAACCGATAGTAGGCGTAAGTGCCTGTGTCGTAGGCCAGCAAGTGCGCTTTGATACAGGTCACAAGCGCTCGTTCTTCGTTGACCAGCAGTTACGTGAGTTAGTCGACTTCAAGCCAGTGTGCCCGGAGATGGGATCGGGCATGCCGACGCCGCGCCCGACCATCCGGCTGCGCTGGGTTGGTGAACAGATCCGCTTGATGGACGACAAAAACCACATCGACCACACCGACAGCATGAATCGCTTCAATGAGCAGATCTTACCCAGCTTGAGTCATTTGTCTGGCTTTGTGGTGTGTGCTAAGTCGCCCAGTTGTGGCATGGAACGAGTCAAGGTCGTGCAGGAAGACGGCAAAGGCGCCGAGCGCAATGGTCGCGGCCTGTTCACTCAGGCGCTGATGGAACGCTACCCACTGCTGCCGGTGGAGGAAGATGGCCGTTTGAATGATCTTAACCTACGAGAAAACTTTGTGTTGCGGGTGATGGTGTATCACGAAGCGCAAACGCTTATCGCCGAACCCACCCAGCACGGGTTGCTGGCGTTTCACCGCAAACACAAGCTGTTGCTGCTCGCCCACAACGAACCATTGTACCGGCAACTGGGGCCGCTGGTTGGCAGCGAATTTGACGGCACCATTGAGCAGAAAGTTGATACTTACCTTAAAGGCATGATGAAGGCGCTAGCCAAACCGGCGACCCGCCGCG
The DNA here is from genome assembly GCF_000422665.1 of Ferrimonas senticii DSM 18821. Classification (GTDB taxonomy): domain Bacteria; phylum Pseudomonadota; class Gammaproteobacteria; order Enterobacterales; family Shewanellaceae; genus Ferrimonas; species Ferrimonas senticii. The sequence goes on along the minus strand of NZ_KE383901.1, from coordinate 8,005 downwards.
GCCACACCAATGTGCTACAGCACATTCAGGGCTATTTTAAGAAGGATATCGATGCGGGCGAAAAGCAGCATCTGCAAGACACCATCTTGGCCTATCGCGCAGGGCGGTTACCACTGATGGCACCGCTGGCGGTAGTCGAGCACATTTTAGCGCGCTACCCAAAGCCCTATATTGAACAGCAATCCTACCTGCACCCAACCCCGGAACAACTGGCTCTGCGGTGTAACCTATGAAGCAGCTGGTATGGTTTCGAAGCGATCTCAGAGTTGCTGACAACCCGGCACTACTGACCGCATGTGAAAGCGGCCAACCGGTGGCGGCGGTGTTCATTGCCACCCCAACGCAGTGGCTCCAACACAGCGTCGGTGACAATAAAATTAGTTTCGTCGCCGCCCACTTGGAGGCACTGCAGCAGCAACTGAACAACATCAATGTGCCACTGCATCGGCTTTGCTGCCCAAGTTTTACCGAAGTGCCGCAACTGCTGGCCGACTTCTGCCAACGGCAACAGGTAGCCACGGTACTTTGCAACGACGAGCCCGGCGTCAACGAAGCCAGTCGCGATGAAGCAGTAAAACAGCAACTGCAGCATCAACAGGTCGGCTGGCAGCGGTTTAGCGAACAAAACCTGCTGGACTACCACGCCATCTTCAATGGCAGTGGCGCACCCTATCGGGTGTTCACCCCCTTTATGAAACGTGCGCGGGTTTGGCTTGGGCAAACCGATCCACAGCCGTTACCGCCACCAATTGCAGTACCCCAGCAACTGACGGAAGCGGAAAACCAATGGCTTGCGCCACCAACCTATCAGCAGCAATGGCCAATTGGTGAAGCCGCAGCACAGCGGCAACTGCAACGGTTTTTAACCGAAGCAATCCATCGCTACGACGTCGACCGAGACTTTCCCGCCGTCGATGGCACCTCTGCAATTTCGCCATACCTCGCCGCAGGGGTGCTGTCGCCGCTAACGGTGTATCAGCAGCTGCGCCAAGCGGATGCTCAGCAAGGCAGCAGTAATGGCAGTGAAACTTGGTGCAATGAGCTGATCTGGCGCGAGTTCTACCGCTACCTGCTGCTGCACTTCCCGAAACTGTCAAAATCCCAGGCGATGTACCCTGAGAAACAGATATTTTGGGACAACAATCCTGCCCGGCTGCAGCAGTGGCAGCAAGGCCAAACCGGTTACCCCATGGTGGATGCGGGCATGCGTCAGCTCAATCAAACCGGCTGGATGCACAACCGGCTACGGATGCTCTGTGCCAATTTTTTAGTACGCGATCTGCATATCGACTGGCGTCTGGGTGAAGCGTACTTTGCCAAAAAGTTAGTCGATCACGACTTTGCCAGTAACAACGGTGGATGGCAGTGGGCGGCAGGTTGCGGTGCCGATGCCGCTCCCTACTTCCGCCACTTCAGCCCGCTGCGACAGGCGGAGCGGTTCGATAAAGAGCAAGCCTACCAGCGCCATTACCTGCCGGAATTAAGCGATGGCAGCCTTAGCTACCCCGAACCTATCGTTGACCACGCGAGCCAAACCAAACGGTTCACCGCACAGATAAAAGAGCGAGCCTAATGACCAATAACCCCAACAACATACCGTTGTGGCTGACCGAATTTGGCCAACTATGGCAGCAATTGAACCACGGCAATGTAGCTCTGATCGATCGCCTTTATCATCCACAGATCCGTTTTGAAGATCCCAGCGGCGTGATCCAAGATCGAGATGGCTTTAAACGGCATCTTCACAGTCTTTATCAGAACACCCTTTCGGTGGAATTTTCACTGCTGCAACCGATCATCGCCAGCCACAGCGAAGTCACCCAGCCGTGGCAAATGACCTACCGTCACCCCAAGTTAAAACGCGCCCAGCCTATCATCGTCGACGGTGTGTCACTGCTGCGCGCCGAACAAGGGCTGATCATTAATCACCGTGATTATTTTGATATGGGGCAGATGTTGTATGAACCCTTGCCGTTTGTTGGCGCGTTGATCCGCCGTATCAAGCAACGAGTCACGCCATGAGCAAAGCCCAATGGCTCACCTTAGTGGTGTTCGATTTTGCGTGGTTTGCGGCGATCGTCGGTGGCGGTGAGTGGTTGCTTGCCCAGTGGTTGCTGCTATTGGGCAATTTGGCCTTGATTGGCTTTCAAGGCTGCAAGCAAGCACTGTTGATCGCCGCCGCAGGACTATTGTTAGACGGCTTATTTACCCACTTTGGCTTGTTCATTTTCAATCGACCGTTCACGGTTATTCCACTGTTTTTATTGGTGCTTTGGCTTCACTTTGCATTAATGGTCAGCTTACTGTTAAGTAAATTACCAAAACAGTTTTATAAATTGGCGGCGCTAATGGCACTCATGGGCGCGTGGGGATACATCGCCGCCGCGTTGTTAAATGCCGTGCAGTTACAACCATCGTTGCCAATCGCTGCCATAATTATCGGTGTCGGCTGGGCATTCTGGCTCAGCCCTCTGATCTGGCTGTTATGTCGCCGCATGCAGCCACCGCAGGAGGTAGCATGAATAGTATTGGTCACACACAACTACTGCGCTCTAAGTGGACCGCCACCTCAGCGTTTCACGACGAAACCCACTTTTTGGTGCAACAGGTTCTGCACGATCAGCAAGGCAATCCAGAAAAGGTTGTACTGCAGGGGCTAAATAATCGTCACCTGTTTGATATTCCGATAAACCAGTTAGAAGATTCTGACCGCTGGTTGATTGGATGGCGTTAAATCGGTTTGCCAGTAGCGATTTCTGACATAATATACAGAGCATCATGCCAAATACGTTTAGCAGGGAAGCGTGTATTTAGCCCATGTTCCTTCAAGACATATATTTAATCTATGACCAACCTCGAACTAGAAGATGCGTTTCGTAATGCATTAATCGAAATTGAAAACGAAAAAGAACAAGTCGGCCAATTAACCCAAGCAACCCGTTCACCAAAGCAGATGCGCAGCTATCTGGAACAACTGCAGTGGTCAGATAAGCAACTGATCATGCTGCGAGACACCCTGCAAGAATACATCAGCGAACGGCAAGAAAAGGCGCGCAAAGAAGAACGCATGCAAACTTACCGCGCCAAGTTGATCAACACCGCCCGCGAGCTAAACATGAGCTACGACGAGTTGCTGGCAACCATGAGCGATCTCGACTCACGCAAACGTCGCTAATTCTAAGCGCAGCAACACAAAAGCCACATAAGCAGGTGACACTGCTTATGTGGCTTTGTCGTTTGGGTCCGAATAAGTTGATCCCCATCGGCAACGTTCCCGTAGCAACGCTGGGGCAAATTTTTTACTCACATTTTAGATACGCTTTCTATACTCGGAGCCTGCGATTTACCATCGCGGAGACAATCGGAGCGTACCATGACGACAGCAATTACAAAATCATCATGGCAAGGAGCAGCATTGGCTGCGGCGATGTTTTTTATCGTCAGCTTATCTCCCTCAACAGTGACGGCCGAGGGTAACGAACGACTGCAACCGGTAACGGATCCCCAGATCCAGCAAGCGTTACAGCAAGGTACTAAAATTCGGATCGCTGGCACCGGCTTACATTCACTGCCGGAAACCCCCGGCACCATCGATATTGAACTTAATCCAGGTGAGACCGTTGAGCGAGTGCTGTTGTACTGGCAAGTGTTTGACGACGATGTCGATTACGACACCGAAATTGAGGTCACCGTAGGCGGCACCACCTATCCGGTAATTGGTGAGGTGATCGGCGAATTTGTCGATTTCTACCAAGCGACAAACCCAGTTACCTCGTTTTACGGCGCCTACTCCGCCACAATTCGTGCCGATATCACCAATCTTGGCTTAATCCAACAAGGCAACAACAGCCTAACTATCTCCGGCCTTGAGGAGATTGAACTGCCAATCCCAGGCTTTGGCGACGATGGCAAAAATGGCGCTGGCATCATGCTTATCTACAGCGATGGCAGCGATTCCACTCTGCAACTGTTTGATGGTCATGATGCGGTTTGGTGGCGCACCGACATTCGCACCATCTACGTTGGCCAACCGGTGCGCTTCGAATTTGCCGCTAGCGACAATGATCGCACCGCCGACTTGTCGATGTTTGTTGCCAGCGTCGAGGGCCAACAATCCGGCGAGGAGCGACAATCAGTGGTCGAGATCCGCATCGGTGATAGCGACGTGATCCGTGATATCAATGTACTCACCAGCGCCCAAGGCGACGAATGGGATGATTACCTGCGTCAATTCACCGTGCCAGCCGGTACTGAATTTGTCGAAGTGGTTATCTTGTCCGAAAGCGATCCCTATCAAGATCCCAACAACTCTGACGTGAACCCCGCTTCCTTGGTATGGCTAACAGCAGGTTTATCACTAACCGAGCCAGAACCCGAAGAGTGTGACTGCCGACCAAAACTGCTGACCTTTAAATATGTCGGTGGTAGCTGCGACGCCACCAGTAACGATTTGGGTGGACATCTGAAATGCCGTGGCGATTTGCACTGGGCCGACGGCATCGACATCAAAGCCATTAAAGGCAAAGGACGCCGAGGTCACCTACGGTTAGATAATGATTGGATTGCCAAAGATGGTACATTCACCGTCAGCAGTCGCGGCAAGCAACATGCGCAGTTACCAGAGCGGTTGAAACTGATTTTGCGCGCTGGCCATAAAAAGCAGATGCTGCGACTAAATACTGCTTGCGATACCCCGATGCAGGTTGGCGATCAGTTTGGTCCATTGCTATTGGTGGATATGGAAACGCCGGAGCATTGCGATAAAGACCGTAATCAGTGCCGAAATCGGGGCGGCAAAGAACGCCACAAATGGTTCAAAAAATACTTTTATCGAGGTCATTAAGCTCTGATAACAACGGCGCCCGAAGTTTACTTCGGGCGCCGTTACGTTGGTTGAACAATCAACAACTCATCTTAGTCGCGACCGTAAACGGTCACCCCAGCGGTGGTATTGCGGGAATTACCAAACACATCGATGTGGGTTACGCAGCGGCGAAAAGCGAACTTCTTCCAGCCGGTCTGCTGGCCTTTGCGAAACTGCTTATTGAAATGAAAAACGCGCTTGTCGCCGTTTTCAAAAGTCACTCGAATGCGCTCTAGGCGGATATCCCGCTTGGTTTTCAATTTAATCGCATCAGTCTTACGGCAACCAATCACCGGGATCTGCGCCGCCAAATTACCATGCTCCAGCAAAACGGTACGGCCTAAAGTAAAGTCATCTGCCGCTTGAGCTACGCTTGCCAAAACTAGGGCTGAAGCGGCAACCAGCATTTTAGAAAAAGTGTTCATATGTGATTCCTTGAAACGGGGCGACACTATAGAGTCGCTAGTCACTTCAAACCAGCAGTAGAACCGACAATCATCTATTTATTATCGGTTTTTTCAGCACCAATTCAGAGAAAGTCAGGGCGTAATTCGGCGCCAGTTTAGTGATAACAATAGACCCCAACAGAGTCACAATTTGTTCACCTGAACTGCAACCTTGATCAACATCATGTAACCGCGCTCTACCCAGCATATTCCAATCGACATCACCGCAATTTGCGAGTTAACTCGCCAATAGGTACCCAACTTTATGGCCAGCCGAAACAACAATAATCAGCAATAAAAACCACCAATAGCGGTATTAACTGGTGGCTTAATCCCAATTGCGAAAGTGTTTTCAAGGACGTTAACAATGAACAAGCACTTTGAATTAATCGACAAGCCAACCTTCTTTGGGGCATTGGCACTGTTGATCTCTGTAGTGGTGCCGCTGGCACTATTTCCGGTAGAAGGAGCGCAATGGATTGCCATCGCCAAAACCTTCATGACCGATAAACTGGGGTTTGCTTACCTCGCCCTCGGGGTGGCTGCCTTTTTCTTTATGATCTACATCGTCTTCTCCGACATTGGCCAGATTAAACTGGGCGATCCCGATGAAGCACCGGAATACGCCACAACATCTTGGGCTGCAATGCTTTTTTGCGGTGGTATTGGTGCCAGCATTTTGTATTGGGGCTGTATCGAATGGGCCTACTACTACATGAGCCCCCCATTCCAGTTGGAACCCGGCAGTGAAGAAGCAGTACGCTGGGCAGCCACCTACGGCATCTTCCACTGGGGTCCTGTAGCATGGTCAATCTATCTGATCCCCGCGCTGCCTATTGCCTACTTCTTTTATGTTCGCAAACAACCGGTACTGAAAGTCTCAGCCGCACTAATGCCAGTGATCGGTGAAGCGCGAGCTCATGGCAAGCTTGGCAAGTTTATCGATGTGCTGTTTATTTTCGGTTTACTTGGTGGTGCAGCAACCACCTTGGGTTTAGCCGCACCATTGATTAACGAAGGCATAAGTTACCTGACAGGGATCCCCAGCAGCACTGGCAGCCAGATCGGCGTATTGGCCTTGTGTACCGCCCTGTTTGCCTACTCCTCTTACAAAGGCATGGACGGTGGAATTAAACTGCTATCCAACATCAATTTCTGGGGGGCGCTAGCACTGCTGGCATTCGTACTGGTTACCGGCCCGACCATCTTTATGCTGGAAACAGGGTTAGATTCTATCGGCCGTATGCTGTCTAACTTCTTTGTGATGGCCACCTGGGCTGAACCCTTTGGCGGCATGGGCAACTTTAAAGACACCCACTTCCCGCAGGATTGGACCATCTTCTACTGGGCATGGTGGCTGGTGTTTGCCCCAAGCATGGGTCTATTTGTAGCGCGGATCTCCCGTGGCCGTACCATCAAGCAGATGGTTACCGGATCTATCTTCTTCGGCTCACTCGGATGCGCCCTGTACTTTATGGTGCTCGGTAACTACGGGCTATCGTTACAGCTGTCCGGTCAGCTTGATGTGGTTAGTATTCTGACCAACGAAGGTCCCACAGTGGCAATTTTTGCCATGCTGGAGCAACTGCCATTCAGTTATTTAGTGATCATCGCCTTTACCCTACTGTGCATCATCTTTACCGCAACCACCTTTGATTCCATCTCCTACATCTTGGCATCAGTGGTGCAAAACAACGTTACTGAAGATCCACTGCGTTGGAACCGCCTGTTCTGGGCCTTTACCCTGTCGCTGATGCCTTCGGTGCTAATGTTTATGGGCGGACTAGCCACCTTGCAAACCGCCGCCATTGTTGGTGGTTTGCCACTGCTGGTAATTGCAGTAATGCTGATGATCTCGGGCGTTAAAGCCGCCACCTTGGATTTAACCCACCAAGAGGGCTACGTCGAGCCAATCATCAATATTGAAGATCTGCCAGAAGTCGATCCATGGAGCCGCGAAGGCAGCGCCATGGCCCGCTTTGAAGAGCTGCGTGACGCCGCAGTTGAAGCCGCAGATGCCGAGCGTGACGCCCTAAATGCCATCTGGGCGCTGAAGAAGCGCATTCGCAAAGAAGCTCTCGCCCGAGGTGAATCTGGTTTCGAACTGGGGGATGCACCGGATGAACTGTTGAATGAACTGCGCCAATTAACCGAGGCAGCAACGACCGCCAAAGAGAACAAACTGGCCGCATCGCAGCAGGCTCAAGCGGCACGAGTTGAATTTAACGATCTGATGCGAGAAAAAGCGTTAGCTGAACAACAGCAGCAACAAGCGCCAGCATAACCTTAACCATGCTAAACCAAGCCAGCCCTCGGGCTGGCTTTTTCATTGGCGGTAATTTGATGTGGCAGATCTAATGACAAGGCATGCATCAGGCTGAAGGTGGAAAATCAAAGACACCGCTCCGGCATCACAGATTGTTAAGCTATTTAAGCACCTAAAATCCCCAAGGACGGGGTGAATGCTGAATGTTGTCTGGAACAACATCAGCCCAACTGAACTGCCACTCTGCACTTCGTGTTTTATGCCAAACTTGAAATCGCACAAATACAAAAAAGCCCCCGTCTTTCGACTGGGCTTCGTTATCGATGGCGAAGTAGACGACCATACCCACGAGCGGAACCCGCGTCCCCAGCGTGACAGGCCGCTAAGCTCTTAATAAAGAGTCTAACCAACTGAACTACCACTCCGCTT
>NZ_AUGM01000013.1 GCF_000422665.1 Ferrimonas senticii DSM 18821 | reverse complement strand
TGGCTCCCCCAGCAAGACTTGAACTTGCGACATACGGATTAACAGTCCGCCGTTCTACCGACTGAACTATGGGGGAACAGAATTAAGTCTCTCTAATGAGAGTTGGTTGCGGGAGCCGGATTTGAACCGACGACCTTCGGGTTATGAGCCCGACGAGCTACCAGGCTGCTCCATCCCGCGACCGAGTTGAGTGTTTTACTTCGCTGCCGAATTTCAGAACCCGTTCTGGTAAACGCATTCTAGAAAGTGGCTCCCCCAGCAAGACTTGAACTTGCGACATACGGATTAACAGTCCGCCGTTCTACCGACTGAACTATGGGGGAACAGATTTTCGCTTCTAGCGCAGCCCTTGATTGTATAATCTTGGTTGGCGCTTGGGAACCTCGTTGTTAACTGGGCATCCCCTGAAGACGGAGCGCATACTAAATTGCGCCCCTAAGTTCGTCAACACTGAGTCGCAAAAAATTGAGTTTTAACGATTCGTTTGTTCGAGTTGTCGCCAGACGTCCAAAAATAAAGCCAAAATCGGTGACAAAGTGACTCAGTTCGCCAGATAACTTTGCTCGCTGCAGGAGGTAGTGTTGGACTCAAAGCGAGTTTATTGCCTGAATGAGATCAGCAATGGACGGATTTTTAAGGTTGACTTTCAGCGATCCGCACAGAATCTGCGCTGGCGATTGTTATCCACTGTTTTTGTGGATAACTGTGTTGATTATTATCCACAATGACGCCGCAAGGCCTGCTAATACTGGGTTTTCTTCAAATTGGGCGGTTTCTGTGCATAACTAAAATATCAATAAAAGTCATACACTTAACAATAACCCAACACAACCACAAAGGTTCGGTAGCAGATCACAATCAGCGACGTTTAATTGCAATTAGCTTGTGCATTAATTGTAACACCGAGGTAAATTGCAAAAGCATAATCGACTTTATAACGGCCTATTCGCCAGTAGAGGCGCTAGCGAGTCGATTTAAGGCGTGGCTAACGCGCCGTTTAGCAACAATTGTACATTGTAGCAATCTGGCACGGATTGGTTAGCCAAAGCCGCTGAATCAACAGTTTATTCAATTCAAGCTTGCTACTATAACCGCAGAAATGTTTTAAACAGGTGCAGTGATGAGCCGTAGCTTTCAAATTCAGTCTTCCTACCAACCTGCAGGCGACCAACCGCAAGCCATCGCCAAGCTGGTCGACGGCTTAGAAGCGGGTCTAGCACACCAAACGCTGCTCGGGGTTACCGGTTCCGGCAAAACCTTCACGGTGGCCAACGTCATCCAGCAGTTGCAGCGGCCAACCATCATCATGGCCCACAACAAAACGCTGGCGGCGCAATTGTATGGCGAGATGAAAGAGTTCTTTCCGAACAATGCGGTTGAGTATTTTGTCTCTTATTACGACTACTACCAGCCAGAGGCGTACGTTCCTACCACCGACACCTTTATTGAAAAGGACGCGTCGATTAATGCCCATATTGAGCAGATGCGGCTATCGGCCACCAAAGCGTTAATGGAGCGGCGCGACGTAATCCTGGTGGCGTCGGTGTCGGCCATCTATGGTTTGGGCGATCCAAAATCCTACATGGCGATGCTGCTGCACTTGCGGGTTGGCGACATCATTAACCAACGGGATATGCTAAAGCGATTAGCCGAGCTGCAATACAGCCGCAATGACCAAGCGTTCGAACGCGGCACCTTTCGGGTTCGTGGCGAGGTAATCGATATCTTCCCTGCCGACTCAGAGAAGCAAGCAGTGCGGGTGGAGTTGTTCGATGAAGAGATCGAGCGGATCGCGCTGTTCGATCCGCTGACTGGCGCCATTGATAGCACCACCGCACGGTTTACCATCTACCCGAAAACCCACTACGTAACACCGCGAGAAACCATCGTCGCCGCCATCGATAAGATCAAAGCCGAGATGGTTCAGCGCCATCAGCAACTGCTGGACAACAATAAGCTGATTGAAGCGCAGCGGATCAAAGAGCGCTGTCAGTTCGATACCGAGATGATGATGGAGCTTGGCTACTGCTCCGGCATCGAAAACTATTCGCGCTATCTGTCTGGTCGCGCCCCCGGCGAGCCTCCGCCGACCTTGTTGGATTACCTGCCGGACGACGGTTTGCTGATTTTGGACGAATCCCACGTCACCGTGCCGCAAATTGGGGCGATGTACAAAGGCGATCGCAGCCGTAAAGAGACGCTGGTGGAGTATGGTTTCCGCTTGCCGTCAGCGATGGACAATAGGCCACTCAAGTTTGAAGAGTTTGAATCCATTGCACCGCAAACCATTTACGTTTCGGCCACCCCAGCGAAATATGAGTTAGAGAAGTCCGATGGCGAAGTGGTAGAGCAGGTAGTGCGCCCCACCGGTCTACTTGACCCTGAGATTGAAGTGCGGCCTGTGGCTACCCAGGTGGACGATCTGCTGTCGGAAATACGCCTGCGGGTCGAGCAATCCGAGCGGGTATTGGTGACCACTCTAACCAAGCGGATGGCGGAAGACTTAACCGAATACTTGGATGAGCACGGCGTGCGGGTGCGCTATCTGCACAGTGACATCGACACCGTCGAACGCAGTGAGATCATCCGCGATCTGCGTTTGGGTGAATTTGATGTGCTGGTAGGGATTAACTTACTGCGAGAAGGGCTGGATATGCCAGAGGTGTCGTTGGTGGCGATCCTCGATGCCGACAAAGAGGGGTTCTTGCGTTCCGATCGCTCGCTTATTCAAACCATCGGCCGGGCCGCCCGCAATACCAAAGGCAAAGCGATTCTGTACGGCGATACCATTACCGGTTCAATGCGCCGCGCCATCGATGAAACCGAACGTCGTCGTGCCAAGCAGCAAGCGTTTAACCAAGAACATGGCATTGTGCCGAAAGACTTAATCAAGAAGGTCGCCGATGTGATGGACTTGGGCGGCAGTAAAAAAGGCAAAGGGAAAAGCGTTCGTCCCGGCAGTAACCTGCGCCAAGCGGCGGAGCCAATGGCGAGTTATCAAGCGGTCGATCCGAAACAGTTGGCGAAAGAGATCGCCGCGCTGGAGAAAAAGATGTTGCAGCACGCGCAAGATCTGGAGTTCGAAGAAGCGGCAGCGACCCGCGATCAGATTACCGAGCTGCGCCTTAAACTGGTGGGTTAGCCCCCACGACATATCTGCACACAACCGCAACCGACGGCGAGTTAGCCAGAGCCTACACTCTGTCTAACTCGCGATTTTTTATTTGAGTGTTGAGGTAGATAATGTGGCAAAGCAATCGTCGACTGCCGTTGGCGCTTCTGATCATTGGCATTATGGTGCTAACCGCCTTACCAGAAACCAACACAGTGGCCGCTCAGCATGGTGATTCCCTACACAGTCTACGAGGGATGCTACATGCCCAATCTAGCCAAAATCCGTTGCTGTTTAGCGGCAATCGCCCTACCCCGCCGACTCAAGCTGCGACATTAGATTCACTGCTGCACGACTTCAGTGCCGCGGCAGCGCTTATCCACGCCCAGACGTTGACTCGACAGCAGCATCTCGCCGCCAATGCCGGCCACTATGACCAAGCGATGCGGCTAATGGCCAAAAGCTTTGTTAGCTCGGTTGGCACCGGCAGCTACGCGGCACTGAACTAATTATTCTTACTGAACCACAAAAACAACAATGCCGCAGATCGTAAGATCTGCGGCATTGTGCTATCGAGCATATCGCCCAAGCGCTACATCTCATCTATCCATGCTTGCTGAATCGCTTCCAGCACCCGCTCACCGCAGTGCTCAGGGGCATCATCAAACTGCTCAAGCTCCAGTACCCACTGGCGCAAATCGGTAAAGCGCAGTTGCTGCGGATCCACCTGCGGGTGTTGCTCGGACAGCTCTATCGCAATATCAGTGACATCGACCCATTTCAGACCCATGTTGCCTCCTTGGCTGATGACTAATAACAAAAAACCGCTTCAATCCAGGGGACGAAGCGGTTTTCTCAAGGCTTAGTGATGGCCTTCGGAAACTTGATTGACGGTGTAGCGCGGAATATCGACAATCAAGTCAGCGCCATTGACCTTGGCTTGGCAAGACAAGCGCGACTCTGGCTCCAGACCCCACGCTTTATCCAGCATGTCATCTTCCAGTTCGTCGCTCTCTTCCAGCGAATCAAAACCGTCGCGAACCACTACATGACAAGTAGTACACGCGCAGGATTTCTCACAGGCGTGTTCGATGTGAATGCCGGCACGCAGCGCCACATCCAGAATAAACTCGCCGTCTTGGGCCTCAACCTCGATGCCCTCTGGGCACAATTCGTGGTGCGGCAAAAATACAATCTTTGGCATCTTCGTGTTCCTAAACCTTATCGACCGATTGACCGGACAATGCGCGGCGGATCGACAGATCCATCCGCAATGCGGCAAATTCCGCACTGGCGTTATCCAGTGCATCGATGCCTTGTTTGATCGCCTCGCCATCCTCGCCTTCGGCAAGTTTGGCCAGATCCTGCATCTGTTGCATCAGCGCTTGCTGTGCTGCTGGTGCTAATAATACCGCACCATCGGCTTCCAGTGCTTTGGTTAAGCTTTCAATCACACGGCCGGCCTCGATGCGCTGCTCGGTCACCATCCGCTTGCTGATGTCCTCTTTCGCGTGGGTCATCGAATCCACCAACATCTTGGTGACTTCATCATCGCTCAGGCCAAAGGATGGCTTGACCTGCACTTCAGCGGCAATACCAGAGGTTTTCTCTTCCGCTTTAACACTCAGCAAGCCATCTGCATCCACTTGGAACGTCACGCGAATAACTGCGGTGCCAGCGGCCATCGGTGGAATGCCGCGCAGTTCAAAGCGGGCCAGCGAGCGACAATCAGCAACCATCTCGCGCTCACCTTGAACCACATGAATGGCCATCGCGCTTTGGCCATCCTTGTAGGTGGTAAATTCTTGGGCGCGCGCCACTGGAATGGTGGTGTTGCGTGGCACCACTTTTTCGCTCAAACCGCCCATGGTCTCCAGGCCCAGTGACAGCGGCAGCACGTCCAGCAGCAGCATGTCAGAATCCGGCTTGTTGCCGACCAGAATGTCCGCTTGAATGGCGGCACCGATGGCCACCACTCGATCTGGATCGATTGAGGTCAGCGGCTGGCGTTGGAAGAAGGTTCCGATCTGCTCACGCACTGCCGGTACCCGGGTGGAACCGCCAACCATCACCACTTCTTGAATGTCGTTGATGCTGATACCCGCGTCTTTCAGGCTGCGACGGCAAGCCATCAAGGTGCGTTTGATCAGCGGCGATACCAGCGCATCGAAGGTGTCACGGCTGATCTCACCGTGCCAATCGCCAATCGCCGCAGCAACAAGATCGCTGTCGGTCAAGGCTTCTTTAATGCGACACGCTTCGGTCATCAGCGCCCGCTGCATGCTTGGCTCGCTGGCATCAACGCCGGAGAGCTTAACCAGATGTTGCGCCAACAGGTGATCGAAGTCATCGCCACCAAGGGCGCTGTCGCCGCCGGTAGCCAGCACTTCAAACACGCCTTTGTTGAGACGCAAAATAGAGATATCAAAGGTGCCGCCGCCCAAGTCGTAAACGGCGATCTCACCCTCTTGGCCGCTATCCAAACCGTAAGCGATGGCCGCTGCGGTTGGCTCGTTTAGCAGTCGCAGCACCTTGATGCCCAGCATTTCAGCGGCGTCTTTGGTGCCCTGACGCTGGGCGTCATCAAAGTAGGCTGGCACGGTGATCACCGCACCGCTTAAATCACCGCCCAAGGTTTCCTCAGCACGAGTGATCAACGGACGCAACACCTCGGCAGAAACTTCAATGGCATTCTTATTGCCTTGGCGAGTGGCGAACAGCGGCAAACCGTTAGCGGAGGCCGCCAGTTCATAAGGGTGCTGCGGGTAACGAGCGCTGACATCCGCCAACGAACGACCCAAAAAGCGTTTGACTGAAACGATGGTATTGCGTGGATCCGCAGTCGCCTCAGCTTTGGCATCATGGCCGACCGCCACGCCCTGTTCCAAATAGCGCACCACCGATGGCATTCGATGACGACCATCGATGTCCGGCAAAGTCTGCGCTTGGCCGCTGCGCACCGCAGCAACCAGTGAGTTGGTGGTACCCAAATCGATGCCCACCGCCAGTTTGTGCTGGTGCGGCGCCGCCATCTGGCCGGGTTCGGCGATCTGCAATAATGCCATTTGCTTAATTATCCGATAGTTACAACTGCCACTGCTCTTCCTGCAGGGCCAATTCCTGTTCCAGCTTGTCGATAAACTTTAGCTTGCGCACGCTGTCAGCGGCTTGCAGCCACTGGGCGTCCACGAGCTCAGCCTTAAGGCTGGTCATCATCTGCTGTTTCAGTTCACTGAATTGCTGTTCAAGCGCCATCGCCGCTTCGAAAGGATCGGCGGCATCCGCCAACTCTTCCAGCGCTTCGCGCAGTTCGATCTGTTGCATCAGGAACAGGGGATCTTTGATGGTGGTGGTTTCGCCCCGAAGCTCTACGCCATTTAAGCGCAGCAGGTATTCGGCACGACCCAAAGGGGATTTTAGAGTTTGGTAGGCGTCGTTGACTTCGGCGGTCTTTTGCACCGCCATCAACCGTTCCCGATCACTGCCGGCGGCAAAGTTATCGGGATGCACTGCTCGTTGCAGATCGCGGTAGCGCGTTGCAAGAGCAGTGGTATCCAGTTCAAACCCTTGCGGCAGCGCAAACAGTTCGAAGTAGTTCATCGGCGGTCCTTAAACGGTAAAGCTTTCGCCGCAACCACATTCGCCTTGCGCGTTTGGGTTTTCGAACTTGAAGCCTTCGTTCAGCCCTTCCTTGACGAAGTCGACCTGCAATCCATCTAGGTAGATCATGCTTTTGGCGTCAATGATGATATTCACGCCCAGTTGCTCAAATACTTCGTCACCTGGCTGCAGTTCATCAACGAACTCCAGCACATAGGCCAAACCCGAGCAACCAGAGGTCTTCAGGCCCAGACGCAGGCCAAGGCCTTTGCCACGGTTAGCCAAGTAACTTTTGACGCGCTCAGCAGCGGCTTCGGTCAAGGTAATGGACATTACAACCCCAATTACTTCGCTTGCTTGCTGTGGTAGTCGCTGATCGCTGCTTTGATGGCGTCTTCAGCCAAGATAGAGCAGTGAATTTTTACCGGTGGCAGCGCCAACTCGTCGGCGATGTCGGTGTTTTTGATCGCCGCCGCTTCGTCCAAAGTTTTACCTTTAACCCACTCGGTCACCAGTGAGCTAGAAGCGATGGCAGAGCCACAGCCGTAGGTTTTGAACTTGGCGTCTTCAATAACGCCGTTGTCATTGATCTTCAGTTGCAGCTTCATTACGTCGCCACAGGCTGGAGCGCCAACCATACCGGTCGCTACGCTTGGATCGTTCTTGTCGAAAGAACCTACGTTACGCGGGTTCTCGTAATGGTCGATTACTTTTTCACTGTAAGCCATGGTACTAGCTCCAATTTGCCCCTAATTGGGGGACTTATAGCGCCAGCTCAGGGCCAGCGCTTGAGAAGAATGATTAGTGGGCAGCCCACTCAACGGAGTTCAGATCGATGCCATCTTTGAACATCTCCCACAGCGGCGACATTTCGCGCAGCTTGTCGATGGAGTTGTTGATGATGTGGATGGCGTGATCAACTTCGGCTTCGGTGGTGAAACGACCGACAGAGAAACGGATAGAGCTGTGCGCTAGCTCGTCGCTCATGCCCAGTGCACGCAGCACGTAGCTTGGCTCCAAACTGGCGGAGGTACAGGCTGAACCCGAGGATACCGCCAGATCTTTCAGTGCCATGATCAGTGACTCGCCTTCAACGTAGTTAAAGCTGACGTTCAGGTTGCCAGCAACGCGTTGCTCAGCGTCACCGTTGAGGTACACCTCGTCCATGCCTTTGATGCCGTTCCACAGACGATCACGCAGCGCCAATACGCGCTCGTGCTCAGTCGCCATCTCTTCTTTAGCGATGCGAGCAGCTTCACCCAAACCAGCAATCTGGTGAGTTGGCAGAGTACCGGAGCGCATGCCACGCTCGTGGCCGCCACCGTGCATCTGTGCTTCTAAGCGGATGCGTGGCTTACGACGCACGTACAGCGCACCAATGCCTTTCGGGCCATACATTTTGTGGCCAGAGATCGACAGCAGATCCACCTTCATGGTTTGCATATCCAGCGGCAATTTGCCGGTAGATTGCGCGGCGTCGACGTGCAGCAGTACTTTCTTGCTGCGGCACAGTTCACCAAGGGCGGCGATGTCGTGGATCACACCAATTTCGTTGTTAACATGCATGATCGACACCAGCACGGTGTCATCGCGCATGTTCTCTTCAAACCGAGATAGCGGGATGATGCCGTTTGCGTCTGGCTCTAGGTAAGTTACCTCAAAGCCTTCACGTTCCAGCTGACGACAGGTATCCAGCACCGCTTTGTGTTCGGTTTTGCTGGTGATGATGTGCTTGCCCTTCTTGCTGTAGAAGTGGGCAGCGCCTTTGATGGCCAAGTTGTTGGACTCGGTGGCACCAGAGGTGAACACGATCTCACGGTGATCGGCGTTGATAAGCTCTGCCACTTGGGTACGAGCGATATCCACCGCTTCTTCAGCTTGCCAACCAAAACGGTGGGAGCGAGAAGCAGGGTTACCGAAGTTACCGTCTAGGGTCAGGTGCTGCATCATTACATCGGCAACGCGAGGGTCAACCGGGGTAGTGGCAGAGTAATCAAAATAGATGGGAAGCTTCATACCTTCTCCGATACTGAGCCAGTCAATATGGTACTGGCGAAAATTACTGTCGAACTCAGGCGCGAGCCTGATTACGTACCTGCGCTTTTTCTTGGCGCAGACTAACGACTTTCACTTGTCGATCTTCCATCAGATCGGCAAGGCTGATGCCATCAAGAAAACTGGCAATGCGGTCACTCAAGTCGCCCCACAATGAGTGGGTTAAACAGCGAGCGCCGCCTTGGCAATTGCTCTGCCCTTGGCAGCGGGTGGCATCGACCGATTCATCAACCGCATGCACCACCATTGCGACCGAAATCTCGGCGGCTGGTTTGCCAAGCAAGTAACCACCACCGGGACCGCGAACGCTGGACACCAGTCCATGCTTACGCAGCTTGGCAAACAGTTGCTCAAGGTAGGAGAGCGATATCTCCTGACGCTCGGAGATGTCAGCCAGTGGCACCGGCCCTTGCAAGGTATGCAGCGCAACGTCAAGAATTGCGGTGACCGCGTAACGGCCTTTAGAGGTAAGTCGCATTGCCAGTTTCCTTCGGAATTTCTGCCCTCAGTCTACATACCCGACCAAAACAGTCAAGTATTTATCCGAGTAAAGCAGTGGGGTATTTGTCAACGCAAGCCGACACGCTAACCGTGGAATACCCCAGCGCGCAGCAGCGGTATTTAACCGCAAGCTGCTGCCAGATTCAAACGACTTTCCACTAAGGCGCAAGCCAACTCACACTTGACTGCAAAACGACTGGTAATTAGGCAATTGCACAAGCAAATTGACTGCTATTTCAGCACGCCTTAGTGGTCGCGATTGCTGTTATCGCTGCGCTCGATTGCCTTTAACACACCGCGAAGAATATTCAGTTCCGCCGATTCTGGCCGCGCCCGACTAAATAGCCGGCGCAATTTGGTCATAATTTGATTGGGTTGGTCGGCTTTTAAAAAGCCAGTGTGGTACAGCACCCGTTCTAAATGCTGATAAAAACCCTCTTGCTGCGCCGCTGTTGGGTATTCGATGGTGGCGTGCTCTGCCTCGGTGGTAGCTTGGCTTAAATACGCCATCCGGGTTTCGTAGCTGATCAGTTGCACCGCTTGCGCCAGGTTTAGCGAACTGTATTGCGGATTGGCTGGGATCGACACATGGTAGTGGCACAGCTGCAACTCTTCGTTATTGAGGCCATGATTTTCACGGCCAAACACCAAAGCCACCGGCCCTTGACGCCCCTCATCCGCCAGTTTGATTCCCGCTTGTCGGGCATCCAGCTGTGGCCAATCGTGAGTGCGGCTGCGCGCGCTGGTGCCAATCACCAAGGCGCAATCGGCGATGGCCGCCGCCAAATCATCGGTGATCACCACATCACGCAAAATATCGGAAGCGCCCGCCGCCAAGGCGACCGACTCACCATCAATTTCGGCACGCGGTGCGGCTAAATACAGCCGTGACAGTCCCATGGTTTTCATCGCCCGAGCGGCCGAACCAATGTTACGCGGGAGCGAGGTACCGACCAAGACGATGCGGACATTTTCTAACATTAAGAATGGCTTCCAG
Organism: Ferrimonas senticii DSM 18821; assembly: GCF_000422665.1. Lineage (GTDB taxonomy): Bacteria > Pseudomonadota > Gammaproteobacteria > Enterobacterales > Shewanellaceae > Ferrimonas > Ferrimonas senticii. The sequence continues at coordinate 117,776 of NZ_AUGM01000013.1, read as the reverse complement.
TTGAATTAGGTTAGTGGCGGCGGATCCTACCACAACCAGCGGCTAAGCTTAGCGTGTTGAATTGCGTCGAAGCGCTTGCTTCGATTGTCGGTTCTGATAAACTTGCGCGCCTTATTTCGGCAGACAGTCTTTGCCACCACGGCGACTGTCAGGCCAATCGCGTTCTTTTACATCCTTGGGGTATCGATATGCATCCGATGCTGAACATCGCCATTCGCGCTGCGCGTAATGCAGGCAACGTAATCACCCGTGCCTATGAAGACTTCGACAAAGTTGAAGCGGAACAAAAAGGTCTGAACGACTTTGTTACCAACGTTGACCGTGACGCCGAAAGCGCGATCATCCATGCCATTCGCAAAGCTTACCCAGATCACACCGTAATCGGTGAAGAGGGCGGCACCGACATTGGCAAAGACAGCGACTATCAGTGGATCATCGACCCTCTGGATGGCACCTCTAACTTCGTTAAGCGCATCCCACACTTTGCGGTTTCCATCGCTCTGCAAGTAAAAGGCAAGCTGGAAGTTGCGGTTATCTACGATCCAATGCGTAACGAACTGTTCTCTGCTGTACGCGGCCAAGGCGCTCAGCTGAACAGCCAGCGTATCCGTGTAGGCGCTAAGCGTGAAATCACCGGCACTCTGCTGGGCACCGGTTTCCCATTCAAAGCCCGTCAGCACACCGACAGCTACATGGCGATCTTCGGCGAACTGTTCACTGAAGTTGCTGACATGCGTCGTGCTGGTTCTGCCGCGCTGGATCTGGCTTACGTTGCTTGTGATCGTCTGGACGGTTTCTTTGAAATCGGCCTGAAGCCATGGGATTTCGCCGCTGGTGAACTGATCGTTCGTGAAGCCGGTGGTATCGTTACCGATTTCAACGGTGGCCACGGCCACATGACCACCGGCAACATCGTTGCTGGTGCACCACGAGTGACTGCCGGTATCGTATCTAAGATGCGTCCACACCTGAGCGAAGCACTGAAACGCTAATCCCGCTCAGTCGACTCTGAAAAAGGCCAGCATTGCTGGCCTTTTTGCTATCTGCCATCCAACGCCAGCGCAGATGTAAGAAAAGTTATGCAATATTTTTACACAAATAACGCAAGCCATTGAACATCTCGGCGTTCTTTGCTGCTGCCAAAATGCATGCCAGAAAACACTTACAACTGGTTACATCCACCGCCAGCAAAGGTTCGATGCTGGATCACACTTAAGCGGAATTTGCCTAGCATCGCATTAAGGAGATCCAGATGAAGCGCATGATCATTGCAACACTATTCACTTTGGGCGCAAGCTCAGCCATCGCCGCACCACAATTTGTTGCTACCGATGACGCAGCCACAACCAAACTTTGTGTTGCCGCCGCTGACGATTCGCTGCTGCGATTTCATCATGGCGTCAAACACAGTGGCATCAGCTATCGGGTGCTTGGTGAGAAAGTACGTTGTAATGGCGAACCGATCGCCAACTTTGCCGCAATGTATAACGACGATCTGCGAGTATCGAAACGATTGGCGCGCTACAGCAGCGACGAGGTCAAAACTCAAGTGGAGATCACCGAGATTGCTCGTCGTAATGGCACCTTGCAGTTGTAAGCTTGTGGTTTACACCTAACCGCTAAGTTGCAATGAAACGCGCCGATTAATGGCGCGTTTTTTGTTGCCAGCAACGACCTGCGCGCAGCAGCAGCCACAACGCCAGCAGCGCTGCGGCCACCGCCGGTGCCAACACGATACAAAGCAGACCGACCCACAGATAAGGTAAGTTGGCTGGATGCAGCCAGCGTTTATGCCGATTACCTTGAATCATGTTGCCCTCCTTTTGATGGCTAACATTATGGCAATGAGTCCAGCAGCAACCAAGTCGCCGCGTGTCGTAACCTCGGCAATGTGGCAAAAGCCCTGCGCTGGCACGAAGTTTTATCTAGCGCGAAACGCGGCGGTGCCCTTTGCTCATCACTAATGTGACATTGATCACGTCACGTTGTCAGCGCGGTAGTCGTGCCTTTCTAGATTATTACACTGCCGACCAACGCATCTTTGGAGTAGCACTGTGCAACACCCTACTACCGGCTTAAAAATTATTAAGTTAGCCGAACTCGTAATTCTTGCAATTATCGCTGTCGCCACCATGTTTGCCATTGGTGAAGAGGTATACAGCATGATCACTCGCGGCACCGTCACCTTGGCGGATCTGCTGCTGTTGTTTATCTACTTGGAAGTGTTGGCGATGGTGGCCAACTACGCCGAAATTGGTAAGTTGCCAATCCGGATGCCGGTCTACATCGCCATTGTCGCACTGGCGCGTTATCTGATTTTGGATATGAAAGCGATGGACGATTGGCGCATCGTTACCATTGCCGCTGCGGCTTTGATTCTGGCACTCACCGTGCAGGTGATCCGCTACGGCCAAGTGAAATGGCCCTACCCAGACAAATAAATATTGGGGCACAAAAAAGCGGCCTCCACATCAGTGGCGGCCGCTTTTGGTAACTATCGACAGTAACCTAAATTTAGTGGTTACAGATGTTGCCGCGGTTCAGTACGTATCCTTCACCTTGTGGGCTTACCTTTTCCATCTTTACAAAAAAGGTGATCATCTGTTCAATGTTCTGATCTTGCAGACGACAGGTGTGAAAACGCACCTCGGCACCGAAGGCATCAACCGCCAATTGGGCTAGCTGGTTCAGATCCAGCGACTGCTGTTGTTCACCGATAAGGTTCAAAAATTCATGGGCGTGAATGCTGGACATCGGTCGCTCCGTTGTAGTTATGACAATTAAAGTTGCATTAGAATAGCACCTTTATTTTGTGCACCAGCCTAGGTGCCCCATATTTGTGAATTTGCGCACATTCCTCTTTTATCAACAGCAGCGACTTGATGACTGAAACCCTTAACCTGACCATCGACCTAACCCAGCAGATGAGCCTCTATCTGGTATTGGCTTATCTGCTAACGAAAACCCCCGTGCTCAGGCCGATGGTCGACCTGGCAGTTGGCCTGCCACACAAACTGGTGCTGTATGTCACCTTTTCGCTGCTGTGTATTATGGGCACCTATTTTGGCGAACAAACCCATAACGCCATCGCCAACACCCGAGCGATGGGGGCGGTGTTATCCGGCTTGTTGGGCGGGCCGATTATCGGTTTTTTGGTTGGTTTGACCGGCGGTTTACATCGCTACTCGTTAGGCGGCTTTACCGATCTGGCCTGCGCAATTTCGACCACCAGCGAAGGGCTATTCGCAGGTTTGATGCATCTGCGCTTGCTACGCGCTAATCAGTTAGCACAACTGTTTAACCCGTTTCGAGTTTTTGCCATTGCCCTGTCAGCCGAGATCCTACAAATGGCGATCATTTTAACGGTTGCCAGCCCCTTTGATGACGCGCTCGCGCTAGTACAAACCATCGCCATCCCAATGCTGGTAGTGAACTCTTTAGGGGCGGCACTGTTTATGAGCATGATCCGCGATCAACGCACCATGGCGGAAAAACTGTCGTCAGAATATTCCGCCAAAGCGTTGAAGATTGCCGAACGCACCGTCGGTCATCTGGCTCGCGGCTTTAACCCGACCACCGCAGCAACCGTGGCGCGGATCATCTATGAAGAGACCGGCGTCAGTGCGGTGGCGATCACCGATTGCGATAAATTACTGGCATTTATCGGCGCCGGTGCCGATCACCATCTGGCCGGTACTCCAATTGCTTCTAAGCTGACCATGCAAGCGATCAACGACAACCAAGTGGTGTTTGCCGACGGTGCCGCTACCCATTTTCAATGTTCCATTAGCGCAACCTGTCCGCTTGGCTCATGCTTGATTGTGCCGCTGCGCGGCGATGGCGAAGTGATCGGCACAGTTAAGTTGTATGAGCGTAAATCGCGCTATTTCCTGCACCTAAATCAAACGCTTGGCGAGGGGATCGCGCGGGTACTGTCGAATCAAATTCTGACTGGCCGCTTTCAGAACCAAAAACATCTGCTGATTAAAAGCGAGCTTAAGCTGCTGCAGGCACAAATTAACCCGCACTTTTTGTTTAACGCCTTAAACACCCTCAATGCGGTGATCCGCCTCGATCCCAACCGCGCCCGCGAGTTGACCCAGCACCTTGCGGCGTTCTTGCGAGCTAATCTCAAACGCGGCGCAGAACAGATCACCTTAGCGGAAGAACTCGAGCACGTGCGCTCCTATCTGGTGATTGAGGAAGCCCGCTTTGGTGAGCAGTTGCAAGTTCATTGGCAGATCCCGGCTGAACTATTGCAGCAACCGATCCCAACATTCACACTGCAACCTCTGGTAGAAAACGCGGTTAAGCACGGGACATCGAATATGCTGGAGCCGGGCGAAATTACCATCCGCGCTCGCGCCGAAAATGACCTGCTGATGCTAACGGTCGCCGATAACGCCGGTGCCTATGAAAAGCCGCAACACAGCGATGGCCTTGGGATGAGCATCGTTGATAAGCGCATTAAAGCCAGTTTCGGCAACCAATATGGCGTCAGCGTTCATTGCATTGCCAATCAGTTGACCGAAATTCACGTAACCTTACCGATGGGCTAAGCGATGACCATTCGTACCCTAATCATTGATGACGAACCGCTGGCACGGCAGGAACTGGCGCTGCTGCTGAGTGAACACCACGACATCGAGGTGGTCGCCGAGGCCGGCAATGCCATTGAGGGCTTCAGTCAGATCCAACAATACAAACCACAGTTGGTTTTCATCGATATCCAGATGCCAAAGATCACCGGTATGGAGTTGGTATCGATGCTGGATCCGGCACAGATGCCGTTTGTGGTATTTGTCACCGCCTATGACCAATACGCCATCGATGCCTTTAGCAACAACGCCAGTGACTATCTGCTCAAGCCGGTGGCTGCCGAGCGACTGGCGAAGACCTTAGCGAAGATCCGCGCTGCCAGTGCCCCGCAAACCTTACGGGCAGTCGAACCGCTGACTCATCTTCCTTGCTATGCCGGTAAACGCCTGAAGATCATCGATGTTGCTCAAACCGAATACATTTTTTCAGACTTAACAGGCGTCCATGTGGCCACCGCTCAGGGCACCTTTTTTACCCAATTAACACTGAAAGTGCTTGAGCAACAAAGTGATTTTCTCCGCTGCCATCGACAGTACTTAGTTCGTCCCCAGGCGGTGGCGGAGATCGTATTGCAGGAGAGCGGCAACGCCGAAGTCGTCACCCATTCGGGCGCATCGGTACCGGTCAGTCGCCGTTACCTCAAGCCACTGAAACAAAAATTTGGCTTCGCTTGATGCGCTAGAACAAAAAAATCCTCAACAATCTCACTGGCTTCTACACTTTTACAGAGCGAAATCTGGTTCAAGTGAAAGAAGGTGGTGACATGTCATTAACCAAAGCCGATTTGACCGATCTGTTGGTCAATAAGCGCCATATGAAAGTGGCCGATGCGCGCAGCCTAGTGGACGTGTTCTTCGAAGAGATCCGTGAAAGCCTAGAGCGCGGTGAAGAGGTCAAACTGTCCGGTTTTGGCGTATTTCATTTGCGGGAGAAAAGCCCACGACCTGGGCGTAATCCGAAAACCGGCGAAGAACATGAAATCGCCGCACGCCGAGTGGTCACTTTCTCCGCCGGCGGCAAGTTGAAAGGCCGAGTTGCCACCCTGAAAGCGTAACCAGCCGCAGCCAGCAATTTACATAATTGTGAGGCAGATCTAGTTGGTTATCACCTTATAAGCGGTGGTTAGCTACCGCTTATCCCCCTATTTCGACCGCTCAGCGATGCTATTCGCCGCTTACTCTCAATTTTCGACCGCTTAGTCACCTACCCAAGCATATTGTGTAACCGTCAGTAACATTAGCGGCAATTAATGTTGCAAGGATTTATCCCAATGCTTTGGTTTTTTAGCTGTGTGGCACTGCTGATTGGCGGCTACTTCATCTACGGCGCTTTCGTTGAGAAAGTATTTGGCATCAACGACGCGCGTAAAACCCCGGCGCATACCCGCACCGACGGCGTGGACTACGTGCCAATGTCCAAAGGCAGAGTGTACCTAGTACAGCTGCTAAACATCGCCGGTGTTGGCCCAATTTTCGGTCCAATCATGGGTGCCCTGTACGGCCCTGCTGCAATGATCTGGATCGTAGTTGGCTGTATCTTCGCCGGTGCCGTACACGACTACTTCTCTGGCATGTTGTCCGTACGTAACGGCGGCGCTTCGGTACCAACCATCGTAGGCCGTTACTTGGGCGAGCCAGCTAAGCACTTTATGAACTTGTTCGCTATCGTGCTGCTGCTGCTGGTTGGTGTGGTATTCGTATCTGCGCCGGCAGGCATGCTGACCAACCTGATCAACTCCAACACCGATCTGGCTATGAATGGTCTGATCATGGTGGTGGTGATCTTCGCTTACTACGTGATCGCAACCATCGTTCCTGTCGATAAGATCATCGGTCGCTTCTACCCACTGTTTGGTGCCCTGCTGGTATTCATGTCTGTAGGTCTGATCGGCGCGCTGATCCTGTCTCCAGAACATCAGCTGATGGGTTCTTTCCAGCCATCTGACATGTTCACCAACATGAACCCGAACGATCTGCCACTGTGGCCAGCACTGTTCATCACCATCGCTTGTGGTGCAATCTCTGGTTTCCACGCGACTCAGTCACCACTGATGGCACGCTGCATGGAAAACGAAAGCAACGGTCGCTTTGTATTCTACGGTGCAATGATCGGTGAAGGCGTTATCGCGCTGATCTGGTGTGCCCTGGCACTGTCCTTCTTCGGTAACGTTGATTCTCTGGCAGAAGCAGTTAAAGCAGGTGGCCCAGGCCAAGTGGTATACGATGCTTCTTTCGGTCTGCTGGGTACCCTGGGTGGCGTACTGGCGTTCCTGGGTGTGGTTATTCTGCCAATCACCTCTGGTGACACCGCGTTCCGTTCTAGCCGTCTGATCCTGGCTGAATACTTCGGTATGAACCAAGCGCCGATCAAGAACCGTCTGATCATCGCGGCACCACTGTTCATCATCGGTGCCATCCTGACTCAGGTGGATTTCGGTATCATCTGGCGCTACTTCGGTTTTGCTAACCAGCTGACCGCGGTAATGATGCTGTGGACCGCAACCGCTTATTTGGCTCGTGCTAACAAGCTGCACTGGATCACCACCGTACCAGCAATGTTCATGACCGCAGTGGTTACCACCTTCATCCTGAACAGCGCTTCTCAGGGCTTCGGTCTGCCGATGGATATCTCCACCGCTATCGGTATCGTAGTTGCTGCAGTGGCTGCCTGGTTCGTGGTTGGCGTGATTGGCAAGCAAGAGCTGCCAGCTGACGCGGAAGCCTAAGCCACAAGTTAGGCAAAACCGATCTCTCGGTTAAAGGTTGTCAGACGTCAGCAGCGTTAACAACCGCAATAACGGCGCCCCTCGGGGCGCCGTTGTTGTTGCTGTCGTTGACTGGAGAACTGCCCAGCAATCGAAGCCGAGAACAGGTTCTCGGAAGCCAAGCGCCACTGACCAGCAACCGCTAATACCATTCTGCATAATCATCTGGTCTATCCAGCTTTCCCAGTAACCTCTCTTGTTTTAGCCTCCGGCGGTCAAGGGCGGTGCCCTTTGAAATCCCCTTCGCCTTCAAGGTTGACGAAAGCCCCTCGTTCTCACCGCACTTCGCAGCAGCACCGGCCCGAGGCGGCATCCCTGCCTTCGCGGGCCTCTCGGGCATCCTGCCCTCGGCTTGCCGCTGCGTTCGCGGTTTCACTCGGCGTCAACAAGTCGGCTTAGAGCCGCCATAGCAACCGTCATCAGAAGCATTAAGGGAAGTGATTTTCTGGTAACGGTTGCGCCAACGGTTTTTGGCCGACTCACGGCGCTGAGCGGTGTGCTGCGCATTGAGGTCGAGGGTCATGGATGGCCGGAGTGCGCGGCTAAATCAGGGGCGATGCATCCGCGCAGTGCCGAAAGGAGCAGCACAAGGAGCGAAGGGCTTTCGCCGTGTTGGAGGCATTTGGGATTGAAAAGGGTGAACCCCTTTCCCGCCGGAGGCGAATACCAATCAAAAAATTATCTGGTTTCTGCAGCTTCGCAGCAGACGAGCACAACATTAGTCTAATTGGTATAAAGTCCGAAAACTTGTTTTCGGCTACCCGCCAGCATCGATCAAAAAAGCCACCTTGCGGTGGCTTTTTATTTGGCGACAGTCGCTATCAATACAGCAAACCGTAGAATTTACGACGGAAACCGGCGGCCACAGGATCGCCGCTGCCGATGGCATTCACGATATCCAAAAACGCTTTGCGCGCTTCACCATCAGCGGCATCCAGACGGGTTTTCAGCAGCGCAAACAAGCCTTCGAGGGCTTCTTCGTTACGCCCGGCCAGATGCAACGCCTTGGCCAATTCCACCACCAGGGCGTGATTGTCTGGCTCCGACTCTAAACGGTTTTGCAGGGCGCGAATTTCCGGGGTGTCGGCCGCTTCGCGCAGTAAGGTTAACTGCGATTTTAAGCTGGTAAAGCGGCTGTCTTGATCTTCCAATTTCACTTGGTTTAGCAGCACTTCCGCTTCATCGGCGTTTTTCAGTCCCAGCAGTGCCTGTGCCAGCGCCAGCAGGGTTTCGCCGTTTTGTTCATCAGCCAGCGCTTCGCGCAGCAGCGGCAAAGCGCCGTTAAAGTCGCCGGCTTCCAGCAGCGGCGCCGCCGCTTCTAATTTCAACTGCCACTCTTGCGGTAAGTGTTTGGCCAGCATGGTGGCGATCACTTCCGCCGGTTGTGGGCCGGCAAAACCGTCCACCGGTTGGCCGTTAACCAACACCAACACCGTTGGCAGCGCTTGAATACGGAAGTACTGGGCAATCTCGATTTGGCTATCGCAATCAACCTGCGCCAGTACCAGATGCTGCGGCCGTTTTTGCGCTTCAACTTGCAGCGCTTGGGTAACCTGAGCACACTCTGGCACTTGCGCCGAGTGGAAGTTCATCACCACCGGACGCTGCTTCGACGCTTCAACAATCTGCTGAATGTTCTGTGCGTTGGCGTTAAAGATATTGTCGGACATAAGATTCTCTTAAACAAAAGCCCCACTAGGCCGTTAGTGTCGCCTAAATGGGGCTTACTGCAAATATGGCTGGCGCTTATTTGCTCAGTTGCAGCAACAGGCTGTTTAGCTGAGACACGAACTCAGATGGATCTTTTAAGCTACCGCGTTCTGCCAGAGTGGCTTGGCTCAGCAGCAGGTTGGCCCACTGCTCAAAGCGCTGCTCATCTTGCTCGTCCGCCAGTTTTTGCACCAGTGGGTGCTCTAGGTTGAGCTCGAATACTGGCTTTTGCTCTGGCACCTGCTGGCCCATCGCTTCCATCATCTTCACCATCTGCGAAGACATGTCGTACTCACCGGCAACGATACAGGCTGGCGAGTCAGTCAGACGCTGAGAGATCTTCACCTCTTTCACTTTATCGCCCAAGGTGTCCTTGAAGCGATCCAGCAACGGCTTGTTCTGCTCGGCTTGTTTCTCTTGCTCGGCTTTCTCTTCATCGGACAGATCATCCAGGCCTAGATCGCCCTTGGTGACCGATACTAGCTGCTTGCCATCGAAGTCGGTCAGGTGCGATACCAGCCACTCATCGATGCGCTCCGACAGTAGCAGCGCTTCAATGCCTTTTTTCTTCAGCACTTCCAGGTGTGGGCTGTTCTTAGCGGCGCTGTAGGAATCGGCGACGATGTAGTAGATCTTGTCCTGACCTTCCTTCATCCGCTCAACGTACTGCATCAAAGAAACGTTTTCGCTGGCACTGTCGTTGTGAGTTGAAGCAAAACGCAGCAGCTTGGCAATCTTCTCTTTATTGGCCATGTCTTCGGCAGGGCCTTCTTTTAGAACGTTACCGAACTGGCTCCAGAAGGTGGCGTATTTGTCTTCGTCTTTGGCCAGCTTATCCAGCATCCCCAGTACTCGCTTGGTCAGCGCGGTGCGCAGCGATTGGGTCACTTTGTTGTCTTGCAGGATCTCCCGAGAGACGTTCAGCGGCAGATCGTTGGAATCAACCAAGCCTTTGATAAAACGCAGGTACTGCGGCAAGAACTGCTCCGCTTCATCCATAATGAATACCCGCTGCACGTACAGTTTCAGGCCGTGCTTGTTGTCGCGGTTCCACATGTCGAACGGCGCTTTGGATGGCACGTACAGCAGCGAGGTGTACTCTTGCTTGCCTTCCACCTTGTTGTGCGACCAGCTCAGCGCGTCTTCCCAATCGTGGGAAACGTGCTTGTAGAACTCTTGGTATTGTTCGTCGCTGATGTCGGATTTGGACTGCATCCACAGCGCGGTCGCTTTGTTAACCGCTTGCCACTGGCCTTCGGTGGCAGGAATGGTTTCGCCATCTTCCTCACGCTCGGCTTCGCCCTGTTGCCACATCTCTACCGGAATGGAGATGTGATCGGAGTACTTAGACACGATGCTCTTTAGACGCCACTCATCCAAGAACTCTTTTTCATCGTCGTTCAGGTGCAAGATGATGTCGGTACCGCGGCCGGCTTTGTCGATGTCGGCGGTGGTGAACTCGCCTTGGCCGTTCGACTGCCACTGCACCGCTTGGGTGCTGCCGGCAGCGCGGGTGTTTACGGTTACCTTATCGGCCACGATAAAGGCGGAGTAGAAACCGACACCGAACTGGCCAATCAGCTGGGAATCTTTGGCAGCATCACCGGACAGATTTTTGAAAAATTCCGCGGTACCGGATTTGGCGATGGTACCTAAGTTGGCGATCACCTCATCTTTGGTCATGCCGATGCCGTTATCGGAGATGGTCAGAGTGCCAGCGTCCTTATCAAACGACAGACGCACCCGCAGTTCGCCATCGCCTTCGTACAGGCTGGCATCCGACAGCGCTTTGTAACGCAGCTTATCGGCGGCGTCGGCAGCGTTGGAGACCAGCTCACGCAGGAAGATCTCTTTGTTGGAATACAGGGAGTGGGTTACCAACTTCAGTAGCTGGGCAACTTCTGTCTGAAAACCGTGGGTTTCTTGCTGCACGGACATGGGTTTCTCCTGAAAAACATGCATTGAAATAGTTAGTCCCCAAAGAGATGGGGACAGCTAGCGGATTTTCAATACCCTGTTTTTCAGGAATATTCACCGTGGCGATAGAGCCGCCACAAACTGGCGTTAGCCAGCACCTGCTCAGCCACCGGCGCTATCGATAAGGTCGCGCCATCAAGCCGTATCTCGCTGGACTTGTTAGCGCTGCAGGCCTGGTGCTGGGCATAAGCTATACGCTTAGCCAGCAAGCGGTTGCTGGCGCTGAGCTGCCCCTGTTGAAAGTGCAATTGCGATTGTTCGGCTAACGCCTGCCGCAGCGCCGGATCCACATAGGCCGGTACCCCATTAGCGCGTACCACCGCTTGACCGATGGCGCCGGCGGTCAGTGGCGGCGACAAATTGAGTCGCTTAAGTCGCTGGCTAACCTGCTCGGCCAACAGTTGGGTTAGCCCTAAAGCACGGCGCAGATGACCGACGACTTGGGTTAGAGAGTCGAGTTGACGCTGATCAAAATCTTGCTGCTCGGCGCCGCGGTGCAGCGCTAATAACATGTCGCCCTGCTCGCCCGAGAGCACCACTCCGGTATGAAAGTGGGCATCAAGCGCCTGGCACAGTTTGGCAACCTCGGTTTGGCGCGGCGCTGCCGTACTAATCCCTCTAAGCGCATCACTTGATTGGGCAGATTGTGTACCTGCCAGTACCACGGATCGTGCTGACGCTGCGACAAGTAACTGTTGATGATACCGGGGTCGACATCGCTGCCACAGGCAATCGGCATGCTGTAGTCACAGCCTAAATCCACCAAAAAGCCACCACTGGCACCTAAGTGCCGACGCAGTTGCTCCAACCATTGGTACCAGTTGCCATCGATGGCGGCATCAAAGGCCCCTTCGATAATATCGCCCACCACGTGCTCATCCATGCTGTTGCTCTCATCGTCCTTAACTGACACCACAAGGTATCGTTGGCGAATAGCGCAAACAACGGAAAAACTTGGGGAACTGCTGTGGATAAGTTGAGTAAATTTCGACCAGATCAAAACCTATCAATTCGCCAGTTTTTTTCGACAAAAAAAACGGGGAACCCGAAAGGTTCCCCGTTTGTGAGCAGCTGCTGCCGCTACAGTTGGCGACGGCCAGAAAACGACAGCGCCAAGGTGGTGCCATCGACATACTCCAATTCGCCGCCGACCGGCACACCGTGGGCAATGCGGCTGACACTGACCTGATAGTCTTTGGCGATATCGGCAATGTATTGCGCGGTTGCATCGCCTTCGACGGTAGGATTGGTGGCCAAGATCACTTCGCTCCAATCGCCCTGCTTTAGCAGTTGCTCAAGGGTATCAAGGCCGATGTCATCAGGACCAATGCCGTCCAGTGGCGACAGATGCCCCATCAACACAAAGTAACGACCGCTGTATTGCCCGGAGGATTCAATCGCCAACATATCGGCTGGCGACTCTACCACGCACAATTGGCCAGATTCAGCACGCTTAGGGTTGGTGCAGATCTGACACAGGGTTTGCTCGGTGAACGTGCGGCACTGCTGACAGTGACCGACGTCGCTCATGGCACGAGTTAACGAGTTGCCAAGCTTGGCACCGCCAGACCGATCGCGTTCCAACAATTGAAACGCCATTCGCTGCGCCGAACGTGGTCCTACCCCTGGCAAACATTGCAAGGTAGCGATCAGCTCATCAACCAGTGGACTGAATTTCATCGGTTAGAACGGCATCTTCATGCCAGGTGGCAGCTTCATGCCACCGGTCACTTCCGCCATCTTGGCTTTTTGACCTTCTTCGATGCGACGAGCGGCGTCATTGAACGCCGCAGCGATCAGATCTTCCAGCATCTCTTTGTCGTCTTCCATCAGGCTGTCGTCAATTTCGACGCGGCGTACGTTGTGGGCGCCGTTGATGGTGATCTTCACAAGGCCAGCACCGGATTCACCGGTCGCTTCCATCTTGGCGATCTCTTCTTGGGCTTTTTGCATGCGCTCTTGCATCTGCTGGGCCTGCTTCATCAGGCCGCCCATTCCACCTTTACCAAACATAGTAATCTCTCAATTTGGGGGAAAAATCGGGACAAAGTGTACCTGAACCAGTCAGGCCGACAAGGGGTTAGCCCCGGCTTGGCTTTGTCCCAGCCAATTTCTGTGACGCTAGACCTGCACGCTTAGCCGTTATAAGCGACGGAATCTTCCAACAGGTAGGCATCCAATTCGTTAGCAAACCACTGCACCACCGGATCCGCTTGCAGATCCACCTTAGCCTGCTCCAGCTTTTCACGCTGACGGCGACGGCGGATCTCCAGCGGCGTTTCTCGATTCGGCATCGGGTTGATCTCGATCCGCAGGCTGACCGCTTGCTGCCATAGGGTTTCCAGTGCCTGCTGCAATGGCCCAACAACGCTATCGCTGTTCAAGTGGCGCTGCTCTGGGCGCAGATTCAACACCACCTGTTCGCCATCTCGTTGCAACACCGAATTGATCGCCAACTGTCGAGGTCGGGCCCCAATGCCTAACCGGCCAATGGCGCCATACCACTGCATATCCAGCTCGCGTTCTTCGTCGGCAGCCGGCACGGTTAACGGCAGATCCGCGGCAACCGGCGCGGCGACAACCGCGCTCGGTGCCGTGGCTGGCGGCGTTTCGATCTGCTGCGGCCGCTGACCAATTGGCAGCATTGGCTCTGGGGCCTGCTGCTGCGCAACCGGTTGCACTGCTGGGGCATCATCCAATGCCCACGGCGGCGGATCGTTGTCGACTGCCGGCGCTGGCTGCTGCCGCTGCGGTGGCCGGGCTAAGGTTCGTGGTGCTGAGCTTGCTGACGCCGCAGTCGGCGCTGCGGCATCAGCCTTTCCCGGCGCGTCCTCACTAGGCTGTTCATCAACAGCAAAGTGCTCACGCTGCGCCTTCTCCTCCGCCAAAATCTGCTTCATCAGTGCCAACGGATCGCTGTCATCTACTGCCGCTGAGGCTGCGGTCGGTGCGGCTGGCGATGGCTGATAATCCTCTGGCTGATAATCATCAAAGTGCTCGGCCGCTTGCGACATCAGCAGCTCTTGCTCGGCGTCCATCGCCGCCAACATCGCCGCCTCATCCTGATACTGTGGTACCTCTGGCTGCAGAGGTTGTGGACGACCTTGGCTATCGGATCCCGATTGAGCTAACTGCTGCGCCTGCCTTTCTAAGGCGATCTGCTCTGCCGCCAATGCTTCTTCGGCAGAGATCGCCGCGGTGTCGGTCATCGGCTCTGGTTTGGTCATGGTCATGGTCGCGGCGGTTGCCACTGGCGCTGGCGCATCAACTGACGCCGAAGTCGCTTCGCTGGCGGTTGCCGCCTCTGCCACGGTGGTCGATGCTGCCGCTTGGACATGGGCAACCGCTGCCGGAGCCAACACTACCGGAGTAACTTGCTTAGCTTGCATCGGTGCCACTTCGACCGCCGGAGCAAACGCCAACGCCCGCAACAGCACCATCTCCAGACCGCTGCGGGGATCTGGCGCTAACACCAGATCACTGCGGCCTTGAATCAAAATCTGATACCACAGTTGCACCTGTTCGCGATCCAGCTGTGACGCCACCCCTTGCAGTACATGGTTATCAGCCAACTCAGAATGCGGCTTAAGATTGAATTGCAGCAGCGCCAGTTGATGCATCAGCGCCGCCAGTTGCCGCAATAACTCATCGTGGTCTGGGGCGAACTGTTCAACCTCTTCCAGCACTTGCAACAGTTGCGCTGGCTCACCGGCACACAGACCATTAAGCAGCTGCAGCGCATAACGACTGTCGATGGTGCCCAGCATTCCCTGTACTTGAGCCAGAATTAAGCTGCCAGCGCCATGGGCAATCGCTTGATCAGTCAGACTCATGCCATCACGTACTGAACCGTCGGCGGCGCGAGCGATCAGATCCAGTGCCGCCGATTCGTAGCTGATCTGTTCAGCATCCAGTACCGTCGCCAAGTGTTGGCTGATGCGCTGCGGCTGCACGCTTTTGAGGTTGAACTGCAAGCAACGGGACAACACCGTGACCGGCAATTTTTGCGGATCGGTGGTCGCCAGCAGGAATTTGACGTGCTCTGGCGGCTCTTCCAAGGTCTTTAACAGCGCATTAAAGCTGTGACGCGAGAGCATGTGCACCTCGTCAATCAGGTACACCTTAAAACGGCCACGCACCGGCTGGTACTGCACGTTGTCAAGGATCTCGCGGGTGTCATCAACCTTGGTGCGCGAAGCAGCATCGATCTCCAGCAGATCGACAAAACGACCCTGGCTGATCTCAACACAGCTATCGCATGTGCCACATGGGGTAGCGGTAATGCCCTGCTCACAGTTCAATCCCTTAGCCAGCAAACGGGCGATCGAGGTTTTACCAACACCACGGGTGCCGGTGAACAAATAAGCGTGGTGCAGACGGTTATGCTGCAGCGCGTGAGTCAGGGCTTTAAGAACGTGTTCCTGCCCGACCACTTGTTCAAAAGAGGCTGGTCGCCATTTGCGCGCCAAAACCTGATAAGACATGAAATACCAGTCGATATACTTACAAAACTGCCTGTGAGAGTACCATTGGGCGGCCAAAAATCCGAGTCCGACACTGGCCTTTGCCATAAATAAAAAGGCCGCAACCCTAGGGTTGCGGCCTCGCGTCAGTCATGTTTTGGTTGTTAGAACAACAGGTGTGCTGCTGCGGCGATCACTGGCAGCGAAACCAGGGTACGCAGCAGGAAGATCACAAACAGTTCCCAGGCTTTTACCGGCACCCGCGAGCCCAGCAATAACGCACCAATTTCAGACATAAAGATCAGCTGAGTCACCGACAGCACCGCAATCACAAACTTGGTCATGTCGTTGTCGATGGTGCTGGCCAGTACCGATGGGATAAACATATCGGCAAAACCAACCACCATGGTCTCTGACGCTTCTTTGGCGAATGGGATCTGCAGCAGTTCCAGCAGCGGCACAAATGGGGCACCCAACCAAGCAAAGATTGGCGTGTATTCGGCGATGATCAGGCCCATGGTACCGATTGCCATCACCACTGGTAGTACGCCAAACACCATATCAACGGCGTTTTTCAGGCTCATCTTGGCAACACTGCGTAAGCTGTCCACTTCCGCCGCCACGTTCAGCGCATTTTGGTAGCCAAACTGCCATACGTTTTGCCCTGCTGGCAGCGCTTCAATATCAAATTCACGCTGGCTGCCATCAATCAGCAGGTCTTTTTTGTTCGACAGCGGCGGCAGACGCGGCACGATCAGGGCGCACACCAGACCCGCCGCACAGACGGTCAGGTAGAACGGCACAAACATATCTTCCAAACCTACCTGAGCAATCACCACCAGCGAGAAGCTGATAGATACCGCCGAGAACGTGGTGCCAATGATCGCCGCTTCCCGCTGGGTATAGAGTTTGTCTTCATATTGCTTGGAGGACATCAACACCCCAACCGAGCCATCACCGAGCCATGACGCCAAACAGTTGATCGCCGAACGACCTGGTAGGTTAAACAACGGACGCATCACCCGCGTCAGCAGGCTACCGACCAATTCCAGCAAGCCAAAATTGGTTAGCAGCGGCAACAACG
Source organism: Ferrimonas senticii DSM 18821 (assembly GCF_000422665.1). Classification (GTDB taxonomy): domain Bacteria; phylum Pseudomonadota; class Gammaproteobacteria; order Enterobacterales; family Shewanellaceae; genus Ferrimonas; species Ferrimonas senticii. Next base: position 101,179 of record NZ_AUGM01000013.1, on the reverse strand, counting down.
AGCCGGCAAACAGAAACACCGCAAACAAGGTTGGCATCAGATCGTTAAATACGAATGCACCAGTGCTGCCGCCTTTGATCATCTCTGGACCAAAGCCAAAGGTGATCATCAACACAAACAGCGCCGCCAGCACTCGGATCACAAACCACACCGGAGTTGGGTTAAGCAAGCCATCAAGAAAGGCGTTTTGTAATACCGCTTTCGGTTTGATCAGCTTGACCACAATGCTGGCCAGCGCGGAACTGATGATCACCACCGCCACCAGCGGCTTAACCGAATCACCAATCAATCCCAGCAACCAATCTTTAAGCATCGCGATTGGAATGGTGAAGTTGCCCTCATACGGGATTGGGGTCATAAACAGGAACATCCCCAGTAGGGATGGCAGCAGGAACATCAAAATGTTCCGAGTGGTGTTATTGGTCATGTTATCGAGAGTCTGCGGCAGTCGTTTGCATTAGCTTCGGTTGGGCTTGAATAGCCATTCATTTTCGAAGCCTATTTTGGAGCGGTATGCTAACGCCTAGTGCTGCAATTGAAAAGGGCGCCGAAGCGCCCCTTGTTGATACAGATCACAGTGTTACATTCAGCTTTAACGGGTAATTATTCACAACAGCCGTTTGCATAGCGATGCGCTCTGAGGTTGCTAGTGCTACTGGCTGCCGTTGCGGCGCATCAATTGCTCTAACAGGTTTGGCGGCACACCCTGAATAGTTATGGTGTCACGCACTGGATCCCATTGAACTCGTTCACCTAAATGTTGCGCGTCAAAGCTGATGGACACCCCACCACCGGTGCCAGCGAACTTCTTCAACTGGCGCAGGGTGCTTTGATCCGCAGGGAACTCCTCGGCCAAGTCGTAGCTGCCATCCGAGGTAAACTGGTGGAAGGATTCCAAACCACGATCGGCAAACTCATCGGCAATGTCCCGCAGTTGCACGGTATCACCAACGGCGATCTGCGCTTTACAGTAATCAAATACCGCATCGCGGCACTGTTGCTGCTCGGATTTATCCAATTCCGCTTGACCAACATAGTCGTCTACCGCTTGCATCAACGCTTTGTTCTGCTTTTTAGCGTCGATGCCCTCAATGCAGCCCATAAAGTCCAAGAAGAAATCAGCAATCTTGCGGCCAGCACGTCCCTTAACAAAGGAGATGTACTTCTTTGAGGTCGGATCGGCTTTCATTTCGGTCAAGTCGATGCGCGCGGTCAGCTGCATATTGGACAGGTCTAAGTGCTCCATCCCCTGCAGTTCCATCTCTGACGACACCGCCACCGATGGCTTGGCCGACATCAACGACACGAACAGGTATTGGCTGGCAATGTGGCTGTAGTGCGCCAGCAGCAGATAGCCGCCGGTAGCAAACTCATATTTAGCCAGTTCCTGTCCCAGCAATTTACCCGCCTCTGCAGTAAACTCGACAAAGCCCAGTTCACCGCCTTGCCACTGGTGTAGCGCCTGCTCGAATGCTTCATTGGCTTCACCAGCCGGCGAACCGTCTTCATTCAGCGGTACTCCGAAGTGGCCATAACCCTTACCGGCTTTGGCGGTGTATAGACGGTGCAGTTCGGCTATCAAATCATCAGCAGCCAAAGACTGTTTCAGTGGCTGGGCCCGCAGACGGCACTCCAACTGGCCCGCACTGTCCTGATGGACGGTGTGGATAATCGCTTGGTCGATTTTAATACTCATAGGATGGCAATAGAGGTCAGCTGTAAAAGCGAGTATTATATCGCGCCGATTTTACAACATCACAGGAAATCCCCATGGCTATCGTTTCAAAATACAGCAACCAACAGGTAGAAGAACTGTTGGCGGATCTGCTGGCGGTGCTGGAAAAACACAAAACCCCAACCGATCTGGCGCTGATGTCGCTGGGCAATGCCGCGACTATCGTCATCAACAGCAAAGTTGCGCCAGCGAGCCGCGCCGCCATCGCCAAGCAGTTCGCCGCCGCCCTGCAGGCGTCCGTTGCCGCTGGTGACGACGCGTAAACAATTAAATTTGCTGGCTGGATAACCAGCAATATTCACCGTAGGATAGTTGCCACCATTAAGGCTTGAAGCCATAACATGCCATTTAGCGAACACAGCAAAGATCATGTATCGCCGCTGATCCTCTGGGGTCACTGGTTCACCTTTATCAATATGCTTTTAGCGATGCTGGTTGGCAGTCGCTATCTGTTCGTGCATGGCATGCCAGAAACGCTGCTTGGGCAGTTCTACATGGCGATCAACTTGGTCGGCCACAGTGCATTTTTGGCCTTTGCGGTCTATCTGTTTGTGCTGTTTCCGCTGACCTTTGCGCTGCCGTTTTCGCACATTTTGCGCGGCGTCGCAGCGGTTATCGCCACCGCAGGGCTGACCTTGCTGGCCTTCGATGGTGAGATCTATTCCCACTATCGGCTGCACCTCAATCCGTTTTTGCTGGATATCGCCAGTACCGATATCACCTCGCTATTGGACTCAACCATTTTAGCGGTGGTACCGGTCGCCCTGCTGGCACTGCAATTAGTGATTGCCAACGGCTTATGGAAGCGGTTGGATAAGGTGCGCCGTAAGCGGATGGGCAACAAAGTGGTGGCGCTGTTGCTAAGCTGCTTTGTTGGTTCCCATCTTATCCATATCTGGGCTGATGCCACCGGCTATCGGCCGATTGTCGCCCAAGACAAGATTTTCCCGCTGCACTATCCGGCCACCGCCCGCACCCTAATCCAAGAACAGGGGCTGATGGACGGTCGCGAATTAGGGGTGTTGCAATCCTCTCCCGGCGACAGTGCATTACTGCATTACCCATTGGCACCGCTGCAATGCCATGCAGAGCGAACCCCCGATGTACTGATGGTGCTGGTTGAAGGCTGGCGCAGTGATATGGTCAGCGCCGAAACCATGCCATTTCTGACCAAGCTTGCCGGTCAAAGCCATTGGTTTAAGCGCCACAGTGCGGCCAGCAATCAGGCCGATATCGGCTTATACAACCTGCTCTATGGCATGTTGCCCAATTACCAAGAGCCGCTGGCGCTGGATCAATCTGCCCCGGTACTGACGGCGCAGTTGCTGGCCAACGGCTATCAGCTAAATCAATTCGGCCTAAGCATCAACAGCAGCAACCTGCACTGGCTTAGCGGCATTGAGCAAATTGCCAGTGAAGGCGATGCGGTGACCGCCGAACGAGACATCAATGTGGTTAACAGTGTGATCGCCACCATCGCCAATCACAACCAACCACAAGTGAACATCGTTGGCCTGCGCGCTCCCGCGGATTACAGCACCCCTATCGGTTATCAAGGGATGCCAACCATCCGCGCCGATTTTGAACTGAATGCTGCCCAGTTGGTGCTGTTCAACCAATATCGACAGTCGCTGCGATTTATCGACGGCCAGTTGCAACGGCTAGTCGCGGCCGCTGGCGATGACACCCTGTTGATCATCACCGGCAACAACGGCCACCGCTTTTCCACCGATATGCGCGCCAGCGACAGTAACGATTTCAGCATCGCCGCCACCGCCACGCCGCTGTTGATCCGCTGGCCACACCAACCAGCGCGAGAGATCAACTACCAAACCAGCCACTACGGTTTGGCACCGGCGCTGATGACGCAACTGCTCGGCTGCACCAACCCCAGCAGCGACTACAGCTTAGGCGCCGATCTGTATCAACCAAACCCACGACCTTACTTGGTAATGGGCAACAGTCGCGCCTTTGCGGTGCAAACCGACAGTGCCACCACCGTGGTCGATAACCGGGGCGACTACCGGATGTTTAATCACGACTACCAGCGCCAAAGCGACGCCAATTTGGACGTGCAGACCCTACTGCAGATGATGGAAGAAGGCGGCCGCTTCTTGGCTCAATAGACCAAAGTGCGCAAACAAACGTCAGTTAACTCAAAGGCCTATTGCAATTTCGCGGTCGCCCTTTAAGATTGATTTCGAAGTCGGCCAGTAGCGCAGCCAGGTAGCGCACTGTCATGGGGTGTCAGGGGTCGGAGGTTCAAATCCTCTCTGGCCGACCACTAATTCAGATTAAGCCCGCAGTTCATCGAACTGCGGGCTTTTTCGTGTTTGCATTTATATCGCCTCAGACACTTGTCGGTCGGCAACGTTATTCAATTACAGTTTGTGACGATTTATTGACCAATTAAACACCCTGCTTTAATATCAATACTGTAACGCCATTAAGATTTCACAGTGTCCTCGCAGTCATAAAGTGACTTCACTCACGAATCACCAATCAAAATTCGCCACCACTCTGAGCAATCCTGTGAATTCACACGCTTTCACTTTAGTAATGTAATCACCATCAAACATCATTGTTGCGGCAACGTTATCACGCAACCAATGTGACGTCGTTTAATTTCATCAGTTGCCCAATTTAACCTTTTGTTTTCACCAATTTTCCCGCGTTTTCACGATTTTGGTCAGCGATCACAAAACCCCAGTGACGAACGGAAATCAGCAGGGGCTGGATTTATATTTTCGCCATCAAAACGCAGGTTAGTCTGCATCAAGGTTAAGGTGAATTAAGGTGAAAAAATCAATCTTCAAAGTAGCTGCACTGTCTCTCGCGATGCTGACTGCCGGCGTAAGTGCCAAAGACTACGAGATCGTTAACGTGGTTAAAGTGGCCGGCATTCCATGGTTCAACCAGATGAATAAAGGCGTTGAACTGGCCGCCACCGACTTGGGCGTAAACGCACGCCAAGTGGGCCCATCTACCCCAGATCCAGCGCAGCAGGTAAAGATCATCGAAGATTTGATCGCCAAAGGCGTGGATGCCATCACCGTGGTACCAAACGACGTAACCGTGCTGGAGCCAGTATTTAAGAAGGCGCGCGAGCAAGGCATCGTGGTACTGACCCACGAATCCCCAGATGGCCACGGTGCCGATTGGGATATCGAGACCCTAGATAACGCCGCTTACGCCAAAGCGACCATGGATGAACTGGCTAAACACATGGGCGGCAAAGGCGGTTACGCGGTTTACGTTGGCTCGCTGACCGTACCACTGCACAACAACTGGGCGGATCTGGCAATCGCCTACCAGAAAGCAACCTACCCAGAGATGTACGAAGTCACCTCGCGGATGCCAGTGGCTGAAAGCGTCGATGCCTCTTACGCCGCCACTAACGATCTAATGAAAGCCCACCCAGATATGACCGGCATCGTATCTTACGGCTCTTTGGGTCTGATTGGCGCCGGTGAAGCAATTAAGAAAAAGCGCGCTAAGAACAAGATCAACACCGTTGGCATCCTGATGCCAAGCCAAGCAGCGCCTTACCTGATGCGCGGCGAAATCGACAAGGGCTTCCTGTGGAACCCTGCGGACGCCGGTTACGCGCTGGTATCGGTAGCCAAGATGATGCTGGATGGTCAGCAGGTCAAAAACGGCCTTGAGATCAAGAACCTTGGCGCCGCTGAAGTGAACAGCGACACCCGCGTAGTGAAGTTCAACAAGATCCTCGAAGTGGACAAGAACAACGCCCGCAGCCTCGGCTTCTAAGCGCTGACAATGGCCACTGAGCCAACCAATAATGAGCCCCGCAGTTGTGGGGCTCGCTTCTTACTCCGCCGCCAGTTGGCGACGGCACTCGAATCGACCCCTGGTTATCCGCAAGATCCCATGTCCAACGAATTCATCACGCTGAAAAACGTCTCCAAGCACTTTGGCTCGGTAAAGGCATTAAGCGACATCAACCTCAGCTTCAATCGCGGCGAAGTGCACTGCTTAGCAGGCAAAAACGGCTGTGGCAAAAGCACCCTGTTTAAAGTGATCTCCGGCGTGCATGCGCCAGAGCAAGGGGCGCAGATCATCATCAACGGCAAACAGTACAGCCGTCTGACCCCGCAGCAGTCGATCAATCACGGCGTGCAGGTGATCTACCAAGACCTGTCGCTGTTCCCCAACCTCACCGTGTATGAAAACATCGCGGTTCAGGATCACATCAAGTGGTACCAAGGTTTTGCTAGCAAAAAGCGACTGCGCGCCATCGCCATCGAGGCGATGAACAAAGTCGGAGTCGAGTTGCCGCTGGATAAGCGCGTTGAACAACTGTCGATCGCCCAGTGTCAGTTGGTGGCGATCTGCCGCGCGATGGCCGCCGATGCCAAGCTGGTGATCATGGATGAGCCAACCGCCTCGCTCACCCGCACCGAGGTCAACAACCTGATTAAAGTGGTGTCGGACTTAAAAGCCCGCGGCATCACCGTGGTGTTCGTGAGCCACAAACTGGATGAGGTGATGGAGATCTCCGATCGCATCACCGTGATCCGCGACGGCGTAACCATCGGCACCTACAACGCCGACGAGGTCGACAGCGACGAGCTGGCCTACCTGATGACTGGCCAACGGTTTGAGTTCTCCCCTATCGGCGAATTCACTGCTAAAACCGACGGCAGCGATGTGCTGTTGGCAACCAACAAACTGAGCAAACAGGGACAATTTGCCGATATCGATCTGACCCTGCGCGCCGGCGAAATTGTGTCGATCACCGGTCTGCTGGGCTCTGGCCGCAGCGAACTGTGCCTAAGCCTGTTTGGCATGAGCAAACCCGACAGCGGCGAGATCCTGGTTAATGGCCAAACGGTATCGTTGCGGCATAACCGCGACGCCATCAAGCACGGCATCGGCTACGTTACCGAAGACCGGATGACCACCGGCTTGGTGATGAACCAAAGCATCAGCGACAACACCACCGCCGCGATTTTGCCGCGGCTAAGCAATAAAGGTCGACTTGATCATGGCAAAGCCAACTCACTGGTGAGCCGCTTGATTGAATCGCTGTCGATCAAAGTGTCCGATCCAAAACTGCCGGTCACCAGCCTATCCGGTGGTAATGCCCAGCGCATCGCCATCGCCAAATGGATTGCCGCCGAGCCGCAAGTGCTGATCTTGGATGCGCCGACCGTCGGTGTTGATATCGCCAACAAAGAGAGCATCTACCAGATCGCCAAAGACTTGGCCGCCAAAGGGATGGCGATTTTGATGGTCAGCGATGAGATCCCAGAGGTCTACTTCAACAGCCATCGGGTGATCGTCATGAAAGACGGTCGCTTTACCCACCAGTTCCACCCAGCCTGCTGCACCGAGCAGGAGATCATGGAGGCAGTCAATGCCTGATTTTAAACGCCTATTGCACAGCCACGAGTTTCATCTGGCGGCATTGACGCTGTTGTTGGTGGCCGGCTTAACCGTCGCCAGCGAAGACTTTATGACCCTTGGCAACATCTTCGATATGACCGTTAGCTCGGCAATTCTGGGGATCATGGCCTGCGGTCTGTTTGTGGTGTTGATCGCCGGTGGCATCGATATCTCATTCCCAGCTACTGCCTCTATCGCCCAGTACCTAACCGCCAGTTACATTCTCGCCAACGGCGGTAACTTCCCGCTGGCGTTTGCGATGGCCGCCGCCATCGGCATCCTGCTGGGGATGATCAACGCCGCCTTGGTGTACAAGCTGAAAGTGCCGGCGATCATCATCACCATCGCCATGCTCAACGTCTACTTTGGCGCGCTGATCTACTTCAGCAACGGCGAATGGCTGTATGGCTTTGACGATTGGTTTATGAACGGCGTCGAAGTGCTGCCGTTTGTCGGCAGCGACGGCTACGACTACGCCCTTAATCTGCCAATCATGGTGCTGCTGGGCACCATCGCCATTACCTCGCTGCTGATGGGCAAAACCCGCATCGGTCGGCAAATTTACGCCATCGGTGGCAACGCCGATGCCGCCAGTCGCATCGGCGTAAACCTGTTTGGCCTCAATCTGTTCGTCTACGGCTACATGGGCGCGCTGGCGGGTATTGCCGCCATCGTGCAGATGCAGATCACCCAATCGGTGGCGCCGAACGCACTGATGGGCTTTGAACTGGGCGTGCTAGCGGCAGTGATACTCGGCGGCACCAGCATGAACGGCGGCAAAGGTTCGCTGCTGGGGGTGATTTTAGGGGTGGCGCTGCTGGCTATCCTGAAAAACGGCCTGACCCTGCTGGGGGTACCATCCTACTGGCACACCGTGGTGACCGGTTTGATCATCCTGCTGAGCATCAGCATCACCGCGCTCAACGAAAAACAACAAGCTAAGAAGGCGATCTGATGGACTCCGTAATCAACGCGCTGAAACTGCCAAGCGATCGCAATATCCGCTATCTGCTGGTGATCCTAGTGGCCATTCTGGCGCTGATGGCCGCTACTTCGGGCAGCACCTTTTTCTCGCTGGCCAACCTGCAATCGATGTCATCGCAGATGCCGCTGCTGGGGATCTTCGCCCTAGCGATGGCGGTCTGTATGCTGACCGGCGGCATTAACCTGTCGATCATCGCTACCGCCAACGCCTGTTCGCTGGTGATGGCTAGCATCATTACTCAAGATCCAAACAGCAGCGCCATGCTGGCCACCGCGCTGGCGGCCGGTCTGGTGACTGCCATCGTCATCGGTATCGCTAATGGTGTGTTGATCGCCTATGTCGGCGTATCACCGATTCTGGCGACCTTGGGGATGATGACCTTTATCAACGGCCTAAACGTGCTGATCTCCGAAGGCAGCGTGATCTCCGGCTTCCCAGAGGCACTGCAAAGCTTGGGTAATGGCGCAATCGCCGGCATTCCAATGCCGCTGGTGCTGTTCGTGCTGTTCGCAATGGCGCTGTGGGCGGTGCTGGAACACACCCCGCTGGGACGTGCTATCTACCTGATCGGCTCTAACGAAACCGCCAGCCGTTTTAGTGGCATCAACACCAAAAAGTCACTGGTGTACGTCTACATCCTCTCCTCCATCCTGTGCTGGGTGGCGGCGATCATCATGATGGCTAAGTTTAACTCCGCCAAAGCCGGTTACGGCGAGTCCTACCTGCTGGTAGCGATTTTGGCGTCGGTACTGGGCGGGATTAACCCCGATGGCGGTTTTGGCCGGATCATCGGCATCGGTTTGGCGCTGGTGGTACTGCAAACCTTAGAAAGTGGCCTGAACCTGCTGGGCGTTTCCAGCTACCTGACCATGGCACTGTGGGGCGGGATCCTGATCCTGTTTATCGCCCTGCAAAAATACAAAGCATAGGAATCGAATATGACCAGCTATTTCATTGGTGTTGATGTCGGTAGTGGCAGTGCCCGCGCTGGGGTATTTGATGCCCAAGGTCGTAAGGCCGGTGAAGCCAAGCGCGACATCCAGATCTTTAAGCCAAAAGCCAACTTCGTTGAGCAATCCTCCGACGACATCTGGCACTGCGTTTGCCTCGCGGTACGCGATGCCCTTGCGCAATCCGGCATCGAACCAATTCAGGTTAAAGGGATCGGCTTTGATGCCACCTGTTCGATGGTGGTGCTGGATAAACAAGGCCTGCCGCTGACCGCCAGCCCAACCGGCCGCAGCGAGCAGAACATCATTATGTGGATGGATCACCGCGCGATTGCCCAAGCGGATCGGATCAACGCCGGTAAGCATCCAGTGCTGGCGTTTGTTGGCAACACCATCTCGCCAGAGATGCAAACACCGAAACTGCTGTGGCTGAAAGAGAACATGCCAACCACGTGGAGCAACGCCGGTTACTTCTTCGATCTGCCGGATTTTCTGACCTGGAAAGCCACCGGCGACGACAGCCGCTCGCTGTGCTCGACCGTGTGTAAATGGACCTACCTTGGCCACGAAGACAAGTGGGATAAGAGCTACTTTGAGTCCATTGGCCTGGAAGATCTGCTAGACAACAACGCCCGTCGTATCGGCAGCGAAATCAAACCGATGGGCGCACCGCTGGGTAATGGCCTGTCCACCAAAGCCGCGCAAGAGCTGGGCTTGGTGCGCGGCACCAAAGTGGGCACCTCAATCATCGATGCCCACGCCGGTGGCATTGGCGTCCTCGGCGCCGCTGGGATGACCGGCGAAGCGGCGGATTTTGATACCCGTCTGGCGCTGATCGGCGGCACCTCCAGCTGCCATATGACCGTCTCCAAAACCGCCCGTTTTATCGATGGCATTTGGGGCGCCTACTACAGCGCGATGATCCCGGGCTACTGGCTCAACGAGGGCGGCCAATCCGCTACCGGGGCATTGATCGATCATGTGATTGCCGCCCACCCGTTCCACGGCCAAGCACTGGAACAAGCGCAAGCGGCAGGCAAGACCATCTATGAACTGCTCAACGATGCGCTGCTGGCGATGGCAGGCAGCAAGGAAGATATCGCTTATCTGACCCGCGATCGTCACGTGCTGCCCTACTTCCACGGCAACCGTTCACCACGGGCCAACCCGCACCTGACCGGCTCGATGACCGGCCTAACCATGAACAAAACCTTGGATGATATGGCGCTGCAATATCTGGCCACCATTCAAGCGGTAGCGCTGGGTACCCGACATATTATTGAAGAGAAAAACGGCGCCGGTTACCGCATCGACACCATCATGGCCTGCGGCGGCGGCACCAAAAATCCGGTATTTATCCAAGAGCACGCCAACGCCACTGGTTGTGCAATGCTATTGCCAGAAGAAGCGGAAGCGGTACTGCTGGGCTCAGCGATGCTGGGCGCGGTTGCCGCCGGCAGTTACAGCGACATTCCAGACGCGATGAACGCCATGAGCCGCATCGGCAAAACCGTGACTCCGCAAACCGCCAAGAGCAAACGCTACTACGACGCCAAATATCAGGTGTTCCAGCAGATGTATCAGGACGATTGCGCCTACAAAGCGATGATGGCCGAGTTCTAACCGCTGAATGTTAGCCTGACCTACAGCCCGCGACGGTTAATCCCTCGCGGGCTTTTTTTCACCATTACCGCGCCTCCACTACAGGTCCGGTGCTTTTCAAAGTTAACCAACGATCTAACCGCAACAAGATGGTGATGTTTCCTAAACTTCAGACTAGCCCTTTGGTGTGGAGTCCGATCAATGTCGCTGTCTATCGAACAAAAGCTGCAAGAACAACTTCTGCAAGCTCGCCAGCAAGCCGAGCAACTGCAGCAGATTAATCAACAAGCACAGCAGACCAAAGACAGCAGCGAACAAGCACAGCAACACGGGCAGCAGTTTAGCCAGCAAGCCAATCAAGCGGCGCAAGATGCCCAGCGTCAAGCGGATCTCGCCCGACAGGCCGCTGAACAGGCTCAGCAAGAGCACAGCCATAGCCAACAAGCAGCCAGTCAGGCAGAGCAAGCTCGCCACAACAGCCAAGACGCCGCCGAACAAAGCCGCTATAGCGCCAACAGCGCGCAACAGGCTGCCAGCCAATCGGAACAGGCCGCCAACCAGAGCCAGCAACAGCAGCAGCAAGCTGAACAGGGGGCACAACAGGCGCAGCAGGCTGCCGATCTCGCCCAGCAAGACGCCAACCAAAGCCACAGCGCCGCCCAAGAGGCACAGCAGCAGGCAAACAGTGCCGGCCAATCCGCCAATCAAGCTCAGCAGCAAGCCGGTGAGGCCAGCAACTTCAATCAACAAGCCAATGACCAAGCCAGCGCCGCCGCGACAGCCAATAGCCAAGCGCAAACTTCGGCGCAAACCAGCCAGCAAGCCAGCAACGACGCAGCGCAACAGGCCGCCGAAGCCAGTGCTGCTGCCCAGCAGACACAGCAAGCCGAACAACAGGCGGCGCAGGCGCAGCAACAAACCCAAGCGCATGCGGAACAAACCGAAGCCTTACAACAACAGGCCGAGCAGGCTGCTGAGGCGGCCGAAACCGCAGAGCAAGCGGCCGCACAAGCGCAACAGCAAAGCGAACAGGCCGCGCAACAATCCGCGGCACTGCAACAGCAAACCGCCGAGCATCAACAAGCAGCGGCTGCGGATGCCGAGCAGATCAGTCAATATCAGGCCAGCGCCGAACAGGACGCTCAGCAAAGCGCCAGTGCCGCCAGTAACGCCAACAGCCACGCCACCGCGGCTGACGCTGCTGCCAGCGAGGCCCAGACCCAAGCAAGCGCTGCCAGCAATGCCCAAAGTAGCGCCGCTAGCGCCAGTGGCCAAAGTGAAAGTCATGCCAGCGCCGCCGCCAATGCCGCTGAACGTGCTCAAGCCGAGGCACAGCAGGCCGATGATGCGTCATTAACCGCAGCGCAAGCGGCTAGCAGCGCCGAACAATTGCAGCAGCAGACCGAAGCGGCGTTGGAGCGGGCGCAAACGGCGATGGCCACCGCCGAGCAACTTGAGCAACAAGCCCGCGCCGCAGCCGAACACGTGGCTGCCCAGATGGAGCAGATGCTGGATGCCATGGAGCAGCTGCTGCGCACCACTGAACAGATGGCACAGCAAGCCGACGGCTACCGCTACGACGCCGGTGATCACTCCATCCGAGCCGGCGACTACATGACCCAAACACGGCTATACATGGAACAGACCGCAGAGCTGTTAGCGACGGTGGGACAGTGCCAGCAGCAAGCGCAGCAGCAGCACGACGTCATCGTGCAAGTCTCATCAACAGCACAAAACTGCGCCGATAAAGCCGAACGCAGTGCCGATGATGCCGAGCGCAGCGCCGAACGGGCAGCCAACGCCGCCAATCGCAGCATGGATTAGCAACGACGATGAATCAGCAACAACTCTTGGCCTTATTGAATCTGCCCGACGACGCCAGCATCGAAGCGATCCGCGCGGCGTTGCTGGCAAAAATGACCGAGTTACAGCAGCAATACGACCAAGCGCCAACCGAAAAGCTACAAGCCAAGTTTGCCCAACGGCTACAACAACTGGCGCAAGCCAACGCCGAATTACTGCAACAACAACCGCAACCAAGCCAAATGGGCGCGGCGGAGTTAGCGGATCTGCCCGAACTGGACTGCAACGCCGAAGGCGAACTGGCCGTTGGCGAGATCATCGCCGATCGCTTCGAAGTCACCAGTGTGGCCACCGTCGCCACCGAGGCGCGTTACTATCAAGGCCATGACCGCAGTACCCAATCTGCCGTCACGTTGGCATTGATTGGCACCGAGCAATGCAACAGGGTCGACAAGAGCTCGCTGCAACACGCATTGCAAGCCAGTAGCGAACTGCATCACCCACAACTGTGCGCCACCGTGATGGTGTTACCCCATCAACAGCAGTTAGTGGTAGTGATGGAGCCCCTATCACAGCCGACCTTAGCGCAGCAGCTCGCGCAACAGCAATTCAGCCGCCAACAGGCGGCACAGCTGGCACTGACACTGGTGGATGCACTCATTGGCATTGGTAGGCCCCACGGCGGCCTTCGCCCCGACTGGCTGGCGCTAACCGAACATCAAAGCCTGCGCCTAAGTCACTTTGGCTGGGCAACGCTGTTGCCAGCCGACGATCGCGATCCCTACCTTGCCCCAGAGCAGCGGCAAACCATCAGCATCAGTACGGCGGCCGACCAATATGCGCTCGGGGCGATATTACACCAGATGATCTGTGCCGAACCGCCGACAGTGGCCGACGATACGGTGATGCTCGATGGGGGCTTTGCCGACAGCGAAGCGTGGGTAGAGTTGCTGTTAACCTTGTTAGCGCCCGATCCAAAGCAGCGTTTTTCCAGTCTCAACGAGGTGCGCCAAGCGATAAGCACACTGGCCTGCAACGCTCAGGCCGCCGCACCAGAGAGTAACATCCGCCAGCCTCGCCGCCCCGCTGGACTGGCCAAAGGGTGGCTGCTGGCCGCCTCGCTGGCTACTGTTGCCATCGCCGGCTGGGGCTGGCACAGCGGCGCCCTGCAGCAGCTGTTGCCGATGAGTGAGCAGCAGGTACAAAGCTATAAATCGGAGGCGGCCACCATCGAAAGTAAGATCAAAGCCGCCCGCAACCGCTTTAATGACGCCAAAAGCGATCTGCGCGAGCAGCTGCAAGAACATAAGTTTGCCATCCGCCAGCAGCAAAGTGAGCAGCAACGCCAACCCAGCAACAGCGGGCAACAGCAATTGGCGCAGTTGGCCATTGCCCAGCAATCCGTCGAGGAACAGCTTGAGCTAACCAACCGACTGCTGATTGATGGTGAGACTCGTGCTAAAGCCGATGCGCAGTTATCGCTGGGCAAAGAATCGATGCGCGCCGGTAAATACCAGCAAGGGCTGCAATATCACCAACAAGCGCTGGCTGACTATCAACATATCGACGCCCAATTTACTCAGGTAGCTCCGGTTGCCGATGCCCGGTTGCTAGGCCGCGAACTGAGCAATCAATGGCGCCAAGCCAACACCAATAACCACAGTTTTGCCACCATCACAACGGCACTTAATGAATGGGTGCTGGGCGATGAAGCCTTGCAAAAATTACAGTTCTCGCAAGCCTTTAGCCACTACCAACAATTTAACCAACAGTTGCCAGTGCTGACCAAAGCCTACCAAAAGGGACGGCAACTGAAACAAGATGCCGAACAAGCCGCGCGCCGCTGGCGTCAACAAGGTCAACAGCAACAATATCCCCCTGCTGTCGAGGTCGCCGCGCAACTGCAACAGGCTCAGCAGCATTGGCAGCAGGGTCAGTTTGTTAAAGCGAACCAGCAATTTGTTGCTGTCAGCGAAGGTTATCAGCAACTTATTACCCTGCTGCAGAGTATCGACAGCAACAAAGAGAACGCCTTTACTAGCTTAAATAGTTGGTATCAATTGGCTGAAACGGAACGCCTCGACTTTGCCCCCGATGCGGGGCTGGTGGATAAACTGAAGCAGGCCGAGCGGCTGCACATTGACGGGCAACTTGGGCAAGCGCAAACCCTTTATCAAGAGATACAAAGCCGCGCAGACAAACAACTAGAACGCGCCAAAGGCATGCTCAATGCCCAACAAAATCTGCAAAAGGTGTTGGCTTACCTACAGCAAGAACAGCAACAGAAACGCTTGAGCGACAGCCGCCTAACTCCGGTAAAAAACGCCCTAGGCCAGGGAAAAAAACTGCGCCAACAAAATGAAATAGCCGCTGCCCATCGCGAATTTAATCAGGGACTTAACTACTACAACAATTTCCGCGATGGCTATGCCGCCCACATCGAAGCGTTCCGCGCCCGCTATCGCGAGTGGCAACAGGAGGAAGAGGAATACCACGAAATATTGGATGAATGGGACGAGGAGCTGGAAGAGCTCGAACGTAAGATAAATTATCACCGCCCCAGAGCAGGCGGTGACTACAGCGCTGGCATGCGCTGCCGCACTAATAAGTGCCGCCACACCAAAGCTTACTTTGAGTCCGTCAACGAGGCCAATGACTTGGCTCGTCAGTACAACGACGTGGTTGATGATCTAGAAACACACCAACGCAATAAACCCAACTACCAGCGCTATTGATGGCGCTTTCAGCCGTTAACGGTAAGTTCCAGCAACCACTGCTGTTGCTGTTGCAGTGCTGCAGACAGCGCCCCGTCATGACGCTGCAGCACTCGCCGCAGTTGCTGCTTATCGTCTAACCCCAATGCCGTTACCGTAACCGCCCCATCCAAGTCATAGCCCAAACTGATCTCCACCACATATCCCTTACGCGGTGCGGCAATCGCAAAGGCGAAGAACCCCAAGCTTTGTGGCAGCTCACCTTCTGGCAGTTGCATCACTTCAATCATCAGCCGTTGTTGATCGGCACGGTGGCTGCGAAAACGCGCTTTCGCTTGCACCGGCACCGCACTGTTGGCGGCAATCAACTGGTGCACCTTGGGTGCTGCATCATCACTGCGTAAGCGGATCCCAAGACCATAAGGACAACGGGAACTGACGGTTTTACCGCTGCTATCGACAAAGCTTTGCGCAGCGATGATCGCCGCGCCATAAGCCACCGCTTGATGCGGTTGTTTGCATACCAACTGCGCCGCGGCTTTGCCAGACTGACGCTGCAACTGTTCGGCCACCAGCGGCAGCAACGATGAGCCGCCGGTCAACATAATCACGTCGATAAAATCCCAATCCATCGATGCTTGTTGCAGGCACTGCTGGCAAATCGCTACGGTTTCGGCAACGATGTCCGCCACCAACTGCTCAAACTGCGAACGCAGCAGCACCATATCCAGTGACTGCCCCATCAGCAGCAAAGTTTGCTGCACTCGGTTTTTGCCCGGTTTGGAAAAGCTCATTTTGGCGTCCACCGCGAAGCGACGCATCCGCTGCAGCGCACCATCATCAAAATCGCAGGCACCAAACTGCTCGGTGTACTGCTGCTGCACCAACTGCACCACCTGTTGGTCAAGCCACGCGCCGCCAAGCTTGGTGCTACCAGCGGTTGCCAGCACATACAGTCCTTGGTCGCCGCTTTGCAAAATGGTGGCGTCAAAGGTGCCGCCACCTAAGTCATAAACAAACAGGGTTTGTTCAGTCGTTTGATTGATGCCATAAAAGGTGGCGGCGGCGATCGGCTCTTCAATCAACTTTACCGGCGCGATCCCTGCCAGTTGCGCCGCCTCTTTGGTGGCGTTTCGCTGCGGCTCGGTAAAACTAGCGGGCACTGTGATCAGCGCCCCCTCAATTGCCTCTGGCACAAACGCCGCCACATCTTGCAGCAATTTCTTTAGCACCAACGCCGACAGACTTTGCGGCCACCAGCGGCGTTGCTGGTGGTCGCTGTAACCGGCGCCTTCCGTGGCCATATCCAACTTAAAACAGCGAGCGTGGCTGAGGCTCGGCTGCTCTTCTAACAGCGCTTCAGCAACATCACCGACCAAGCAACCGTGCTCGCCAATGTACACCACACTGGGGGTGCGAAACACATTGGCATCATGAAAGTCTGGCACCAATACTGGCTTGCCTTGGTCATTAAGCAGCGCCGCCAATGAATAGGTGGTGCCCAAGTCTATCCCTAGGTAACTCATCGATTTGCCTCCTGCAATGCCTGTTGCAACGAACGTTGCGACTGTCGCTGCTGCTGGAGCAGCCGCTCACTCAACCGCTCAGCTTGTTGCTGCAGTTGCTGCCACTGTTGCTGTTGCTGGCTCAACTGACGATCACGGCCGCGATGCTGCGCTACGGCAACATCGTGTTGCTGGCGCGCTTGCTGATCACGAGCCGTTTGATGCTGCTGCCACTGTCGTTTTAATTCATTGAGACCGTCACTTACGCCACTAAACAGGGCGCGACTGCCCTCGGCTTGAGCACGCATTAATGCCCCTTTAAGCTCTTGTTGCAGCCGTTCTAGTTGCTGCTGCTCTTGCTCGGCGTCCTCTTTTTGCCAAGTCACATAGCTGTAGCCGATGCCGGCGATGAATACCGGCAAGATCAATAACCCAATTAAACCGCTGCCACGAATATCCAGCCCCATGTAACCAAGCATCGACGCCAGCAGCAGTACCATAAAGACGTTGCGCCGCCCTTCCGCAAGCCGAGCCAGCCAGCCCCGCATTGGCAACTCGCCGCGATAACGAACATCCAGCTGCATCGCTTGTTGCAGTTGTTGTCGCCACTGACTAATCGGCCACTGTGGCGGTGGCCAATCGCCCTGTTGACGCCACGGCACGAGTTGTTGTTCCAGCTGATGCAGCAGTTGCTGCAAACTGTGCTGCAATTGCTGCTGCAGTTGTGACCCCAGCCGCGCTTGGGTGGTCGCAGCCAGCGTCAAAAACCGCTTTTTGTGGCCGATGGTGTGTTCGATATCGGCACTGGTAAGGGTTTCGCTAAACTGCGTCAGTTGTTGCTGCAGTGGGCCATTGCTGGCCTCGAACTGCCGCTGACGCTGACTAAGCCATTGGCTAAGCTCACTAAAGATCGCATTGACGTCAGACTGCGGCGCAGCCGTTGCCGCTGGCGCTTGCTGTTGCAGCCGTTGCTGCCGATTAGCGAGTTGGCGCTGCTGCTGTTTGGCACTGTCAATACAGGCCAGCAGCAATTGCTGACACTGGCCAAGCTGACGCAACTGGGCCAAATCCGCCAGCAGTCCCTGCTGCGGCAACTGCAACCATTGCGGCAGCGGTGCCAGTTGATGGTGAGTTAGCAACTGTGGGGGCAATGCCTTAGTCGATGGCAGTTGCCACCAACCATCGGCGCCGATCTGGCAGCTGGGATCTAATTCATCCACCGCCAGCAGCGGTAACACAACCGCCATTTCGGTGATTAGCTCGGCGATGGATTCAGTCAACGGCGGGGCGTGACAGCCACCGCTGACAAACAGCCAGTTACACTGTTGCATCAGCCGCGAGGCCATTTGGCTCGCATCACCGTTGCCGTTAAGGGCCGCCGCATGCACTGTCAGCGAAGGCGGCAAGCGCCACTTCGGCACCTTGATAACCAGCGGTTGCGCAGAGGCTTGCTGTCCAAGCCACTGCTGTAATGCCTGCCAATCGGGAAATTGCTTCGGTGCTTGGCTTCGGACAGCCACCTCAAAGTGATCGGCGCCGCTGCCGCGGATCTGATGCACACAACCGTTGGCCAGAGGCCGCCAACCGCGAACGCCACTGAGCCATGTCAGCGCCGCTTCCCAGCCAAGTTCATCCACAGCAATCAACCCCGCCGTCAACGTTTGTGGCTGGGCTAATTGCTGGCACTGTTCAGTTAGCGGCGTTTGCGCTTGCCCCTGCTCTAACTGCCGCGCGACTGCCACTAAATCGTTGCAAAGCGCCGCTACGCTGGCGGCCGGTGCGGCGCTACTAACGCCATTGCTGCTTGGCTTCATGCTGGCTCACTTTCGATCATCTCCTTGATACAGTTAAGCAAAATCTTAGGCAATCAAGGCTCGATTGCCGCGATTGATTTACTCAAGGCGGGTTCCGATGGCGCAGCTACCGCCGCCAGCGGCAACGCAAATTGGCAGCGCTGCGCTTTAACAAACGCTTGGACTGACCGGCCACTGTAAAGATCATAAAACTGCAGTGCTTAAGACAAGACGCCGGCTGATTTGTCGCCACTGCTAGGCGCTGTTAAGGTGCCCGCTGACACTCAGCCGAATCAATGAACGATGGAAATTTATCTAGAAACGATTGAGGAATTGGAGCAATTGGCGGATGCCGCCGAGCTTAAGCGCAGTGACGATGTCTCTATCTACCTAGAGCGTTTCTCCGATCTGGAGTTGATGGCCACCGGCGTCTATGCCGAGGTCTATGATCTGCCCGGCGAACCGGACAAGGTGGTTAAGGTCTGCCTCAGTGAAATTGACGGTTACTACCTGTTTGCCCAGTGGTGCATGCGGCCACAAAACCAAGATAACCCGCATATTCCCACCATCCATCGTGAAGATGTGATCACCCTGCCCAGCGGCAAGGTGGTGCGCTTTTACGTAATGGAACGGCTAGAAGAGATCTCTGATACCGGCCGCGAAGCGACCCTACCCAGCCACTTTCACGACAGCGATTTCGGCCTACTGTGGGGCGCACTGCGAACTATCACCATGCCCTACGCCTACAACAAAAAAGCCTTCGCCCATGAGGTCGACAGCGTTGAGCAACTGGTAGATAAGATCCAAGACACCACCGAACACTTCTATATGAACTCCGCCAGCAGCGAACCGGCGATCGTCGAAGACCAAGTGATTGAACAACACCAAGATCTGCTGGAAACCCTGTTTGAGGTGTTAAGCCACGTATCACTGAAAGGGGTGGTCGACTTGCACGGCGGCAACTATATGCTGCGCGGCGATACCATCGTCGTCACCGATCCCATCTCGCATCAGCATCCGCCAGCGCTACAAGCGCAGCTGACGCAACAAACCGCAGCGCCAGTTAATGACCGAGCGCAGAGCATAGAATCGGTCGAATAAGCTAGGATCAGCCTAAGACGTATAAGCAAAGATCCGATCCGTGACCAAACCGCTCAACCTAAAGAAAACGGCAAAGGCCAGCAAACAAGCCGCTAAGCTTTTGCAAAAAGCCTTTGCCAAGCAGCTGAAACAACAGTTAGAGCAAGGGCTGGATCTGACTGCCATCGATAAGGCTCGCAGCAAACAGCTGGTGCAAGGGTTTATTGCCCAGCTGCAAGAGCAAGGGCGGCAAGAGTCGCGAATTCACTTCCCTCACCACGGCATTGTGTTAACCAAGCCGTGGAAGAATAAACCCTGCAGCAACTGTCCAGCGCTAGAGGGTCATCTATGTAAATGCGCGCTTAAGCAGGCCAAAAAGGTACGTTTGGGCAGTTAGCGCCGCTGTAAGCGAGCGATCTCCGCTTCCAAAATGTGGGCGATGCGCTCCACCGCCGCTTCACCGGCGGCAATCGCCTCTTCTGCACGCTGAAACTCCATGGTAACGATGTCGCCGACTTGCGGTGCAATCACCACCTCCGGTGGATCGCCCATCATTCGTGCACGCTTGTGGCGCTGCTCTAAAATCGCCATCGATTGGTGCATCACCGCCAACGCGTTAGGTTTTTGTGGCTCTGGCGCTTGCTCGTCGGCGCCATCGTCGCTGAATCGCTCGGTAATGCGATCCACCCAATGCTTGCCAGACATCAACAGATCCGCAAAACCATGTGAGTGCTCAGGCTCGCTGTAATCTCGCGGCGGGGTTAGTGGCTGTTGCAGCTCTGGCTCCAGCGGCGTAGCTTCGGCTTGGTTATCTTCAGCGTCGGTCAGCTCCAGCCGGATTGGGGCGCTGTTGTGCTGACGAACGTCACCATGCAAATCCACCGCTATCACCAGATCGGCGCCCATCGCCCGACACGCCGATACCGGCACCGGATTGACTACCGCCCCATCCACTAGCCAGCGGTTGCCCACCTGTTTCGGCTGAATAAAGCCGGGAATGGCACAGGACGCACCAATAATCTGCTTTAACGAACCCTGCTCTAACCACACTTCTTGGCCACTATACAGATCGGTCGCCACCGCCATGTACGGCCGTTTTAGATCGGCGATGGAGCTAACCCCAATCGCCTTACCAGCTTGCTCAAACACCTTTTCGCCATCGATGATGCCGCCGCGGCGCCACGACAAATCCATCAAACCCAGCACATCCCAACCAGAAAAGCCGCGAACCCACTGTTCTAACTCATCCAGTTTATCGGCGGCGTAAGCGGCGCCGACAAAAGCACCGATGGAACAGCCAGCAACGAAATGCGGTGCCATCCCCAGTTTTTGTAAGCCGCGCAGTACTCCGATGTGAGCCCAGCCTTTGGCGGCACCGCTGCCTAACGCGATGCCAATTTTAATTTCCTTGGTCATTACAACTGCTCAGATTTTTTAACTTTCTAAGTTAATTGTGCCAGCAAACAGCAAACTTATGAATCCAATGCGCTTATCGCTTTGCCACTAAACTGCTGGCACACGGTTACTGATATGATCGCCGCTGCGGTTTTTGACAAGGTGGCGTTGCGGTGGTAGTTTCGCGCGTCTTTTTTATCGCCCTGTGGCAGTGGTCGATGCCAGTACAGTTAATGGTGTGCGCCAATCTATCGCCTCAAAACACCGCGACAACGACGTTAATTTTTGTCTGATTGGTATTTTCAATGTTTGAACTAAGAAGTAACCCCGATGCTTCCGCTAAGGCCGACTTGCTGTCGGGCTTAACCGTAGCATTGGCTTTGGTTCCAGAAGCGGTGGCCTTTGCCTTTGTCGCCGGGGTAGAACCGATGGTCGGCCTGTACGCGGCCTTTATCGTTGGCCTAATCACCGCCATCTTTGGCGGCCGCCCAGGGATGATCTCCGGCGCCACTGGCGCGATGGCAGTGGTAATGGTGGCACTGGTGGCCGAGCATGGGGTGCAATACCTATTTGCCGCAGTAGTGTTAACCGGCCTGCTGCAGATCGCCGCCGGCCTGTTCCGCTTGGGTAAATTTATCCGCTTAGTACCGCATCCGGTAATGCTGGGCTTTGTTAACGGTCTGGCGATTGTGATTTTCCTCGCCCAGCTTGGCCAATTTAAAGTCTTGGATAGCAATGGCGATATGGTATGGATGCAAGGCAGCATGTTGTATCTGATGCTGGGCTTGATTGCGCTGACCATGGCGATTATCCACTTCCTGCCGAAACTGACCAAGGCGTTCCCATCCTCCCTAGCCGCCATTTTGGTGGTATCGGCACTGGTGCATTTATTGGGGCTTGATACGCCAACGGTAATCGACTTTGTCCGCAATATGACCGGCAATGACGGCGCTACCTTGGAAGGCACTCTGCCAACCTTCGCCATCCCAATGGTGCCATTTACCCTTGAAACCCTGTGGATCATCCTGCCGTACTCAATGATCCTGGCGGCAGTGGGTCTGATTGAATCACTGCTGACCCTAACCTTGGTCGATGAACTGACTCAAACCCGCGGTAAAGGCAACCGCGAATGCGTGGCGCAGGGTTCGGCGAACTTGGTGTCGGGTTTCTTTGGCGCCATGGGCGGCTGCGCAATGATTGGCCAGTCGATGATCAACATCAACTCTGGCGGTCGCTCACGTCTGTCTGGCGCCTCTGCGGCCCTGTTCCTGTTGGCGTTTATCCTGTTTGGCGCCGCCGCCATTGAACTGATCCCAATCGCCGCGCTGGTGGGGGTGATGTTTATGGTGGTGCTGGGCACCTTTGAATGGTCGAGCTTCCGCATTATGCGCAAGATCCCCCGCTCTGATGCCTTTGTCATTGTGCTGGTGTCGGCGGTTACGGTGATTACCGACTTGGCGGTTGCGGTACTGGTGGGGGTGATTGTCTCGGCGCTGCGTTTTGCTTGGGAGCACGCGACCCACATGCACGCCCCGCATCATATCGACCAATTCGGCCGCAAAGTCTACAAGGTGCAAGGGCCGTTGTTCTTTGCCTCGACCACCTCGTTTTTAGAGCTCTTCAATGCAAGCACAGATCCGCAAGATGTAATCATCGACTTCGCCGATTCGCGGGTTGCCGACCACAGCGCTCTGGAAGCGATCGACACCTTAGCCGAGCGCTACCTGCGTGAAGGCAAGCGTTTGCACCTGCGTCATCTCAGCCCAGAGTGTCGTCAGCTACTGCAAAAAGCTGGCGATCTGGTAGAGGTGAACCTGCTGGAAGACCCCGATTACAAGCTGGCGGTCGATAAGCTCGCAAACTAACGCCGTGTTAGTTCACCGCAACGGCAGCACAATCGCGCTGCCGTTGTCGTCTGGACCATAAAATTACTGCCAGCGCCCATGGCGATAACGCCAATTGTTAGTCATCCCATCACACTTCATCGCTCGCGATTTTGTGATCTGACGTTCAGAAAGTCACCAACAAATGTTGCATTACAGATGCAATATTTAATCCATTGTCAGAACCTGCTATGCCACTGTTAGAACATCGCACTATCCGAAATGCTTGGTTAACCACCATCGCCGTCGCTTTGGTATTTAATCTGGGTATGGTTGCTAGCATGTTCTATCTGAAACAGGAATCTGAGCAGCGCTTGGCCGCCATTCTACACAGCTTGGTAACCACCAACCGCGAAGCGTTAGAGATGTGGGTTGACGATGAGTTGGCGACAGCCCGAGCCTATGTCGACAATCGACCGTTTCTGCCATCGATGCTGCAACAGTGGCAACAACAAACCTCACAGAGCGGGGACAACTTAATAAAACACTCGCTTGACGGAATGCTGCGTAATCACCATTACTTGGGTTACTTCCTGCTAGATCGAAACTTTTCACCGGTTTTAAGCCATCAGCAGCGGCAATTTGATCGCAGCCGTTTTAGCTCGCTGTTCGAACAAGCCAACCTAACGCAACTGATACAAGGTAAGGTACTATTTCTACATAGCCTTACCCTAAACGACAACGGTAGGCCACTGCTGTATCTGGCTTTGGGGTTAATCGACGCTCAACAGCAACTGCAGGGCTATCTGCTGTTTATGCTCGATCCAACTCTGCAATTTAGCCAAGTACTGCGTTTAGCACTGCTCGGTGATGCCGGTGAATCCTTTGCCTTTAACCAGCATGGGGTGTTGCTGTCGCAACGACGCAAGCAACATTCCGACAATTACACTTGGCAAAGCAGTAGCCTTAATGACATTTACGGCATCGATAATGCTGATCCGAACTGGCGTTGCCGAATGCTTATTGATCAACAAGTTCGCATCAACGCCAGCGGCTATCCCGATCAACATGGCACCAGAGTTATCGGCGGCTGGACCTGGAGCAGCAAACTGGATCTTGGGATCGCCACCGAAATCAACTTTAACAAAGCCTATGCTGCAGCCACGCACACACAGCACATACTGCTGGGCTATTTGGCATTCACCAATTTGTTGCTGTTGATCATTGCTTTTGGTCATTGGCGTGCGCAGCGGCAGATCCGTCGTCAAGCGCAGTTAGATCCATTAACTGGTATTGCCAACCGACGCGCCTTCGATGAATGGATGCGACGAGCGCTGGTTAACCAACGCCGCCATCAGCAACCATTAACCCTGATGATGATCGACGTCGATAAATTTAAGCCCTACAACGATCAGTTTGGCCATGCCCAGGGCGACTGGGCACTGCAACAGGTCGCGCAAGCGCTGGCGCAAGCGCTTCCTAGGGCAACCGATATGGTCGCTCGCTACGGCGGTGAGGAGTTTGTGGTGGCGTTGCAATACACCGATGGCAAACAGGTACAGGCGCTCGCAGCGCGGCTACTGGCGGCCGTTGAACAACTGCAGATCCACCCAAGCAGTGCCGCCTCGCATCCGGTGGTGACCATCAGTATTGGTGGCGCCGAATATCGACCGCAGATGCAGCTAACCGCAGTGCAACTGGTGCACTTGGCTGATCAAGCGCTTTATCGGGTTAAAGCAGACGGCGGCAACGGCTTTTTGTTAGCCAATTGAGTAATCCACAGTCGATAAACTCGCAAAATGATTTCACTGCTTATCTGGTGACATCGAAAGTTCGATGTCACTGCATTTGCAAAAGCGCCCCCATCTGCTGGGCTATCCTCCCCGCTCACCAGTTGGGTGTACCCCGAAGCAAGCTGCGCAAATTGCGACCAACCCATCGGTTTGTCCTAAATTATTAATCCATTCTAAATGCACCTTTTTTCATTTGAGCCTCTGAATGTCTTTGATAGAGCATCACACTGTCCGTAAGGCTTGGTTAACGACCGTCGTCGTCGCGCTGGTATTTAATCTGGGTATGGTTGCTGAGATGTTTTATATGCAACAACGATCTGAGCAGCGCTTAGCCACTGTTTTGCGCAGTTTGGTAATTACCAATCACGAAGCGTTAGAGATGTGGGTTGACGATGAGTTGGCGACAGCCCGTGCCTTCGTCAACAATCGACCGTTTCTGCCATCGATGCTGCAGCAGTGGCAGCAACAAAAAACACCAAACGATAATTTGGTAAAGCACTCGCTGGATGGGATGTTAGCCAACCGACACTACCTCGGCTACTTCCTGCTGGATCGCGATTTTTCAACGGTTTTAAGCCATCAGCAGCGGCAATTTGATCGCCGCCGCTTCAGCTCGTTGTTCGAGCCCGGCAACTTAGCGCAACTGGCACAAGGTAAGGCACTATTTCTAAATAGCCTTACCCTTAGCGACAACGGCAGACCACTGCTGTATCTGGCTTTGGGGTTAATCGACCAACAGCAACAACTGCAGGGCTATCTGCTGTTGTTGCTCGATCCGACCCTGCAGTTTAGCCAAGTACTGCGCTTGGCGCTGCTGGCCGATGCCGGTGAATCCTTTGCCTTTAATCAGCATGGGGTGTTGCTGTCGCAGCGGCACAAACAACACTCCGACAATTACACCTGGCAAAGCAGCAGTCTTAATGAAATTTACGACATCGATACCACTGAGCCCCACTGGCAGGCCAAGCTGTTTGTGGATCAGCGAGTTCAAGTCAACGTCAAAGGGTATCAAGATAAGCATGGCGCTAAAGTTATTGGCGGCTGGGTCTGGAGTAACAAACTGAATTTGGGGATCGCCACAGAGATCGACTTTGATGAAGCGTTCAAGGATGCCAATCACACCCGGCGCTTGTTACAAACATCGTTGATTTTTAGCAATCTACTGCTGTCGATTATCGTCTTCGGTCATTGGCGGGCGCAGCGGCAGATCCGTCGTCAAGCGCGGTTAGATCCATTGACCGGTATTGCCAACCGACGTGCCTTTGATGAATGGATGCAGCGGGCGTTGGTTAACCAAGGCCGCCATCAACAACCATTAATCCTGTTGATGATCGACGTCGATAAATTTAAGCCCTACAACGATCAGTTTGGCCATGCCCAAG
This sequence comes from Ferrimonas senticii DSM 18821, assembly GCF_000422665.1. Taxonomy (GTDB): domain Bacteria; phylum Pseudomonadota; class Gammaproteobacteria; order Enterobacterales; family Shewanellaceae; genus Ferrimonas; species Ferrimonas senticii. Next base: position 75,210 of record NZ_AUGM01000013.1, on the reverse strand, counting down.
GCGACTGGGCGTTACATCAGGTCGCGCAAGCGCTGGCACAAGCGTTGCCTAGGGCAACCGATATGGTGGCTCGCTACGGCGGTGAGGAGTTTGTGGTCGCACTGCAATACACCAATGCGGAACAGTCACAGGCGATCGCAGCGCGGCTACTGGCGGCGGTTGAACAACTGCAGATCCACCCAAGCAGCGCCGCCTCGCACCCGGTGGTGACCATCAGTATTGGCGGCGCCGAATATCGACCGCAGATGCAGTTAACCGCGGTGCAACTGGTGCACTTGGCCGACCAAGCGCTTTATCGGGTTAAAGCAGACGGCGGCAACGGCTTTTTGTTGGCCAACTAGCAACACGACACAACGCCCTGTCGGTCACCACTGCGCCTACGCCTTGTCAGCGAGGTGGTGACCAACATCGACGCCTGCAAAGACGGCATCAAACTGACAGCAAGCGCTCAAACCACCACCAATGTCAGCAATAACTTCACACTACAAGTCTCTTTTTGTAGTTCGATTCAACTTACTGACTCAACGCATCCCTGAAGCAGATTTAATTTTTTGAATGCGATCGAGCGCACATTTTTAGCTGCTCAGCGCGCTAAAATCCACGCCCCGCCATTGCTCAACGGTTCGCCATGTTGCTCCGCCTTTCTCGACGAGTTTGCCATACCTGCCAAGGTGCCACCTTGTTCGCGTTGGTGTTTAATCTTGGCTTTTGGATCAGCACCAATTGCTTAGAGCAGCGTACCGAAGAAACACTTGCCAAGGTACTAAGTAGCCTCGTCAGCACCAGCGAATCGGCGCTGCGCTACTGGGTTAATAATGAACTGGCAACCCTAAACACCTTCACTGAAAACCGCCCCTACCTGCCGAAAATACTGTCACAGCTGCCAAGCCGTGCTGAGCAACAGCTAACCGAGGCCGAATTTAACGCGCTGCAACTGCCGTTCGAAGGGCTTGCGCGCAATAAAAATCTGGTTGATTACTGGCTGCTGGATAGCCACTTTAAACCGCTACTAAGCCGCAGTAACGACGCCGACAAACTGGCGCAGTTTCGCCAGTGGCTTACCCCTGAACTGATGGCAAAACTGCATCGCGGCGACGATCTGTTTTTACATCAGCTTGAGGGCAACGACCTTGATTCGCCATTGGTGTTTATCGCTCATCGATTGCTTAACAGTGAACAGCAACTGGGTGGCTACATCCTGTTCCAGCTCAACCCTAAAGTGCACTTTACTCAGGTGCTGCAGTTGAATAACTACGCCCGTAGTGGCGACAGCTTTGCCTTTAACGCCGATGGCCAAACGCTATCGCAAAACCGCCAATATCAATCCGAACCACTGAACCTGATCGATCGATTGCTGCAACCCAACGTCGATAAGGTCGATGTCAGCCCGTTTTTGCGCCCCTGCCATCAGCAGTTACCGGGCGTGAATACCGACGGCTATCTGAATCAACAAGGTAAATTAGTGGTCGGCGCTTGGATCTGGAGCCCAACGCTGAACCTGGGGGTCGCCACCGAGATGGCCTACACCGAGGCATTTGCGGTGCTGCACGACACCAAAACCGTGCTTATCGCCAGTCAAATCGTCACTAACCTGATGTTGTTGCTGTTTGCCTACACTAACTGGCGCCATCAGCGCCGCTTGCGCCAAATCAGCATGGAAGACGATCTAACTGGTATCGCCAATCGTCGTGCTTTTGACCAATGGTTTACCACGGCTTTGGCTAACCGCCGTCGCCACAGCGAGCCGCTGACACTGATGCTATTGGACGTCGACAAGTTCAAGCCCTATAACGATGAGTTTGGCCATACCAAAGGCGATGCCGCGCTCAAACAGATCGCTTCGGCGCTCGATAACGCCTTGCCGCGCAGCACCGATCTGGTCGCCCGTTATGGTGGGGAAGAGTTTGTGGTAGCGCTGCAGTACACCAACAGCCAACAAGCCGAGGTGGTAGCCCAACATCTGTTGCAGGCGGTGGCGCAATTGGATCTTTGCGCCAGTTCGCAGGCAGCCCTGGCCAACGTGACCATCAGTATTGGCATCTTCTGTTACGACAACGACAGCAGCTACAGCGTCGATGATTTGATGGAGTTCGCCGACAAAGCGCTGTATCGCGCTAAAGCCCTTGGCGGCAACCGCGCTGAACACTACGTCACTTACCGACAGAGCTAACCAACAAAAACGGCGCTATGGACAAGCCACAGCGCCGTTTGGCAGCAATCTCGCTAGCCCCGTTAGATATAATCGAACAGGGTCAAGCCTTCGACCTTAGCAAAGGATTTGGTGACCGCCCCTAAGGCAAGGTTCTGCTGTTCTAAATCGCTGACGGCAGCGGCGTAATCCAGATCGCGAATGGTGGATTTAGCCCCAGCGTTCACCAGTTCCATGCTGTTGTGCTGGGCATTGAAATTATCCAGCGACGCCATGTAGTTGCCGGTTTCAGCGCGCACAATCGACGCTTGCAACTGCGAAGCGTTAAGATCATCCAGCGCCTGACCATACAGCGCCTGCTGCTGATGACTATCTAGCCCTGCCGGATCCCGCAGCAGTGCAATGGCGTTGTTTAAACTGGCAAAGATATCGGCGCTGGCTTGCGGGCTAAGGGTAACGCTATCCCCCGCCGCCGGTTCGCCAGAGATGGTCAACTCGATGCCGTTCACTTGCAGCGGCGTTTTTGGATCAAATGCCCCTTGATGCAGCACGGTACCAGCCGCGTCACTGACGCTGATGGTACGATTGCCATCGGCGTCGGCACCGAAATTAACCGTCATATCGCCGCTAACATGGGCACCTGCATTAGTGATGTTGGCGCTTTCAACAAAAAATTTACCGGTCATGGTGGCGCTACGGTAATCGGCACGGTAATCGCCACTGCCGTTGGCGGGTTCCATAAAGATCCGCTGGCCACTTTCACTTACCGGCACCGTCACGCCATCGGCTACCCGCGCTTCGCGGCGGCCATCGTCCCCCAGATAACCGACTGCGCCATTGCTGTCTTGGCTAAACGGTTTGGTCTCTCCGCGATGCCCGGCAAACACATAATTGCCGTTCTCATCTTGGCTGTTGGCAAGGGTCAGAACTGCGGCCAGCCCCTGCTCTAAATCCAGCGCAATCGCCGCTCGAGATTCCGCCGGTAACGCCCCGTCATTGCCCTGCAACATCTTATCACGCAAGTTCATCAGCAAGGTTTCATACTCGCCCAAACGCCCCTCTTGCTGGGCTAGGCGGTTATGCGCCAAGTTGATGTTGGCGCGGTACTGGCTGGTGCGATTATCCTGCTGATCCAGATTCGACAACACAATCGAACCAATGGCATCGTCGGCGGTAGTGTTGATCCGTTTGCCGGTCGCTAACTGCGTAATAGTGCCGTTGGTTTCTTGTTGCAAGCGGCTGATGTGATTACTGTTGATGGTATAAAACTGATTGGTTGATACGCGCATCGTAGTTATCTCCTACCCTAGCGAACCGATTGGAACAACACATCGAAGGTCTCTTTGGCGACCGTCATCACCCGGGCTGAAGCTTGATAAGCTTGCTGAAAGCGCATCAGATCCGCCGCTTCTTCATCAAGGTTAACTTCGGACTCCGATTGCACCCGCAGCTTGGCTTGCTCTTGCACCACCGCCGCTGAATCGGCACTCAATCGCGCCGCAGCGGCGTTACTGCCGCCGGTGGTCATCATGGTTTCATAGACATCGTGCAAGGTGGCGCTGCCGCCGTAGATCATCTTGCTATCCACCAAGCCAGTCATCGCTACGGCGTTGGCGTTATCCGCCGGGCCAAAGGCCAAGTCCAACGAAAACTGACTGTCATCGCTGCTGTCGGCGGCCAACTCTAAGGCGATGCCATTGACGTTAATGGTGGGTTTGCTGCCGGTAACATCAATAGTGCCGTTGTGGCTGGTGCCAGCGCCATCGGTGTAGACAAAGCTACCAGCGGTTAAATCAACCGCGATACTGACGACCTCGCCATTGCCAGGAAACTTGGCATGACTGCGATCCACCTGCAGTAACTTAGCGTCGCCACTGCCGCCAACCAGTTCTAAGCCGTAGCCGGCCGCCGCCAATTGCTTAGGATCGGTCAGCGTCATCGCCATCTTCAGCGAGCCATCTTTGGTTGGCGTTAGCTGCCAACGATCCCCCGCCGCGGCGGCACCGTTGCCATCAATACGAATGCTAAAACCATGTTCAGTCAGCAGTCGACCGGGATCATGAGCGTCAACACTTAGTGGGGTGCTGCTGCCATCGAGGTGGTAATCGGTGCCGTCAAACTGCAACTGGTAGTTGCCGGTGCCAAGCTGATTAACGTCATCCAGCTGCACTGCCAACTTTTTACTGCCTTGGTTTTCCTGATAACCGAATACCCGACCGTGCATCTGTTCAGAGCTGTTGATCTCGGTAAACAGCGGTTGCCCCACTTGACCAGTAAGATCAAAACCGGCTTGCTGTTGACGATTAAAGGCATCGGCGACCCCCAGCGCCATCAGGCTAAGCTGGGCTTGGTGTTCTGGAATGGTCTGATCGCGATAATCAAACAGCGCTTGCAGCTGGCCGCCAACGTGACCGCCGGCTAGGATCATCGGATTGCCACCGACATTGGCGGTTAACCGCGTTTGATAAAAGGTGGGATCGCCGTGAGTGCTGCCCAGCTGCAGCGCCTCAGCGCCGGTAACCAGCATGGTGCTGCCGCCCATCAGGATGCTTTTGACCCCACTTTCTTGCGGGATAACGCTGATCTTTACATACTCGGCAAGCTGATTAATCAAGCGGCTTTGCTGATCCAACATGGCGTTGTCGCGGCCATCGATCTGCGCCAGCGAGGTGTTTAAAAACGCCAGCTCTTTCGTAATGCCGTTGATGGTGTCTAAGGTGCCATCCAGCTGTTCATTGGTTTCAACAATCTTGGTTTGCAGGTTACTGCCGAGCACGTTAAAGGCATCCGCTAATTGCTCGGCCGAGGTTAACGCGTTTTGCCGCACCGCGGTGTCCATCGGCATGTCGGCAACGTTATTCAGATTACCAAACAGCTGATTGAGGCCATTGGGCACCGATCGGCCAGCGCTGGAGACCAGCTTATCCAGCTCGGCCAATTTGTCGTTACTGAGTTTGGCTTGGCCGTAGTTGGAGCTGGATACCGTCAGTTCTCGCTCTGCAAAGCTGTTGTAAGCGCGGGAGATCTCCGACACATAGGTGCCGGTGCCCATAAACGATTCGCCGTAGCGTTCCGATTTTTGGGTTACCTGACTGGCATCTTGGCGGTGGTAACCATCGGTACCGATGTTGGCGATGTTGTTCGAGGCAACGTTGATCCGTGCTTGCGCGGCCTGGACGCCGCTACGGGCAATATTCATTAAATCTGGCATCGGGCATTCCCTCTGGCCTTAGGCCTTTTTTAACCAGCAACCGCGCATTATTGGCCGTTAAGCGGCTGCTGCGTCAGTCGTTGAAACAAATTGATGATCTTGGCGGCGTACTTAGGATCGGTGGCGTAGCCAGCCTGCTGCAGCGCCACCGCAAAGCCTTCGGCAGTGGTGGCGGTTAACGCCTGTTGGTAGCGCGGCTGCTGTAAAAACTGGACGTAATCGTCAAAGCTGGCTTTGAGGCTGTCGTAAACCCGAAACTTAGAACGCTGCAGCACCGGCAATCCATCTTGATATTCCAAGGCACTGACGGCGGTCGTTGGTCCCTGCCAGCGGCCATCGGCCTTGATGTTGAACAGATTGTGCGAGCTTTGCCCCTGCGCCCCGGACAGAATTTTCTGCCCCCAACCGGTTTCCAGCGCCGCCTGCGCCACCAGCAAGCGCGGATCTTGACCGAGCTTTTTGCCCGCGTCGGTGGCCGCCGGCAGCATCGCTTCGATAAACTGCTGCGGCTGACTAAAGTACAGCGGCTCCACCACCATGGCGCGGCTGTTATCAACCGCGTCACTGTCGGCAATAACCTCAAGCGACGAGGCCGCCACAGTAGATTTATCGGCAACCGCGGCGACAGCTTTAATCGGTCGCGGCGGCATTGCCAATTCGGTCACTGTCGTCGCCGTTGGCGCATCGCTATTGGCCGCAGCGGCTTCTGGCTTGGCTAAGGTTGGCCGCAACTGCTGCACAATCAGCTCTGCCAATCCCAGCGAGCCTTGATTGCTCATCTCGGTCACCAGTTGGCTGTCGTGCATCTGCTGATAAAAGTCGGTTTGGTTGGAATGAAACGGGCTATCAGCGTCTTTAAATGACTCATTGGCCTCGCGCATGCTTTTGAGCATCATCCCTAAGAAGATCCCCTCAAACTGCTGCGCCACCTGCCGCAGACTGGCCTCCGGATCCGCTTGTGCTTGCTGGCGCAACTTATCGATGCTGGCCAGATCCAGATAATGACTGCTTTGGTTAATGCGGCTGTCGAGGCTGCTCATCAGATCACCACCAACTCACCACGCAAGGCACCGGCTTGTGACAGCGCTTCTAAAATCGCCATCAGATCCGACGGTGCGACGCCAACCTCATTCACCGCCCGCACTAACTCATCCAAGCTGGTGCCTGCATCCAGTTTGAACATCCGCGAGTCTTGCTGCTGCACGCCAATGGCGCTGTTTGGCGTGACCACGGTGGTGCCATCGGCAAAGGGGTTTGGCTGCGACACCTGTGGCAGCTCTTTAATGGTCACCGTCAGGCCGCCATGGGTGATCGCGGTTGGCATCAGCCGGACGTTGCGACCAACAACAATGGTGCCGGTGCGGCTGTTAACGATCACTTTAGCGGCCTCATCGGCGGGCTCGACCCGCAGGTTTTCAAGCGTTGCCAGATACGCCACCCGCTGCGATGGATCCCGCGGCGCCGACACCTGAATCGAGGCGGCGTCTAGCGCCCGTGCGACCCCTGGACCCAGCAAACCGTTAACTTCATCCACCACCGCCTTAGCGGTAGAGAAATCGGCGCGATGCAGGTTAAAGGTCAAAAAGTCACCGTTAGCAAATGGGCTGGGTACCGCACGTTCCACCATAGCGCCGCCAGGAATGCGACCAACGGTGGGGGTGTTTTGCAGCACTTTAGAGCCATCGGCACCATCGGCACTAAAGCCGGACACCACCAATGAGCCTTGGCCGATGGCATACACCTGGCCATCCGCCCCCTTTAAAAAGGTTTGCAACAAGGTGCCGCCACGCAGACTCTTGGCGCTGCCTACCGATGACACGGTAATATCAATCTGCTGCCCCGGCTTAGTAAACGGCGGCAACTCCGCATGCACCGCCACCGCCGCGACGTTTTTGGTCTTTGGCCGCACGTTCGCCGGTAAGTTGATGCCAAAGTTGGACAACATGGTGGCAAAGCTTTGCTCGGTATAGCGGCTCTGCTCGCCGGTGCCCGGCAACCCCACCACCAAGCCATAGCCAATCAATTGGTTGCTGCGCACCCCTTGCAGATCAGCAATGTCTTTTAAGCGCATGGCGGTGGCATTGGTGGCCAACAACGCGATGGCCAAAGCGATTATCCATCTCATCGGCGCGCTCCTTAAAATGGCCACAGCGGGCCGGAGAAAAACTGGCTTAGCCAGCCGGATTTTTGACTGTCGGCAAAGGTGCCAGTGCCGCTGTATTGAATTCGAGCGTTAGCGACCCGCTGGCTTTCGATGGTGTTATCGGGGCTGATGTCCCGTGGTCGAATGATACCGGTGATGCGAATAAACTCGTCGCCGTCGTTGATGGTCATCCACTTTTCGCCACGGATCACCAAATTGCCATTAGCCAGCACCTGCAACACGTTGACCGAAATCGAGCCATCCAAGCTGTTGGATTGATCGGCATCGGAGCCACGGGACATATCAAACTCTTCGGCGTATTTCAGATCCAACGTTTTGCCGTTAACCGTTACCGGTGCGCCACCAGCGCTGATTGGATCAAGCTGCATATTGCTGTCTTTGGTGATCTCTTTACTGGCGGATTTTTTGGCTTTGGTCTGCTCCTCCAGCAGCACCGTAATCACATCGCCAACCCGATGGGCTTTGATGTCAGAATACAGTTCATTGCGATAACTGCTGTTGTAGATCGAGCCGGTAGTCACCACCTGCGACGTTGGTAATTCTGGATAGATCGGCGCGTAGAACGGATCGTCCGGATAGGGCGCATTAGGGTGAGCGCAGCCGCTCAACTGCGCCGCGCCAAGCGCCAATAACAGCGCACTAATCAGCCGCAAACAAGCCATCACCATTCCTTACAACTGCTGGTTCAAGCTGGCGAGCATCTGATCGACGGTGGAGATCACTTTCGAGTTCATCTCGTAGATCCGCTGCGATTCAATCATGTTAACCAGCTCTTCGGTAACATTGACGTTGGAACTCTCCAGCGCCCCTTGACGGATCGCCCCTAAGCCATCCAGACCCGGAATGCCGTTGATTGGGGCGCCGGAGGCACCGGTTTCCAGATAGAGGTTCTGGCCAATCGGTTCCAGCCCTGTTGGGTTGATGAAGTTGGTGATCTCAATCTGGCCCACTACTTGGTTTTCCACCTGACCGTTAAGTCGCACCGATACCTCGCCTTCGGCTGAAACGGTGATCGCTTGCGCATCCTCTGGAATGGCAATCCCGGGCTGCAGCAGATAGCCGGAACCAGGGGTGACCAACTGCCCCTCCTCATCCAGAGCAAACTGGCCATTACGGCTGTAGGCAACGTTGCCATCAGGCAGCTGAATTTGGAAAAAGCCGGGGCCATCCAACATCAGATCCAAGCTGTTGTCGGTGGTCTGCATATTGCCTTGGGTAAACAAACGCTGCGTGGCCGCCACTTTGGTGCCCGAGCCCAAGGTTAAGCCCGCCGGCAACTCGCTGTTTTGCGAACTAATGCCGCCGGCTTGGTTGATGGTTTGGTACAGCAGATCTTCAAATACCGCTCGGCTTTTTTTGTAGCCAACGGTACTGGCATTAGCCAAGTTATTGGAAATGTTCGCAATATCGGTTTGCTGGGCATCCAGACCGGTTTTGCTGATCCATAATGCAGGTTGCATGGCTTACTCCTTAAACACGCAGCAGTTGCGCGCCGGCACGGTCATTTTCTTCGGCGGTTTTCATCATCTTCACCAGCATGTCGAATTGGCGCTGGGCATCGAGCATCTGCACCATCTCGGCCACTGGATTAACGTTACTGCCTTCCAGAGAACCCGATACGATGGTGACGCTGACGTCGGTGGGGTAATCGGGGTTTTCAAGTTGGCGAAATAGGCCATCTTCCGATTTGGTTAGGGTGTCTTTTGGCGGGTTGGTTAACCGCAGCTGGCCAATCTCTTCCAGTGCGTTAGCCGGTGCCCCTTGCGGTCGCACGGTGATCAGGCCGTCATTGGCGATCTCAACCTTTTCGATCGGCAGTGGCGCAAAGATAGGACCGCCCTCACCCAGCACCGGCTGGTCGTTGCCGTTGACCAGCATCCCGGTGGCATCAAACTTTAAATTACCCAAGCGACTAAGCGCTTCTTGGCCGTTGCTGTCTTGCACCACCAACCAGCCCTGACCGTTGATGGCAACATCCAGTACCCGCCCGGTGGTTTTCAGCGGGCCGGCGTCGAAATCGCTGGCGACCCGTTCCTCCATGGCGAACACCCGCGTCGGCAACCCTTCACCAAACGCTTGCATACTGCGCGCTTGGGTCAAGTCCGCTTTAAATGCGTCGGTTTGTGCATTGGCCAAATTATTGGCACGCACCGCCAGTTCATTGAGGTTTTGTTTGGCGCCACTGGCGGCGAGATACAGGTAGTTATCCACGACGTCGGTCCATCAACGGTTATTGTTTGACGGATCTTTAGCAAAACCAGTGCCACTATTTTTAATGAATTTAGCTGCGGTGATTCAGTCGGTTAGCGGACTTAAGCGGCCAAAATTTAACGTTCAGAGGAAACAAATTGCCGCCTCAATTGAGGCGGCAATGTAGAACCAAGCGGTCATGGCGCTTAGCGGATCTGCAGGATGTTTTGCGACAACTGATTCGACACATCCAGCGCCCGCGAGTTGGCTTGGAAGTTACGCTGCGCTGAAATGAGATCCACCAACTCCATGGTCAAATCCACGTTCGATTGCTCTAAGGTCGCCGAGCGGATGGCGCCAAACGAACCGGTATCTGGTTCGCCAACCAACGCCACCCCAGAGGACTGACTGGCGATCCAAGCCGAGTTACCCACCTGTGAAAGCCCTTGTTCGTTGGTAAAGCGAGCCAGCGCCACTTTGCCCAAAGCGTGCTTATCGCCATTGGAATAAGTGGCGTTGATCAAACCGTTGGCGGTTACCTCAACGTTGGTCAACCGGCCCACCGTGGTGCCGTTTTGCTGCAGCGAAGTCACCTCAAATGGCGAGGCGAACTGAGTTGGATTGTCAAAACTCAGTTGCAAACGCTGGGTGCCATCGGCACCGGGAGGGATCACCCCCGCGCCATCGTCGGTCGGGATCACCGAGGTCGGATCGTCCATCCCCAGCGCTTGAGTGAAGATGGTGGCTGGGCTGGAGCCCTTATACAATCCGGTGTCATCGAAGCTGAGCACAAAACCGGTGTGGTCATTTTTGCCTTTTACCGCTGCGGTGCCATCGGCGACACCATCGCCATCGGTGTCTTGCTCGTAGGTGCCACTTAGTGGTTTGCCAGCCATGGTGTCCCAAATATCCACCGGCATGTTGTCCACGGTAACAAAACAGGCCCACTGGTTGTTGTTGGCCAGCGCCGCGCCAACCGGTTTAACGAAGTAGGTGGTCTGAATGTGCGACTGCCCCAAAGAGTCGTAAATGGTGACCGACGTTGACGCCGTGTAAGAGCCCGGATCGTTGGGATCGAACTGGGTTGGATCCAGCGGTGCCTCGCTGGCGGGCAAGTTCATCGATAGATCAACTTTCGAGGTCGATTGCGGCTGCCCTGCCACCTGTGGGATCTGCACCGCTTCGGTGGTCGACAGCGACACTGACTTCACCGTACCGTCAGGATTAACCGGCAACGCCATCAGATAATTACCCTTAGAATCGACCATATAGTTGTTGTCGTTCAGCTTGAGGGCACCAGCGCGGGTGTAGGAAAAATCCGCCCCCGACAGTTCTGAATTCATGATGAAGAAGCCGCTGCCATCAATCGCCATATCCAGCGAATTACTGGTGGCGTTCAGTGAACCTTGATGAAATTGCTGCGCGATCGCGGCAGTAGCGACGCCGTTACCTACTGCGGTTTTGGCATTAGTAAACAGCGAATTACTGTACACATCGGCAAATTCGGCACGGGATTCTTTAAAGCCAACGGTATTAACGTTAGCGATGTTGTTGGAGGTGGTATCCAGATCTTTCTGCGCGGCACTTAGGCCACTTAGCGATACGTTAAAGCCCATTGTTGTGCTCCTTATGCGTCAGCAACGGCCAAGATTTCGTTCATGGCAACGCTGCCTAACCCTTTTAAATTCAGCATGGTTGGCTTATCTGCCCCGCCCAAGGTCACGCTCGATACGTGGCCATAAGCGTGGGTGCGCAGCGCTTCGGCTTTACCATCCACCAAACCGGTGGCGGTGAAACTGTAACTGCCCGGCAATACCGGTTGACCATTGGCGGCCAGGCCATCCCAATGAAAATCCACTTTGCCACTGGCGCCCGGCGCCAATGGAATGGTGCGCAGCACTTGGCCAGCACCATCGAAGATCTGCACCCGCGGGTTTTGCGTGCCCGGCGCGATATCAACCACCCCCGAAGCGCCTTCGCTTGGTTCGCTAAGGTAGGTGGTATCGGACGCTAACAGCACCTTTTGGCCGACCAGCCCAGACGCTTGCAGCGCTTGGTTACTGGCCATCGACGCGTTCAAGGTATCAATCCCGCCATTCAGCGAACTGATGCCATCAACGGTGGCGAACGACGACATCTGCGAGATCATCTGATCGTTATCCACCGGTTTAAATGGATCTTGCATCGCCAGTTGCTGCGACAGCAGCGAGAAGAAATCTTCTTGGGTCAACGACTGATTGCCATTGGCTTCCGACAGGGTTGGCGCCTGCCACTTCATCGAATCGATAGGGTTGGTCGAGCCGCTATGGGGATCTATTGGGGTCATCTAGCGTTTCCTTACTTACCAAGCTGCAGGGTGGCTTTGGCCAAATCTTTAGCGGCACTGGCCACTTGAGCATTGGCTTGATAGCTCTGGGATGCCGACATCATATTGGCCATCTCTTCCACCACATTGACGTTGGGTTTGTAGATGTAGCCATCGGTGTCAGCCAACGGATGATTGGGACTGTACTGACGTACTAGCGGCGCATCCGATTCTACAATCGCCGCCACTTGCACCTGTGCCCCCACCTGTTCATCGGTTGCCTGTTCCAGCATCGCGGCAAACACCGGCTGCCGAGCCCGGTAGGTTTGATCCTGACTGGAGGACACCGTATCGGCGTTGGCTAAGTTGGATGCGGTGGTATTAAGCCGCACAGACTGGGCGCTCATGCCACTGCCGGCGACATCAAAGATATTAAATAAGCTCATGCTCTAGCTTCCTTTAGTCGCCACGCAGCGCTTTGCGTAGGCCTGAAAATTTGCTGCCTAAAAACTCAACGCTGGCCTGATACTGCAGCGCATTTTCCATAAATTGGTTGCGTTCGGTTTGCAGATCGACGGTATTGCCATCGCCACTGTCAGGCTGTAACGGTACCCGATACAGCTCTTCACTGAGCAGCGACGACTGACCAGCGATATGGTTGTTATGGCTGCGGCTTAAGCCCATTGACTGTTTGGCTTTGGCGCTGGCCAGTGCAGCCTCAAAATCAAGATCTTTGGCTTTGTAACCGGGAGTATCGGCATTGGCGATATTGCCCGCTAACAGCTCGGCACGCTGCGAGCGCACCCCAAGGGTGTGTTGGTGGATCCCAAGCGCGTTATCAAACGAAATGGCCATCATCAGTCTCCCTGAACACGGCTACGGCCTACTTGATGGACTAGTTAGCCCAACTTGCATTTAGTGAACGCTTTTGCAAAGCCTGTGCCAGCTTGGTTTTTGCCCGCTTAAAACAAAAAAGGCGCATCGAAATCAATTCGATACGCCTGAAAATTGACGGTTAAATCACCGCTGTCGGCGGCGAAACTGGGCGGTTATCGGCGTCGGTAGACGATGCCGAGCTCGCTTCTTACCATCTCGAACTCCTCACTTAACAGCACCATCGACTCGGACGCCCCCAGCATCAGATAGCCACCGGGATTAAGCGCGGCAGCAAATTGCCGCAACACTTTGCGCTTATCATCGATAGAAAAGTAAATCAGTACGTTACGGCAAAAGATGATGTCGAACTTGCCCAGCAGCAGATAACTGTCCAGCAGGTTATAGCGGCGAAAGGTAACCATGGTGCGGATCAATTCAGCAATCTGACTGCGGCCATCGTGGTCGCGATTGAAAAATTGTTGCTGTCGCAGTGGCGACAACCCCCGCCCCATCGCCAGTTGGTCGTATTTGCCGACCATCGCTGTCGCCAGCACATTGGTGTCGATATCGGTGGCAAGGATCTCTGGTTGCTGCAACAGCTTGCCCAGATTCGCCTGGCGATACTCTTGTACTGACATCGCCAGCGAATAGGGCTCTTGGCCGGTCGAACAAGCCGCCGACCAGATCCGCAAGCGGCCGCCGTTGCGATCGGCAAACTGCGGCAGCAGTTGCTGTTTAAACAACTCAAACGGCGCGCCATCACGAAACCATAAGGTTTCGTTGGTGGTCATCGCTTCAATAACTTGGTTGCGCAAGCTTAAGTTGCCAACCCCAAGCACCGCCCGGATCAGCTCGCCCAAATTGGGGTATTGATGCTGACGCAACACCGGCGACAACCGGCTGCGCACCAGGTATTGCTTATTGTCGCCAAGTACAATACCGCTGTGCCGCTGCAAAAAATCAGCAAACATGCGGTAGTCATCAAGGGCAAGTTCCAACGTCGGCAACGATTAAGCCTCTACTGGCACCGAAAGGTAATGGTTAACCGCAGTGGCTAACTCATCAGGGTTAAATTTGGCAATAAACTGATCGGCGCCAACCTTGTTGACCATCGCTTGGTTAAATACCCCAGATAGCGAGGTATGTAGAATCACTTTCATCCCCGCCAATTTCGGGTTACTGCGGATCTCGGCGGTCAAGGTGTAGCCGTCCATCTCTGGCATCTCGATATCAGAGATGATCAACCCCATCTTGCTAGTAATACTGCGACAATCCAGAGACAACTCTTGCAACTGCCGCAGCGCATCCAAGCCATCACTGGCCAACACGATTTTCAGCCCCAGAGGTTCCAGCGCACGGACAATCTGCTTGCGTGCCACCGCAGAATCGTCGGCGACCATGATCATCGGCGTATGGATCGCTTCTGGCGATAGGTTCGCTGCTACTTCCGGCGAGATCTCGGTCGCTCTTGGGCTTATCTCATGCAGGATTTTTTCAACGTCCAAAATCTGCACCAAGCCATCTTCCAATTCCGTCACCGCGGTCAGGTAACCCCCTTCGGCACTGGCTGGCGGCGGCAGCACATTTTCCCAGTTAAGGTTGACGATACGATCAACGCCGCTAACCAAGAAACCCTGCACGGTGCGGTTGTATTCGGTAATGATCACAAAGCTGGTTTCCAGATCGGCCACCGGAGCACCGCCAATGGCGGTCGACAGATCAATTACCGATATGGTTTGACCGCGCACTTGGGCAATGCCACGCAACGATCCCTTCTGGTGTGGCATGGTGGTTAGTGGCGGGCACTGCAGGACCTCCCGCACCTTAAAGACGTTGATGCCGTACAGTTGCCGTCCACCAAGACGGAACATCAATAACTCAAGGCGATTCTGCCCCACCAACTGCGTACGTTGGTTAACGGTATCGAGGATGCTGGCCATCGATTCTAAATCCTATCTCTTTGCGCCAAAGGCACTGTGATCCCACGCTCGCCCGCCACCAGCAAACTCTGGTTATAATGCCGACCAACTATGGATGTTTCCTTGCAAGGAAGCCTTATGAAATACCCCGTTACCGGCCTCTTTCTCAGCTTGCTAAGCTTAAGCTTCGTACCATCTACTATAGCGGCTGAATCATTTACTTCTTTATCGCAAGTCGCTGAAACTGCAGAAGATTACGTGACTAGCTTCACAGATTTTCCAGAACATGCCGAAGTTCAGGTAAAGGCCAAAACGCTCGACAAACGACTTAAACTTAAGCGTTGTTTATTGCCGCTCAACGCGCATGCTCCAACCAGTAAACAGCAGCGTTTAACCACGGTAAAAGTGACCTGCCCAGATGCTGATGGTTGGTCGCTGTATGTGCCGGTGGAAACCCGCATCTATTATTCAGTAGTGACCGCCAGCATCGCGTTGGAGCCACTGACGTCATTGGGTTACGACAACCTGAAATTGCAGCGGATGGAAGCGGCCAGTTTGCGCGGCAATTACTTCACCAGCATCGAACAACTGGCTGGCGCCCGCACCACCCGCCGCGTTGGCGATGGCCAGCCATTGCGGCGGCAACAGATCTGCCAAGTGTGCCGCGACGACATCGTCACCATCTATGCCCGCAGTGCCAGTTTGGAGTTAAAGACCTCCGGCAAGGCGATTGGCAACGGCAGCGTTGGCGACACCATACGGGTGCAAAATAGTCGGTCAGAGCGAATGATTGATGCCGAGGTGATTGCCGTCGGCGAGGTGCAAGTCAATCTGTAACGGCCACCGCCGCGTTAACCGGTTTAGCCTTAAAAGGTGTAAACTTAAGTTCTTCAGAATTGTGCGTCTTTGCGTCAAATTTCTGTTAAAGCTTGCTCGGTTGTGGCCGATAGCTTAAATAACCGATTATTAACCGACCACGGAGTCCACTATGGATCCCTTAAAAAGCTTAACCGGCAACGCCCGACCACTAAGCCAACTGGCCAGTGCTGGCAACAACCAAACCGCGCAAGCGGCTGGCGCCGAAGCAACCGTGGCCAAGCAGGATGCGGTATCACTGACCCCGCAAGCGCAGCAACTGCAACGCGCCGAAGCCGCCCTAGACAGTGCCGATGGCATTGATATGGATAAAGTCGCTGCGGTTCGTGCTGCCATTGTTGAAGGTCGTTATCAGATCGATGCCGAACGTTTGGCCGACAACCTGATGCGCTTTGAACAAGAGCTTAACGGCTAATTGAACCGATGACCGCTGTGCCGCTGGAAAACCTATTAACTCAGCAATTGGGACGTTTAACCCAGTTGCTTGAGTTGCTGGTGCAAGAAACCGATGCCCTGCTTAACCGCGATGTGATGGCGATAGAGCAGTTGTTGAAACGCAAAATGACGCTGCTGGATGAGATCAAACTGGCCGACATCGGCATTGGTCGCCACGCCGACCTTGCGCAATTAACCGATCACCCGCAACAAGCTGCATTACTGGCCCAGTGTCGCGGCAAACTGGCCGAATGCCAGCAGCACAACCAGCACAATCAAAAGCAGGCCGAGATCGTCGCTGCCAGCATGGCGCGGTTGCAACAACTGCTGCAAAGCACCAGTCATCATAATGCCCTAACCTACACCGACGTCGGCGGTACCCATGTCGGCCGCCGCTTAGGCAACTTAATTACCGCTTAAGCCTGACTGGGCTAGGCAACAAGGCGCTCGATTGAGCGCCTTTTTGTTGCCGTATTGTCGGCGGGCAGCGGCATAGAACGTTCATCGGATTTTGCCGCGACCTATTCGCGGCTACGCTTGGCTCCCTGACGGTTGCGCCAACGGGCTGTCGCTCGGCTCTTACTAACGACTACCGACTACCGACTATCAACTGACCACTAAGCGCTAACAACTACTCACTGGCAACTGACAACTGACAACTGACAACTGACAACTGACAACTAGTCGTTGATAACTCGCAGCGGCGACCTCAGTAATAACTCACCGATTTTAAGGTGGTACGCGGCTGCCGTTGTTGCTGCAACTGCCACAGGGTTTGGTAATCCAGTTCCAGTTCGGTGATGTAGGTATCGCCCAGCGGATAACTGCGCACCACTTTAGCGCCACGAATGGTGCCGCTGGCATCCGCCGACAACTGCTGCGGCTTCAGCTGCTGCTCTTCCAGCTGGCTGGCAACGCTCACATTCAAGCCGTGCACCTGCTCAACCAATTCACGATAAGCATCCAAGGTCGCCGCGCGCATCGCTTGTCGCTGTTTCTCCTGCTCGGTGCGACCAAGTTGCAGTGAGATCGGCGCCATACCAGTGGCGGTTAAGACCGGAAATGCTTGCGGTGCCACCACTTCATATTGCCGATGGCTGGCAACGCCGCAACCACTGAGGGTCGTCAACAGCATCACCGCGCTAATCCCGGCATAAATCCCAGAGAAAAACTTCATCATTGCCACCAAATCGGTTGTGGCGGCCGCGACTCATCACGACTCAATTTGCCGCCAAGATTAGCCACGCTACGCTGCTGATAAAACTGGTTCGGCAACTGCGACCACGCTAATGTGCTTTGGGCGCTGCTAAGCACCCGATTATCAGTCAGTTGAATCACCCGACTAAACAGATGAATGCCGTTAGCATTAAGGCTGAAGCTGGTTACCAACACCTGCTCCACCCCCTGCGGCTGCGGCAATTGCTCAGCACGACGGCTTAGCAACAGATTGCCATCGCCGCTAACGCGCACGGTTTCGCTGCTGTTAAGTTCAATAACGGTAAAGCCACGCTTCGGCAAACTGCTGATTAGCGCCTGCTCTAGCACTTGAGCAAAGTGGCCACTGTGCTCAAAATCGGTTACCGGCACCGGCGTAGTCACCGCCAACGGAAGCGATGGCAACTGCTTATCAAACTGAAACCGCAACTGCGCCGCCAATTGATCGGAGAGCAGATTCAACTGCCCCTGTGGTGGCAAATGATTGCCAGCAATCAATGGGCTTGAGCCCTGATAGGTGGTTTGACAGCCGCCCAGTAGCAGTAATCCCAATAACCCGCAGCGCCATCCTGCTTTCATCTTGATTCTCAAACAGCCCGTCATAATCACTGGTTATCGGCCCTGGCGTCTGTCGCTTTAGCAGCAATTAAACTTCGGTTTTATATCCATTTTTTATTGATGTTACCCACCCTATCGCGGTGCTTTTAGGCATGGGGTTTGCTAATCAACAGTATCTTCAGCCAATTTGCCGCCCCGTTATGGATTTACTCAACCGTCGCTTGTTCCGTTTGCGCTCACTGCTACCGTTGCTGCTACTTAGCGCCAGTAGCCACGCATCGATGTTGGAATACAGCGCCAGCGCCAAGATCTTTAACGATCGCATCGAAGAGGCACGACAACAGGCGATAGACAGCGCCGTTCAAAGCGCCATCCTCAACGCTGGCGGCCAACTGCAGCTACAACAGCGCAGCCAAGCCGGAGTATTACAGCCGCCCAGCATCGACTGGCAGGCGCAAGTAAATCAGCTGCAATTGCTGAGCGAAACCATCGACGATCAAGTGCTGACCGTCACCATCGCCCTAGAACTGGCGCCGCAAGCGCTGCAACCGACGGCGGCCAATCAATGCCACAACGGCAAAGCCAAGGTGCTGATCCCCCGCCCGCAAGTACGCTATCGACAACAGTTGGTCATCGGTGGGCTGTATCAACTGGATGAGGCAGTGGCTCGAGTATTGGCCAACACCCTCTCTGGTGAAGGCCACTATGCCTTCGCGACCTCTTTGCCGCAGCTCAATCTCGAGTTAGAGCAGCCAGATAAGCAGTGGATCAGTGCCCTTGGCCAGCAGCAAGCGGGCCAATACGTATTGGCGCTGATGATTGACGACGTCGCCGCCGAGCTACCACCTAAGGCCTTGGGGCTGTTTGAACGCGACGGTCAGCGCACCATCGCCCTAACCGCCACTCTATTTGATGCGTTCGATAACAGCCAGGTGTGGCAACAGCGTTATCGCAGCGAGGGCGAGTGGCCGTTTAAGCGGCAAGATATCGCCGATACCGCCACCGAACGCTTTTGGGATAGCGGCTTTGGCCATGAACTGCAGCGACTGCTGTTTGACCTGAGCCGTGATCTTGATGCGGCGCTGCAATGCCGGCCGCTGAAATCACGGATCCTTGCCATCAACGGCAACGCGCTTACCCTCGATATCGGTCAGGCCGCCGGGCTAACCGTCGGCACCGTGCTGGCCAGCCAACCGCAATCGCTCAACTGGCCAAATCAAGGCCACCTAACCGCCACGGTAACCAAGCTGCAGCATCAACAGGCGGTTGCCACTCTTGCCAGTGATGCCGCCCCGCAAGGTCTGCAGATCGGCGATTGGCTCCTATGGCGCTAAGGTTTTGCTGGAATTGCAAGCAGTTACCGCAACACCGCTGTTGCAAAGCAACAGACCAAAGTTAGAATGTGTGCTCCTCTCCCCATAGCTCAACAGGATAGAGCAGTCGCCTCCTAAGCGACCGATAGTGGTTCGAGTCCACTTGGGGAGGCCACCCCGCTTCTGGAATGATGCCATGATCCTCAAGGAACGAGACGATCGCCCCACCATCTCTAGGCAGCAGCAGGCAGGTGCGCAACAAGAGCACGATGTTGCCTTTTACCTGCGCCGCGAATACGCCGATGATCCCAAGGTGTTGGTCTTGCATGATCTGCGCTTTGCCCACCAAGGCGAGATCAGCCAAATTGATCACTTAATTGTTTACCCGCGCGGCTTTATTCTAATCGAGTCGAAAAGCATTAACGGCCAAGTCAGAGTAAATAAACAGGGGGAATGGGCGAGAAGCTATCGCGGCCAATGGCAGGGGATCGCCTCCCCGATTCAACAAGTAAAGTTACAGCAGCAAAATTTAAAGAAGTTGCTCTGCGATAACGCTGCCAAGATCTTGCCTAAATTCCTGTTCAATATGCTTCAGCAAGGCTTTGGTGCCCGCCGCTATGATTATTTTTGTGCGGTTTCCAGCAATGCGATGATCAGCAGAACGGGGATGCCTAAAGAGATCAGTGAGCGCATCGTCAAAACTGAATTCTTGGTAGAACAGCTCAGGCCACTAACCAAGCCACTCAAACTAAAAACGCTGATCAATTCTGACCCGCTGTTTAATCAAGATGAGTTGACCTCCATTGGCGACTTTCTGTTGGCACAGCACCGTCCATCAGCAGCTTCCAAGCAACTGCCAGCGCCACTGATAGAGCCAATTAACGACTCCGCCGCTTCGTCACAGGCAGCGGAGTTGGCGTGCAAACGTTGCAACAGCACCACAACCCTGAGCGGATGTTGGGGAAAATACGGCTACTACGTTCGTTGCAGCGCATGCCAGAGCAACACCGCTATGCGGGGCAACTGTGGCAACTGCGCTAGCAGCAACACCACAGTACAAAAACAAGGCGCCAGCTATTTTCGCCAGTGCAACGACTGCCAATCACTCACCCTGGTTTTTATCCAGCCAGATTAAGAACCATCCAGCGCAACCAAATAATATGATCTGAAGCTGCTGTATTTCGACAACGCCATCAACGTGCTCCCCGCTAATCTATTAGCTGCCGCTGGTACTTTTGCTCGCTAATCATCACTGCTGCTGGCAGCGATTTACTTCCACGGTTACGTGCGCCAATTGCGGTAAATTAGCGAGCAACGATTTGTAGTGATCCGGTGACTGTGGCTGATGGCTGACCACGCTGATGATTGCGGCATTATGATGACCCGATAGCCGCCAGATATGCAGATCGACAACACGGTCATCGCTGCCCTGCTCAATTGCCGCTTTTACCTGTTGTGGCAATGTCCCGCTGGGGCTGCGATCCAGCAGGGTTGGGTAAGTATCTTTAATCAATCCCCAGCCCCAACGGGTAATAATCAGCGAACCGATAATGCCCATCAGCGGGTCTAATCCCGGCAGATCAAAATAGCGAGCCGCCAGCAGCGCAAAAATTGCGGTGAACGAGGTTAGCGCATCGGCAATCACGTGCAGATAAGCGGCATACAGGTTGTGGTCATGGCCGTGGTGGTGATGCTCGTGTTGGTGATGATCATGACTGTGGTCGTGCCCATGATGATGGTGGTGATCATCGCCCTGGTGCAGCAGCAACGCACACACCAAGTTAATCACTAAGCCGACTATCGCAACGACTAACGCATTGTTGTAATCGATGGCAACCGGCTCGATAAAACGCCACACCGACTCAATCGCCATCAGCAGCGCCACCAACACCAGCGCTACCGCACTGGTAAAGCCCGCCAAGATATTCACTTTACCGGAGCCAAAGCTATAACGCGGATCATTGGCGGCTTTACGGGCGAAGTTATAAGCAAACAGGGTTAGACCAAAAGCGGCGACATGAGTGGCCATATGCCAACCGTCCGCCAGCAGCGCCATCGAACCGGTCCAGTAACCGGCAATGATCTCAATCAGCATCATCGCCGCGGTAATAACGACGGCATAAAAGGTGCGGCGTTCGTTTTTCTTTGGCGCTAGACCGAAGTTGTGTTGATGCTGCCAGCGTTTGAGAGAATCGGTATGCATAGTGATTGTCACTGCGAATTAGTTGGCCAATAGTAAATCAGTCTAGTGCTGTGATTTTATTGAATTGGTCAGCAATTACACCGGTAAAAGTCATCGAAGTTGCAATCGCGACTGCCGCAGCAGCACTTGCCAGCAGACGCCTACTGACCATAAAAGCCTGCATGGTAGCTGACTGCACCAGCAGGCAGCGGTTTGTCGCTCAATCGCTGTGCCAGGAAGTACTCCGCCGGTACCCCTTCCAGCGTCAGCTGTGATTCAGCCTTAAAGCCAAAGCGCTGATACAGCTCGGGTTCACCGAGCAGGACGATGCCATCGAAGTCCATCGCTTTGGCTTGGGCCAACGCCGCTTCCATCAAAGCGCGGCCAATGCCGTTGCCTTGTTGCTCTGGCAACACCGAGATTGGTCCAAGTCCAAGGCCAAGCCAATTGCTGTCTGCCGCGGCGATTTGCACCGGCGATAACGCCACATGCCCCAGCACTCGGCCATCATCTTCAGCCACCAAAGACAGTGTCAACGCGCCAGCGTCACGCAGACGATTAACGATCAGATGTTCAGTCGGCTTAGCGCCCGGTTCATGGTGGGGATGATCCAAAAATGCTTGGTAGGTAAGCGTCTCAATGGCGCTAATGTCGGTAGCTTGTTCGTTGCGAATGATCATGGTGATCGCTGTCCTCGATGAATAATGGCCAGAGCATAAGCTGTAAAGCGATAGACGGGTCAATCGTTTTCCCAACAGAGAAACAAACCGCAGCAATGTTGCTGCGGTGTTTTAAGGTAAAACCAATTGCGTTACTTGGCTTCAAACTGAATCCGGATCTGGTATTCACGAACCGACCAATCGGCACGGGCTGGCGCCGCCGGGAACGGCTCTGCCCGCTTTAGCATTCGCATCACTTCCCGATCAAAATCGCTTTTACCGGCGCTTTCTAGCAAGCGCTTGCTGACCACATTTCCTTGCGGATCGAGGCTGAAACCAACCAACGCTTCGCCGCGCTCTTTTTTCATCTTTAACCGCTTGGGATAGCGCTTAAAGCTGATCAGATGCTCACGCACATGGGCATCATGTACCTGTTGCGCCGCCGCCCCAGCACCTTGTTGCTGCAAACCCACTTCCGCTTGCTTGTGCTCGCTGACGATGCTGCCATCGACCCCTTGATCGCCGATGGTTTGCAGCTGCACCAGCTCTGGGGTCAACTGTTGCAGTTCAGGCTCCGGCTTAATCTCCAGTTCCGGCTCAGGCTCCGCTTTAGGTTCTGGTTTCGGTTCTGGTTTAGGCTCGGGCTTAGGTTCTGGCTTGGGTTCTGGTTTAGGCTTCGGTTTAGGTTCTGGCTTAGGTTCTGGCTTAGGTTCTGGCTTAGGCTCCGGTTTAGGTTCTGGTTGAGGCTCAGGCTGTGGCGTTGGGGTCACAATCTGCGGCTGTATCGCCCCCGCCAATGCGGTTTGAATACCGATGCTGCTGCGCTCTTGACTGGGTTTGCTGCTGATCGGCTGTGGCGCCATCCAAGCACCACTGACCCACGCCGCAGCCGCCAGCAGATGCAGCGCCAGCGAACCGACCACAAAGCCGCGAAAACTGACCCGCATGTTAGTTGCCACCGGCCTGATTGAGCGCCACTTGAACGTTGTCGATCTTTAGCTCATTAAGCAGACCTAAAGTCTCCATCATCCGCTGCACGTCGGTAGTTTGGTCGGTTTCCAGCATCACCATTAACTCACCCTCAGCTTGAGCCGTTTGTAGTTGCTGGCGCAATTGGCTGATGCCGATCGGCTCGCCGTCATCAAACTTGTAGCTGTCGCTGTCGTTCAAGATGGTGATGGTGACAAACTGCTGCTGCACAAAACCGCTGCTTTGCTGCTTTTCCACCTCTGGTAGTTTCACTTCCATGCTCAGCAGCGGCGCGTTGATCATCAGCATCATAAAGGCGATCAGACTGAAGATAACGTCGATCATCGGCGTCATCGGATCCGGTGCTGCCGCCTCAAGGCCGTGGTTATCTTCCATCGGGATCATGGCTTACTCCGCTGCTGACGTTCGATGCTTTGATTCAGGCGGTTAAGCAGATCACCGGCTTCCGCCAGCGCATGGCGTACCCGTGACGACAACAGCGCGTGGGTCAGCACACAGATCACCGCAATCACCAGACCGGCGGCGGTGGTGGTTAACGCCTGCCACAAACCATCGGCAACAATCGACGGTTCTACTGGGCCATCATGGGCACCAATATCTTTAAAGGAGCGCATCAAGCCAATAATGGTGCCCAGTAGCCCCAGCATTGGCGCCAACGATGCCACAGTTAACAAGCCAGACATCCGTCGGCGCATGCCATGACTGATGCCGTGCATGGTGATCGCCACCGCTTCCTCGCGCACCTCTTTCGGTTCGTTGGCGTGTTCCTCTAGACACTTAACCGCTGGCAGGTAATAGGGTTTGGCTTGCTCTAGCTCGGTCAGCGCTGCTTCCAACTCTTGATGGTGGATCTGTTCCAACACCTTGTTGTGCCGCTTCAGTGGCAAACCACGGCGAGACAATAGGTACACCAAGCGCTCGGCGATCAGTGCCAATGCGGCGATGGAACAGATAACCAACGGTACCGCAGTACCAATCGCCCAAACGTCATTGCTATCAAAAACGGTAGCTAAAAACTGTTGCATGGCTAATTACTCCGCTGCGGTCAGTTGTGGCTCCGGTTGGCGCACTGCTGATGGCGCCAACTGGGGATCATCTTGGTTTGGTTTGATCTGATCTTCAAAAGCACGCAGACGCTTGTAGATCGAGATCAGTTCAACAATCCGTGGCCAGCTAAACACCAGATATTGCAGTGAACCTTCAACTCGCTCGAACGAACGGGTGATCTGCTTCATCACGCCCAGGGTGATGGCGCCGCTGACGATCGCCGGGGACATCACGATGTAGGGCAGCAAGTTGGTCACCTGCAGGTAGCTGTGCTTGGTTAGATCGAAATAGAGGTAGTGGCGGTACATCACCACGTAGTTGGCGCGCACGTTTTTAAACAGTTGCTGCAAGGTTGGTGGCTTGGCGTGCTCGTCACTGTCTTCACCCAGCACCAGCTCTTTACGCAGCGCCGCTTCGGCTTTCTGGTTATTAAATTCCAGCCCCGGCAGCTTGATGCCAACCACCGCCAGCAGCACGGTGCCAAACACCGCCGAGAAGATCGCCAGAAACACCAAGGCGTGTGGCACGTGACCGATAAACGGCACTTGATTGATGTTCTTCGACAGCTCCCACAACACTGGGCTAAAGGCGATCAGGGTCATCAGTGAACGCAGCGCCTGCACTCCCAGCAGTTCCATGTTTTTAGCAAACAGCATGGTGTCTTCTTGCACCCGTTGGGCGGCACCTTCGATGTGATGCAGTTTGTCCCAATGCTGGCAGTAGTATTCGTGCATCGCAGTACGCCAGTTAAACACGTAGTGGCGGACAAAGAAGTCGAGACCGACCATCACCACCACGTACACCGCTACCACCTTAAAGAAGGTCAGTAGGTGCAGCATAAACTCGACCTCGGTGATGGTGCCGGGGTTGGCGATGGCGTTCTGGATAAGATCGTAAAACTCACCGAACCATTGGGTCAGCTGCACATCGACCTGCACCATGTACCAGGTGGTAAACAGGATCAGTGCGGTACCCAGCACCGACCAAAGCTGCCAGCGGCGATCAAGAAAGAAACTGCGAAACATAAAACGTACTGCTTAGGCTAAGAAAACGAGGAACTGCCAAGGGGCAGTAAAGATGAAGTGATGATATTGAGAGTAATTTGCATTAACAATGACACTTTCAGATCGAATTACAAAAGCGTGAACCATGCCACAGGCTGAATCAGCAAAACGATCAGCGGCGCCATTCGGCGCCGCTGAACTAACCTGCGTTAATAGTTGTAGTTGAAGTACACCCAGTAACTGCGGCCCTGTTGGTAGGGGTTGTAGCTCTTGGTATCGGTGTGCGGTAGATCGTTCAGCAGGTTGTTGATCTTAATGTCGATAGTCGCTTGATGTTTGTCGGTTCGCACTACCTGAATGCTGCTATTGAAATCAAACGAGGTAAATGCTTTACGTTCCACCACCCCTAACTGCTCTAGCGGGCCATACTGCTCGTGTTCATACAGCGGCGCATCATCAAGTTCATCCAGTTCTTCATAAGCGCCGCGATAGTTTGCCGCCAAATAGGTCGTCAAACGATCATCCAGCCACGCCTTAGACCAGGACACCGACGCCCGCAGCGGTGAACCAAAGTTTTGCCGACCTTGCTCGTAGGTTTTCTCATCTTCGGTTAAGGCTTGACCGTTATACCAGTACTCCTTCGTCGGGCTGTCCTGTAACGAGGTGTCGTATTCGCCGTTGGATTTACTCTCTGACCAGGTAATGTTGGCGTTGAACTGATGACCTTGATAGTTGCCGGTCCACTCGGCGGAAATACCGTAGTACTCATTACGGCCATCGTTGGTAAATACCGTAGTGTCGGCTTTGCCGTCGTTGTTGCTGTCAATCTCGTCACTGGCGAAGCCATCCCGACCATCACGGATGGTGCCCTTTAGGCGGAAATTACCCTCCAGTGCGGTTGGAATGGTAATGGCGGCGGTCAACTCGTCGCTGTATGGGGTGGCAAGTTCGCTGCGACCATATTGATCCGGATTAACCACGGTGGCGGTCCAGTCACCGTATACACCGCCAACTTTTTTGCGCGAATAGCGGGTGTAGCCGCCCATCTGTTCAGCAATGGCGTAACTTAAATTGTTACCGGCGTAATAGCGGTTCGCACCAATGGTTAGGAACATCTGGTCATAAAACTGCCATGACGCAGTAAAGCGCGGCGCAATGTCGTAGTTATCCAGGTAGTCATCGTGCTCGGCGCGGGCGCCGATACGCACATCCAGCGTCCCAAACTGGCGCTGATACTCCAACCATAACGCTTCGCTGTTAACCGACGCATCGGCATCGTAAGCGTCATAGACAATGTGAGTACTGGCTAGATAACCATCAACGCAATCTGGATTAAGCGAGGCATCGCACTTGGCAAATGAGGTCGAGGTTGCCTGCTCTGGGCGCGATTTTTCGGCGGAGATAGTTTCAACTTCGACCCCAAAACGCAGATCGCCATCCAGTACCGGATAGGAACCAATAAACGACCAACCAAGGGTTTGCTGCTGCTGGCTAAGATCGCCGTAGCCGCCTTCAAAACAGGTCCCAGAACTGCACCAATCCACCAGTGCACTAGGCCAGTTAATCAGATCACTTGGCGCTTCGCGACTGCCATCTGACAGCGAGTAAGACACCTTGGTTTGCCAGTCAAGATCGCCGTGATAACCATTGAGTTTGAGGTAACTGCTCAGGCCATCGGTTTTGCTGTGGTACTGCGCATTAATCGAGTTATTGCTGTGGAACGCACTCTCGTACGGGCTGTAAACCACCTGCGCTTCCGCCGTCAGGTTATCGTTAAGCTCATACACCCCTTTGACCAAGAAGTTTTCCGACAGATCACCGTTA
The DNA here is from genome assembly GCF_000422665.1 of Ferrimonas senticii DSM 18821. Classification (GTDB taxonomy): domain Bacteria; phylum Pseudomonadota; class Gammaproteobacteria; order Enterobacterales; family Shewanellaceae; genus Ferrimonas; species Ferrimonas senticii. Next base: position 48,293 of record NZ_AUGM01000013.1, on the reverse strand, counting down.
TCAAAAGCCTCACCACCATTCACTGAGGCCTTACGCTGATAATCGACGCTGCTTTCAGAGCGGCTGTAAGAGGCCAGTACCGACAGTTTTTCGGTCAGAGGCAAGTCCAGCGACAGCGAAGTGTTGTACTTCATAAACGACGGTGGCGGAGTATCTTCGGTATCCTCTTGATCTTCATCGCTTACGATGTAATCGATCATGCTGTCGTTTTGAAAACCGGCGCGGAAGTTCACCCCAAACTCTTTGCTTGGCTCGCGCAGGTTATAGTTGACCACCCCACCGGTAAAACCACCGTGCTCTGCCGATACGTTGGAATCTAAAATCTCAACACTGCCGACCAAGGCCGGATCGACATAGACGGTTTGGCTGGTGGTACCAACAATGTCATTAACCCCCATAGTCGCGTTCGGGTTAGCCAATTTTTCGGCCACCTTTTTGCTTGCAGCGACATCCAGTACCGAATTGGCGCCAACGCCGTCGATCATGATGTTGTTGTCGTAGTAGTTACCGCCGGAGATCGAAAAATCGGATGGTCGGATCGTCTGAATGCTGGCGGCGCTAACGGCATCGCGGTTAACGTCCATCTGCACAAACGGATTGACCTTCAGCAGTTCAGTGGTATCGATACCTCCGCTGGCGCTGTTACTGATGGTGGTTTGATTAATCACGCTCAGGCCAGTATCGACCGGATCATAACTCTCATAAGCGGCGTCAACGGTTGCGCTGGTATCGGCGCTGACGCGCTCAACCACTTCAAGGTTACCTAGATCAACTGGGGCTTGTTGCGCCAGCAGCGGCGCAGCGAGCAGCGCACTGACTGCCGCATAGATTGGAGAGTACTTCATCAACATCACTCAGATTGCATGGCGGCAAATCACACTTGGCAAGCTGTCCGCCCATTCGCTGCAGTTGGCAGCTTTTTTCTACTATTTATCGACAAATTGTGCGCCAGTTCCCACTGCCGCAATCGCCGTTTGCTTGTGTAGCGACAATTTATTGCAAATGAAAATAACTATCAATACCATTTGATCCATTATTTAAAGTGCCGCACCTAATTGCGGTAATGATCGCAGTTAGAGGTATCGATGTTGCGCTCCCCTTCCCTGTCACGGCTGGCTCTGCTGTGCTCCTCCATTCTGCTTGGCAGCAGCTTATCCACACCGGCATTGGCGCAATATCAGTGGGATCCCAGCCTGATCCGCGGCCAGCTCGACAACGGTTTGAACTACCTGGTGCACGACAGCAATAAGCCAAGCGATCCGTTTAACTTGCGCTTAGTGGTGCACGCCGGTTCGGTTGATGAAGCCACCCCAAGCGGTGTCGCTCATATGGTTGAGCACATGGTGTTTCAACAAACGAAGGCCCACCCAGAAACCATCCATAACTACTTGGCGGAACTGGGCTGGAAGACCGGTTTGCAAGTCAATGCTATGACCCGCCAAACCGAAACCCAATACATGGTTCGCACCCGCCCTAATGATTCACTGGACAGTGCTGGCGCGCTGGCACTGCTAGCCGATATGGCCGGTGGCGCCAAAATGACGGCAGCAGATTGGCAGCGCGAACGAGGAGTGATTTTGGAGGAGTGGCGCCGCGGCGAAGACGTAGCCAGCCGGGTTAACGATCAGAAAAAAGCGGTGATCCGCAACGGTTCACGTTATGTCGACCGCCCAACCATCGGCACCGAGCACAACATCCGCACTACCGATATCGCTGCCCTGCGCGACTTCTACCAGCGCTTCTATGTGCCCGCCAACATGACCTTGGTGGTTTCCGGTGAAGTCGACAGCAACAGCATCGCCGAGCAGATCGAGCAAACCTTTGGCAAATTGGCGGCCAAGCCGGCCCCAAATCGTGATTATGTGCCACTGCCACTGGCCGACCAGCTGCACATTGGTTTAGTGCAAGATCCTCAAGGCACCAGCAGCCAAGTGGCTTACGGCTTTCGCAGCGAAATGCCAGAGCGCAACAGCGAAGCTGGCCAATACGCCTATCTGCAAAACTACTTTCTGCGCAAGTTGGTGCGTAACCAAGTGATCCGCAACCGTGCCTTACTACCTGAGGGCGTTGACAGCATCAGCATTACCATCAAAGAGCCAACCAACAACCGGATCGTTGCCGCCATCGCCGCACGTACCGACGATCACGATGCCGGTCTTGCGGCCATTCACGACGAACTGGCCCGTCTGCACCGCGATGGCTTAGATCCAACCGAATTTGCCGAACTGCTGGCCAAAGCCAAGCAGATTGCGGTGCGTAACGTCGAAGCCGCCAAGCATCGCGATTTTGCCAAGTGGGAAGATAAGATCACCGAAGCCGTCGTGTTGGATGGGGTGTTGGAGGATCCGCAAATTCGCAGCGAACGGACGCTAATGTGGTTGGAACAACTGACCATTGATGATCTTAATGCCCGTATGCGCCAGTTAATCAGCGCCGAGGATCAATTCCTCTACTACCAAGTGCCTGGCGATAAAACCGCCGCACTGCCAACCGAGGCAGAGGTGCGCCGTGATCAAGCCCAGATTGATGCCAGCAGCCTTAGCGCCAGTATCGGCTATCGGCCAGCCAAACCGAAGGTTGAGCAAAAGGTGGTACTGCCATCGCTACCAATCAGCAAACTGCACGGCAGCGTAATCAGCAGCGACGTCGAAACCCTCACCTTAGCCACCGGTGATAACGCCAGCTTACACCGCTATCAACTGAGCAACGGCGACAGTGTGCTGTGGCTAAACCATGCTACCCGTGACAACAAGCTGTACATCAAAGCGCTGTCTAGCAGCGGCTACCACAACGATGGCATGCCAAGCTGGCAAGCGCAGATGGGGGTGCAGTTATGGGAACAAAGTGGCCTGCAAGGCTGGAACCAACAGCAGTGGCAAGCCCTGCAACAGCAGCCGCACTGGAGTTGGAAACTGCAACCGTTTGAGCTCGACATGGGCGCGGTCGCAACCGAGGCTGAACTGCCGCAACTGCTGCAGCTTTACCAAGCCCAGCAGCAACAGGGACAGATCAGCACCGAAGCGTTTAATCAGGTAAAACAAGACTGGCTAGCGGAACTGGCACAAACCGAAAATAAGCCCTATCAGCAACAGGCGTCACTGCAACGCTTTGGCGGCGCCGCCAAACAGGGCAAGCTCAGCCAGCAAGCCTTAACCGATCTGACCTTACCCATGCTGACCGCCAGCACCAAGAAGCTATTGGCGGAACCAACCCAGTTCTTTATCGTCGGCAAGATGGATGCCGAGCAACTACCTGCGCTGCTGAGCGCGCACTTAGCGGGGATCCCGCGTCAGCGAACCCTGACCGCCGCGCCACTGTTACAGCAGCCGGGACGTTTTACCAGCAGCGTTGAGGTACACAACAATCACAAAGCCAACGTCACCGCTTGGGGCTTCACCCCAATGCCGTGGTCACCAGAGCAGGCGTTTTTGCTGTCGACCCTAAACCCCATTGCCCAAGCGGCGCTGAAACAGAAACTGCGACTGGAACTCTCAGGGGTTTATAGCGTTAAGTTTGAGCTGTTCTTCGAGCCGCAGTTGAACCGCGTCAACTCCGAGTTAAGCTTCAGCTGTGCCCCTGAACGCGCCGAAGAGCTATTAGCGGCGGCTGAGCAAGTGCTAGCGGATTTGCCAAGCACGCTGGCCGAGGTGAATTTCGACCGCACCCGCAGCGACATCGCCTTTGCCGAAAGCGGCCGAGTATTAGACGCCAATACCTGGCTGCGCCGTTTGGTATTAAGTGAACAGCGCTACGGGGATGCGCGCTACCTGCTGCACACCGGCAAGATGGAGCAACTGGTGCAACCGGAGCAACTGCAACGGCTGGCCAAGCAGGTGTTACCGCAACCACACCGTGTCGCGGTTATCGGTATGCCATTAGCGAAATAACCATTTATTTACGCCAAAAAAACAACGCCGCAGTGACTTATCACTGCGGCGTTGTTTATTACCACTCAATTGCTTGGCCATCGCGGAAAAAGCCGCCGCTTGGGCCATCGGCGGGTAAACTGGCCGCCCAAACGATCCCTTTAGCCCCCTCCGCAATGGGCCGGCCGCCATCACCGCCCATGTCGGTGGCAACCCAACCGGGGCAGACGGCATTGACTAAAATGCCATCACCCTTAAGCTGATTGGCCAACATCAAGGTCAGGCCATTGAGGGCAATTTTCGACAAGCTGTAAACCGGCGTGCTGCCGTTCATACTGCGCAGGGCGCCAGCGCCGCTGCTGACATTAACGATCCGCGCATGTGGTGCCTGACGCAGCAGCGGTAAACAGGCCTGAGTTAACCGCAATGCGCCATACAGATTGGTGTCCATCGCTTGCTGCAGCTGCGCTAAATCGGCATCAACAATCGTTTGCCAACGGTCATACAAAATCGCCGCGTTATTAATCAGCACATCCAACCGGCCATAGCGCTCAGTGATCAAATCCAGCAGCGCCGCAATGCTGTCGCTGTCGGTAATATCCAGCTGCACCGGGACAATTTGCTTAGCCCCAACTCACTCACCGCTTGCTCGGCAGCAACTAACGACCGGGCACTTAACAACACCCGATAACCCAGCTCGGCCAGTTGTTTAGCGGTTTCCTTACCAAGGCCTCGATTAGCGCCAGAGATCAACACCAGCGGTTGTGATTGCGACATCATTGTCTCCCAATAACGATGAACTCAGTGTCGCTCAGTCTACTGCAAATTCTGTTGAGCTTGGTTGATTAACCGACGTTGTGCTTCGCTGCCCCGCTCTGCAGCCAACTGTTCGCGGATAAGTTCGGCGTAATCAGCACAGCCAAACAGTTGCAAGCTGATCGCTTGATAGCCTTCAATCCAGCCCTCAGCGCTGCAATCGCCCCACATTTGGGCAATCCCTCGATAAGCGCGAACCTGCATCGCTTCATCCAACGGTTGGTAAGGTTGAACCAGCGTCAGTGACAGCGGCGGTAATCGCAGCGGCTGCTCCTTGAGTAAGCCCTCCAACCGCTCGCCATACGACTGCAAATTTTGCCGCAGCTGCAGCTGGAGTTCATCTTCCAAATTGCGGTTCACTAACTCGGTATGGCCTTGCACCACATCCAAAATCGAACCCAGCAGCGGCCGCTGAGCTGGCACTAACTGGCCATCAGCAAAGGATTGCAGCAGCGCTTCAATCTGTTGATATTCGGCAATGATCGCCGCCGGACGCCTATCCCAAAAGCGACTTTGGGCACGCAGATTGGCGCAATAACCAGCTCGAACGATACTCACCAGCCGTTGCATCTGTTGCGCGCTCAGTGGGTGCTGAGGTAATCCAATCATCGTTACTTTCTAGACTTGATGTCGCAAATTTCGATGACGCAGCTATCACAGATGTGACCACCGTGAACATCGCGATGAATTTCACAGCCGCAACCGCGGCAGTGGTGATAAACGTAGTGATCGGCGGTGCGCATCAAAAACCGTTGGATCTTAATCCGCAGCTTAGTGGCATCACTGGGCAGTTGCTCGTAGTCAAAACGTTTAATGCATTTCTGCACCGGCAGATAACGATATGTTCCGAGCCGCAAATAACCCTGATAGTAAAAGCCAACGCCGCTGTCATTAAACTCAACCCAGTAGGCCTTACGGTCATGCAGGTAATGTTCACTGACACCTTGATGATCCGATTCAAACGACTGCCACGGTAACCGGTGATAGCTATCCTGCAATTGCGCCAACGACACTGGCATAAAACCGTATTTACTCAGCACCTGCTGGATTTGCTGTTTGTGGTGCAGGCGTGACGCTGTGATGGCCGTTGCCGCCTCGATAGTTTGAGAACGCATCAATGAATGATCCCTAAATGAATCACCGCGCAGTTATCGCACATGCCGTAGGTCGAGTGATCGCGATGGATCGAATTACCACAACCCTCACAAGGCTTGTAGACGTAATCACTGCCAAGGCGCTTTACAAAACGCCGCAGTTTCAGTTTCAGCCGTTTCGCGTCGTCCGGCAGCGAGGCGAGCGGAAAAACCTTGATGGCTTTATCCAGCGGTTCCGGTTGATGTGGGTGCGGCCATTCAATCCCAGCAAAATAGAACCCTAATTCGCTGTGATTAAGTTGCGCCCAGAAATCGTATTCCGCGTTCCGCCAGCGACCGTGCTCTGCTTCAAATCCCAGTTGCTGCAGCGTCTGTTCCACCAACGCAATCTGTGCGGCCTGTGCAGTCGGTAATGACACCGGCATCACCGTCAACAGTGCCTCGGCTTTGTTACCGATCTTGCCGCGCCACGCCAGCTTACGCAGCCACATCACCGGCAATGCCGCTTCGCCCCAGAAGGCGCCAGCCAGCATACCGTAGATGGCGGCGGTGGTATCAGCGTCTTCTCCCAAATTGGCGGCCAACAGCGTGCCATCGGCAAAGTCACGGGCGTGGGCAAAACACCACAGCGCCGCTTCTAGGCTTCGCACCACAAAGCCACTGCCGTGGATCTGCGTTTCCGCTTTACCAATAAATTCGCCGCTGCACAGCTGCTGGATCTCATCATGCAGCTGCCACTGGCTTGCGAATTGGGCCAAATGCTGCCGTAACCAACTGTTCGGTTGCGTGCCGGCATCCACCGGTTGATTCAACAATTGATGCAGTAGGTAGGTCATCAGCTGGCAGGCGTCGACGGCGCGCGCTTCACCATGAGTGGTACGACTGCTGTCGGCAGCCATCGCCATCGCCTTCGCAACCGGTTGTTGCCAATAGGCCAACGCAATTGGTGCGATCCGCATCAAACTGCCGTTGCCGGCACTGAACTCATCACAAGCGCCAACATAAGGGGTACCATCGCGATGTTGTTGATAGCACTTCAGTGCACTGCGCACGGTGTTGCCAATATCAAAACAATGGCCGGTACAGGAGTTTTCCCCGTCGTGGTACCAACGCAAGTAACGATCCATCTGGTCACGCGGATCGTGCAGTCCTTGGGCTAACAAACTGTCAGCCAAACACAGCATCATGCTGGTGTCGTCGGTCCACTGCCCCGGTTGCAGATCAAATGGGCCGCCGCCAACCATGTCGACAATTGGCTGTACCGCCTGTTTCGGGGTGAACTCTAAGGTGGTGCCAACGGCATCGCCAATGGCTAGCCCCAGCAAACAGCCGCGAGCGTGGTTAATTGATTTTTTCATGCTGTCTCCTTAACCGTTTTGCAAACGGGCAATTAACTGCTCGCGAGGCAGATCCAACTCGGTCACTTTGGCGAGGATCTCCTCAATCGCTTGCGCTTCATTGCGCGCCATCGCCACTTGCAGGTCGTCGATCATCTGCGCCATGGTGGCCTTGGTTAGCTGACGAAACAGGTTGATGCGGTTGTTCGACGATAAGCTGGCCAACTGTTGCAGTTGCTGACTCTGAAGCGCTTTACCGGTAACGGTTTTCGGTCCCGGTGCCTTGCTGGTTGACGGCGCTTTCACGACCTTTTCTGCAGTCAACTCAGACGCCTTGAGTTCAAGCACCGGCTTAACTTCACTGGGTGCCACGACGCTGTGGCCACCATTTGCTACCAAGGCCAATGGCGCTCGTTCGCTTACCGCGTCTACTGCGGTTTGCTTGGCCATTTCGGTCTGCGACTCGTTCACGACTAACTCCTGTTGGGCCTGCTTCTGCTCCGAGTGGTAGGCAGCAAGGCTTGGTAGCAGGAAGTCCAAGTGGTGACGCACCTGTTTATTCAACACCCGCATCATCTTTGGCTTGATGTAGCTGGTTTGATGACGTTGCTTCAGATCGTGGCCGATCTGCTCTTTCACCAGATCGGCGCGTTGCTGTGCCAATAAATCGACATCCCCATGCTCGTCAAAGCGCTGCTGCTCTTGCTCGGCCAGTACAGCCTTACGCTGGCGGAACAAGCGGCCGCAATTAGCAATGCACTGCTCCATCATCTTGTTGGTGCAGATCAACTGCTGCTCTTGTTGCTCCTCCTCGGTCAGCTCGGCCGCTTCCATCGGGGTAATGGCGCGTTTCACTTCGGCGATAAAATTGGTGTAAGCCTTGCGATCCGACGGGGTACCGCTGGTGAACAGCGGCTTGTCCACCCCCTCGATTAAAAACGACAAGTGATTGCCACTGGTCATATCCACAAAGAACGGTCGGCTCGCCCCTAACAGCTGTTCAATCTGTTTAATCAACTGCTTATGGTTTTTAGAGAAACGTTTGTTGCTGGTCATGGCGAGCCTCCTGCTGATGGCGAACAGTGAAAATGGTTGACGCCGAAATAATATGTAGCCTTAATGGTCACGTCATCACTGGCTACATACACATGTAAACAAATCAAGCAGGTGCACATTTTGGACAACCTCGACATTAAGCTGGACTTGCAGCTGCGCTTTCGGCTGATTGAAATCATCGCCCTATGGGAAGGCCGCCTAACCACCAATCATCTGTGTCAGGCGTTTGGCATCGGCCGCCAGCAGGCCTCAAAAGACATCAATTATTACCTCAACCATTTTGCCCACGGGCAACTGGTGTACGACCGCCAGCTGAAGGGATACAAACCGACGGCGCAGTTCTGCCCGCACTTTTGCAGTGGCCAAGCTCATGAATATCTGCAACTGTTGGATCGCCACGACGATCTGGGCGGGGTATTGTCGTTTTTGAGTTTGCAGTTGGGGGGCACCGAGGTATTGGATGTGCCGTCACGCTACGTCGATCCGCAAGTGGTGCGCACCTTGGTGCAAGCCGCTCGCCACGGCCACGCGGTTGAGGTGCATTACGATTCGCTCAGTTCCGAGAGTCTGGAAGATGACCCCTGCCGACTGCTGCACCCACACACCCTGGTATTTAACGGCTTTCGTTGGCACGTTCGCGCTTGGTGTGAGAAAAACCAACAGTTTAGGGACTTTGTGATTAGCCGTTTCCGCGGCCCCGCCAGCATCGACAGCAGCCGTGACGGCAAAGGCAAAAGCGACGATACCGATTGGCAGACCGAGGTCGAGTGCACCTTGATCCCCAACCCCAAACTGACCGAACGCCAGCAACAGGTGATTGCCAAAGACAACGGCATGGATCTCGATAGCCTGTCGCTGACCATCAAGGTCCCCAAAGCGCTGTTGATCTATTACCTAAAACGGATGGACGTGGCCCACCCCTACAATCCGAATATGGATGACTTCTATCAGCAGGTGGTGGTGAAGGAAAAGCAGTAAGTAGTTGGGAGTTGGGAGTTGGTAGTTGGTAGTTGGTAGTTGGTAGTTGGTAGTTGGTAGTTGGTAGTTGGTAGTTGGTAGTTGGTAGTTGGTAGTTGGTAGTTGGTAGTTGAGCAGATTGGTACCAACCTAGCGCCAACCACAAGCTCTGGCTAACTACTAATCACTAAAAACTAATCACTATCCAACAAAAAAGGCGACCTTGCGGTCGCCTTGGGCAGTTTTAACAGACGGCGATTACGCGCGGCCTTGGAACTTGCCTTCTTCGGTATTGATGCGGATCACTTCGCCGGTCGCCATGTATTCTGGCACCTGAACAACCAGACCGGTGGTCAGTTTGGCAGGTTTGGTACGAGAGGTCGCAGAAGCACCTTTGATGGATGGATCGGTTTCAACGATCTCCAGTTCCACGGTGGTTGGCAGTTCAATAGCAACTGGCGCGTCGTTTACGGTGATTACCTTGATGCCTTGGGTGCTTTCGTTGATGTACAGCAGCTCTTCCTCGATCGCTTCTTTGTTGAAGCTGTACGGGGTGTAGTCTTCATTGTTCATGAACACGTACTCGTTGCCATCAACGTAGGAGAACATCACGTCAGCACGACGTACGTCTGCTAGGTTGATCATCTCGTCCGCTTTGAAGCTTTCATCGACCTTCAGGCCGGTTGCCACATCGTAGCAACGCATGCGGTACAAGCTAGCGCCGGCACGACCACTTGGGGTCAGCTTGTTAATATCTTTTACAAACAGTACTTTACCATTCAGTTCAATGGCGGCGTTCTTTTTGATTTCACTGGCCTTTGGCATGGTGATCGTTCCACTTAATGAAAAATAACAGCGCAAATTACCATGTCTTTTGGCGGATACAAGCTAAATGCATCACGGCGGTAAAATTTGCTGCCAATTACCTCAGCAACTGTAGTGCTGCCAGTGCTATCTTGCCGCTGCAATTGCCGCAGGTTACTGAGCAATTTGCCAACAGTTGCCGAGACAATGCCAATAACTGTGACCCACCACTTAGCTTAAGTTGCTGTTACAGTAAATAATGTAAAGGTTTTGCCAATTGATATTCGAGGCGGTTTTGCATGCGCATTTTGCTGCTGGTAGCAACCTTTGATGAGCTATCACAACGACTGTTTGATCAACTCAGACGTCAACACCAGTTGGCGATTGAGTCGAGCGATCATTTTCCGCCCCGTCGGTTTGAAGAATATAAACCGGAACTGATCATCAACTGCGATCCGCAGCTGGCAATCAGCGCTACCCTTCGCCAACATCCCCACTGTTTTTCGCTACTATCAGGGATCGATCACAATCTTGGCCAGCACGCACTCAGCCAAGCGCTCCTAACCAAATCAACAGAATTTGGCGTGAGCCTGATCCAACATCGCGCCGATGGCGATAAATTGTTGGCCGAGCACCGCTTCGCGTTAGCCCCTCGCAGTCAGCAAAGCATTAAGCTGCAACAGCTGAATCAAGCCTATGGGCAACTGTGCCAGCAGCTGTTGACGCTACTGGCCAGTGGCGAACCGCTGCCGTTATTGGCAGATATCGGCAGCAGCCATATGGCATCGCCAATCAGCGCCCAAGCACTGAAGATCGATTGGGATGCCGATGGCAGCCAAACCATCATCGACAAACTCAATGCCGCCGGCGATGAAGGCATCATCGATCTGTTGGCGGGCCACAGCGTTCATCTGTATCGGGCTTACCCAGAATACAAATTGCGCCACCCGAAACCGCAGCAACTGCTGGGCCAACGCAGCGGCGCGGTCTGCGTTAGCACCATCGACGGCGCCCTGTGGTTTGACAAAGTCAAACCAGTACGCACCATCGATCAGCGCTTTACTGCAGTCAGCGCTACCACCGCAATCGCTAGCAAATTACGCCGAGTGTTTGAATTTAAAGTCAACGAACCACTGCCACTGGACAGTCGTGACTACAGCGATATTCGCTTTGAGTGTCGCGATGACATTGGCTATCTGCACTTTAACTTTGCCGATGGGGTGATGAATTCGGATCAGGCACAGCGACTGCTGGCCGCTTTCCACCACGCCTGCGAGCAACCGCTCAAGGTGATTGTGCTGATGGGCGGTGATGATCACTGGGGACACGGAATCGATTTGGGCCAAATTGAAGCGGACCGCGAACCCGCCAGCGAATCTTGGCGCAACGCCAACGCCCTCAATGACATTAGCGAAGCGATCCTCACCTGCGAAGACAAGATCACCATCGCAGCCCTAGGTCGCAACGCTAGCGCGTCCGGGATGATGATGGCGTTAGCCTGTGACAAAGTGATCGCCCGTGACAGTGTTATCTTAAACCCGCATTACGGCAATCTAGGGCTGTTTGGCGCTGACTATTGGACCTTTACCCTACCAAAGCGCGTCGGCACCAAAATGGCAGAGCAATTAACCGACAACGGTTTGCCGATCTGCGCCACCGCCGCCAAAAACCTCGGCTTAATTGATGAGGTGCTCAGCAGCGAAGATGACGCTGGCTACCTTCAAGCGCTGCATCAATACGCCACTGGCGTGCGCCAGCAAAACTTAGTGCTGCAACTGCATAATAAGTGGCGTAATCGGCGTAAAGAGGAAGAGCTTAAGCCGTTGGCCAAATACCGCGCCGAAGAGTTAGTGCAACTGCGCCGTAACTTTGCCGACGCCAGTCCCTATCACCAACTGCGCCGACAGCAGTTGTTCGAGCCACAGCCACTACCAGCGCAGTTGGATCCCTTCCGGCTAGCGTAAAGCAACTTACAATCAATAAACTTTAGAGCCAGCTTAATGGAATATTAACTGGCTCTATTTTTTTTAAGCGATTTTGACAGATAATTCGCGCATTCACTTTTTTTTCACGGCAAGCCGTTGTTTTTCCGTGATATTTAACATAAAAACAACAATGAAAGAGCATTCCTTCACTACCATTGCAAGTTGCGATACTGCTGAATCAAACTCATTAAAACTACTGCTAAAAGCCACTGCGCCATTTTGGTTACTGGCACTGCTGTTTGCTTTTGTCACCGCTATCGTTCGGATTGATGCAATGCTCGGTTTCAGTTCAACCGAAACCTCAATTACTGAGCTTGGCCAACTCAGTCTATTGGCACTGATTTGCGCCCGTTTACTGTATATCGCTAAAAGCGACCGCAACATTCGCCAAGCCGCGACCTTAATGACCGCCTTTTTTATGGTGTGTGCCATCCGCGAATTGGATTTCTTATTTGATAAGCTGCTGCATGGTTCTTGGATCTATCCCGCGCTAGTGGTAACAGGCTTAGGGATCCTGTTAAGTGCACGCCCGAAGGGCCTGGTGCTGAAACAACTTGCCGACATACTCGGCAGCAAAGCGGGCGCCCTACTGATGCTATCGATGGCAATGCTGCTGGTATTTTCACGCCTATGGGGTATGGGCGACTTCTGGACCGAGGTGATGGGCGTAGAATATATGCGCGCGGTTAAACGCACCTCCGAAGAGGGCTTAGAACTATTAAGTTACACAATGATTGCTTATTCGGTACTGCAAATTAAATTTATTCGCGATTAATCGAGCCTAAATAAAAAGCCAAATAAAAAAGGCTGAAGTGAGAAATCACTTCAGCCTTTTTTATTATTTCAGCAGTTACAACTGCCGAACCGAATCACGCTCAACCAAACTCGGCGGCAACAATAACCGTTGACCGTCACAATCTGGCTTGGCCATTCGCGCCAGCAGCATCGCAATCGCTTGCTCCGCCAACGCCTGCATCGGCTGAGCAATGGTGGTCAATGGTGGGTTAAAGTACTGTGCCCCCGGGATATCGTCGTAACCCATCAACGACAGATCCTGTGGGATCCGCAAACCGTAATCGGCGGCGACGCGCGCCGCGCCCATCGCCATCAGATCGTTGTTAGCAAATACCGCGGTAACCGCCTCGTTGCTACCGTGCGTCTGCGCCAACAGGCTCTGCATCGCCTCAAAGCCGCCTTCGTAGCTGAAGTTACCGGAATGCACCCACGCCTTATCGTTAGCGGTTACGCCCGCTTCGGCCAGTGCCCGGTGATAGCCCGCCAAACGATGTTGACTGTTGTACTTAGCCAACGGCCCGGTGAGGATCCCAATCTGACGGTGACCGCGATCCAGCAAATACTTAGTCGCTAGATAGCCACCCAGTTCTGAATCATCCAAAATGCGATCGAAGCCGACCGCCGACGGGCCGGCGTCCATCATCACCATTGGCAATTTAGCAAAGGCCGACAACGGCACTTGGCGGGCGTCGGCACTCATCACCAACACACCATCGACTCGGCGCTGGGTCAGCATCTCGATGTAATCGCAGGCGCGCTCGACATTACCTTGGGTATTACACAGGATCAGGTTATAGCCGTGGCTGTAAGCCACTTTATCAACCCATTGGATCAGATCGGCGTAAAACGGGTTGTTGGAGTCAGTGACCAACATCCCCAGCACTCGGCTGCTGCCACCTTTGAGACTACGGGCGACCACATTCGGCACGTAATTAAGCTGTTTGACCGCCTGCTCTACCGCTAACCGTGCAGTCTCAGAAACAAAGCGAGTCTGATTAAGCACGTGCGATACGGTGGTGGTGGAAACCCCAGCCAGTTTGGCAACGTCACGAATGGTGGCCACGTTGAATCCCTTATTATTGTTGTAAGCGCGCCGATTATACGGTTAGCCGTGCAGCAACGCTTGGGCTTCTGCGCGAGTTGGGATCGAGGATTGCGCCCCCAGACGAGTTACCGACAGGGCCGCCGCCGCTTGACCAAAACGTACCGCCTCAACCAGTGATTTGCCTTCCAGCATGGCGGTAACAAAACCACCGTTGAAGGTGTCACCGGCCGCGGTAGTATCGATGGCGTTTACCACAAAACCTTCGATGCGCTGGCCTTGGCCAGACTGAGACAACCACACGCCGCGTTTACCCAAAGTGATCAGCACCAGTTCAATGCCAAACTGTTGATGCAGCTGGTTAGCCGCGCGTTCCGCATCTTCCAAGGTATCAATCGCGATACCGGTCAGCAACTGCGCTTCGGTTTCGTTTGGAGTGATGATATCGACGTTACGCAGCAGCGCTTCTGGTAGTGCCTTGGCTGGTGCTGGATTCAGTACCACTTTGGTGCCGGCGGCTTTAGCGATCTCAGCGGCGTACACTAAAGATTCAACCGGAGTCTCCAGTTGCATCAACAGCAGCTCAGACGCTTCAATCTGGCCGCGCTGGGCATCCACCACCTCGTTGTTCAGAGCGGCGTTGGCACCTGGCCAAATGCCAATGCGGTTCTCGCCAGACTGTTCCACGTAGATCATCGCCAGACCAGTGGATTCACCGGCTACCGCGCTGATCCCTGCGGTATCCATGCCGGTTTCGGCGAACTCGGCCACCATCTGCGCGCCGATGGCATCGCTGCCAACACAACCGATCATCGCCACATCGGCGCCCAGCTTAGCGGCGGCCACCGCTTGGTTAGCGCCCTTGCCACCGGCAACCACTTGGTAGTTGTTGGCAGTCAGGGTTTCACCCGCTTTCGGGGCGTAGGTTACTTGCATCAGGTGGTCAACGTTAATGCTGCCCAGTACGGTTAATTTAGCCATGATAGTCTCGCAACAAGGGCCGCAACTGCAGCCCTTAAAAAATGATTTATTTGGTAATGATTTGCAGCGGTACCGGTTGGAATGGTTCCACCGCTTCGCCTTTGATGGCGCGCATTGCCGCTTCCACCGCTTTGGCACCAATCAGCTCTGGCTGCTGGGCAACCGTGGCTGCCAGCTCACCACGACGTACCGCGGCAATGCCTTCGTCGGTACCATCAAAGCCGACGATCAGTGGCTGCTTGCCACTGGCTTTGGCAGCGCTAATCGCGCCCAAGGCCATCTCATCGTTCTGGGCAAAAAGCGCTTGGATATCGCCTTTGGAAGACAGCATGTTCTCGGCCACGTTCAAGCCCTTAGCGCGGTCAAAATCCGCCGGCTGGGATGAGGCCAGCTCAAAGTTGTGGGCAGTAACCGCTTCGCTAAAGCCTTGGCCACGATCACGGGCCGCGGAAGTACCGGGTACCCCCTCCAGCTGCCCCACCTTGGCACCAGCGCCTAGCTGCTTAGCGATAAAGTCACCGGCCAGTTTGCCACCGGCGACGTTATCGGAAGCGATGTGACTGGTAACGGTGCCGCGGGCAACGCCGCGGTCAAGGGTCATCAGCGGAATGCCTTTACGGTTAACCAAACCGGCGGCATTGGAGGCCGCATCGGAGTCCGCTGGGTTTAGCAGCAGCACCTTAACTTGGCGGATCACCATATCTTCGACGTTGGCCAGTTCACGGGCCGGATCGTTTTGCGAGTCCAATACGATCAGATCCAAACCCAGCTCATCGGCTTTGGCTTCCGCGCCATCTTTCATCGATACGAAAAATGGGTTGTTCAGAGTCGAAACCACCAGCGCGATCACCGGTTTATCGTCGGCGGCCACCGGCAGCACCATTGATGCCGCCAATGCCAGTACCGCAAGTGAGCGAGAGAAAACCTTCATCCAAGTCTCCTTAAGCGTGGGACTTACGATCCGCCAGCACCGCCAGCAGAATTACCGCCGCTTTGGCGATCATCTGGTAGTAAGAGGATACGTCCAGCAGGTTCAAGGCGTTGTTCAGTACACCGATGATCAGTGCGCCCACCAGGGTGCCCCAGATAAAGCCACGGCCACCGGCCAGACTGGCGCCACCAACTACCACTGCCGCAATCGCATCCAGCTCGTAAGAGGTACCGGCGGTTGGCTGCGCTGAAGATAGACGCGCTGTCACAATCAGACCCGCCAATGCTGACATCGCGCCTGCGATGCCGTAGACCGCGATTTTAACCCGATCAACGTTGATGCCAGACAGACGCGCGGCGGATTCGTTGCCGCCGATGGCGTAGATGTAACGGCCCAGACGGGTGTGGTGCAGCAGCAGCCATGCGCCAACAAAGGCGGCAAACATCAGCCATACCGGCACTGGCAGACCAAACAGGTAACCGCCACCGATCAGCGCAAATTGCTCGGCAACCTCGGTAAAGCCGGTGGAGATCGGACGACCTTCGGTGTACACCATGGTCAGGCCACGGATGGCGGTCATGGTAACCAAGGTGGCGATAAACGCCTGCACTTTACCTTTGGAGATCAGTGCACCGTTCATCGCCCCCAGTGCCGCGCCAGCCATGATTGCCGCAGGCAGTGCCAGCAACAGTGGCATTTGTGCCGCTACCAACGACGCCGCCAAGGCGCCAGCCAGTGCCAATACCGCGCCCACCGACAAGTCGATACCGGCGGTTAGGATCACCAAGGTCATGCCAACCGCGATAATCGCGTTAACCGAAGTTTGACGCAGGATGTTCATAAAGTTATCGACGGTGAAGAACTGGTCGTTCAGCATCGATACCACAAAGATCAGCGCAACCAGCGCCAGAAGCGCTTTTTGCTGTTTTAGCGACTCTAGCGCCTTGGCCATGGCTGGGGAGTTTGCAGAAGTGGTCATGTTTGAATCTCGAAATAAACGCTTGCGCAACGCGCGAATTCTTAGTGATTGCCGATGGCCGCAGCCAGCAGTTGCTCTTGAGTGGCGGTCTTAGCATCGAACTCGCCACTGATTTGACCGTGATTCATCACCAAGATGCGGTCGCTCATGCCCATCACCTCAGGCATATCAGAGGAAACCAGAATGATGCTCATCCCCTGTTGCTTAAATTGGTTGATCAGCTGGTAGATCTCTTTCTTAGCGCCAACATCGACGCCGCGGGTTGGCTCATCCAAGATCAGTACCTTTGGCTTGGCCATCAGTCCTTTGGCGATCGCCGCCTTCTGCTGATTACCACCAGAGAGTTTGCCGATTGGATGGTCTAGGCTTGGGGTCTTAACGTTGAAGGCTTCAGCAAAGTACTGGGCTTGTTCCTGCTCGGCACCCGCTTGGATAAAGCCAGCACGAGACAGCGATTCCAGTGAGCTGATGCTCATGTTCTCTTTGACCGACATCTCCAGCATCAGACCATCGCCTTTGCGATCTTCACTGATGTAGGAGATCCCAGCGCTAATGCCTTGGCTCGGGCTACGCGGATGCACCGCTTGGCCATACAGCAGCACTTCGCCAGCTTCACGCTTGCCATCACCAAACAGCAGCCGCATCAGTTCAGAACGGCCGGCGCCCATCAGGCCGTTAAAGCCGAGGATTTCGCCTTCGTGCAGTTCAAAGCTGATGTTGTTAACGCCGTTACCACAAAGGTTGCTAACCGCCAGTGATACCGCGCCACGCGGGTGATCCACCCGTGGGTACAGATCCGACAGTTTACGACCGACCATCAGTTCAATCAGTTTGCACTCGGTCAGATCACTGACCGCTTGTTCAGCAATAAACTGGCCATCGCGCATCACGGTAACGCGATCGCAGATGTCGAAGATCTCTTGCAGGCGGTGGGAGATGTAGACGATGCCAACGTTTTGCTCGCGCAGTTCACGAATTACCGCAAACAGCGCCTCGGTTTCGCGATCGGTCAGGGCGTCGGTTGGTTCATCCATCACAATGATGTTGGACTTAAACGACAGCGCCTTGGCGATCTCCACCATCTGCTGTTGACCCAAAGACAGTTCGCCCATCTTGGTGCGGCTGCCGCAATTGACATGCAGACGCTCCAGCAAGGCATCAGCCTCGGCGTACATCTTGTTCCAGTCAATCAGACCAAAACGCTTTGGCTCACGGCCTAAGAAGATGTTTTCCGCAATCGATAGCTCATCAATCAGGTTCAGTTCCTGATGGATGATGCTTAAGCCCGCCGCTTGGGATTGGCGCGGACCGGAGAATTTCACCACCTCGCCATTTAAGCGAATTTCACCCGCTTCTGGCTGATAGATGCCGGTCATCACCTTCATCATGGTGGATTTGCCGGCGCCGTTTTCACCCATCAGTGCCATCACTTGGCCTGGGTAAACGTTTAGCTGGGCGCCATTCAATGCTTTCACGCCTGGGAAGGATTTCTCAATCCCGTTCAGGCTTAGCAGTGGCTTCAGTTCGGTGGACATTAAAACGCCACTCCTGCGGACAGAATAATGTTGGCGTATGGGGTGCACTCGCCGGTGCGGATCACCGCGCGGCTGTTGGCAGTACGCACTTTGAATTGTTCATGGCTAACGTAGCTGATGGCGATCGCTTGGCCTTGGGCATCGCCCAGTTGCTCAAGCAGCTGCAACAGCTGCTGATGGAATTCACTGCTGTGTTCGGCGATCTCTTGCGCCAGTACCACAGCTTCGATTTGCAGATCGCCCGCCACCACTTTCAGAGTATCCAAGAAAGTCGGTACGCCGCGGATCAGCGCCAAATCGATGCGCTCGCAAGAAGCAGGGATCGGCAAGCCACAGTCACCAATGGTGATCTCATCAGTGTGACCAGACAGGGCCAGTACACGGGCGATATCACTGTTTAGCAGGGCGGCTTTTCTCATCTGTTCTCATTCCAATCAGAGTGTGCTGGGCAATCTCCCCAGCGGTTCTCCAAACTCACTAAAGCTTGGGCGCAAACGTTTGCGCAAAGGTTTGCGCGAATGATACTGGCGTTGGCGATCGATCGCTAGCCAACGGGTGAGATCCAGATCACGAATTCACACCCTTGCACGCACTGGTGATAACAACCGCACAGGTTTTGGGGATAAGGCTGTGAAACCGCGTGACAACCTTGTTGCCGACAAAAGCGACGACTTATCGACAAACGAGGAGAAATTATCAGCAAAACCACCAGAACTGGGGTTGCCGGCTCGCAAATTAAGGCAGATGTAGTGTTGCCGGCATGGGCTCAGGCGCCAGCCAACGCTGCTGGGTTTGCGGTGCTTCACCCAAGTAATCCAATAACCAACTGAGCAGCGGCCCTTCGCTGCTGCGGCGCCAGGCAATACCACAGGCACTGTCCGGTTTGCTTGGCTCGGACGTTAATGCCACCAATTGCCCAGAGGCCAGCAGTGGCTGCGCTAAATGTTGCGGCACATTGCCGATCCCCAACCCCTGTTGCAAACAGCTGATGGCGTTGCTCCAATCCGGCACCATAATCCGCCGCTTTGGCCCTTGCAGCCAGTTGTCTCGTTTAGGCAGGCTGCGGGAGGTATCTTCCAAACAGATGGTGTCGATGTTCTGCAGCGCTTGCGGTGAGATACTGTCCAGCGTCGCCGCTGGATGCTGCGGCGCGCACACCAATACCCACGACAGCGATCCCATCGGTCGAAAGCCAAAATCACCGCCAACCGGGATCGCTGCGGTGGCACCAATCGCCAAATCCGCGCGACCATCGGCTAACGCGTCCCACACACCATTAAACACTTCGAAATGGATCAGCAGTTCGGCATCGTCAAACTGCTGATAGAAATCGGCGATAAGCTCAGTCACCGGCGCCGGTTTAACGATGCTATCCAGCGCCACTCTCAACTGTGCCTGCCAACCTTTAGCCACCCGCTGAGTTTGCCGCTGCACCTCCGCCATCTCCCGCAACCACAGCCGCGCTTGATTAACAAAATGTTCGCCGGCGGGGGTCAGCACCACTTTTTTCGGCAGCCGCTGAAACAGTTCCGCCCCCAGTTGCTGCTCGACCTGACGGACGCTGTAACTGATCGCCGAAGGCACTTTATGTAACTGCTTGGCGGCGGCACTAAAACTGCCAGCACGGGCGACGGTATCGAGCATCTGTAAGGTGGCTTTATCAAACATCGGCGACTCGGGGTTTTGCTTTCAAAAATTTTGTTAGGTAACGGCAAAATATAGCGTTTAACGCCAACAACGTCAGCCACTAGAATGCGCAACCTTAAATTACTCAGCAGCTCTTACTTTAGCTGTTGGGGTTGCTGCATTTATCAAATTAATTGGCATCTATGAGCAAATTCATCACCAAAATTGAACTTGGCTATCTGTCGCTGCTGTCGATGCTGGGTTTTGTTGCCACCGACATGTATCTGCCGGCCTTTAAACAGATGGAAATGGCACTGGCGACTTCCGCCGAAGGGATCGCCCTGTCACTGTCGGTATTTCTGGCCGGTTTGGCCGGTGGCCAGCTGCTGTGGGGCATTTTAAGCGATCGCATCGGTCGTCGTAGCGCCTTGATCGCCGGTCTTACCCTGTTTGGTTTGGCCTCGGCGGCCATCAGCTTCTGTACGGAAGTATGGCAACTGCAACTGCTGCGCTTTATCCAAGCGATTGGTGTGTGTGCGCCAACGGTGATCTGGCAAGCGCTGGTGATCGACCGTTACACCCCAAGTCAAAGCCAACAAATTTTTGCCACCGTCATGCCACTGGTGGCGCTGTCCCCTGCCCTAGCGCCACAACTGGGCGTGGTGTTGGCGGATGCCTACGGCTGGCGCAGCATCTTTTTGTTCTTAACCGTGCTGGCAATTGCGCTGGTGGCCTACAGCGTTACCCTGCCAAAAGCGGATAAAACCGTAAAACCACAACCAGTGATGGGTGACATTAAGCAACTGCTTAGCTCCCGCTATTACATGGGCCACGTGCTGATCTTCGCTTCTGCTTCAGCGGCGTTCTTCGCCTACCTGACGGGTCTGCCAGAGATCATGCACCTGATGGGCTACGATGCCGCCGATATCGGCCTGTCGTTTGTGCCACAAACCATCGCCTTTATGGTGGGTGGTCTGCTGGGTAAACGCTGGGTAGCTCGTCATGGTGATGCCGGGTTGCTCAAAGCACTGCTGGCCACGTTCGCTCTAGTTGCGGCGGTATTGCTGGTGGTGGCACTGACCCCACAAACCACCATCTGGCCATTGCTGATCCCATTCTGTGTTTCAGCGGCGGTCAATGGCGCGCTGTACCCGATTGTGGTTAACCGCAGCTTAAGCCATATGCCACATTGCGCCGCCACCGCTGCCGGTTTGCAAAACACCTTGCAGATCAGCATCAGCTTTGGCGCCAGCGCCCTGGTGGCCAGCTTTGCCGAGATCCCACTGCAGATCACCGGCATCGCCATCGCCATCGCCGCGGCACTGCTGCTCAGCGGCTACGCGTTATCCCATTTCGGAAAAGCCAAATAAGCATGTCGCATAAAAAAACGGGCAGAGAAAATTCTCTGCCCGTTTTTTATGGCTTGGATTTATCGCTGAGGGTTATCGCTGAGCGTTATTACTTGGGTTTAGCCGTAGTAAGGCTTATTAGAGGTCAGCTGCGAAACGCCCTTCACCAAGCGGTAGATCGACCAGATAGTTACCACAGCATCAAAAAAGCGCCACAATGGCGCCTTTTTGATCAACAAGTTAGCCATCAACAAAACTGATATGGGCTATCAACGATAAAAACCGGGTCTAGTTCATCCGCAACACCAAGCTAACTCACCTTCGGTTCAATCGACCGCACCACTCGCCGGGCTTGCAACTTAATGCAATCACGCAACGGATTTTCCAAAGCGTCACGACGCCAGATAAAGGTCAATGGCCGCTTCATATTCAGCGCCGGCACGTTCAATTCAACCAATTCGCCACGGGCGATCGATTCACGGATATCTAAGAACGGCAGACAGGACAGGTACAACCCTTCGGCAACCAGCTTTTTAATCACCCGCACGTGCTCATATTCACGCCAGACGTTGAGATCATCAATGTGACCATGCAAGGCGCTTTCAAAGATGGCGCGAATGCCGGAGCCCTGCTCTCGCAGCACCCACTGGGCTCGTTCTAGCTGGGCAAAAGAGACCGCCGCCGAACGCGCGTAGGGGTGATTGGCACTGGCCACGATCGCCAGATGGTCATGACACCAGATCTCTTGCTGGATCTGGTTGTCATCGCAGCGCCCCTCAATGATCCCAAGGTCGTATTGGTAGTTACGAATGCCCTCGATCACCTGTTCGCTGTTGCGCACACTCATGGCCACTTTGACCGCCGGAAAGTCTTGATCAAGCTCCCGCAGCACCTGTGGAAACAGGTGTTCAGCGGCGGTCTGTGACACCGCCACGGCGATATCGCCACTGATGATCTGCTGCTCGGCAAAGCCCGATTCAATCCGCCGCACATCCAACAGGATCTTCTTCGCTTTGGGTCGCAACCAGTTGCCCCACACCGTCAGCGCCATCCGCTTATTTTGACGTTCAAACAGCGGGTGGCCGAGCATCCGCTCCAACTGTTGCAGCGCCATCGAAGTGGCAGATTGGCTTAAGTCCAACTGTTCTGCCGCTTGGCTTACGCTGCCACTGCGAGCAATCGCTTCAAACACCGCCAACTGTTTCAATGAAAATCGCATGGTTTCTCGTGCCAAATCTGGGCCCCAACACCACGGCGTTGGAGCCGGTTTTCACGGCATCAAGCAAGTTGATGCCGCAGTTCAAAATTATCAATTATCTCTGTCTGCTGAGATTCCGTATCGTGATTAACAACAAATCACGGCTGACCCCACACAGCATTACTAAGTTGTTCTGGCGCCAGTTTGTCCACTGCATTTTCCGTCTTGGTCTGGAGCCAACTATGAAACTGGAAAAGAAATTAGTCAGCGACATCATGGACCGCAATCCACTGGTATTAAGCACTACCACCACCGTTGCGACCGCCTTGCAGCTGTTTGCACAGCACAACATCGAATGCGCTCCAGTGGTCGATCAGCAGATGCGTTTGGTGGGGATCTTCTCCAGCCACGATCTGCTGGTGCACTTCTGGAGCATCAACTACGCCAAACACCACCAAGAGGTTAGCGTCGAGATGCTGATGCGTACCGAGGTAGAAACCGCCCACGCCAGCGACAGCGTGCTGCAACTGGCTGAACGGATGTGCATCGATCACGAGCAACTGTACGCAGTCTCCGACAGCGGCTTTTTAACCACCATGTCGCCAAACCCGATTGAACAGCGAGCCCGCACCATGAAAGTGGCCAAGCCAAAGCAATTCCCAGTGGTTAAAGACCACAAGCTTATCGGCATGGTTAGCCGCGCTATGGTCGCCAACAGCCTGCTGGGGCTCTGCCACCAACACAAAACCAGCGGTCAACAAGTAGCGTAACCGCCCAGACCGCCGTTACCGAGTCAGTCTGCGAAAGCAGCGTCAAACGCTGCCCCTTGCGAGGGGTGGCGTTTTTTTATTTTGGGCTAGTGCGATAGCTCCGGCTCAATCACTCGGGTTAACTTAATCGCTTCGGATTTGATGCATTCGCGCAGCGGATTATCGATGGCGTCGGCGCGCCAGATAAAGTTCAGCGACCGTTTCATATTCAGCGCCGGCACCGCTAACTGCACCAGATCGCCCCGTTCTACCTCATAGCGCACATCAAACCAAGGTAAACAGGTGAGATATTGATTGTGCTGCACCAGATCTTTGATCACCCCAACGTGTTCGTACTCGCGCCAAACATGAAGTTTATCGATGTGATCGAAAATCGCCGTCTCAAACATGGTACGAATGCCCGAGCCTCGTTCGCGCAATACCCATTGCGCTTGCTCTAACTGGGCAAAGCTGACCCGCTGAAACTTAGCGTAAGGATGATCTTTACTGGCGACGATGGTTAAGGTGTCATGACACCACACTTGCTGGGCGATGCTGTCATCCAGACAGTGGCTTTCGATCACCCCAAGGTCATATTCGTAGTTACGAATGCCTTCGATCACCATGTCGGTGTTTTTTACCGTCATGTCGATCCGCAGTGCTGGATAGTCGGCATCAAGATTTCTGATAACCGCAGGAAACAGGTGTTCCGCTGGAGTTTGACTGACCGCCACTTTGATCTCGCCGCTTAAGATCTGCTGTTCAGCAAATCCGGCCTCAATCAGCTTGATGTCCTGCAACACCTCTTTGACCTTAGGCCGCAACCAGTGGCCTTTGGCGGTCAACAGCATCCGTTTACTTTGTCGTTCAAACAGGGGACTACCGAGACTGCGCTCGAGGTGTGCCAACGCCATTGAGGTCGCCGACTGGGTCAACGCCAATGCGTCGGCAGCGGCACTTACGGTGCCGTGGGTGGCAACCGCGTCAAACACCGCCAACTGCTTTAGGGAAAACTTACCGGTTTGTGGCTCATCTTCCGCTTCTTTTTTCGGCGCCGTTATGGGGATCAATTTAACCATCAAAAACCTCGATACTGGGGCTCAGTATTATCCATTTTTTTCAACGATGCGACGAGCGTATCCTCCGCCCCATTCACGCGGGTACCAATTCGTTATGGCGCCGCAAGCTTGTCATTGGGAGGGACTGCATGTCCACCGTCACTTCGGTAAAATCGGAGCCAAATCAAACCCATCTCACCCCGCCGCAAATGATGGCGGTGGCCGAGACCTTCGCCGTTGGTAAAACCAGCAAACCCACTGCCATGACCATTCTGTCGGCAGCGATGGGTGGTCTGTTTATCGGTCTGGCGTTTGTGTTTTACATCACCGTGACCACCGGCAACGGCGACATTGGTTGGGGTGTCAATAAATTAATCGGCGGCGTCGTTTTCAGCTTAGGCCTGATTCTGGTGGTGGTGGCCGGTGCCGAACTGTTTACCAGTACCGTGCTGTCGCTGATCAGTTATGTTCGTGGCGAAACCCCACTGGGCAAAATGCTCGGCGTTTGGGGCAAGGTTTATCTTGGTAACTTTATTGGTGCCATTTTGCTGGTGGCGTTGGTGATGGCGGCGCAGCTTTACATCAACGGCAACGGCGCTTGGGGTCTGAACGCGTTAAAGATCGCCCAACACAAGCTGCACCATGAGCCGCTGCAAGCCTTCGCCCTGGGCATTCTGTGTAACCTGATGGTGTGTTTGGCGGTATGGCTGACCTTCAGTGCCAAATCCAACGGCGCCAAAGCGTTCTTGATGGTGATGCCAGTGGCGCTGTTTGTCAGCTCTGGCTTTGAACACTGCATCGCTAACCTATTTATGGTGCCGCTGGGGATCGCCATTGCCAGCACCGCCGAGCCAAGCTTTTGGGCGATGGTCGGTGCCGATCCAGCCGCCTTTGCCGACCTAACTTGGAGCAACTTCCTATTCGCCAACCTGATCCCGGTGACCTTAGGTAACATCGTGGGTGGTGGCGTGGTGGTCGGTCTGGGTTACCACACCATCTACCGTACTTTTGCGCCAGCAGCCAAAGTTGCTGTCGTGTCCAAAGAGTCTGTGCAACAGGAGGCGTCTGTGCGTATCGATGATCGTCTGGTGAGCGAGGTGATGAATCGCGAACCGCTGCTGCTATCCCCTTCTCTGAGTCTGAACGATGCCATGCATGCTCTACAAAATGCCGGCGTTACTGGTGCTCCGGTGGTTGACCAACAGCAACAACTGCTCGGTTACCTATCCCACCACGATGTGCTGGTTGAGATGTGGTGCCGTAACTTCGACAACGACGACCACCTGACCGTCGCTCAAGTGATGCAAACCGACGTCCAGCGCCTGAATGCCAGCGACAGCGTGTTGAAGCTGGCGCAATACCTAAGCGTCGATGAGAAAGAGCTGTTCCCGGTAACCAGCAGCGGTATTGCCACCAGCATGACCACCGCCTCGCTGGCTGAACGAGCCAAGCAACAACGGATCGCACGACCGCAAATGCTGCCGGTGATGATCAACAATCGTGTGGTGGGCACCATCTCCAAAAACCAGATCGCTTCGCATCTGTTTGCGTGGACCAATCCAGAACAAGCGAAAACCTTAGATCTGGTTAAAAGCGCCTGATCGCAGATACAAAAAGGGCGTCCAATTGGACGCCCCTTTTGTGTCAGTCCGTGAAGCCTTGCGGCTAAACGTATTACAGCAGTGCTGGAATGCCCCACTGTTCTTCGAGCATGCCCACCGCCAACATGGCCGCGAAACAGATCAGCAGAACAGAACCTGGGATCACGATGCGATCCAGTTTGGACAGCTGGTTTGGACGATTTTTGTCGCCAATCAAACCGTTGTTATCCAGCAGCATGGTCAGTGCCCACGCCAATACTGGGTTGGTTACCGCTGCCGCAAACACACAGATACCGGCCGCTTGCGCGTCTTTTTCATCACGGATCATCTGTACGCCCGCTTCCAGCAGTGGCAAAGATACGCCAACCAGCAGCGCTACTCGCATTACCGGAGGCCAAACCGCCGCATCCATTGGGAAACCAAGGATTGCCACCAACATTACCAGTGAGCCTAGTACGATGGCACCAGCAGGAATAGGACGCTTAGCGATCGCTGCCGGGATCATGTAAGTACCCCAAGAGGAGGTGATGTTACCGCCACCCAGTGCCGTACCTACCATTTGACGAATAGAACACATGGTCATGGTGTCATCCACGTCCATCAGTACTTTTTCAGTGCCTTTCGGGTAGTTCAGCTCTTGGAAAATACGGTGACCCAAGAAGTCTGGCGACCACATCGCTACCGCCAAAATCGCAAATGGCAAAGAAGCGATAAAGTGCTGCGCGTTTGGCAGACCCAACATCCAGCCCTGTTCAGTAGAGCCCCACCAGTAAACTGGGTTTAAGTTCGGCAGACCCATTTCGGTCTCAAACTTCAGGTCGAAGCCAGCACCAAGTGCCAGTGCCAACACCAAGCCAGTTAGTGCACACGCTGGGATTGCCAGCCAACGTTTGCCCATTTTTGCCAGTACCGCATACAGCACGATCACCGCCGCCAGCACCACTAGGCCAACGTAACCCATGTCACCAGCTTGACCGCCTTCAGGCACCAGACCGTTAGCCCAAGTTTGGATGTTGCCGATCATGCTGACCGAACCGGTAAAACCGAGGAACACCAACAAACCGCCGGCAACCCCGTTACTGGTCAGGTTTACCAGTCGCGAGCCGCCCTTGAAGTAGGACAACAACAAGCCAAAAACACCCAGCAAAATGGCCAGTGCCAGTGGGTGTGCCCCAGCCAGCGCGATGGTACCAATCAGCGGGATCAGCGGACCATGGTTACCTGCCAAGTTAGCACGAGGGTTGATAAAACCGGACGCCAAAATACAGAAGAACAGCGCCGGTAGCAGCATCTCTACTCGGGCAACTTCAATCGCGAATTCACGGCCTAACTCGATGTGATCCCAGGCTTGGCTCAAGCCTTCAGCCCACGACATCATCACCGCCGAGTACATCGAGATAATACCGATGGTACCAGCGATGGCAGGAACAAGATCTTCCCACTCAAAGTTAAAGTCACGACCTGGTAGGTTCAGGGCATAACGACGCGGCTTCATGATCTGCAGTTCATGATCTAGGTAATCAGAGCGGGAGGCGAACTCGCTGGCTGGACGATGCAGCTCGCGGTACGACTTCTCCTGATTGGTTGTTTGCTCAGTCATGGCAACAACGACTCCGTAATAAAACGACTAGGGGTAAGTGCGGGGATCCAACAAGATTAGCAAACGATGGTTTTCTAACCGTTGTTCCCCAAAATCGCGGTCATTGTAAAGTCTTTAACAATTGATGCTCGTTGAAATTGCGCCGTTGAATCGCATTAGTTCAGAGAGTGTGAATTAGATCTTGTTATCGAGCCATAAAAAACCCGTATTCTGCCTCTGCGAACCACATCACGCAACAATCGCGCAACAACCACCATCTCGTTGCAAAATTAGCCATAAATGCAATCAACTCCACAGTAAATTCTAGCAAGTTGCGATTAGCAACAGCCGAGTTAACTGAAATGACGAATTAAAAAACAGCGCATTCTCAGTCGTTGTAAGCGCCATTCGAATACCCTGTCAGCGCCGCAATATTGGCCCGTTATGGTGCTAACTCGCCATAGCGCATTGCCGAATTTGTCATCGTCGCCAAGGGATCGCCAGGCTACCCTTAGGCGCTAATTATTGGAGAGCCTAATGCCTACTTTTATTACTAACAAACAAGGGATTATCGACTTTTACGATGCTTTTTCCCGCAGCGATTTCGACACCATCGCCGAGATGTTACACCCCGATTGTCAGTTTGAATTTCCCGGCACTTATCACCCTAATGTGGTGCGCGGTAAGTCAGCAATCCTGGCGCTGCTGGCTGCTATGCAAGCTAACCTAAATGGCAGCTTACGGTTTCACACTAAATGGGCAATGTTTGACGGCGATATGGTGGCGGCGCACTGGTATACCACCGCAACCACCCAACATGGCGGGGCTTACATGAACCGCGGCGTCGCATGGTTCAAACTCAAAGATGGGCTGGTGCATCAATTTTTGGACTTTCTTGATACCGAAATCATCAACGCCTTTTGGCCACAGGGACAAGATGCCACTCACTTTGCTGAAGCCAACCGTTTGGTTGAGGTGCTTCGCAGCTACGCCCCTGCTGCCGTCAACCAATATTGGTTAGAACAGCGTCAATAATTCTGCAGTTGTTGGTTAACTGCGGCGATAAGCCAGTTAGCCGCCGCCGACAGACCACGGTTGGGATAGACAAACGACACCGTCGCTTGCAGTGGCAATTGCAGTTCTGGCAACAACTGAACCAATTCACCGCGACTGACTCTATCGGCCACCATATAGTTGGTGGCCAAACAGTAATGGCTGCCCGCCATCATGATCCGCTCCACCTCACAATCGTCATTAATCGACAGATTGGCGTTTAAGGCAAAGCTGGCCAGTTCACCGCTGTCGGTTCGGTAATTGACATTTTTGTTGTGGTGTCCCCGGCGATGATAGGCAACCGCCGGCAATGGTTGCAGTTGCGCCAATGTTTGCGGCAGTCCATAACGACCAACAAACTCAGGCGTCGCTACCAACATAAAGCGAATATCTAACAGATGCTTGGCCACTAAATCGGTGTCTTTGGCTTGCCATACTCGCAGCGCCAAATCGTAGCGGTCTTTAATCAGATCCACCTGCTCATCCGCCAAATGAACATCAACCGTTACCTCAGGAAACCGCTGGCACAGAGTTTCCACCGCCGGTAGCAGAAACTTGCGCCCAAGATAAAGGCCACTGGTCACTTTTAAGCGGCCGCTGGGCTCACTGGTGCTGGTATTGGCAATGGCTTGCACATCGGCCAATAGATCGCCGATTTGCTGCGCCTTGGCGTAGATCTGTCGCCCTTGCTCGGTCAGTGATAGCGCGCGGGTAGAACGGTGCAGCAAGCGCACATTAAGTCCAGTTTCCAGTCGCTTAATTTGCCGAGTAAGGTGTGATGCATCGGTGTCACGCAACTGCGCCGCGGCGGCAAAACTGCCTTGTTCCACCACATCTACAAACGCCTGCAATAATTTGGCATCGGTCATCAATGGTCTCTTCCAAAAACAAAAACGCACATACTGGACTGGCCAATATGTGCGCTTTAAGACTAGGGCGTGTTGACGTTTGGTGTTCAGAATTTGGTCGAGGATAGCGGCTGTCAATCGAGGATTGCGATTGAAGGCATAGTGGCTCTACGTCGAAATCGTGTGACGAAGAGTGACAGCTGCTAGCCCGACCCTGCAAGGCGTCCCTCAGGGACCACAGAACAGCAAAACGAACCGGCCAAGTTCAATTTGTTGCCAATCAAGGGCGCAAAAATATACGGCAAATGTCAACACGTCCTAATTTAAGCAGGATGTGTTAGCCAGCGAGTACGGCTCGAACCCGTGCCAGATCTTCTGGGGTATCTACCCCCGCTGGCGGTGCTTCATTGGCGACCGCAACGTGGATCTTCTCGCCTTGATAGAGCACTCGCAGTTGTTCCAGTGCTTCAATCTGCTCCAATGGGCTGACTGGCCAACTGACATAATCACGGATAAAACCGGCGCGATAACCGTAGATCCCGACGTGACGCAGCGCGCCTGCGCTAACGCCAAGGTCATTGGCAAAGCCGTCACGATCCCATGGAATGGCGGCGCGGGAAAAATAGAGGGCGTAGCCATTGCCATCGCAAACCACTTTAACCGCATTGGGATTGTGCATCTCTTCGCTGTCGTCAATGGCAACCGCCAGCGTCGACATCCGCGCCTGGCTGCCATTAAGGTTATCCGCCACTTGGCGAATGTTGGCGGCAGGAATAAGCGGCTCATCCCCTTGAACGTTAACCACAATGGTGTCATCGCTCAACTGCAGCAGTTGCACCACTTCGGCCAAACGCTCGGTGCCGGATTGATGATCTGGCGAGGTCATCACCACGTCGCAAAGACCATCGAGGGCATCCATAACACGCTGGTCATCGGTAGCCACAACCACCCGATCAGCACCGGATTGCAGTGCCCGCTCGGCAACATGCACCACCATCGGTTTGCCAGCGATGTCCGCCAGCGGTTTGCCCGGCAGTCGCGTCGAGGCATAACGCGCCGGGATCACCACCACAAAACTCATGCAGACTCGCTCTCCAGTGGCGTAGCGCGATCTTCCAGTAGCACTGGAATGCCCTCATCGATGCTGTACACCAGTCGATCGGCGCGGCAGATCAGGCGCTGACCGTCGCGATCGTATTCCAGCTTACCCTTACACACTGGGCACGCGATGATTTCCAACAGTTTGTGATCAAACGCCATGGAGTTTTTCCTTCAACAAAGTGATAAAACGGCTATCAAATCTGGCGCCCAAATTAGCACTGACCGGTAGGTAATACCAGTTAGCTAGGGCGAAGTCGCGACACTTAACCGCATCCTTTTCCGTCATCAGCAGTGCCTGCTGTGGCTTGGCTAATGGCGCCAACATATCAAGGCTATACGGCTGATGATCAGCAAAACCGTGGCTGGCGACGGGATTAAGACCAAGCTCGCTAATCGTGGCAAAAAATCGCGGTGGATGGCCAATGCCGGCCATCGCCACTAACTCGCCTTGGGGCGCAGCAGCACCGCTGCCGTCAACCCGCTGCCACGGGGCCGGTTCTAAGGTCATCAGAAACTCATCCGCTTGCGGTTCACCGCCATTGCAGATCAGCAAGTCGCACTGCTGTAGCCGAGAAACCGGCTCACGCAGTGGCCCCATCGGCAGTCGATGGCCGTTGCCAAAGCGGCGCTGACCATCAATCACCGCCACTTCGAGCGTGCGACCAAGACGATAGTGCTGCATGCCGTCGTCGCTGACGATGATATCGACCATGTCGGTCGCCAGCAGCAGTTCCGCTGCGGCGATGCGATCACTGCCGACCGCCAATGGCACGCCGCTACGCTGGGCCAACAACTTCGGCTCATCACCACACAGACGAGCATCGCTGTCGCCGTTAACCAACATCGGATGGGCGCTGTTGTCGCCACCGTAGCCGCGACTGATGATCCCGGGGCGATAGCCCTGCTGTCGGAGCAGTTCCACCAGATACAGCACCACCGGGGTTTTGCCATTGCCGCCAACGCTGATGTTGCCGACTACCACCACCGGTACCGGCAGCGTAATCGATGGCTTAATGCCGCTGGCAAACAGCCAGCGCCGCAAGCCGCTGATGGCGATAAACAGCCACTGTAGCGGCAGTAGCAGCCATAGCAATGGGTGCCCCTGCTGCCATGCTTTTTCTAGCCAGGATTGCACTATCAGTCCCCAAACTGCAGCGCGTGCAGTTGGGCATAGGCCCCTTGCTTATCCAGCAACTGTTGGTGAGTGCCGCGTTCGATGATCTCGCCGCCATCCAACACCACAATCTCATCGGCGTTTTCGATGGTCGACAGACGGTGCGCTACCACAATTGAGGTGCGACCTGCGGCTAAGGTATCCAGTGCCCGTTGGATCGCCCGCTCTGATTCGGTATCCAGTGCCGAGGTGGCTTCATCCAAAATCAGAATTGGCGCGTCACGCAAAATAGCGCGAGCAATGGCGATGCGCTGGCGTTGACCACCGGAAAGCATCACCCCATCTTCACCCACTAGGGTATCTAAGCCCTGCGGCAGTTGGTTGACGAACGGCATCACATACGCGGCTTCGGCCGCGGCGATGATCTGCTCACGGCTGACATTGTCACCACAGGCGTAGGCGATGTTGTTGGCGATGGTGTCGTTAAACAGGGTCACTTGCTGTGACACCAGCGCCATCTGCTGGCGCAGATTGGCCATGGTTAACTCGCGGATATCCATGCCATCAATGGTGATGCTGCCGCTGCCAATTTCATAAAAGCGCGGCAATAGGTTGGACAGCGTTGATTTACCAGAGCCAGAGCGTCCCACCAATGCCACGGTTTTGCCTGCCGGGATGTTAAGGTTGATCTGCTTTAACACCGGCCCTTCGGAACGCGGGTAGCTGAACGTCAGATCGGTAATGGCAATCTCACCACGGCAGTGTTCCAAGGTTTTCGAGCCCGTGTCAGCAGCTTCGGTTTGATCCAGCACCGCAAAGATGCTGTCGGCTGCCGCCACGCCGCGCTGCAGATCAGCGTTGACGCGGGTTAACTGCTTCACCGGCGCCAATAGGCCCATCATCGCACCGACAACCACCACGAATGACCCTGGGGTTAGGGTGTCCAACACCGCTGGGAAGCTGGCGATAAACAGCACCACGCCCAGCGCACAGGCACCTAAGATCTGGATGATCGGTTGGCTGATGGCGGTGGCCGCCGACAGTTTCATGTTTTGCTGACGGTTGATGTTACTGGCTTTGGTAAAGCGATCGCTTTCAATCTGTTGGCCACCAAAGGCGAGCACATTTTTGTGACCTTTGAGCATCTGCTCAGTGGTAGAGGTCACCCCACCCATCGCCCCTTGGATGTTTTTCGAGATCAATCGAAAACGCTTCGACACCAAATTGATCACCAGCGCGATAATTGGCCCAACCACAAAGAAGATGGCGGACAGCTGCCAGCTTTCATAAAACATGATGAACAGCAGGCCGAGTACGGTAAAACCAGAGCGCACCATGGTGATCAACGCCGTCGATGACGCCCGTGAGACTTGCTCAGCATCGTAGGTGACCTTAGAGATCAGATCGCCAGTGGAGGCATCATCAAAGAACGGAATGGGCAACTTCAGGTATTTATTGAATACCTGCTGGCGCATGGTGTGAATGACATTCTGACTGACCCAAGCCAAACAGTAAGTTGACATGAAGTTAGCAAAGCCGCGGATCACGAACAGGCCAATGATCACCAATGGCGCCATCCGCAGGGTGCTGGAATTGCTTTCAGCCAAACCGCTGTCGATCAACGGCTTAACCATGTAAATCATCGAAGCATCGACCACACCGTACAGCGCCATACCAAAGATGGCGGCGGCAAAGCCGGCTTTGTATTTGCTAATGTATGGCCACAGGCGGGCAAAGGTGGCGCGAAACTGGCCAGATTGGTCTGAACTCATGTCAGCCCTTGTTTGGGTACAAAGTGGATCATTCTACTGCGGCTTGAAAGATTTGACCAAACCTAGCGCGACCTATTGCTGGTTATACCACCAAGGTGCGCGATCTTGCCGCTGCCGCACGACTTGGATCTGACCATCAGCAAACAACCGCAACTGCACCTGACCGCTGTCGCCACTGCTGACAATTTGTGAGCCAACAGCCCGATAGCGAGCAACCACTTCCGCTTTAGGAAAGTGCCAGCGATTGTTGCGCCCGGCACTTACCAACAACCACTCAGGCGCAGTTCGACTGACAAAGGCGTCACTACTGGAGGTAGCCGAACCGTGGTGCGGCGCTAACATCACCGCAACTGGCCCTGCCAGTGTCGATGCCAGCCACGCTTGTTCACCGGCACGTTCGATATCCCCGGGCAGCAGCACCTTATGCTGGCTCGAGCTAATTAACAGCACACAAGAACCATCGTTGCCCGCCAGCGGCGCTTGCTGCCATGACAGTGATAACTCACCAAACTGGGTTGGCCCCTGCATGCACGACTCCCCGCCAAAACCGATATGCCGTCGCACCGGCAGTGCCTGTCTGATAGCGCGCACGCCGCCGGCGTGATCATTATCGCCATGGGTTATCAACAACAGCTCAAGCTGGGTAATATCGCGGGACTCAAGCAGTGGCACCAAGGTACTGGCGGCAAAACTGTAGCCACTGGCAAAGGCCGCCCCGGTATCCACCAGCAGATGCCGATGTTGATGGCTTAACAGCAGCGCACTGCCTTGACCGACATCGATCATATCCAGTTGCCACAACGGTTTCGGTTTAAGCCACAGCAGCCCTGCTGTGATCGCCACTACCGCTGCTGGCACCAATGCTGTTGCTCGGATTCGCCATCGTCGGCTAAGTCGACGCTGGCCACAGCAAACCATCAGCACCGCCAACAGCAGTAACAGCAACGACCAACTGGCGGCGCTGCTCAACTGGCCATGGCCCCAAGCCCAACTGCCAGCACGCTGCGCCACCCACGCAATCGGCAGCAGCGCCCAATCGGCCAACTGCAACAGCGCCGACGGCGCCCCCGCCAATACGGCCACTACGCACAGCAAACACAGCGGCAATGCCACCAGCGAAAAATAGGGCAACAGCAGCAGATTGGCCCACAGCCCATGGATACTGAATTGGTCAAACCACAACCCTTGCAGCAGGTTTACTGTCAGCGTCAACGCCATTTGCAGTAGCAGCAACCACAGCAACTTTTGCAGCCAAGCGCGTGGCTGAGGCCACACCCACGCTAGGGTAATGATGGTGATCACCGCACCGAAACTAAGCCAAAATCCGGCCGCTAACGACGCCATCGGTTGCAACAGCAATAGCACTGCCGCCACCCGCAGCAACAATTCCCACGGTTGCCCTGAAGCGGCGCGCCACAACAGCCACATCGCCAACAGCACCGTCACCGTCGCCCGCAACGTCGGCACAGCGAATCCCGCTGCCGCCCCATAAGCCGCAACGGCCGCCGCGGTCAGCCCCCACAGCAACGGTTGATAACGACCTGTAGCGCTGGGTAACCAGCGCCGCTGTGCCCACGTCGCTAGACTAAGAGTAAGCCCCGCGACGATCGACAGATGCAACCCCGATATCGCCAACAGGTGAATCAGCCCCGCTTGGCGTAGTTGTTGCCAACGCTGCGGCGTAACCAGACTGGTGTCGCCAAGACTGAGCGCGCGGATCATGTCCGCCCGGGGCAAATCAGCTGTCAACGCAGCTAAACGTTGGCGTAA
Organism: Ferrimonas senticii DSM 18821; assembly: GCF_000422665.1. Lineage (GTDB taxonomy): Bacteria > Pseudomonadota > Gammaproteobacteria > Enterobacterales > Shewanellaceae > Ferrimonas > Ferrimonas senticii. The sequence goes on along the minus strand of NZ_AUGM01000013.1, from coordinate 13,297 downwards.
ATCGGCTTGCGATAACGCCGAGGTGAATAAATTTTCAGCAATCAATTGGCCACCGCGAACAGAACCGTAAGCAGTTATGTTTTTTGCTAAACGATGCCGCGTTAAGTTAAACCCAATGCGATTTAACCGGCTCCGGTCAGGTTTGATAACTACCTCAAGCAGATAGGATTTTCCTATCTGCAATGGCGGTGGCCGATACCAGCCCAATTCCACCTGCTTAGCGGCGAGCAACGGCGCATCTTCGCCATTTGCAGACTCGACCAACCACCGACTGCGCTGGTATAGTGCGGCGCCGGATTGAACCGAAACCAAGGTTGCTTGTAATTGCTGCGGCCCCTGCGATAACCAGCGTAACTCGCCATGTAAACGGTGGGCCATGAGCTGGCCAAACAGCCCGCCTAAAAGCAAACCAAGCAGCAACGGATGACGTTTCAGTAATACCGCCACCATGGAACCGGCGGCAAGTAATGGGAGTGGCAGCAACGCCGGCCAGATCACCACTGTGGCCAGTATCAGCACCCACCCTAGTAATAATCGATTGACCATGGGTTAGCGTTTTCGCAATGCCAAGAAGAACCTTTAAACGGATCATGCCGGATCCGGAGATGCTGCGGCAGCACAAGTATCTGAAGATGCTTGGGCCTTGGATGCAACAAGCCAACATCTGGCACCTGAACCGCCGCTCCGCCGCTGGGGCATTAGCGATGGGCATTTTGGTCTGTTGGATCCCGATCCCATTTCAGATGGTACTGGCTGCGGTGGTCGCCATCGTCTGCGGCGTCAACTTACCACTGACCGTTGCCACCGTCTGGGTATCCAATCCGGTCACCATGCCAGTGATGTTTTACGGCGCTTACCTGCTGGGCACCAAGCTACTAGGTTGGCAACGGACTGAGTTCCACTTTGAGCTCAGTTGGACTTGGCTAAGCGAAAGTTTGCATTCCGTTGGCTTCCCGATGTTGGTCGGTTGCGGGGTGATGGGCGTGATTAGTGCGATTCTAACGTATTTAGTAATCAACAGCCTGTGGCGCTACGGCGTGCTGTTCCATTGGAAAAAGCGCAAGCGCCTACGCGCCGAACGGATGCCCAAATACTAATACAAGAGCGCTGATACAAGAGCACTGATGCAAAAACACTGAATCGAACATCTATAAAAAAACGGCAACCTCAGGGTTGCCGTTTTTTGTTGTTAGCGCCGCAGTTACAGCTTGCTAAACAGGTAGCGGTTGCCGATGTTATCCACCATCAGTAGCTGCTCGGCAGCGGTTAACTGCAGCGACTGATTGTTGCGCAGCGACAGCATAAAGTTTGCTTCCATCTGCGCCAGCTCTGGCTCGGCGCACATCTTCATGGTCACCATAAAGCCATTGGCATCAATGCTGAAGTTGCGCTTGGCGCTATCCAGTTTGACCGAGGTGCCGTAATTATTACAGGCTGCCACCCCGCCAACTCGCAGATCGAATTTCGGATTATCGCTGGCGCTAAATCCCATCGATACTGGCATGTTGGCGTCGATGTCATTGCCATTAAACTGCACCAATTGCCAATTGGTATCTTTAAGCATGGCAGCAGTCGCCGCCATCATTACAGGTTGTTGCACTTGCTTTGCTTCCTCAGTGCTGGCCACATCCGGAGTCTGCTGACAGCCGCTGATTACCGCTGCCATCAACAGCGCCGCTACTACTCGTGTTTGTTTCATCTGTTCATCCAACCGTGTTGAGTTGCCCAAGATAATAAAACGCTTACCACGCTTCGCCAACTGGCAGTTGAGACTGCCGCCGGTCACGACGACAGCCTTAATGTGCTGGATGCGGCAAGTAGCTTCCGCGTCGATAAGCTTAGTCTTGCTGCAGTTGCTGGCGATACTCCTCGATAAACTTATCTAAGAAGCCATCAGGATCGTCGGCACCAACTTGCCACTGATCAAGATCGACGTTATTAAGGATCAGCGCGTCGTCCCCATCAAGATTAACGACGATATCGACGTTGCCGTCATCATCCTCTGGCGAAATAGCAAACTGCGCATTTTGCAGAAGATCATCCAGTGCTTGTTGCTGCTCGGGATTTTGCAAAATATCACCTAAATCGAGCGGCTCAGGCTCTGCGGCCGGTGCTGGCGCCGCCTCGCTATCGGCCGCTTCATCATCGTCATCAGCCAACATCAAACCCGCATCAAACGCATCGTCATCGGCGCTGTTGTCAACACTGACGTCGATAGTCGTGCTACTGCTTACCGCCGCATCGCCAATGCTCGACACGGCGCTAACAGACAGTGGATAGTCGCCATCACTGGCACCAACCCATTGCAATCCATCGAGCTCGGTTGGCATCAACAACAGATCGCCATTGGCTTGCAGTGTGCCAACCGGATTGCCATCGCCATCTTGCAACTGACCCGAACTGATGCCGCTGATCACCACACTAAGCTCTTCGACCGCGGGATTGACCACCGCTGCGGTGATAGCCAGCGCAATCGCGGCGCCACCGGTTACCGAGGTCGGCGCCGACAGTTGCGGCAGATCCGGGGTCGGTAAAATAGCCAGCGGAATGCTGGTGGTGACTGCAGTCCCGGTGCTTTGTGGCAAACTGCCACTGCGATCAATGGCGCTGGCGCTGATATTTAGATTGCCCTCACCAAAGCCATCGCCACTGTTAAACGAAATGCTTTGCAGCAGTTGGTTGTCAACCGCGCCAGCCACTTCAACTTCTACTTGCCAGATGCCATTAACCAAGGTCAGCGGATACTCGGTTCCGGCCACGATGATCGCCGGCGGTTTACCATCGCCACCCGCAAGCGTACTGTCGGAGCTGGGATCCAAGCTAAATTGCAGCAGCACCGCTTCGGCCTGATCAACCGCATCGCTGAAGTTGTCGCTGGTGTCCAGATCGAAATCGACGGCCACGGTTTGCCCTTCACTGCCGCTGATTTCGCTGGCCACTTCTAGTGCAATGTCATCGGCAACCGGGTTGATATTGAGCATAAAGTTCAAGGTGTCTTCGGCGAATTCGGCGACCTCGTCATCACTACTGATGGCACGCAGCGTCAATTGGTATTCGCCAGAGGTATCGGCCGGTGGCAGATAATCGATGCTTGGCAGGCTGCCATCGGGATTTAGCAACTCGACGGGGATCTGCCACACGCCATCACCGTTGTAGGGTAAAGGCTCGCCATTGATCGACAGGAAGCTGCCCTCTGGCACCCCTTCAAGTAGCAGCGACATGGTCTCATCGGCATCATTGAGCACAGCACTGATGCCAGCAATGCTAAAGGGGTTGTCCTCATCGCCACTGACATCATTGGCATTTAGATCAACCCGATTATTAATCGGTGCCACAAACACCGACAACGGTTGGCTTTGCACCCGCTGATCGCTGCCAAGGTTGTTGCTATCGACGCTGGTGACCTCAACGCCAATGGCCAACTGATGGGTTAGCCCCGGCTCGCTGTAGAACTCAATACTGTCGATACGCCCTTGCCACTGGGCATCGGTTTCCCCATTTTGGCGGGTCAGCTGATAACCATCGGCGGTCAACTGTAAGCCGTCGCCAAACAAGGTCACTCCGGTTTGTGGAGTTAACAGCACCGAAGTGACGGTTTCTGAGCCATCGCCATCACGAGGCGTCAGTGATAACCCCAATGGGAATCGCTCATTATCGTCACTGTCGGCGGTTTCGATGCCCTCGCCGTTTAGCGCGATATTTACGCCATCAGCGACCGCCGCAATCTCAACGGTTAATTCGGTGGTCGGCAAGTTGCCGTCATCATCCAGGTAGGTATCACCACTGGCGGGATCAGTAATGATCACCGTCAATGGTATGGTGAAGCTGCCAGAATCGTTATTCGCCAGAGCCAGACTGACGCTGTCGAGGTCGGCCTCTTGGATGATGTATGCCACTACGTTGCCATCGTTATCCCAAACTTCGGTGACGTTACCGTTAAGGCGAGCACCACTGGGCAGATCGCTAACATCAACGCGGAAACTGACGGAATCGTTATCGTCACCGTAAACGCTGGCATCGGTCAGCCCTTGCCAACTGGCCGCATCGGGGTTGCCATCGCGGTCTCGACCATCTTCAGAGCCAGTGACGATATCGGTAAACAGTTCGCCATTAACGCCGCCAACTATCCCGTCGCCGTCGTTATTGCCATCACCGTTATCACCGCCGCCATTATCACCACCATCACCGCCGTTGTTCACCGGCACGGTATTGCTAAGGCTCACAGTAAAGTCAACTTGGCGGGCTTCAACGTCCCCCAGATCGCTTATCAGTGCCACCACTCTGATGCTGAAATCACCATCGTCATGGCCTTGTAACAGCACCCCAGCGAGGCTGTCTTGATTAAGCAGCCACACCCCATTGCCAATGTTGGTTCCTATCGGTGTGCCATTGCTATCGCGCAACGACCATTGGCTGCCTTGCGGCAATTCGATGCGGTAGCTGTCGACCTGCTCGGAGCCATCAACATCGGTACTGACAAATCCAATCAGATCGCCAAGGCGCAACACCCCGCCGTCGCTAACCACGGTTTGATCTGGACCAACCAGACCGGTGGCCTCGTCGCCTTGGCCATCTTCAAACAAGCTATCGCCATCCACTTCGCCGCGCCAACTGACCGCCACGGTGACGTTAATCGGGGTGCTAGCGATGGTTTCTAGGCCATTTTGCTGATCGGCCACGGTAACCGCCAAACTAACGTTGGTGCCAGACACCGGTGGCGGTGCATCGGCATCAATCGTCCAGTTGCCGTTCTCCTCGGTTGCTGGCACCAAGATCAGATCGCCACTGTCTAGCAGCGCATTAACGCTGGCGCTGTCACCGCCAGTTAACTGTTGCAACGAGCCAATCGACTGATAAAACTGGCCTTGATAGAGGATGGCAAATCCAGCCGGAGCGGTAATCGCAACATCTTCAATCCGTTCACTGCCATCGATGTCTTTCAGCCAGTTGCCACGACGAATGCTGGCACCGCCAGAGCGGTAATCGCCAACGTCATCCACCTCGACCTCAACGCCACTGGCGGAGCCATTGCTATCAACACTGTCGACCACCGGCTTGAGCGTCCAAATCAGTGGTTTCTGGTAATCGGCACTGGCACCATCAAGCTCGGTGATAGTGGCCGCAATCAACAGCTCAACCTCACCGGCGTAATCGCTTGGCGGGGTGATCTGATAGGTGCCATTGGCCATCTCATCGGCGGAGATCTGATAGATCGGAATGGTCTGCATCTGACCATTAATTTCGACCTCTTCAAACCCGGCCAGTGTTGGCGGATTACCGCTGCTATCGGCGATCACAAAGCCAGGTGGCAGATGCCGCAACAGGTAGTTAAGTACCTCTGAACCGTCATCGTCCGTGGACATCAGCGCCAGATTAACCGTCAGCGCTTGATCTTCATTGCCATCGTAGAGGATCCGGCCGGTTGGCTCACCTTGGTTGTTACGTTCATTACTAAAGCCGTTGACCTCATCCAGCATCGGCGCATCTACGACGCCACGGATATTGAAATTGAGGAACAGCGTCTCGGCACTGGTGGCTTCAAATTCCGCCGGTTCTGGCGCTAGACCATCTTGGGTGATCTCTTGGCTAATAGCGGTAAATTGCAAGCGTACATCGTCAAAGTTGGCCGAACTGCGATCCTCGGCGGGGCGATAGGCCACATCCGCCAACACATCTTCGCGAATGATAAAACCAGTGCCATCCCAGCTGATGCCATCTGGCAATGGATCGCCATTTTGTTGAAGCTCGGTGAGCGACACCCATTGACCTTGGTCGTTGTAAAATATCACCCCATTGCTGCCGTCAGTGGCTACCTCTTCGACCCTTAGGTAGGTCACCTCATTCTCATCGGGGCTGGCAAATTTTAGATAGCGGCCGAAACTGACAAACTCATCTTCATTGATTTTGATGCGACGATTGCGAACGCCAGCACCGGCAACGGCAAATTCCAGCGTTGGGGTATCGACGACCGGCTGTACATTTAGGGTGATGTCCGCTGGCAGTTCCCGACTGCGCAAATCCACTTGGTCATCGCTGCCCTGCTCGGTGGCGATGGCGGTGATACCGATGGTGAACTGACCGGCATCGTGCTCGTCCGGTTTAACCCGAACCCGTTCGGCCTGCGCTTGGGTTAGCTCGGTGCCAACGGCAATCGGGTTGCCATTAAGGTACAAGGTGACACCAGCGGGGATGCTATCGATTCGATAACTCAAGGTTTCCGAGCCATCGGCGTCATTGGTGATGGCGTAGATGCCATCGGGGTTGCTGGCACTCATAAACAGCCGCTCCCCAAAACCTGCTGGATCCTCTTTTATGGTCAGATCGCGATCCAGCCAAGTGATCTGATCAGCCTGTGCCAATACTGAAATATCCAGCGTATCGGTCAAGGTGGTGCTGCCATCAACGCTGGAGCTGACATCGACACTGACCCCCAGCTGAAGTGCACCGCCGCTGTTGTCAGCGTAATCGGCCGTCGGCACAAAGGTGAGCCCGGCGACGCTAACGATGGTCTGACCATTGCTGACGGTAATCACGGTGGCGGCAACGGGGATCTGCACCTGGTTATCAGCGTTGATCGCTAAGGCGGAGCCGTTAAGATACAGCTCACCAGCGGCGGCCGCCGGAGCATCAATCAACAAGTTACTGATCACTTCGTTTTGATCGACATCGCCAAGGTTTACTTCGACCATTAACGGGATATTGGCAGCATCTTCAAGCCCTTGTCCGCCAACGGCGGTCAGCACCGGGGCATCATCGGCGACACTGAAGCTGGCAGTTGCCCAATCGCTGTCGTTATCGCCATCAAGCACCCGATAGTCGAACGAATCAACCAAAGTTGCAGCACTGCTGTGATCCAGTCCCGCCGCGGCTGTGAAGCTCCAACTGCCGTCGCTGTTAACGGTGACACTGCCAAGATCGGTACTGATGGTCACGGCGCCATTAACCAGCGGGTACTCGCTATTTTGATAACGTACGGTAGTGATGTTGGCGCGATCGGCGTCGGCACCAAGTTGATCGTTGCTCAATAAGCCATTGCCCGCATCGGCTGCTACGGTTTCGCCCTCGCCGACGCTACCGTTGCTATACAGCAGATCGTTGCTGGCGCTAATGTCACTATCAATAATGGTGATCTGCGGCGTGATGGTGGCACTGTCGCCGTCTGAATCGGCCAAAATGATCGGCAAACCAAAACTTAGTGAGCTGTCATTGCCCGGCTGGATATGTTCTAGATTGTCGCGCAGTTGCACCGAATATGAACCGATATCAGCAACGGTTATCACCATCACAATTTCACTGCCACCACTGCCATCCGGGCGGGTGACATGGTATTCACCATTCACCAACGCCACCGTCAACGGCCGCCCGTCACTGGTAAAGTTATCCATGCTGGCTTGCAAGGCGACGGTGTCTACTGAAAATTCCGCCTGATCTGAACCACGGTTAATAATCAGCGTGCCAGCGGTATTAGCGACACTGCCGCGATTGACCTCGGCAAGCGCACCGGCGGCGACATCAATGCCATCAATGGTGGGATCGTTACCGTCCAATATCGTTAAGCTGACATTGGCACTGGTGGTGTCGCCGTCAGCATCTTCGGCCACTACCGGCAAATTGATGGTCAGCGAATTGGTATCGGTCGGCTGATCAACAAAGCTGTGCCAGGTAATTTGATAAGGCACCTGCACGGTCGTATTGGCGGCAACCTCAAAATTACTGTCGAGCGCCAGTGGCGATTCAAGGGTAAACACCAAGGTATCTTGGTTAGCGCCGTCCATGCTCCACGCCTGCCACGTGCCGTTCACCAAAAACAGTTGAATCGGTTGCTGGGCATGGGTAACCCCAGCCAACACCTGTTCATCAGTAAAATCAAAATAGACGTTGCTGACCGGATCGGAATCGGTCACTAAGGTGATGCTACCAAGGTTATTCAGTTGCCCAGCGGTGGTGCTGTTGATCTGCTGAGCCGGATCGCCAAGATTGTGTTCGGTCAGTTGATGCACATTGCCGCTGAGGCTAAAGCTGGCGTTATCGCCATCGATAAAGTCAACGGTGATGCCACCAGACTTGGTATCGCCATCAACGTCGGTCACCTTAATTTTAAAGGTGGCGGTTTTGCTAACGTCTTGGTCAATCGGTGCATACTGGGTAACGGTGTAACTAACGTCGCTGTCTGTCGCCGCGCTTGGGGTGCTATTCAGTTCAACTTTTAACACCAACTGATTACCAACCTTACCCAGCAAGGTTCTGCCACTGCTGTCGGTCGGGTCGACACTGTAAACGATGGCCTCACCATTACTGGTCAGTGCGGTGTGGCCGCTGCCTTTAAACATCAAAGTGCTGCCATCGATCTCATCGCTGTTGACCTTAATCTTAACCACGCCATCAGCGCTGATGCTGGCTTGTGATGCCAGCAAGTCCTCATTCAGCATCGGCTTAGTCACCATCGAGATCCCCGGCTTACTGCCATCTTTGATGGTGGTGGTAACGGTTACCGGGTTTTGCAGTGGATCGCCATCGCTGTCCTGAACCTGCAACGGCACTTGGATTACGATATTACCGCCGCCAATGCTGACCACCCCAGCGGTACTGTCGTTGGCTTTAATGTGATCCAGCGGTGCATACAGGGTGGTATCCGCCTGCACCGTCGGTTGGCCGTTAACCATGCTAATGCTGTAATCAAGGGTCAACACCAGCTCGCCAGTGGCCTGATTACGCAAGGTGATGGAACTGCCACTGATCACCGACGATAAGCCCGTGCCATCGGTTTTCAATTCAGAGATTAACTCTAGCGCCAACGTGGTTGTATCAATCGCCAAGCCAAAACTGCTGAGATTGAGCTGGTCACTGCCGACATCATTGAGCGCCACGGTACTGGATACCGATTTCGGGTAGGTGCTGGCACCACTGTTATTGGCGAGATCCCCTTCGGTAACTGATTGATTGATGGTTTCGCCGCCTGGTCGCACTGCGCCATCGGTTACTGACAAGGTCACGTCGACCCAACCGCTGACGTCCTCATCGCCATCGGTAAGTCGATACTCAAATGGGATCACCACAGGCGCATCATTGGGATGCGATTGATTGGCTGGCGCGTCTAAGCTCCAACTGCCATTGGGGTTGATGGTGAGCTCGCCAGCGCGGGTTTGAATCACGATTGGGACACTACTAACCGCAATTTCCACAACGCCTGTTTGCGGCACAGTCAGTAAGCTGCCATCGATGCGCACCGCACTGACGCTGGCACCATCGGTGCCGACATTGTCGTTGGTTAGCAGATTACCGCTGCCAACGGTGCCCTCAACCATGGTACCGCTGTCATCTTGCGGCAGTGGCTCGGCGTCGGTAACTACCACGCTGGTGGTTTGACTAACACCATCGTTATCTTGATCGTTAGCGGTTACCACTATCGGCAGCGCAATGCTCTGGACATCAAGGTGGTCCAGTCCTTGAAGTGAGGTGGCAGCAAGGATCAGTGACCAGTTGCCATCGTTGTCGCTACTGATGGCACTGATATCAAGTTGTAGCACCGGTTCACCTAGCTCGTTACTGATGACTAGCTGGGTGCCCGCGGGGTTAAGGCTTAGGTTATTAAGATCCAACGCCGATCCTTTACTGGTGGGCAGATCAGCACCGAACAATTGGCTAATGGCACTGGCAGTGGCAACTGCATCCAACTTGACTGAGGTGATCGGATCGCTGCCACGCTCAAACTGCAGTTGCTGAGTAATTTGACTAAGCCCGGTGGACTCGGCCACCACCACTGAACCGTCAACACCGGCGCTGGTGGGAACGGCGCCATCAGCAATGCCTTGGTTTAGATTCACTGTCACGGGGTCATCATCACCATCGCGAGCGCTGATGGTGATCTGTTCACTTAACAACTCTACAACGCCATGATCGATGTCGCTGTCAGCCTCAAACCGATAGCTGCCGTCACTTTTGATAAACACCGTGCCGTACTGGCTATCAATGGCGTGATAGCCAAAGTTGGCATCGCTGATATCGGTAATAAAGTTGCTGGCATCAAGCGCCACGCCATTGACCGAGGTAACGCGCCCCCCATCAAGGGCAAAATCGGCGTTTTCGAACACGTTAACCTCAGTGCCAATTTGCCCCTCGGTGACGGTCGCCAAGGTCAACGCAGGCAAATTGGGTTCGCCATCAACAACGGTAATGGTCACCGCAGCAGTGGTGCTGTCGTTGTCGCTATCACCAATGCCAACCACCACCGGCAGATCTAGCGCGCTATCGTCATGATCAAAGCCGGCCAGCAATTGCACTGAAATAGGTACGGTGACATCGCCATTAACATCGCTATTGGCAAGCCCCAAACTGATGGTCATCAACGCATTGCCGTTGACATCAAACAAGGTCATCACGCCACCATTAATGGTGGTCGCATCGGCATCCACGGCACCACTGATGGCATCCAAGTCGGCGTTTTCCAACGCCGCAATGGTGGCCGCCAAGTCAAAACCAATCGTGCTGAGATCCAGTTGATCGGAACCGCGCTGAAAGCGGACACTGCCACTATCAGTGAGGTTGCCATCCTCATCGACACTTAAGCCAACGGCAGCGGCGGTTGGTGCGGCACCATCGATAATGGTCAGATTAAGGTTGGCATTAGAGGGATCACCATCAAAATCCTCAACGGTAAAGGGCACATCAAAGACGATGTTACTCTCCGGATCGCCGTGATCAAGGTTGTCATCAGCAACGAAGATGTACTCACCGGTCGGTTTGACATACAGAGTGCCGTTATCAACGTCGACCTCGATGTAACCATCAAACGCACCGCCACTAATGGCGGTTTGAGTCGATAGATCCACACCATTAACCACGGTGACACCACCAGCCGCCGCAGCGCCATCGGCACCGAACTGGGTGTTATCAAGCAAGTTGCCCGCAACCTGTGCGCCACCTTCCGCTTCAGTGACTTGATTGCTGACGCCAGCGGCGGTTGGGGTGGTGTCGGCGACATTGACCGTTACTTGGCCGCTAACCGGATCGTTGTCGCTGTCTTGGCCCTTGATGAAGATTGGCAGACTAAGGCTGGCATTGTTGCCTGAACCGAGATGGTCGAGCGGTGCCAGCGGGTTTACTGTGACCGGGAAGCTCAAATCGCCATTAGTTTCGGTTGGCAAGCCGAGTATCACCTCCAGCACTGGGTTATCGTTACCATCAAGAATGGTCAGGGTGCTGCCCTGCAAAGTGAAGTTACTGCCATCGACAGCCACCCCAGCGGAGGTGAGATTGAGCGCCGCAATCGCACTGCTGATGGCATCGGTATCAAAGCCAAAGCTGGCGGGATCTAACTGATCGGAGCCACGCTCGACGACTAAGTTAACTTGATCATCACTGCCATCGTCCGAGACATCCACGCTGACGGTAGCAGCGGTTGGTGCAGCGCCATCAACGATGGTCAGATTGAGGTTGGCATTAGAGGGATCGCCATCAAAGTCTTCAACGGTGAACGGCACATCAAAGACGATGTCGGCTTCCGGATCTTGAACCGTGCCAGCGCCATGGTCGAGGTTGTCATCGGCAACGAAGATGTACTCGCCGGTTGGTTTGACGTACAGAGTGCCGTTATCAACAGCAACCTCGATATAACCATCAAACGCACCGCCACTAATGGCGGTTTGAGTCGATAGATCCACACCGTTAACCACGCTGACACCACCAGCCGCCGCAGCGCCATCGGCGCCGAACTGGGTGTTATCAAGCAAGTTGCCCGCAACCTGTGCACCACCCTCCACTTCAGTGACTTGATTGCTAACGCCAGCGGCGGTTGGGCTGGTATCGGCAACATTGACGGTCACTTGCCCCGATACCGGATCGTTATCGCTGTCTTTGCCCTTAATGAAGATTGGCAAGCTAAGGCTGGCATCGTTGCCTGCGCCAAGATGGTCGAGCGGTGCCAGTGGATTAACGGTAACCGGGAAGCTCAAATCGCCATTGGTTTCGGTTGGCAAGCCGAGTATCACCTCCAGCACTGGGTTATCGTGACCATCAAGAATGGTCAGGGTGCTGCCCTGCAAAGTGAAGTTACTGCCATCGACTGCAACCCCGCCGGAGGTCAGATTGAGCGCCGCAATCGCACTGCTGATGGTATCGGTATCAAAACCAAAGCTGGCGGGATCTAACTGATCGGAGCCGCGCTCCACCACTAGATTAACTTGGTCGCTACTGCCATCGTCCGAGACATCCACGCTGACGGTGGCAGCGGTTGCCGCGGCGCCATCAACGATGATCAGATTGAGGTTGGCATCTGAAGGGTCGCCATCAAAGTCTTCAACGGTAAAGGGCACATCAAAAACGATGTTACTCTCCGGATCGCCGTGGTCGAGGTTGTCATCGGCAACGAAGATGTACTCGCCGGTTGGTTTGACATACAGAGTGCCGTTATCAACAGCAACCTCGATATAGCCATCAAACGCGCCGCCACTAATGGCGGTTTGAGTCGATAGATCCACACCGTTAACCACGGTGACACCACCAGTCGCCGCAGCGCCATCGGCGCCGAACTGGGTGTTATCGAGCAAGTTGCCACTCACTTGCGCGCCGCCCTCCGCTTCGGTGACTTGATTACTGACGCCAGCGGCGGTTGGGGTGGTGTCGGCGACATTGACCGTCACTTGGCCGGAAACCGGATCGTTATCGCTGTCTTTACCCTTGATGAAGATTGGCAGGCTAAGGCTGGCATCGTTGCCTGCGCCAAGATGGTCGAGTGGTGCCAGGGGGTTAACGGTAACGGGGAAACTCAAATCACCGTTGTTGTCCGTGGGGCTGCCCAAAGTGACGCTTAGAACCGGATTGTTATTGGCATCAAATACGGTCAGAACCCCATTGGTCACCGACAAGTTACTGCCATCGACCGCAACGCCAGTGGAGGTCAGATTCAACGCCGCAATCGCGCTGGTGATGGCATCGGTATCAAAACCAAAACTGGCGGGATCTAACTGATCGGAGCCGCGCTCCACCACTAGATTAACCTGGTCGCTACTGCCATCGTCCGAGACATCCACGCTGACGGTCGCGGCGGTTGGTGCAGCGCCATCAACGATGGTCAGATTGAGGTTGGCATCAGCAGGATCGCCGTCAAAATCCTCGACGGTAAAGGGCACATCAAAAACGATGTTACTCTCCGGATCGCCGTGGTCGAGGTTGTCATCGGCAACGAAGATGTACTCACCGGTCGGTTTGACATACAGAGTGCCGTTATCAACAGCAACCTCGATGTAGCCGTCAAACTCTCCACCCAATACCTGCGGTTGTTGCGCCAGCTGCACGCCGT
>NZ_AUGM01000012.1 GCF_000422665.1 Ferrimonas senticii DSM 18821 | reverse complement strand
AGTTGCGCCGATGGTAGTGTGGGAGTTCCCATGTGAGAGTAGGTCATCGTCAGACACTTATTCAGAGAAAGCCCGAATCGAAAGATTCGGGCTTTTTCATTCAACGATTTTCGTTGGTGGCTATAGCTCAGTTGGTAGAGTCCCGGATTGTGATTCCGGTTGTCGCGGGTTCAAGTCCCGTTAGCCACCCCATCATTCAGACAAAGCCCCGTTCTAACGAACGGGGCTTTGTCGTATCTGGGCTATAAAACCTTGCCGCACTGCGGCTTAAGCTGCGCTAAGGGCCAGTTTTGTGGGGTATTGATAGCGACCACTTTCCTTGGTAACTGGATGCTGTTTTGAACGTTGCTGCAGCACGGATTTACTGTTGGTTACCGTTAACTGAACTATTTTCGATGGCAGTGCGCTCTGGCTCGCAATTGCCGCTAAATTTTTCGGTAGCTAACGCTATTCGTGATATAACGCGGAACACTTGTACGCCCAAATAGAATTCCATTGTAGGAGAGTCCCTTGAAGACCCCACTCGAGCAGTACCATCTAGTGACCCTGTTGCGTCAGCAGATGACCCAGATGGCTGAAGCGCCAGCGTTGCGTTTTCAAGAGAAAAACCGTTGGTTAGATGCCAGCTGGCAGCAGTTTAATCAGTTTGCTGACGGCATTTCTCGGGCACTGCTGGCGTTGGATATTGCAGTACAAGATAAATTGGCTATCTTTGCGCAAAACAGCGCTCAGTGGGCGATTGCGGATGTGGCATCCGCGCAGATCCGCGCGGTAACTGTGCCGATCTATGCCACTAATACTGCCGAACAAGCGGCCTACATCATCAATGACAGCGAAGCAAAAGTGCTGTTTATTGGCAGTGATGAACAGTACGACAAAACCCTGGAATTGCTGCCGTTGTGTCCATGTCTGCAACATCTGGTGCTGTTGGATGACGGCATTAGCAAGCGTGAGGCAGCCTTACCGACTCACCATTGGCAGGAGTTGTTGGATGGTGATCACCATGAATTGCATGGTCAGTTAGAGCAACGTATTGAAGACGTTCACTTGGATGACTTGTTTACCCTGATCTACACCTCTGGTACCACTGGCGAGCCAAAAGGGGTGATGCTGAGCCACCGTAACTTTGCCTCGGCGATCCGCCAGCACTGTGAATTTATTCCATTCCATCAGGGCGACGTATCACTGGCCTTTTTGCCGCTATCACATGTGTTCGAGCGCTGCTGGAGTCTGTACTGTCTAACCCAGGGCGGTACCGTGGCGTACTTGAACGATCCGGCTACCGTGCAGCAAGCGTTGGCTGAGATCCGCCCGCATGCAATGTGTTCGGTTCCGCGCTTGTTCGAGAAGATCTACTCAGCGGTGATGGACAAAGTCAGCAAGGCGCCAAGCAAGCGTCAGCAACTGTTCCATTGGGCATTACGTCAGGGTTACAAGCACTTCTTGAAAGACCAGAAGCAGATGCGCTTTGGTCCATACCGTACCTTTAAGTGGATTGTGGCTGATCGCATGGTGCTAGCTAAGATCCGTGCTCAGTTGGGTGGACGCCTGAAAGTGATGCCTTGCGGCGGTGCCGCGCTTGATCCGAAAGTGAATGAATTCTTCCAATCGGTTGGTTTGCCAGTGCTGTGTGGCTACGGCATGACCGAAACCGTTGCGACTATCACCGCCAGTCGTCCGGGTCACATTGGTATTGGTACTAACGGCACACCACTGCCTGATGTACAGGTGCGTTTGGCCGAGGAAGATGAGATCCAAGTGAAGGGCGATACCGTGATGCAGGGCTATTACAACCGCCCCGATGCCAACACCGAAGCCTTTACCGAAGATGGTTGGTTCCGTACCGGTGATTGTGGTCGTTTCGACGAAGAAGGCCGCCTGATCATTACCGATCGCATCAAAGAGTTGATGAAAACCTCTAATGGTAAATACATCGCACCGCAGCGGGTTGAAGGCATTGTTGCCCGAGATCCGCTGGTTGAGCAGATCGCCATTGTCGCGGATTCTCGTAACTATGTGTCGGCGTTGATTGTGCCAGCCTTCCAAGCGCTAGAGCACTGGGCTCGGGAAGCGGATATCCAGTACAACGACACCAAGGAGCTGTTGGAAAACTCCAAGGTTAAGGCGTTGTTTGAAGAGCGTTTAAAAGCGGTTCAAGGGGAACTGGCCAAGTACGAGCAAGTGAAGAAATTCACTCTGGTTAACCGAGAGTTCAGCCAGAAGATGGGCGAGATCACTCCGACCTTAAAGCTGCGCCGTAAGGTAATTAACCAGCGTTTCGCCGCTGAAATTGAAGCGATGTATAAGAAAGTGGTCAGTAACGATTAATCGTTGCTGCTGGCAAAAGGCTCCCTTGGGGAGCCTTTTTTGTTAGTTTCAAGCTCAATGACACAACAAGGAAAAGTCGATGTTTGAGCTTACTGTTGCCCCGCGATTTATGGAAACCGACGCTCTTGGCCACATCAATAACACCGTGGTGCCAGTGTGGTTTGAGGAGGGTCGTACCCCCATTTTTGAACTGTTTGTGCCGCAGTTGGACCTTAAGCGCTGGAATCTAATCCTTGCCAGCATTCAGGTCGATTTCAAAGGGCAGATCTATTATGGCCAACCGGTAACGGTGCTAACTCAAATCGCTAAGTTGGGTAACAGCTCATTTGAGGTGCTGCAGCAGGCGCTACAGCAGGATAAGGTGGTGGCTGAAGGCACAGCGGTGATGGTGCACTTTGACTATCAGCAGCAACGTTCGGCCGCGATCCCCGCTGCCATTCGCCAGCAACTTATTGACCATCAAGTGTAATGGTACTGAATTCGCGATGAACTGGATGTTTGCCGCTAAAACCTGATTGATCGCGGCGAATGAGCGCGGTTTGTAAGCCTACTTCCGCCGCGCTGTTGAGCTCTTCTAAATCGTCCGAGATAAACAGCACTTGTCGTGGCCGCAACGAGATGGTGTTGAGGATGTTCTTGTACGCTTGGGCGGTTTTTTTCTGCCCCATATTGGTATCAAAGTGGCCGTAGAACAGCGGGCTGAGATCGCCTTCGGTGCTGTAGCGAAATAGCAATTGTTGGGCATCGGCGGAACTGGAAGAGTAGCTGTAGAGCCGCTTGCCTTGAGCTTGCCACCGCTTAAGTTGGGCGGCCGCATCTGGATAGATATGGCCCTTAAAATCCCCTTGCAGATAGCCCTGTTGCCAGATTAATCCCTGTAGGGTCTTCAATGGCGTGGCTTTGTTATCGTCAGCAATCCATTGCTGCAGTAGCGTCGTTAGTTCGGCGTTGGTGGCCTGCGGCTGTTGGCTTAAGCGCCGCACATCTTGCAGGAGCGAGGCGACGGTAAAACGGCTTTGCTGGCCTTCGATAAAAGCGGGTAGTGCGGCGGCGGAGTACTGAAACAGCACCTCTTTGATAAATCCGAAATCGGTAGTAGTACCGGCGGTATCAACAATAATCGCTTGAATTCCCATCTGTTCCGTCCTTGCAATCCTGCTGTTATCAGCATAGCAGCGGTCTTTTGCTGGAATACTGAAGTTGCGCAATTTTTGCCAGCAAATTGGTTATTTTTGTTGAAAATACGGTCGCTCTGGCGAGGGGGATTTTCTATGCTGCAAGAGCCGACTTGTGGAGGACAGCGTCGATGTCGATTCAGCAGCAATTAAGCCAGTGGATGGAAACCTTTGGGGTAACTATCTCACCACAACACCCATTGATTGCGACCACCTTGATGGTCGGTCTGATTGTTTTGGCGTGGCTAAGCAACTTGGTTACCAAAGCGTTGTTCCAGCGGATTGCCCAGCGGTTGATGAAGCCATTGTTGGGGCGTTGGTTGGATGGGCTGGAGCGGCATCGATTGTTCGACAAATTGGCGCGATTGGTGCCGATCACCTTGCTGTCTTGGGGGACGCCGCTGTTGTTAGCGCCGTGGCCGAAGCTGTTGGCAGTGATCGATGAGGGGCTGCAGATCTGGCTGATCGCCATGTTTGTCAGCTTGGTATATGCGGTGATCGACAGCATTTATGATGCCGCACTTAAGCATCCGATGAGCCGCCGATTGCCGCTGCAAAGTATGTCGCAGTTGCTCAAACTGTTCTTGGCACTGGTGGCGATGATCTTGATTGTGTCAGTGCTGTTGCATCGTTCGCCGACCTACTTACTGTCAGGCTTAGGGGTTGCCACCGGTCTGTTGCTGTTGGTGTTTCGCGATACCATTTTGGGGTTTGTGGCCGGGATTCAA
Organism: Ferrimonas senticii DSM 18821; assembly: GCF_000422665.1. GTDB lineage: Bacteria > Pseudomonadota > Gammaproteobacteria > Enterobacterales > Shewanellaceae > Ferrimonas > Ferrimonas senticii. The sequence continues at coordinate 133,420 of NZ_AUGM01000012.1, read as the reverse complement.
CTGTCGATAAATCGGATGGTTAGCCCCGGCGATTGGATTCAAATGGACTCTTTCGGTGCCGATGGTGAAGTGCTGGAGGTGACGTTAACCACCGTTAAAGTGCAAAACTGGGATAAAACCATCACCATGATCCCCGCTTATGCGCTGGTGTCGAATGCCTTTCGCAATTGGCGTGGAATGTCCGAGAGTGGCGGCCGTCGAATCAAGCGGGCGGTCTATCTGGATCAACACAGCATTCGCTTTGTCGATAGTGATCTGTTGACCCAGTTACAGCGGATCAATCTGCTTAAAGTTTATCTGCAACGCAAACTGCCGGAGTTGGCCGAGGCCAATGCCAAGGTCGCCGACTTTGAGCACCTAGTGAATGGCCGCCGGATCACCAATGTTGGCTGCTTGCGCGCCTATCTTGTCGCTTATCTACAACAGAGCAGCAAGGTTCGCCAGGATCTGACGTTACTGGTACGGCAGCTTGCGCCCTCAGAACATGGGGTGCCGCTTGAGGTGTACTGTTTTTGCAATGACACCCGCTGGGTGGAATATGAGGCACTGCAAAGCGATCTGTTTGATCACCTACTGGCTATCTTGCCGCAGTTCGATCTGCGGGCGATGCAGTTACCTACCGGGGCTGATCTGCGCGCGTTGAATCTTCGCGGTAGTGGGGAATAGGTTGAGGAAAACGGCCGCGATATTGGCGGAAAAAGGCCAGTAGCTGAGCGATATCGGCGGCTTTGCTGAAGCCCGGAGTTAACGGTTGGCCGAGCACAATGCGGCGATGACGGAAGTCGAACGCCACCGGCAGGATCGGCACCCGCGCTTGCTGGGCAATATGATAAAAGCCGGTTTTCCAGCGCGTCACCGGGGCACGGGTTCCTTCTGGCGACAACGCCATCACGAACTGGGATTCTTGCTGGAACAACTCGGCGATGGTGGCAACCAGATTGTTGGCGTGGGTGCGCACCACTGGGCGGCCACCAAGGGCGCGAAATAGCCAGCCAAATGGCGGCCGAAACAGTTGGTGTTTACCAATAAAGCGTGCCGGTAACCGCAGATAGCCCTTGGCGATGATACCAATCACAAAGTCCCAGTTGCTGGTGTGGGGCGCGGCAATCACCACGTATTTATCGACTGCCGGCAGTTGCCCCTCGATGCGCCATCCGCTCAGTTTTAAGATGGCGCCGCACAGACGGCTGATCATCGCCACTGCCGCCGCTGATCAATGCTGGTGGTCTTGATGACCGTGGCTGTCCAGTTGCGGTTGATGATCATGCTCTGCACCGTGATTGTGCCCAAAAAACAACATCATTGAAGACAAAAATAGCACACCCACCGCGGCACCGATGTAGTGGCCACTGCTGAGCGCGGCATGGCTGTGGTGATGTTGATGGTCGTGATCATGCGAATGATGGTGTTCATGAGGACGATGCAGCAGCACATGCATGATTGAGCCGGTGACAAAGGCTTGCAGCCACAACAGCTGTTCGGCGGCAAATAGGTGTTCCAGTTCATGTTCAGCGACGTAGCCTACCACCGTCAGTAGCATCATCAGTCCCAGCACAATCGCTGCCACCATTCGCCCAAACGCCGGTCGCAGCAACCACCAGATCGCCAAACCTGCAGGTAGTCGGTGCAGTACCACCCCGAGCGCCAGCATGCCGTCGTTGTGGGCATTGGCCAGCGCAATCGCGCCGCCATCGGTGACGGTGTGTAGTAACAGTCCGGTTAACCCCAGCAGCAGGGTCAGGTTATGGGTAACCGCCGAGCTACGATGAAACAGCTTTTCCATCAGGGTCGGGCCGGCGATCCCCAACAACACAAACGGCAGCATCAACCAGCCTGCTTGTTGCCAAAGGTGCGGTAGGATATCAAACAACACCAATCCACCCAGCGCCACCAACACAAAGGCGGTGATGCCGTGCAGAAATCGCGGTCGTTGCCGCAGACCGTGGTAAAGCAGTGGGCCAAAGGCTAAAACCAATATGCTGGCAATTAAATAGTGCATCGGCTTACAGGTAATCCTTAGGGTCGAGGCGATAATCGTCCAGTTTTACCGCGCGGACAATTTTGTCGCGATTGTAGGGGCCGGCAAGATCGATCTGTTCGTGCATCACCCGCTCATTGGTGCGGACATTGTAGATAACCTTAACCATCGGCAACAGCGGATTACTATTGCTTTCCAAAACCAGTGCCAAGTGGCCACTGGCGAGTTCAACAAAACTGCCCGGCGGGTATAGCCCAACGCAGTGAATAAATTGCCGCAATAACTGCTCATCCAGATGATGTGGTGCCATTGAGGCGAGGATTTTAAGCGCTTGGATTGGCAGCATTCCCGGCCGGTATACCCGATCGGCCGTTAAGGCATCGTAGATATCGCAGATGGCGATCATCCGCCCATAATGGCTGATCTGATCCCCTTTCAGTCCCATCGGATAACCACTGCCATCCAATTTTTCATGGTGTTGGGCAGCCACTTCGCGGGCGATTGGGCTTAATCCTTCGGTTTGGTTCATGATCTCCCGGCTGTACATGGCGTGGGATTTCATAATCACGAACTCGGCATCAGACAGTTTGCCTGGCTTTTGCAAAACCTTGTCTGGCACCCGAATTTTGCCAACGTCGTGCAACAGTGCGCCAACGCACAAGTCGTGCAGCTGTTGGCCGCTGATCTGCAGGTGCTTGGCGAACATCACCATCAAGATGGTTACGCCGATGGAGTGTTCCAGCAGGTACTCATCTTTGTCGCGCAATAACCGTAAACAGCCCAAGGCATCGGCATTGCGAAAGATGCTATCGATAAAGGCTTCGGCGGTTTTATCTATCGCCTGCAGATCGATGCCATCACCATGGAGTAAATTTTCCATGGTGCGCTGCTGCAATTTACGCGCTTGGTTATAGAGTTTTTGCGCTCGCGGCAACTCTTCGCTGAAGTTGGCAGCATTGGTTTTGGTTACTGATGTCGCTTGCGATTGATTATTGGTACCGGGTTGGGGATGCAATGTCGCGGAAGAGCGGTCAAAATCGACCATCACCGAAGCAACCCCTTGCTGTTGTAACAGTCGCAATACCTGCGGGCTGCGAATTACCCCTTGCTGACGCACGCTCAATTGCGGGTGGCCAGGGATTTCGACGATATACATGCCAATGGTGAGTTGGCGCAGGGGAATGGTTTGGATCATCAATGCAAAGCGGGTTAAGCGGTTAGCTGTAGTAAACCTGAAAGCGCCGATTTTTACGTTGATGTCATCCAACAAAAAACAATATTAATTCTTGTGGGAGAGCAAGATGGATACCTTTTCCGCAGCAGTGATGCTGTTTTTGATTATGGATCCGCTGGGTAATCTGCCGATCTTTATGTCGGTGCTGCGCCATGTGGAACCGAAACGCCGGCGTGCGGTATTGGTTCGTGAGCTGGTGTTCGCGTTGGCGATCATGATGCTGTTTCTGTTTACCGGTGAAGCGATCTTAAACTTCCTTAACCTGCGCACCGAAAGTGTGTCGATCGCCGGTGGCATCATCCTGTTTTTGATCGCGATTAAGATGATATTCCCAAGCCCAGGGGGAACCTTAAATCACGACGCCGGCCAAGAGCCGTTTGTGGTGCCGTTAGCGATCCCACTGATTGCCGGGCCATCGGTGTTGGCGGCGTTATTACTGCTGTCGCATTCGGATCCGACCAGGATGACCGATTGGACTATCGCGTTGGTCGCGGCTTGGGCTGTCAGTAGCCTAATCTTGCTGTCGTCTGGTATTTGCCATCGGATCCTGGGTGAACGAGGTCTGATTGCCGTTGAACGCTTAATGGGGATGGTATTGGTGATGCTGTCGGTGCAGATGTTCCTCGATGGCGTGGCCGCTTACTTAAAGTAGTGCCCCCAGAAACAACAAGGCCGCGCCTCTTTTTGATAATGGGCGCGGCCTTGTGCATGGTGGAACTTACTCTGAGTTCGATTCCGGCTGTTGTTTGCTTTGCCAATTCCACGCCATGATGGCGAACACCCCAAACAGCAAAATGTCTTGATAACCCAGCCATGGCACCGGTTTACCTTGGCGCAGGCGGAAGCCGGCGCAGCAGGCGATGTGACCGATCACGGTAACTTGGAACAGCAGCACCGTCAGTTGATAGTACGGTGCTGGGAAATGCCAGATGGCGTTGATGCCGAAGATCAGCCACAGGCTGAACATCATGCACTTACTCAGGAAAAATAGGTTTTTCATCGTCTTGGTTGTGACCTATGAGTTTGCTTCTCGTCGATACAGGCGACTGATCACCTGACCGGTTTTCTTTTCGCGGTACAACTGCCAACTGGTTGGCACCGGCAGGGTCGCCAGTTCCGCTTCCGATTCGATGTAGATCCAGCCGTTGGCGGCGAGATGCCCTTGCTGCTCTAGGGCGTCGATAGTGGCGGCGTACAAGTCTTTTCGAAATGGCGGATCGACAAACACCACATCGTAACGTTGTTGGGCGGGGCGTTGCAGATAAGCCAAAGAGTCGCCTTGGATCACCTGACCATTGGCGGTTTTTAGTTCATGCAGGTTGCGCTCCAGTTGTTTGGCGGCGCTTTTATCCAGTTCCAGCAACGTCGCTTGCTCGGCATAACGGGACAACGCTTCTAGCCCCAAGGCACCGCTGCCGCTAAAGCAATCGAGCACCTTAGCGCCGTCAATCTCACCCATTAGCCAATTAAATAGCGTTTCTCGAACCCGATCGGTGGTCGGACGCAACCCCTCAACATTGGCGACCGGTAGCCGTTTGCCTCGCCATTGACCGGCGATAATGCGGATTTGGCCGCTGCCCTGATTGGCAGAGCCGCTGCTTTTAGTTGTTGAACGGCGCACTCTCGCCATGCTGACCTCGGATTTTATTCGGTTTCTGGGTAGACTATCGCCCCAGAAAAATTCGCTATTTTAGCAGGGTGGGAGCCAATGCGGTGGCTCTCACGGTGGAAAGGATCAAAAAGATGGCCAAAGGCTTTTTCTCCTGGTTTCGTCGCAATAAAAACGAAGATAAGCCAGAGCAAAATGACGCTGCCGAACAAGCAGCACAACAGGCAGAGCAGCAGCGTTTAGCGGCAGAGGCGGAAGCACAACGTCTGGCTGAAGAGGCCGAAGCCCAGCGTCAGGCGGCAGAGGCAGAAGCTCAGCGTCTGGCTGCAGAAGCCGAAGCTCAGCGTCTGGCTGCAGAAGCCGAAGCTCAGCGTTTGGCAGCGGAGGCGGAAGCTCAGCGTTTGGCTGAAGAGGCCGAAGCCCAGCGTCAAGCGGCAGAAGCGGAAGCTCAGCGTCAGGCGGCAGAGGCGGAAGCTCAGCGTCAGGCGGCAGAGGCGGAAGCTCAGCGTCAGGCGGCAGAGGCGGAAGCTCAGCGTCAGGCTGCAGAGGCAGAAGCCCAGCGTCAGGCTGCAGAGGCCGAAGCCCAGCATCAGGCGGCAGAGGCCGAAGCCCAGCGTTTGGCGGCAGAGGCAGAAGCCCAGCGTCAAGCGGCAGAAGCGGAAGCTCAGCGTCAGGCGGCAGAGGCAGAAGCACAGCGTCAGGCGGCAGAGGCGGAAGCGCAGCGTTTGGCTGAAGAGGCGGAAGCCCAGCGTCTGGCGGCAGAGGCCGAAGCCCAGCGTCAGGCGGCAGAAGCGGAAGCTCAGCGTCAGGCGGCAGAGGCAGAAGCTCAGCGTCAGGCTGCAGAGGCAGAAGCTCAGCGTTTGGCGGCAGAGGCCGAAGCCCAGCGTTTGGCCGAAGAGGCGGAAGCTCAGCGTTTGGCTGAAGAGGCCGAAGCCCAGCGTTTGGCTGAAGAAGCCGAAGCGCAGCGTCTGGCTGACGAAGCGGCGAAAGCCGCCGAGCAGCCAAAGCAAGGTTTCTTTGCTCGTTTGAAAGCCGGTCTGCGCCGTACCAGCGCCAACATTGGTGGTGGCTTTGTTGCGCTGTTTAAAGGCAAGAAGATCGACGATGAGCTGTTTGAAGAGCTGGAAACTCAACTGCTGTTGGCAGACGTTGGCGTAGAAACCACCACCCGGATCATCAACAGCCTGACCAAGCGCGCCGAATTTGGTGAGCTGAAAGATTCTGATGCGCTGTTTGCGCATCTGCGTCAGGAACTGGCCAACACCCTAGAGCCGGTTAACCAACCGCTGGTGATCGACAACCAAGATGGGCCAATGGTGATCCTGATGGTTGGCGTGAATGGCGTTGGTAAGACCACCACCATCGGCAAGCTGGCGAAGCAGTATCAAGCCCAAGGCAAGAAAGTGATGCTGGCGGCGGGGGATACCTTCCGTGCTGCAGCTGTCGAGCAGTTGCAAGTGTGGGGCGAGCGTAACCAGATCCCGGTGATCGCCCAGCACACCGGTGCTGACAGCGCTTCGGTATTGTTTGATGCGCTGCAAGCGGCCAAAGCCCGTAATGTTGATGTGCTGATCGCCGATACCGCCGGTCGTCTGCAGAACAAAGCCCATCTAATGGAAGAACTGAAGAAGATCGTACGGGTGATGAAGAAGCTCGACGTTAAGGCCCCACATGAAGTGATGCTGACTTTGGATGCCTCTACCGGTCAGAACGCCATCAGCCAAGCGCAACTGTTTAACGACGCGGTTGGGCTAACCGGTCTGACCCTGACCAAGCTGGATGGTACCGCTAAGGGTGGCGTAATTTTTGCGCTTGCCGATAAGTTTAAGATCCCAGTACGTTACATTGGTGTCGGTGAAGGCATCGATGATCTGCGTCCGTTTGATGCTGACAGCTTTATTAACGCCCTATTTAGCGAACAGGAATAACCTCACACCATGATCCGTTTCGAGCAGGTTACCAAGATCTACTCTGGAGGCCAGACCGCCCTTAATGGCGTCGACTTTCATCTGCAATCGGGGCAAATGGCCTTTTTAACCGGTCACAGTGGTGCCGGCAAAAGTACCCTGCTGAAACTGATCACCGCCATTGAACGGCCCACTCTCGGCAAGGTGGTGGTGAACCAGCAAGATGTTGGCCAGCTGAAACGTGGCCAAGTGCCGTACTTGCGACGCGATATCGGCATCATCTTTCAGGATCACAACCTGCTGATGGATCGCAGTGTGTTCGACAATGTCGCGCTGCCATTGGTGATCGAGGGCTTTGCCGAACGAGAGATCCATAAGCGGGTGGCAGCGGCGCTGGATATGGTGGGCTTAGCCGATAAGGTTGGCTTCGCGCCAATGCAGCTCTCTGGTGGCGAACAGCAACGGGTGGGGATCGCTCGGGCGGTGGTGGCGCGGCCACCACTGTTACTGGCGGATGAACCGACCGGTAATTTGGATCCCAAGCTGTCGATGGAGATCTTCCGGCTGTTTGAAACCTTCAATCGTGCCGGCACTACGGTGTTGATCGCCACCCACGATCTCGGATTGATTGAGCGGATGCATTACCCGACTTTCACCTTGGCGAACGGCCAGATGCAATGTTCCAAGGGGGCAGCATGAGCCGCAGTAAACTGGGGTTAGGGCAACGGATCCGTGGCTTTTTTGCGCAGCACCTGAAGCAGTTAGTTGCCAGTTTGGGCGAGCTGTGGCGGACGCCGCTGACCTCGTTAATGACCATGTTGGTATTGGGGTTTAGCTTAAGTTTGCCAACCCTGTTGCTGGCGTTGTCCAACAGTGCCGTTAAGGTTGAACAGCAATGGCACGACAGTGCCGAGATCAATCTGTTTTTAAATCCGAAATTGTCAGAGCAAAGCCAGCAGCGCTTGCTGGCCACCCTCAAAGGGATGCCGGAAGTGGGCTCGTTGCAGTTCCAATCGGCGCAGCAGTCTCTGGCGGAATTCCAAGCCAACAGCCACTTTGGCAAAGCCTTGGATTATCTGGATGACAACCCGCTACCGGCGGTAATCAAAGTGCTGCCATCGCTGCAATACCGTACTGGTGAGGGGGCAAAAGCGTTGCAACGGCAACTGCAAGCGATGCCAGAGGTTGAGCTAGCACGGTTGGATCTGGATTGGATCGAACGGTTGCAAGCACTGTCGGCAACGGTACGCAGCGCCGGTAGCGCCTTAAGCGCCCTGCTGGTGCTGGCGGTGGTGCTGATCACCGCCAATACCATTCGCCTTGGCATTATGCAGCGCTTTAACGAGATCAAGGTGATGAAGTTGGTGGGGGCAACCGAAGCCTTTATCCGGCGGCCGTTCCTGTACAGCGGCGTGTGGTTGGGGCTGATCTCGGCAATGTTAGCATTGGTGCTGGTTAACGGCTTACTGCTGTGGCTGGATGGGGCGATGGCGCAACTGCTTAGCTTGTATGACAGTCAACTGCGACTGCAGGGACTGAATGGTGACCAAGTGTGGTTACTGTTTCTGTGCTCTTGCTCTCTGGGTTGGCTTGGGGCTTACTTGTCGGTGCGTCGTCATCTGCGAGATATCGAACCAAGTTGATGGCGCTTGCTGCCAGCGCGTCACACGGTTTGTTACCGCGTTAAAATTGCCGCAGTGACGGTGCTGCTTTAAGGTGCGGCTTTGGTTATTGCAAGGGTCTACGGTTAACTTGCCGTTGGTGGTTTGGTAGACTTCTGCCCTTGCACGAAGTTGAGGTATTAGATGAGCACGTCCCAGCCGAATATGGCATTGATGGTTGTCCCGCAAGGACATGGCAGTCTGGAAAGTTATATCCAGGCGGTCAACTCCATTCCGATGCTGTCGGTGGAGGAGGAGCAATACCTCGCTCGCCAAGTCGCCAATGGCGATATCGATTGTGCCAAGCAATTGATCATGGCCCACCTGCGTTTTGTGGTGCATATCGCCCGTGGCTACTCTGGCTACGGCTTGCCACAGGCGGACTTAATCCAAGAGGGCAACATCGGTCTGATGAAGGCGGTCAAACGCTTTGATCCGGACGTCGGTGTTCGTTTGGTGTCGTTCGCGGTGCACTGGATCAAAGCGGAAATCCACGAATACGTTTTGAAAAACTGGCGCATCGTTAAGGTCGCCACCACCAAAGCGCAGCGCAAACTGTTCTTTAATCTTCGTAAGTCCAAGAAACGTCTCGGTTGGTTCTCCAACGAAGAGGTCAACACCGTTGCCGATGAACTGGGGGTAACCCCGAAAGAGGTGATGGAGATGGAAGCGCGCTTGTCGGCCCAAGACGCCGCGTTTGATCTGGGGCCAGACAGTGACGATGACGAAAGCAGCTACGCACCTGCGTTGTACTTGGAAGACAGCGGTTCAAATCACGCCGAGGTGATCGAAGCGGAAGATTGGGAAGACCAATCACAGCGCCGCTTAACCGCCGCGATGAACACCTTAGATGAACGTGCCCGCGACATCCTTAAAGCCCGTTGGTTGGATGAGGAAAAGCAGACCTTGCACGAGTTGGCGGACAAATATGGTGTCTCTGCCGAGCGCATTCGTCAGTTGGAAAAGAACGCCATCAAGAAGCTCAAAGCAGCGATGGAAGGCTAACCGTGAGCGTTACCGAATGCCGCTTAGGCTGTGGTGCTTGCTGCATTGCGCCGTCGATCTCGTCGCTTAACAAACCCGCCGGAGAGCGCTGCAAGCATCTGAATGCCGATAACCTCTGCGCGATCTTTGGTAAACCGGAACGGCCCAAGGTGTGCAGTGATTTTAAAGCCTGCGACTGGATCTGCGGTCAAGGCGATGCGGCGGCACTGAAGATCCTGACCGAGCTGGAACAACAAACCAGCTGCTAACAGCGCCGCTCGTAGTTGTTAGCTAGCAGTGATCAGTTATTAGCTACTGGTTGTCAGTTGTCAGTTGTCAGTTGTCAGTTGTCAGTTGTCAGTTGTCAGTTGTCAGTTGTCAGTTGTCAGTTGTCAGTTGTCGGAAAGCGCGGGAGTTCTGGCGCTCTTTCTGCTAACTGATAATTAAACACTGATCACCCTTCACTGATCACTTCCCCTCCCGTTACTGCACGAGTTGACTCACTGGCACCAATTCGATCTGTTGCTCCGCCAACAGCGGCAGTTGCTGCTGCAAAAAAGTCATGGTGTCAGGGTAAGGGTGACCGATCACCACCACTTGACCTTGTGCTTTGGCGATCGCCAGAGCCCGTTGCCATTGCTCGGCTAACACCTCACCGCCGCGGGCGGGATCGAGAAATACCTGACGCTTGGTAGTGGCGATACCGTGCTGCTGCGCCCGTTGTTGGGCGACACTGGAGGCGATGGTAAAGCTGTCGACAAAGTACAGCTGCTGTTTCGCCAGTTCCTCCATCACCCAGTCCATGCGCTCGGCATCTGGGGTTACCGCACTGCCCATATGGTTATTAACCCCGCTTACAAACGGAATGTCGGCTAACGCTTTTTTGACTCGATACTGCACCTGCCACTTATCCAGTTCGGCGGTGATGGGGTAGGGGCCAGGATTTTTCGGACCTAAGGTGGCCATCGGCAGATGCAGCATGATCTCTCGCTGCTGCCGCCACGCGGCGATCGCCAATTGACGACCTTGGCGGCTGTAGGGCAGAAACGCCAAGGTCACCGGTTGCGGCAGGGTTAAGGTGATCTCATCGCCGTGGCGCTCGCCGACATCATCGATAATCAAGGCTAACTTAGCAGCACTGACCGGCGTCGACAGCGCCGCGAGCAACAATAGCGCGGCACGGCAGCGCTGCAGCTTAAGGATCGGAAAGCAGTTGGTAAGCGGCCAGCAGTTGCGGATCATTGGTCCATCGATTTTGAGCAATTGAATCGGCCACTATAGCGTTATCTGGATCCGGCGCAAACGTCACTGTGACATCAGGGGCGATGCCGACCTTATCGATAAAGGTGCCATTGGGGGTGGCATAGCGAGCGGTGGTGAGCTTAATGGCGCCGCGTTGTCCCATCAGTGGGATCAAGCTTTGCACCGTGCCTTTGCCGTAACTGCGTTGACCGACCAAGGTGGCACGGCCGTGATCTTGCAGGGCGCCGGCGACAATTTCCGCGGCGCTGGCGCTGCCTTGATTGATCAGGATGGCGACCGGAAGTTGCGGAAACAGCGCATAGCCGCTGGCGTAAAAGTCGTTGTCGGCATCATAACTGCGGCCATGGGTTGAAACGATTAAGCCCTCCTCCATAAACATATCGACGATCTGCACCGCGGCATTTAACAAGCCACCGGGATTATTGCGCAGATCCAGCACCAACCCTTGCAGCGGTTGTTCGGCAAAGGCGCGGGCGGCGCTGCGAACCTCGGCGGCGGTGCGCTGGTTGAACGCGTGGATTTTAAGGTAGCCAATCTGCGGATCGAGCAGTTCGCTGTGGCTGGTTTGAATGTCGATAGTTGATGGCGCGACTGACAACAACAGTGGCTCCGTCATGGTCTCCCGCTGCAGTTGCAATTGCACCGTGTGGTCGTTGCGGCTGGACTGTTTAATGTAGGCGATTAATGGCTCTAAATTGGCCGGAGTGGCAATCAGATCATCGACCTGCAGCAGCACGTCGCCGGGCAATACCCCAGCGGCAGCGGCGGACGATCCCGCCAGCGGCGTTACCACGCGGATCTGCTGATCCTCGACCGCGACCTCAAGGCCATAGCCGTAGTAGTGGCCGCGGTTGTTTTCGCGCATCAGACTTAGGGTTTGTGGGCTCAGGTAACTGGAGTGAGGATCGAGCTGTTCCAGCATCCCTTTCAAGGCACCTTCCAGCAGTCGCTGGCGGTCAACTTCATCAACATAATGGCTGTCGATAAGTCGTTGAACCGAATTAAGCAGTTGTTGGGTTTGCTCCGACGTCGGCGCTGTCAACTCCGTTTGAAGGTTCTGCGTGGCCCAAACGGATGGACACCACAACAGAATGCCGACCAGCAGGGATGACAATCGCTTCATGTCGTTCTCCGAGCTGATCTTGCGCCGTTGCGGCACCCTCCCTAGCTTTTGCTTAGATAGCGTTTGGGATCGACTGCGCGTCCGCGATGGCGAATTTCAAAATATAGACCAGGTTGCTCAACCCCGCCGGAATTGCCTGATAACGCCAGCACTTCGCCACCGGAGACCGGATCGCCGACCTGCTTCAACAGCGCTTGGGCGTGGCCATAGAGGCTGAGGAACTCCTCGCCATGATCAACCACCACCACCAAGCCGTAACCGCGCAGCCAATCGGCAAAGATCACCTGACCGTCGGCAATCGCTTGCACTTCTCGGCCGGCCGGGGCTGCCATCAACCAGCCATTCCAAGTGAGTTGCCCTTGGCGATGACTGCCGAACGCTTTGCTGATGCGGGCGCTTAGCGGCCACGGTTGGCTGCCATTGGCTTTTAGGCCGGGATAGTTATTGTTGCGCTGCAGCAGTTGCAGCGCTTGATCGATGGCGGCGGCCAAGGTGTCGCGGTTGCCTTGCAACTGCGCCAATTGCCGCTGCTGTTGCTGTAGTTGTTGCTGCAGATCATCCAGCGCCAACTGGCGTTGGTCGAGATCCCGCTTGAGTTGCTGCTGCTGCCGTTGCTGTTGTTGTACCAACGCCGCTTGCTGGTCGCGCACTTGCTGTTGCTGCTGCGCGACCTGTTGCAGTTGCGCTTCAGTGGCTTTGACCTTGTCGATGGCACCGATGCGAGCATCATTAAGGTACTGGTAGTACACCAGCATCCGATCCAGATCCGCTGGATTATCGCCACCGAGCAGCAGTGCGCCACTGTCGCTGTTGCCACTCATAAAGGCGCCGCGCAGCTGTTGTGCTAACTGTTGTTGCTCTTGCTGGCGTTGCTTTTCGAGCGCGGTTTGCTGCTGTTGCAGTTGTTTAAGCTTGGTTTCCGCTTGCTGCAACTGGCGGTTGCTATCACGCAGTTGTTGGGTGCTATTGCTGACCGCTTTTTCCGACTTACGCAGCGCTTTGAGCTGCTTATCGCGATTCACTTGGCCTTTGGATAGCGCCGATTGCTGGCGTTTGATCTGTTCGGTGATCTTATCCAGTTGCCGTTGCTGCTGCTCAACGTCGTCGGCCGCGACCGGCATGGCGACGGCCACCGCGCTGGACAGCAGCGCGGCGACAAGTGGGTTAACCCAGCGGTATGTTGGCATTATTTCAAGGTTACCAAGCTGCGGCCGGTCATCTCTGCCGGGATCGGGCTGCCAAGCAGGGTTAGCATGGTTGGGGCGATGTCGGACAGCACCCCACCCTGGCGCACCTCGGCCTCGCGGCCGACGTAGATAAACGGCACCGGCTCACTGGTGTGGGCGGTGTGCGCTTGACCGGTGCTGGCGTCGGTCATCTGCTCGGCGTTGCCGTGATCGGCGGTGATGATGCACTCGCCGCCATTGCGCGCAAGCGCCGCAACTACCTTGCCAACACAGTCATCAACCGCTTCACAGGCGGCCACCGCCGCGTCGAATACCCCCGTATGACCGACCATATCGCCGTTGGGGTAGTTGCAGATGATCACGTCAAATTCGCCACTGTCGATGGCATCGATCAGGCTGTTAGTCAGCTCGGCGCTGCTCATCGCTGGTGCCAAATCGTAAGTGGCGACTTTCGGCGAGTTGATCAGGGTGCGCTGCTCGCCGGCAAATTCGGTTTCTACGCCGCCGTTAAAGAAGAAGGTAACGTGGGCGTATTTCTCGGTCTCGCTGATCCGCAGCTGGGTTTTGCCCTCATTGGCCAATACTTCGCCCAAGGTGTTGGTTAATGCGCTTGGTGGGAAGGCACAGGCGGTGTCGATGTCGGCGGCGTATTGGGTCAGCATCACCATCGACGCCAGCTTAGGCGTCTTGGCGCGAGCAAAACCGTTAAAATCGGCGTCGACGAAAGCGCGGGTCAGTTGCCGGGCGCGGTCAGCACGGAAGTTCATAAAGATCAGCGCATCGCCATCGTTGATCGGCACGGCTTGGCCAATCACCGATGGCGCCACAAATTCGTCGTTCTCATCCCGTTGATAAGCGGCGGCCAGTGCTTCGCGGGCACTGTCGTAGTGGTACTGGCCTTTGGCTTCAGTCAACAGTTGATAGGCTTTTTCGACGCGATCCCAGCGGTTGTCGCGATCCATGGCGTAGTAGCGACCGACAATCGAGCCAAACTGACCTTGACCCAGTTCGGCAAACAGTTGGTCGAATTCCGCCAGATAGCCATCGGCGCTGCGTGGTGGGGTATCACGACCATCAAGGAAGCCGTGCAGCACCACTTGTTTGGCGCCTTTAGCTACTGCCAGTTTTACCATCGCTTGCAGATGATCTTGATGGCTATGCACCCCGCCTGGGGATAGCAGCCCCATAATGTGGACTGCGCCGTTGTTGGCGATGGCGCCATCAATGGCCGCCACTAAGGCCGGGTTATGGTCAAATTCGCCGTCGTTAATCGTTTTGCCGATGCGGGTCAGTTCTTGATAGACCACTCGGCCGGCACCGATATTGATGTGACCCACTTCCGAGTTGCCCATCTGCCCATCCGGCAGCCCCACATCAAGGCCCGAACCGGAGATTAAACCGCTGGCGGCCTCAGTCCACAGCCGATCCAGATTGGGGGTGCGGGCAGTGGTGATGGCGTTATCGGCACTGTGAGCGCGATAGCCCCAACCATCGAGGATCAGCAGCGCTAGGGTTTTCTTTTTGCTGGTCATGGTAAGTCCTTGGGCAACTCTAATTTTTGGCCTTAATGGCCGGGAAGTGGGTGTCGCTCTAGTGTAAACGGCTGGGCTTTTGGGCTCCAGTTATCAACCAATCTGGATGGCGCTGCAAGCCAGCAAATGTGCGATTACTGGCATTTCATCGGCTGGCTAAACCGCTAGGGCTAGGGCTTTGGGTAAGTTTGGGTATACTAGCCCACCTCGATGGCCAAACTCTGACATAAAAATACGGGCACAGACATGCAAGAATTTATCGATTTTGTAATGCGCAACGCGCTGATGAGCGGCATCTGGCTGGCACTGCTGGTGATGGTGGTGATCTCCTCGGTGCAGCAAAAATTGAATAAAGTGAAATCGGTTGATCATGCCGCTGCGACCACTTTGATCAACCGCGAAAATGCGCAGGTGATCGACGTTCGCTCCAAAGAGGAGTTCAAGAAAGGTCACATTGTTGGTGCCAACCTGTTACCTCTCGCAGAAATCAAAAATAATCAATTAGCTGCGGTTGAAAAGTATAAGAACAGCCCCATCATTGTGGTGTGTAACAACGGCATTAGCTCTAACCAAGCGGCTAAGATGTTGGTACAAGCTGGTTTTGAACAAGTTCACAGCTTGAAAGGTGGCATGGCCGAATGGCACAGCGCTAACCTGCCGACGGCTCGCAGCAAACGCTAATCCATTTATTTTTGTTCTGGTTTCAGGGTAGGGTACTGCCTTGAACGATGAGTCAGCGCGGTTTTAGTCAGTAGACTGGATCGGCGATGGACCGCCCGATAGAACGACAACGAAAACAGAAAAGGTAATGACCATGTCTGAAGCAACCAACGAACAAGCCGCAGCGCCAGTTTTCCAAATTCAGCGTATCTACACCAAGGACATCTCGTTCGAAACTCCAAACTCGCCAGCGATCTTCCAAAAAGAGTGGAAGCCAGAGGTGAAGTTGGATCTGGATACCCGTTCTAGCAAGCTGGCTGACGATACCTACGAAGTGGTTATCGCCATCACCGTTACCGTGAAAGTAGAGAACGACACCGCGTTCCTAGCAGAAGTTCAGCAAGCTGGTATCTTTACCGTTGCCAACCTGCCAGAAGGTCAATTGGCGCACGCACTGGGTGCTGGCTGCCCGAACATCCTGTTCCCATACGCTCGCGAAGCCGTTGCTAGCCTGGTTAACCGTGGTACTTTCCCACCGCTGAACCTGGCGCCAGTAAACTTCGACGCGCTGTTTGCTCAATACCTGCAAAAGCGTGCCGCTGAAGGCCAAGAACAAGCTGACGCTGAAGCGTAATTGCTTCTGCGCTAAAACCAAAGGCGGTGCCCGGCACCGCCTTTGTTGTTTGTGGCGAAAGCCTCAAGGAGTTATCCATTGAATCAACAAGCTGATATTGCGGTATTGGGGGCGGGCTCTTACGGCACTGCCTTGGCGATTTCGCTGGCGCGAAATGGTCACCGTACCCTGTTGTGGGGTCATCTCCCTGAACACATGGCCACGCTCGAAACTGAGCGGGTTAATAACGAATTTCTACCGGGGGCGCCGTTTCCGGAGCCGCTGGTGATTGAAGCGGATCTGGCTAAGGCGTTAGCCGCCACCCGTAACGTGCTGATCGTGGTACCAAGCCACGTATTTGGGATGGTGCTGGAGCAAGCCAAGCCGCTGCTGCGTGCTGACGCTCGGGTAGTGTGGGCCACCAAAGGCTTAGAGCCTCACACTGGCCGCTTGCTACAACAGGTTGCCCGCGAGCAACTGGGCGATGAGATCCCGCTGGCGGTGCTGTCTGGCCCAACCTTTGCCAAAGAGATGGCGGTGGGGATGCCGACCGCGATTTCACTGGCAGCCACCGAACCACAATTTGCCAATGACATCGCGGCGCTGCTGCACAACCCAAGCTGGATGCGGGTGTACATCAACTCCGACATCGTCAGTATGCAATTGGGCGGCGCGGTTAAAAACGTCATCGCTATCGGCACTGGCATGTCCGACGGCATGGGCTTTGGCGCCAATGCTCGAACCGCACTGATCACCCGAGGTCTGCAAGAGATGTGTCGCCTTGGGGCGGCGCTGGGGGCCAGCAAAGAGACCTTTATGGGAATGGCTGGCCTGGGCGACTTGGTGCTGACCTGCACCGATAACCAGTCTCGCAACCGCCGTTTCGGCATGGCGCTGGGGCAAGGTAAAGGCGCGCAGCAGGCGATGGATGAGATTGGCCAAGTGGTCGAAGGCTATCGCAACTGCGAAGAGGTGTTCCAATTGGCGGCTCGGCATAACGTAGAGATGCCAATCACCGAGCAACTCTACCAAGTGCTGTATCAAGGCAAGCCGGTAAAAGACGCGGCGATGGCGCTGCTTGGCCGCGATATGAAAGCGGAATAACCGTTTTCCGTAATCGTGCGTATAATGCACGAATTATTGAATTAAGGGGTGCTGCGGCGCCCCTTTGTTGTTTCTAAAGCGCAGGCTTAACTGTGTTTTAAATCAGAAGGTTACTGTTAGATGAAGTGCGATGTTGTAGTGATTGGCGCCGGTGCCGCAGGCTTAATGGCAGCGGCGACCGCAGCGCAGCGCGGTCGCAAAGTGGTGGTGCTGGATCACGCCAAACAGGCGGGTAAGAAGATCCTGATCAGCGGCGGTGGCCGTTGTAACTTTACCAACCTTGAGGTGCTGCCAAACAACTACCTCTGTGCCAATCCGCACTTCGTTAAATCGGCGCTGGCGCAATACAGCAACTGGGATTTTATCTCGATGGTGTGCGAGCACGGCATCGCCTATCACGAGCGCGATCACGGCCAGTTGTTCTGTGACGACTCCGCCAAAGATATCGTCAAGATGCTGCTGGCGGAATGCGCCAAAGGCGGCGCCAGCATCCGCCTGCGCAGCACCATCAGCAGTGTTGCCCGCGGTGCCGATGATCATGGCTTTGTGCTGGAGACCAGTATTGGCACGATTGAGTGTCAGTCACTGATTGTTGCCACCGGCGGCTTGTCGATGCCGAAACTGGGGGCGACCCCGTACGGCTATCAGCTAGCGCAGCAGTTTGGCCTTAGCGTACTGCCGACTCGCGCCGGCTTGGTGCCGCTGACCCTGCGCCCAGAAGATAAGCAGTACTTTGAACCGCTGTCGGGGATCTCGCTGACCACCTTGGTCAGTGCCAAGCAAGGCCCAAGCTTTACCGAACAGCTGCTGTTTACCCACCGTGGGGTGTCTGGTCCAGCGGTACTGCAGGCCTCGAACTACCGCGGTGTTGGCGAAGCGGTCACCATCGATCTGCTGCCAAGTGATGATGTCGCAGAGAAACTGGAGCAAGCCAAAGCTAACACCCCGAAGCGGCAGTTACTGACGGTGTTGTGTGAGTGGCTGCCAGCGCGCCTAGCTGAGGCGATTATCGGCCAGCAAGGTTGGCAAAATTGTCAGGTGAGCCAGCTGTCGAAAGCCAAAATCGCCGAGATTGCTGATTGCTTGAACCGTTGGCAATTAAAGCCGGCCGGTGACGAAGGTTACCGCACCGCCGAAGTGACCTTGGGCGGGATCGATACCAACCAGATCTCCTCCAAAACCATGGAGTGCAAAACCATCGCTGGGCTGTTCTTTGCTGGTGAAGTGCTGGATGTCACCGGCTGGTTGGGCGGCTACAACTTCCAATGGGCGTGGGCGTCCGGTTATGTCGCCGGAAAGCACGCTTAAGCGGCATCGCTAGAGTATTAGCAGCAAAACCCCCGCCGGTGTTACCACCGCGGGGGTTTTACTTTCTGCTCAAATCGGCGGTTAGGCTTAGCCGATGTGAGTCATCTCGTTGACGGTAAATTCCGCCACGCAGCCGTCGGTGGCGGCCAGGTAATCTTGCAGGTGTTGATTGCCCATGTGTTGTTGCCACAACTCGCGGCTTTGCCAGTTTTCAAAAAACAGGAAGTGGGCTGGATTGTCGTTGTTCTGGTGCAGATCGTAATTGATGCAACCGGCTTCGGCGCGGGTTATGGCGATCAGTTTTTGCAGCTCGGTTTTCACCAGTTCAATGTGTTCGGGCTTGGCGACGATATTGGCAACGATGGTTAATTGGCTCACGGAGCGCTCCTTCTACGAGACGGGCAATTGACGCCTTAATAGTAGCTGGCGGCCGCCGTTTGATAAGCCAGCAAAGGCGAAACACTGAATCAAGCTACGGTTGATAATCAGCGCAATGGCGCTTGTTGCAATACCAATTTGATTAAGTAAATGGTCTCCCTAGTGCGAAGGAGAAATCGTCTCAATCAAGGAGCGAAACGAAGCTGCTAGTGGCTCTAACAGTGAGTTGAGCAACGCCGAGTGAGGCGATTTAAACCAGCAATAGCGATCAGATATTTAGTCAGATTGGTATATTTGCTGTTCAATGGCGTCGATGCAGTGGCTGACGGCACTGGGCAGTTGTTTGCCATAAGGGTGTAGCAGGTAGATCGGGTTGGCTGGCAGTTGGTAGCCCGCAAACAGCGGCTGCAGCCGGTCCGATCGCTGCGCCAGCACAAAATCCGGCACCAAGCCGATCCCCACCCCTTGTTCAATCAGTGCCAAACAGCTGTGAAACGAATCGCAGACGCAGTGGGGCTCGGCGCTAAATTCGATGGTGTCGCCATGCAGATTGCGCAGTTGATGATGAATGGTGTGCCCTTGCCAGTGGTTGGCGATGTAGCGACCTTGTTCAGCGTTGGCCAACTTGGGGCTGGCACACAGCACATCACGAAATTGGCCAATCCGACGTTGGCTCAGCTCGCTATCGACCGAAGGGCCGACCCGTAGCGCTAAGTCCAGTTGCTGCTGGTGTAAGTCCAGCTGTTGATCGCTGATCTGCAGTTGCGGCCGCAGCTTCGGATAGCGCTGGATCAGCTGACCAATCGCCGGGGTGACGATGGTGGTCATCAGCGCATGGGGGGCGGTGATCCGCACCGGCCCTTGCGGTTCATCGTGACTTTGTTGGGCTTGTTGCCACGCCAATTGCGCTTGTTGGCCGATCGCTTGGCAATGGCGGTAGAAGCGCTCACCGGCTGGGGTTAACTGCTGGCGGCGGGTGGTGCGCTGCAACAGCGTTACTCCCAATTGCTGTTCTAGGGTTTTCAGGTGCTGACTGAGCACCGCTTTGGATAGATCCAAGTGGTTCGCGGCGGCGGAGATGGAGCCGGACTCGACGATCTGAGCAAACAGCATCATATGGCGTAGTGAGCGCATCTAATTGTTCGATTTAATGAAACAGAGTTGCTGATATTAGCGCGTTTTTGCTGGTGGTTGAGTTGGCTAAGCTAACTGGGTAATCAACTTTCTTTGGCAGAGGCTCCAATGACCGACAACCCAACTCTGATCGCTTGTCAGCAAGCGATTGCCGCGTGGCAGCAGGCCTTTAATCAACAAGATGCCGCCGGTTGTGCGGCGCAATATCATCCGGATTGTCGGATGCAGGCGGCTCCGTTTGGCGAGTTTACTGGCCGTGAAGCGATTCAGGCGTTTTGGCAGGGGATCATCGACCAAGGCTTTGCCGACGTCGATTACACCGAAGTGCAGTGGCAACCTGAAGGTGATGATGGTTATCTGTTGTCGGCCAAGTGGACCATGAATAAGGCGTTTGGGGTGGTTCATCGCGAACACTGGCAGCTGCAGCAAGATGGTCGAGCGCTGCTGGTGAGCGATCATTTCGAAGTGCTGGGCGAGCGCTAAGCGTTTGCTATAAACCCCAAAAGCCACGTCATTGACGTGGCTTTTGGGGTTTTTGTGGCGGTGGGTTAGGCGAGCACCGCCGCAATTTTCGGGTTAGCCCTGCACTGGCTCGACCGCGTAGCGCAGGATCTGCGGGCGGCCATCGCGCAGTTGCAGTTGCCACTGCTCATTGACCAGCATATTCAGCTGTTTGCCGGAATGGGTCTCGGCCTGCAAACGAATCCGTAGATCCAGTTGATAGCCTTGGTCATTGCGGTTGATCTGCAGCTGCTCGATGTTGTGATCGCCGCCAGGCTTAAACACACTGCGCAGCACTTGGTACCAGTCGTTGAATCCCTGAGGGCCAACAAACTCGCCATCTGGGGTCACAAACAGTGCCTGTTCGGCGACGTGGTCGGTCAGCCACAGGTTGTTCTCTGGTAACTGATCCATTACCGCAAACCAATCTTGGGCAAACTGCTTAAGTGCCGGTTCATCACTGCCAATCAGCTGTTCAACCGCCACAATCAATCGCTGTGCATGGCTCTGGGCATTGGCTTGCACCGCCTCTAGGGTGTTGTATACCCCCGGGATATACACCATGCCGTGGCTGTAGATCGGCTTGTTGTAGATCATCCCAGACAGGTAGGCGGTCTGCTGCAATGGGAACATAAACTGCTCGATGGCGAAGTGGTTGTAGCCAAGCGGATCGTAAGATTCAGCCGGACCACCAATAGTGAACGACAATAGCAGCTGTTTGCCTTTGAGTTTGTCGCCTTTGGAGCCATAAGCGAAGTTGTAGCTAAACACATCGTCGAGCCACTTCTTCAGCAGTGCCGGCATTGAGTACCAGAAGAATGGGAACTGCAGCACCACCACATCGGCTTTTAGCAGTGCCTGTTGCTCGGCTTCGACATCGATGCGGTAGTCAGGGTAGAGGCTGTCTAAGCGGCGCACATCGATGGAATCAAAATGATTGCCGATGCGATCCAAAATCAGGCTGTTGGTGTTGGACTTAGCCAGCTCTGGGTGGCCGGAGATAACGACGATGTGGCTCATGGGACTGCTCCAATAGCAAGGTTGATGAGCACAGTGTAGATGCTACCGTTGCGGCAAATAAGACCAACAAAAACTAACTGTTTGTTAGTTTTTATCTATCAATTGAAGTGCCGTCCTTGGCACCCATGGGTCTCACCACGGCGAGGTCATTAGGATCTGCTGTTGGGTGATTGGGTGGTTGGCAATCGCGTGATTGACCTTATCTAGGTACAACTGACGGTTATCCTGCAGCCAACCACGGGAGGAGACGATGTTGTTGCCATGATCGCCCCAGTAAAACAGCGGGAACTGATCGAGGTTTTCCAGCAAGTACTTCTCTTCCTCCAGGATCTGCAGTGGCGTTGGCAGCACAAATTCGCCGCGCTGTACCTCTTGCTCCAATTCGCTGCCCGGCTGGATCGCCAGCGCCATCGGCGCGATCTCCTCCGGCTGGGTGATGTTAAGCAGATCGGTGGTGGCTTTGATGTGTTGCAACGAACGATCGCGCCCGCCAAGGCCAAAGATGAACGACAGTAGCACCCGAATGCCGGCCTGTTTCATCATCGCCATCCCCTCGATCACCTGCTTGGAGGTCATCCCCTTTTTGATCTTCTGCTGTACCAGCTCGTCGCCGGATTCCAGACCGGTGTAGGCGATGGTTAGCCCAGCGGCTTTCAATTGCTTGAGCTCGTCGATGCTCTTACGACGGATATCATTGATGCCGGCGTACAGGGCGATGTGTTCGCACTCTGGGAAAGTCGCGGTGATCTTGTTGAGGATCTGCAGCAGCTTGTCGGTACGCATCGCCATCACGTTGCCGTCGATCAGAAACACCGATGGCACATGGCGATAGAACATGCGCAAGCGGTCGATGTCGGCAAACACATCGTCGATATCGCGCACTTTAAAGCGCTTGTCGTCAAACATGGTGCAGAAGGTGCACTGGTTGTTGCTGCACCCCAGCGTGGCTTGGATCAGCACACTCTGTGCTTCTGGCCAAGGGCGATAAACTTTACCTTGATACTGCATGGTTAGATCCTCAAAAACGAAAGGGTTCCTCTTTGGCTGAGAGGGTGATGTGCCTTTTTTAGGCAAGAGAAAGTTGTGACCACCGCGATGCGGTGGTCAAAGCGGAAAATTGGCTGGGTTAAATTAGCTAGAGTGCTGCGCCAGCCACTGCTCGATGGTGTCGATCAGCGCTTGGTTATTGGCGCTGCTCATCGCTTGCGGGTGCGGGTTGGCAAAGCGCTCGGCGTCGTTATCAAAATAACGACCATGGGCGTCGGCAAACTCGTCTGCTAGCGCCGCTCGCACTAGGATGTCGGCGCCCAGACGCAGATCGTTGCCGGCGATGCCATAGGCATCCTTGACCATCTTGCTGCCAAGAAACGATTTCGGGTTTATCGCCACCAACATTGGCCCTTGGCCTTTCAGCTGCTCACCCCACTGCTTGGTCCACATGGTCAGCGCCAGCTTGCTTTGGGCGTAGGCGGCGTTATCGCCCAAACGCACAGGATTGACCAAGGCGTGCAGATCCACCGGCGCTTGTGCGGCGCTGGAGAGATTCACCACCCGCGAGTTGGCGTCCAGCAACGGCAGTAATGCTTTAGTCAACGCATACGGGGCGATAGTGTTGACTGCAAAGCGTACATCCAGATTATCGGCGGTGATCGGCGCGCCACTGGTAAACACCCCGGCGTTGTTGATCAGCACATCTAGGCGTTCAACCTTGCTGGCCACTGCCGCCGCCATTGGCGCGATGTCGGCAATGTTGGAGAGATCCGCCACTACGCTGGCCACTTGGCCGCTGCCAATTTCGCGCAGCTGGGCAACCACCGCATCGATCTTGGCTGGGTTGCGGCCATGAACGATAACGTGATGACCTTGTTCAACCAGCATCTGCGCGGTAACCAAGCCGATGCCATCGGTGGCGCCGGTGATCAGAATGGTTTTGCTCATGGGGGTTCTCCTGTCGGAATGGACGCTCAATATGAGGGTGATTGTATTGCCCGATTTCTATATTGATAATACAGTTGTTCATAAATTAACTATCAACAAAATGTAGATAATGAATCTGGATCATCTGCAGCTATTTGTGCGCGTGGCAGCTACCCATAACATTAGTGCCGCCGGCACCGAACTGGGGTTATCAGCAGCGGTGGCCAGCAGCTACATCAATAAGTTGGAACAATCCCTTGGGGTGCGGTTATTGCATCGCACCACCCGAAAGGTGGCGCTAACGGAAGAGGGTATGACCCTGCTGCCGCACGCTGAATCGCTGTTGGCACAGGTGGAAGTCACCAAGGCGGCGGTTGGTTCTGGCAGCGTCACTCCCTCCGGGACGTTGCGGATCACCGCGCCGGCATCGTTCGGTTGTACCCACTTGATGCCGCGAATGAGTGAGTTTTTAGCGCGTTACCCCGACCTAAAACTGGATCTGCGTTTTACCGATACCGTGGTCGATCTGGTTGAGGGCGGCTTTGATGTGGCGATCCGCAATTCGGCGTTAAAGGACTCCAGCTTGATTGCCCGAAAACTGGCGCCGGACCAACGTATTCTGACCGCGTCACCGGCATACTTAGCGCAGCACGGTACGCCACAGACACCGGCAGAGCTAAAGCAACATCAGTGTTTAAGTTTGATTGGGCTGGAGCATTGGCAGTTTGCCGATGGCGAGCTCAGCATTCGCCCACAGGGACCGCTGCGCACCGATAATGGTACCGCGCTAAAGCAGGCCTGCGTGGCGGGATTGGGGATCGCGATCTCCGCGACCTGGAGTGTCTACCAAGAGCTACAACGGGGCGAGCTGGTGCAGGTGCTGGCGCAGTACCCGCTGTATAACCAAGCGGCGGTGTGGGCGGTTTATCCCAGCTCGCAGCTGTTGGCACCGAAGGTGCGAGCTTTTATCGACTTTTTTGCCGATGCCTATGGCGATCCGCCGTACTGGGATCGAGCGCTTATTGGCTGTTCCGCCAATAGCTAACGGCAAACCGTTTGGCCGCCGTAGCAACGGTTTTATGCTGCGGATTAGCAATAATTGATTACGGAATTCAAGGATGAAAAGGGGACTGCGAACCCGTCGCCAATGGCCATTGATGGGCCTGATCTTGCCGCTGCTGGCGGTGGTGTTGGTGGTGATGTTGCTGGTGGATATGGTGTTTCACCATCGGGTAATCGATCAGCAGCTGTTGGCGCAACAACAGCGATTGCTGATGGGGCAAGCGAAATGGATTGAACAGCGGATTTTGACCTCCAAAAGCGAGGCGTTTGCTGGGATGGATTTTTGGCAGCTTGGCCACAGTGCGGTGTTTTTGGCGATTGTCGATCGGCAGTTACAGCCGTTGGCCTCAGCCAATGCGCTGCGGCCACCTTGGCAACGGTTCGATCCGATCGCGGCTCAGCGCGCTTTGGATTCGGCCACCCCGGTATCGCAGCATATGGCCAGCGAGTACCGAGTGCAGTTGTATTATCCGCTGCTGCAGTTGTTGCCCCAATTCAGTGGTCGCTTGCTGTTTCTTGAGTTGGATCTGATGGGCAATCAACGTCAGATAGACCAAGCGTTGCTGCACAACCATTGGCGTCTGGTGGCGTTGGCGGGACTGAGTTTTTTGCTGCTGGCGTGGCTGTGTTATCGCTGGTTGGTGTTGCCGCTCAGGCAGTTACAACTGGGGGTAGCGCAGTTTCATGAAAGCAGCAGCGAAACGCTGCCACTGGGGCCGGTGAAAGAGTTCCATCAATTGTGGCGCCATTACCACCAAAGCAATCAACGCTTGCGC
The DNA here is from genome assembly GCF_000422665.1 of Ferrimonas senticii DSM 18821. Taxonomy (GTDB): domain Bacteria; phylum Pseudomonadota; class Gammaproteobacteria; order Enterobacterales; family Shewanellaceae; genus Ferrimonas; species Ferrimonas senticii. The sequence continues at coordinate 108,469 of NZ_AUGM01000012.1, read as the reverse complement.
CGTGCTTATCTGCAATTGGCAGCGACCGAGCAGCGTTGGCTGTTTGCCATCGAAAGCCTGCAAGCCGGGGTGTGGGAGTGGCATATCGAGCACGATCAGGTCTACTTTTCCCATCACTGGAAATCAATGCTGGGCTATCGCGACGATGAACTCGCCGCCAGTTTTGCCGCCTTTGAGCAGCGGGTTCACCCCAGTGATCGCCCGCGGATGTTGATGGTGTTGCGGCAGCATCTGCAAGATCAACAAGGGGTGATGACCGCCAAGATCCGCTTACAGCATCGTGATGGCCATTATTTGTGGGTTAAAACCCAAGGGCTGATTGTGGAATGGGATGAACGCGGCAAACCGTTGCGGATGGTCGGCACCCATATCGATATTACTGACAAAGTGAACCGTGAGTTAGCGCAATCAACGGCTAGTTAAACCATTGCAGCAGGGCGTTATAAAGTTGCTGGCGCAGCGGCGGGCGCTCCATCAATAGCTCATGCCGACCATCTTCGATGGTCAAAGTTTGGTGGCCGCCACGCTCGGCAAATTGATAGATCGGCGGGTTGCTAACGATCCGCTCCTGTTCGGCGATGGCCAGTAGCAGCGGCGTAGTGACTTGGGTGTTACTCAAACGATCACAGACCGCTAACGCATGGCGGATCCAATGAACGCTGGGGCTGCCGACTTGCAGCTCTGGTTGCTGTTGATGCAACCAATGATTCCAATCAAATTGCGCTCGGTCGCCGGTGTAGGGATTGTCGGCAAACGGTTTCACCTGATAATCGCTGCCACCAATGGCGTAGCCGGTCGGGCGCAAGCGATGAAACAGCGCCAACAGTGGCGTCAGCAACTTCCGGGGCGCGGGCAGATTGATGTCCATCATCGGCGCCACCAACATCGCTTTATCAAATTGGTGTGGATACTTGGCCAGATACAGTGTCGCAATCGCCCCGCCCATAGAATGCCCCAGCAGATAACGCTGAGTAGGATTATCTGGATTGAGCTTTTCGCGGATAAATCGCGTCATATCAGCGACGTAGTCATCAAAATGCTGCACATGGCCCACTTGCCGGTTAGGCAATAGTCGAGCCGACAACCCTTGGCCACGGTGATCCCACAAATACAGACAAAACCCCTGTTGATATAGCCACTCAATCTGCGGCCAGTAGCGGCTGAAACTGTCACCACGGCCGGTGCACAGCACCAAGGCACCGCGACTGGTGCGGGCGGCTGGCTGGCGCAAGATGCAGTAGCGCAGGGCGAGGTTTTGCACGCCATCAAAGTAACCATGCTCGGCTTGTTGCCACAGTGAGGTATCGCTTGGTAATTGGAACATCAACGTCATCTGTTTGAGTTTTTTGAGATTGTAACCACAGTGCCGGCGAAAACGGCACCATGGTTTTACGGCGATTATGACTTAACCGTTTGCTGTTGCTGGGTAATCCATTGCTGGATCTGCTGTTCTAGCTGTCCCAGTGGCATTGAGCCACCTTGCAGCAGCTGATCGTGGAACTGGCGAATATCAAAGGCATCGCCGAGCTGTTGTTCGGCTTGGTGCCGCAGTCGCCATAGGGTGAGTTCGCCGATTTTGTAGGACAGCGCTTGTCCTGGCCAGCCGATATAGCGGTCGATCTCGGTGGTGACATTATGCAATGACAGCGCAGTGTTGGCTGCCAGATAGTCGATCGCTTGTTGGCGACTCCAGCCTTTGGCGTGAATGCCGGTGTCCACCACCAAACGGCAGGCGCGCCACATCTCGTAGGTTAAGCGGCCAAAGTTGCTGTAGGGATCTTGGTAAAAACCCATCTCTAGCCCCAACTTTTCGGCGTACAGTCCCCACCCCTCGCCAAAAGCGCTGATGTAGTAGCTGCGCCGCAGCGGGTGTAGATCCAGCTCCGACGCCAGCGCAATCTGCAGATGGTGGCCCGGTACCGCTTCGTGCAGGGTCAGGGCTTCCATCTCGTACAGTGGTCGTTTGCCAAGGGCATAGGTGTTCACCCAGTAATAGCCGGCATCGGTGGCGCTGCTGGCGGGGCTGTAGCGGCCGGTGGTGTATTTCGGGGCGATCTCGGCGGGCACCGGCTTAATGCCATAAGGGGTCACCGGCAGGGTATTGAATAGCTTGGGCAGTGCCGCATCCGCCTGTTTGGATAGGTGAGCAGCGTAATACAGCAGTTCATTGGCGGTTTTCGGATAGAACTGAGGATCGCTGCGCAGGAACGCCAGAAAGGCCTCAAAGTCACCGTCAAAGCCGCTGGCATCAATTACCGCCAGCATCTCAGCGCGGATCCGCGCCACTTCATCCAGCCCCAGTTGATGCACTTGCTCGGCGGTCATCTCGAGGGTGGTGAAATGGCGGACGCGGTTGTCGTAATAGGCGCCACCATTAGGCAAGGCGCTGGCGCCGATCTGGGGTTGCGCGGCGGGCAGATATTGCTGCAGATAAAAGTCGAGAAAGCCTTGGTAACTGGGGATCACTAGCGTGCTGACCGCCGCTAAGCCTTGCTGTTGCCAGTGATCGCGATTGGGGAAATCCGCTGGCAAGTTGGCAAAGGGTTGGTAGAACAGGCTGGCCTCGGCTTCGCCAATAAAGGCGCGAATGCCGTCGTCAAAGCCGGTCAGCACCGCTCGCGGGACGGTATTGCCGCTGCGGGCACCTTCGCTGAGCCAATGTTGTTGCTGGGCAAACAGTTGCGGTACTTGCTGTAGTTGGCTGAGATATGCCTCGACCTCGGGTTCGGTTTGCAGCTGGCGATTGCGGGCGATGCCCGCCAGATAGCTGTGGAAGCCGCCTTCGGCGGAGATGGGCCGCTGATGTTCATTAAAGCGGTAACTGTCGATCTGGTTTTGCAGTTGGTATTTCACAATCGCCAGATCCGCTTGCTGCTGGGGGCTTAGGCCGTCAGTGGCGATGGCATTGGCTTGGGTCAACAGCCGTAATTGTTGTTGGTGCCGTTGGCTGAGGGTTTCGGGGCGGTAGTCTGGCAGGCGCGCATCGGCACTGTCATCACCAAAGCGTTTGGCCAGCATTGGACTGGCGCTAAGTTGTAGCTGCCAGCTGGCGTCCATGATCGCGCGAACTTGCTCGGCATTGGCTTGAGTAACCGCCTCGGTGCTCGCGGTATTGCCGCTGGCCGTGGTGGATTCCGGGGTGGCGGCGCAGCCGCTCAGCAGGGTGGCGAGGGCAAGAGCGGTCACCGTGCATTTTGAGTTAAGCATGATTCTTCCGTGAAACTGCGTTAAAAAACATCAGTCTACGGCATCGCTATGGGCGACCCAAGTTGTCGAGCTAAAACAATAACGGCAGCCCGAAGGCTGCCGTTTACACTGAATTGGCGCGGCGTTAGATAACCCGGCTGAACTGCTGCTGGCGGGCTTTTTCGCGCATGTAGCGGTCGAAGCACATGCAGATGTTGCGGATCAGCAGGTTGCCTTGGGCAGTCACGCGGATGATGCTGCCGTCCAGTTCCACCAGTTCGTCGTCAACGAAGGTCTGCAGCAGTTGCAGATCGGTGGCGAAGTACTCGTCAAAGTTGATCTGCCAATCGCGCTCGATCTCAGTCTTATCCATCTCGAAGTGACAGATCAGCTGCTTGATCACCGCACGGCGGATAAAGTCATCGCGCTCGAGGCTGCAGCCTTTGATCAGCGCGGTGCCTTGGGCATCCATGGTGGCGTAGTAGTCTTTCAGATCGACCGCGTTCTGGGCGTAAGCGTTACCGATGCTGGAGATCGCCGACGCGCCTAGGCCGAGCAGATCGGCATCTGGCTGGGTGGTGTAGCCCTGGAAGTTACGGTGTAACTTGCCCGCGCGCTGCAGCTTGGCCAGTTCGTCATCTGGCTTGGCAAAGTGATCCATACCGATGAACTGATAGCCTTCGCCAGTCAGGTAGTTGATGCTGTTTTCCAGGATCTTCAGCTTCTGCTGTGGGCTTGGCAGATCTTCGTCGTGGATCTTACGCTGCGCCGCAAAGCGATGCGGCAGGTGGGCGTAGTTGAAGATACTTAAGCGATCTGGGCTCAGCGCTTTGATGCGCTCCAAGGTTTGGTTGAAGCTTTCAGGGGTCTGATGCGGCAGACCGTAGATCAGATCAACGTTGGTGGAGCTAAAGCCTTTGGCTTTGGCAGTGTTGATCAGATCGAAGATGAACTGCTCGTCCTGCTCGCGGTTTACCGCCGCTTGCACCTGCTTATTGAAATCCTGGACGCCAACAGAGATCCGGTTAAAGCCGACCTCTTTGAGGACATCTAAGGTATCCAGATTGATTTCGCGCGGATCGATCTCGATGGAGAACTCGCCCTCATCCGCGAAGTTAAATTCGGACTTCAACAGGGTGGTCAGACGACGGATCTGCTCGTCATTCAGGAAGGTTGGCGTGCCGCCGCCCCAGTGCATTTGGGTAACACTGTAGTGCTTAAAGTGCGGTGCGCGGGCTTTGATTTCACGCTCTAGGTAGTCGAGGTACTGATCGGCCTTGTGGGCATGACGAGTGATGATCTTGTTGCAACCGCAGTAGTAACAAAGCTTGTGGCAAAACGGCACATGAATGTACAGCGATAGGCGCTGTTTATCCGAGCCAGCAATCGCTGCCGCCAAGTCTGACTCATTAAATTCCTTATGAAACTCTACCGCGGTCGGGTAGGAGGTATAACGTGGACCGGAGTAGTTATACTTCTCGATCAACGCTTGATTCCAACTGATCTGCTGTTGCACAGGATCTCTCCTCAACTTTAATTGCCATCAATTATGCACCCTTTGCCGAGTGTCGCCGATGGCGATTCGAGCCGTATTTAACAGGATGGGATCAAGCTCAATAAATCACAATAACGTTGATTCACTCGCGGAACTTATTGCTGTAACCATTGTGCAAACTGAGTCTCATCCAGCAGTTTTTCGGTGATCTCAGTCAGCATTGCTGGTCCTAACTCGGTTTGCTGCCGTTCTAATTCGCGATCCAGTCGGCGTCGCTCCAGCTTTGGTAGGGCTTTGCGTTCGGCCAAAATCGGCTGTTCGCTGATGGCGGCGTACATGGCATGCAGATGCGGCAATTGTTGCGCCAGTTGCTCGGCATTGACGTTGGGAATGGCGCGCAGCAAGTTCACCAGCCTTAGGGCAGCTTCGGCGGGTTGGCATTGTTCGGCCACCGCGGCTTTAGTGATGTGCTGAACTTGTTCTAGGAGGGTGTCTCGGCGCTGAGCGGCGCTGGCTTGTTGCTGCCGCTGTTGGGCAAACACCTTACGCCATAGGGTGATGGCGTAGCCGCTCAGGCCGAGGATGATGGCAAGCGCCACCACAATCAAACTTCCTTGTATTACCGTCATCATTACTCCTTGATGATCGTTACGTCAGTAAATCAGTCTTTGTACTGATCCAGCAGGCTGGCGCCTTGTTCGAACTGAGCCAGCAGGTCTAGTTCGTCGGTTGCGCCTTGGGCTTTGCTTGGTGCGGCCACTGGCTCATCGTCGTACGCGTCGTCGTCGATGCCCAGTTCATCCATTAGCACCGCAATGCGTGCCAAGGTGGTGTCCAGCCAGAACTGATCCGCAGGGGCCAGCAGTTCGCCGCCTTCCACTTTATCCAGCAGCGCGCCCAGACGTGGGTTGTTCTCCAGCTTCGCCAGCTCTTTCTCTGGGCTCAGCTTGGTTACTACCGGTGCTTGAGTTGGCTCGATCACCAGGGCAATTTTCTTTTTGCTGCCGTGGCGTGGATCAACTTTGTCGGCTTTGGTGTTGGCGGCAGTACGTACTTCGGTGCTGCTGTGGCGGTTGCCAGACGCTTGGCCTTTGCCTTTGCGTTTGCCAGTTTTAAAGCTTTCGTCCCGCTTGGCCCGAGGTGGGCGAGCTGGGCCGTTAGCGTTCACCTTGCGAGTTTTCTTAGCGCGGGTCATTTATCGGGTCCTCAGAAATTGGGCGGCGGACTTTACCAGATTATGTTGGTTTTTGCAGCAGGATGACGTCGTTGCCCAAGATCTCCAGTCGCAGTTGGGATCGTTCGGCCAAATAGCGGAACGTGGCCTCGCTAAAGAAGCAGACGTGGGTCGGGTCATTTTTATAGTGCCACTGGGCAAAGGCATCGCGATTGCGCACCAACTTGGTCATCAGTCCCAGATAGCCGCCGGGTTTTAACAGTTGCAGCAACAGCTGCCATTCGCGCCGCGGCTGATAGAAGTGTTCAATCGCCTCGGTGCAGGTAATAAAGTCGTAGCTGCGGCGCAGCACGCTGCGATCTGGCGCGTAGTACGGATCGAAGGTCGCCATCTGATGGCCAGCTTCCTGCAGCATCAGTGCCAGTACTGGCCCCGGACCGCAGCCAAAGTCGAGCCCTTGCTGTTGCAGCGGCAGCCGTTCCAGTAGTGGTTCCGCCAAGCGATTCAAAAATCGTCGATAGCCATGATCATCGGGATTGTTCTGATGCTGGTCATACACCTGTTTTTCGGCGCTTTGTGGCAGCAACGCGGCCGGATCGGCAAACACCAGTTGGCACTCTGGACACTGGAAGTAGTGACGGCGCTTGTCTTGGTGGTAATGACTTGGGTGTGGATTTAGGCACAGCGGGCAGAGCATGAACAGGCGGGATCCTTGGCGACAGCGTTGATGCTTAGTATACCAGTGTCCGCTTGGCAAATAGCCAAACAAATCGGCAAATAAAAAGGCGACAGATTGCTCTGTCGCCTAATGGTGCTAAGTCAGCACTCCTCCAATTTTATTACCGAGCATCCATACCCGCTAAGAGACGTTCCCGGTCTGTCTTCCTGTTAGAGTTATTTGCTTCCGTGCTGCTTTGTCGTTTTTGGTCATTCCTGACACTTTATTGATCATCCGTGTGGATGTTTCCGTATGGTACTAACCAAAGTCCGGTTAGCTCGTCATCCTGACGATTCAAACAAAACACGTCCGTGTTGCCCCATTCCTTGGGAGTTCAGGCTCTCCGGCCTGTCTGTCTTCCTATACAGGTTGGCTTCCGTTGCTCACATCCTGTGGGCTAAGACCAAAGTCTTGTTGTTGCCAACTCTTGTTTGAGTGCCACTTTACCGACTTTAAACTTATCTGCAACATATTTTACAAAGATGTTTCTTTTTGTAAATTTTGCCTTTGAAGTATCTTTTTGAATTTAAACGGCTTTAATCAAGTTGTTAGCAGAATAATCTGTGATTGTCGTAGCGCCACAATGGCAGATCTCTTACATCGAATTTGTTGCTAATTTCTTAGTTTTTAGTCGCTTATGGATGGTTTTTGGGGGTTTCTGGCGGTTTATGCTGGCTTGCGTCAAAGCAATATAAAAAACGGCAAAGCGAAATGCTTTGCCGCGTTGTCAGCGAGCCGGTTAGGCGCCGTTTATTGGGCGTTCATAAAGGCCGCTAAGGCGTTAATGTCATCATCGCTTAAGCGTTTGGCGACATCGCCCATCATGCCGTTCAGATCGTTATTGCGGACACCACTGCGGAATTTTTCTAGCTGCGACTTCAGGTAACCGCTGTGCTGTTTGGCCAGCACAGGGTAGCCGGCGAGTTCCATCCCTTCGCCGTTAACGCCATGACAGGCGACGCAGGCGGTGATCTTACGTTCGGCGTCGCCACCAAGGTAAAGCTGCTTGCCTTTGGCGATCAGCGCGGGCTCAGCGGCGTTGCCGGCACTGATGGTCTGGCTGGCGTAAAAGGCAGCGACGTCCGCCATATCTTGTTCGGTAGCAAGCACCATTGCCATCGGGCTCATCACCGGATCGTTACGGCCCTGTTTGCCGCCGGTCATTGCCGCTTGCTTTAGTTCGATCAGTTGTTTCAATAGGTAAGCTTGATGCTGGCCAGCCAATTTCGGATAGATGTCGATTGGGCTGTTACCATCGGCGCCGTGACAGGCGACGCAGGTCGCGGCTTTAGCTTCGCCAGCGGCGGCATCGCCTTGCGCCAGCAACGGAGAGGAAAACGCCGCCATTGCGGCCAATACTACTGCATACTTTTTCATAACGTTCCAACTTGTTATCCGTAGCAATTGCGTCGAACCTAAGCGGGTTCGGGGCAGTTGCTGGCGCTGTTGCTCAATGCGAGTGCTTTGGCCAGCGATAAATTCCCTGCTGCGATGCTCGCCTGATAAACTATGGTGAGCATGCGCCACGCATTTTACACAAAATCGGATCCAGATCGAATAGCCACGCTTTTCTGAGACTTAGCTCTGCACAAGCGCTGATCGCTATCCCACTAATGGCTACGACCAAACCGCTTACATGGATCCTTGGAGAATACCGTGACTGAACAGATGATTGATTTTCGCCGGGCCAGCTTTGTCACCAGCGCCCCGGACATTACGTTTTTGCCTGCCGATGTTGGCATGGAGATCGCCTTTGCTGGCCGTTCTAACGCCGGTAAATCCAGCGCTCTGAATACACTGACCGACCACAAGGGATTGGCTCACACCAGTAAAACCCCAGGTCGCACTCAACTGATCAACGTGTTCCGTTTGGATGACGAACGCCGCTTGATCGATCTGCCGGGCTACGGCTTTGCCAAAGTACCGCTGGAGATGAAACTGCAGTGGCAAGAGAAACTGGCACAGTACCTAGAGCAGCGTCAGTGTTTGCGTGGTCTGGTGGTGTTGATGGATGTGCGTCATCCGTTGAAAGATCTGGACGCCAACATGATCGCCTGGGGTGTGGCGGCGCAGATGCCAGTATTGGTACTGCTGACCAAAGCCGATAAGCTGAAGCAGAACGAAAAGAACAAGGTGCTGAAGCACGTTAAGAGCGAACTGGAAGAGCTGGGCGGCGAAGTAATCGTACAGCTGTTCTCGTCGCTGAAAGGCACCGGCCGTGAACCAGCACTGCGAGTGCTGAATGGTTGGTTCCAACGTCACAGCGAACAGCAGTTCGACGTTGAGTAGTCTCTGTGACCATCGAAAAAGCGATCTTCGGATCGCTTTTTTTGTACCTAAGGCGGCCGCTTGGGCAAAAAAAACCGGTGATGACACTAAGGTCAGCACCGGACTATCAAAAGCTAATTTGGGGAGAAGCTTTTAAAAACGATAACAATATCAACCAGCCAAGTGGCTAACTTGATGAAGCCACTATAGCGTAACATTTGTTCGATTTAAAGCATTTGCTCTAAAGCCTTGTTGTCAGTGTGGCTTCTTGGCCAACCATGCCGTGTTGCTGCTGCTAATGATTGAATACTGCCGAACGGCAAATTTTAGGCACAAAAAAACCCCGCCCTCACAAGGAGGACGGGGTGCCAATTCTTGGCGATCAACCTAACGGTCAATCAAAAACAGGTTTGAAAGATAGTCACTGAAGTTCAAGGTGTCGCCACCTTTTGTTCAGATATAGAACATCTTACCTCTGTACCCTACCCAGCAAGCATAACTAGAGCTGAACTGACGGGTAAAGCGCTTTCATCGCAGATTGCGTCAAAACGTGATTTGAACGAAGTTCAGTATCAATTTAGTGAGCTTGATCCCAGTTATCGCCGATCCCCGCTTCCGCAATCAGTGGCACTGCCAATTCAGCGGCACTTTCCATCAACGTTACCAGCGCCGCCTGATGCTGTGCCACGCTGTCTTGATGGACTTCAAACACCAATTCATCGTGTACCTGCATCAGCAGCTTAATCTCATCAGCGGATTGCTGTTGCAGGTAGTCGTAGACGGCCAGCATCGCTTTTTTGATGATGTCGGCGGCGGTGCCCTGCATTGGCGCGTTGATTGCGGTGCGCTCGGCGGCCTGCTGACGCATCTTGTTGCGGGCGTTGATCTCCGGCAGATGCAGGCGGCGACCAAACAGGGTTTCTACGTACTGCTGTTCATGCGCTTGCTTGCGGGTGTCGTCCATGTACTGCAGCACCCCTGGGTAGCGGGCGAAGTAACGGTCGATGTAATCCTGCGCTTCAAAGCGTGGGATGTTCAGCTGTTTCGCCAAGCCAAAAGCGGACATGCCGTAGATCAAACCGAAGTTAACCGCTTTGGCCTTACGGCGCATATCGCTGGTAACGTCGTCGAAACCGACCTCAAATACCTCAGCGGCGGTGGCACGGTGAATGTCTTTGCCTTCGGCAAAGGCGGTTACCAAGCTGGCGTCGCCAGACAGGTGCGCCATGATCCGCAGTTCGATTTGTGAGTAGTCAATCGCCAGCAGTTTGTAGCCTTTGGGCGCAACAAATGCCTGACGGATGCGACGGCCCTCTTCGGTGCGAATTGGAATGTTCTGTAGGTTTGGATCGCTGCTGGACAGACGGCCGGTGGCGGTCACCGCTTGGTGGTAGCTGGTGTGGATGCGGCCACTGGCTTTGATCAGCTCTGGTAGTTTGTCGGTGTAAGTGTTCTTTAACTTCGCCAACGAGCGATGCTCCAGAATCACTTTCGGCAGCGGGTAGTCTTGGGCTAAGTCCTGCAGTACCTCTTCGGCGGTGGATGGTGCCCCTTTCGGGGTTTTCTTCAGTACCGGATAGCCAAGTTTTTCAAACAGTATGGTTTGCAGCTGTTTGGTCGAGCTTAGGTTAAACACTTCACCGGCAATGTTGTGCGCTTCGCTTTCCAGTTCATCCAAGCGCATGGCAATCGCACTGCTTTGCTGATGCAGCATATCGCCATCCAACATGACGCCGTTGCGCTCCATCATCGACATTACGGGTACTAACGGCAGTTCGATGTCGTTGAAGACCGCTTGGCAACTTGGCTCACTGGCTAGCAGTGGTGCCAAGGTTTGATGCAGGCGCAAAGTGATGTCGGCGTCTTCGGCGGCGTAGTGGGCGGCAGGCTCGAGTTCGATCTGGTTGAAGGTTTTTTGCTTTACGCCTTTACCGGCGATCTCTTCAAATTTAACCGTCTTATGACCGAGGTACTTCAGCGCCAAGTCGTCCATATTGTGACGACCGGCGGTGGAGTTGTAGCAGTAGCTCTCGAGCATGGTGTCAAAGGCGATGCCAGCCAGGGCGATATCGTAGTTGGCCAGTACCGACATGTCGTACTTGAGGTTTTGACCAATCTTCTTCGGCGCCGGATCTTCCAGCAATGGCTTCAGCTTAGCTAGGGTTTCGCTGAGATCCAGTTGCACCGGGGCACCGTCATAGTCGTGGCCCAGTGGCAGGTAAGCCGCTTCACCGGCGGTTACCGCAAACGATAAACCGACCAATTTGGCGTCCATGTAATCGAGGCTGGTGGTTTCGGTGTCGATGGCATACAGTTCGGCACTTTCGAGCTTGGCGAGCCACTCATCTAACTGGGCGTTGGTTAAAATGGTTTGATAGTTGGTCTCTACCGGCGCCACTGCGGCCACTTCGCCAGTGAACAGATCCACTTGCTCTGGGGCTGGCGCCGCCGCGCCGCCATCAAGTACCTCGGCAAGCAGACGGCGGAACTCCATCTGGCCGTAAAGTTCGGCTAACTTGTCGTTATCTGCCGGTTTAATCGCAAGATCGTCGGGCTTTAGTGCCAGCTCAACATCGGTTTTGATGGTGGCCAAGGTGTAGGACAGGAACGCCGCGTCTTTGTGTTCAGCCAGCTTCTTCGGCATGGTTTTGCTACCGCGGAAGCCCAGTGGCACCACCGCATCAATGTCTTGATAGATCGCTTCCAGGGAACCGATCCCTTGCAACATCGCCAATGCGGTTTTTTCGCCCACCCCCGGCAAGCCCGGGATGTTATCGACCTTATCACCCATCATCGCCAATAGATCGATGATCAGCTCGGGGCCAACGCCGAATTTAGCGCGTACGCCATCGGGATCCATCACGGTATCGGTCATGGTGTTCACCAGGGTGATCTTATCGGTCACCAGCTGCGCCATGTCCTTATCACCGGTGCTGATCAGCACGTTGTAACCGGCGGCTTCCCCTTGGCGCGCCAAGGTGCCGATCACGTCATCGGCCTCTATGCCCGGCTCGACGATCATCGGCAAACCCATTGCTTCGATGATCGCGTGCAGCGGCGCTACCTGAGAGCGCAGATCGTCCGGCATCGGTGGTCGTTGGGCTTTGTATTCTGGGTAGATCTCATCACGGAAGGTTTTGCCTTTGGCGTCAAACACCACCGCGATATGGGTTGGTTGGTACTGTTTCAGCAAGCTGCGCAGCATGTTGACGACGCCGTATACCGCCCCAGTCGGTTCTCCTTTGGAGTTGGTTAAGTGCGGTGGCGCATGAAAAGCGCGATACAGATAGGAGGAACCGTCAACGAGGATCAGCGGATGGTCGGACATAAGCGAGAACTTGCTTGAAAAAAGAAAACGATAGGATGCCACGGCGATCTAAGCCAATCCAGCACGCAGCAATCAATCGGTGCTTGGATCGGTTTGTTGTGCATAACTTGCCAACGACAGAGATCCGATCCGGTGTTGTCGATCTTGTGGATAAGTTTGTGAACAGACGTTGTGGATAACGATCAAGCGATCTGTGATCTGGATCGACGATCCACACAAAAGCCCAGAGATCACGCGGATCACTGGTTGATCTAAAGTGGATTTGGGACTTCTAAAAACGATGGATCGCAACTGTGGATATTGCTTGTCATCCTTGACTTATCTACGTTGCTAGTGGTGAAAATTGCAGCACCAATCCTTAGTCGATGGGTAACATAGCACAAAAAAACGTCAGCGCTAGAGTGACGATGACGGTTTTGTTAAATCGTTTTAGTCTAATGTCGACCGAACGGACTAAGCATCGGAATAACAAGGAGATAGTAATATGAGTCGAATCGCGGTGATCCTCGCTGGTTGTGGGGTTTTTGATGGCAGTGAGATCCATGAAGCGGTGCTTACCCTGCTGGCGCTTAATCGTGCGGGGGTTAAGGTGCAGTGTTTTGCGCCGGATCGGCCGCAACTGCAGGTGATCAACCACCTTACTGGCGAGGTGCTGGAACAGCAGCGTAATGTGCTGCAGGAGTCGGCGCGGATCGCCCGTGGCGAGGTCAAGCCATTAACGGAACTGAACGTCGCCGATTTCGATGGGGTGGTGGTGCCGGGCGGCTTTGGCGTGGCTAAAAATCTGTGTGATTTTGCGGTTGCCGGCAATGAGATGACGGTACAGGCGGACATGCTGGCGGCGGCGCAAGGCTTTATCGAGGCTGGTAAGCCCAGTGGCTACTTGTGTATTGCGCCGATCATGTTGCCCCAGATCGCAGGCCAAGGGGTGGTCGGCACCATCGGCACCGATCGCGCCACCGCGGCCAGTTTTAACCATTTGGGCGGCCAACATCAGCCGCGGTTGGTTGAGCAGCTGGCGATCGATCATCAACGTAAAATCGTCTCGTCGCCTGCCTATATGCTGGCGAGCAATATCAGCGAAGTGGCAGCCAGCGTTGATGCGTTAGTTGAACAATTATTGCTGTGGGTGCAAGCCAAGTAGTTCTAGGTAAAGAAAAAGCCGCCCGGATAACGGGCGGCTTAGTCTGTCTAACGGCAATCAAACCAGTGGTTTGCGGAAGTAGATCCGATGATCCAGCAAGCTGTCGCCCTTGGTATCGAACTTCTCAATCAAAAAACCGTGCTTAAGCAGCAAGCGCAACATGCTTGGATAGCGGTTGCGACTTTTGACGGTTAAGGCCGTTGCCCCTTGGCGCAGCGCCCAGATTTGCAGTTGCTCTAAGGCGTCAGCCATTAACCCCAAGGCGCGAAAATCCGGCTGCACGCCACTCATCCATAGATAGCAATCATCGCCATCCATGTAAGCCGCCGCAAAACCGGCAGTTTCACCTTGCACTTCAGCAATTTGTAGCCAACCGCGACGGTCGCTTAAACGCTGTTGATACTCGGATTCGCCATAGGGATCGTTGAATTCTGGAATGGTGCGGCTTAGCGCGACCACTTCGGCAATGCTGCCGTTGCGCCAACCTTGTTCAATCATTGTCAGTTACTCAGTTTCAGTTGCGTTGGCTTGCTGACCCAGTTCGGCCATCAAGGTATCGACGTAATGCTGCATAAATTGCCAACGGCGTTGCCCCTCTGCGCGGCCGGCGGCGGTACCCATGGTGGCGGGTAATTTATTCAGCTTGATAAAGAAATGATCCAGATTGAAGCGGTCATCATCCAGTGGGCGTTGGTTGGCCAGCGGATCTTGCGGATCGTAAAGATCACGGCCCCACTGGCCACCCAGCATCAAACAACGAGACAAACCGATGGCGCCTAGGGCATCTAAACGATCGGCGTCTTGCACCACTTGGGCTTCAAGTGATTGGCAAGCAATGTTGGCAGACCACGAATGGGCGGCGATGGCGTGGTGAATGGCATCCAGGTATTCGCTGGGATAGCCCGCCGCCGCTAGCAGTTCAACCGCTTTGTCGGCGCTGAGTTGCGAGGCCTGATTGCGGCGTGGATCGCGCTTATCGATCAACACCACATCGTGCAGCCAAGCTGCTGGTAGCACTACCGCCAGATCGGCGCCTTCACGGATCGCTAACCGTTCGGCGGTGACAACCACCCGTTCGATATGGCTAAGATCATGAGCGCCATCGCTGCCTGCGGCGGCGGCCCAGTCACGACAGCGTTGCTGCCATTGCTTGCTAAAGATCACTAAATTTCCTGAGTTCGGCTGGAAGCGGGGCTCAGGATTTTATCAGCCAATAGCCGTAAAAGTACGCCGTAGGCAGGCAAAAACAAACATAGGCTGATCAGCAATTTAAAGCCGTAATCGACCATCGCAATTTCGGTCCAATGTTCGGCCATAAACGGGTCGGCGCTGGCGTAAAAGGCGATAGAGAAGAACAGTAGGGTATCGACTAAGTTACCAATCACAGTGGAACAGGCAGGCGCCAACCACCAGGTTTTGCTCTCTCGCAGACGAGCAAAGACTTTGATGTCCATCAATTGACCAAACAGGTACGCAGCAAAGCTGGCAAAGGCGATGCGGCCAACAAAGGTATTAAATTCACTTAATCCTTCGGCGCCAACAAAGCGGCCTTCAAACCACAGCACCGAGATCAGATAAGAGATCACTAACGCCGGTAGCATCGCTCCGAAGATGATTTTGCGGGCGGCGCCGGCGCCGAAGATCCGCACTGTCAAATCGGTGGCAAGGTACACGAACGGAAAACTGAATGCGCCCCAAGTGGTGTGCATACCAAACAGTTGGAATGGCAGCTGCACCAAGTAGTTACTGGCGGCGATAATAAAGATATGGAAGCTGACTAAGATCAGCAAAGCGCGCTGGTGCTGCGCCGAGGTCAATTGAAGCATCAATGTCACCTTTTTGGTTAACGGGGTGAGGGAACCCGGACTACGGTTGTTTGCTGCGCACGCGCAGCAGGGCGCAAATTATAGGCAGGCGAATAAACGGCGCAAGTCTTAGTTTGAGCCGTGTCGGAAAATTTTTCAGATCCGGTGGCATAATGACTGGATTGATGTGGTGGCAGCGCCGCCATCGACCCATCGAATAGGAACGCACTGTGAAACAAGATTGTTGTAGCCAGCCGGGGCTGATGTTGCCTCACCAAGCCCTAGAGCGCATCCGCGCACAAGTTGAGGTGATCAGCGATACCGAACTGGTACCGCTGGAGCACTGTTTTGGTCGAGTGTTGGCCAATGATGTGGTTGCCGCCATCGATCTGCCGCCGTTTGCCAATTCGGCGATGGACGGTTATGCCGTCCGCAGCAGTGAAGTGAGCGCCGGCGCTACGTTAACCGTGGCCGGTAAAGCTTTTGCCGGGGTGCCGTTTGAGGGCGAAATCGGCGCTAATCAGTGCGTGCGGATCATGACTGGGGCTTTGCTGCCAGCGGGTTTGGACGTCATCGTGATGCAGGAGTTGACCGAAGTCGACGGCGACCAAGTGACCTTTGCTGAAGCGGCACGGGTTGGCCAATTTGTTCGTGGTCGCGGCTCGGAACTGGCGGCCGGTACCGTGGTGCTCAAACAAGGTCAGCGGATAAGCCCAACCGAAGTGGGCGTGTTGGCGACCGTCGGCGTGGCCGAAGTGCCAGTCTACCGCCGCTTAAAAGTGGCGCTGTTCTCCACCGGTGATGAACTGAAAGCCCCAGGCACCGAACTGCAAGCGGGTGAGATCTACGATTCCAACCGCCATGCCTTAAAAGCGATGCTGACCCAGATGCAGGTTGAGGTGATCGATCTTGGCGTGATCGCCGATGATCTGCCGCAGGTTCGCGCGGCCTTTGCTAAAGCGGATGAGCTGGCGGATGTGGTGATCACCTCCGGCGGGGTATCCGTCGGTGAAGCGGATTTCATCAAGATTGTGCTGGATGAACTGGGTCAGGTGAACTTCTGGAAACTGGCAATCAAGCCGGGCAAACCGTTTGCCTTTGGTCGTCTGCCTAACAGCTGGTTCTGCGGCTTGCCGGGCAACCCAGTCTCGTCGATGGTGACCTGTTACAAACTGGTGCAGCCGATGCTGAAACACTTAGCCGGCGAAACTGCCGCTGAGGATCTTGGCTTTAATGCGGTGCTGACCACCTCGCTGAAAAAAGGCCCAGGCCGTCAGGAATATCAGCGTGGGGTGCTGTCTCGCGCTGCCGATGGCAGCTTGCAAGTGGCCGCCACCGGCGCCCAGAGTTCCGACATGACCACCTCGATGAGCCGCGCCAACTGTTTTATCGTGCTGCCGCAGGATAAGACCGATCCACAAGCCGGTGAAATCGTTACCGTTGAGCCGTTTAACGCGGTGCTGGGGGGCTGGTAATGGCCGAGATCTTAAGCGACCAAGAGCTGCTGCGTTACAACCGTCAGATCGTTATTCGTGCCTTTGATATCGACGGCCAAGAAGCGCTGAAACAGGCCAAAGCGCTGATCATCGGCGCTGGTGGTTTGGGCTGCGCTGCTAGCCAATATCTGGTGACCGCCGGCATTGGTGAGATCACCCTGGTGGATTTTGATCACGTGGAGTTGTCGAACCTGCAACGGCAGGTGCTGCACCGTGATGCGCGGATCAAGATGAACAAGGCGCAGTCGGCGGCGATTGAGCTACAACAGCTTAATCCGCACGTCACTATCAAGGTGATTGATCGCTTGTTGGATGAGCCAGAGCTTGAGCAACAAGTGCAGCAGCATCAGATTGTGCTCGACTGTACCGATAACCTGATGACCCGCGACCAACTGAACCGGTTCTGCTTTGCCACGAAGGTGCCGCTGATCAGCGCCGCCGCCATTCGCATGGAAGGCTTAGTGACGGTGTTTGATTACGGTGACGACAAGCCGTGTTACCACTGTTTCTCCAGCTTGTTTGGCGAGCAGCAACTGTCCTGCGTTGAATCTGGGATTTTGGCGCCGGTGGTCGGGATGGTCGGCTGTCTGCAGGCTACCGAAGCGGTAAAACAGCTTAGTGGTATGGGCAAAACCCTCTCTGGCCGAATTTTGATGATCGACGCGATGACCATGGAGTTTCGCGAGATGAATCTGCCGAAGCGCCCCGGTTGCCCCGTCTGCGGCTAAGCCAAACCCCAAACTAGCCAACTTTATAACCGCTGAGCCATCGCTCGGCGGTT
This sequence comes from Ferrimonas senticii DSM 18821, assembly GCF_000422665.1. GTDB lineage: Bacteria > Pseudomonadota > Gammaproteobacteria > Enterobacterales > Shewanellaceae > Ferrimonas > Ferrimonas senticii. Next base: position 91,074 of record NZ_AUGM01000012.1, on the reverse strand, counting down.
TTTGTTTCTACCCTTAGATGGATGCAAATTTCGAGGGTGACACTATGGGTTTCTTTTCGTGGATTATCTTGGGGTTAATTGCCGGCGCTTTGGCTAAGTGGTTGATGCCCGGCAAAGACGGCGGTGGTTGGCTGATGACCATGGTGCTGGGGATCGCAGGTGCCTTTGTCGGTGGTTATCTGGGGACCTTGCTTGGCTTAGCCAGCCAGGTTGATGGCATCAATTTACCGAGCTTGATCACCGCTACTGTTGGCGCTTTGGTGGTGCTGCTGATCTACAACAAACTGATTAAGTAGCGGTTTCAGCGTCGCTTGGGCCACACTGGTGGTTCGGCTTGCCACTGCGCCAACTGGGCAGTTAGCTCGCTGCTTTGATAGTGCTCACCGAGGATTGGTGGGCAAGTGAACTGGTGTTGTTGACCGTCCAGTTCAAACGTCAGTTGGTAGGCGTGCAGGTAGGTGCGATCGGCGCTGGCCCCACCGTAGAGACTGTCGCCCAAGATTGGTGCTGCCACTGATTTCAGTGCCACCCGAATTTGATGGGTGCGGCCAGACAGTGGTCGCAGCAAAAAGGCGCGGATCCCTGGTTGCAGTGCGGCGCTAACAAATTGGGTGATGGCGTAGTTGTTGTGGCCGTTGTCTTTATCACGGGTCAGCTTCCATTGGCTGCGACGGGCTTTGGCCATCGCCCCTTCCACCGTCCCTTGCTTTTTACTTGGCTTATGGCCGCTGAGCGCCAGATAGCGCTTTTCTACTTTGTGTTCGGCAAATAGCTGACTCAGTTTCGCGGCCGCAGCGCTACTGTTGGCCAGCAGCAGCAGGCCGGAGGTTGGCGTATCCAGCCGATGTACCGGATAGAGTTTGCGAGCCAGTGCCGCTTCCACCTGAGCCACCACTCCAGCACTGCCATCCTGACTGTGAAAGTGCACCCCTGCGGCTTTGTCGATCACCACAAAGTCGGCAGTGTCGGCGATTAGGGTAAAGCTGGCGGTCATGGCGGATTCTCAATTGGCAATAACGGGTGGGCGCGGATTATAGCGATGGTGCCGGTGGCAGTGCCAAGGTGATCTTCAAGCCTGGGTGGTTATGCTCGGCAATAAATTGGCCATCGTGGGCCTGACAAATTGCTCGCACCATTGCTAACCCCAAACCAAAACCTGGCAAGTGACGACTGCTGTCGCTGCGATACAGTCGCTGGCTTAACTGTTCTAGCTCGTGATCGGCGACACCAATGCCGTTGTCGGCAACGTATAAACCGCGCTCATCGGCGCCGACGACAATGGTCGCGCCGCTGCCGGCGTATTTGATGGCGTTATCGATCAGATTGAATAGCGCTTGGAACAGCAGATAACGGTCGCCGTTGACCACCAAAGTGACCTCGCCCGCTAACTGTAATTGTTGCTGATTGTCTTCGGCGCTGGGTTCGAGCATCTCCATTGCATCGGCAATTAAGTGGCTTAACTCGACCGGTTCAAAACTCAATTGCCGTTGCCCCTGTTCAAGTTTGGTCAGCGCCAGCATCGCTTCGAAGGTGGCGAGGATGCCATCGAGTTGCTCTAATTCGATGCCAAGGGTTGGGTCTTGGCTTAAGCGTTGTTCGAGCCCTAAGCGCATGCGGGTGAGTGGCGTACGTAGGTCGTGGGCGATGTTGTCGCTGATCCCCTGCACAGTGGCGAGGCTGGCGGTGAGGTTGTCGAGCACGACGTTGAAATAGTGGGCTAACTGATCCAGTTCATCGCCGCCGCCACGCACGGGCAGACGGGCGTCGTAACGGCCTTGCTCAACCTGTTGCGCTAAGCGATTAAAGCGCTGCAGTCGGCGTAATTGTCGTCTGGCCAACAGGTAGCCCAGCAGCAGCGCCAGCAGCAAGGTGACCGCCAGGGCGCTCAGGCCGGTTTGCAGCAGTTGTTGCTGCAGCCGTTGCAGTGGCGCGGTGGAGATCGCCACCATCACTGGACCGTGGCTGGTACTGACCATCCCGCTTTGGAAGGTGAGGATCTCTCGCGGCGCAGCGGCCAGCACACTCAGTTCGCTGGTCTGGGGCAGGGTTGGCAGATCGTTTGGCAGGAAGTTAAACGGACCAATCATGCCGTTCGGACCCTGCCATGAAAACAGCAATAAGCTCTGCTTCAGTTTGGTCTGCAGCAAATGACTAAATTGGTTCTCGTCCAAGATTTCGGCTTGTTCGTGCAGCAACTGCGCTTGCACCTCAAGCTGTTCATCAAGGTTTTTCTGCTCGGCGCCCAGCAGCAGGTGGTACAGCAACGCCAGCGCCAGCACTAAGGTGCCGCCACTTAACGCGAACAAGCCTAGGGTTAAGCGCCACAGCGAGCTTTGCCGTGGCGCCAGTGGTTGGTTTAAGGGCATTGGGCCACCAAGCGATAGCCAGCGCCACGAACGGTTTCAATCGCGACCTGAGCGCCATGCTCTTGCAGTTTTTTGCGCAGCCGCGCGACGTGGACATCAATGACGTTACTGCCGGGATCGAAGTGGTAGTCCCACACCGATTCAAACAGCAGGGTACGGGTGACCAGCTGACCTTGGTGTTCCAGCAAAAAGCGCATCAGTTGCAGCTCTTTCGGTTGCATGGTGATCGCTTTGCCGTCGATGCTAAGGCGGTGCGCCAGTTTATCGAGGCGCAGGTTGGCAAGGCTCAGTTCGGTGCTAACGGTCTCGGCACTGGGGCGCTGGACTAAGCGTTCCACTCGGATCAGCAGCTCGGCGAAGGCGAACGGTTTGCTGAGGTAGTCGTCACCGCCGGCTTGCAGACCGCGAATGCGCTCATCAACATCGCCGAGGGCAGAGAGGATCAGCACCGGAGTTTGGTTGCCCATCGCCCGCAGTGCCGCCAGCAGCGCCAGCCCATCGAGCTTCGGCAGCATCCGGTCGAGAATAATGGCGCGGTAAGATTCGCCGCTGGCCAGCAGCAGTCCTTGTTGGCCATCCTCGGCGCTATCAACCACGTAGCCTTGTTCGCGAAAGCCTTTGCACAGGTATTGGCGATTGGTGGCGTCGTCTTCAACGATCAGCAATTTCATGGTGTTACTCCGTGGGTAGCTTAGTCCCACTGCAAGATGGGCAGTTGTTTGCCGGTATCCAGATTCAGTGCCAGTTTACGCTTACCGTTGGCGCCAAGCAGCTCAATCTCGAGGAAGTGAATACCGCGATTGGCATCCAATTGCGCTTCATAAAGCTGTTCGTTGGTATCGCCGATAGTGGCTTTTAACAGTTGGCTTAATGACTGATAGCGCTGGCTAAATGCTTCGATCGCGTCGTAGCTGGCTTGGTCATCGCTTTCGGCGGCCTCTTGTTCCAGCGACAACAGTTCACCACTGGCGCTGAGTTCCATTTCGGTGATCTGGCGGTCGTCATTGGCTAAGGTCACTTCGTAGACGATTTGGCCGCGTTCTTGCTCTACTTCAAACTCAATGATCTGACCATGTTGGCGGTATTGCTGTTCGACCAAGGCAATGATCTGCAGCGGGCTGGGATTAGCCTGCTGCAGCTTCTGATAGAGGCTGCTTGGGGCTGCAAAAGTGGCAACACTGCACAGGAGCAGTGGCAGAGCAATCAAGGCTTTCATGGTGTTGGCTCAGTTTATGGCAATGCCAGCAGAGGTTGCTGGCATGGCTAAGAGTTCGAATTTTAGTTGTTAGTCGTCGATGCGACAGTCGCTGACGTTATTATCGTCGAGGTTGATTTGGCACTCTACTTCAACCCACTGATTTGCTAACGGCATCAAAGAGTTGTCGTTGGCTTGGTAACCCCACAGACGACCGTCGGCGGTCACCTGGCCTTGCAGTTGCACTTGGTAGTTGCCCCATTCGCGTTCTGGAGTAGTTGGGTGGTCACGGTCCAATTCAATTTTATGGGCTTGCAGCTGTTGGCCGAACTGCTGGCCTTCCACTTCGATCCATTGGCCGTTCAGGTTAGCCAATGCCACATGCTTGTAACGAGTGTGGGCTACCGGGCTGAATTCAATGCCGTTGATGCTAAAGCGTTGGCCGTCGGCACTGACGGTGGCGATGCCTTCCAGTTCAAATTCTGGAGAAACCGCTGCTGGTGCCGGTGCGGCTTGAACTTGGATGCTGGCCGCTAGGGCGGCGATGGCGATGATTTTTTTCATAATGTTGGTCGCTATTGTTATCGATTTTAAGGGGCCAGTTACCGCTTGAATGTGGCGGTAACTGGCTTGGATTTATTGTTGTTTAAATTAGTGTTTAATTAGTCGCGATCTAGGACGCAGTGACTGATGGTGGTGAAGCTGTCGTTGATGCGGCACTCAACTTCTACCCATTGGCCTTGTAACGCCTTCAGAGAGTTGTCGGTTGCCTTATAGCCCCACAGGCCGTTGGCATCCACTGGTCCCTCTAAGGAGATTTCGTAGAACCCATTTTCCAGCTCTGGAGTTGTTGGGTGCTGTCGATCCATCTCGATGCTGGAAGCCAGCAGTTGGTCGTTCAGTTGGCGACCTTCCACTTCAATCCACTTGCCGTCCAGAGTTGCCAAAGTAACGTCTTCGTATTCGGCGTAAGCGGCTGGAGTAACCTCAATCCCGTTGATGGTGAAGGTATTGTTGTTCTCCAATTGGGCTAAGCCTTCGATGGTGAATTCGTTGCTAACCGGTTGTGGACCTTGATCGTTGTTGTGTTCAAACTCGATCTCGGTGGCGACAACGGCGCCTTGGCTCCAATAGCCTTCCACTTCAATCAGCTTACCTTGTTGCAGATCGTTGGCGTTGCCACCGTCGAACTGAGTACGGCTATCGATGTTGACAGTCCAGTTAGGGCTAACGCGAACAACGGTGTTGTTGCTGTTGACTTCAACGATGGCGCCTTCGAAATCCAGCTCATCCTGGTCGTTGCCGTCGAACTCAAAACCGTCAACGTCGTATTCGCTGGCGATCAGTTCGTTGCCACTCAAAGTACCTTCAACTTCAACCCAAGCGCCATTGGCCAGTTTGCCTTCGGTTTCAGTGGCGCGGCCGTATTTCACGGTTAGGCTGCCAAGAGTGAACTGTTGCTGAGTGGTGTCCAAGTTGGTCACGGTGCCTTCTAACTCGGCGTTGTCGGCGTCAAACTCATCTTCTTGTTCGATAAAGCGAGCCAGTAGACGCTGACCGTTGTAGATGCCACTTACCTCAACATAGTCACCATCTTGCACGGCCACTTGTGGGTTGGTGTTGTTAACGACGGTGATACCGGCAACTTTGAACTCGCGGCCAACGATAGAGCCGGTTTCAATCATGCCACGCAGTTCCGCGTTGTAGATGATGTCGGTGACTTGGCTACCGTTGGTGCGTACGTCCACCATCATGCCAACGCTAAGAGCTTGAGCATCGCCAGCCTGGTCGTTAATGACCACCTTGGTGCTGTCGCTCAGTGGCAGGGTTACGCCGTTTACTTTGATGCTGTTGTTTTTAACACTCAGCTGTTCAACGGTGCCATTAACTGCGGTAGGCAGTTTGGTTGCCGGTGGCACGGTGCCGCCGTTGTCGTTGCTGCTGGAACCACCGCCGCCACCGCAGGCGCTTAACAAGGTCACCAGCAAGGCTGGCAGGATAACTGGTTTCATTGGTACTGCTCTCTGAATCGGGTTTGGTTGATTACGGAGCGCAGTGTACGGGGCGGTGGATGGCGCCAAGGTGGCGGCAACATTAAACTTTGTTCATGTTGGCGCTGGCGGTGGTTTAGATAGCAAAAAGGGCGCCGTAGCGCCCTTTGGGGATGAGTGTCAGTGGTGCTTGAGTTAGCGCGCCCACTGCTCCGCCGCTTGCTGGTCGGCGTCTTTGGCGTCAACCCAGACGGTGCCTTGGTTGCTGGTTTCTTTTTTCCAGAACGGCGCGCGGGTCTTTAAGAAGTCGATCAGGTATTCGCAGGCGGCAAAGGCCGCTTTGCGGTGGGCGCTGGAAACGCCGATAAATACGATTTGATCGGTCAGCTTTAGGTCTCCAACGCGGTGGATGATGGTGACTTCATCCAGTGGCCAACGGTTGCGGGCTTCCGCTTCGATTTGGGTCAGTACCGCTTCGGTCATGCCTGGGTAGTGTTCCAAGGTCATTGCTGAAACGTCTTTGCTGTCGCCAAAGTCACGGACTTTACCAACGAAGGTGACCACTGCGCCGCAGCTTGGGTTGTCCGCCAGTTTGGCGTACTCCTCGGCAACGCTGAAATCTTCGGTTTGCACTCGATTCATGATCAATGCTCCTGGCTTAGCCGCCGGTCACCGGTGGGAAGAACGCCACTTCATCGCCGCTGGTCAGCGCGGTATCCCAACCGGACAGGGTTTGGTTTACTGCCACCAGTACGTTGGCACTGCCCAGCGCTAACTGCCACTTGTCGCCACGCTCGAGCAGTTGCTGACGCAAGCCATCTGCGGTCAGGCCTTCGCTGGCTTCAATTTCCAATTTGTCGCATCCAGTCACTTCGCGGATCTGGGCAAAGAACAGCACTTTAATCATCGCTTACACCTTGAAGTGGCCAGATTTGCCACCCTTTTTCTCTAACAAACGAACGCCTTCAATCAACATGTCTTTTTGTACCGCTTTGCACATGTCGTAGATGGTCAGGGCGGCGGTGGTGGCGGCGGTTAACGCTTCCATTTCGACCCCAGTTTGACCGGACAGTTTGCATAGACTTTGAATTCGCACTTGGTTGTGCTCTGGCTCTGGGTACAGATCGACGGTGACTTTGGTCAGCATCAATGGGTGACACAGCGGGATCAGATCGGAGGTTTTCTTGGCTGCCATGATCCCGGCAATGCGGGCGGTAGCGAAGACGTCGCCTTTGTGATGCTCACCGTTGATGATCATCGCTAAGGTTTCCGGTGCCATCTTGATGATCGCTTCGGCACGGGCTTCGCGCTCGGTAACCGACTTGGCGGTTACGTCCACCATGTGGGCTTCGCCGCTGTCGTTGATGTGGGTAAATTCGCTCATTGAGTAATCACTTTTAGGTGAGGCACAAAGTTGCAGGGGCGATGGCTCGCATCCAGCTGCTGTTTCAAAATTTTGCTCCAACCGGTGCGACAGGCACCGGTTGAGCCGGGTAAACAAAATATCGCTACTTTATTGGCGAAACCCCCAATGGCACGGGACTGAATGGTGCTGGTGCCGAGTTCTGCAAAGGTGATCTGGCGGAACAGTTCACCAAAGCCTTCGATCTCTTTATCAAACAGCACTTGCACCGATTCTGGGGTGGAATCACGTTCGGTAAAGCCGGTGCCACCGGTGGTGATGATCACCTGCACGTGGTCAGAGGCGATCCACTCGGAAATGACCGCGCGGATCTGGTACTTGTCGTCTTTGATGATCTGCCGCTCAACCACGTTGTGGCCAGCCTCCTGTAGGCTGTCGACCAAGAATTGGCCGGATTTATCGCTGTCCCAGTCGCGGGTATCTGACATCGTCAGCACCGCCACATTCAGCGGTACAAAGGCTTTGGCACAGAGGTGTTGCATCTTCTGTTCTCATTATTATCAGCCGCCAATGGAGGCCAGATGTGGCGTTGCCCCGGAATCACCGTCGTGCAGGTAGTGGGTTTCATGCTTGCCATGCAGGGCGCTGTGCAGACGCGCGATCAGTTCCGGTTGTTGCTGATCACTGCCAAGCAGATCCCGCAGTTCAATGCCCGCTTCGGTGAATAGGCACAGATGCAGTTTACCAGTAGACGAGACTCGTAATCGGTTACAGGACGCACAAAAATCCTTTGCGTACGGCATGATTAGGCCGATGCGACCGGCATAATCGGGATGACTGTAGTTCAGCGCCGGTCCGGCGTCTCGGTCACGAGCGTCCAACTGCCAACCTTGTTGCAGCAGTTGTTGTTGGATCTGCTGTCCAGGCAGGTGGTGTTGTTTGAAATAATCGTGGTGCAGGCCGGTTTCCATCAGCTCGATAAAGCGGATATCGACTTGGCGATCGCGAATATAGTTAAGGAACTGCGGCAGTTGCTTACCGTTGTGCTCTTTCAGCAGCACCGCGTTCATCTTCACCTTGCGGTAATCCAGTTCCAGCGCGCGGTCGATCCCTTTCAGGACCAAGTCAAAGCGGCTGTCGCCGGTGATCCGAGCAAACGCTTGAGGGTCAAGACTGTCGACCGAAACGTTGATCTGCTGCAGACCGGCGCGCTGCCAATCGGCGGCGCACTCCGCTAACCGATAGCCGTTGGTGGTGGTGGCGACGGTATCGATGTGGCGGGTATTGGCGGCCAGCTCGACAATCTGTTCAAAGTCTTTGCGCAGGGTTGGCTCGCCGCCGGTGATACGGATCTTGCGGGTGCCGCATTCACTGAACGCGGCCATCACCCGGCCGAGTTCGTCGGCGGCTAAGTGGCGAGGTTTGCCTTGTGGTTGATAACCGTTCGGCAGGCAGTATTCGCACTTAAAATTACAGGCGTCGGTGATTGACAGTCGTAGGTAGTGAAAACGACGGCCAAACCGATCTTGGAGTTGTTGCATCTGTCACCTTTCCAAATGGTCGGGAGGTCGAGGACTTTCGTACTCGGCCCGGTGATCGCACGATCACGGCCTAGTCGCCATGCCACAACGGTGGGTTAGGTCAATTAGGCTCGGCTTACAGTTTGTTAACTTATTTAAAGCTAAGTATAGCCAGCGTCTTAAGCAATCTTTTCGATTGCGACTAGGCGCCGATGGCGATTGGGTTTTCGCCGAGTTTGGCATTGTGCTGATGTTGCTGGCCAATCTCTGTGATCGCAGTCACCAATCGAGTAAGCTAGCTGGCGAAGGAATATCCAGAGTCGCAAATGCCGATGCCGCCGTATAAACGACATTGGTATTAGAAGCGGCCAAGCCAAGAGGTTGTTATGGAACGTGAGTCAATGGAATTTGACGTGCTGGTGGTGGGTGCCGGCCCTGCGGGGCTTGCCAGTGCGATTCGGTTAAAGCAGCTCAATGCTGATTTAAATGTCTGTGTGGTCGAGAAGGGCTCGGAAGTCGGTGCCCATATTCTCTCTGGGGCGGTGTTTGAAACCCGCGCCTTGGATGAGTTGCTACCGAATTGGCAAGCGCTAGGGGCACCGCTACACACCGCGGTCAGTGAGGATGAGATCTACCTACTGAAAGCCAGCGGCCAGACCAAGTTTAATAACGCCTTGGTGCCGAAAACCATGCACAATCATGGCAATTACATCATCAGCTTGGGCAATCTGTGTCGCTGGCTAGCTGAACAGGCCGAGGGCTTCGGAATTGAGATCTACCCCGGCTTTGCCGCCAGCGAACTGATCATCGAGCAGGGCATTGTCAAAGGGGTGATCACCGGCGACATGGGCGTGGGTGCCGATGGCGAACCGAAAGATGGCCACATGCCGGGGATGGAGTTGCGCGCCGGTTACACCTTGTTTGCTGAGGGTTGTCGTGGTCATTTGGGCAAGCAATTGATCAGTCAGTTTGGCCTCGATCAGGGCAAGTCGCCGCAACACTACGGCCTGGGCATTAAAGAGGTGTGGCAAGCGCCGGAGGGCAAGCATCAGCCGGGTTTGGTTATCCACACCGCCGGCTATCCGCTGGCAGACCATGGTGCCAGCGGCGGTGGTTTCCTCTATCACGGTGACGACGGCCAACTGTTGGTGGGGTTGATCACTGATCTTAACTACAGCAATCCGCACCTCAGTCCCTACGAGGAGTTCCAGCGCTTTAAGCAGCATCCGCAAATTAGCCAATACCTTGAGGGCGGCGAACGCATCGCCTATGGCGCCCGCGCCATCGCCAAGGGCGGCTTTAATAGTTTGCCGACTATGCATTTCCCCGGTGGTCTGCTGATCGGTTGTGATGCTGGCACCCTTAACTTTGCCAAGATCAAAGGCAGCCACACGGCGATGAAATCCGGCATGTTAGCGGCGGAAGTGGTGGCGGAATCCCTTAAAGACAACGCCGCTGGCGGTTTGGATCTGAGCCAGTTTACTGCCCACTTCAAACAGTCGTGGTTGTACGATGAGCTGTACCGCAGCCGCAACTTTGGCCCGGCGCTGCACAAGTTTGGCGCGATGGGCGGCGGCGCCTTTAACTACATCGAGCAGAACTGGTTTAACGGCAAACTGCCGCTGACCCTAACCGATGGCGGCTGCGATCACGCCAGCCTTGCCAAAGCCGCCGACGCCAGCCCGATCAGTTACCCGAAGCCAGACGGCAAAATCAGCTTCGATCGCCTCTCGTCGGTGTTTATCTCCAATACCTATCATGAGGAAGATCAGCCCTGCCATCTGCGCTTGGCCGATAACCAAATCCCGATTGTGGTGAATCTGGCCGAATTCGATGAACCGGCGCAACGCTATTGTCCGGCGGGGGTGTATGAAGTGGTGAAGGCCGAAGGCGAGCCCAAGCTGCAGATCAACTTTGCCAACTGCGTTCACTGTAAGACCTGTGACATTAAGGATCCCAGTCAGAACATTACTTGGGTGGTGCCTGAGGGCGGGAATGGCCCCAATTACCCCAACATGTGATCTTTGAGTGGCTCACTAGTCCACACTCGGCGTCATTTCAGCCTCGATGTGGCGCACCACACCGTCGGCTTCATTCCTTGATTGTGAACTATTGCGCCTCCTCAAAGTGTTTTAGATACAGATGAAAAAGCGGAGCTTAACTGAGCTCCGCTTTTTGTTTTGGTCTTGTTTAAGATCATGATTAGTATCGATTTATTAGATTAATCTGCTGCTTGGGATGATGATTGAAGTTTAAGGAAGAACAATGAAAAAAGTCTTAGCTGCACTGGCTTTGTTGCCATGTTTGACTGTTGCTGCAGACAATTTCTATTTTGGTCTGCGCGGCCATGTACATGAAGGTGAATTTGCTGAACCGTATTTAGTGGATGACCCGGAGGACACTAACAATCCCCCTAAAAAAATTGTAGTAACAGAACCCCACTCTGTTGATTTTCAGTCGTTCTCTGTTTTTGGTGGCTTTGAGCTGACTGATTTTTTGGCTGCTGAGTTTCGTGCGGGCGTAGGGGATGACGATACCTATATTGATGTCGAATCTAAGAAGTCTGAGGCGATTGAGCTTAATTATTACATCGGGGCGTATTTGAAGCCGCAGGTCAAAATGGATAACGGTTTTACACCATATGTGATGTTCGGGGTAACGCGGGTCCAATACGATATCCCCAATGAGCCCTCGCTCGATAATGAGACAGGGCTCAGTTATGGCGTGGGTATTAGCTACTCCATTACCGAGAACATTGCCATTGGGTTGGAGTTTATGTCGATGCTTGAGCGTGATGAAGCGGAGTTGAACAGTACTTCGATAGGTCTTAGCTACACTTTCTAATCAAAAAAGCGGAGCTCAAATCGGGCTCCGCTTTTGCCTTTGGTTACTGAATTTTGTCGCTCTTTGATAGGTTGTGACGGGCGCAAAGTAATTGGACGTTCTCCACCTTGAGTGAAGTTCCGCCTTTCGAATAGGGAATGATGTGGTCGAAATGCAATTCATCAGTGGCACCGCATTCAACGCATCGCCCTCTGTCTCGCTTGAAAACCTCGAATTTGATGTCGCTTGGAATAATGCGGCTGCGCTTGGACTCAGTCTCTTGAGCATCTTCAAAAAGATCGTCGCTACTGACGTTGCTGACCGCGACCAACTTAAATTTGAACACCTTTCTGACGCCATCAGACTCTTGCCATGAGTCGATCAGATGGAAGTAGCCATTATCTGACCAAATGCCTTTTTTGATTTTTTCGTAAACTTGCACGATGTCTGGGTGTTTCGAGCCCATCTTATGTTGCTGTGCGGCACGATGAAATTTGCCGTTTTCGGTCAAATTACCTGAAGGCAAATACTCTGGTTGGTCCAATGCCTTAGGGTTGCGAACATTGGCGGCGTTGGGAGTGTCATGGCCTTCATAGATTAATACCGAGCCATCGTCGGAAATTTGGTCCTGATAGGGGGCATTAGGTTGCCGAGACATTAAAATGACTGAGTGGCGGTTCTTGAGGCGGAAGTTCATCCCACGTTGCAAGCTACTTCCCTCTCTTAGGCACATATCGAAATATGAAATTATTCTGCCTCGCACTTTGTTACGTCCATCTGCTTCACTTTGATGCTCAATAATCTACTAACACTATGTTTATGTTCAATAAAAAAGCGGAGCTCAAATCGAGCTCCGCTTTTGCCTTAGCTAAAAACTAAACACTGCCAACTGATAGCTCGCTATAGCGTTTATCTCGGCTCCAGTCGCGCATAGGCGACTACCAGCCATTTCACTCCTTGGCCATCAAACGCCACTTGCACCCGTGATTGCGGGCCGCTGCCTTCAAAGTTGAGAATCACCCCGTCGCCAAATTTAGGGTGATGAACTCGCTGGCCGAGGTTAAAGCCGGTTTCGTTAAAACGCTGCTGCGACTGGTTAAAGCGGTTGTGCTGGCGTGGGGTCGCCACCTGAGTGGTCAACCGCACTTCATCCAGATATTGCTGCGGGATCTCCTGCACAAAGCGGCTGATCCGTGCCAGCGTTTCGCGGCCGTAAATCCGGCGCGATTCGGCGTGGGTCAGGGTCAGCTTCTTCATCGCTCGGGTCATGCCGACATAACAAAGGCGGCGTTCTTCCTCTAAGCGGTTGCCTTCATCCAGCGCCATCTGCGATGGGAACAAACCCTCTTCGACACCACAGATAAACACCTGCGGGAACTCCAGACCTTTGGCGGTGTGTAGGGTCATCATCTGCACCGCGTCTTCCGATTCACCGGCTTGACGCTCACCGGCTTCCAGCGCGGCGTTGGCCAAAAAGGCGTTGAGATCGTCCATCTCATCGGCGTCGTCTGGTTTGATAAAAGAACCGGCGGCGGTTACCAGCTCTTTTAAGTTGTCGACTCGCGCTTCCGACTTTTCGCCTTTTTCTGCTTGGTACATCGCCAGCAGACCGGAGTGCTGAATCACATGGTCGGTGCGGTTTTTCAGGCTGGCTTCTTCAGTTTCCGCCTCAAGGCTGGCGATCAACTCCATAAAGTTGCGGACTGCGGTGGCGGCGCGGCCGGCTAAACCGCTGTCTGCCAGCAGCCGGCGACAGGCGTGCCACAGGGTGATCCCTTCGCTGCGGGCGGTACTGCGGATGATGTCGATGGTGCGGGTGCCGATGCCACGGGCTGGGGTGTTGATGATCCGCTCAAAGGCGGCGTCGTCATCGCGGTTGGCGATAAGGCGCAGGTAGCCCAGCGCGTCTTTGATCTCCTGGCGTTCGAAGAAGCGCAGGCCGCCGTAGATCCGGTAGGGCACGTTGCGATGCAGCAGCGCCTCTTCCATCACCCGTGATTGGGCGTTGGAACGATAGAGGATGGCGCAGTCGGCCAGATTGCCGCCCTCTTCGTGGTAGCGCTTGATCTGACCAACAATGTAGCGCGCCTCTTCCAGCTCGTTAAAGGCGCTGTAGATGCTGATGCTGTCGCCATCGGCGTCATCGGTCCACAGCTCTTTGCCCATCCGGTCACTGTTGTGCGCCACCAAGGCGTTGGCCGCTTTCAAAATGGTGCCGGTGGAGCGGTAGTTCTGCTCCAAACGGATGGTTTCAGCGCCGGGGAAATCTTTTAAGAACTGGCTCAGGTTTTCCACCTTGGCACCGCGCCAACCGTAGATCGACTGGTCATCATCACCAACAATCATCACGTTGGCTTGGTCGCCGGCGAGCATCCGAATCCAGGCGTACTGGATGGTGTTGGTGTCTTGGAACTCGTCCACCAAAATGTGGCGGAAACGGTTTTGATAGTGACGCAGCAGCGGGGGATGATTCAGCCACAGTTCGTGGGCACGCAGCAGCAGTTCGGCGAAATCCACTAAGCCTGCGCGATCACAGGCCTCTTGATAGGCTTGGTAGATCTGCAGCCACGTGCGCTCGACCGGATGGTAGCTGGCGTCGATGTGTTGTGGCCGCAGCCCTTCATCTTTCTTGGCGTTGATGTAGCCCATCGCTTGCCGTGGCGGCCACTTTTTCTCATCCAGATTGAGGGTGCGGATGATCCGTTTCAGCAGTCGCTGTTGGTCATCGGCATCAAGAATTTGAAACCCTTCCGGCAGCTTGGCTTCGTTGTGGTGGGCTCGCAGCAGTCGGTGTGCCAGACCGTGGAAGGTGCCGATCCACATCCGCCCCATCGGCGCATTGGCCAGTTTCTCAATCCGCTCGCGCATCTCTTTGGCGGCCTTGTTGGTAAAAGTTACCGCCAAGATCGAGTAAGGGCTTTCACCCTGTTCTTCCAGCAGCCAGCCGATGCGGTGGGTCAGCACTCGGGTTTTACCGGAGCCGGCGCCCGCCAATACCAGTACCGCCCCTGGGGCGGCTTCCACCGCGGCACGCTGTTTGTCGTTTAAAGAGGCCACCAGCGGTGACATTGCGGTGTCTGACATCGGCAAATCTGTCTCGTACAAAGAAATGAGAAGGGATTATAACAACTGGCGAAGCTGCGCCAATGAGGAGATCTCAGCGCTTGGCTTAATCGCGCCCGCTTGGCGATAGACGCCATTGTATTGCGGCGATAACCACAGCGCTTGGGCGCCAAACTCGATGGCGCCAGCGACGTCGGCAAGCGGGTGATCGCCAATGTGCAGCAGTTCATTGGCGGCGATATTGAGTCGCTGGCAACACTGCGCGAACAGATCGGGATCGGGCTTCATCAAACCATCTTGGCCGGCGGCTAATACTGCTTGAAACGGCACCTGTGGCAGAAACTGGCTGACATCGGCATTGCCGTTGGTGATCACCGCCAGCGGATAACGGGCCGCTAGTTGTTGCAGTAGTTCGATGACCTCGGCACTTACTTGAATGTCACTGCGCCAGCGCAAAAAGTGGTTCATCGCTTGTTCGGCTAGGTTGTCGGCATCGGTAATCGCCAATTGCTGCAGGCCACGCTGCAGGGTGATCAAACGACAGGCGGTGGTGTCGTGTTCTAGCTGCGGCTGTTGGGCCAGCAGCGCCAGTTTTTGCTGGTGCCACCATTGGCCGTCGGTTAACTGCGGCTGATTACCCAGCGTACCGAGATGATCCAGCAGCCGTTGCTGCGCTCGCGCCAATACCGGTTTATTGTCATATAGGGTGTCGTCGAGATCGAAGCTGATCACTTTAAAAGGCTTGAGGTGGCTAAGCGGCATAGGATCTCCACAGGGTAGGCAGCGAAACGGGCTGACGATGCCGCAAGGATGCCATAGTGACTACAGGGAGCGTAGATGAAATACGTTGAGATTATTGCTTCGGCCAGCAGCTGCGGCACCATCGACGCCATCGCTAATAAGTGCAAAGCGCTGCACTGTTGGCATGGTGAGGTGGCCGATAACAACAACTGCCAATATCGGTTACTGCTGCGGGATGACGCGCTGCAGCAAGCGCTGGATGATTTGCAAAACGTCCTAGGCGCGCAACCGCTGGCGCGGATCATCGTGTTGCCGGTGGAAGCCAGCTTACCGAAAGATGAGCAGGCCAATGGCGGCGGCAAGCCAAACAAGAAAGACAAACAAGCGGCGGCGCGGGAATCGATCTACGAGGAGGTGGCCGGTAATGCCGATCTCAGTCGTGATTATCTGCTGTTGGTGTTGCTGTCGACCGTGGTGGCGGCGATTGGGCTTATTCAAGATAACGTCGCGGTGGTGATTGGGGCGATGGTGATTGCGCCACTGTTGGGGCCGAACTTGGCGCTAAGCCTCGGTACCGCCTTGGGCGACAAAGCACTGGTAAAGCAGGCGGTTAAAACCCTGACCGTTGGGGTCACGCTCGCCATCGGCTTGTCGATGTTATTTGGGTTGCTGTGGCCGGGACCATTGGATAGCCCGGAATTGTTGGCTCGCACCGATGCCTCACTTGATTCCATTGCGTTAGCGTTGGCCTCCGGCGCCGCCGCGGCGTTGTCGATCACCACTGGCTTATCCAGCACCTTGGTGGGGGTGATGGTGGCCGTGGCGCTGCTGCCACCGGCCAGCTGCATCGGCATTATGCTCGGCAGTGGCCGTTTAGAGCTGGCCGCAGGCGCGGCGTTGCTGCTGGCGATCAACATCGTCTGCGTCAACCTCGCCAGTAAAGTGGTGTTTATCTACAAAGGCATCGATCCGCGCACTTGGGTTGAAAAAGAGTTGGCCAAGCGGGCGATGCGACGGGTGGTGTTAGGCTGGTTACTGACGTTGCTGCTGTTGGTGGGGTTAATCATTGTTCGCGGGGTGTAGGTTGATAGAGTTATCAGTGATTAGTTCGCAGTCGTTAGTAAGAGCAGAGCCAAAGCCCGTTGGCGCAACCCTCACTCGTTCAATCGTAGCCGCGAACAGGTTCGCGGAAATCCCAACAGTTCAGAACCACACACTGATGATTTCACGATAACGGCGATTCAGAGTGCTCTAAGCCGACTTGTTGACGCCGAGTGAAACCGCAAACGCAGCGGCAAGCCGAGGGCAGGATGCCCGAGAGGCCCGCGAAGGCAGGGATGCCGCCTCGGGCTGGTGCTGTCGCGAAGTGCGATGAGAACGAGGGGCTTTCGTCAACCTTGGAGGCGCAGGGGAATCCAATGGGGCGAAGCCCCGTGGCCGCCGGAGGCAAAGGTAAGAGAGCTATCAGTGATTAGTTCGCAGTCGTTGGTAGGAGCAGAGCCGAAGCTCATTGGCGGCAACCGTTATCGGGAAACTGTTGCCGATAACTGACGCTGACAGCCCAACCAATAATTCCGCGAACACGTTGGCGGCTACTTATTGCGGTGGCAACGAAACCACAACCGCAAAAACAACAATGGGCAGCCGCAGCCGCCCATTGCACATCCATACCGCGAATTAGGCGAAGTCGATAGTCTCGCCGCCTTGCAGTTGCACCGCTTGGTTTAGCAGCGCGAACAGCTCAACGCCACTGCGGTCGTCGATCCACTGGCCATCAACGTAAGCGAAGTGGTGGCCGTTTTGCTTGGTGGCTACCCAGATCTGGTGCAGCGCTTCTTGCTTATTGATGACGATGTGGCTGCCATCAATGCACTCGATATCGACGACGTTACCGGCTTGCTCGTAATCCAGCTCTAGCTCGGCATCATCAATGCGCTCGGTGATCTGCTCCAGTACGGCATCGGCCAGATCGTGGTAGTGACGGGTATCCATCGACATAGGGGACTCACTTAAAACAGGGATCAAATTGGTTCGAGTATACCCAATTGTGGCTTGCCATCGACAACCTCCTGCAAGTGGTCGTTATCAACAGAAAACCAAAGCTGCGAGTCGTGCGTCTACGCCCGCGCCACAATCGTTGCTAACATAGCCAAATTATCGTTTTTTTGAGGCTCACCATGCGCCGTTTTCTGCTTTTGATCGCCACCGTGCTTACCCTGTCAGCCTGTGGTCAAACCGGCCCGCTGTATCTGCCTGCGGAACCACAAGTTAATCAGCCTGCCGCCGAGCCCGCCGCCGAATAAACCAGCCATCGTCGCGATCAGACGATATAGGGAGATACGTTGGATCACTTTCAATATGTAAACCTTGGTCAGCAGCAACAGTTGCACGCCGAGCAAGTGCCGCTGGCGCAGATCGCCGCCGAGCACGGCACCCCGTGTTACGTCTATTCTCGCGCCACCATTGAGCGCCACTACCGTGCCTTTACTGAGGCACTGGCGGGGCAACCGCACCTGATCTGCTATGCGGTTAAGGCCAACAGCAATTTGGCGGTGCTGAATCTGCTGGCGCGACTTGGTAGCGGCTTCGACATTGTTTCCGGCGGCGAGTTGGCGCGGGTAATCGAGGCGGGTGGCGATCCGGCTAAGGTGGTGTTCTCTGGGGTCGGCAAAACCCATGAGGAGATCGCCGAGGCGCTGCAGTTGGGCATTCACTGCTTTAACGTTGAATCCGAGCCTGAGCTGGCGCGGATCAGCGCCATTGCCAGCGAGTTGGGGTTAATCGCGCCAATCTCGTTGCGGGTCAATCCGGACGTTGATGCCCAAACTCACCCCTATATCTCCACCGGCCTGAAACAGAACAAATTTGGCATCGCCATGGAGCGTGCCGAAGCGGTCTATCTGCAGGCGCAAGCGCTGCCAAACCTGAAGGTGATCGGCGTCGATTGCCACATCGGCAGTCAGCTCACCAGCCTCGCGCCGTTCCTTGATGCGCTGGATCGGCTGCTGCTGTTGATTGACCGTCTGGCCGACCACGGCATGGTGCTTGAGCATCTGGATGTCGGCGGCGGCCTTGGGGTCAACTACCAAGATGAACAGCCGCCACTGCCAAGCGATTACGCCAAAGCGTTAAAACAGCGGCTGCAGGGCCGTAACCTGAAACTGGTGATGGAGCCGGGCCGAGCGATCATGGCCAACGCCGGGGTGCTGCTGACCAAGGTGGAATACCTGAAGCAGGGCGAGGAGCGCGACTTTGCCATCGTTGATGCGGCGATGAACGATCTGTTGCGGCCAGCGCTGTACAGCGCTTGGCAGGCGATCATTGCCGTGGCGCCCCGTGATCAGCCGACCCGCAGCTACGACATCGTCGGTCCGGTCTGCGAAACCGGCGACTTCCTTGGGAAAGACCGCCAGTTGGCGCTGCAGATGGGCGATCTATTGGCAGTGCGCTCCAGCGGCGCCTATGGCTTTGCGATGGCCTCCAATTACAACAGTCGGCCCCGAGTGGCGGAAGTGATGGTTGATGGCGCCAACAGTTTCGTCGTGCGCCAGCGTGAGAGCCGAGCGCAACTGTGGCACGGCGAAGCGATTCTGCCGTAAGATAAATGCCAATTGTGTTCCTAAGGCGGTCATTTTGATTAAGTTTTCCAAGATGCATGGGCTCGGCAACGACTTCATGGTGATTGATGGGGTGACCCAACACCTCTATCTGTCGCCGGGGTTGATCCGACGTCTGGCGGATCGCCACACCGGCGTTGGCTTTGACCAACTGCTGCTGGTTGAACCCCCGTATGATCCTGAGCTCGATTTTCACTATCGGATCTTCAATGCCGATGGCAGCGAAGTGGAACAGTGCGGCAATGGCGCCCGCTGTTTTGCTCGTTTTGTGCGGCAACGTGGGCTGATCCAGCGAGATCTGATCCGCGTTTCCACCCAAGCTGGGCCATTGACCTTAAAGCTTGAAGACAACGACAAAGTCAGCGTCAACATGGGCGTGCCCAATTTCGAGCCGGCCTCGTTGCCGTTTCGCGCCAACAAGATTGAGAAAACCTACCTGCTGCAAGCCGATAAACAGGCGGTGCTGGCGGGGGCGGTATCGATGGGGAACCCCCATTGTGTGCTGCAGGTGGATGACATCGACAGCGCGCCGGTGGACACCTTAGGGCCACTGCTGGAACGCCACGAACGCTTCGCTAAAGGGGTGAATGTCGGCTTTATGCAGGTGTTAAGCCCAGAGCACATTAAACTGCGGGTGTTTGAACGCGGCGTCGGTGAAACCCGCGCCTGCGGCACCGGTGCCTGCGCGGCGGCGGTGATCGGTCAGCATCAAGGTTTGCTGGGTGAACGCGTACGCGTAGATCTGCCCGGTGGCACCTTAAACATCCGCTGGCGTGGTCCCGGTCAATCGGTGCAGATGATTGGCCCTGCGACCCACGTTTATGATGGCCAAATCCAGCTATGAGTGACGCCTCCGCCACCGAGCTGGAGCCGCTGACGGTGGCGCAATACCTGCTGGATAACCCCAACTTCTTCGATCTCTACCCGGAACTGCTGCCGCACTTACGGGTGAATCACCCCGAGCGCGGCGCCATCTCGCTGGTAGAACGGCAGCAGCAGTTGCTGCGCGAACGTCTGAAGCAATTGGAAACTGAGCAAGCGGCATTGCTGAGCACCGCCACTCGCAATGAACAGATCCATCAGTTTTACAGCAAATTACTCTTCGATTTGCTCGAGATCGACGATCTTCAGCAACTGACTAACACCCTAGAACAGCAACTCAAACAGCAGTTTCGCTTTGTTAGCGTGACTCTGTTTCGACGCAATGCTGATGGTCAGTTCGCCATCGCGGAACTGGCACCGCTGCTGAAAAAACGGCTTGATCATCGGGGTTACTACTTAGGACGTTTGCCAGCGGCGGAAGCGCGCTTGCTGGTGCAGATTGAAACCGGTTCGGTGGCACTGATCGGTCTTGGTGAACCGAATCAATGGCTTGGGGTATTGGCGATCGCTTCGCACGATCCCAGCCATTTCGCCCCAGATATGGGCACCATGCTGCTGGATAATCTGCAGCAGATGCTGACTCGTCGGCTACGGCAGGGCTAGATGGACCGGCAGATCGCCCCATTTATCGGCTTTTTGCGGGATCAACGCAATCTGGCGGCGCACACCCTGCGCAACTATCAACGCGAACTGGAACGACTAGTGCCGCTATTGCAGCAGTTGGGCGTCAGTGACTGGGCGCACTTGCAGCCAGAGCACTGTCAGCAGGCGCTGGCGAAACTCCACCGCCAAGGGCAGTCACCGCGGTCGTTGGCGTTAACCTTGTCGGCGCTGCGCCAGTTGGTGCGTTATCTGCAGCGGCAAGAGCTGCTAAGTCACGATCCGACCCACGGCGTGCGCGCCCCCCAACAAGGGCGGCCGCTGCCGAAGAATTTCGATACCGATCAGCTTAATCAGTTGCTGGAGATCAACAGCAGCGATCCGCTGGCGGTGCGTGATCGGGCGATGATGGAGCTGTTTTACTCCAGCGGTCTGCGCTTGGATGAACTGGTTGGGCTCGATCTCGACCGGGTTGATCTGGCGGATAAGCAGCTGCGAGTGACCGGTAAAGGCGGAAAAACCCGGTTGCTGCCAATTGGCCGCCATGCCAGTGAATGGCTACAGCGCTATCTGCAATTGCGGCCGCAACTGTGCCGTGATGGTCAGCAGTCAGCGCTGTTTGTCTCCAATCGCGGCCAGCGCATCAGCCATCGCAATGTCCAAGACCGATTGCAACGCTGGGGTCAAAGCCAAGGGGTCGAGGCACGAGTGCATCCGCACAAATTGCGTCACAGCTTTGCCACTCATCTGCTGGAGTCCAGCGGCGATCTGCGGGCGGTGCAAGAGTTGCTAGGCCACGCGGATCTGTCGACCACCCAGATCTATACCCATCTTGATTTTCAACATCTGGCGGCGGTGTACGATAACGCCCACCCCAGAGCTAAAAAGAAACCCGAATGAGCCAATCTCAAACCGCCAAAGCTGCCACCAACAAGCCTTCGGAGCAGGTGGTGGCCGAAGCGATGAAAATCGCGCGCGCCACTCAAGTGGCTGGGCAGACCAAAGAGCAAACCAAGCTGATCGCCAAAGACATTCAGCACGGCATCGAGCAGTACAAGAAGCAGCAAAAGGCCAAAGCTCGCGCTGCCGATAAAGCCAAGAAACAACAACTGCGCAGCAAAGCCGCGGCAACAACCGAGCCGGTTGCAGCGGCGGCGACAACGACCAACCCAGCGCGGTTGCCGTGGTTGTTGCTGGCGCTGTCGTGGTTAGGCTTTGCCGTCGCCGGTTATCTGTTTCACTGACTCTGAGCTGACGTAGTTTGTGTTGCCATTGGTGGATTTACCACCAAGATAACACCCTGTTATTGAGCTTTTTTTGCCCACTGCGTTATAGTGACAGGGCATATTTCCGCCAATACAGGGAGAATCAGTATGGCTAAGCAAATGAGCAACAAACGCGTTAAGCAGATGCTTAAAGATCTCGAGCGCAACCAACAAGCGAAAGCAGCACCAAAGGACAAAGCGGCGTAATTCGAGCCCTTTAAGCAATAACGGCACCCATCGCGGTGCCGTTTTTTGTCAAAGCCAGTTAATAGTTAACAGTAAGTAGTTGTTAGTGAAGAGCAAAAGCAGAGCCATGCGTGTTGATTGCTGTGGCTCTCTAATGACTGCCAACTAACCACTTATCCTTGCCAATCCTCCACCCGAAACTTGCCATCATCACCCTCAAGAAGCCGATAGAACTGCGGCAGTTCAAAGCCGTGGCGGTTTTCGGCGGCCACGCCACTGAGTTGGCAGACGCGCTGCAGGCTGAGCATATCCAGTGCCAGCGGCAGGGTATTGGCGTCGATGGTATGGCTGTGCAGGCGATTGTGGTGATCCGATTGATGCACCGTTACCTGCGCTCCGTAAGGCTGAATAAACACTTGTTGCAGCCCCAAACGAGCGTGGGCGCTAAGGCAGGCTTGCGGTTGTTGATTGCTAAGTGCGGGCAACGACTGCTCTGCGGTACACCAGTGCAGCTGTCGGTGCTGCCACTGTACTGCAAACCGTTGGTTGGCCAATTGCAATGACCATGGCAGCGCGGTTTTCGGCTGGCTTAATAGCGCTTGGATGCTGGCGCACAGGGCCTGATTAAAGCGTTTGGCGTAGCCGAGTACCTGCAGTTGCAAGCGGTTGTCGCTGCCGCCACCAAGCTGTTTGAGCAATTGCAGTGGCGCCTCGAGACCGTCATAGCGGCGGCAGTGCAGTTCCCCCCAACTGCTGATGGTTAACAGATGCAGTTGCCCCAGCAGCGATGTAGCCGGTTTCCCCAGTGCCAAGGGGTTGGCGTTGGGCCAGCGCTGTTGCAGCGGCAACTGCCGGCTGGGATCGTCGTCCAAGTTGATCACCACCAAAGCGCGCTGGTAGTGCCATGGTTGGCTTAAGGCATCAAAGCGGGGGCGTTTGGGCTCGCTGCACCAAAGCGCTAGACGACGGCCAATATCGGTTAGGCGCTGGCTTAAACGACTGTGCTGCTGTTGATGGCAGTAAATTTGGCTGTGGCTGTCGATCAGGCCGTTGCTGGCGGCCCATGCCAGACACTGCAGCCGGTCTTGACTGTGATACAGCGGGCTTTGCCCCAACAGCTGTTTGTCCTGGGGGGCATGCCGATACAGATACCATTGCTGGCGCTGCTCCGGCTGGTTGCTGGCAACCAGAGTCAGTTTGGCTTCAGTCAGCTGTTGGCTCCAAAGCCGATTCAGTTTGGCCACTTTGCCATCGCGATGATCGAAGGTGGCCGCTAAGCGGCGGCTGATCACGGTTAGCTCACCCAGCGGCAGCTGTTTTGGCAACTGCATCCGTTGCGCGTGCTGCGCCATTCGTTGAAAGCTGGTTAGCAGCGCTTGGTCAAGACGATCGTTGAACCACTGCAGTTGACCCGCATGCCACTGTTGGGCGTTATCCAGGTGCTGTAGCAGCTGGCGGGTGTAACGCCAACTGCCAATTAATCCACGCAGATAGCGATAACGGTCATCCTGCTGGCTCAGCGGTCGGCTCATCGGCACCGCGATTTTTAGATAGAAGCAGCGCTGAGCCAAAGTCAGCCGGCGCCGATCTTGAATACGGTTAAGGTAGCGTTCGATACGCTGGTAGATCAGTTGGTAGTGATCTAACTGCGCCAAAGGTTTGCCAGCGCGCAGGCCGGTCCACAGCTCATCGCGGATAATCTGACGGTCGGGGTAGCTGGCGATGTAGCTCTCCAACAATAAGATCTTCAGCAGCGCCTTGTGCGGCCTATCGACCCCTTTAAACAGTTGCCATAAGGCGGTGCTGATCACCTCGGCCGCCGGCAGATGGCGCAGTTCACCAAGGCTGAGTAGGCGCGGATCGTCTTGCGGTGCGTGTGGCCACCACGCCAGCGGCTTGCCAGCCAAGCGGATGTGGCTGCGATAGACCTCTTCCAGTAACAACCACTGTTGGGCGTGGCCGCTGTGATCGTGGCTAAGCTGGCCGCGCTGGCCGCACTCCAACCAATTTGGGGGCAGCAAAAAGAAGTGCAGTTCGAGGCCAAGTTGCAGATAGTGATCGCTGATCAGTTGGCATTTTTGCTCCAGTTTTTGCAGCGCGGTTTCGGTTAGGCTCGGCGGATAGATCAGCCAACAATCGATGTCACTATCGGGCCCTTGGCCGACACTGCCGGTGCTGCCCATGGTGTATAACCCCAGCAGTTGTGGCTCGCAGCTATCGTCGCTGTCGGTAAATTGGTCGGGGGCCGTCAGGGTTGGCGCTGTGCTAAATCGATAGGGAGCGCCGTTAACAAATCCAAGCTGTGCTGGTCGATTGCTGTGCAGCAGCCACGGCAGTTGTTGCCACAGCGTTGCTTGCAGCGACGTCAGCCGCCGCTGTGCTTGCTGCAAACGGTGCTGATTGAGTTGCTCGGCAAGGGCGAGCCGATCCGGCAAATTGCTCAAAGGGTGGCCTTAACGACGGCGGAACTGTGATCAGGCTAACATTTTGTTGTGGTTCGTTAAAAACGTGATCGACCTCGATTATTCAGCAGTCCAATAGTAATGCTGTTGCGGATCTGTTACCTGTTCGCCTTTTTCCATTCTGTTATAGCTGGCAACATAATTGACCACTGACCCATACATAAAGCCAGATCGCTGGCCGATCTGCAGCCAAGGAAACACCAACATGGCGCGTACAGAAATCCGTATCGCAACCCGTAAGAGCCCACTGGCCTTGTGGCAAGCTGAATTTGTAAAGGCTGAGCTGGAACAAGCTCACCCAGGGTTAACCGTAACCCTACTGCCAATGTCCACCAAGGGCGACATCATTCTCGATACCCCGCTGGCCAAAGTCGGTGGCAAGGGCCTGTTCGTCAAAGAGCTGGAAGTGGCGATGTTGGAAGGCGAAGCGGACATCGCGGTGCATTCGATGAAAGATGTACCGGTGGAGTTTCCTGAAGGTCTGGGCCTGACGGTGATCTGCGAGCGTGAAGATCCACGCGATGCGTTTGTCTCTAACAGCTACAAGACCCTAGAAGAGCTGCCGCATGGCGCCATCGTTGGTTCCTCTTCTCTGCGTCGCCAGTGCCAACTGCGGGCGATGCGCCCAGATCTGCAAATTCGCGATCTGCGTGGCAACGTCGGTACCCGTCTGTCCAAACTGGATGCCGGCGAATACGACGCTATCATTCTGGCGGCGGCTGGCCTAAAGCGTCTGGAACTGGAGGAGCGCATTGCCTCGTTCATCGAGCCAGAACAGTCTCTGCCAGCTAACGGCCAAGGTGCGGTCGGCATTGAGTGTCGTCTGGATGACGCCGAGCTAATCGCGTTGCTGAAAGTGCTGGAGCACGCCCCAACTCGCGCTCGGGTGCTGGCGGAACGTGCCATGAACACCGCGCTGGAAGGCGGTTGTCAGGTGCCAATCGGTGCCTACGCCGAGATCACTGGCGATGAGCTGTGGCTGCGTGGCTTGGTTGGCGATCCAGACGGTTCTAAGATCCTGACCGATGAGATCCGCGGCAGCGTGGCGCAAGCGGAGCAGCTGGGCCAGCAATTGGCCGAGCAGCTGCGCGCTCAAGGCGCGGGCGAGATCCTCGCTAAAGTCTACGGCGATCGTTAATTTATCGACCGATGCATATTTTGCTAACCCGTCCCGTCGGCCGCAATGAGGCGCTGGCGGAACGGTTACAAGCGTTAGGGCATCTCACCACCATCCAACCGATGGTGGTGATTGAGCCGCGCCAGCCTCAAACGACAACGCCGCTACAGCATGCTGACGCGGCGTTTTTTGTATCGAAAAACGCGGTCGAGTTGGCCGACAAGCAGCTTGGGGGGCAATGGCCAAGCTTGCCCTGTTTTGCGGTCGGTGGCGCTACCGCTAAGGCGCTACGCCAATGCGGAGCCAACGCCATCTGCCCACCGCCGGATCAAGAAACCTCCGAGGGGGTGCTGGCGTTATCTCAATGGCAGCAGTTTGAACAGGCAGACATTGTCATTGTCGGTGGCGAAGGCGGCCGCACTTTTATGGCGGAAACTCTGCAACAGCAAGGACATAGGGTACACTCATGGGTGCTATACCAGCGCCGCTATCCGCCATTAACCGATAACCATCTGCGGGGATGGCAACAGGCCGGTGTTGACGCCATACTGGCTACCAGTGGCGAGATATTTACTAACTTTTTTGAGCAGTTACCAGAATCTGCTCATCCGTGGTTACAACAATTGCACTGGTTGTTGCCGGTGCCGCGCTTGGCGCAATTGGCTCGTCAACATGGTTGCCACCGAGTCTCGGTGATCGGTAGTGCCAGCGATGACGCCGTTATCAACTTGATAGGAACATTGGATACTCATGGAGCAGAAACCCCAAGATCCGCACAGCCCAAGTAACGCTGACCAAGCTGATCAGGCCAACTCACCCAGCCCAGAGGAGCCGGCTCAAACCGTTGCGCCAGCACCACAGAGCGAGCCTGCCACCACGGTTGCTGCAGCGGCGGCGACAGAATCTCCGCAACCACAGCAAAAACCGCAAGGTGCTGGTGCTGCGCTGACCATCTCGGTGGTGGCATTGCTGCTGGGAGTGGGCTCATTGGTGTTTGGCGGCTGGATGTGGCAGCAGGGCCAGTTAGAGCGCGAAAGCAGCGCTGCCCTCGGTGCCGAAGTCAGCAACCTGAAGCAGCAGTTGCAGCAAAAAGGCGGTGAGCTATCCGCCACGCTAGAGCAGCTGCGGCAGGTGCAATTGGGGAATCAACAGGCGATTGGCAAAGTGCAAGCGGGCTTTGCTCAAGCCGAGCAAACCATCTTAGCTGAGCAGCAGAAACTGAAGCAGTTGGCGCCGCAAAGCTGGCTGCTGGCGGAGGCCAGTTATCTGGTACAGATGGCCGAACGCAAGCTGGTGCTGGAACAAGACGCCGCTACCGCCATCAAGCTGTTGCAAGACGCCGATAGCCGTTTGGCGCTGCTGGGTAATCCAGATCTGAAACCACTGCGGCAAGCGCTGCAAAACGACTTGGCGATGGTGCAGGGGCTACCGCAATTTGATCGTGATGGCGTCGCCATGGCGATTGAAGCGCTGGTACGCGAAGTGGATCGCTTGCCGCTGAATCGAGTGCAGTTGCCGGAAGTGGCTGAACAGCCACAGAGCACCGAATTGAGCGATCAGATCAACGATTGGCAAGCCAATCTGAGCCGCAGTTGGCAAGCGCTGATGGAGGATTTCATCACCGTCCGCCGTCGTTCCGAACAGGTACAACCGCTGCTGGCGCCAGCGCAAGAGTGGTATCTGCGCGAGCACATGCGCGGCAAGCTGTTGCAAGCGCAATTGGCGCTGTATCACGGCGATCAACAAGCATTGCGACAGTCGCTGCAAACCGCTCAACAGTGGTTGCAGAATTACTTTGATCTCGACACCAGCCAAGTGCAAGCGGCGTTGGCGCGTCTGCAACGTTGGCAAGCGGCCGATATGGCTCAGCTTAAAGCGGTGCAATTTGAATCTCTTGCTGGTCTGAAACAGGCCGCTGACGATAAGTTGCTGCGGGAGGCGCCATGATCCGCTTATTGGTAGTGGCGCTGTTGGTACTGGCGGGCTTGCTCGCGGGGCCACAACTGGTGCAGTACAAAGGCTATGTGATGATTTCGGTGGCGGATTACACCATCGAAACCTCACTGGTGGCGTTGGTGTTGATCGCGTTGGTGGCGTTTACCGCGCTGCAACTGCTGGAGTGGGGCTTTATCAAGCTGGTGCAAGCGACGGGTGCGACCTTGCTGATGCCTAAGCGCTGGCGTCGTCGTCAGGCTAAGAAGCATACCCTAACTGGGATCTTGGCGTTGGCAGAGCAGGATTGGCCGCGGGCGGAAAAAGCGATGCTGAAAGGCGCCAATGAAGGCGAAATCCCGCTGTTTAACTATTTTGCCGCTGCCCGTGCTGCGCACCACCGTGGTGACAGTGAGGCGTGGCAGCAACACCTGGAACAGGCTGGCAAGCTAGAGGGCGCCGAGGCAACCGCGCAGATCACTCGGATCCGCTACCTGCTTGATGATGGTGAGCTTGAGTCAGCGCGGCAGTTGTATGACCAATTGGACGTGGTGATTAAGCACAAGCCTGCGGTACTGCGGTTGGCGTTAGCGCTGTTCCGTGCCCAGCAAGATTGGGATGCCTTGGCGCGACTGATCCCGCTGTTAAAACGGGATCGCAGTTTGCCGGCGGAAACCCTAGCCGAGCTACCGATCGAAGCGGAGCAAGCCCGTTTTAATGCCTGTGAAACCTTCGACGGGGTTAAGGCGGTGTGGGACGGTTTGAAGCGGCCGATGAAGAAAGCGCCGCAACTGCAACTGGCCTATGCCGAAGCGCTGTTGCGCCTGCAGCAGCCGGAAAAATCCCGCAGCTTTATCTTGGATAAACTGGTCGATCCAGCCGAGCAAGCGCCGTTGCTGGCGCTGTTGGTGGACGCCAGTAAGGGCGCCTCGGAAGAGGTGGCCAATATCCTTAAGCGCAAGTTTCCAGACAACAACGATCCAGCGCTGCAGAGCTGCTTGGGCGCTTTAGCAAAACAGCGCAATCAGTTCGAGTTGGCACTGAAGCACTATCAGCTTGCGCTGGATAGCGAACCTAGCCTGGCCCGTTATCAGCAGGTGATCCGCTTGCAAGAAGCGCTTAATCGTAATGACAAAGCGTTGTCGAACTACCGCAAGATGCTGACCTTGATGCAAGCCAGTTAGGTAGGGCGTGTTGACCTTTGCCGTATATTTTTGCGCCCATTATTGGCTACTTTTGAAAGCAAATTGAACTTGGCCGGTTTGTTTTGCTGTTTTGTGGTCACAAAGGGGTGCCTTGCAGGGTCGGACTAGCAGTTGTCACTCTTCGTCATACGATTTCGACGTAGAGCCACTATGCCTTCAATCGCAATCCTCGATTGACAGCTGCTATCCTCGACCAAATTCTGAACACCAAACGTCAACACGCCCTAGTAGCAAACAAAAAATGGGAGCCGTTGGGGCTCCCATTTTTGTTGGGCAGAAGATTAACCCTGCGCCGCCAGTTTGCGTTCGCGGCGTTTGCGCTTGGCGGTCAGCACCGCGTCAATGCTCATTAACACCAGCGCCGCCCAGATGCAGCCGAAGGTCACGGTTTGCTCGGCCTTAAACGGTTCGTTAAACACCAATAGTGCCATCAGCAGCATAAAGGTTGGGCCGATGTACTGCAGCATCCCTAGTAAGTAGAACGGGATCCGCGTTGCGGCCGCGCTGAACGCCAATAATGGCAAGGTGGTGACCACCCCCGCCGCCAGCAGCAGCGTATTGATGGTAGTGCTGTTGTTGGCCAAGTTGGAGGTTGGGGTATCCAGCAGATACCAATAGCCAACTGCCAGCGGCAGCAGCAGTGCGGTTTCAATCAGTAAACCGGTGGCGGCCTGCAGCTGAATGCGTTTGCGCAGCAGCCCGTAACAGGCAAAGGTGCTGGCTAAGAACAGCGACAGCAGTGGCACCGAGCCATATTGAATTAGCTGCAACACCACCCCGGTGGCCGCGACCGCAATTGCCACCAGTGACAGCTTGCCCGGGCGTTCTTTTAGCACCAACATGCCCAATGCCACGTTCAGTAGCGGGTTGATGTAATAGCCCAAACTGGCGTCGATCACCCGTTCGTTACTGATGGCCCAGATAAAGCCGAGCCAGTTGCTGGCGATCACCAGCGCCGAGACGGTCAAGATCGCCAGCTTCTTTGGTTGCTTTAGCAGTTGTCGTATTTGCCCCCACTGGCCTTGCAGTAGTACCAACCCCAGCACCAACAGGAACGACCACAAGATCCGATGCATCAGAATCTCGTCGGCGGGGACCGCTTTCATCGCAAAGAAATAGAGTGGGGCGATGCCCCACATGGTGTAAGCGGCGAGGGCGAAAAGCACCCCTTGGCGTTGCTGCGGCATAGTTGATCGCGGTCACAATAAAAAAGGGCGGTCATTATGCCAGTCATGGCTGGCAAAACCGTAAGACTTTAGTGGGTCAACTGCATCGCAGTGACGCTGTGGTTCAGCTTAGATGGCGCTAACCGACCAAGTAGGTGCCAGTGCCAGAGGCGATCTGTTGGCCATCTTCGTTATGTAACTCCGTTCGTACTACTGCCACCTTGTTGCCAGTACGCAGCACTTGGCCGCTGGCGATAAATTGATTGCCGCGACCGGGGCGCAGATAGTCGACGCGCATATCGATGGTGCCGAGGTTGGCTAAGCGTTTTTGGATGGTTGGCCAATCGGCCTCCGGATGGCGTTCAATCACTCCGGCAAAGGCCACCATGCCGCCGGCGATATCCAATAGGGTCGCGGTGACGCCACCATGGAGGATCTGGTGCATCGGATTGCCGATAAGCTCTGGGCGCATCTCGACCACCACCTCGACCGCGTTGATGTCGAAGCGGCGGATCTGCAGTTGCAGCAACTGGTGGAACGGCAGTTGTTCGGTGAAGATGGTTTGGATCTGTTTGAGGATCTGTTGCTGCTGCACCGTTGTTTTGGCCATTTCTTTGCTCATTCCATTGATCCTTATGTTGTTTTCAAAGAGGTTAGCGAGCGGGTTACTTTCCCGACCCGAGTCCGTAAAATAGCGCCCCTATTGCCCATCGCCAAGCTAGGAAATCATGACCGACGCCGCCGTTGCCCATACCACCGCCATTGCCGAGCAAGCGCAAGCCTTGCTGGAGCAGATCTACGGCTATCGCGAATTTCGCAGCGGCCAACTGCAGGTGATTGAGCAGGTTGTCTCTGGCCGTGACAGCTTGGTGATCATGCCTACCGGTGGCGGCAAAAGTCTGTGCTATCAGTTGCCGGCGCTACTGCTGCCGGGGTTGACGGTGGTGATCTCGCCGCTGATCTCGCTGATGAAAGATCAGGTCGATGCCCTCAAAGAGAGTGGCGTGGCGGCTGCGGCGTTGAACTCCAGTCTCGACCGCCAGCAGGTTAGCGAACTGTTCAGCCAGATCAGCCGTGGCGAGATCAAACTGCTGTACGTGTCACCAGAGCGGCTGATGTCGCTGCAGCAAATGCTGCACCAGTGGCCGTTGTCATTAGTGGCGGTCGATGAAGCCCACTGCATCAGTCAGTGGGGTCATGATTTTAGGCCGGAATACGCCCAGATGGGCTGGATTAAGCAGCAACTGCCGCACATTCCGGTAATGGCCTTAACCGCTACCGCCGATGAGGCCACTCGCCAAGATATCGTCAATCGCTTGGCGTTGGTGAACCCTCATAAACACCTGTCCAGCTTTGATCGCCCTAACATCCGCTACACCGTAGTCGACAAACTGCGGCCACTGGCGCAGCTGCAGCAATACTTAAAAAGTCAGCAGGGCAACGCTGGGATCATCTATTGCGGCAGTCGTCGGCGGGTTGATGAGCTGACCGAAAAACTCAGTGCCGCCGGTTACAAGGTTGGTGGTTACCACGCTGGCATGAGTGCCGATGAGCGCGCCCATACCCAAGAAGCGTTTTTACGCGAACGCTTGGATATTGTGGTGGCGACGGTGGCCTTCGGTATGGGTATCAACAAATCCAACGTTCGCTATGTGGTTCATTGGGATCTACCGAAATCGATTGAGAGCTACTACCAAGAAACCGGTCGGGCGGGCCGCGATGGCTTGGAATCGGAAGCGCTGCTGCTGTTCGACCCGGCCGATATTGCCCGCGTGCGCCATCTACTGGATCAAGCTGAGAACGGTGCTAACCCGGTGGATCTGCATAAGCTCAATGCGATGGCGGCCTTTGCTGAAGCGCAAACCTGTCGCCGGCAAGTGCTGCTGAACTACTTCAATGAACCAAGCCACGCTGCCTGTGGTAACTGTGACATCTGTACCGATCCACCGAAGCGTTATGATGGCACCATCGAAGCGCAAAAGGCGCTGTCGTGCGTTTATCGCGTTGGTCAGCGCTTTGGCGTAGGCCATGTGATTGAGGTGTTGCGCGGCAGCAGCAACAGCACTGTGCTGGATCGTGGCCACGACAAGCTATCCACTTGGGGTCTTGGCAAAGAGAAAAGCCACGATCATTGGTTGTCGGTGTTTCGCCAGCTGATCCACCATGGTCTGCTGCAACAGGACATCACCCGCCATTCGATTTTGCTGTTGACCCCCGCGGCGCGGGCAATCCTAAAGGGCGAGCGGGCGCTGGAGTTAGCCGAGCCGCGACTGGCGCTGGCCAAAGCCCCAAGCCGGCGCAGTAAAGCGCTGCCGCAGGATTACGACCGCAAGCTGTTTGCCAAGCTGAAAAGCCTACGCCGTACCCTAGCCGATGAGGCCGGTAAACCGCCGTACGTGGTGTTCAGTGATGCCACCTTGGCAGAGATGGCGGCGGAGATGCCAACCCGTGACTTTGAACTGCTGGGGATCAGTGGCGTTGGTGAAACCAAACTGGAACGCTACGGCGAGCCGTTTTTGAACCTGATCCGCGATTACGTCGACAGTTGATTTAAGAGCAGTGGTTAGTTGTCAGTGATTAGTGACGAAGTTAGGTGCTGTTACCATGGTTGGTTAGTTCATAGCGACTCTGCTGGTGCTCTTACTGATCACGATAAACTGATAACTGATAACTGATAACTGATAACTGATAACTGATCACTCGTTTTGGCGAAATAATCCGCCAAAGTCGTTTGACAAATCGCCACTGACCGGTCAACTATAACTGTATCTTTTACGAGCACATTTCATTTGCAATGACCGTTATCGCCACCCTACGACTACTAGCACTACTACCAGCAGGACGCTGCGTGGGGTAGGGCTGTGGGCGGTCGATAAGGATGCTCGAGCACGAAAAAACCCGCGCACTGCGCGGGTTTTTTTATGGCCAACGCAGGGCGCAAGATTGATCAGTAAGGGAGACAGTATGACGGAACAGGTGATCTTGTTTGATACCACTTTGCGTGACGGTGAGCAGGCGTTAGCGGCCAGTCTGTCGGTCAACGCCAAACTGCAGATCGCCACGGCGCTGGAAAGTTTGGGGATCGACATCATCGAGGCCGGTTTTCCGGTGTCATCGCCGGGGGACTTCGATTCGGTGCAGCAGATTGCTCGAACCGTTAAACACAGCCGGGTGTGCGCGCTGGCGCGGGCGGTCGAGGCGGATATTGATGCTGCTGGGCAAGCACTGCGGGTGGCGGATCAGTTTCGCATTCACACCTTTATCTCCACCTCGGACATCCATGTGCAAAGCAAGCTGAAGCGCAGTTTTACCGATGTGCTCACCATGGCGACAGGCGCCATTAAACACGCTCGCCGTTATACCGATGATGTTGAGTTTTCCTGCGAGGACGCCGGCCGGACGCCGCCGGATAACCTTTGTCGCATGGTCGAAGCGGCGATCAACGCCGGCGCCACCACCGTCAATATTCCCGATACTGTTGGTTACACTACCCCCAGCGAGTTCGGCGGCATCATCACCGATCTGTTTAACCGAGTGCCCAATATCCACAAGGCGATTATCTCGGTGCACTGTCACGATGACTTAGGGTTGTCGGTGGCTAACTCGATTGCGGCGCTGGAAGCGGGCGCACGGCAGGTAGAAGGCACCATCAATGGCTTGGGTGAACGAGCCGGTAACGCGGCGCTGGAGGAGATCATGATGATCCTCAAGACCCGCCAAGATCGCTTGGGACTGCATTGCCGTGCCGATGCCAGCAAGCTGTATCGCACCTCGCAGCAGGTGGCCAAGCTGTGCAACACCCCGGTGCAGGTCAACAAGGCGATTGTCGGCGCCAATGCCTTTAGCCACAGCTCCGGCATCCATCAAGATGGGGTGCTTAAGTCGCAAAACACCTACGAGATCATGACCCCCGAATCGGTTGGGGTGCCGCGCAATACCCTCAATATGACCTCCCGCTCTGGCCGTCATGTGATCAAGCATCGCTTGGGTGAGCTGGGCTACCACGACCATCACTACGATCTCGACGGCCTCTATCAGCGTTTCTTGGCGCTGGCGGACAAAAAAGGCCAAGTGTTTGATTACGATCTGGAAGCGCTGCTGTTTATCCAAAATCAGCAGACCGAAGGCCACTACCAACTGCGGCAGTTGCATGTCCAGGCTGGCTCGAATCACTTCGCCACCGCTTCGGTCGAGCTGCAAATAGGCGAGCAGATCGTGACCGAAGCGGCCACCGGCAACGGCCCTGTCGATTCGGTTTACCGTGCCATCGAACGCGCTACCGGCCAGCCGCTTAATATCCAAAGCTTTGATATCGCCGCCAAGGGCGGTGGCCACGATGCCTTGGGGCAGGTGGACATTACCGCCGAATTTAACGGCCGGGTGTTCCACGGCATGGGGTTGTCGACCGACATCATTGAAGCCGCCGCCGAGGCGCGCTTGTACGTCCATAACCTGATCTGGCGACAGCAGCAGATCGACCAACAAAAACAGCAACAACAGGGCAAGGAAGCGGTATGAGACAACATCAAGTAGCGGTGCTGGCGGGGGATGGCATCGGTCCAGAAGTGATGGCGGAGGCGATCAAAGTGGTCAATGCGATTGCAGCGGTGCAGCAGTTTGCCATCGATTGGCAGCATTATCCGGTTGGCGGTGCGGCGATTGACCAAACCGGTGAGCCACTGCCTGCCAGCACGCTTAGCGGCTGCGAACAGGCGGACGCCATCCTGTTCGGTTCGGTTGGCGGCCCGAAGTGGCAGGATCTGCCGCCGCAGCAGCAACCGGAGCGAGGTTCACTGCTGCCGCTGCGCCAGCATTTCAAGCTGTTTTGTAACCTGCGTCCGGCGCAGGTGCATCCGGGCTTAGAAGCATTGTCGCCGCTGCAACCGGCGCTGGCTCAGGGGATGGATCTGTTGGTGGTGCGCGAACTTACCGGCGACATCTACTTTGGTGAGCCTCGTGGTCGTGCTGGTGAGGGGGAGGCGGAGTACGGCTTTGACACCATGCGTTACAGCCGTGGCGAAATTCGGCGTATTGCCCGATTAGCGTTCGAAGCGGCCCGTCAGCGGCGCGGCAAGCTCTGTTCGGTCGATAAAGCCAATGTCCTGCAAACCTCGATGTTGTGGCGGCAAGAGGTCAATGCGGTGGCAGCGGATTACCCCGATGTGGAGCTGGAGCATATCTACGTCGACAACGCGGCAATGCAGCTGCTGCGCCGCGCCAATCAATTCGATGTGCTGCTGTGCCCCAATCTGTTTGGCGACATCCTCTCCGATGAAGCGGCGATGATCACCGGTTCGATGGGGCTGTTGCCCTCTGCCAGCCTCAACAGTGAAGGCTTTGGCTTGTATGAACCGGCCGGTGGCAGCGCCCCAGATATCGCCGGTCAAGGCATTGCCAATCCGGTGGCGCAGATCCTCTCTGCCAGTTTGCTGCTGCGGCACAGTCTTGGCGAAACCGCCGCTGCCGACGCCATTGATGCGGCGGTTGGCCAAGCGTTAGCCGCTGGCTGTCTAACCAAAGAGTTGGCCGCCGATAAGCCTTACCTGTCTACCAGCGCAATGGGCGATGCCATTGCCGCCCGCCTGCAAGGAGCCCAATGATGGCGCAAACCCTCTATCACAAGATTTGGCAGCAGCACTTGGTCGCTGCTGAGGCCGGGCAGATGCCGCTGCTGTATATCGACCGCCATCTGGTCCATGAAGTCACCTCGCCACAGGCGTTTGCCGGCTTACGTCAGGCGGGGCGCACGGTGGCTCGGCCGGAGCGCACCATCGCCACCATGGATCACAACACTTCGACCACCAACGCCTCGATTGCGGCATTGCCGCCGCTGGCGCGCACTCAAGTGGAGGCGCTGCAGCGCAACTGCGCTGAGTTTGGCATCGAACTGTTTGATACCCAGCATCAAAACCAAGGGATTGTCCATGTGATTGGCCCCGAGCTGGGCTTAACTCTGCCCGGCAGTACCATCGTCTGCGGCGATTCTCACACCGCCACCCACGGTGCCTTCGGGGCGCTGGCATTTGGCATCGGCACCAGTGAAGTGGAGCATGTGCTGGCGACCCAAACCTTACGACAAAACCCAGCCAAGACCATGAAGATTGAGGTCTGCGGTCAGCTTGGCAGTGGTATTAGCGCCAAAGATCTGGTGCTGGCGATCATCGCCAAAGTCGGCCATGGCGGTGGTACCGGTCATGTGGTCGAGTTTTGTGGTGAGGCGATCCGCCAGTTGTCGATGGAAGGGCGGATGACCGTCTGCAATATGGCGATCGAGTTGGGGGCGAAAGCCGGTTTGATCGCGCCGGATCAGACCACCATTGATTACCTTAAAGGTCGTCCTTATGCGCCGACAGGTGCCGCGTGGCAGCAAGCGGTTGCTGATTGGCAACTGCTGTACAGCGATGCCGATGCCCAGTTTGATGCGCAGGTGAGCATCGATGCTGCCAGCATCGCCCCGCAAGTCAGTTGGGGCACCAATCCGGGGCAAGTGGTGGCGGTCGACCAGCCGCTGCCAAATCCCGAGCAGTTTAACGATCTGGTTGAGCGCAGCGCGGCGGAAAAGGCGCTCAGTTATATGGGGCTGAGCCCGCAGCAGCGGCTGGATCAGCTTGGTGTCGACGCGGTGTTTATCGGCTCTTGCACCAATTCACGGATTGAAGATCTGCGCGCAGCCGCGGCGATTGCCAAAGGTCGCAAGGTGGCGGACTCGGTGGCGGCGATCGTGGTGCCCGGCTCGCAACGGGTGAAACAGCAAGCGGAACAAGAGGGGTTGGATCGGATCTTTATCGAGGCCGGATTTGAGTGGCGCTTGCCTGGTTGTTCGATGTGTTTGGGGATGAACGAAGATCGCTTAAGCGCCGGTCAACGTTGCGCGTCGACTTCCAATCGTAACTTTGAGGGGCGCCAAGGCCGCGGTGCTCGCACCCACTTGGTTAGCCCGGCAATGGCCGCCGCCGCGGCGGTGACCGGCCACTTTACCGATGTTCGTAAACTGGAGGCGCTGGCATGAATCCCTTTACCACCCACACAGGCATTGCGGCGCCGCTGCTGAATGCCAATATCGATACCGATCAACTGATCCCCAAGCAGTTTTTGGCCAAGATCAGCCGTGATGGTTTTGGTGTGCACCTGTTTCACGATTGGCGTTATTTGGATGAGGCCGGCACGTTGCCCAATCCCGACTTTATCCTTAACCAAGCGCCGTTTGATAGCGCGTCGATTTTGCTGGCGGGGGAGAACTTCGGCTGCGGATCCAGCCGTGAACACGCGCCGTGGGCGCTGGCGGATTTCGGCATTCGTGTGGTGATTGCCCCCAGTTTTGCCGACATCTTTCGGCAAAATGCGCTCAACAACGGTTTGTTGCCGGTGTCGTTGCCACTGGCGCAAATTGCGCAACTGGCGGATTGCGGCGAGGTCGTGACCGTTGATCTGCAGCAGTGCCAAGTGCGGGCAGGGACTCACTGTTTCCGCTTTAGTATCGAGGCGGCGGCGCGAGATAACCTGCTTAGCGGTCTCGATCCGATTGGCTTAACCATGACTCAAGCGGCCGCCATTAGCGCCTTTGAACAACAACAGCCAAGTTGGCGTTAGCTGTAAAAGAGCTAAGGACGTCAGCGATGGTGGTTATCGCTGTCGTCCTGTTTTTCGTTTTGCCAAAGGCTGTGCAGCATCGCTAACTCCTCTTCATCCAGCACCTCGGTGACGGTTAGTTGACGCTTCTTGGGGGGGACGCGATTAGGTTTAATCGACAGCCCCAATACGCCAATCGCCAGTGCGGGGATGGTGATCAACAGTGGTAGCAGCCAGCTAGCCTGAGTCTCCAGCTGGCTAAAGGGCAGCAATGGTGACGCCAGATGCAGCATCCACAG
The DNA here is from genome assembly GCF_000422665.1 of Ferrimonas senticii DSM 18821. Classification (GTDB taxonomy): domain Bacteria; phylum Pseudomonadota; class Gammaproteobacteria; order Enterobacterales; family Shewanellaceae; genus Ferrimonas; species Ferrimonas senticii. The sequence goes on along the minus strand of NZ_AUGM01000012.1, from coordinate 53,712 downwards.
CAGCCAGATCTGGGCAAATAATACGGCCATTATGGTGGCTTTACGGCGGCGCTGTGCTTGCAGCAGCGACAACGTCAGGCGCAGATAGATCAGCCACTGTATCGCTAACGTAGTTAATAGCAGTGGCAGGGCGTTTGCGTCGGTTAGATAGAGCAGCGCCATCAAACTGGGTAGGCTGACCAGCAACCCGTGCCGCCAAGGGGACAACCAAGGCTGCGGTTGCAACCAATAGCGCAGAAATAGGTAAAAACTAGGCAGCATTAGGGTTTGTGGCAGCAGTAGCCAGGGCACTGGGGTGGCTTCCGGCCACAAATGCAGTAGTCCTTCACCGTACAGTGCCACCAAGGCCAACAGCATCGCGCACAGTGCACGTTTGCTGCGATCGCCGTCGGCTAGCAGCATGATCAGCAGCAGCGCGTTCAGCAACCCCATCAAGTGGGCAGTTAACGACAGTAGGGACAACATGGATAGCAACAGCGTGGGTAATTTGACGAATGACAGCGGGATTATGCATCAGCGATGCCAATACTCAATGGAGTCTGACTTAAAGGTAAGTCAATGACTGAGTGGCAGCAAGGTATCGACCGTCGTTTGCCGTGGTTGGGCAGCGCAGTCACCATCACGCCGTTGCAAAATCCCCGTTGGCTCGCTTGGAGCGACGCCACGGCCGCGCTGTTGGAGCTGCAGCAAACGCCGCAACTGCTGGCGCTGTGTAATGGCGAACAAAGCTTACCGTGGCCGCCGTTTGCGCAGGTTTACAGTGGCCATCAATTCGGTGGCTATACCCCGCAACTCGGCGATGGTCGTGGCGCCAGTTTGGGGATGCGCAACGGCTGGGAGTTGTTCGTCAAAGGCAGTGGGCCAACCCCATACAGCCGTCAAGGCGATGGCCGTGCGGTGCTGCGTAGTGCGCTGCGGGAGTTTCTTGCCTCCGAGGCGCTGCATCATCTAGGTATCGCCACCACGCGGGCATTGGGGCTGATTGGTTCCGATACGCCGGTGTACCGCGAACAGCCGGAAACCGGCGCGCTGACACTGCGGGTCACGCGGTCGCATCTGCGTTTTGGTCACTTCGAGTATTTTCACTATACCGGCCAGCACGACCGACTGGCGGCGTTGGTGGATGAGGCCATTAGCCAACTGTTTCCGCATCTGCGCGAGCATCCGCAACGGCAGCTGCTGTGGTTCACCGAGGTGGTTGAGCGCAGCGCCCAGTTGGCAGCGGATTGGCAAGCTTTTGGTTTTTGTCACGGGGTACTCAACAGCGACAACATGTCGATCCTTGGGGAAACCTTCGATTACGGGCCGTTTGCTTTTCTAAACCAATTTAGCGCGGGCTACATCTGTAACCATTCCGATCACCATGGCCGCTACGCCTTTGATCAGCAGCCCGGGGTGGTGCTGTGGAATCTGCAGCGACTCGGCCAAGCGCTCAGCTCGCAGTTAACCGCAGCACAGATCCGCTCTGCATTGGCGCAGTATGAACCGGCATTGGTGGCGCGTTATCTGCAGCGATTTGCTGATCGTTTAGGGTTGACCAACACCAACCACGATGATCTGCCGTTGATAGCTGGCCTGCTGCAACTGCTGGAAAGCCAGCGATTGGATTATCACATCAGTCTGCGCCGGTTGGCCGAGTGCGATCCCAATGCCGCCAACAGCCCGTTGGGGGCAGCAAGCCAATCTTGGTGGCAGCAATATCAACAGCGCCTTGGCGCGATAACGGATGTGCCGCGCTGGCAGCAGCAGCGCCGTGCCGCCAATCCGGCGATTATCCTGCGAACCCACTTAGCGCAACAGGCGATCAGCGCCGCCGAGGCCGATGACTTAGCGCCACTGCAACGCTTGCATCAGGCCTTGACCCGCCCCTATGATCCACAACCAGAGGATCACCACTATTGCCAGGAGGCACCACCGTGGAGCCAAACACTGACGCTCTCTTGCAGCAGTTAACCGCTCAAGTTGGTAGCGCCTCGCAACTGCTGTGGCACTGCCCGTTATCGCAAGAGCAGGTGCTGCAGATCGTGCCGCAGCTGATGGCACGGCTCGATTGTCGCTTAGGAGCGGTGCAACAGGGGGCCGACCGGTTGTTTTGGCCAGTGCGGTTTGAAGACGCCAAGTTAACCCTGCAATTTGAGGCGGTGTGCGACAGCCTGTGGCTGGAAGGCCCGGTGGCGGAGATCCAATTTCTTGCTAAGTTGAACCCCTATCAATGACCACTGCTCAATTCGACTTCCAATCGCTGACTCCCGATCTCACCTTAGATGCCATCGAAGCCTTAGGGATCTACCCCGATAGCGGCTTATTGCCGCTCAACAGTTACGAAAATCGGGTCTATCAGTTTCGTGCCGACGACGGTGGCCGTTATGTCGCCAAGTTCTACCGGCCGCAGCGCTGGCGTGCCGAGCAGATCCGTGAAGAACATCAGTTTGCGCTGGAGTTGGCCGAGGCCGAGGTACCGGTGGCAGCACCGCTGAGCTTCGACGGCGATACCCTGTTTGAGCATCAAGGCTATCAATATGCCTTGTGGCGCAGCGTCGGCGGCCGCCAGTTTGAGGTCGATAACCTAGACCAGTTGGAACAGGTCGGCCGTTTTTTGGGGCGCTTGCATCAGCAGGGAAGTAAGCGTGCCTTTTGCCATCGTCCCACCCTTGGAATCGATGAGTTTGGTCACCAAGCGCGGCAGATCCTAGCGGAGCAAGCGCAGCTCGGCAGTTATCTGGAGACGCCGTTTTTTACCGTGCTGGATCAATTGTTACAGGCGATTTCAACTCCCTTGGCACAATCGCAGCCGCTGCTTAGACTGCACGGCGACATGCATCCGGGCAACATTCTGTATGTTGATGAGGGTCCCAGCTTCGTTGACTTGGATGACGCCCGCATGGGGCCGGCGATTCAAGATCTGTGGATGATGCTTAATGGCGATCGTTCGCAGCAGTTATTGCAGCTCGATATCTTGTTGGAAGGCTATCAAACCTTTAGCCATTTACCGACATCACAGTTAGCCCTGATAGAGCCACTTAGGGCACTGCGAATGATTAATTATTTGGCATGGCTTACTAAACGCTGGCAAGATCCAGCCTTCCCAAGGAACTTTCCTTGGTTCGGTACAGACAAATTCTGGGAACAACAGGTGCTGGCGCTAAAGGAACAGCTGGCGGCACTGCACCAAACCCCTTTGACGCTGATGTCTGGGCTGTAGCCCAGCAGCAGCGCCACTAACCCACTCTAGGACGAGAGCGAACTATGAAAAAATTAATGGGCATCATGCTCGCGCTATTGCTAACGCCACTGGCTTGGGCTGCGGATTACCAAGAAGGCGTACACTACACCACCGTCAGCAAAGCGCCGGTGAACGGCACCCCGACCGTGACCGAATACTTCTCTTTCTACTGCCCGCATTGCTATGACTTTGCCAAGACCTACGTCGGTCCGATCAAAGACGGTCTGGCGGATGGGGTACGGTTTAATCAAGCCCACGTTGATTTTATCAATGGTGCCGGTGCTGGCAGCGGTGAAGCGCTAAGCCGCGCTCTGGCGATCGCCAAAACCCTGAAAGTGACTCAAAAAATCGAAATGGCACTGTTTGCAGCGATTCAAGACAAAGGTCGTCGTATCGGTACTGACGCTCAGGTAAAGCAGATCTTCTTGGACAACGGGGTTGCTGAAGCCGACTTCGATAAAGCCGCTAAGAGCTTCCCAGTAAACGCGCTGGTGAAGAAGTGGAAAAAAGACCAAACCGCCACTGGTATCCGTGGCGTTCCAGCGCTGGTAGTGAACAACAAATACCAAGTTGAGATGGGCAGCATCCGTTCTTTGGAACAACTGCACAGTCTACTTAACTATTTGGCAACAAAACCGTAAACTGTGCGACCCGAGCGGCAGGGTAGGCTCGTTGTTGCTCGGGTTAGATAGTGAACTCAGGGAATCGCTGGATGTCTGACTTCATGGATGAAATGGAAATCGATAAGGAATCGCAAGTGAGAATTTTTCCTTTATATGCTCCGCGTTTGATCGCCAAACACGCCAAGATCTTTCGTGATGGAGTGGTGGTTGTAAGGGAAGACCAACTGGGGCAGTTGGAGTTTAAAGATGGGCGTTTTGTGATGCCGCATCACTGCAGCAACCGTACCCGTCAAGTCGTGCAAGAACTGAACGGTTTATTGACACCAGCAAGCTAAACAGCCAAGCCAAGACACAAAAATGCCGCTCAATGAGCGGCATTTTTATTGCGTCTACACGCGAGATTACGCCTGTTGTGGCAGCTTACCTAGCAGACCTTGGACCTTCTGGTGCCAAGAATCCAGTTCGGCTTGCAGACGCTGGTTCTGTTCTTGCAAAGCGGTTTGCGCTTGTTCCAGTTCCGCGCTGCGAGCTTTCTCTTCTTCCAGCTCCATTTGCGCCAATTCTAGGGTTTCCAGGGCGTTGTTCACCCGGGATTCCAGTTGTTCCAGTAACTCTAAGCTCATGGTGACATCCCATTGATTTAACCGTGTTATCGAGTGTATCAAGCGCAAATAGCGGCGGATACGGCAGCAACCGCTGTTACAAGCGAAGTGGGCACTTATTGAACAAAAAATAGAGAAATGTTTGCTGCTGATGACCAACTGGCTGACGAAATTGAATCAACAACCGGAGGTTTCCAGCTGATAGTGGGCCTTAGCGCCGACCGGGCAACTGTTATTGCTGCCATTCGCTTGGGTGTAGCGGAAGTAGCATTGGCTGCTGAGCAAACGGTTGCTGGGGGCAAAGCCAACGTACAGATATTCCGGATCATCTAACTGCCAAGTGAACTTGTCATCTGAGTAATCCAAGCGCTTGAGCACGTCGGTGTTGTCCAAGTTGGCGCATTTCAACCGCGTTTCGAAGTGGCCATCGCCATCGATGTCAACGTCGGTCAGATCCGGACGGCCTTGGACTGGCTGCGCCCGATAACTGGGCATCTTCGCTAGCATCTCCAGTTGCCGATTGGCGGCCGCCACACTAGCGGCAAATTGGGTTAAAGCGGCGGCTCTGGCTTCCCGCTGCAGATCGATAAACTTAGGCGCGGCGATTGCCGCCAGCAGTGCCAATAGCACCAGCACGATAGTCAGTTCTACTAGGCTAAAGCCAGTTGGTAAAGGGGGGCGCTTCGGCATTAGAAATCGTCGTGCCAATATAGATTAGGTTATTGTTTACTAATGCAATTGTACTGAACAAGCAGACAGCCTAAGGCAATGGCGATGAGCTGATTTATATCAATTTTTACGTCACCGATCCGCGCCAATCTATTGCTCGATAGCCGTGATGGCGTTTTACGCTTGCGTGGCTTGCTTATTCGACTTTGGCCTGAGTAACATATCAACAATGTGCTTCATGGATGACCACTGTAATGCTTGCGATACTCCGCGGCTGTCTGGCCTTTACTGGCTATCTGCTCAACACCCTGTTTTGGGGCCCTTGGGTGATCTCGTTGGGGGTCATCAAACTGTTGCCAATCAAACCGCTGCGACAGTGTTGTACCTATCTGATCGATGGCATTGCCACCACTTGGATTGCCATCAATAACCTTAATCAGCGTCTACTCAGCGGCACCAAGTTGGTGGTTAATCAACTGCCGGAACTGAGCCCGCAGCAGTGGTATCTGGTGATCGCCAATCACCAGTCTTGGGTTGATATTTTGCTGCTGCAAAATCTGTTCAACCGCCGCATTCCAATCCTCAAGTTCTTTTTAAAGCAGCAATTGTTGTACGTGCCAGTGATTGGACTGGCATGGTGGGCGCTAGATTTTCCGTTTATGAAGCGCTATTCGAAATCGACCTTGGCCAGAAAACCGCACCTTAAAGGTCAAGATCAACAAGCCACTCGTGACGCCTGCGCCAAGTTTCAATTAAAGCCAGTGGCGATCATGAATTTCGTCGAGGGCACTCGGTTTACGCCCGCCAAAGCCGCTGCCCAGCAGGGCAAGTTTGCCAATTTGTTGACCCCCAAAGCCGGCGGCATTGCCTTAGCGTTGACGGCGATGGATGGCAAGTTGCAGCAATTGCTGGATGTGACTATCCACTATCCCGATGGCATTCCCAGTTTTTGGCAGTTTCTCTGCGGCGAAGTTGGTCAGGTCAACGTCGATGTGTGTCAGCGCTCGTTGGCCGAAGTAAATCAACTGGATTACCACGACAACAGCGACCGAGTTGAGTTTCAGCGATGGCTCAATCAGTTGTGGCAGCGCAAAGCTGAAACGCTGCAGCGGCTGCAGCATTCCCCCCTACCTAGCGAGGCCACCGACGGATGTTGTCCTTCCTCCCTGGGCCGTTGATCGCCTTTTTTATCTTGAGCCTGTGCATCGCTAACTTGATGCTGTGGGGCTGCTTGGTGCTAGTAACGGTGCCGTTAAAGCTGCTGCCGCCGCTGCGCTTGGTCGCTAGCCGAGCCGCCAATGGTTGCATGCACGGTTGGGTGCTGGGCAACGAACTGGTGCTGAAAGCTTTTGCACCGACTCAGTGGCACATTCAGGGGTTATCGCAGCCGCTGAGCAAAGACAAATCGTACTTAATTATCTGTAATCACTTGAGCGCGATGGATATCGCCGCGGTGACTATCGCCTTGCGCCACCATGTGCCGATGTTGAAGTTTTTCTTAAAACAGCAGCTGCTCTATTTCCCATTTTTAGGACTGGCCTGTTGGGCGTTGGATATGCCATTTATGCGCCGCTACAGCAAAAGTGATATCGCCAAGGATCCCAAACGCGGCAGTGCTGACATCGAGACCACCCGCCAAAGCTGCGAGAAATTTCGCGGCTACCCCACCTGCGTGATCAACTTCGTCGAAGGTTCACGACTGACCTTGGATAAACATCGCCGTCAGCGCAGTCCTTATCATTACCTGTTAAAGCCCAAATCCGGCGGCATCGCCTTTGCGATGGCGACCTTAGGTGACCAGTTTGATCAGCTGCTGGATTTGACGGTGGTCTATCCTGGAACCCCGGATGGGATTATGGCGGCGTTTGTTAGTGGCAAGGTGCCGAAGGTGGTGATCGACATCGATGTGGTGCCGATGACCCAAGTGCCGCAGGGGGATTACCAAACCGATAAGGGCTACCGAGTTGAATTTCAGCAGTGGCTTAATCAGCGCTGGTTGCGTAAAGACAAGTTGATTGATGAGCAACTTCGGCAGCATCAGCCCGAGCTGGTTGCCGACAGTTTCTATCAAGCGCTGACTTCCGACTAACTCAAAGTTAGCTAAATTCAGTGGTATTCCCCGTGAATGTTGGATACCGCTGATGCTAATGATGTTGTTGGCGGCGAGCCTCTCCGGTTCGCCGTTCCTGCCTTCCAATGAGTATCACTGTGCTGCCGGGCCGCACCGATTTCAGCTACAGGTGGATCACCGTGGTGAGATTTACGTTCATCGCTACCTGTTAAGCAACGACAACTACCTATCGATGCCACCAATGCAGGCCACTGGCGTACTGCAATGGCATACCCTTGATAACAACCACATCCCAACGGCGCTGATGCGGTTACACCCACAAACCCTCGAACTGTACATCGCTTGGTTGGACGACGACGGCGGACTGTTGCGCAGCGATCGCCACTTCACCGAGTGCATTTCTGGTTAGGACGCTGTAATACCATTCTGCATAATCATCTGGTCTATCCGGCTTTCCCTGTAAACCCTCTTGTTTTAGCCTCCGGCGGTCAAGGGCGGTGCCCTTTGAAATCCCCTCGGCCTTCAAGGTTGACGAAAGCCCCTCGTTCTCACCGCACTTCGCGGGCCTCTCGGGCATCCTGCCCTCGGCTTACCGCTACGTTTGCGGTTTCACTCGGCGTCAACAAGTCGGCAAAAGCATTCTGAATAGCTGTTACCGTGAAATCACCTGTTTGCGGTCTGAACCCGCTAGATTTTCGCGAACCGGTTCGCAGTTACGATTGAACCACTGACGGTTGCGCCAACGGGCTTTGGCCGACTCGCGGCGCTGAGTGGTGTGCTGCGCATTGAGGCCGGAGGCCATGGATGGCCGAAGTGCGTGGCTAAATCAGGGAAGATGCATCCGCGCAGTGCCGAAAGGAGCAGCACAAGGAGCGAAGGGTTGTCGCCGTGTTGGAGGCAGTTGGGATTGAAAAGGGTGGAACCCTTTCCCGCCGGAGGCGAATACCAATCAGTAAAATTAGATGGTGGTTCCGAATTCGCAGCAGAAGATCACAACATTAATCTAATAGCTGTAATTGTCGACAATCGATATTGGAAACAATCTAAAACAGCAAGTAACTAAAGTCTTATCCGGATATTGTTGACAATATCATCACTATTGCGCACCTTTTGTTCATCTTTTCGACCGGAGGTGAGCGATGGAAGCGCGTCACACCCTGGCGGATCAGACCTTTGAACAGCTGCAAACGGCGATCATTCAGGGGCGACTGATCCCCGGCAGTAAGATCAATGAGCAGGAGCTGGCCAGCCAATACGGCATCAGCCGTGGGCCGCTGCGGGAGGCGTTGCAGCGACTGGAGCAGCGGCGCTTGATTGAACGCATTCCCCATGTTGGCGCCCGCGTCATTAAGCTGACCGCCAATCACCTTCACGATCTCTACCAAGTCCGCGCTGAATTGGAAGCGATGGCTTGTCGCATCGCCGCCAGTAGCATCAGCGATCAGCAACTTATCGAACTGGAACAATTGCTGGATCGCCAGCAACAGGCGTTTCAATCGGAACAGTTAACCAGTCTGCAAGACGACATCGATTTTCATGTTGGGGTATTGAATGCCTGTGGCAATCAAACCCTGATCAACACCCTCTGCGGCGATCTTTATCATCAGCTGCAGATCTACCGTCACCAATGCATCAGCAGCCGCCGACCGCTGCAAGCGCTTGCCCAACATCGCCAGATCCTCGCTGCCCTTAAACAGCGTGATGGCGAACTGGCGGCGCTGTTGATGCGACGCCATATCGAAGCCGGCGCCGCCAATACCGCCAAGGTACTGGCCGCCAAATTGGAGGATTTTCAGGATGAGTAATACCCCAGGGCAACGTTTCCGCGATGCGGTTGCCAATGCCAAGCCGCTGCAGATTGTCGGCACCATCAACGCCTACTCGGCATTGATGGCTGAACGGGTTGGCCACCAAGCGCTGTATCTCTCTGGCGCTGGCGTTGCCAACGCCTCTTACGGATTACCGGATCTCGGCATGACCAGCATGAACGATGTGCTGATCGATGCCGGCCGCATTACCTCGGCCACCGAGTTGCCGCTGCTGGTGGATATCGACACCGGTTGGGGCGGCGCCTTTAACATCGCTCGCACCATCAAAGAGTTTGAAAAAGCCCGCGTCGCTGCAGTGCATATGGAAGACCAAGTGGCGCAGAAGCGCTGCGGTCATCGCCCCAATAAGGCGGTGGTGAGCATTGAAGAGATGTGCGATCGCATTAAAGCGGCGGTGGATGCCCGTACCGATGAGTCGTTTGTGATTATGGCGCGCACCGATGCGGTGGCTGTAGAAGGGCTGGAGTCTGGTATTGAGCGGGCGCAAGCCTACCTAGAAGCCGGTGCCGACATGATCTTCGCCGAGGCGCTGACCGAGCTGGATCACTACCGCCAGTTCCGCACCAAAGTTAAGGCGCCGATCCTGGCCAATATGACTGAATTTGGCAAAACCGAACTGTTCCACAAGGACGAACTGTTTGCCGCCGGCGCTGACATGGTGCTGTATCCGCTCGGGGCGTTTCGCGCCGCCAATGCCGCCGCCCTCAAGGTCTACCAAGCGATGCTCAGCGAAGGTCATCAGCGCAGCCAAGTGGCCAATATGCAAACCCGTGCCGAGTTATACGACTTCCTTGGCTACCACGCCTACGAAGACAAGCTCGATACCTTGTTTCGCCCTAAATAGTGATTAGTTATTAGTTCTCAGTAGGTAGTCGGGGCATAGAGGGCGCGCTGTTACTGGTAACTAGCGACTAAAGACTGATGACTGGAAATCGAGAAGAGCAGTGGACAGTGATTGGTTCGCGGTGGTTAGTAACAGCAGTGAGGTAACGCTCTGACTAATCACTAAAAACTGCTAGCTGAAAACTACTCGCCAATGACTTTTAACTGAATACTTCTAGGAAAAAGGAATTTTAAGATGGCTAAGAAAGAGTTAAGTGGTGCAGGCCTGCGTGGCCAAAGTGCCGGTGAAACCGCCCTGTGTACTGTCGGTAAGTCCGGTTCCGGGCTGACCTACCGAGGTTACGATATTGCCGAATTGGCGGATAAGGTCAGCTTTGAAGAGGTGGCCTATCTGCTGCTCAAAGGCGAACTGCCGAATGCCGAGCAGCTGACCGAATATCGCCACAAACTGAAAGGGCTGCGGGCGCTACCGGAAGCGCTAAAGACCGTGCTGGAGCAGATCCCCGCCGATGCCCATCCGATGGATGTAATGCGTACCGGTTGCTCGATGCTCGGCAATTTGGAGCCGGAAGAAACCTTTGCCGATCAATACAGCAAAACCGATCGGATGCTAGCGCTGTTCCCGTCGATCATCTGTTACTGGTATCGCTTTAGCCACGATGGCGTGCGGATTGAAACCGCCACCGACGATGAGCAGATCGGTGCCCATTTCCTACATCTGTTGCATGGCAAGAAACCGTCGGAACTGCACGCACGGGTGATGGACGTGTCGTTGATCCTCTACGCCGAGCATGAATTTAACGCCTCGACCTTTACCGCTCGAGTTTGTGCTTCAACCCTGTCGGATCTGGTGTCTTGCGTTACTGGGGCAATTGGTTCACTGCGCGGCCCGCTGCATGGCGGCGCCAACGAAGCGGCGATGGAGCTGATTGAAGATCTCCGCGATGAGCAACACGCGGTCGATGTGCTGTCGTCCAAGCTGGTTAACAAAGAGAAGATCATGGGCTTTGGCCACGCCATCTATCGTGAATCGGATCCGCGCAACGTGATCATCAAAAAGTGGTCGGAAAAGCTGGCGGCCGAATATGGCGACGATCGCCTCTACCGCGTATCGGTGGCTTGTGAGTCGTTTATGTGGGAGCAGAAGAAGCTGTTTTGTAACGCCGACTTCTTCCACGCCAGCGCTTACTACTACATGGGCATTCCCACTAAGTTGTTCACCCCAATCTTCGTTTGCAGCCGCTTGACCGGCTGGGCGGCGCACGTGTTTGAACAGCGGGCGAACAACCGCATTATCCGCCCAAGTGCCGATTACATCGGCCCAGACGCTCGCCCGGTGCCAGCGCTTCAAGACCGCTAATTTGGCTCGATTCGCCCCGGCTTGCGCTGGGGCGAATACGTTGTAGAGGGAACTGCCATGAATACCGAATTTCGCGTTAAGTTGTCTGGCTTCGAGTTGGACTACTTTGACAGTCGTAGCGCCATTGAGGCGATCGCCCCCGGCGCTTACGACACCCTGCCATACACCAGCAAGATTTTGGCGGAGCAGTTGCTGCGCTGCTGCGATCCCGCCGAGTTGCCTGCTTGTTTGCAGCAAATCGCCGAAAATCGCCGCGATCACGATTTTCCGTGGTACCCGGCGCGGGTGGTGTGTCACGACATCTTGGGCCAGACCGCGTTGGTGGATTTGGCCGGATTGCGCGACGCCATTGCCGAGCAGGGCGGCGATCCCGCCAAGGTCAATCCAGTGGTGCCAACCCAGTTAATTGTCGATCACTCGTTGGCGGTCGAACACGCCGGCTTTGATCCCGATGCTTTCGCCAAAAACCGCGAGGTGGAAGAGCGCCGCAACGCCGATCGCTTTCATTTTATCAATTGGTGCAAAACCGCCTTTGATAACGTCGATGTGATCCCCGCGGGCAACGGTATCATGCATCAGATCAACCTCGAGAAGATGTCGCCGGTGGTGCAAAGCCGCGATGGCGTTGCTTTTCCAGATACCTGCGTCGGCACCGACTCGCATACCCCGCACGTTGATGCCCTTGGGGTGATCGCCCTTGGAGTTGGCGGTTTGGAAGCGGAAACGGTGATGCTGGGGCGGCCATCGATGATGCGCTTGCCGGAGATCGTCGGCGTCGAACTGACCGGCAAACGACAGCCGGGGATCACTGCCACCGACATCGTGTTGGCGCTGACCGAGTTTCTACGTCAGCAACAAGTGGTGTCGGCCTATCTGGAGTTCTTCGGTGATGGCGCCCGCAGTCTAACCATCGGCGATCGCGCCACCATCGCCAATATGACCCCAGAATATGGCGCCTCGGCTGGGCTGTTCTACATTGATGAGCAAACCATCGATTACCTGACTTTGACCGGCCGCGAGCCAGAGCAGATTGCCTTGGTGGAAGCCTATGCCAAGCAGCAAGGGTTGTGGGCCGATGGCATGGCTAACGCTAAGTACCAGCGCACCCTGCAGTTTGATCTGTCGGCGGTGGGCCGCAATATGGCGGGGCCATCCAATCCACATCGTCGCTTGCCGACCTCGGCGCTGGCTGAACGCGGCATCGCCAGCAATCTTGAAGGCGCCAATGCGCAGGTGGCCGATGGCTTGCTGCCCGATGGCGCGGTGATTATTGCGGCGATCACCAGCTGTACCAACACTTCCAATCCACGCAACGTGGTGGCGGCGGGATTAGTGGCGAAAAAAGCCAACCAACTGGGGTTGGTGCGTCAGCCTTGGGTTAAAACCTCATTTGCCCCAGGCTCAAAAGTGGCGGAGCTGTACCTTAAAGAAGCCGGTTTGCTGCCGGAGTTGGAAAAGCTCGGTTTTGGCATCGTTGCTTTTGCCTGTACCACCTGCAACGGCATGTCCGGGGCGCTGGATCCCAACATCCAGCAGGAGATCATCGATCGCGATCTGTACGCCACCGCGGTGCTGTCCGGTAACCGCAACTTCGATGGCCGCATTCATCCTCACGCTAAACAGGCATTTTTAGCGTCGCCGCCGCTGGTAGTGGCTTACGCCTTGGCCGGCACGGTGCGCTTTGATATCGAGCAAGATGCGCTCGGTTACGACGCCAACGGCAGCGCGATCACCTTGAAAGATCTGTGGCCAACTGACGAGGAAATTGACGCCATCTGTCGCGATTTCGTCAAGCCAGAGCAGTTCCGCCAAGTCTATGATCCGATGTTCGACCTCAAAGTGGATTACGGCGACCGCCAGCCACTGTATCGGTGGCGCGAGATGTCGACCTACATCCGGCGTCCGCCCTACTGGGAGGGAGCGTTGGCCGGTAAACGGACGCTGGCGGGAATGCGGCCACTGGCGATTTTGGGCGACAACATCACCACCGATCACCTGTCACCCTCCAATGCCATTATGGCTAGCAGTGCCGCCGGCGAATACCTCGCCAAGATGGGGCTGCCGGAGGAGGACTTTAACTCCTACGCCACCCACCGTGGTGATCACCTGACCGCCCAGCGGGCGACCTTTGCCAACCCGAAACTGTTGAATGAGATGGTGACCGACAACGGCCAAGTGGTCCAAGGCTCGCTGGCGCGACTGGAGCCGGAAGGCAAGGTGCTGCGGATGTGGGAAACCATCGAAACCTACATGGAACGCAGGCAGCCGCTGTGCATCATTGCCGGTAAAGATTACGGCCAAGGTTCCAGCCGTGATTGGGCCGCCAAGGGGGTACGGCTGGCGGGGGTTGAGGTGATTGTGGCCGAGGGCTTTGAACGGATACACCGCACCAACTTGGTGGGGATGGGGGTGTTGCCGCTGCAATTCCATGAAGGGGTTGATCGTCACAGCTTGGCGCTGGATGGCAGCGAAACCTTTGCGGTAAGCGGAGAACGAGCGCCAGCAGCAGAGCTGACGTTGACCATCACCCGCGCCAATGGTGAGGTGGTTCAGACCCCAGTGATCTGTCGCTTAGATACCGCCGAAGAGATCAGCGTTTACGACGCCGGTGGCGTGTTGCAACGCTTTGCCAAGGACTTCTTAGCCAACGGTTAAAACAAGCTTTCAGAGAACAGCAGTTATTAGGGCGTGTTGACCTTTGCCGTATATTTTTGCGCCCATTATTGGCTACTTTTGAAAGCAAATTGAACTTGCTGGTTCGTTTTGCTGTTCCGTGGCCACTGAGGGGCGCCTTGTAGGGTCGGACTAGCAGCAGTCACTCTTCGTCATACGATTTCGACGTAGAGCCACTATGCCTTCAATCGTAATCCTCGATTGACTGCTGCTATCCTCGACCAAATTCTGAACACCAAACGTCAACACGCCCTAGTCGTTAGTAGGTTGGTGAAGCGCCGACCTACTGATAACTAGCCACGGAATACTTTTGTCGGAGACAACTTGTGCAACAACAAAAGATCGCCGCCACTTACATGCGTGGCGGCACCTCGAAAGGGGTGTTTTTCAATTTGGCGGATCTGCCAGCAGCGGCGCAGCAACCCGGGCCTGCGCGGGATGCGCTGCTGCTGCGGGTGATTGGTAGCCCAGATCCCTATGGCAAGCACACCGATGGCATGGGCGGTGCCACTTCGTCCACCAGTAAGGTGGTGATCGTCAGTCCCAGCGATAAGCCGGGCCACGATGTCGATTATCTGTTTGGTCAAGTGGCGATCGATCAACCAAGGATCGATTGGAGTGGCAACTGCGGCAATTTAACCGCCGCAGTCGGTGCCTTCGCCATTAGCCAAGGGATGCTTACCGACCTCGTAGAGGATGGGTATCAAACGGTTAAGATCTGGCAAGCCAACATCGGCAAAACCATCACCGCCAAAATTCCTGTTCGCTACGGATTAGTCCAAGAACTCGGTGATTTCGAGCTTGATGGCGTCACCTTCCCCGCCGCTGAGGTGGAAGTAGCGTTTGCCGATCCCAGCGATGGCGGGCTGCTGCCGACCGGCAATTTGATCGACCGGTTAGAGGTGCCGGAGATCGGCAGTTTCGAGGCCAGCTTTATCAACGCTGGGATTCCGACGATCTTTCTGAATGCGGCGGCATTGGGCTTTACCGGTGTCGAGCTGCAAGAGGACATCAACGGCGATCCGGCGCTGCTGGCGAAGCTGGAAACCATCCGCGCTTATGGCGCGTTGCAGATGGGACTGATCAGCGATATTAGCGAAGCGAAAGTGCGTCAGCATACGCCGAAATTGGCGTTTGTGGCGGCGGCAAAAAGCTACACCGCGTCATCCGGCAAAACGGTGCACGCCGAAGAGATCGATCTCAACGTGCGGGCGCTGTCGATGGGCAAACTGCACCACGCGATGATGGGCACCTGTGCGGTGGCGATAGGCGTGGCGGCGGCGATCCCCGGCACCTTGGTCAACTGGGCCGCCGCTGGCGCTAAGCCGGCATCAGTGCGCTTTGGTCACCCCTCCGGCACGTTAAAAGTTGGCGCTGAAGTGGTTGAAGATAACGGCCACTGGCAAGCCAAGGCGGTGATCATGAGCCGCAGTGCCAGGGTATTGATGAGCGGCTACGTTCATATCCCACCAACACCGAGGTAAATCACCTGCCGGGGTTACTAGGGCGTGTTGACGTTTGGTGTTCAGAATTTGGTCGAGGATAGCGGCTGTCAATCGAGGATTGCGATTGAAGGCATAGTGGCTCTACGTCGAAATCGTATGACGAAGAGTGACAGCTGCTAGTCCGACCCTGCAAGGCGCCCCTTCGTGACCATCGAACAGTAAAATTAACCGACCAAGTTCAATTTGCTGTCAAAAGTGGCCAATAATGGGCGCAAAAATATTCGGCAAAGGTCAACACGCCCTAAAAAGCAAAGGGCTGCCATCGCAGCCCTTTGTAGTTGTGATGGTGGTTAAGCGGTTAGCTGTG
Organism: Ferrimonas senticii DSM 18821; assembly: GCF_000422665.1. GTDB lineage: Bacteria > Pseudomonadota > Gammaproteobacteria > Enterobacterales > Shewanellaceae > Ferrimonas > Ferrimonas senticii. Next base: position 38,007 of record NZ_AUGM01000012.1, on the reverse strand, counting down.
CCAGCTGTTGCAGCAGCCGATCCATGGCGCGGTAGCTCAGTGCTTCGCTGATGTCGCTTTTATTGAGCTGTGGCCGCTGATCTAAATCGGCGATGGTGCGGGCGACCCGCAAAATCCGGTGGTAGGCGCGGATTGACAGATTTAAACGATTGATCGCCTGTTCGGTCAGTGCCAGTAGCGGTTGGCTGATCCCCAATTCTGGCCCTAAACGATTTCCGGCGATGGCGTGATTCAGTGATTGCTGGCGGTTCAACGCGAACTGTCGAGCGGCCAATACCTCCTGCTTCAGCGCCTCACTGTTGCCGCTGCTGTCGGTTTGCTGACTAAGGCTGCCCGGCGGCAGTCGATTTACTTCAACGCTTAAGTCAAAGCGGTCTAATAGCGGCCCAGACAGCCGCGCCAGATAACGCCGGATCTGCTCAGGGCTATCGCGGCTGGCACTACCGAGCTCGCCACTGGGGCTGGGGTTCATCGCCGCAATCAGCTGAAACCGCGCCGGGAACTGCAATTTAGCGTTGGCGCGGGAGATCACCACTTGGCCGGACTCTAGCGGTTCGCGCAAATTATCTAATACGCTGCGGGGAAACTCCGGCAGTTCATCGAGAAACAGCACCCCGTGATGGGCAAGGGAGATCTCCCCCGGTTGTGGGATCGATCCGCCACCCACCAACGAGGCGGCAGAGCTGGAGTGATGCGGCGCCCGAAATGGCCGCTGCCGCAGCTGCTGGGGAGCGCGACTTAAACCGGCCACCGAGTGAATGGCGGCCACCTCCAGCCCATGCTCTACCGACAGCGGTGGTAGCAACGATGCCATCCGCGAGGCCAACATGGTTTTGCCCGTCCCCGGTGGCCCCACCATCAACAGGTTGTGACCACCGGCGGCGGCGATGATCAGCGCCCGTTTCGCCTGCTGCTGACCGATCACCTGGCTGAGATCGTCAGCAGATTGTGGCAGTGGCATAGCATCGGCAGCTTGCAGCAACGGCAACTCGCCTTGGCCATTAAGATGGGCGACCAGTTCGCTAAGTGAACCGCTGGCGCGAATATCGGCATTATCCAGCAGCGCCGCTTCTTGGCCGTTGTCATTGGCGATATACAGTTGCTGCTTGGCATGGTTACCGGCGACCAAAGCGGGCAGTAAGCCGCTGACTTTACGCAGTTCTCCCGCCAAACCAAGCTCAGCATAAAATTCACTATTATGAAGCGATTTGGCATCGATCTGTGCCGATGCGGCAAGGATTCCTAATGCAATGGGTAGGTCAAAACGACCGCCATGTTTGGGCAGATCCGCCGGCGCTAAATTGACCGTGATCCGCGCCGCTGGAAAGGTAAAACCGGCGGTCTGCAGTGCCGCCCTTACCCGTTCGCGAGATTCCCGTACTGATGCCTCTGGTAGGCCAACGATGGTAAAGCTGGGCAAACCACCACCAAGGTGGGTTTCAACCACAACAGCGGGGGCGGTTACCCCTAACTGTCCGCGACTTTGCACTCGAGCGATGGCCATGCTTGCTCCAAAAAATTATGCAGGATCAGAAACAAACACGGGATATTGGCGGCAGTCATATCAGAAACAAATTGTAACATTCTGATTTTCGGCTGCGTGCAAATTAATCTTTGCGGTTAAATAGTGACCGTGCTAATACTTAATTGCGCTTACGAAATGAGCGGCCAAATTAATAACCGCTAACTTAATAATCAATAAAGCCAAAGAGCGAACCAATGACTTCATTAGCCCAACGCCTAGTTCTAGTCCTAATTACCGTGGTGATTATCGTCACCGGCGGGGACCGCGTTTGGGCAAGCAGCTAGCAACATTGCAACTACCAAATCGCTAAACCCCCGCCTCGCAAGATGCGGGGGTTTTTCATTTTAGGTCAATTAGATACGGAGATAACCCATGACCCAGATGTACCACCAAGCCGACGCGAACCCGAGCCTGTTGGAAGGCAAAACCATTGCCGTGCTGGGCTACGGCAGCCAAGGCCGCGGCCAATCCCTTAATCTGCGTGACAGTGGTGCCAATGTGGTGATTGGGCTGCGCCCCGGCGGCGCCAGCTGGCAGCAAGCTGAGCAAGAGGGCTGGCAGCCGGTAGGCTTTGCCGATGCGGTTAAAGACGCCGATGTGGTGATGATGCTGACCCCAGATATGGTGCAAGGCGAGATCTATCAAGAGTTTGTCGCGCCCAATATCAAGCCTGGGGCGATGCTGATGTTCAGCCACGGCTTCAACATCCTCTACGACCTGATCAAACCCGCGGCCAACATCGATGTCACCATGGTGGCGCCGAAAGGTCCTGGTTTTCTGGTTCGTACCGAATATGAGAAGGGCGCCGGGGTGCCGTGCTTGATGGCGGTACATCAAGACGCCTCTGGTGAAGCGCACGCCAAAGCGCTGGCGTATGCCGATGCCATCGGCGGCACTCGCGGCGGGGTGCTGACCACCAACTTTAAAGAGGAAACCGAAACCGATCTGTTTGGCGAGCAAGCGGTGCTTTGCGGCGGCGCGGTGTCGTTGGTGCAAAAGGGTTGGGAAACCTTGGTGGAAGCCGGTTATCAGCCGGAACTGGCCTACTTCGAGTGTCTGCATGAACTGAAGCTGATTGTCGATCTGCTGTATGAGGGCGGGGTATCGCGGATGCATCAGTTTGTTTCTGATACCGCCGCCTATGGTGCCGTGACCCGCGGCCCGCGAGTGGTCAATGATGAGGCTAAAGCGGAGATGCAGCGGGTACTGGCGGAGATCCAATCGGGTCAATTTGCCCGTGAATGGATTGCCGAACATCAAAGCGGCAGCCACAACTACCGTCGCTGGCAGCAACAAGATTGTCAGCATCCGATTGAAAATGTTGGCGCCGAATTGCGTAGCCGCATGAGCTGGTTGAAGCGCGAGGAGTAACCATGAGCAGTGGCGGGATGATCAGCGGTGCAGCAGCGGTAGTGCAAGCCTTGGAGGAACATGGTGTAAGCCAAGTGTTCGGTTACCCAGGCGGTGCCATTATGCCGGTGTATGACGCCTTATTAGATTCATCAGTGCAGCATCTGTTGTGTCGCCATGAGCAGGGCGCGGCCTTTGCGGCCATCGGCTATGCCCGCAGCAGTGGCAAGGTTGGTGCTTGCATTGCTACTTCCGGTCCGGGAGCGACCAACCTGATCACCGCTTTGGCGGATGCGATGATGGATTCGATCCCGTTGGTGGCGATCACCGGCCAAGTGCCGACCGCCGCCATCGGTACCGATGCCTTTCAAGAGATCGATCTGCTCGGGCTGAGCTTGGCCTGCACCAAACACAGCTTCTTGGTCGAGCGTCCGGAAGATCTTTGCCGGGTGCTGCATCAGGCCTTTGCGATTGCCCAGCAGGGGCGCCCAGGTCCGGTACTGATCGACATTCCCAAAGATGTGCAGCAAGCGCTGGTGGAATACCAAGCCAAGCCGGTTGGGTTGGCCGACGCGGCCAATGACACTTTTGAGTTAGAGCGGGCGCACGCACTGTTGAACAATGCCGAACGGCCACTGCTGTACGTTGGTGGTGGCGTTGGCATGGCCAAGGCGGTGCCGCAACTGCGCCAGTTTATCGAGCAAACCGGGATGCCGTCGGTGGTGACGTTGAAGGGCATTGGCGCGGTGGCGGCCAACACTCCGGGTTACTTGGGGATGCTGGGGATGCATGGTAATCGTGCTGCCAACAGTGCGGTGCAGCAATGCGATCTGTTGATTGCCGTTGGCGCCCGTTTTGATGACCGAGTGACCGGCAAGTTGGACGCCTTTGCTCCGAATGCCAAGGTGATCCATTTAGACATAGACCCTGCCGAGATCGGTAAGCGACGGGCGGCGATGATCTCCTACAGCGGCGATCTGCGGGTATTGCTGCCGACCTTAGCGCAGCCGTTGGCCGCCAAGCTGAGTGACTGGCGTCAGCACTGTCAGCAGATGGCGGCCGGGTGCGCGCCTCGCTACGACCATCCCGGCGACAACATCTATGCGCCGGCGCTGCTGAAGCGCTTGTGTGACACCATGCCGACGCAAGCGGTGGTGTCCTGCGATGTCGGCCAGCATCAGATGTGGGTAGCGCAGCACATGTGGTTCGATAGTCCGGCTGATCATCTGTCGTCGGCGGGGCTGGGCACCATGGGCTTTGGTTTGCCAGCGGCGATTGGCGCGGCATTGGCGCGGCCGCAGGATCTGTCGCTGCTGGTCAGCGGTGATGGCTCGTTCATGATGAATGTGCAGGAGCTGACCACCATTAAACGGGCGCAGCTGCCAGTCAAAATCGTGATTTTGGATAATCAGCGGTTAGGGATGGTAAAGCAGTGGCAGGAGCTGTTCTTTGAGGAGCGCTACAGCGAAACCAACCTCTCTGATAATCCCGATTTTGTCGCCATGGCAGCCGCCTTTGATATCCCCGGTAAGCACATTTGGCACAAACAGCAGGTTGAGCAAGCGCTGGCAGAGATGCTGGCGGCGCCTGGCCCATTCCTGTTGCACGTGTCGATATCTGAGAAAGAAAACGTTTGGCCTTTGGTGCCACCCGGTGCCTCTAATGACGAGATGATGGAGCAGTAGTTATGAGCGATCACACCCTTTATATCGAAATGAACCCCAGCAGCGACGTGATGGAGCGGGTACTGCGAGTCACTCGTCATCGCGGTTTTACCGTGGCCAATATGCAGATGCAGGCCGACACCCAAAGCCAACAACTGCTGGTGACGGTGCGTAGCCAACGGCCGATCAGCCAGTTGACCCGGCAACTGGACAAATTGATCGACGTCTACAGCTGCCACCTACAGTTAGAGCAGCAGCAAACCGAATCCAGCAGCGCCCGCCAAGCTTAAGGAGAAGCGATGAATCACCCTGAAAAACTCTGGTTTAACGGTGCCTTTGTTACCCCGGACCAAGCAAAAATTTCGCCGCTGTCCCATGGCTTGCACTACGGCTCGTCGGTATTTGAAGGCATTCGCGCCTATGCCACCCCAACTGGCACCGCGGTGTTTCGGCTGCAGGATCATATCCAGCGCCTGTTCGACAGCGCCAAAATCTATCGAATGCCGATCCCCTACAGTCGTGACCAGCTGGAACAAGCCTGTCGCGATGCGGTAGCGATCAATGGCTTGGACAGCGCCTACATCCGCCCAATCGCCTTTTTCGGCGAAGTCGGTTTGGGGCTGAATGTACCGCAAGACAGCCAAGCGGAAGTGCTGGTCTATGCCTGCCCATGGAACGCCTATCTGGGGGCAGAAAGCATCGAAAACGGAGTTGATGTCTGTGTGTCAAGTTGGCAGCGATTAGCGCCGAACACCATGCCAACAGGGGCGAAAGCGGGGGGGAATTATCTTTCTTCGCAGCTGATCTCCGGCGAGGCAAGGCGCCACGGCTATGCCGAGGGCATCGCTCTGGATGTCAATGGCCAGATCAGCGAAGGCGCGGGTGAAAACCTGTTTGTGGTGAAAAACGGAGTGTTAATCACTCCGCCAGTGACCGCGGCGATTCTGCCGGGATTGACCCGCGACAGCATCATCACCTTGGCCCGTGACGCCGGCCTTGAGGTACGCGAAGAATCGATCGCCCGCGAAGCACTGTATCTGGCGGACGAACTGTTTATGACCGGCACCGCCGCTGAAATCGTGCCGGTGCGCAGTGTCGATGGTATCGCTTTGGGCGATGGCAAACGCGGGCCAATCACCGCCAAACTGCAACAGCGGTTCTTTGGCCTGTTCGATGGCAGCACCGAAGATAAGTGGGGCTGGCTGGATCCGGTGGTTAGCATGCAAGATTGCCCCGAGCAGTTTCAAGCGCACACCGCCGCCACTGTACTGTGAGGTAACTGATGCCGAAGTACCGTTCCGCTACCTCTACCTCCGGTCGTAATATGGCCGGCGCCCGCGCCCTGTGGCGAGCCACCGGCATGACCGACGATGATTTTGGCAAGCCGATCATCGCCGTCGCCAACTCATTTACCCAATTTGTTCCCGGCCACGTTCACCTGAAAGACATGGGCCAACTGGTGGCTGGCGCGATTGCAGCGGCTGGCGGCGTGGCGAAAGAGTTCAATACCATCGCCGTTGATGATGGCATCGCCATGGGTCACGGCGGCATGCTCTACTCACTGCCGAGCCGGGAGCTGATCGCCGACAGCGTCGAGTACATGGTCAATGCCCATTGTGCCGATGCGTTGGTGTGTATCTCCAACTGCGACAAGATCACTCCAGGAATGCTGATGGCAGCGCTGCGGCTGAATATCCCGGTGGTGTTCGTCTCCGGTGGGCCGATGGAAGCCGGCAAAACCAAACTGTCGGATCAGATCATCAAGCTCGATCTGGTGGATGCGATGGTGCAGGCCGCCGATCCGACGGTTTCCGACGAACAAGCTGAACAAGTGGAGCGTAGCGCCTGTCCTACCTGTGGCAGCTGCTCTGGGATGTTTACCGCCAACTCAATGAACTGCCTGACCGAAGCCTTGGGCTTATCGCTGCCGGGCAACGGTTCGCTGTTGGCGACCCACGCCGATCGCCGCCAACTGTTTTTGGATGCCGGTAAGCGGGTGGTTGAGCTGTGCCAGCGCTGGTATCGCGATGAGGATCCACGGGCGCTGCCGCGGGGGATTGCCACTAAGCAGGCGTTTCAAAATGCGATGGCGTTGGATATCGCCATGGGCGGCTCGACTAACACCATTTTGCACCTGCTGGCGGCGGCGCAGGAGGCCGAAGTTGATTTCACCATGGCTGATATTGATGCCATGTCCCGCGAAGTGCCGCACCTGTGCAAAGTCGCTCCGGCGACGCCGCAATACCATATGGAAGATGTTCATCGTGCCGGTGGGGTGATGGCGCTACTGGGGCAGTTGGCCAAAGGCGGTTTGGTGCATACCGAGGTGGCGCACGTCGCTGGCGAATCGCTGGCGGATGTGCTTCGCCGTTATGACGTCGATCAAAACTCCGAGGTGGCCGAGTTCTATCGTGCGGGTCCTGCGGGGATCCGCACCACCCAAGCCTTTAGTCAGGCCTGTCGCTGGCCGAGCTTGGATCAAGATCGCCGCCATGGCTGCATCCGCTCGCTGGCCCACGCCTACAGCCAAGAGGGCGGGTTGGCGGTGCTCAATGGCAATCTGGCACCGAATGGCTGTGTGGTTAAAACCGCCGGGGTGCCAGAGTCCTGTTTGACTTTTAAAGGCCCAGCACGGGTATTTGATTGCCAAGACAGCGCGGTGAGCGCGATTTTGGGCGGAGTGGTGCAGGCCGGCGAGGTGGTGGTGATCCGCTATGAAGGCCCCAAAGGTGGCCCCGGCATGCAGGAGATGCTCTATCCCACCAGTTACCTGAAGTCGATGGGGCTTGGCCAAGCCTGTGCATTGGTCACCGATGGCCGTTTCTCCGGTGGCAGCTCCGGTCTGTCGATCGGCCATGTGTCGCCGGAAGCTGCCAGTGGTGGGCCACTGGCGCTGGTAGAAGATGGTGATCTTATCGCCATCGATATCCCCAGTCGTTCGCTAACCCACTGCGTTGCTGTCGAGGTATTGGCCGAGCGCCGCCGCGCCTGCAGTTTTATCCCGCAGCGGCAACGACAAGTGTCGCCGGCGCTGAAAGCCTACGCGCTGCTGGCCACCAGTGCCGATAAAGGCGCGGTGCGGGATCTGGAGCGGCTATCGTGACGGCGCTGGTAAAACTGAACCATGGCGATGACGGTCAGGCGTTGCTGCAACAGACCTTAAAACAGATTTTGCTGGCGCCGGTGTACGACGTTGCCAAGCGCAGCAGTCTGGATCGGTTGCCGAAATTGTCGCAGCGGCTCGGCCATGAAGTGTGGCTTAAGCGTGAAGATCAGCAACCGGTGTTCTCGTTTAAGCTGCGCGGCGCCTACAACAAGTTGCACAGCCTAACTGTCGAACAGCGAGCGGTCGGAGTGGTCGCAGCATCGGCGGGCAATCACGCCCAAGGATTGGCGCTGGCGGCGAAAAAAGCGGGGGTACGGGCGCTGATCGTGATGCCAACCACCACCCCAGAGATCAAAATTGAGGCGGTACGCGGCTTCGGCGCCGAAGTGCTGCTGCACGGCGATAATTTTGATGGCGCCTACGCCAAAGCCCAGCAGTTGGCGGCACAGCAGGGTTATAGCATGGTACCACCGTTTGACGATCCGCAGGTGATCGCGGGCCAAGGCACCATTGGTTTGGAGCTGCTGCAACAACAGCGGCAACTGGATGCAGTGTTTGTGCCGGTCGGCGGTGGTGGTCTTATCGCTGGGGTGGCGGCGGCAATCAAAGCGTTGGCGCCGCAGATCAAAGTGATTGCGGTGGAACCGGACGATGCCGCTTGTTTGGCGGCGGCGTTGCAAGCGGGCAAACCGGTGGATCTGCCGCGAGTCGGCTTGTTTGCCGATGGCGTGGCGGTTAAACGCATTGGCCGCGACCCCTTTGCCCTCGCCAAGCACTTTGTCGATGAGGTGGTGACCGTCTCCAGCGATGAGATCTGCGCCGCCATTGCCGATATCTATCAGGACTGTCGCGCCATCGCTGAACCTTCTGGGGCGCTCAGCTTGGCTGGGTTAAAGCGTTATGTTGCGGCCAATCCACAGCTCAAACCGCTGCGTTTGGCGGCGATCCTCTCTGGCGCCAACGTCAATTTTCACAGTCTGCGATATATCTCCGAACGCTGTGAATTGGGCGAGGGCCGCGAAGCGGTGCTGGCGGTCACCATTCCTGAGCGCAAAGGCGCATTCTTACAGTTCTGCCGCTTGATGCGCCGGCGACCCATTACCGAATTTAACTACCGTTTTAGCAGCGATGCCCAAGCGCAGGTGTTTGTCGGTTTGCGTTTAAGTGGCGATCCCCAGGAGCGGGCGCAACTGCTTGATGATCTGACGGCAGCAGGGTATCCGCATCAGGATCTCTCCAGTGATGAGACCGCCAAACTGCACGTTCGTTATATGGTCGGTGGGGTGCCGCCGCGGTCAATCGAAGAACGGCTATTTCACGTTCATTTCCCCGAACATCCTGGTGCGTTAGAGGATTTTCTCACTGCCTTGGGCGATCGCTGGAATATCACTCTATTTCACTATCGCAACCACGGTGCCGCCAGTGGCCGAGTGTTGATGGGGGTGCAGTTCGCCGATCTTAGCGCCCTCGAGGCGGCGGATTTTGAACGCTGTCTAACCACCATCGACGACGATTGGCGTGAGGTTACCGATTCGCCGGCTTACCGCTTTTTCTTGGCCCCCAAGCGATGAATAAAAAATTTTGCTGAGCCGCTGAACCTTTTGCTTTGCTGAGACTCTGATTAAGTAGATTCATCATCTCCCTGCAAGTAGCAAATTCTTTACCGCCTCCCTCACGAGGCGGTTTTTTTTGCTCTATAACCAGCAGCTGCCCGAACCCGTTCGAGGCTACGACTGGTTTGCTGCTTATCCTTTAATCGAAATTGGATCTTGCCCCACTTCCTGTTGGGAATTTCTGTGATAGCGTAACCGCATCTTTACTCAAGGAAGTTTCGTTATGACCGTTGCTGCATTTAACCCAATCGCTCGTACCTTGATGGGCCCTGGTCCATCGGATGTTCACCCGCAGGTGCTGCAAGCGCTGGCTAAGCCGACCATTGGCCATCTTGATCCGCAGTTTGTGGCGATGATGGATGAGGTTAAATCGCTGCTGCAATACGCCTTCCAAACCCAGAATCCATTTACTATTGCGGTTTCAGCGCCGGGCAGTGCTGGCATGGAAACCTGTTTTGTGAACTTGGTGGAGCCAGGCGAAAAGGTGATTGTCTGTCGCAATGGCGTGTTTGGCGAACGGATGCGGCAAAACGTGGTGCGGGTTGGCGGTGAAGCGATTGTGGTTGATGACCCTTGGGGTCAGCCGGTATCAGTAGACAAAGTCGCGGCGGCACTGGCGGCCAATCCCGATGCCAAATTCGTCGCCTTTGTGCATGCGGAAACCTCCACCGGCGCTTTGTCCGATGCCAAAGCGATCTGTGCGCTGGCACAGCAACACGGGGTGCTGTCGATTGTTGATGCGGTAACGTCTTTGGGCGGGGTTGAGCTGCGGGTTGATGAGTGGGGCATTGATGCCATCTACTCCGGCAGCCAAAAGTGCCTCTCTTGTGTGCCGGGCTTGTCGCCGGTGTCGTTTTCACCGAAGGCGGTGGCCAAGTTGGAAGCCCGCCAAACCCCAGTACCAAGCTGGTTCCTCGACCAAACCTTGGTGATGGGCTACTGGGCTGGCGGCGCCAAGCGCAGCTATCACCACACCGCGCCAGTAAATAGCCTGTACGCGCTGCACGAATCGCTGCGCTTGCTGCAGAACGAAGGGCTGGAAAACGCTTGGGCACGTCATCGCGCTATGCATGAACAGCTGAAAGCCGGTTTAATCGAGTTAGGGTTAGAGTTTGTGGTGGAGGAAGCTTACCGTCTGCCACAGTTGAACACCGTGGTGATCCCCGCTGGTGTCGATGATGCCGAAGTACGCAGCATGTTGCTCAATCGCTTTAACCTAGAGATTGGTGCCGGTCTTGGCGATTTCGCCGGTAAAGCGTGGCGGATTGGCCTGATGGGGCACGCCGCCCGTGAAGAAAACGTGCTGCTGTGCTTGGCGGCGCTGAAAGTCGCAATGGGACGTTAATCGCCGACATTAGTTGATAGCTATCAGTAGTTAGTGAATAGACGAAGCGGGTGCCATTGGGCACCCGCTTTGGTTTTACTACTAGCTAACGACTACGCACTAGTTACACGCTTATCCCCGTGGGCCGGCGTTAACGATCGCTTCCGATACTTGATACTTATCAAAGTTAGCGCGGAACTCGTCGGCCAGTTGCTTGGCGTAACGGTCGTACTTGTCGCCGTCCTGCCAGGTGTTGCGTGGCAGCAGCAGATTGTTGTCGACGCCGTTAACGGCCACTGGCACATCGAGGTTCAGCTGCGGGATATGCTGGGTGTCGACGCTGGCCAGCTCACCGCTGACGATGGCATCGATGATTGCTCGGGTGGTGGGGATCGAGAACCGTTTGCCTTCGCCGTAGGGGCCGCCGCTCCAACCGGTATTAACCAGATAGACTTGGCTGCCAAATGATTCAATTCGCTCCATCAGCAGTTCGGCGTAAACCCCGGCTGGACGCGGGAAGAACGGTGCGCCAAAGCAAGTTGAAAAGGTGGATTCAATCGCCGCGCTGGAGCCAATCTCGGTTGAACCGACCTTAGCGGTATAGCCAGAGAGGAAGTGATAGGCCGCCGCTTGCTTGGAGAGCTTAGCGACCGGTGGCAACACCCCAGAGACATCGCAGGTAAGAAACACTACCGCCGCCGGTTCGGCGCCGTTGTTGCTCAGTACTCGTCGTTGGATATGTTCCAGTGGGTAGGCGGCGCGGCTGTTCTGGGTCAGGCGGTCGTCGTCGTAATCCGGCTGACGCTGCTCATCTAAGATGACGTTTTCCAGCACGCTGCCAAAGCGGATGGCATCCCAGATCACCGGCTCGTTTTGCTGGGATAAGTTAATGCACTTGGCGTAGCAGCCGCCTTCGATATTAAACACCCCGCCCGGTGCCCAGCCGTGTTCGTCGTCGCCAATTAAGCTGCGTTTAGGATCTGCCGATAGGGTGGTTTTACCGGTGCCAGACAGACCGAAAAACAAGGTGGTGTCCCCCTGTTCACCAACATTGGCGGAGCAGTGCATCGGCAGCACCCCTTTGGCTGGCAACAGGAAGTTTTGCACCGAAAACATCGCTTTTTTCATCTCGCCGGCGTAGCGCATCCCGGCAATCAGCACTTTGCGTTCGGCAAAGTTGATGATCACTGCCCCATCCGAGTTGGTGCCATCGCGCTGTGGATCGCATTCAAAGCCAGCGGCGTTGAGGATCTGCCAAACCGGTTTGTCCGCCGGGTTTACCTGCTCTGGAACGATAAACAGATTGCGGGCAAACAGCTGCTGCCAGGCGGTTTCGGTGCGCACATCCAGCGGCAGGTAGTGCACCGGATCGGCGCCCACTTGCAGGTTGGAACGGAAATGTTCGCGCTCATTCAGATAGCCTTCGACCCGTTGCCACAGCGCTTGGAACTTATCCTGGGGGAAAGGGCGATTAACCGCACCCCAGTCGATCTCATCACGGCTGCTGGGCTCATCAACAATAAAGCGGTCTTTGGGCGAGCGGCCAGTGCGCTTGCCGGTATGCACCACCAGTGCGCCATTGGCGGCAAGCTGGCCTTCATTGCGGGAGATGGCAGCGTCGATTAGGGCGGCGCTGCACAGATCCTGCTGGCTATCTGACATAGTGTTGTTCCTCGATCCTTGGGGTGACCACCGCACTGACTGGCGTAGACGGACAGTCGGTGTGATGATGTTCATTGTTGTTATTAACTGTGGGTCTGTGTGAATTTAACTCACCAATTGCAGTGTAACCACAGCCGCCTAAAATTTGCACCGATCGGCACGGCTACTACTGACTATAGGCGTAAAAAAAGCTGCCCAAGGGCAGCTTTGTTATGTATTGATTCACAGAATCTATCAGTGCTGAGTGTCGTTACCCGCTTGGGTTTGACCGATGGCGGCAACGTCAATCGCATCAAACTTGTAGGTGGTGTTGCAGTAATCGCAGTGCATCTGCACCGAACCTTGCTCGGCAATGATGCTGTCCAGCTCATCACGGCCGACGGTGGCCAAGGCGGCTAGGCTGCGCTCACGGGAGCAACCGCAAGAGAAAGTCACCTGATGGCCATCGAACATCTGTACCGATTCTTCGTGGTACAGACGGTACAGCACTTCGGTAAACGGCAGGTTGTACAGCTCTTCCGGCTTGATGGTGTCGGTCAGCGCTTCTAGGTGCTCGAACGATACGGTGGCGATGATGTTGGATGCTGGCATCTGTTGCAGCAGCATACCAACCGCTTTTTCACCGTTAGCGTGTAGCCAGATGCGAGTATTTAGCTGCTCAGACTGGTTAAAGTATTGCTCGATATTGCCTGCCAGAGTTGGCTTGTCCAGCGATACGATGCCTTGGTAGCGCTCGCCGTTGGTTGGGGTGATGGTGATCACCAGGTGGGCTTTGCCCAGCTGCGCTTGCAGATCGCCTTCTGGCACTTCGCCTTCAAAGCGTGCCACACCGCGCATAATGTGCTGGTGGTTGCCGTTGATCACCGCCAGTTTCAGTGGGCCATCGCCCTGCATCTGTACGGTAATCTCACCTTCAAATTTCAAGGTGGCGGTCAGCATCGCCGTGGCCGCTTGCAGTTCGCCCAGCAGGCGCTGCACTACCGCAGGATAGTCGTGATTGGCCAGAATTTGCTGGTAGCTTTGTTCCAGTTGCACCAGTTCGCCGCGGACATCGGCCTTGTCGAACAGGTAGCGTTGCAGTTGGTCTGTGTATGTCATTGGATATCCTGATGTTTTACTCGTAGCAGCTGACGGCGCTGCTTTTTATCCGGACGCCCGGCGCTGTGATCTGCATCGGCCTTAAGGCGACGCTGTTCAGCCCGTTCGGCACGGCGCAACTGACTTTGTTCCGTTTCGTGGTACAGCTCTTGGGCTAGCGGTGCACTTAGGCGTTTTTCCGACAGCCCCAAAACTTGCAGCTCCTTCTCATCAAAGCCTTGCCACAGGGTTACTGTGGCGCCGATCTCCAATTTACGGCTGGGCTTGCTGCGTTGCCCATTTACTTGCACCTTGCCACCGTTGACCATCTCTTGTGCCAGCGCACGGGTTTTATAAAAACGTGCTGCCCACAACCACTTATCCAGTCGAACCGATTGGAGTTCGGAATGATTTGTGCTCGATTTGGCCATAAAGTCCTTTAACTTCATCAAAAACGGTAAGTTTTACCGTGGCAAGATAAGGCGGCGGAAGTTAGCATAAATGCTGAATTTTCGCCATTATAGCCGAGGCGTTACTGCTGGTTTGTCGTAGGACAATCCCGTAAGTTAGCGGCGAAGATACACTTATTATGTTTGCTATGGTTGTACTGCCGCAGCACCTAACGGAACGCTTTTCAATTCATGGATTTGATCGCACCGATACAACGCCTTTGGGCGCGTTTTCCCCAAGCTCCGGCGGCCAAGTTGGTGACCGCTGCGCTGATCGCCGCGTGCCTGTATCTGCTGGCATTGATCTGCTGGCTATTGCTGCCCCAGCCGCAATCGAAAGCACCGCAGTGGCGGCCGACCGCGCAGCTGGCCACTACTGGCGTGGATCGTTCAATTGAACCACTGCTGGCGCTTAACCTGTTTGGTAAAGCCGATGCCAAAGCGCCAGAGCCGGCCAAACCGGTGCAGCGCGATCTAATCAACGACGCCCCCAAAACCAGCCTGCGTATTTTGCTGACTGGGCTGGTTGCCAGCTCGCAGCAGGAACTTGGCATCGCCATTATCGAAAGCGGTGGCAGCCAAGAGACCTACAGCATCGGCGATAAGATCAAACGCACCAATGCCAGCTTGCATGAGGTTTACGCCGATCGCGCCATCATCCTTAACCAAGGCCGCTATGAAACCCTGATGCTCGATGGCGTCGAGTACACCCGCGAAGCCAGCAGCGAAACCCAGCGGTTGCGTCAGCCAGCTGCGGCGAATAAGCCCAGCCCTGCAGTGGCCGAAGCGGTCGCCGAAGCCCGCGATGCGCTGCTGAACGATCCCGGCAAACTGACCGATTTTATCAGCATCTCGCCGGTGCGAGATCGCGACAGCGGTGGCGTTAAAGGTTACCGGTTGAATCCCGGCAGTAAGGGACGTCAGCTGTTTCGCGATGCTGGCTTAAAGCCAAACGATTTAGCGGTTTCCATTAACGGCTATGACTTGACCGATTTGGTGCAAGCGGCTGAGTTAATGGGGCAATTATCAGATTTGACCGAAGCGTCGGTGATGGTTGAACGGGATGGGCAGTTGACCCAAGTTCTGTTTGAACTGCCGCAACAATAACGCGCACAGACCAAGGAATTACAATGAGTTATAAGCAGCGTCGCCTGCCATGGTTGAAGAAGCAGGTGTTAGCAGGGATGTTAGCGGGCGCCAGCGTGTTGGCGGTTGCCGCCGATGCGCCACAGTACGCCGCCAACTTCAAAGGCACTGACATTCAGGAATTTATCAACATCGTTGGTAAGAACCTGAATAAGACCATCATCGTTGACCCGACTGTGCGCGGCAAAATCAACGTCCGCAGTTACGATCTGCTCAGTGAAGATCAGTACTACCAGTTCTTCCTCTCAGTGCTGCAGGTCTACGGCTACGCCGTGGTCGAGATGCCAGACAGCAACATCATCAAGGTGGTCAAGGATAAGGATTCCAAAGACGCCAACATCCGCGTTGCCGATGATCGTAACCCCGGCGCAGGCGATGAGATGGTGACCCGCATTGTGCCGCTGTACAACGTCGAGGCCAAACAATTGGCACCTTTGCTGCGGCAGCTGAACAACAACGCCGGTGGCGGTAACGTGGTTAACTACGATCCCTCCAACGTGCTGATGATCACCGGCCGCGCCGCCACCGTGAATAAACTGGTGGAGATCGTTAAACGGGTCGATCTGCAGGGCGATACCAAGGTGGAAGTGGTGCGGCTGCAATACGCCAGCGCCAGTGAGATGGTGCGGATCATTGATGCCCTGTACCGTGGTGCCGGTGGCCAAGCGGCGGCCGGTGCCGGCGGTGCACCGAAAGTGGTTGCCGATGAACGGACCAACTCGGTGGTGATCAGCGGTGACGAACGGGCTCGCAGCCGTGCCGCTGAATTGGTGCGCGATCTGGATCGCGACATGCAAAGCTCTGGCAACACCAAAGTGGTGTATCTGAAGTACGCCAAGGCAGAAGATCTGCAAACCGTGCTTTCTGGTTTTGCCGAAAGCTTGGAAAAAGAGGAAGCTGCCGGTCAGCCGAAAAGCCGTACCAGCGCCGCTGGCATCACCATCATGGCCCACGAAGATTCCAACGCCTTGGTGATCAACGCTCAGCCGGATCAAATTCAAACCCTAGAAAGTGTCATTCGTCAGCTCGATATCCGCCGCGCGCAGGTGCTGGTGGAAGCGATCATCGTTGAGGTGGCCGAAGGCGACGAAGTTGGTTTCGACGTCCAGTTTGGCTCCGAGTCCGGCGGTTTGGTGCAGTACAACTCCAGCTTCGGCACCACCATCGGCGAGATCGGCGCCGGTTTGTGGGATGCGCGCGATCAGCCGGGGAATACTATCGTTGATTCTGAGACCGGCCAGACCATCACTAATCCCGATACCGAAGGTGATATAAGCACCTTGGCGGCGGCACTGTCGAAAGTGAACGGCATGGCCTGGGGCGTGGCCTTTGGCGACTTTGGTGCGCTGATCCAAGCGGTGGCGGCGGATTCCAACTCCAACGTGTTGTCGGCGCCAAGCATCACCACCCTCGATAACCAAGAAGCCAGCTTTATCGTTGGTGATGAAGTGCCGGTGATCACCGGTTCCTCCACGGGTTCTTCGAACGACAACCCGTTTACCACGGTCGAGCGTAAAGAGGTTGGCATTAAGCTGACGGTGACCCCGCAGATCAACGAAGGCAATGCGGTTCAGCTGGAAATTGAACAAGAGGTTTCCAACGTCAATGGCCGTACTTCGGTCGATGTCACCTTTGGTAAGCGCACCCTGACCACCACGGTATTGGCGGATTCCGGCGAAACCGTAGTGCTTGGTGGTTTGCTCAGCGAAGATGTGCAGGAGTCGGTATCTAAGGTGCCACTGCTGGGCGACATTCCGTGGATCGGCAACATCTTCCGCTCGACTTCATCGAAGAAGACCAAGCGCAACCTGATGGTGTTCATTAAGCCGACCATCATCCGCGATGGTGCCACCATGAACGCGGTCTCTAGCCGCAAGTACAACTTCTTCCGTGGCGAGCAACTGAAACAGCGCGAAGATGGCATCAACCTGATGCCGTGGGAGCAAACCCCAGTGCTGGATGAGTGGGTGGCACCGGATGGCATGAGCCCAGAGATTATCGATCTGCTTAAACGCCACCAGTCCGGTCAAGGGATGGCGACACCACTGCGTGATGAAACCCAGTGGATGAAGGAAGCCGTTGCCGACGTCTCGGCCCAGAACGACAGTACCGGCGAGCTGAAAACCACCGAAGCCAACAGCGCGGAGCCAAAGGATGAGTGAACTCACTGATCTGGGCAGCGAGTTGGCGGAAAGCACCGACGCGGGTGAATTAGCGCCAGCGCCGCGCAGCAAGCTGCGGTTGCCGTTTGCCTTTGCCCGCCGTTCAGGGGTGATGATCGACGATCGCCTCGAACCGCCGCAGTTGTGCCACGTTGCCAGCGCCAGCTTAGACGCCTTGTTAGAAGCGCGCCGCTTTGCTGGCCAGCCGTTGCCACTGCAACTGCTGGAGCAAAACGCCTTTGAGCTGAAACTGACCGAGCTGTATCAGCAGGACTCCTCCGAAGCGCAGCAGCTGATGGAAGACATTGGCAAAGACGACGATCTGGCGTCGTTGGCGGATGAACTGCCGGAAACCGAAGATCTGCTGGATGCCGACGATGACGCGCCGATCATCCGTTTGATTAACGCCTTGTTGTCGGAATCGATCAAGCTCGGCGCTTCCGATATTCACGTGGAAACCTACGAAAAAGATTTGGTGGTGCGCTTCCGGGTCGATGGCGTGCTGCGAGAAGTGCTGAAGCAGCAGCGCCGCATCGCCAGTTTGCTGGTATCGCGGATTAAGGTGATGGCCAAGCTTGATATCGCCGAAAAGCGGGTGCCGCAAGACGGTCGTATTTCGCTGCGAATTGGTGGCCGCGCCGTTGATGTGCGGGTTTCTACCATGCCATCGTCTCGTGGCGAACGGGTGGTAATGCGTCTGCTGGATAAGAACCAATCGGTGCTTAATCTGGAACAGTTGGGGATGTCACCGTCGATCCGCGATCGCTACAACGTGCTGATCCGTCGTCCTCACGGCATTTTGCTGGTGACCGGCCCAACCGGCTCCGGTAAATCCACTACGTTGTACGCAGGTCTGACTGAGATCAACAGCCGCGATCGCAACATTCTGACCGTCGAAGATCCGATCGAATATGAGCTGGAAGGCATTGGTCAGACCCAAGTGAACACCAAGGTCGATATGACCTTTGCTCGCGGTTTGCGGGCGATCCTGCGTCAAGATCCGGATGTGGTGATGGTTGGTGAGATCCGTGATCTTGAAACCGGGCAGATCGCGGTGCAAGCCTCGCTCACCGGCCACTTGGTGATGTCGACCCTGCACACCAACACCGCTTCCGGCGCGGTAACTCGTCTGCAAGATATGGGGGTTGAACCGTTCTTGGTTTCCTCCTCTTTGCTGGGGGTGTTGGCGCAGCGCTTGGTGCGAACCCTATGTAACGACTGCAAGCAGCCATATCAAGCCAATGAGCGTGAACGGCAACTGCTGGAAGTGGGCGCCGATGACGCGGTTACGCTGTACAAGCCGTGCGGCTGCGAAAACTGCAACTTCAGCGGCTACAAAGGCCGTACCGGCATTCATGAACTGCTGGAAGTGGACGATCAAATTCGCGAGCTGATCCACAGCGGTCGCGGCGAACTGGCGATCGAAAAGTACCTGCGCAGCAACACTCCATCGATCCGCGAAGATGGCTTTAGCAAAGCCCTAGCGGGGCGCACCACCTTGGAAGAGGTGATGCGAGTGACCCGCGAGGAGTAACCAGTGGCGGCGTTTGAATATCAGGCCTTAAATGCCAAAGGTAAGCAGCTAAAAGGGGTGATCGAAGCCGACACCATGAAGCAGGCGCGGGCACAGCTGCGTGAGCAAAAGCTGATGCCGTTGGAGCTAAAACCGGCCGCCAAAGCCGAGCAGAGCGCCGCTAAGAACGGTGGCTTTAGCCTGTTTCAGCCGAAGATCAACGCCACCGCCTTGGCGCTGATCACCCGCCAGCTAGCCACCTTGGTGGCCGGTGGTTTGCCGCTGGAAGAGTGTATCAAGGCGGTGGCCGAGCAGAACGAACAGCCGCGCCTAAAAGGGATGCTGATGGCGGTGCGCGCCAAAGTGGTTGAAGGCTACAGTCTGGCGGAATCGATGGCGGAATTTCCGCGAATTTTCGATCAGCTGTTTGTGGCGATGGTGGCGGCTGGCGAAAAATCGGGTCACCTCGAAGTGGTGCTGGAGCGCTTGGCCGATTACACCGAATCGCGGCAAGAGCTGAACGCCAAGATGACCCAAGCGCTGGTGTATCCGATCATCTTAACCATCGTCGCCATCAGTGTGGTGGTCTACCTGCTTACCTCGGTAGTGCCCAAGGTAGTGTCACAGTTCGAGCATATGGGGCAGGCGCTGCCGGCGACCACTCAGCTGCTGATCGACATCTCCGAATTTCTGATGGCCTACGGCCTCTATATTGGTGCGGCGCTGGCGATCGGCTTGGTGCTGTTTCAACAGGGGCTGCGCAAGCCGGCGTTTAAGCTGAAATGGCACCAACTGCTGTTGAAGCTGCCAATGATTGGCAAGATCTCTCGCGGCCTTAATACCGCTCGTTTTGCCCGCACCTTAAGCACCTTAACCTCCTCTGGGGTGCCGATGTTGGAAGCGATGCGGATCGCCTCCGACGTGCTGCTTAACCTCAAGGTCAAAGCCTCGGTATCGGAAGCTGCTGCCAAGGTGCGCGAAGGTGCCTCACTGCGGGGGTCATTAGAGCAAACCAAGCTGTTTCCACCGATGATGCTGCACATGATCGCTTCCGGTGAAAAATCTGGTGAACTGGATAATATGCTGGCCCGCGCGGCGGACAACCAAGACCGAGAATTTGAATCGCTACTGACGGTAGCACTGGCGGTGCTGCAGCCTCTGATCGTGGTGATCATGGCTGGTATCGTCATGTTTATTGTGATCGCCATTTTGCAACCGATGTTGGCGCTCAACACCATGATTTAATTTGTGCTTAGTGCGTTAATCGCCAAGCGAGTAAGGAAGTAAACCGATGAAAAAGTCTATGAATGATCGCCGCCAACGCGGCTTTACCCTGCTGGAAGTGATGATGGTGTTGGTGATCATCGGGGTGTTGGCCTCGCTGGTGGCGCCAAACATCTTGGGCAACAAAGACCGCGCCAACCAACAGAAGGCGGTGGCGGATATCTCTGGCCTCGAAAACGCGCTACAGATGTACTATGCCCACAACAACATGATGCCGACCACCGAACAAGGTTTGGAAGCGCTGGTAAGCCGCCCATCCGGTTCGCCAGAGCCGCGCAACTACCAAGAGGGCGGTTACATTCAGCGTCTGCCAACCGATCCTTGGGGTAACGACTACGTGCTGCTAAGCCCAGGCGAAGTTGGCCGATACGATCTGTGTTCTGCTGGCCAAGATCTGCAGTTGGGCAGCGAAGACGATATCTGTAACCACAACCTGAATGACTTCCAGTAATGGCCTTTGGTCGCCGTCCAGCCTCGTATCAGCGAGGCTTCACCTTAATTGAGCTGCTGCTGGTGGTTACCCTGATTGGGGTGATGGCTGGCGCGGTGTCATTGGTGATGGGCGGCGACAAAACCCGCGAAGCGATGCTGGCACAAGGCAACGAGTTTGCGGTGGTGATCGGCACCGCCTTGGAAGAGGCGCAACTTACTGGCGAGCTAATGGGGGTGGTGGTCGAATCGGATCGCTACTTCTTTGCCCGCTGGAGTGTTGATAACAACCACTGGCAGACCGTCAGTGGTGATGACCGCCTGTATCGCGAGCGTAAATTGCCGAATACCCTGCAATTCGCCTTAAGCGTTGAGGGGTTACCGCTGGATCAAGATGAGGACGACGAGGAATCCGAGTTTGGCTTGGACCGATCGTTGTTTGCGCCGGATGAAGAGGAGTTGGCTAAACACCCAGAGCCGCAACTGCTGCTGTTCCCATCCGGCGAAATGACCGCGTTTAATCTGCAAATTTCCGCTACCGAGCGTGGCCGCGAATCGCTAGAACTGATCGGCGATGCCCTTGGTCGCAGTCGCTGGCTGCATCAGGAAACCGAGCAATGAAGCGGCTTCTTGGCGGTTTTACCCTGTTAGAGGTGATGGTGGCGTTGGCAGTGTTTGCTACCGCCGCGCTGGCATTGATCAACAGTGCGTCGATTCAACTGGGCAACGCGCCGCTGCTGACCGAACGTACCTTAGCTAATTACGTTGCTCACAACCGCTTGGTGGATCTGCAACTGGAAAACCCATTTCCAGAGCTGGGCAACAAGCAGGGCAATAGTGAGCTGGCCGAGCGTACCTGGTATTGGCAACAGCGGGTGGTCAAAGCCAGTGATGAACAGTTGCGGATGATCGAAGTGAAAGTGGCGCTCAATCGCAGCTTCGATAACGTGTTAGCGGAGGTGCAGACCTATGTCGCTAATCCGAACTAAGCGGGGCTCGACGCAGGCTGGTTTCACCCTGATTGAGATGCTGATGGCGATGGTGGTGTTTGCGATGCTGGCACTGTCTACCGCCGGCATTTTGCAGCAAACCATCCAATCCGATGAGATCAGTCGTGCTAGCCAGCAGCGGCTCAAAGCGTTGCAGCAAACCATCAACATGCTGGAACGGGACTTTGGCCAGATGGTCGCCCGTGGCAGTCGTGACGATTTTGGCGAGGTTGGCGAGCAGCTGTTTGAGTATGGCGACAACTACCTCGATTCCGACGCCCAAGGTATTCGTTTCTATCGCCTTGGCTGGCTTAATCCACAAGGGCGCTTGCCACGCGGTTCGTTGCAGCAGGTGATGTACCGTGTGCGCGACAACAAACTGGAGCGGCTTTACACCCTCTATCCGGATCCGGTCGAAGGCGAAGAGCCGATTGAGATGATGCTGCTGGATGGCGTCAGCGACTTAAAGTTTGCCTTTTATCTGGATGGCAGTTGGCAGACTCAAACCGATGCCCGCACCTTTCCACAGGCGCTTGCGGTGGAGCTGGAGCTGGATGATCTTGGCACCATCCGCCGCCATATTTTGCTGGCTGATGGTCCCGCTGGCACTGATGCCACCGACAACGTCGACAGTGGCGGCGATGGCAATGATCCTGACGGTGGCAATGGGGATAACGGCGGTCAGAACGGTGGCGCGGCGGAGGGGCAATCATGAAGCGCCAAGCTGGGGTCGCGCTGCTGACGGTACTGCTGGTGTTAAGCATTATGGTGACCATTGCTGCGGGCATGACCAACCGCAGTTATTTAAGCCTGCGCCGCACCGTTAACCTCAATCATCAAGAGCAGGCCTATTGGTACGCGATGTCTTCTGAAGCCTTGGCCAAACGGGTGTTAAAGCAGGACTTTGCAGACGCCGATGGTACTACCCATCTGCAGCAGTTTTGGGCGACCGCCGATGTGGTTTATCCGGTGGATTACGGCACCATTGGCGGCACCATCAGCGATCTGCGCAGCTGTTTTAACGTAAATGCCTTATCGCAAGGGCTGACTGACGAAGAACGCCAGCAAGATCCCTATCAGCAGCCGTTGCCAGCCAAGCAGTTGATTGCGATGTTAGAGGCCTACGAAATCGACAGCTACACCGCCGAACTGGTGGCGGATCGGCTGCGGGATTTTGTCGACAGCGATAACGACGGCAGTGGCAGCTATGGCGCCGAATCACCGGAGTATCAGGCTCGCCCATTTCCCTACCAAGCGCCGAATCAGCTGATGCAGCATCACAGTGAACTGCGGGCGGTGCTCGGCGCTTCGGCGACGCTGTATCAGTTTTTGCAAGATCGGATCTGCGCCATTCCTGGTGAAGACAGTCAACTGCTGAATGTGAACACCCTCGATCCGCAGTATCCGCAGCTGTTAGTGGGGATGCTGGAGGGGCGCCTTAGCAATGAAGAGGCGCAGGATGTGCTTAATGCTCGACCGGCGGATGGCTGGGAAAGCAGCGAGGATTTCTGGGCCGAAGGACCACTGCAGCGCTTAAGCGATCTATCCAGTAAAACCAAATCCACCTTGGTGGTGGACAGTAACTATTTCCGGCTGCGTGGTGGCGCCCAAAGCGATACCGCGGTGTTTCGATTAGAAAGTATTTTTCGGCGGGGTGACGGCGACAAACTGACCGTCATCAGTCGCCAATTTGGAGGCCAACAGTGAGCGAACGCTTGGTGGTACGACTGGGCAGCAGCGCCCAGCAACCGATCCCATGGGTGACTTGGTCGGAGCAACAGCAGGGCGTGATCAGCTCTGGGGTGTTGCCCAATGCACAGGCGCTGGCCAGTCTGAAAGAGCGTGCCGGTGGTCGTCCGGTCGAGGTACTCGTGGATGCCAGTGCCATCCGTTTCTGCAGCGTAACGCTGCCGGCCAAAGCGGCACGACAGGCGCTGAAGGCGTTGCCGTTTATGCTGGAAGAGCAGCTGGCGGATGATGTTGAGCAGCTGCATTTTGTCACTGGCGCTCGTCAAGGCGGGCAGCAACCAGTGGCGGTGGTCGCTCACCATCAGTTGCAGCAGTGGCTGGCATGGCTTAGTGAAGCCGAGCTGCCCTGTACCCGCATGGTGCCAGATATTTTGGCGCTGCCGTTGGTCGAGGATACCCAGTTGTCACTGTTGCAGTTGGAGTCGCAGTTGTTGTTGCGACGTGGGCCGCTGGCCGGCGAAGTGATCGAGGCCGATTGGCTGCCACTTATTGCCAGCGCCAGTGCCGCAGACAGCCGTCCATGGGCGCTGTTTTCACCGCTGCCGCTGCCAGAGGGAGTGAGCTCGTTGGAACAGCCGCTGGAGTTGCCGATGCAGCAGCTGGCGGCGGGCTTTAGCAAAGCGCCAATCAGCTTGCTCACTGGGGCTTATGCGCCAGCCAAAGGGGTTAGCAAGAGTCTGCAGGTGTGGGCCAAGGTTGGCATTGCCGCCTCGGTGCTGGCGGTGTTGTCGTTGCTGCACAGTGGGTTGCAGATCAATCAACTGCAGCAGCAGCGGGCCGAATTGCGGGCCGAGCAGGAGCGGATCTACCGCAGTCTGTTCCCCAACGAAAAACGGATCGTCAATCCTCGCAGTCAGCTGCAAGCCAAAGTTCGCGGGCTTGGCGGCGGTGATAATGGCGAGCTATTTGCGATGCTGGCGCAGTTGCAGCCAAGCTTTGCTGCCAGTCCAGAGATCAAACCGCAGGGGCTTAAGTTCGACGCCAGCCGCAGCGAGATCCGCCTGCAGTTAAGCGGTAAAGATTTTGCGCAGATCGAGCAATTCAGCAACGCCATCAAGGCCAATTTTGAGGTCCAGACTGGGGCGCTCAATAACGAAGATAACGGCGTCAGTGGCACCCTAACTGTGAGGGCAAAGTGATGAATGGTCTAATCCAACAACTGCAGCAGCAGTGGCTTGACCGCAGCGAGCAAGAGCGGCGGCTGATGAGTATCGCCGCGCCACTGCTGTTGCTGGCGATCCTTTACTACGGCATCTGGCAACCGGTACAAGAGGCACTGCAATTGGCGCAGCGGCAGGTGCAGGCGGAAACTACCGCGTTGGCACAGGTAAAACAAAATGCCATTCGCTACGTCAGTAACAGCGGCGCCAGCAAAGGCGCGAGCGCCGCTGGCAGTTTAAGCCAGATTGTTAATCGTACTGCGCAGGGCAACCGCATTGAGATTGAACGGATGCAACCGCAGGGCGATAAGTTGCAACTGACCTTGGCGGATGTGCAATTTACCCAGCTGCTGACTTGGCTCAACGAAGTCAGCGCCCAAGGGGTGCAGATCAGCGCGTTGGATATCAGCAACACCGATAAATCCGGCATGGTGCAGGTGCGCCGGCTGCAGCTAGCTAAGCTGTAACGAGGTAGTTAAGTGAAACGAGCGGTAATCTATGGCATCAGCGGTCTGCTGTTTTTCCTACTGTGTTTGCTGGTGACCGCACCGGCGGCTTGGCTGTGGCAGCTGTTACCAAATAAACCGAAACAGGTGCAAGTCAGCGAGATCAGCGGCTCGCTGTGGCAGGGGCGCATTGGCTACCTGAAAATTGCAGGGCGGGAACTGGAACAGATCACTTGGCAACTGCATCCAAGCGCGTTGTTGACCGGTAAATTAAGCGCCAGCGTCAGCGTCGACGGCGCGTTGGTGCAGGGCAAGGGCGATGTCGGTTATGGCTTTAGCGGCGCCGAGGCCGAGGGTTTGCGCTTGCAGGCGCCACTCACTTGGCTGGTGGGCAATCAACGGCTGCCGTTTCGTACCAAACTGGCGGGCAGCGTTACTCTCAATGCGCGAACCTTCAGTCAAGGCGGTCCATGGTGCTCGCAGCTGCAGGGGCGGTTATTGGTCAATGGCTTAGATGTAAATAATCAGTTCGGCGCTTATCCATTGGGGGACATCGCCGCCAACCTGCGTTGCGATAATGGCGAACTGGTGGTTGATGTTGATGGCAGCGAAAACCGCATCGGTGTCGCCGGCGAGCTGCGCCTGCAAGCCGATGCGCAGGTGCAAGTGGCCGCTACCATTACTGAAACCGCTGAGCAGCCAGAAAGTTTGCGCCAAGCGCTGCCATTTCTTGGTAAAGCCAATGCCGCTGGCGTTTACCCGTTGAACTACAACGGCCGCATTCCGGGGTTATAACCGCAATTTCAGCAGAGACACTGATGACCACTAAGCCAAAAATTCTTGCTACCAGAGTGGCCGCCGCCAGTCGCTTGTTCACCATCGAAGAGGTTGATCTGCGCTTTAGCAATGGCGAGTTGCGCACCTATGAACGGATGCGTGGCGGCAGCCGTGGGGCGGTGATGGTGGTAGCGATGCTGGATCATAAACAGATGCTATTGGTGCGGGAATATGGCGCCGGAACTGACAGTTATGAACTAGGCTTCCCGAAAGGATTGATTGATCCCGGCGAAACCGCCGCTGAGGCCGCCAACCGCGAACTGCAAGAGGAGGTTGGCTACGCCGCAGGGCAACTTACGCCATTGAAGGAAGTGTCCCTTGCGCCAGGCTACTTTGCCAGCAAGATGACCATCTTTTTGGCCCAGCAACTGCGGCCAAGTCGTTTACCAGGCGATGAGCCAGAACCACTGCAAGTGGTGCCTTGGTCTATTGATGCGGTTGATGACTTATTGGACCAGTGCGATTTTTCCGAGTCTCGATCCATTACGGCCTTGTTTTTGGCTCGTAAGCATTTGAAACTGGATAAATCCTAGCTGTAGTAAGGTGGTGTGGTGTGAGTCGCCTGCAATCCTTAATCGAACCGGTCATTGCCATTGCCCAGCAAGCCGGTGACAAGATCCGCGAGATCTACCTCAATGGTCAGTATCAACAGTTGACCAAAACCGATAATACCCCGGTAACCAGTGCCGATCTGGCCGCACATCAATTGATTCTGCAAAGTCTTGCCTCGCTAACGCCGGATCTGCCGATTCTGTCGGAAGAGGACGCCGAAATCCCCTTTGCCGATCGTTGTCAGTGGCAACAGTACTGGTTGATTGACCCCCTTGATGGTACCCAAGAGTTTATCGCTGGCAGTGGCGATTTTGCGGTCAACATCGCCTTGATCGACCACGGGGTGCCGGTGCTGGGGGTGATCTACGCGCCGATGAGCGAGATCTGTTATTTCGCCCATCGCGGCGGTGGCGCCTTTAAACGCCACAATGGCATCAATTTGGCTATTCATAGCCGCAAGGTACAAGCGGATCAGCCGCTACGCATTGCGGTATCACGGCGCCAGCAGCGACAGCGGATCTTAGAGCGGTTAAGTCAGCAGTGGCGTTACGATTTGATCCCCTATGGCAGTGCGTCGCTGAAAAGCTGCATGGTGGCGGAGGGGCTGGCGGATTGCTATCTGCGTTTGGGACCAACCGGCGAATGGGATACCGGTGCCTCCCAGTGCATTGTCGCTGAGGCCGGTGGCATGATTGTCGATACCTGCTATCAGCCGCTGAGTTACAACGAACGTGAAAGCCTAGAGAATCCCAACTACATGGTGCTGGGATCGCAGCAGTTGCCGTGGCGCGAGATCCTGCCGCCACAACCTTAAGCTCTGAAAACACTCAGGCCGCTATCTTAGCGGCCTGAGTTGTTTCTACCCGTTAACTCGCTTAGCGCGATCGTCCAAGTATTGATGCAGTGCCTGCCAATTGCCTTGGAACTCAATCACGCCATTGAATTTGCTCTGTTGATAGCGGTACATCGGATCGTAGTAATCCAGCAACATGGTTTCGATCCAGATGCGGTGGCCATCCAGTGAGCCTTGTTGTTGTTGCGCCAGCGCTTGCAGCATTTGCTGGCGCAACTGGTTGTAGCGTAGCGAGCCTAAGCGCTTTTGCACTCGTTCGAGACTGCCGAGCAGATACTCGCTGAAGCCTTGCCAACCGAGCTCTTCGCCATCACGGGCGCTGTACGCGGCCAAGCGTTCGCAGACGTAATCTTTCAGGGTTTGCTCGACCCGTTCCTCGGTGGTGCGCTCTAAGATCACTTGCGGCGCCTGCTGCATCTGATTGAACAGTTCCAGCGGCACCGACTCGCGGCCAATCAGCCGACTTTCATCTTCCAGCAGCAGTTGCTTGGTTTTGAGCTGATTGCGGATCATTGCCATCGCCAATTGGTTTTCAAAATCGATCTGCGCCGGTTGTGGGGTTAACATCCGACCAAAACTGGAACCGCGATGGTTGGCTAGCCCTTCTAGATCGACACTGTCTTGGCGCTGATTAAGAAAATCGGTTTTGCCACTACCAGTCATGGCGGTCAGCACCACCAACGAACTGTCGCTGGCGATCTGCTCGGTTTGCTCAATTAAGAACTGCCGCACCGCCTTATAGCCGCCTTCGATGTAGGGGCGATCATAACCAGCTTGCTTGAGCCAGCCTTGGCTGATCTGACTGCGCATGCCACCACGAAAACAGCACAGCACCGTTTCTGGTTGGGCGCTAACCTGATCGACCCACGCTTGCACCCGTGCCGCTTTGACGTCGCCACCAACCAATTGGTGACCCAGCTTCACCGCTTCATCTTGGCCTTTGTGCTTGTAGCAGTGGCCGACCTTGGCGCGTTCGACATCGGTCATCAGTGGCAGATTACGGCCACCAGGCAGGGTGCCTTTGTTGAATTCAATTGGCGCCCGCAGATCGATGATCGGCGTGTTGCTAAGCAGCAAGGAAAGGTAGTCGGACGGAGCAATGGTATTTGGCATGGGGGTTCTTCAACAAAAAACGCGGCCGAGAAAGTCGACCGCGCTTATGGTAGTGCGCTCATCACCAAAAACAATGGCGACAATCACAGGACGGCCGCCAAAGGTTGGTTGCTTATGCCATCGCATGCAGTTGCTGGCGTAGTTGCAGCCACTGCTGACGTTGCAATTCCAGCGCTTGTTTCAGTTCGCGCAGCTGCTGTTTGGCACTGCGATCCAGCCGTCGTTTGTTGGCTTGCAGCAGTCGCTGCTTCTGTTGGTAGTAGGCCTGCAAGCGCACCGCCAGCTGTTCATATTCCTGCTCTAGCCGTGCCAGCAGTTCGGCCGCATGTTGCTGACCATCGAACTGCAATTGGCTGCGACGCAGTTGCATCGTCAGCCGCGCTTTTTCGATCCGCTCTTGCGGGGTGCGCCGTAGGCCACTGGCCAGACGCAACTGATAAGCGAGTTGGATCAGCCATTTGGTTGGATCGAACTGCCACCAACGTACGCCATTGCGGTAGTCGTATTCAAAGCTGTGGTGAAAGTTGTG
The DNA here is from genome assembly GCF_000422665.1 of Ferrimonas senticii DSM 18821. Classification (GTDB taxonomy): domain Bacteria; phylum Pseudomonadota; class Gammaproteobacteria; order Enterobacterales; family Shewanellaceae; genus Ferrimonas; species Ferrimonas senticii. The sequence continues at coordinate 9,475 of NZ_AUGM01000012.1, read as the reverse complement.
GTAACCCTCGCCGAAGGTCAGCAGCGCCAACAGGCCATTATCGCGGGAGCTGTGGGCATCACTGTAGGGCTGACTGCCCCAGATGTGCGCCAGTGAGTTGATAAAAAAGGTGCCGTGATGCACCAGTACCACTCGTAGGAAGCCGGCGATCAGCAAGCCGCCCCAGAGATCGCCAGCCAACCACCCCAATGCCAACGGCAACCCGAGGTTAGTGGCACCGGCCAGCAGCAGGTAGTGGCGGTGCTGAAATTGGACGATGGGGTTTTTATGCAGATCGCGGACGTTTTTGGTGTCGGCATCACTGATGCCATGATCCCGCAATAGCCAGCCGATGTGGCTGTACCAAAAGCCGTTACCGGCGCTGTAAGGATCGCGGTCGTTGTTATCGACGTGCTTATGGTGGGTACGATGATCACTGCACCAGTGCAAGATGGTGTTTTGCATCGCCATCGCGCCACCAATGGCCAGTAGCCATTGCAGAGCGGGGTGAGCTTGCCAAGCGCGATGGGCCCACAAGCGGTGATAGCCGGCGGTAATCGACAGGCCACTCCAGGCCCACAGCAGCAGGGCCGCCAGCCACACGCCCCAGCCGACGGAATGGCTGTAGAGATACCAAGGAACCACCGTTACGGTGACGGCGAGGGTGCCAAACAGCACCAGATTATTAATCCAAATAAGCGGTTTTTGTTTGTTCATCCGTGATAATACTTTCGGCGTACATCTGTTCGCCATTGTGGCTGTTTGTCAGTAATTTGCAAGTCGACTAAGGATCAATCATCACGCTGAATGGCAGCATCGAGTGCCAGCATTATTGCGAGCTGACATCGCTCGGATGGCGGCGAAACCGTCACAAAAGCGCAACAGAAGTGCGCCGCTGGGCTGCAATAACCTGCTGATAGCGCTACTATCATCCAGTTTTCAGATTAGGTGGTATCCAATGGGGATCCGAGCACAACAAAAAGAAAAGACTCGCCGCGCCTTGGTGGATGCGGCCTTTAATCAGCTTAGCAGCGAGCGCAGTTTCTCTAGTTTGAGCTTGCGCGAAGTGGCGCGCGAAGCGGGCATTGCCCCAACGTCGTTCTATCGCCACTTTAAAGATATGGAAGAGCTTGGCCTAACCATGGTCGACGAAGGCGGATTGACTCTGCGTCAGTTGATGCGCAAAGGGCGGCAGCGGGCAGAGCAGGGCGGCAGCATTATCTCCGCCTCGATCCAGATCTTTATGGAGTTCGTGGACGAGCATCCAAACGTGTTTCGCTTATTGCTGCGTGAGCGCAGTGGCACCTCGGCGGCATTTCGGGCGGCGGTAAATCGCGAGATTCGCCACTTTACCGACGAACTGACCGACTACGTGATGCAGCGCTCTAACGTCGATCAAAAGCTGGCTTACGCCCAAGCAGAAGCGATGGTGGTGTTGGTGTTTGCCTCGGGTTCGGAAGCGCTGGATATGAATCGCAAAGAGCGCAAGTTGCTGACCGAGCGACTTATCTTACAGGTGGCAATGCTGTCGGTGGGCGGGGAGACGCTGCCAACCAGTAAACGTTTCGCGCAAAAATTGCAGCCAATGTAAGGTTGCAGCGATGCCACAACGCCCCAGAGATCGGCCGCGATCACTGGGGCGTTTTGCTTTTTGGCTGGTTGACGCTGATCTTCACTACGCTTGCTGTAATGCCAATTCACCTAAATATCTGATCACTATTGCTGGTTAGCACTTGTTGCAAAATCGGGCCTCACTCGGCGTTACTCAACTTACTGGTAGAGCCACTAGCAGCGGCGTTGAGTGCCTTGATTGAGACGATTTCCCCTTCGCAATAGATAGACCATTTACTTAAGTGAATTGGTATAAAGTCTGGTTTATAGTGCTCGCCACTATGCTGTATTAAAAATACAACTTATGTTGAATATTGAAGATCCCCGTAAGATTGATACTACTCCGGCGCTGTTGCGACTGGGCTTTCGGCCATTTTTCTTGCTGGCGGCGGTGTGGGCATTGATCGCTATCCCGCTGTGGCTGACGGCGTGGTTTTATCCGCAGTACGCGCCCTTCAATCAGCAGTTTTTTGCCACAGTGGTGCCGTTGTGGTGGCACCCGCATGAGATGCTGTTTGGCTTTGCGATGGCGGTGGTTGCCGGTTTTCTGCTGACTGCCTCGAAAAACTGGACCAATCAACCGGCATTAACCGGCGCGAAGTTGGCGGCGGTGGTTGGCCTGTGGGCGGGGGCACGGCTGACGTTGTTATTGCCGCTACCATTGTGGGTTCCGGCGTCATTGGATGTGGCGTTTCTGCTGGTGGTGGCGGGTAAGTTGGCGCAGGTGATGCTGCGGGTACGGCAGTGGCGCAATATCGTCTTCCCCATCCTGTTGGTGGTAGCAGCGGCAGTGAATCTGCTGAGCTACTGGGCGCTGGCCAATCACAACTTATCGTTAAGTTTGCAGATCTGGCTGGGGATGATCTGGTGGTTGGCGCTGCTGATCACCATCATGGGTGGGCGGGTGATCCCATTCTTCACTGCTGCACGGCTGCAATTGCAGCGTAAGCCCGATCTGCCATGGGTCGAGTGGACGTTACCGCCACTGTTGCTGTTGCTGCTGATCAATGCGGTATGGCCGTTTATGAGCTTGCCAGTCAAAGGGTTGGTGTTGTTGACAGCAGGCGTACTGCAACTGATCCGTTGCAGCCGCTGGTATCCGCTGAAAACCCGCAAAGAGCCGCTGCTGTGGTCGCTGCATCTGAGTTATTGGTTGCTGCCTGTGACGCTGATTCTCATGGCCTATCATGTTGGCGATCCGCTGTTGGAACGGCAGCTATTGCACCTGTTTGCCATCGGCACCATGGCCAGCATCTGTCTGTCGATGATCAGTCGGGTGTCGTTGGGTCATACCGGCCGTAATATCTACGACGGGCCAAATATGGCACCGGCGTTCTTAGCGCTGGCGGCAGCCTCGTTAGTGCGGGCGGTACTGCCGCTGTTGTCGCCGGCCAACACCACCGGCTGGTTGTGGACTGCGGCGACCTTGTGGTGTTTGGCGTTTGCTTGGTTTGTGTGGCACTACTGGCGGTTATTGGCCTCACCGCGGATTGATGGTCGCTCTGGCTAATAAAATCGCTGGATTTTTCGTTGTGAAGCGCTAGCATCGGCAGCAGATTAATTAGGAAACTTGGCATGCGACAGTTGATCCAACGACTGCCACTGATGATGACGCTGCTGATGGTATTGCTGCTGGGCAATACCACGACGCTGCTCAGCCAAGATTTACTGCAAGCACCGCAATCGGTATTGGCCGGTCACGACAGTCGTCCCGATCTGTCGTTGGATGCGACCTTATCGCAACTGGCCAGCCCCCGCGGGCCGCAATCCGAACAAAAGTTAAAACCGAAACTGCCCAACAGTTGGCCGCTGGTGTTGATGACTATCGCCATGCTGTTGGCGTTGGTGCGACTGCCGGTGTTGCTGCCGCGCCGTTATCTGTTGAGCCCCAGCCATCGACTCGCCGGTTGGCAAGAGTCAAACCTCCAATATCGGTTTATTCACAGCCGCTGATCTCCCGCTATCGCCATAAACAACCCTTTTTTGTTGGTCGATAGATGGAGTCTCCATGTTCGAAACTATTCAGCAGGTTCTGATCGCCTTATGGGATCAGGACGTTGCGGTGCTGCTCGCTCCGGGCAGTGCCAGCTTGATCTACCTAATTATTACCCTTTTCATCTGGCTCGAAAGCGCCTTCCTGCCGGCGGCGCCGCTGCCCTGTGACAGCGTTGTGGTGCTGTCAGGCACTCTGGCAGCCCTTGGGGTGTTGGAACCGTTTCTGATTGCGCCGCTACTGGTGATTGCCGCTGCTACTGGCAGTGCTCTGGCATTTCTGCAAGGACGGTGGCTGCAGCGGTTGCCGGTGGTGCAGCGTTGGTTGGCCAAGGTGTCGCCGCAGTCGATGCAGCGGGTCGATAGCCTGCTTGAGCATCACGGTTTGCTGGCTCTGTTTTGCGCTCGCTTTATTCCCGGTGCCCGCTCGCTTACGCCAATGATGATGGGCGCTCGCTTGCAGAGTCAGAGCCAGTTTCAGTGGTTCGCGTGGCTAAGCGCGCTGTTGTGGGTGTGCCTATTGGCCGGATTAGGTTTTTTGCTGCCATTACTGCCAGAGCCGATTAGCCGCGTCATCACCATGGCGTTGATGCTGGCACCGATGCTGACCTTGTTGTTGGCGTTGCTGGCTGCCGCTTGGCTGCGCTATCGGCGTTTGGCGATGCGCCGTGTCGCAGGGGAGGCTTAAGATGACTAATTCCCGTAAGCGTGCTGGCAATCCAGCCACCTTAAACCGCATCAGCCGCTGGCAGTCGGCGCTGTTGCTGCTGATGCTACTGACCTTGCTGCTGCAAGCGATCCCCAGTTTTTACGGCGACATGCCGGCGTTAGGAGTGCATGCCAAGCGTGACCAGTTGGTCAGCTTAGCCGAGGTGGAGCAACTGCTTGAGCAGCAACAACTGCCCGCGACTTCGCTCACCCAGAACGATGAACAATTGGTGCTGACCTTTGCCGATATTGAGGCGCAACAACAGGCGAAAAAACTATTAACCCAGACGCTGGCGGATCAAGCCGAAATCACCGTTCAGTATCAATCCGCGGCACCGGCATGGTTTAGCAAGATTGGTGCAGAGCCGGTGAAGTTGGGCTTGGACTTGCGTGGCGGGGTGCAACTGCTGCTGTATGTCGATCTGGATGCGGTCTATGGCAAATACACCGATGCGATGGTCAATGAACTGCGCAGTGAGTTCCGTAAGCAGCGCCTTCGCGGGGTGACGGTGCGGGCGCTGTCGTCGACGCAACTGGCACTGAGCGGTCAGCCACAACAGCGACAAGCGTTGCTGGATAGCGTGTTGGCCAAGTATCCCAACCAATGGCAGCAACAGCAGCAAGATGGCCGTACCTTACTGAGCTTGAGTGAAACCGAACTGCTGGCACAGACTCAGTCGGCAATGACGCAAAACATCGCCATTTTGCGCAACCGCATCGGCGAGCTGGGGATTGTTGAGGCCAGTGTGCAACGTCAAGGTCGCGAGCACATTCGCATCGAGCTGCCCGGGGTACATGACCCTAAACAAGCGAAAAGCGTTATTGGCGCCACCGCCTCGCTGGCCTTTTATGAAGCCAGCAGCAGTGGCTCGATGGTGCTGCAAGATCGCTACGGTAATCCGGTACGGATGATGCGCCAGCCGGTGTTGTCCGGCGATCACATTGTCGATGCCCGCAGCAGCATGGGCGAGATGGGGCAGCCGCAGGTTGAGGTGCGCTTGGATGGCATCGGTGCTGAGCAGATGCTGGACTTCAGTCGCCAGCATATCGGTCAGCCAATGGCGACGGTATACACCGAGTATCAACTGGGAGCGAACGATCAGCTGCGACCTCAGGATTCGGTGATCAACGTTGCCACCATCAACAGTGCTCTGGCGAATGCCTTTGTGATCACTGGCCTCGACAGTGCCGCTGAGGCGCAGGAGCTGGCGTTGCTGCTGCGCTCTGGTGCTTTGACCGCGCCGATTCAGATTGTTGAAGAGCGGGCGATTGGCCCGACTTTGGGGGCGCAGAATATCGAAGCGGGGATCAGTGCCTTGGCGCTGGGTATGGCTGGCATGGCGCTGTTTATGATGCTGTGGTATCGCCGCTTTGGTTGGGTGGCGATTGTCGCTCTGGCCGCCAACTTAGTGATGCAGATCGGTTTGCTGGTGCTGTTGCCTGGGGCGGTGCTGACGCTGCCGGGGATCGCCGGTTTAGTGCTGACCGTGGGGATGGCGGTGGATACCAACGTGCTGATCTTCGAGCGGATCCGCGACCGCCTGCGACAGGGGGCATCGTTAGCCGTGGCCATCGACTTTGGCTATCGCTCGGCCTTTACCACCATCTTTGATGCCAACATCACCACCTTGATCTCAGCGCTGTGCCTGTATGGCATTGGTTCGGGGCCGCTACAGGGCTTCGCGACCACGCTGATCCTAGGTCTGCTGTCGAGCATGATCTGTGGGATCTGGGGGACTCGCGCCATCATTAATCCGCTGTGGGGTCGTGACTCCCGCCGAGCACTGAAGATTTAACGGAGTGTTGATCATGAAATCATTAACTCAGATCCGCTATGGCGGTTTATTCGGCTCGTTGCTGTTGGTGCTGCTGAGCCTGCTGGCCATTTGGCATTATGGTTTGGCACTGAGCATCGATTTTACCGGTGGTACGGTTATCGAGGTCAGTATGGCCACCTTGGCCAGCGCCACCGAACTGCAAGGGCTGCTCAGTGGCCAGTTGGCGCAACTGCTGACCCTAAAAGCCGGCAGCGAACCGGGCAGTTGGCAACTGTTATTGCCTGCAGGTGCGGCGCTGTCAGATCCGCATCAAGTAGTCGCGCTATTAAGTCAGCAACTGGGGTTGCCGGTACAGCTGCTGCAGGCGACGGTGATTGGCCCGCAAGTGGGCGAAGAGCTGTATAACCAAGGTGGTTTGGCGTTGCTGGCGGCGTCATTGTCGATCATGGTTTATCTGGCGCTGCGGTTTGAATGGCGCTTGGCGTTGGCGGCCATCGCCTCGCTGCTGCACGACACCATTTTGACTTTGGGACTACTGGCGGTACTGGGGGTTAAACTCGACCTGAATGTGATTGCCGGTATGCTGGCGGTGATTGGCTATTCGTTGAATGATTCGATCGTGATTGCCGATCGCCTCCGCGAAGTACTTAAAGCACGGCCGAATGACAGCATCTACGCCAGCACCGATCTGGCGGTGGCGGCGACTTTCTCCCGCACCTTGATCACCGCTGGTACCACCCTGTTTACCATCGGCTGCTTGCTGTTGCTTGGTGGGGAAGCGCTGTATGGCTTTTCGATCACCCTGTTTGCCGGCGTAGTCACCGGTACCTGGTCATCGGTCACCATCGCCTCGACGGTGCAGGAGTTGCTGGGCTTAAGCCCAGAACACTACCAGCCACCAGTAGAACTGATTGACGATCTGCCGTAACCGCAAAACAACAATCCCGCCATTTGGCGGGATTGTATTATGTGGCTTGGCGTTACTTACGCTCTAGCAGTACACCGGCTTCCATGTGGTGGGTGTATGGGAACTGATCAAACAGGGCCAGGCGAGTAATGTTGTGGGTCTCGCCAAGGGTCTTGAGGTTGTCCAGCAGCGTCTCTGGGTTACAAGAGATGTATAGGATCCGCTCGTAAGCCTGCACCATCTTTTCAGTTTCTGAGTCCAGACCGGCACGCGGTGGATCAACGAAGATGGTATTGCAGTTAAAGGCTTTCAGATCGATGCCTTTCAGACGAGTGAACTCACGTACGCCGTTCATCGCGTCGGTAAAGTCTTCGGCCGACATGCGGATGATGGTGACGTTATCGATCTGGTTCTTGGCGATGTTGTGTTGCGCCGCATCCACCGATGGCTTAGCCAGTTCGGTCGCCAGTACGCGTTCAAAGTTATCCGCCAACGCCAATGAGAAGTTGCCGTTACCGCAGTACAGCTCTAACAGGTCACCTTGGCTGCCACGGGTTACGTCGACTGCCCACTCCAGCATCTGCTCGGCTACTTTGCCGTTTGGCTGGGTAAAGCTGTTTTCCACCTGACGGTAGTGCAGCGGTTTGCCGTGCACGTGCAGTACTTCATCAACGTAGTCGCGATCCAGTACTACCTTCTGCTTGCGGGCGCGGCCGATAAAGCTGACGTGCTCGCCCCATTGGCTGCGCAGTTGGTTGATCTCATCTTGCCACTTTTGATCCAACTGACGATGGTAGATCAGACTGATCACCAGCTCGCCACTTAAAGTAGAGAGGAAGTCGACTTGGAATAGCTTAAAGCGCAGGGTTGGATTGGGGATCAACGCTTCGCGCAGTTTCAGCATGTACTCGTTGATCAGCGCGCTGGCTGGCAGGAACTGGGTTACCGCAATACGCTTTTGCTCAACTTGATCGAACATGACGTAGTTCAGATCATCGCCGTCGTGCCAAATGCGGAACTCAGCACGCATCCGGTAGTGTTGTGGCTCAGAGCGAAACACCTCCAGCTCAGGAGTTTGGTAGTCGGCAAAAAGCTGACGCATCTGGTCGCATTTGGCCGCCAGTTGCGCGTCATAGTGTTTGGGATCAAGGGCTGACAGATCCATAGGGTCTCCAAGCGGATGGTGTTGCAAAGGGGGCAAATTCTAACCAGCGGTGCGCACAAGTCCAGAATTGTTGGTGGCAAACCGCGGCTGTGTGAGAATTGCGCCGTTAATCGTTCTGTTATTCATTCTATCTATATAGGTGCTCATGAGCTCAATCTTGCTATTTGATTCTGGCGTTGGTGGTCTATCGGTGCAGCAGCATATTGCTGCGGTGTTGCCGCAGGCGTGTCTCCATTACTTAGCAGATAATGGCCGCTTCCCTTACGGCGAGCTGCCAGAGCAAGAGTTGATCGATGGCTGCGTCAGCTTGATCGAAGCCTTTGTTGCTCAGCACCCGATTGATTTGGTGGTGGTCGCCTGCAATAGCGCCAGTACCTTAGTGTTAGCCCCACTGCGCCAGCGCTTATCGATTCCGGTTGTCGGGGTGGTGCCGGCCGTTAAACCGGCGGCACAAATCAGCCGCACTAAAACCATCGCCTTGTTAGCGACCCCAGGCACCGTTCGTCGCAGTTACACCGATAATTTGATTAACGACTTTGCCGCTGACTGTCAGGTCTTGCGCTTAGGCAGCAGTGAACTGGTGATGATGGCTGAGGCCAAACTCTCCGGCGCGCCGGTGGATATGGCACGGCTAAGCCGGGTATTGGCGCCGTTACAGCAGCCGCAAGTCGACACCGTGATCTTGGGCTGCACCCATTTCCCACTATTAACTGATGAGATCGCCGAGGTAATGGGTCCTAAGGTGCAGTTAGTGGACTCCGGAGCGGCGATTGCTAGACGAGTATTAGCACTGCTGGCGAATAATTCAGCAAAGAACAATCAGGCCGCCGGCTTTTATTTCACCGGGGCTGAACCCAATACTTCGTTAATAACGGCATTAGCTCGCTTTGGCTTTAATTCAGTGCAGCGTTTTTGCGCGTAACTTGCTGCAATTTTTAGCGGTTTGATTAGTTTTGTTGAATTAATCGACGCTTGGTAATTTATTTACGAAATAGCCTTGCGCTAATTCAACGGCTCCCTATAATGCGCCTCCATCGACGGGGCACAGCGGTAACGCGGTTGGTCACGGTTGATAAGGCAGCAGCCACTAAGAAAACTTTCAAAATAAGTCCTTGACTTCGGAAGTTAACTTAATAAAATGGCGCTCCTCTTTAAGAGTTGAAGCGAAGTGCTCAAAACTTAAAGAAAACCGGAAAGTAAGAAAGTTTGAAATTCTGCTTGACGGTGAAAAATAGGAAGCGTAAGATTCGCGTCCTGTCTCGAACGAGACAAGCTCTTTAAAAATTAGTCAGACAATCTGTGTGGGCACTCACGTGGAACGAGAAATCATCATTT
>NZ_AUGM01000011.1 GCF_000422665.1 Ferrimonas senticii DSM 18821 | reverse complement strand
TCCCGATGCCGACTACAACGGCAGCGTTAGCTTTGATTACAGCATCAGCGATGGCAATGGCGGTACCAGCAGCGCCACCGCCACCGTCACCGTTAAACCTCTGAACGATGCCCCGGAGCTCAACCTTGTCAGCGTCAGCAGCTTCACCGAAGACAGCGGCGTTGCAGCTGGCGATGTGGTCGCCAGTTACACCACCTTTGATGCCGACGGCGATAAAGTGATCGTCTTCCTCACTGATGGCACCTATTACGCGCTCGATAACAACGGCAATGTGGTATTAACCCAAGCCGGTGCCGATCTGGTCAATCAAGGCCAAGAGCTGCCGCCATTTTTGCTGATCCCCAACGACGGAGAGCAAGATGGCCGACCGGTGATGGTCGAGCCAACGGTGAGCCCAGCCAACGACGCCCCCGAACTAACGATTACCACCGTCAATAATTTCATCGAAGACAACGGCGCTGACGTTGGTGATATCGTTGCCACATACATTACCAGCGACGAAGAGGGCGATACGGTTACCGTCACGTTAAGTGACACCACCCACTATGCCCTCGATGGCAATGGCAACGTGGTACTGACCCAAGCAGGACTGAACTTAGTCAATTCCGGCCAAGAGCTGCCCCCTTTCACCCTAACCCCAAGTGATGGCCAAGACAGTGGCGAAGCCCAACAGGCGGCTCCACAAGTTACCGCCAGCAATGATGCACCGGAAGTCAGTAGCAGCAACATCAGCGTCTTGGAAGAGAGCGGCGCCACCAACCTTGGCCTCACCGCTCCGACTGATGAAGAGAACGACAGCCTCACCATCACTGTTACCGGTCTACCGACTATTGGCACCATTACGCTGGCCGACGGCACCCCAGTGGTGACTGGCCAAGTGCTCAGCGCCGAGCAACTCGAAGGCTTGTTGTATCAAGCACCGGCTGACTACAACGGCAGCGATGCCGTTGGTGGCTTTGGCTATGAGGTGTTTGATGGCACCACCACCGTGAGCGGTAGCACCAGCATCAGCGTTACCCCAGTCGATGACGCCGCCGAGCTTATTGACGACCAGTTCAGCGGCGCTGAAGACAGCACCGTTACCGGCAACGTGCTCGCTAACGACAGCGACGTTGATAGCACACTGCAAGTGGCTAAGTTCACCATTGGCAATGATGCCACCGAATACCTCCCCGGCGACGAAGTCCCTATCCCCGGCATCGGTACCTTTAGCCTAAACGCCAACGGCAGCTTTGAATTTGTCCCCGACGCCAACTGGAACGGGGCGGTGCCTACGGTAACCTACACCACCAACACCGGTGACAGTGCCACACTGGCTATCGACATCACCGCCGTTGATGACCCAACTGATGCCGTCAACGACTTTGTCGAAGGCACAGAAGATCAAATGCTTAATGGCAATGTGCTAGCCAACGACAGCGATATCGATGACACCCTCAGCATTGCCAGTTTCAGTGTCGACGGCATCAATGGCAGTGCCCTGCCCGGTGAAAGTATCGAGATCGCCGGCGTAGGCACCATCACCATTGTGGCGAACGGCGACTTTACCTTTGAGCCCGCCGAAAATTGGACCGGTTTAGTCCCTGCAATTAGCTACGTAACCAACACCGGTACCGAGGCGATTTTGGGTATCGGGATCCGCGCCAGCAATGACGCGCCTGTCGCCGAAGATGATCTGGCCAGCACAGACGAAGATACCAGCGTCATCATTGATGTCCTCAGCAATGATTTTGACATCGACTTTAAGGATCAACCGACGGTTATCAGCGCCAGCAGCGCTGATGGGACTGTGGTCATCAACGACGATGGCACCCTAACCTTCACCCCTAATGCCAACTTCAATGGCACAGCAACCATCAGTTACACCGTTGAAGATCGTGAAGGTGCCACCGATAGCGCCACCGTTACGGTAACCGTCAATCCGGTCAATGACGCGCCTAATGCCGACAACAACAGCATCAACGTCGATGAGGATAGCGGTAGCACCCCACTTGGCCTAACCGCCCCAACTGACATTGATGGCGATAACCTCACCATCACCGTCACTGGCTTACCGACTATTGGCACCATTACGTTGGCAGACGGTACCCCAGTGGTGGCAGGCCAAGTGCTCAGCGCCGAACAACTCGAAGGCTTGTTGTATCAAGCACCGGCTGACTACAACGGCAGCGATGAAGTCGGCGACTTTAGCTATGAGGTGTTTGATGGCACCACCACCGAGAGTGGCGGCACCAGCATCAGCGTTACCCCAGTCGATGATGCCGCTGAGCTTACTGACGACCAGTTCAGTGGCGCTGAAGACAGCGTGGTTACCGGCAACGTGCTCGCTAACGACAGCGACGTTGATAGCACACTTCGAGTAGCTAAATTCACCATTGGCAATGATGCCACCGAATACCTCCCCGGCGACGAAGTCCCTATCCCCGGCATCGGTACCTTTAGCCTAAACGCCAACGGCAGCTTTGAATTTGTCCCCGACGCCAACTGGAACGGTGTGGTACCAACGGTTACCTACACCACCAACACCGGTGACAGTGCCACATTGGCTATCGACATCACCGCAGTGAATGACGCACCCAACGCCAATGACGACGATCTTACCGTTGCCGAAGATGGCGAACTTAGCCTCGATCTAACCGGCAACGATGGCGATATTGACGGTGACCTACTGATCATCACCCACATTGATGGCACCGCACTGACCGGCAATGCCCAAACCATTGACCTTAAGGATGGCAGCGGCAGTGTGATTGTGGCCGCCGATGGCAGCATCAGCTTTAAACCGGCGCAAAACTACGTAGGTGAAGCCACATTCGATTACGTCATCTCCGATGGCGAACTAAGCGACAGCGGCTCGGTCACCATCACCATCACCCCAGTGGATGACGCCCCAGTTGCCACCGATGACAGCGCTCAAACCACGGAAGAGACCGAGGTCACCATCAAGGTGCTGGACAACGACAGTCACCCCGATGGCGACACACTGACCGTCATCTCGGCCAGCGTTGATCCCGCCATTGGTAGCGTTACCGTACTCCCTAACGGTACCTTGCTATTTACGCCTGCGGCCAACTATTTTGGCTCGGCAACCATCGAGTACACCATTCGCGATGAAAACGGAGATGAGGCCAGCGCGACCGTCAGCGTCAATGTCACTCCGGTGGACGATCCCTCCGACTTGCGCTCTGATCTGGGCAACGCCGATGAGGACCACAGCGTCAGCGGCAACGTATTGGCCAACGATAACGATGTGGACAACGACCTCGCGGTGGTTGGCTTTAACATCGGTGGCGACAGCTATGGCGCCGGTGACACCGCCATCCTAGATGGCATCGGCGAGATCACCATCAACGCCGATGGTGGCTATACCTTTACTCCAGTTGAAAACTGGAATGGCACCGTGCCGCAGGTGCTCTACTTCACCAATACTGGCATGTCATCAACGCTGAATATCACCATTAATGCGGTCGATGACCCAGCCGAACTGAGCAACGACAGCATCAGCGGCCAAGAAGACACTACCGTCGACGGCAACGTGCTCAGCAATGACAGCGACGTCGACACCCTGTTGCTGGTCGATAGCTTTACCATCGGCGGCGACAGCACGGTCCATGCCGCCGGTGACAGCATCACCATTGACGGCATGGGTGAATTCACCTTAAACGCCAATGGCAGTTACACCTTTATCCCCGTTGCCAACTGGAACGGCGAGGTGCCGCCGATCAGCTATACCACCAACACTGGCGATACGGCGACGCTGGATATCACCATCGACGCGGTTAATGATGCGCCGATAAGCGAAAGCTTAATTGACAGAGATAGCCTAGATCATGAGGACATCAGCGTTGATATCAGCGCCAACTTTGACGATCTGGAAAGTGCGCTGCGCTTCACCGCCGACGGCTTGCCGGATGGTCTGACGATTGATCCCGACAGCGGCGTTATCAGTGGCCAGATCGCCAATGATGCTTCATCCACCGGCAGCTTTGAGGTCACCATTACCGCCACCGATGCCGACGGTCTTACCACCGAGCAAACCTTTACTTGGACCATCAGCAACCCGGCACCATTTGCCTTCGACGACAGCGCCAGCACCGAGGAAGACCGTAGCGTTATCATTGATGTACTTAGCAATGATTTCGATGATGACAGCTTTAGCATCACCGCCGCCAGTAGCCCCGATGGCAGCGTTACCATCAACGACGATGGCACCTTAAGCTTTACCCCTAATGCCGATTTCAATGGCACCACCAGCATCAGCTACACCGTCACCGATGCCGATGGCGCCAGCAGTACCGCGACGGTCGTCGTTACGGTTAAAGCGGATAATGCCGATGCGGTTATCAACGACGACAGCGCCAGCACCAATGAAGAGACTCCCCTCAACGGCAATGTGCTCAACAACGACGAGCAAGATGACGCCGCGCTCAATGTGGTTAGCTTTGAAGTCGGGGGGTTGCGCTACGACGCCGGCGCCAGCGCCAGCATCGATGGGATCGGCACCATCACCATCGACAGTGACGGCAGTTACCGCTTTGAGCCCGCGACCGACTTTAACGGCACGGTTCCAAGCATCACCTACACCACCAATACCGGCCAAAGCGCCACGCTTAACATCACCGTTGCCGCCGTTAACGATGCCCCCATCGCCCAGGACGACAACATCAACACCGACGAAGACAGCGCCGTCACCATCGACGTACTGGCCAACGACAACGATGCCGACAACGACAGCTTAACCATCACCGCCGCCACGGTACCGCCAGAGCAAGGCACCGTCGCCATCGTCGATGGCAAGTTGTTGTTTACCCCGGCAGCGAACTTCAATGGCAGCGCCACCATCAGTTATCAGGTCAGTGATGGTAACGGCGGCAGCGATAGCGCCCAGGTGACGGTGGTCGTTGAGCCAATCAATGACGTGCCGACCATCAGTTTGGGCGACGTTGCCGAATTTACCGAAGACAGCGGCGCCGCCGCCGGTGATGTGGTGGTTAGCTACAGCACCTTCGATGCCGATGGCGACGACGTTACCGTTACCCTTAGCGACACCACCCACTACGCCTTGGATGACAGCGGCAATGTGGTGCTGACTCAAGCTGGGGTTGACCTGATTAACCAAGGTCAGCCACTGCCACAGTTCACCCTGACGCCAAATGATGGCAGCGACAATGGCACTGCGGTTAGTGCAACGCCAACGGTCACCCCCGTTGACGATCCATCACAGTTGCTTGATGACAACGACAGCGGCCAAGAGAATCAAACTCTGACCGGCAATGTGCTCAGCAATGACCGCGATGAAGACACGCCGCTCACGGTCAACAACTTTAGCGTTAACGGCCAGACGGTCAGCGCCGGTAACAGCATCACCATCGTCGGTATCGGCGTAATTACCATCGCCGCTTCCGGCGCCTACGCGTTCGAGCCGCAAGCCGGTTGGGATGGCACCGTGCCAGCAATCACTTACACCACCAATACCGGTGCCAGCGCCAAACTCAACATCACCATCAACGGCAGTAATGACAGCCCCGATGCGGTCGATGACCGTTACCAAGTCAATGAAAACGGCTCCATCGCCCTAGATTTACTAAGCAACGACAACGATCCAGAGGGCTCGTCCCTAACCTTCAGCTACATCAATGGCATCGCCGTCACCGGCGCAGAACAAACCATTGCCATCAGCAACGGCACCATCAACATCGATGCCGATGGCAACATGACCTTTACCCCAGATCCCGGTTTCGCTGGTGATGTTAGCTTCAACTACACCATCAGCGACGGCAACGGTGGCGGCGACAGCGCCAACGTCGCGATCCGGGTTAACAGCGTTATCGCCAATGATGATCAAGCCAGCCAAGGCCAGTATCAGGTCGATGCCGACTTTAGCAATGGCGCGACCATCCCCACCGACAGTGATGGCAATCCACTGTTTACCATGACCGCCATCAGCTTCGATGGCAGTGAACAGATCGTCGGTGAGTTCAGCACCATCAGCGGTCAAGGGATCGGGGTTGGCGACAGCATCCGGCCACAAGGGCAAATCAACGATCAGATTGAATACGATCCCAGCAGTGGTCGTTCCGAAGGGATTAAGATCGAATTCAACGAGCTGGTTAGCCAAGTTGAATTCTCCGTTGCTCGCCTGTTTGCCAATGAAAATGGCGGCGAACAGGGCGTCTGGAAAGCCTATTACCAAGGGGAGTTAGTCGCCACTGAGGTGTTCTTTACCGAAAACGGTGCCACCTCCGGCAGCTACACCATTGATACCGGCGACATCGTGTTTGACACCCTAGTGTTCGAAGCCACCGAAAATCGCAACGGCAACGACGACGGCGGTGATTCCTCCGACTATCTGTTGACAGCGATCAGCGCCACTGGCGCCAACCTCGGCGATGGAGCCCTGATCACCGATGCCAATGGCCGGTTGCAGATCGACGATGCCAACAATGGCCTCTTGGCCAATGACAGCGATCCCGAAGGCGACCGCTTCAGTTTGACCCACATCAATGGCCAACCGGTAACCGACGGCCAAGTGATCACGCTAGACAGTGGCGCACAACTTACCATCAACAGCGATGGCACCTTTAGCTTTGACTCGCTGGGGATCTACGATGATCTGAGCGCCGGTCAAGTGGTCACCGAACGCTTTGAGTACAGCATCACCGACGAGCATGGCGCCACCAGCACCGCCACCGCCGAGATCAGCGTTATCGGCAACAATCGCGTTGGCAGCAATGACGACGACATCTTAACCGGCGGCGGTAATGACGACGTACTGATTGGTGATGCCGGCGGCTCAACCCCTGTCGAGGTGCCGCTGAACTACCACTACGCGGTGATGATCGACAGCTCCGGTTCACTGGATGATCAGCAACTGGCCGACATCCAAGAGGCGCTATTGGCGATGATCGATGATATGGCCGCGCACGACGGCAACGTCACCATCAAACTGATCGACTTCGACAGCCGCGTGAATAACCCCAACGGCGCTGCCACCGAATTTGATCTCGCCGATCCGGCGCAACTGGCGGCGGCCAAAGCCTACGTCAATGCGATGGACAACACCTCTGATGGCGCCACCAATACCGGTTGGACTAACTACGAGGCGGCATTCGCCGACGCCAACGCCTGGCTGAGCAGCAATCCAGCTGATGCCATCACCGAAAACCACGCCATCTTTATCACCGATGGCCAGCCCAACGCCTACATCGACAGCGACGGTAACTATCAATATGGCAGCGCCAGTGCCACCGCTTGGGGTGAATTGGTTGGCGCTGACGGCAGCGATGAACTGGCGCAACTGAAAACGCTGGTCAGCAGCTTGCAAGCGATCTCCATCGGCGTCGATGCCGACAGCATTCTTGCCAGCGGTGACAACCTAGTTGGCGATGTTGATGGCAATGGTGAACTGACCGCCAGTGAACTAATGAACTTCATCGACAGCGGCAACAATGCACTGTTATTGCAAGACAGCGCCGATCTTAAGCAGGCGCTGGGGTCGATCTTGGATCAGCAGTTGGCCTCGCTGGGTAAAGATCAGATCAGCGGCAACGATGGCAACGACATCATCTTTGGCGACAGTCCCAATACCGATGCGCTAGTGCAAGCGCTGGGACTCAATCCGGCGCACTACCCGGCAGGCTCGGGCTGGAAGGTGTTGCTCGATTTGGAAAACGATGCCGACCGCGATTGGACTCGCACCGACAGCCTCGATTACCTCCGCGCTAACCATCCTCAGTTGGCACAAGAAAACGTTTCGGTCACTGGCAACGTTCGCAGTGGCGGTGATGATCGCATCGATGCTGGTGCTGGGGATGACATCGTCTACGGCCAAGAGGGTGACGACACCATCATCGGTGGCCTTGGCAATGATCTGCTTAGTGGCGGCGTCGGCAAAGATACCTTTGTCTGGCATCAAGGCGATGCCGATGGCAGTACCGATATCATTAAGGACTTGGAACAGTTCGATAAGTTGGATCTGTCGCAGCTGTTGATTGGCGAAACCAACGCCACCATCGGCGACTATCTGAGCGTCAGCAGCGATGGCAGCGACACCACCATCCGCGTCGATACCGATGGCAGTGGCAGCAACGGCGATACGTTAACCATTGTGCTGGAAGGGGTCGACAGCAGCTTGGATGAGCTGGTCAACGATGGCGCCTTGGTGTTCGACAGCGATCTCGACAGCCAAAATGCCAATGCTGGTGCAGCCCTGCAAGTGGCACCGCAGCGGCCTGATGACACTTATCTGCCATAGGATGTAAGGGATGACAGATAGCCTCGCACGCAGCGTTACCGAATCCGCTTCTGGGCTTCCCCAAGAAGCGGCTGCGACGCCTGCAGCGCAAGCCAACACCAGCGCAGATTCACCACTGCTGGAGAATCTGCTGTGGTTGGCGCAGTTTTTTGAACAACGCGTAAATCGCAGCGCCATAACCGCCGGTTTACCGCTGCCCGGCGGCGATCTGCCGTTATCCCACTTTTCCCAAGCCGCTGAGCGTGCGGGGCTAGCCTGTCGCTCGCTGAGCCTACCATTAAGCCAACTATCCGCGCCGGCGCTGCCCTGTTTAATCGCCCTAGCGGATGACCCGCCAGTGGTGCTGTTGGCACTCAACCATGAACGCGCCACCCTGCTCGATCCGTTAACTCACGGTCAAATCGAGTGGTCACGCACTCGGCTAGAGCAGCAGTATTTGGGGCATCTGATTGCGGTCAAACCGAAACTGGCGCTGCTAGATCAGCCGGAGCAACAACCGCCGCCATCACAACACTGGTTCTGGGGACCGTTGCGCCGTACCGCACCGCTGTATCGCGACATCATCCTAGGGTCGTTGTTGATCAACCTGTTTGCGCTGGTGTCGCCGCTGTTCATTATGAACGTCTACGATCGCATCGTCCCCAATCTGGCCTACGACTCCTTGTGGGTGTTGGCAGTCGGTGCCGGGCTGGCCTATCTGTTTGATTTTGCCCTCAAGCAAGTACGAGCCAGCTTGATCGATTACGCCGGTAAGCAAACCGATCTGGCGGTATCACGCACCTTGTTTGCCAAGATCATGGGGCTGCAATTGCAGCACAAACCTGGGGCGACCGGCGCGCTGGCACGCAAGTTCAGCGATTTTGACAGCGTCCGTGAATTTATCGCCTCGACCACCATCGTCACCTTGGTGGATCTGCCCTTTTCACTGCTGTTTTTGCTGATCATCGGTTATGTCGGCGGGCCGTTAGTGTGGCCAGCGCTGATCGCCATCGGCTTGATGATTGTCATCACCGCCGCGCTGCAGCGGCAGATGGCGGCGGCCGCGCAGCAAGCCCAGCGCTTCGCCGATCTGCGCCATAACCATCTGTATGAATCGCTGATGGCGCTGGAAACCATCAAAACCAGCGGCGCTGAAGGCGCGGTGCAACACACTTGGGAGCAGCTGCAAGCCCACAACGCCGACTGGCAGATGCGCAGTCGGCGGCTGACCAACATCGCCAGCAACAGCGCCTCGTTTATCGTCCAGTTATGTTCGGTGATCACCGTGGTACTTGGGGTGTACTGCGTCGAAGCGGGAGTGATCTCCATGGGTGGGATTATTGCTGCGGTGATCTTAGGCAGCCGCGCCATCAGCCCAATGAGCCAACTGATCAACCTGCTTAGCCGCGCCCATAACGTCAAAGCCACCCTAGAGCAGTTGGACCAATTGATGCAGCTGCCGCAAGAGAGCGCCAGCCATAAGCACTACCCCGATCTTGGCCGTCTGCAAGGCAACATAAGCGCCGATAACTGGCAATTCAGCTACCCCGGCCAAGCACAACCGGCGCTGCGGGATCTCAACTTTACCCTAGCGGCGGGACAACGACTGGCGATCATCGGTCGCAATGGCTCTGGTAAATCCACTCTGGTTAAAGCCTTGCTCGGGCTGCTGCGCAGCGACCACGGCGGCCTGCGACTGGATAACCATGAAATCAAGCAACTGCACAGTGGCGCGCTACGGCAGCAGATCGGCTACGTGCCGCAAGAGATCAAACTGTTTCGCGGCACTATCGCCGACAACATCACCCTTGGCTGCCGCCACATCAGCGAAGCGCAACTGAAACTAGCAGTCGAGCGCAGTGGCGTTGGCCTATTTACCAACCTTGATAGCGAAGGCTTAAACCGTCAAGTCGGCGAAGCGGGGTTAGCGCTCTCGGCCGGCCAGCGGCAAGCGGTCGCGCTGGCGCGGGCGCTGTTGACCGATCCACCGGTACTGCTACTGGATGAACCAACCGCCAGCCTCGATGCCCGTGCCGAACTGCAGTTTATTCGGACCATCAAGCAACTGCCGCGCGATAAAACCCTGGTGTTAGTCACCCATAAACAAGCGCTGATGGAACTGGCCGATCAGCTGATGATCCTGGAACGCGGCCGGCTGGTGGCGGTGGGGCCGCGCCAGCAAGTGCTGCAGCGGTTACAGCAAAACAGCGGCGAGGCCAGCGCATGAACGATTTAAACGCCAACCGTTACCACTGGGACGAGCAACTGCTGGCGCAGCCGCCGATCTATCATAGGCAACTGATCTGGCTGCTGGCTGCACTGGTGTTTAGCTTCCTGCTATGGGCGGGGATCAGCACCATCGACGAGGTTACCCGCGGGGCTGGCAAGGTGGTGCCATCGTCGCAGGTGCAGGTGATCCAAAGCGTCGATGGCGGGGTGGTTGAACAGATCTTGGTGCGCGAAGGGATGCAGGTCGACGCCGGTAGCGCTTTGCTGCGGATCGACGCCACCCGCTTTGCCTCGGATCTGGCCCAGCGCGAGCAAGAAGCCTTGAGTCTGGCATTCTCGGTCGAACGCTTGCAAGCGCAACTGGGCAGCGTCAACGTTGGCCCGCAACAACTGACCATCAAACCGCTGCCACTGGCGTTCGCGCCAGCGCTGTTGGAACAATCCAGCACCTTGGCCGAACAGCAACGTGCCGACTACCAGCATCGACTCGAGCAACTGCAAAACCAATTGCAGATCCAAGCCCAAGCAATCAGCAAAAAAGAAAACGAACTGAAAGAGTTAGCCACCCGCACCAAAACCTTGGGGGTCAGCCTGCAGTTGGTGCAGCGGGAACTGGAAATCACCAAACCGCTGGCAGCGCGCGGCATTGTCTCGGAAGTGGAGCTGATCAAATTGCAGCGGCAAGCCAACGACGTTGCTGGCGAACTGGCAGCGCTGCGGCAACTGCGGCCATCACTGCTGCTGGAACGGGATGAAGCGGCACTGCAGCGGCGCGAGATCGCCTTGACCTTCTTGGCCGAAAGCCAAGCCGAACTGAACGAGCAAAGCGCGCAACTGGCGCGGTTAAATAAGGCCAACATCGGCGCCCAAGATAAGGTCGACCGCACGCTGCTGCTGTCGCCGGTGGCCGGTACCGTCAAGTCACTCAACATCAACACCATTGGCGGTGTGGTTCAGCCCGGCGAACCGCTGCTGGAGATCGTCCCCAGCGAAGATCAGTTGTTGATTGAAGCCAAAATTTTGCCAAAAGACATCGCCTTTTTGCGCCCCGGTTTGCCCGCCACCGTCAAGATCAGCGCCTACGATTTTACCCGCTACGGCGGCCTTAGTGGCACCGTTGAACACATCAGCGCTGACACCATCAGCGATGAAGAGGGCAACCCCTTTTACGTGGTGCGCATTCGCACCGACAGCAATCGCCTTGGCGACGGCGACAAGCCACTGCCAATCATCCCTGGGATGATCACCAGCGTTGACGTGCTGACCGGCGAAAAAACCATTTTGGCGTATCTACTCACCCCGCTGCTGCGGGCCAAAGAGAGCGCCCTTCGGGAACGATAACTTTAAAAACTTCAAAGGATGGAAGCAGTATGAAACGGTTTACCCGGCTAACGGCCCTGCGCCTTAGCACTGTTGTAACCAGTCTCGCCCTCAGTGGCTTGGCCTTTACTGGCGCCGCGCAGGCCAGCACCCTAGAGCAAGCGGTGGCGCACACCCTTGATAGCAACCCGCAGATCCGTCTGAGCTTCAACCGCTTTAAATCCAGCGAAGAGCAGGTCAACGCCGCCCGTGGCGGCTATCTGCCGCAGATCGATCTGTACGCCCGTGGCGGCTACGACTGGGCCGACATCCCCTCAGGCCGCAAGCAACAACCAGCGGATCACGATCTGGAACACAACCCAATGCAGTCCGGCATCAGTTTGTCGCAACTGCTCTTCGATGGCTTTAAAACCAACGGTGAAGTCGATCGCTTAGGCGCCGAAGCCGCCGCCGAACAGTGGACCCTGCTAAGCACCGCCGAAGACATCGCCCTTAACGCCGTTGCCCGTTACATCGGTTTGCTGGCCGCCCAGCAGCAGTATGAGTTGGCCGAGCACAACCTCGCCAATCACCAACAGGTGCACGACAAGATCAAACAGCGCAGCGATTCGGGTTTGGGATCCAGCGCCGACTTAGCTCAAAGCAGTGGCCGCTTGGCCCGCGCCAACGCCAATAAGATCGCCGCCTACAACAATCTGCTGGACGCCGAAAGCCAATACCGCACGGTGATCGATCTGGCGCCAGCTGATCTGACCATCCCGATGCCCGATTTCGATATGCTGCCGCAAAACTTAGAAGAGGCGCTCAGCAGCACCGCCGATCACCCGGTACTGAAAACCAGCCGCTTCGATGTGATCGCCGCCGAACATCAACGGGATGTCGCCAAATCCGATTACTACCCCACCTTGGAGCTGCGCTTGGATGGCAGTTGGGGCAATGAGATCAGTAACAGCGACGGCCACTACAATGACGCCAGCGCGATGCTAGAGGTGCGCTATAACCTGTTTGCCGGTGGCACCACCAAAGCCCGTGAACGCAGTGCCGCCTACCAACTTGGCAGCGCCAAGTCGATTCAAGAACAGGCCTACCGCCAAGTCACCGAAGGGATGAAACTGTCGTGGAGCGCCTACCAGCAACTGTCACTGCAGCAACAGTTTATCCGCCAACACGTTGAAGCCGCCAAACAGGCGCAACTGGCCTACAGTGAACAGTTCCGCCTAGGCCAGCGCAGTTTGCTGGATCTGCTGGATACCGAAAACGAATTGTTCCAAGCCCGTCAGGATTACATTCGTACCGAGATGGATCAGCTACTGGCCGCCTATCGGGTACTGAACGCCAGCGGCCGTTTGCTGGATTCACTGCGGATCACCCGCCCGCCGCAATGGCAGGCCGAGCGCGACTATCAATAGGATGATGACCATGAACACTTACCATAAACTGGGGCTCGCGCTGGCCGTGGCAGCACTTATCAGCGGTTGCAGCAGCAACGGCTTAGTCGACTGGCAAACCACCACGCAAGCCAATGATCTATCTGATAGCGATGGCGACGGGGTGATCTTGGCGCGAGAAGATTGCGTCGGCACCCTGCCCGGTGCCACCGTCAACAACGTCGGCTGTGGCGACGTCAGCCAGTTCACCGCCCGCAAAAAACTCAATGTGCTGTTTCCTAACAACAGCAGCGAAATCAACAGCCGCTTCTATCCAGAGATCGAGGCCGTTGCCGAGTTTATGAACCAATACCCCGGCAGTACCGTCACCATCGAGGGTCATTCCAGCAACGTTGGCAGCCGCGAGCTCAACCTAAAGCTGTCGGATCGCCGCGCCAATGCGGTTAAGCAGGTGCTAATCGACCAGTTTGGCATCGAAGCCGATCGGATTAGTGCCGTTGGCTATGGCTTTGATCGCCCTATTGATCCGGCCAACGATGCCCTCGCCCACAGTCGCAACCGGCGGGTGGTGGCCGAGATGGCCACCAAAGACAGCGCCGCATCGATGCGCTGGAACGTCTGGACCGTCGGCAAATAAGCCAGCCTGATACCGAGATTAAGCGTGAACCGCCGTATCGTTGCGCTTTGGTTGGCTTACTGCAGTGGCACCGGCCTGTTGGTCGGTGCCTTGGCACAACTGTCACCGCAATCTTGGCTAAGTCAGCCGGAATGGCAGCCGGCGCAGCAGGAGCGCTTGCTGCAATACTATGGCGAGGCGGCCGCGATCCGTTATCGCCACTGGCAGCAACTGGTTCGCGACCAACAGCAGCAACCAACGCGGCAGCAGCTGCAGGCGGTCAATCAGCATCTCAACCAGTATCAATTCCACGACGACAGTCTGCTGTGGCAGCAAAGTAACTATTGGGCCACGCCGCTGGAATTTATCGGCCGTGGCGGCGGCGACTGCGAAGATTTCGCCTTAGCGAAGCTTGTCACCCTACAACAACTGGGGATCCCTGCTGAGCAGTTACGACTGGTGTACGTCAAAGCCGAGACGCTCAATCAGCACCATATGGTGCTGGCATGGTACGCCAGCCCCAGCGCGGAACCACTGTTGCTGGACAACCTTAATGGTCAACTGCTGCCCGCCAGCCAGCGACCGGATCTGACCCCGATTTTTAGCTTCAGCGGCCAACAGTTATGGCGCGGTAGCGGTTCGCAGCGGCTGCAGGACACGCCCCCGCTCAACCTCTGGCAACAATTCCAACAACGACGTCAACTCGGCCAGATGCGGCCGCTCCCTTCTGGGCTAGGAGCCACCCCATGACTCTGTATAAACAGCTATCATCACTGATTTTTTTGGTATTCGGTTTGGTGGTTCTGGGCCTAAGCCTCGGCCAACTGCGCGAAGCACGCCAGTTTATCGACGCGCAGATGCAATCGGAGCTTAACAACAGCAGCCAAGCCCTAACCTTAATGTTGCAACCAGCGATGGAGCAGGCCGACAAGGTGGCGGCGCAGACGATGATCACCGCGCTGTTTGAAACCGGGCTATACCAAAGCATCACCCTGCATTGGCTAGCGGATGGCGAACAGCAGCAATGGCAACGGCCAGCGGGGCAAGATTCGGTGCCGCAATGGTTCCAACAATTGCCGCTGTTTCAGCCGCGCAGCCAAACCAGCACCATCGTCAGCGGCTGGCTGCAACTGGGTGAGCTAACCGTCACCAGTCATCGCGGCTTAGCCTATCAACAGATCTGGAGTTCGCTGTGGATCACCTTGCTGATCACCAGTGCGATGCTGCTACTGATGCTGACCTTAGCCAAGTGGTGGCTGCGCCACTTGCTGCGACCACTGGAGCAGATCCGAGTACGCGCCGGTAAGATTGCCGCGCGCCAATTTGAAGCCCCAGCGATCCAACCCAAGGCGAAAGAGTTAGCCGAGTTAGTTGCCTCGCTGAATCAGATGGAACGTAAACTGCAGCAGCAGTTTCTCGATCACCAGCAACTGGTCAGCCAGTTGCAACAGCAGTTGTTGACCGATGCCATCAGCGGCCTACCGAACCGCCAGCACCTTAATCAACGGCTCGACAGTTGGCTTGATAGTCACGGCACTGGGGCGCTGCTGTTACTGCAACTGCCACTGTTACAGCAATTAAAACAGCAATTTGGTTATCAGCTTAGGGATGAACTGCTGCAGCAGTTTGTGCGACAGTTGCGGCCACTAGCCAAGCAGCACCACGTCACCCTGTTTCGGATCAACTATCACGAATTGGCGGTTCTGGCAGAAAACATCGGCAGCCACGGCCAACAACTGCTGGCCGACGATCTGGTTAGCCAGCTGCAGCAACTCGAGCAAAGCTGTGGTCTGGCCAAGCCGAAGCCCAGCGCCATTGGTGCCGTCAGTCGCCAACCGCAACATCAACGGCAACAACTGCTGGCCGACGCCGATCAAGCGCTCACCCAAGCGCAACAGCAACACAGCCCACTGTGCTGGTTTGCCGAACTGACAGAGGAACCGTTATCGCATCATCAATGGCGAACGCTATTGAGCGGAGATTTGGCGCCGTTACTGCGGCTGTATCGGCAACCGGTGCTGGCGCAAGGCACGCATCACTGTGTCCACTATGAGCTATTCACCCGCTTAGACCACGCCGGGCAAGAGTATCGAGCCGAGCAATTTTTGCCTTATTTGCAACTGACCGATGCCACCATCGCCTTTGATCAACTGGTGATCCGCACGGTATTGGCACAGTTGGCCAACGCCCCTAATGGCCAACTGCCCTATGCCCTGAACCTCAGTGCGGCGGCGGTCAATCAACCGAGCTTTGGTCAATGGCTGTTAAGCCAACTGCGCGGCCAACACTACCCAGTGCAATTTGAGGTCAGCGAGGCGGCGGCACTGCATTGCAGCGATGCCCTGCTGACCCTGCGACGGCAGTTGGCCGAGGCGGGTTATCGCTGCGGCATCGACCACTTTGGCCGCGAGCTAACCTCACTGGATTACCTGTCGCAACTGCGGCCTGACTACCTGCGGCTTGATCTCAGCTTTGTCTGTAGCGCCAGCGACAGCAGCCACACTTTGGCACAAGCGTTATGTTTAACCGCATCGGGATTGGAGATTGAGGTTTACCTGACCGGCGTCGAACACACGGCGCAGTTACCACGCTGGCAGGAGGTGCCGCTCGCAGGTTATCAAGGCTTTATCGCCCCGCCAGAGCCGTTCGAGATGGCGACAGTACAGCCACAGTCTGAAGACGCGTCCTCGGCGACAACCTAAGCACTAAAAACTGAAAATGCGAAAAGGCCCTGTTCTTGCGAACAGGGCCTTCTCTGAATAGTGGGGTGGCTAACGGGACTTGAACCCGCGACAACCGGAATCACAATCCGGGACTCTACCAACTGAGCTATAGCCACCAACGGTGTTTTGTCTTTCGAACTTCTGTCGGCCAAAATAAATGGCGCGCCCAGAGGGATTCGAACCCCCGGCCTCACCCTCCGGAGGGGTGCGCTCTATCCAGCTGAGCTATGGGCGCGTTCCTTGACGCCGGCTATAGTACGTATTCGCCTCCCTGCCGTCTACGCCAATTTCGATTATTTTAACCAACCGAACAAAATTTGACTTGCTGGTTCATTTTACGCACCGATAGCTCACACTTTCTGACCACGACAGACTGCAATCGCAAATCGACACAATAGCTTAACCACTGTCGTGACCGCTCTCTCAGAACCCTAACGCAAGCTTAGTCGCGACTCGGACACTGCGGTAGCCTCTGTCCAATTTCACCCTATTTTAAGGATATTGGGGCCATGTTTAGCCGTCGCCAAGCCATCTCTCTTATCGGTGCTGCCGTTGCCGCTGCAGCCATCAGTGTGCCAGTGCAGGCCAGCACTGCGGTTGAAGAAGCCACCAAGCTGGTGCGCAAGTTCGTCTATTTTGACCACAGCGGTTTCCGCCTCGACAGCGGCAACGTCTGGTTGATGGAAAATCTGGTGATTGAAGAGTTTCATACAGGCTGGCAACGCTTCTTCGTGACCGGCGACTTCACCATTGCCAACAGCAAGCAAACCGCTGAGGGCATTCAGATCACCGTCGATTACGAACTGCTGGCCGCGGTCGACGGCAAGCTAGAAAAGCTGACCACCAATGAGATCGCTAAGCGCCAGCAGGTGACCTTCCACCTGACCCCAGACGGCAGCAAGATCACCGCCATCGATCACCCGCCTTATGTGTCGATCCACACCGCCGAAGCGATCTTCGATGCGGAAAAACAGCTGGATCAGATCCCGCTGCTGCATCAGCTGCAGAAATAGCAGCCGCATACCACAACGCCGCGCCATTGCGCGGCGTTGTGTTCTACCGAAAGCGAATTAACCTACTTTTTGTTGAGCATCGCCCGCATCGCGGCAATATTCGCGCTGGCGGTTTGCTGCCGTTGCTGCACCGACGGTTTCACCTGACGGTCTTCCCAGATTAAGTCGTCTTGCGGTAACTCCAGTAGGAAGCGGCTCGGCTCACACTTAACCTGCTCACCATATTGGCGGCGCTCTTTACACAGAGTAAACACTAACTCACGCTGAGCACGGGTGATCCCCACGTAGGCCAGACGGCGTTCCTCTTCGACGTTACCCTCATCCAAGCTGACTTGGTGCGGCAGTAGACCCTCTTCGGCGCCCACCAAGAACACCACCGGGAACTCCAACCCTTTGGAGGCGTGCAAGGTCATCATCTGCACCTGATCCAGCTCTTCATCTTCGCTGGAACGCTCCATCATGTCGCGCAGAGTCAAACGGGTAACCACCTCTTTCAGAGTCATCGGCTCTTCCAGATCGTCACCTTCCACCATCGCGGTGATCCACTTGTACAGTTCAGAGACGTTCTTCATCCGCATCTCCGCCGCTTTCGGGCTTGGCGAGGTGTCGTACAGGAAGTCTTCGTAGTTGATCTCGCGCACCATATCGCGCAGCGCGGCGATGGTGTCGCCGCGTTCGGCGCGGTCGCCAAGTTCCACCAACCAACGGGTAAAGATCATCGCCGTTTCCGCGGCGCCGCGGGGCAGCACTTGCTCAATCTCAGGATCAAAACAGGCGGCGAATAGGCTGATCTGTTTGCGGTTGGCCAGATTGCCGATCTTCTCCAGCGTCGCCGGCCCCATGCCCCGTTTCGGCACATTGCAGATCCGCAAAAACGCATTGTCGTCGTCAGGGTTAGTCAGCACCCGCATGTAGGCCATGATGTCTTTGATCTCGGCGCGGCTAAAGAAGCTGGTGCCGCCGGAGATCTTGTACGGAATGCGGTTGGTCATCAGCGCTTTTTCAAACAAACGCGACTGATGGTTACCACGGTAAAGGATGGCGTAATCCTTAAACTTACCGTGATTCATAAACTTGTGACGGATAAGCGTAGCCACTACCCGCTCCGCTTCGTGATCATCATTGTTGGCGCTGATCACCCGGATCGGTTCGCCGTATTGCAAGTTGGCCTTCAGGCTCTTGTCGTAGACGTGCGGGTTGTTGGCAATCAAGATGTTGGCGGCTTTCAAAATGCGGCCGTAGGAGCGGTAGTTGTCCTCCAGTTTCACCAACTGCAGATTGGGGTAGTCTTTGCCCAGCAACACCAAGTTCTGCGGCTTGGCGCCACGCCAGGAATAGATCGATTGGTCGTCATCACCCACCACGGTAAAGCGGGCACGTTCGCCCACCAGCAGTTTCACCAGTTCGTACTGACTGGTGTTGGTGTCCTGATACTCATCCACCAGCAAGTAGCGGATCTTGTTCTGCCAGCGCTCACGCACTTCACTGTTGCCCGCCAGCAGCAGCGTCGGCAGCATGATCAGATCGTCAAAGTCGAGGGCGTTGTAAGCGATCATATGATCGCGGTAGCGGCCATACAGCAGCGCCTGTTCGCGCTCGCCGGGATCGGTCGCCAGCGCCATCGCTTTGTCCGGCATCACCAGATCGTTCTTCCAATCGCTGATGCGACTGATCAGCCGTTGCAGCAAGTCTTTGTCGTGATCGTACTCGGCCTCGGTTAGCTCTTTTAACAGCGCCAACGAATCCTGATCGTCAAACAGCGAAAAGCCGGGCTTTAACCCCAACACTTTGTGTTCGCGGCGGATGATGTCGAGCCCCAAGGTATGGAAAGTCGAGATCCGCAACCCGCGCGCTTCGGCCTTACCCAAGGTACCGGCCACCCGCTCGCGCATCTCCCGCGCGGCCTTATTGGTAAAGGTCACCGCGGCAATGTGTCGAGCTTGATAGCCACACTGCTGGATCAGGTAAGCGATCTTATTGATGATCACTCGAGTTTTGCCGGAGCCAGCACCAGCCAGCACCAAACAGGGGCCAGAGACGTAAGTAACCGCTTGCTGCTGGGCGGGATTGAGTTTCATCACGACAACCTTGTAGAACTTTCAGAGTCGGGGATTCTAACCAATTTACTGACTTACGCACGCGCTATTGCGACGCGGATTTTGATATTCTAGGAAAAAACCAATGCAAGGAAATGGCGATGATCCCTCCACAAAAATTGGAACAACTGGCTCGACAATTGGCCGATAACCTACCGCCGGGACTAAAAGCCGGCGCCGAAGATTTTGAGCTAAAAGCGCGTACGCTGCTGCAAAGCCAACTGATGAAGCTCGACCTGGTATCCCGTGAAGAGTTTGACCGCCAAACCGCGGTACTCGCGAAAACTCGGGCGATGGTAGAAGCGTTAGAAGCGCGCTTGGCGCAGCTAGAGCAAGCCGACAAATCCGCCGCGGAATAACCGCCAAGGCGGCCGGCAAACCTTGCCCGCCGTCACTGGTGGCAACTGCATCAAAGCCGAGCTCCGCTCGGCTTTTTCAGTGATCCTAGCCGCAACTTAACGGCCATCTGCTTGGGCGATCACCTGTATCGGCGTACAGTAGTTTTTACTCAAACTGTTATCGTAGTAAGTGAATCCCATGAGAGTGTTGCTGCCTCTGACGCTGCTGGCCACTTTGGCTGGTTGCGCGCAAACGCCTGATCCTGAGCCCTGTGTCTGTGAACCGGCCTTTCAACAGCCCAGTTACAGCGAATGCCCATCGGTAACCTCGCCATCGACCCCAAGCGCCGACCAGATCGCCTTCACCAAGCTGATGCAATACTTAGCCAACAAGGTGAAACAAGAGTGGGGGGAAGATGAATATCTGGTGGCCGGTAAGCACCACTACGTGAAATACATCGACAGCTATCGTACCCGCGCCCACATCGACTTTGATAAGGGCAAAATTTGGGTGGCCACTATCGCCCAAGATCAGCCTAAAACCCACCTGCAACAAGCGATTGTCGAAACCCTGCTGATGCCAGCGGATCCCAGCAAGGTTGACCTGTTCAGTGACAAAAACATCGCCGCCAGCGGCAAACCGTTTTTGTTGGGGCAAGTGGTCGATCACGATGGCAAACCGATCGAATGGCAGTGGCGTGCCAACCGCTATGCCAACTACTTGCTAGAAAATCGGTTAAGCAGCAAGCCAGTGCGCCGTGGCAAGGTCTACTACGTCGAAATTGACATGGTGAGCGACCACGAAAGCCAGCGTGAGTACCAATATGCCCACCTGATCCGCGATGCCGCCAAACGCTATAACCTTAGCGAAGATCTGATCTACGCCATCGTTAAGACCGAAAGCAGCTTTAACCCCTACGCGGTCAGCCACGCTGGCGCTTATGGCTTGATGCAGGTGATCCCGAAAACCGCCGGCGCCGATGTGTTTAACCTGGTTAAGGGGCGTAATGACATCCCCACCAAGGAATACCTGTTCGATCCCGCCAGCAATATCGATACTGGCGCCGCCTACTTCCACATCTTGAAGACCCGCTATCTCAAGGAAGTACAGAACTCGACCTCGCTACACTACTCAATGATCTCTGCCTACAACGGCGGTACCGGTGGGGTGTTGTCGACCTTTGACAGCGACCGCAAGCAAGCGATGCGGGAACTGAACGCCCTGCATCCAAATCAGTTGTACACCGTGCTAACCACCCAACATCCGAAAGCGGAAGCCCGTCGATACTTGGAAAAGGTGCTGAAATTCCAGAAGGAATTTAACCAAGGCACGATGTAAGCCGGTTGCTTAACGCCATAAAAAAACGCCACCTCAGTTAAGGTGGCGTTTTTGCTGCTAGCTTGGGCGTTTAAGCCATGGTCGCGCTTGGTCGAGTGTCCTCGTCACGCACCATATGCAGGAAGTGCAGGTGTTTCTCGTATTGATCGAGAATGTCCCCAAGCACCTGCTCCTTGTTCCAGCCCATGACGTCGTAATCTTTACCGCCTTCGGTCAGGTGAACTTCGGCGCGGAAGTACTTACTGTCTTCGTCGCTGTCGTCACCGGTTAAGGCAAACGCAGGGCGCATGTAGGCGGTTGGGATCACGTGATATTCAAAGTCATGCTCGTCACCAAGCAGCACTTTCAGACTGATCGCGTGAGTGTCGTCATCCAACGTCACCAGCACCTCGACCCCGCTCTTACGCAGCTCGCCGGCAACCATCTCCATCGCGGCGGTCACGGTGTCATCGATAAAGCGGTTCACATGGCCACGACGAGGGAACTGCATCATATTGCGCAGACGGCGATCCCACGCCATCGAGTTGCGAGTGGCCGCTGGGGCCAGGTTGGTTTGCTGCAAACTGTCGCGCTTGTGCAGATCGATCCGCAGCGCTTTGAGTAGACCGTAACTGGCCACCAGCAACACAATCGAGAACGGCAAGGCACTGGCGATGGTCGCAGTTTGCAGCGCCGCCAGACCGCCAGCCAACAGCAACACCACCGACACCACGCCAATCGACGCCGCCCAGTAGATCCGCTGCCACACCGGGGTTTTATCGTTGCCGCCCGAGGCCAACATATCGACCACCAAGGAACCGGAATCCGCCGAGGTAACGAAGAACACCACCACCATCATCATCGCGATGGTCGACAGCAGGCCAGAGAACGGGAACTGCTCAAGGAACACAAACAGCGCCAATGAGGAATCTTGACTGATCATATCGGCCAAGGCTTGCTGGCCATGGTGCAAAATCATGTCGATGGCGCTGTTACCAAACACCGTCATCCACGCCATGGTGAAACCGGCTGGGACAAACAACACCCCAGACACGAATTCGCGAATGCTACGCCCGCGAGAAATACGGGCGATAAACATCCCCACAAACGGCGACCATGACATCCACCAGCCCCAGTACAGCAGGGTCCAGCCACCGAGCCAATCGGTCGGTTCATAGGCGTACAGGTTGAAGGTCTTGGAAACGATCTCCGATAAGTAGCTGCCAACGTTCTGAACGTAGCTTTGCAGCAACAACACCGTTGGCCCCAACAACAGCACCAGCAGCATCAAGATCACCGCCAAGCCCAAGTTAAGCTCCGATAGACGGCGAATCCCTTTATCCAAACCGGAAACCACCGAGATGGTAGCCAACGCGGTAATGGCGATGATCAGCCCCACCTGCACCTGCGCGCTGACCTCGATACCGAATAGGTAATTCAGACCAGAATTGAGCTGCAACACGCCATAACCGAGCGAGGTCGCCACCCCAAAAATGGTGCCCAAAATGGCAAAGATATCGACCGCATGCCCTGCCCAACCGTAGATCCGATCGCCAATCAGCGGATACAACGCCGAGCGCAGGGTCAGAGGCAAACCATGACGATAACTGAAAAACGCCAGAATCAACGCCACGATGGCGTACAACGCCCAAGCATGCAGGCCCCAGTGGAAGAAGGTTAACTTCATCGCCTCGCGGGCGGCTTCAACCGTGCCGCCCTCGCCGATCGGTGGGGTCATAAAGTGCATCACCGGCTCGGCAACACCGAAGAACATCAAACCGATGCCCATCCCCGCCGAGAACAGCATCGCAAACCAACTGCCAAGGCTAAAATCCGGCTCGGCGTGATCGGGACCAAGCTTAATCTCGCCGTATCGGGATAACCCCAAGTACGCCACCAGCAGCAGGATCAGCGCCACCGCCAAGATATAGAACCAACTGGCATTGGTGATGATCGACGCCTGCAGCGCCGAGAATTGCTGCGAGGCCAACTCAGGAAACAGCGCGGTAAAGCCGACCATCAATAGGATCAGCAGCGAAGCGCCAGCAAACACCGAGCGATTTAAGCTGGATTGCGGCGAAGTGGATGCGGATGCATCACTCATGGAACCTCCGAAGTCATAACTGCGCTCAGCATCCAGCTGAGCAATGACTCTAGTGCGACAAATGTAGCCCCATCCTAGCTACATTTTTGCAACGCGCAATTTAATTCACTGCAACTGCGCAACAATACAACCACAAGCCACCAACTTTATTCCCCCTGACACAGTAACTGCTCAATAACAACCGTTACTGCAGTCAAAACCGTTAATCAACATTGCTTATCGAACGGCCACCGAAATCAATGGCGTCACGTTACAGCGCGGGCAGTAGCGATAAACTTGCTGACAAACATCAGCTTTCGGACATACCCTCGGGCTGTCTGTTGTGTTGATTATTGCCGTCATGTCGACCCCGCCCCCTACCGCTGTTAACACTGATAATCCAACGTCGCCGCAACCCTGGCTTAAGTTTGGCCAATTTTTCGCCATGGTAGCGCTGTGCCTGCTGGCCAACCTGATCGAATGCCAGCCCGCGTTGTTAGCCCAGTGGCCACAACTGACAATTAGTATCGCTTTTATGGCGCGAGTCGCACCGATGGTAATGGTGATGATCTGGGTGTTAGCGCTGCTGCACCAGTTATTGACTCAAACCATCCCGAATCGTCAGTTCAGTGGCCACAACCGCTTCAGTCACGGGGTGTTATTCAGCTTAATCACCCTAATCGTCGGTGCCACCCAGACGCTGATATTAGTGTTGCCAATCCTGTCGCAACTGTCCGTGCGTCAAAAACTGCTAATGTTAACCGCTGGCTTCAGCTCAACCGGTGGCCTTACCTGCCTATCGGTGGCAGCTTTTGGCTATCTCCCCAACCAACTGCTGCTGGCATCGATACTGCTACCGCTGTTTTGCACTTCAGTGCTGGCACTGGTGTTGGGACGCGATCCCCAGCCGCACCCAATCGATCTGCATGTCAGCCAACAGAACCTCACACAACGTTTAGTCAGCTATACCGAGGCGGGCTACAAAACCATCGCCAATCGCTTGCTGATCATCGCCGCCTTTGAGTTGCTGCTGTTCTACTGGCCAACCGACTTATACCGCTTCGATGGTCTAGTTCATGCCATCGGCAACGGCTTAGACTGGCTCGGCTACAGTGCCGACGAAGCGCAACAACTAGCGCCGTATTGGTTAACCAAGGTGTGGTTGAATAAGGATTTAGCACTGGGAGCATTAGCGCCGCTGCCGCTGTTTTCAGAGCTTAACTATCTGCAACAACTGGCGTTGCTGTGCATCCTCACCAATATGGTGTCGCTAACTGCACTGCTGATCATTAGCCTTAATATCTTCGCCATCTGTGGCCGCAACGGTTGGCAACTGCTGCGGAGCGTGCCCGCCGCTATCGCTGCTGCCTTTATTGGTACTCATCTGTTGGTAGGACTGCTACTGCTGCCAAGCTAAATCATTGTTGCCATAGGGCAACAGTGATTTGAGAGAACCGATATATATCAACAGTCGCCAGCCAACTACCATTACCGCCTGCCCTGCTTTGGGCGCCCATCGCAACAGATTAAGGATGCATTAATGAAAAAGTTGGTTGTTATCACCGGCGCAAGCTCTGGTATTGGTGAAGCGATTGCCCGTCGCATGAGCGACGCCGGCCACCCGCTACTGCTGCTGGCGCGTCGTATCGACCGTCTGCAAGCCCTGAACCTGCCAAACACCCTGTGTGAGCAAGTAGACGTGACCGATCGCGCCTCGTTTGAAGCGGCAATTGCTAAAGCTGAAGCGCAGTTTGGCCCAACCGACTGTATCGTTAACAACGCCGGCGTAATGCTACTAAGCCAGCTGGACGTGCAAGACGCCGATCAGTGGAAGACCATGTTCGACGTTAACGTGATTGGCCTGATGCACGGTATGCAGGCGGTACTGGCACCAATGAAAGCCCGCCAGTCCGGCACCGTGATCAACATCAGCTCCATCGCCGGTCGCAAAACCTTCCCGAACCACGCCGCTTACGTCGGCACCAAGTTTGCGGTGCACGCGATCTCAGAAAACGTTCGTGAAGAAGTGGCCAACAGCAATGTACGAGTGACCGTCATCGCCCCAGGCGCGGTGGAAACCGAACTGCTGTCGCACACCACTTCCGATGAGATCAAAGCCGGTTACGAAGATTGGAAAACCGCCATCGGCGGCGCTCTAGTGGCCGACGACATCGCCCGCACCGTCGAGTTTGCCTACCGGCAACCGCAAAACGTGTGTATCCGCGAAATCGTAGTGGCAGCGACTCGCCAAGAGCCGTAATTGCGCCGCTTTACAAGTTCGTTAACTCAACGCCCCGCTGCTGGGGCGTTGTTGCATTGTGGGGGTGGCGCCGCAACTGATTAGCTACCACTCTGCTAAACCAATCGGCAAACAACTTGATGCTGGGTTCGTAGCGACGCCGACTCTTGCAACAAAGGTAGTAGCTCAGCCCCGACGGGCAGCTTGGTAAACCGACATCAATCAAGCGACCATCGAGCAGATCTTGACTCACCGACATATGGCAAGAGAGCGCAATGCCGTAGTTTCGCTCTGCCGCCTCGGTAGTCAGCAACACATGGTTAAAGGTGCGCGTCTGCTGATATTTGCTCGGTGTCACTCCGTTATGGGCAAACCAACGTTGCCAATCAGAGCCCATGTAATCGCTGGCAACCAGCAAGGTATAGCGATTCAATTCGGCCACGGTCAGCGGCCGTTGCTGCGGCAAGATCTTGGCACTCGCCACTGCGATCAGCTGCTCTTCAAACAACAACTGGCTGTGGTAGCCATCACTCCCAGGCTCCACCGTAATAAACAGATCTGCCACCTCATCACACAATTCTGGATGGCTCACGCTGAGCACGATCTCAACATCGATGTCGGGATAGAGCCGATTGAACTGATCTACTTGATACAGCAAGTAGCGGGTTGAAAATGAAGGATAACTGGCGATCCGGATCTTATCTTTGCTGGTACCAAACTGGCCCAACGCATACAGCTTATCGAAGATCGGAAGCACTTCGCTGGCCAGCCAATGGCCTTTGGCCGTCAACGCTACCTGCGCCCCTTGTCGCAAAAACAAGGGTTCGGCGTAAAACGATTCAAGTAACTTAATTTGCTTAGACACGGCCCCTTGGGTAATCGCCAGTTCTTGCGCCGCCAAACTGAAACAACGGTGGCGAGCGCAAGCATCAAAGACTTGAATGGAGCGTAACGGCGGCAATCGAAACATAATGCGACAGGGCGGATTGACCACCATCAAATAACAGTGGCGGCTCCTTGGGCCAATTTAGTTTGAAAACAGTGCGGCAATCATAGCAAACCGGCGATAACGCAATACGAGAGTCCCATCACGATATAATCCGGTCAGCCACTGCGATATTCACAATACTATTTAAGCAGCCTAAATAATAAAAAGCGGCAGCCATCCATTATCGCTGCCGTTTATTTTAATTACGCCAAATTATTTAAATTCTGGGTAATCAAACTGGTGACAATTATTGCAATAGAGTTTCGACTCTTGGTGCTCACTATGACACGCAGAACATTCAAGGCCATAGCCATAGTGGAACGAGTAATGCGGATTGGTGTCCAGATAATATTGGCTTTCCGGTTGCTTCACCGCTTCACGCAAATCCTCTAGCGAGCCGTGACAATTTAAACAACTGGCGTTGCTTGGGATCGTCATGTTGGCGTCGATGTGGCAATCCTGGCACTCAAGGCCGGCATCGGTATGGTGCTGCTTGAGATCCATTGCTTGCGCCAATGGGGCGATCATCAAACCCGCTAACAGGGTGGCAATAATACGTTGTTTCATGTCTGTTCCCTTAACCCAAAGAGGCAATGTGTTTAGCGGCAATACGGCCCATCACCAGCGGATCGGTCGTGCCTACGCCACCCAAGCGACTGGCACCGTGACCACCGGAAGAAACTTCACCAACGGCATACAGCCCTGGGATTGGCTTGCCATCGGCCATCGCCAATACCGACGCATTTTGATCAATGGCCGCACCGCCCATGGTGTAGTGGATCCGGTTACTTAGACGTTGCGCATAAAACGGCGCTTTGCCGATCGGCTTTAGGTTGGTGATGTACTTACCGAACTCGCTGTCATCGCCCGCCAACACCGCGGCGTTATACCGCTCAACTTGGGCCAAGAACGGCTTGACTGGGATCCCATAATGTTCCGCCAAAGCTTCCAAGGTATCGAACGCCTTAACCGCACCGGACTTAACAATGCGACGCCGACGGGTTGGCGTAATGCCGGGATCGTTATGGCCGGTTTCATCGCAGAACAGCACCGGATAAGCGTCTGGGGTGCCTTTTAAGATCTCGATAATGGCGTTGGCGCGATCGGTACGATCGCCGGTTTCATTCATAAAACGCTCACCGGTATTGACGTCAACGGCGATGCCATGGGTATAGCCAGCGTACGGCGAATAATCTGGTGAGTTGCCATAGCCCGGCTCATCCGGCGAGCACCACGGCCCCAATTGGATGTAAGACAGATGGCGACCGACCCCACCGACTCGCAACATCTCTTTCAATCCTTGGGCGGAAGCGCCGGGCTGATTGGTGTGGCCAACCGAGGCATCTAAACGCGGATCTTGCAGTAACCGGAACTGAACATCGGCAGCGTAACCGCCGGTGGCGATGATCAATCCCTTCTTGGCTTGAATGCGTTTCTCAACACCGCTGCCTGGGCGTTGCCACTCGTGACGATCCAGCACACGAATGCCAACGGCGCTGCCGTTGTCCATCAAGATCTCTTCCATGGCACAACGAGAGCGGAACTGAGCCCCGAGTTGCTCGCCTTTCTCCCGCAGCGGAATGGTAATATCGGCGCCGGTAGAGCGATGGCCGAGCTTCACCCGTGGTACCGAGTGGCCACCGTAAAGGTACACCCCATCGATAAACTTAACCCCATGGGACACCACCCACTCGTATGCCTCTTTCGAGCCATAAGCGATGGCGTGAGCCAGTTCAGGGATCCCCAAGCCACGACCAGCCTTAAGCAAATCTTGCTTATACAGCTCGGCGCTGTCTTCAATCCCCAACTTGGCCTGCTCTGCCAACCCTGCCACGGCAAGGCCAGAGCCATTTAAACAAGAGTTGCCACCAAAGGTTGGCATCTTCTCGACCACCAGCACGCTCATGCCCAATTCACGGGCTTGCAGCGCCGCCGCCAAGCCGCCGAATCCTGAGCCGACAATCACCACATCATAGCTTTCATCAAAGTGGTGTTGCGCCGGAGCCTGCGCCCGCGCCGGTAAAGACAGAGTCGCGCCACCAATCCCGGCGATCGTGGCCGCTTTTAGGATGGTGCGTCGCGAATGATTAATGGTTGTATCGTTCATCATGACTCTCCTCAAATGTTCGAGGCCATCTTAGGCAAGCCACAAGTTTGCAAAGCCAAACGAAATCACATTAATTTCAGCAAATTAGGAACAAAAGTCATAACCTTAGGAACGAAATTCCTTGCCCGTCGACAGGCGTTTCTGTGGCCTTGGCTTGGCTCAACCGCCACAAACATTATGCCAATCACCACACGCGGTGTTGGTTGGCTCATACTTTTAAAAAAGCCGGCTTAATTTTTTTCAACCAAATACCAATGGCGATTATTTGCGCCATCGCAATCAGCTCGACAACAACTGCATCTTATTCATCACGATTGCGCTATAACGGCATTCTCAGTCCAGTCCCAAGGCGCGCTAACTTTGCTACCATCGCGCTATCACTATTGCTGGCGACGCTAATGCTAAACCAACTGAATTTAAGCGACATTCGCACCTTTATTCTGATCGCCGAACTGGGCAACTTCACCAAAGCCGCCGAGGCACTGCAGGTGTCGCGCTCGCACGTATCACGGCAGATCAGCGCCTTGGAAAAACAGCTTGGGGTGACGCTGTTGATCCGCACTACCCGCTCGCTGACCTTAACCCAAACCGGACAGCAACTGTTTGCCGAGTGCCAGCAGGCGTTAAAGCAGATGGAACAGGCATTACTAGCGGCGGTGGATGACAGCCAGCAGGTGCGCGGCCTGATCCGCATCAACAGCGTCGGCGGCCATATCGGCGAGGAGTTTATCGCCCGCTACGTTGCCGAATTTATGCAGTTGTACCCAGAGGTGACCATCGATCTCGACTTTAGCAGCCACCGCATTGACCTGATTGAAGATCAGTTCGATATCGCGATTCGGATGGGGGATTTAGAGGACGCCGGTTTCGTTGGCAAACTGCTCACCAACATCGCCATGAGTACCCTCGCTAGCCCCGCTTATCTGGCCCAACACGGCGAGCCGCAACAGCCGAAAGCGCTGCTGCAACATCGGATCTTGATGGGCACCGTTGGCCGCTGGCGCTATCAAAGCGTCAACGATCCCAAGCACACCGCCGAGGTTAATCTGAAAGGGCAGCTAATCAGCAAAAACGGCCGAGTGCTGATCGCCGGCGCTCTTAACGGCAACGGCATCATTCGGGTGCCCACCCTGTATTGCCCCGCCGAGATCGCCGCCGGTCGCTTAGTGGCGGTGATGACCGGGTGGCAGATCCCGTCGGTGCCGCTGTACGCCATCTACCCCAAAGACAACTACTTGCCGCGCCGCCTGCGGGTGTTTCTGGATTTCTTAAACGAGCGGGTACAGCAAGATCCACGCTGGGTATAACCACTGACAGCTAACCGCCAAAAACAACAAGGCCACTGCGATTGCAGTGGCCTTGGTCGTTGCAGCAAATGCAGAAGGCAAACCGTCTCAATCAAGACGTTCAACGCCACTGCCAGTGGTCTCTAACAGTAAGTTGAACAACGCCGAGTGAGACGGTTTAAAGCCGCATTACACCTCGAAGCTGTTAAGCAGGTTGGCTTGACCTTTGTAGGCCACCGGATTGCTCTTAATCACCAAGTTTGGCTTGGTTTTCGAGGAATCTGGCAGACCCGGCAGATCAGCGTTGTCGCCATACAGGGCGCGCAGTTCGCCGATTTCGCCAAAGTCGATGGCACGCAGTGGGCACGACTCCACACAGGCTGGCTTGCGACGCTGACTTAGCGGAATGCTCAAGTCTTTGTCGATGCGGTCAAAACAGCCATCACACTTGGTCATTACCCCGCGTTCGCTGTCGAACTGCGGCGCATCGTACGGACACACGCGGGCACAGGTGTGACAGGCGGCACACATGTAATCGTCGATATGCACAAAGCCATCGGACTGACGCTTGTGCATCGCCTTGGTTGGACACTTCTTAACGCAGATTGGATCAGAGCAGTGGTTACAGGCAACCGAGGCGTAAAACGCAAACACGCTGTTGGCGCCAGAGAAACTGCCATTGGCGTTAACGCCAACGTTGCCGCCGCCAAACTCATACACGCGGCGCCATTTGCCGTCGATCGGCATGGTTTTGTTTGGCGCTTCGCCCGGCAGCACGCTGCCCGCCGCCAAGCGTGAGTTGTCATCTTTACAGGCTACATGACAGGTCTTACAGCCGGTGCACTTTGTGGTGTCGATATAGAAACCGAATTGAACGGATTTAGTCATTGTTTGGCTCCTCTATCTTACGCTTTGGCAATCTTGACGCGGATGGTGTGCTGGGTGTTACCACGGCCTACCGGTCCTGGGTGGTACTTGGTTAGGGTATTGGTACAGCCGCCAGTATCTTGCTGTTCGCCAGCCGTGGCCTTGTACCAAGCGCCTTGCGCCAGTGCCACACAGCCCGGAACCACCCGTGGGGTCACGCGAGCGCGGATCAGCATTTCGCCACGCTTGCTGGTAACGGTGATGGTGTCGCCGTCGGCCACTTGGTACTTGTCGGCATCCATCGGGTGGATCCACGCGCAGTCTTCCACGGCATCACGCAGCCACTTCACGTTGTGGTAAGAAGAGTGCACCCGGCCCTTGGTGTGGTAACCCACCACCTGCAGCGGGAATTGCGCCACTTCAGCATCGCCAGTGGCGGTGCCATCGGACTGGAAGCCTTCCCAATGCGGTACGTATTTTGGCAGCGGATCAATGGTATCTACTGCGGTCACCACGCCACGCTCTTGGTCTTTAAACAGCTCACGAATGCTGGCGTCTTTGGCCCAGTTAAAGGCGTAGATCTCAATCTTGCCAGTCGGGGTTTTAAGCGCTTTACCTTCGTTCACTAGGCCGCTTAGGCACACTGGGCCGCGATCCGGCGCGTGGCTGCGGAAGAAGCCTTGGGCCTGCGCTTCGGCGTAGGTCGCTGGCAGTTTCAGTGCTGCGTTGGCTTTGTTATCGCGAGTCTGGGCGTACAAATGGTCCAGCCACGCCGCCGAGTCTTTGTGACCTTCGGTATAAGCCGCTACATCGCCGCCAGAGGCCTCAACGATGCCCAGACCAATCTCGTACATGTTCTTGGTGGCGTTGAAGAATGGCTTCAGATCGGTCGACATAAAGGTGATGTAACCGGTCTCGCCCGACGCGTAGGAATCGTTAGCCAGATCGTTGGACTCCAGCCAGGTGGAATCCGGCAGTACGTAGTCCGCCATCATCGCCGAAGAGGTCATCCAGCAATCGGTCACCACGATAAGCTCTGGGCCGTGGCCCTCTGGGGTGTCACCAACGCGCTTCAAGACATCACGGGTGTAGTTGGCGTCAGCGTGCTGGTTCAAGATGGCGTTACCGGCAGAGCAGAATACCGCTTTGATCTTGCTTGGCAGCTTGGCATCAACATCCGCCAACCCTTTCACCGCGTGGCTGCGGTAAGACATCTGATCGCCGCGTTCTACCGCTTCCAGCCAGTCGAAGAAACAGATGGTGGCTTGCACTGGGTTATCGCCAATGCCCAAACCGGCTACCGGCAAGCCGTAGTTGCTTGGCAGTTCACCGTTGTTGGTGCCCGGCTGACCCAGCTTACCGGCCAGTACCGACAGCATGTACATTGAGCGCATGTTCTGCTCGCCGTTGGCCTGACGGTTCGGACCGGCGCCAATGGAGATGTACGGGTTGGAGGACGCCATCAGACGCTTAGCAACATCGCGGATTTCCGCCGCTGGCGCACCACAGATCGCTTCCGCCCACTCAGGGGTTTTCGCTTGGCCCTGGTACTTGCCCAGGCCCATGATGTAATCGTGGTAGTTATCGGCTGCCATCTGCTCGGCGGTCATGCCGGCTGGGATCAGCTCTGGCTTGGCCGCCAGTGCAACTCGGATCGAGGCCGCGTCGTAACCGACGGTGAACTGATCGATAAAGCCACGGGAGTGTTGCTCAACCCAACCGGAAGCGATCATCTCGTACGCCATCGCCGCTGCCATCGCCGCGTCGGTGCCCGGACGCACTGGCACCCACTTGTCCTCTTTACCCAACATCGAGTCGGTGTAACGCGGATCCACCAGCACCATGCTGAACTGCTTGCCGCTGTCGCGACGATCTTTCACCGCATTGAGGAAGTCGTACTGCTCGCCCGAGCCGGACATGCGGATCTCAAATGGGTTGAAACCAAAGCCCAAGAAGAAATCAGAATCGCGCAGATGACTTAGACGGCTGCCCTTAGTACCGCCGGTTTCCGCACCAAAGGTTGCCGGGGCCGCCACGTTCAGTGCCGCCCAAGAGTAGTTGGAGTAGTAGTTCAAGAAGCCTTTTTTATCGGCCGGACCGGCGTTCACCAGCGCTCGACGGATGGCGTTACCAGAGGCAAAGCCGTAGTAGGCACCAGAAACGTAGTGGTGGTAGATCGACTCGGCGCCGAAGTCGGTTTTCAGCTGACGTACTTTGGCGCCAATTTCGTTAAAGGCCTGCTCCCAGCTGATCTCTTGCCATTGGTTGGCACCACGTTCGCCAACGCGCTTCAACGGTGACTTGATGCGATCTGGCGCGTAGTTGCGCTGACGCAGGGAACGGCCACGCAAACAGGCGCGTACTTGGTGGTTGCCGTACTCGTCGGTTTCCGCCCAATCGGTTTCCACTCGGGTACAGATCCCATCAACGGAGTACACCTTCAGTGGGCAGTTAGAGCCACAGTTCACCAGACACGCGGTCCAGTTCAGCTTCTCTTCGGCAGCCACGGTTGCGGCTTGGCCAGCACCTTTGCCACCACAAGCGCTGATGCAGCTTACCGCGCCAGCGGCGGCGCTCAGTTTCAAAAAGTCACGTCTTTGCACGATCTCACCTTTAAGGCAGTCATCAATTCATTGGCTTGCGCTCACTTGCAACTGCAAGCGAACCGCATTCATTGAGAGAGATAGTGGCAAAAAGCGTCGCTTTGAAACGTAAACTAGCTGACATTTGAGTGGAAATGAGCTCTCACTTTAGAGGTATACGGGGCGAGCTAAATCACAAAATTTCCGAAGCGGAAAAACAGTTCATCGATAGCGCAATAAAACGTGATCTGGCGCAATGGAGTTATTAAAATCCACCAACATTGATTCAACCTGTCGTTAAACTGATAACGACAATGCCGGCTAACACCTCCGCCATGACTCAAGCCTTAAAGCCCACCAGTGAAATCCACAGCTTGTCGCAGCAACTGCACAAAGCGCAGATCCCGACGGTGATTGTCGATGAACTGCTAAAGAGT
Organism: Ferrimonas senticii DSM 18821; assembly: GCF_000422665.1. Lineage (GTDB taxonomy): Bacteria > Pseudomonadota > Gammaproteobacteria > Enterobacterales > Shewanellaceae > Ferrimonas > Ferrimonas senticii. Next base: position 126,060 of record NZ_AUGM01000011.1, on the reverse strand, counting down.
GCCTTTGGGATCTCGCTCAAGCGTGGCGACCGCTTTAGCCCCAGTTTGGATGAGGGGGTGCTGATCTACGTTCGCAGCGGCTGCTTGCTGGAAGTGCTGACGGTCAGCGACGAACTGCAATGCGCCTCATCGGTGTGGACCAGTGGCTACATTCAGGTTTGTTTGGCCAACAACCGCAACCGCTTTCAGCATCACCACAACTACTATCACTGCCTGTTTGACGCCGAACTGCTGGTAATCAACAACGCCACCATCGAACGACTGCTGCCGCAGTGCCCACAACTGGGCAATTTTGTGTTGGCGCGGGCGGCGGAGTGTTTGCATCTAAGCCACAATATGGCGCTGCTGCGATCCAGCCTCGATAAACGACAGAACATCATCTTGCGCTTGCTGATCCTGCACATTCGCACCAACGGCGATCGGCTCAAACTGACCATCGATGATCTGTGCCTGCTCAGCAATACCACCCGCCAATACTGCAGCGAGGTGGTTAAGCAGCTGCACAGCAGCGGTTTGATCGACAAAGGCTACGGCTATCTGTCAATCAAACAACCGCAAGCACTGCAGCAGCAGATCCCCGCCGAGGTACTGCAGTTTTTAAGCCATTACATGTCATTAAAAAAGCCGCGCTAGGCGGCTTGGTGTTGGAACTGACGCGGCTATTCGCGACCAAGCAGCCAGTTTGGCTGGCTGACCAAACCCACCACCTGATCCGGCGCAAAATCCGGAGCGTAATCGTCCAGCTTTAAGGTGATCTCGCCGCGCTCGGCATCGAAGTTGACCACGGTGCCGATACCACGGCGACGCGGCAACAGATGATCCACCTGCTGGGCATTACCTACCTGCTCAACCCGGCCGGGCGCCATCACCACAATCGGATCGCACAAATGCAGGGTTTCAGCAACGCTGTGGCTGATAAAGATGATTGGCAGTTTGTGGCTCACCCGCTGTAGGAAGCCCAAAATCTTCTGCCGCGAATCAACATCCAGCGCCGCCAGTGGCTCGTCCATCAGCAGCAGTCGCGGTGCGGCGATCAGCGCCCGCGCAATCGCCACCCGCTGCCGTTGCCCCGCCGACAACGACGGTGCTGGCTGCTCCAACAATTCGCTAAAGGCGCACTCCTTGGCCAGCTCATCAATGCCAAAGATCGGATGCTTAGCCTGTCGCAGCGCCAACTGCAGGTTTTCCCGCACCGTCAGATGTGGGAATAGGCGGCTGTCTTGAAACACCATGCCGATGTTGCGTTTATCCGCGGCGACGAACAAGTTGTTGCGGCTGTCCTGCAGCACCTCATCGTTGACCACCACGGTGCCTTTAAGGCCATCTTCAAGGCCACACAGCACCCGCAGGATACTGGTTTTACCAACCCCGGATGGGCCGAAGAAGCCAATGGCCCCGCGCAGCGGCAGATCCAATTCAAAGTTAAACACGAAGTCGCCAAGGCGTCCGTGCAAGTCGATATGCAGACTCACATTGCCCCCCAACTGCGCTTGCGGCGATCCATGCCAACGTAGATAAACAGCAGCATGGTCAGCGACATCAGCAACAAGCCGCCCGCCAAGATATGGGCACTGGCGTAATCAAGCGCTTCAACGTGTTCAAACAAAGCGATGGCGATCACTTGAGTTTCCCCAGGAATGTTGCCGCCAATCATCAGCACCACCCCGAACTCGCCCAAGGTGTGGGCAAAGCCAAGCAGACCGGCCAACACAAAGCTGTGGCGCGTCATCGGGAACACCACATAGTGAAACCGCTGCAGCTTGCCCATGCCGAGGGTCGCCGCCGCTTCCAATTCACTTTTGCCCAAGGTGACAAAGCTCGATTGCAACGGCTGCACCACAAACGGCAGCGAATAGATCATCGAGCCGATCACCAGACCGGTAAACGAGAACGCTAAGGTCGAACCGGTGAGCTCTTGATAAAACGCCCCCGGCGCATACAGCGGTGAGAACAGCAGCAACAGATAGAAGCCGAGCACCGTCGGCGGCAAAATCAGCGGCAAACAGACGATCGCTTCAACGAAGGGACGAATGCGCGCGCGGCTGTGGGCCAGCCACCACGCCAGCGGCGGCGTCACTACCAGCAGCAACAAGGTACTGATGGCGGCCAGTTTTATGGTTAAAAATAGCGCCTCAAAATCGGCTGCACTTAGCATCAAGTCATTGTTCTCTGGTGATTAGCGCCGACCAATTTCGGCGCCAACTGATAATGCCATAGGGATTAGGCTACGGCTTTATTTATACAGCGGCAGCGCGTCCGCGGTCAGATTTTGGGCCTGCATTAGGGCATTCAGCACCTGTGCCGTCAGCTGCGCCATGCCGCGGTAAAAGCCGCTGTCCGCGCCCTGCTCGATACAGGCTAACCAGCGTGGTGCCCACGGCATCAGATGTTGGCTTAGCAATTCATCGACCGCTTGCAGATGTTGCCCCTGCAGCAACTGCGACAACACCCCGAGCATCAACCCGGCGTGATCCAGCGGCTGATGCGAGTCCAGTTGCAGCTCAATCTGCCAGCGCTTTAGGAACTGGCTAAAGGCGATACTGGTGACGCCAAACAGCAGGTTTTCTTTGTCGGTGTAAACGCTGCCCCACGGGTAAGCCAACATCTCTCCCGGGCCCACAAACAACCGGTAGTAGTCCCGTTCAATTTGCTCATCGGTCAACTCCGCCAGTGATTGGCTGATCAGCGCCAGCGCTTGCTGATGCTCGGCTTCGCTGGCCAGCAGCGGCCAGCTTGCCAGCAGTTCACTGTCACGAAAGTTGGCCAAAAACGCTGGAGTCGGCTTATGAAAATAGAGGTTATGCAGCACACCGCAGATGGCGGCAGCATTGGCAAAAGTAGCGGGTGATGTCATCAAAGTTCCGTTATCGGTGTTGCTCTAGATAGTGGATGATATCAAAATAAGACTTTGTTAACTCACTCCCGCCTGAAACGCTTTACGTCACCTTGCTGGTTTACTGATAATATAGCGCCACTTTTCCTGGCTTAATGTCCATATCGATACTGATAGCCTTTAAATATGCATCCATTAGTTCGGCCACTCCCTGATAAAATCCAGTTTTAGAATTTTTCTTAAGCTCACTGATAAAACAACCAACCCAAGGTAACAAATGCACCCCAAGCAATTCCTTAGCAACATTAGCTCTATTATTTGCGAACAACAAAGATAATGCACCAAAAATTAATCCAACGTGATCTAACGGCTGATTTTTATCAAGTTCAAACTCGACCCCATTCAATTTATAAAACTGCTCAAGTAAAGATGTAGTCTTCCCAAATAATAGGTTGTCTCTGTCAGTATACACAGATCCCCAAGGATAAGCCCCTTTTGTGCCGGGACCGACTAACAAATAACGATAATCCGCCAATAAAGCATTGTAATTGTCATTTTCTAATGAGCCATTGATTAACTGTATCCCTTTGATAGAGTCCACATCATTTAACGGCCAATATTTAAACAACCCACTTTGTTGATATTCTTGATAACCATTTGACGTTGGCATTTTAAAAATTAAACCATGAAAAATGCCAAAAACAGATGCACAAATATCTTTATCGAAACTATTCATAATAATTACCATTGGCTAGGAGGAACACCTCCCAGCCAATTATTCAATTAATTACACTTCACGAGGATTCATAATGGAGCCATCATTTCGGCTTGAACTAACATTATGAGTAACCAACAAATTTGGCTTGGTAATGTGACTGCTTGGTAATGGATAAATATCACCAGTCGTCGCTCCTGGATAACGCTCACGCAACTCTTCCATCAGCCCAAAGTCCAATGCTCGAAGTGGACAGGAGGTAACGCACAATGGCTTTTTACCTTGCTCTACAAGTTCGTAACAGCCATCACACTTAGTCATCACCCCTTGGGTTGCGTCCAATTGTGGCGCATCGTATGGGCAGGCTTTGGAACAGCTCTCACAACCGATGCAAATCGAACTATCAAGAACAACTAGGCCATTAGCTTGACGCTTGTGAATGGCACCAGTTGGGCATGCTGCCAAACAAACAGGATCGCCACAGTGATTACAGCTAATCGAAACATTATACGCAAATACGTTATTAGTATAGGTACCTTTATTAGAATCTAAAATAGAGAACCTGCCTCCTCCATATTCATAAACACGGCGCCACAATACTTTTGGATTTAATTCATTCTTATCTTTGCATGCGACTTGGCAAGTTTTACAACCGCTGCATTTCCGCGTATCAACATGAAAACCATACTGAGTTAATTGAGTCATTTTAATATTCTCACTTATGCCAAATTAAGCCAAAGTCACTTTTACTAGATTGGTATGTTGCGGGTTGCATTTACCAATTGGCGTTGGGTGGTATTTGGTCAATGAGTTAACGTTGCCGCCAATATCAATCTTATCTGCCAAGTTTTCAGCTTTTAACCAAGCCCCTTGAGCAATTGACAGCACCCCCGGCATGATTCGTGGCGTAACCTTAGCCGTAATAATCACTGATGCACGTGCGCTAGTCACTTTAACCTGTACACCATCCGTAATCCCTGCTGCGTCAGCATCAACCGGATTAATCCATACAGAATCTTCAACCGCTTCACGCAACCATGGAATATTATGAAAACTTGAGTGACAACGAGACTTAGTATGATGGCCAATTAATTGAAGTGGATATTCAATACGAGCCTCTTCGTCTTCATAGCTTTCCCAGGTTTTTTGATATTTTGGAATCGCAGGAATTGAATCTCCAGCAGGCAAAGTCCAAGTATCTGCATAGCCTTGGAGGGTAGCAGAATAAATTTCAACTTTTCCACTAGGAGTGCTTAGCTTATTCGCAACTGGATCTTCAAAGTATCCTTTGTAGGCAATATATGAAGCCGTTGGCTTTTCAATATGAACGATACCCTGCTCAACCAACTTGTCATATTGTGGTAACTTTCCACCGGATCGTGCTTGGTCTTGAGCGTACAGATGACGTACCCAACCCATATAGTCCCTGCCTTCCGAAAATTCATTTTCAACGCCTAATCTTTTCGCCAGTTCTAAACAGACCTCAAAGCACCCCTTAGCGTTGAATAATGGTTCAATTGCTGGTGTCATTGCCACAACCGTTTCCATCAAGCTACCACCGTTCGCACCAACATCGGTATTTTCAAAATCAGTGATATCGGGCAACAAAATATCTGCATATTTAGCACTTGGCGTCATAAAGACATCATGTACCAAAATAAATAGTTCATCAGATTCTTTACTTGCAAGAATGTCATGAGTACCAAATGAATCAGAATGTTGGTTAATAAGAGCATTACCGGCATAGTTCCAAATAAATCGAATATTACTGTTCAACTTATCTACATAACGCAGACCATCTTTTTCTTTAGTGAACTCTGTACCACGTACAACGGCATCGCTCCACGTGAAGAACGAGATATAGCCTGGATATGGATTTTTACCAACTGGAGAGAATGAGATTGAGGTGCCAGAAGTACCTGGCCAAACACCAGAATTGGTACCTTCAATACCGATCTTACCTAGCAACAGCGGTAACATCACAATTGCTCGAACAGATTGCTCACCAATTGCATGGCGCTGTGGGCCTAGCCCTTGGCAAATAAATGGGCGCTCCGCACCAGCTAGTTTTTTCGTCAAACGACGAATTTCATCAGCCGGTAAGCCAGTAATAGCTTCAGCCCATTCTGGAGTCTTTGGAATACCATCATCGCCATTCCCCATAATGTGGGAGTAATAGTCACTGTTAGCGGGTGCATCACTCGGCAACGTATCAGCGTCATAGCCAACACAATATTTATCCATAAATGTCTTATCGACATGACCATCGTTGATCAACTCGTAAGCAATTGCCTCGCATAATGCCGCATCAGTTCCAGGACGAATTGGTAACCAGGTAACTTCTTTACCTACCGCGGAATCAGAGAATCGAGGGTCAACCACAAAGGTTTCTTTCCCCGCAATAAACTCACTCCAGTCATAGGTACCACCAGTGCCACTCATACGCGTTTCCGCAGGGTTGAAGCCAAACGCTACTATGAGATCACTGTGCTGCATTTGGGTGTAACTGCTCGATCCCCCCCCTCCGTACGTATGAGCCATTGCCACTGCCTGCTGGGCAGAACTGTAAGTTCCGTAATGACGCAGATAGCCACCTAACAAATTAAGCAGTTTGCCCCCCCACTGCCCTGCGTGGATCCAATGACCACCGCCATAACAAGAATATAAACGACCGGTACCGTACTGCGGATAAACCGCTGATGGGCCAGCATTCTCATCCTCATACACTTTTTTCAAGTTAGCGGCGATAGTGTCAAACGCCTCTTCCCAGCTAATTTCAACAAAACTACTTGCCAACCCTCGCGGACCAACACGCTTCATAGGTGAGGTTAAACGGTCTGGCGAATACACCTTTTTGCGGTTTGAGCGACCTTTTAAGCACGCACGAGCTTGATGATTGCCATAAGCATCATTACCGATATCGTCAGTTTCAATTCGGACAATTTTGCCCTCCACGGAAATTACTTTGAGCGGACAGCTGTGACCACAGTTACACGTGCAGCACGACCAATTTACTTGCTCTTGGGTTGGCAGCACTGGCGCTAATTTATCTTCATCTTTACTGCCACAAGCGGTGATGCAGGTCACTGCACTGGCAGTAGCGCTTAACTTAAGAAAATCACGTCTTTGCATGAGATTGTTCCTTTTTAATTAACTCACTAAAGGGCGTAGCTGAAGGTCAGCATCACCTTGTGGGCGACGTAGTTAGAATCAAGATTGCCGAGGGTGACGTAGCTGCTGCTATTTACACTGGCATAGTTGGTGTCGTAATAACGCTGATAGCCATAATTGGCTTTTAACTTGGCACGTTCACACAGTTGGTATTCCGCATACAGATCGACATTGTGGGACCATGCACTGTAATCGCCGTAGGCGAAACCTAGGCTCAGCTCTGTATCGGATTCCGACTCGCTGTAGCCGTAATCCAGCCCCAGCGTTAGCCGATCTTGCAACAGTCCTCGATAGCTCCCGCCAAAGCCGATGTGACTGAAGCTGTCGTTGATTTCACCTTGGTAGCTCTGCGCCCCATTAAGGTCTCGTTGCTCAGAGTCAATCCATTGCTGGCTAACAAACAGATGCAGGCTCAATGGCAAAATCGGTTGGTAGTTAAGACTTAGGTCATAGCTGCTATCAGTAGACTCTGTCAGACCAATAGTGGTGTTACTGTAGTCATCAAGGGCGTAACGTACCTTTGCGGTTACCATCACCTTTTCATTAGGGCTATGGCTAACACCCAGTTCCAGTTGACTGCGGTCACGGTCGGCAAGGTAGAACTTGCGCAGTAACGCCTGCTCTTCATCGCTAGTAGCTGCATCCGCTTGATAATCAGAACCATCACGACTGCTGTACTCACCTTTAAGATCGAAGTCCCAATGGCTGAGGCGGCGATAACGCAATTGCGCAAACAGGCGGTCTTCAGAAGTTTCCTCAGTCACCTCATCGGTTTGTTCAGTATCAATGCGTTGATACCCAGCGATAACATTGGCACCGCTCATCAAGCGATAATTGGCTTGAACTTGATAGGCCAACCGCTCGCTATCGAGGGTAACGTTTTCCACCGCACGACCAGTCGTTGGATCAAAGTCAATCGATTCAAATAAGCGCACGGGCGTCTTATTGTCGCGATCGCGGTAATCCACTTTGGCCTGCAAGCGCAGATCTGAACGAGCACGGAAATGCCAACGGGCATTAATGTCCAAGGTCTCCACCTCAGCATCGGCACTTTGGATCCCTGCCGGTACCCCCATGAGCGAGGTAAAGTCCTGATCCTGCAACATCCACCCCTTCACCACTCGACCAGTGAGACTGTGACGATCGAAGTGGTACAGGCCACTGGCGATCATCTGATGGGCTTCGTTTTCCGGTTCATAAGCTTGAATATTGCCACCGGTCTCACTGTCTATCGTTCTATTACCGTTATCAAATTGGCTACCGTGATACTTCAACTCGGTAAGCCAACCGTCGCCGCTGACGCTCCCGCCGGCAACAAGGCTATGAGTCGAATGATCTACTGGGGCAACGAATTGCACCGGGCTAGCGCTGTTGTTGGCATCAGGGGTGGCGATAAACTGGCTCGATTTAACCTGCTTACCGGTCTTTTCGGTCAATTGGTAATCAACAAAGCCGCTCCAATCCAAATCAAACCAGCGCCAATCCAATTGACTGCCAATAAAGTAGTGTTCACGTTTTAATTCCAACGTGTGCTGACGTGATTGCGGTTGCAGCAACAATTGCTCATTTACCAACAAGTACTGGCTGCTGGCATCATCGCCATTGACCATTAAATTGCTGCTATAGCCACCATTAAGCTGCCAGCCATCCTGTCGGAAAGCCGCGTCAACACGGCCAGTTTCCATGCCAAAGTTATCGGCTTGCACGCGCAGGCGCTTATCGCCATCAACGGCATTTACGTTAGCTTGTAGCGCAGCAGCAACACCATCTTCATCACCGAAGCGATTTGCTACATGGTCATCGTCGCTGTCGACAACTAACGCCGATAGGCCAACTTCACCTAACGCTTTATCGCTGACGCAATGTTTACAAGCCCAACGGCTGGTATCGAGGTTATCGGTGACGGCTTGATTAAGGTTAAAACTGGCGGCTTGCGCTGTCCCTGCACTCATAACGGCGAGCGCAACCAGGCTGAGTTTGAGATTCATCCTTGCTCTCCTTACTTACGCAGATAGTTACCACTGGGGTGATTAGACCCATGGATCTGGTTGTGACAGTTGAGACAACTTTGGCCACTGCTAAACACCGAATCTGGCTCGACATTAAATTGGTGTCCATCCGGTTGGTGGCAGTTTTGGCACAACTGTGGGGCTTTACGTTTCAGTAGGTTGTCGTTAACGCTGCCGTGAACGTCGTGACAGTTACTGCAGTCATCAACCACACCTTGGTGCTCCCAAAGGAACGGCCCGCGTTTTTCAGCGTGACACTGGTAGCAGTTGTCATTGGTACTTGGCTGAAGTAAGGCTGCATCAGACATAGAACCGTGAGAGGCGTGGCAATCACTACAGACCATCGAGCCCGCTTGGGTATTAGTCTGCATCGGGTGGGCACTGCGCTTATGAAGATCGCTGCGCTGTTCGCTGTGACACTCAACACAGCGGCCTACTTGCTGACTGCGGTCCAGAATTGGATCACTGGCACTGTGTACTTGGTGACAGCTAACACAGCTGACTTCCGCTTGGACGTGCATTGAGTCATGCCATGACATACGCTCGCTATCTTGGTGACAAGAGAGACAGACGCTGTCTTGCAGTTCAGCACTGACGTTACCGTCACTGCCAAACACGATCATCGGTTCATTCTTACCGCGGTGTTTGCCTTGAGGGCCATGGCAGCTTTCACATTGCAAGTTGGCCATCGGGCTATTGCTGTGGGCAAGATCGCCATGGACACCGCTGAAAATCGCCATTACCGATTGATCTTTACGGTGACACATCAAGCAACTATCTGCCCCTTTCGAGGAATATTGGCCGCTTTGGAATTTATCCAAGAGCTGAGTTTGCACACTCGACTCCGTCGCAGCCAACGTTAACGACGGCACACTAAAGAGCACCCCGACCGTCAAAGCTTGCATTACTTGGGTTAACTTGTTCATCATCGATCCACTGTGGTTGAAGTACAACAAACGGGTCGATAACTATGTTGCCAATGAAGCCCTAACTAGAATGTAAAATATGTGACATTCAAGGTAACTTGCCTCTGCAAATTCGAGTACTTTTCGGAATGTTTTTTCTCATTTTCTGCAATATTTTTCTAGCTGAAAAATATTCAATTTAAACCCCAAAAGTAGAGCGATGGGTCTCGAATTTAATTTGTGAACTACAGCATCACTTAGCCTCTTAAGTTTATAAAATGAATCATAGCGAATCATTATCACAGTTATTAACTAATGCTGACATACCTCACGAAGTCATCGAAAAAGTACTAAAAGCGAGCATATCTGTATCTCTGAAACGGGGTGATGAGTACTCTTTAAGCCTTGAAGAATATGGCTTAATCTTCATTCGAAGTGGTTGTTTGGTAGAGCGATTAGAAGTAACAAATGAAGTGTTCTCTAGCGCATCAGTATGGAGCAGAGGCTACCTGTTGGTTGATTCGCCAATGCACACCAATCGCCACCAACACCACCACAATCATTACTACTGTTTGTTTGATTGCGAACTTACCGTATTATCAAAGGCAATAATGACAAGCTTCAATAATACTGAGTTAGCCCAACTTTTATTGAACACCATGATTGAAAACCTCCATGTTAGCCATAACATGGCGTTACTTAGAAGCAGTTTAGATAAGCATACAAGTATTAAACTCAGATTGTTTATTTTATTTATAAAGAATCATGGCACTAGCTTTCCAATAACCATTGATGATCTTTGTCAATTAACAAACTCAACCCGCCAATACTGCGGCAATGTAATCAAGCAACTGGTTCAGCAACAGTTGATTGTAAAGCGCTATGGGTGTATCGAACTCCTTGACTTTAATGGCATGCTAAATAGCTTCAATCCGGAAATCATCGATTTCATCAGTTGTTACATGCCCATCAATAAACACTGGTAAACTCGATTACTAACCATTACTTCCAAAGCTGTTATGTCTGACAAATTTCATTACCGCCGCGCTTTAAGCGGCAAGTGGCAAATGGCCGAACACGCCAAAACCGTTGAATCGGCGATCGCCATGGAGGCCTTGGTCCACCAGTACTTTGGCGGTGCCACCACCATCGGCGCCGTTGCCAACCGGATCACTGAACTGGTGTTGGCCAGCCAACCTGAACTGCTGGTTGAACAGCACGATATCGAGCCGGGGCGCTTGCTGCAGATGCTGGCGCTTGCCGCCCAAAGCACGGTGCTCAGTTCGTTGGAAGAGGAACACCCTAGCCAACGGTCGATGCTGATCCTGACCGTCGCCAACCACTTTGCTTGCAAGCAATACCACCCTGAACTGGAGCCGCCACTGCAAGCGCTGCAGCAACAGATCCAAACCCTGCATCAGCATTGGCAAAACCTGCTGACCCAGCGCCGCGCCAGTCAGCGCAATATGGGCCGCTAACCGCCACAGATGCCAGAAACCCAAACGCCCCAGTCGAGCCATGCTCGCTGGGGCGTTTTGCTATCTGCTGTTCAAGCTAGCTCAAGCGTCGGAGATCTTCCGATTGATGCTGGCGTACGCCATCTTGGTCAGATAGTCATTCAGCTGATGACTGGCGGCGATCGCTGCCGCTTTGTTGCCGGAAGCCACCTGACGCAGGTTTTGCGCATGCAGATGTGCCGCTTGCTGCAGATCGGCAACACCGTCTTTGTAGGCAAACCAAAAACGGCGCGACAAGCCCTGCAGTGGCGCCATCGCCAACTGCACAAATTCGTTGCCAGCCACTCGCACCAGATCGGTATGAATCTGCTTTAAACGCTCGGCGTAGGCACGCTCATCACCACGCTTGGCACAAGCTTCCAGTTCATCCGCCAGCTGCAACATATTGCGCTTTTCGCGTTCATCGGCACGTTCGGTGGCAAACCCAAGACACAACGCCTCAACTTCGCGGCGCACCTCTAAGATCTTCAGCTGGGTTTCCAACGCAATCACTGGGATCTGAATGCCGCGTCGCGGGTGGATCTCCACCATCCGCTCGTAGGACAAACGCTGCAACGCCTCACGCACTGGGGTGCGCCCCAAGCCGAGGTTTTCCGCCAACTGCTTCTCGCTGACCATCGATCCCGGCTTCAGCTCACGGAAGATGATCATCTGCTCCAGCACATCATAGGCCTGCTCAGATTTGTTGATGGATTCTTGGTTCACCATAGGGTGCCTCTTGCCAAACGGCGCCATAACGCCGGCCGATTAAATAAAACTGAAAATAGAGTACAAGTGTATATCAAACCACATCAACTGATATATCAGAATGCACACTTGTAAATAGATCATCCCAAACCTGACTGCTCAAAACTTCACCAAGCAATCTGTTCAGTCAGCTTAAATCTACCACATTATGAGTAAATAAAGATTCATATTATTGTTTTTAGTGACTTTTTTCATAAAACCGCAGCCACCAGTGAATTCAGTCGCAAACGGTCGAAATTGCGATCGTGATCGCAGCCACTAATCAACCACAGGAATACTATTAATACACATCTGATATATCAGCTTTCAAAGAGTGCAATGCAAAACTGGAAAATCGAATCCAAAACCGCTGAGCAAGGCCACCAGCTGCCTGTTTTAGCTCACGTTGATGTCCTGGTTGTCGGCGGCGGTTCCGCTGGCGTGGCTGCCGCGACCACCTGTGGCCGCCAAGGTCTGAAAACCATGCTGATCGAAAAGTACGGTTTCTGTGGTGGCGCTGCGGTAGCGGGTCTGTCCGGCACCATCTGCGGTCTATACACCGCCACCGACGAAGGCGAGCCACAGCAAGTGGTATTCGGCTTTGCCGAAGAGTTCCGTCAGGCGCTGCTACAGCGCGGCGGTCTGACCGAGCCACAGCGCTACGGTAAAACCTACACCGTGACCCACGATCCCCTGATGTGGCGTGAAGCCGCCGATGACTTCCTGCTGGAAGCCGGCGTTGAAGTGCTGTACCACACCGCGGTAACCGGCGTGGTAATGGACGGCGACAACTACCAAGGCGTAGTGCTGGAATCCAATGCCGGTCGCAGCGTGGTGATGGCCAAGCGCATCATCGACGCCTCTGGCGATGCCGCGGTAGTGGCTCGCGCCGGTGGCGAATACTTCTTTGGTGACAACGGCGTTATCCAAAACCCAACCATGTTCTTCCGCTTAGGCGGCGTCGACATGGACAAATACCTCGAGTTCTACGGCGAAGACACCATCTGTCCAACCAAAGTGACCGAGAAAATTCTGGAGCTGAACGCCAGCGGCGAATACCAACTGCCACGTCACAAGATCTGGATCTTCCCAACCACTCGTCCAAACGAACTGATGGTTAACGCCACCCGTTTGGCTGGCCAAGACGGCCGCGTACTGAACGTGATCGATCCAGTCGACTTCACCGAAGCGGAAGTGTTTGGTCGCAAGCAGGTACGTGAATACGCCCGCTTCCTAACCCACTTCGTACCAGGCTGTGAAAACGGCTATGTAGTTGATACCTCAGTTGAAGTTGGTATTCGCCAGACCCGTTCTATCGAAGGCGTTAGCAAGCTGAGCAACGATGACGTAGTCAACTGCCGCAAAGATGAAGACGGTATCTGCCGCAGCCCATGGCCGATCGAGCTGCACTCTGGCACCAAGCCAAAGCTGCACTGGCTGATGAACGATTGGTACGACGTGCCTTACAACACCCTGATCCCACGCATCGGCGACAACATCATCGTTGCTGGCCGCTGTTTGTCTGCCGAGCACGAAGCGCTGGCTTCCGCCCGCGTAACCGCACAGACCTTCGAATATGGCCACGCCGCTGGCGCCGCCTGTGTGTTGTCACTGAAACATGATAAGCCACTGCGCGAGCTGCAAGGCCGCGAAGTGCGCGCACAAATGAATCTGGGCGACAGCCGCCTGTAACCTTTTTTGCCAGTCGCACGGCGACTGGCGCTTTTGACAATAGCGAGATAATCCCATGCCTATTGAAAGCAAAATCAAACGCATTGAACTGTACGCGGTAGCCGACCGCCACGCTGATACCCTGCCTTGGGCTTACGACCAAGAGCCACTGGTACACACCAACAACATCGTTCGCATCATCACTGAAGATGGTCTGGAAGGCGTTGGCGCGACCATCAGCTACACCGAAAACGATTTCGATAAGTGCATCGTTGAAGCGATGCGCATCATCGCTCCAGGCATGATCGGCAAAAACGCGATCAACACCGGCGAAATCAACGCGTGGTTGGCGAACCGTTGTACTTGGGGCGGCCTGCCAGCCAAATCCCCATTCGACATCGCTTGTTGGGATATCAAAGGTAAGAAAGCGGGCATGCCGCTGTACCAGATGTTGGGCGGTTGCCGCGACAAGATGCTGTCTTACGCGTCCACCCCATTCTTCGAAACCGTGGAAGAGTACTTCCCGTTCATCGACGACTGTATCGACCACGGCTTCAAAGCGATCAAACTGCACTGCGCTTGCTTGTTCTCTCGCGACGTTGAGCTGGTGAAAGCTATTCAAGCTCGCTACGGCAACACCGGCATCGCCTTTATGCTGGACACCGCCCAGTACTACAACCAGCAAGAAGCGCTGAAGATGGCCAAGCTGCTGGAAGAGTACGAGTGGATGTGGTTCGAAGCGCCAGTATCAGACTACGACTTCAAGAGCTACAAGCGTCTGGTACGCGAGACCAACCTGGAGATCTCCAGCCACGGTAACTGCCTGCTGACTCTGCCAGAAGTGGCTTACGCGCTGTCCAACGAAATGTGGTCTGACGTACGTCAAGACGCCACCGTATGTGGCGGTATCACCCCACTGGTGAAGTGTTTTGCGCTGGCGGAAGCCCACGGTAAACCACTGGAAGTTCAGAGCTGGGGCTACACCTTGACTCAAGCGGCCAACCTGCACGTGGCACTGGCTCACAACAACGGCAAGTACTTCGAGCAAGCGTACCCATACGAGAACTTCGAGCTGGGCTCTAAGAACGTTATCCGCACCAACAAAGACGGCTTCGTAACCGTACCAGACGCTCCTGGTCTGGGTGTGGAGATGGATTGGGATGTGGTTCGTAAAGAATCGATCCTGACCTACATCATCGAGTAATCCCTAACTCCCTAAACCCTAGCGACGTCATTGCTCCCCTCAATGGCGTCGCCTCAGGAATTCCAACATGCAAAAATCCAAGCTAGGCAACTTCGATGTTGCTGCCGTAGCGATCTCCATGGTCATTGTGGCAGCCATTTCGATCTACTTTCTGACCGACACCGCCGCCGCCATCGCCTTGGCTGGCAAAGTGTTTACTCTGGTTGCAAGCAACCTAGGTACCCCTATTTTGTGGTTCGGTTTTGCGATGGTGCTCATCGCCGCGTTCTTCGTCTTCTCTAAATACGGCAGCATCCGTATGGGCAAAGAACAACCTGAATTCTCCACCTTCTCTTACGTTACCATGATGGCGCTGGCTGGCGTTGGCTCCGGTACCGTGTACTGGGCCTTCCTGGAGTGGTCTTACTACGTAAAGACCCCGCCATTCGCCATCGAAGCGGGCTCCACCTTGGCGTATGAGTGGGCGGTAACCTACTCCATGCACCACTGGGGTCTGACCGCGTGGGCACTGTACTGCATTACCGCTATTCCAGTGATGTACGCCTTCTACGTGCGTAAGAACACCACCCTGAAAATCAGTGACGTGGTGAAGACCATGATCGACAACCCAACCGTGGGTAAGTTCGTTGGTCGTACTATCGAAATCATCTACCCAATCGCCATCGTATTCGGCCTGATCATCGTACTGGCTCTGGGCGTGCCAATCGCTTCTGCGGCAATGGCGCAGCTGATCGGCGTAGCGGACTCGCTGACCCTGAAACTGGTTATGCTGGGCGTGGTTGCGGCGCTGCTGATCCTGAGCTCGTTTGTAGGTCTGGAAAAGGGCATGCGTAACATCTCCTCCTACGGTACCTACTTCATCGTGGCGCTGGTGGTGTACATCCTGGTATTTGGCCCTACCCAATTCATTCTGGAAAACACCAGTTCCTCTCTGGCGCTGTGGGCTTCTAACTTCGTCAAGATGAGCATCTACACCGACGCCATCGACAAAGCCGGCTTCCCACAAAACTGGACCGCCTACTTCTGGGCCTACTGGATGATCTTCATTCCAATGATGTGCATCTTCGTAACCAAGATGTCCAAAGGCCGTACCATCCGTGAAGTAGTGGTATGTATGCTGGGCGGCGGTACCGCTGGCGTAGCAACCCTGTTCGCGGTAGTGGGTTCTTTCATGATGAAGACCCAGTTGGATGACAAAGTTGACATCAGTGGCATGGTAGCTAACGGTCAGGCCAGCTCCTCTATCGTTGAAGCGCTGCAAACCCTGCCGTTCTCCTCAGCGATTCTGGTGGTGTTTATCATCTCCACCTTCCTGCTGCTAGTAACCACTTTGGACGGCTCGGTATTTACCGTAGCTTGTCAGACTCAAAAAGAACTGGATCGTGAAAACGGCCCATCCACCATGCTGAAAGTGTTCTGGTGTCTGGTGATCATCGCCATTCCTACCGTATTTATCGTGGTTGATGCGCCTGTAGGCTCTATGCAGTCTGCGATCCTGATCTTCGCTCTGCCGCTGATGCTGCTGTGCTCCTTCATGATCTACAAAACCCTACGCAATATGCGTGAGGACTACGGTCACATGACCGCTGCTGAGATTGAAGCCAAGTACCAGTTAGCACCAGCACAGACCGTTACTGCGGTAAGTGCAGAAAAAGCCGCATAACGACTTCGTTAAAGGGTTTGAAGTAATAAGTCGTCAGCAGCGATGAGTTAACGATCAATCCCTATGGTCTAGCAATGCCAGTCAGCAATGACTGGCATTTTTTTGTTTTGGCTATCAAAGGAGTAGACTGGACTGAACCAATTTGGGAAAGGATCTCACCATGAGCAGTTACACCCCACCTAAGGTTTGGGTACACGATGCCGCCAATGGCGGTAAATGGGCCCACATCAATCGTCCGGTTTCCGGTGCCACTCACGATAAAGCGCTGCCGGTTGGCAAACATCCGCTGCAGCTGTATTCGCTCGGCACGCCCAATGGCCAGAAGGTCACCATCATGCTGGAAGAGTTGCTGGCCTTGGGTCACAGCGGCGCAGAGTACGATGCCTTTCTGATCAACATCGGCGAAGGCGACCAGTTTGGTTCTGGCTTTGTCGGCATCAACCCCAACTCGAAAATTCCGGCGTTGGTGGATTACAGCGGCGGCAAACCGGTACCGGTATTCGAGTCGGCATCAATTCTGGTGTATCTGGCGGAAAAGTTTGGCGAACTGCTGCCTACCGAAGCGATCCCACGGGCGCAAGCCTTTAACTGGCTGTTCTGGGTTCACGGTGCTGCGCCCTACCTTGGCGGCGGCTTCGGTCATTTCTACGCCTACGCCCCAGAGAAGTTCGAGTACCCGATTAACCGCTTCACCATGGAAGTCAAACGCCAACTCGACGTACTGGATAAACGCTTAGCCCATAATCGCTTCTTAGCCGGTGAGCACTACAGCATTGCCGACATCGCCACTTGGCCATGGTATGGCAATCTGGTGCTGAACAACGCCTATGAAGCGGCGGAGTTTCTGCAGGTGGCGGACTATCAACACGTTATCCGCTGGGCCAAAGAGATTGCCGAGCGACCGGCGGTGCAGCGCGGCCGCATCGTCAACAAAGCGATGGGCGATGGTCCGAAGGTGCTAAACCGCCACAGCGCCAGCGACATCGACGAGGCGCTCGCCGAGAGTTAAGCCCGCTAGAAACTAGGGCGTGTTGACATTTGGTGTTCAGAATTTGGCCGAGGATAGCGGCTGTCAATCGAGGATTGCGATTGAAGACATAGTGGCTCTACGTCGAAATCGTATGACGAAAAGTGACAGCCGCTAGTCCGGCCCTGCAGGGCGCCCAATAGTGACGATTGAACAGTCAAACCGACTTGCCAAGTGCAATCTATCGTCTGGAACAGACATTAATGGGCGCAAAAATATACGGCAAAGGTCAACACGCCCTAATCAGCCCAGTCACTGACTGGGCTTGTTGGTTTCTGGGTAGCTTATGGCTAGCAATCCGCACTACAAACGGCACTGAGCCTGACCATCCGGCACCAGATAGCCACTGTCCGCCAGCAGCCTATCCGCCGCCATCACGTAGTTTAGAAAATCACAGGCCAACTGCGGATGCGCCGAGCGTTTCAACACAATCCCTTGCTGCTCAATCGGTTGATGCCATTCATTGGGCACCAACCAATATTCCGAACTGGGAACCTTGGCCGCTTTTAGATGCGACAGCGCTACCAGACCGGCACTGGCATTACCGCTTTGGACATACTGATAGGCTTGCAAAATATTGGCACCGCGCACCAGTGGTGGTGACTTTGGCAATTGCAGATGCGCCAGTGTCTGTTGTGCTGCTAAGCCGTAGGGTGCCAGCCGAGGATTGGCGATCGACAACCGTGGTTGCCAATCCCGCAACAGTTGCTCACTAGCGGCTTGGCCCGGACTCCAAAATGCCAAAATGCCGGTGGCGTAAGTGAGTCGGCTGCCCGCTAAGCCTTGACCGCCCTGCTCGAGCAACTGCGGTCGTTCGACATCCGCCGACAGGAACAGATCGTACGGCGCACCATGCAAAATCTGGGTATACAGGGCACCACTGCCCCCCGCCGAAACGGTCACTTCAATGCCGGTTTGCTGTTGATAATCGGCGGCAATCTGATCCAGCGCATGCTTAAAATTGGCCGCAACCGCGACGCGCAATTGCGCCGCCTGGGCTGAGCAAGCGGAGATCAATAACACAGCAGTCAGTGCCAAACGCGGCAATCTGTTCATCAACGGTACTCGAGAGAAGAGAGAAATTTCAGTGTAAAGCGCTTTAGCAAGTGGCACTAGCGCCGAGGTCGCAAAAGCAAACGCCCGCATCTGTGCTTAACTGGATCTGACAGCGACAAGATAAAGGCCACCACCATGACCGAATGTTACCCGGAACGCCGCGACCAACAACGGCGCTCATTGCAAGAGCGCCGCGACCAGGTTCGATTTGCCGATGATGTTGGCGATCGTCGCCGCCAAACCCGACGGCAGATCGACCGCCAACCGCAAGATCACCACCGCCAATCCAGCGACGACGATAATTAGGGTTTCGGCAACAAGCTATTGACCGAGGGCAGGTAAACCTTGGCTCGCAGTCCGCCCTCAGGGCGATTATCGAAGGCCAAGCGCCCACCCAAACCATCAACAATGCGGCTGATGATCGCCAGCCCTAAGCCGGAGCCGCTGCCACCGCGGGCTTTGTCACCTTGGGTGAAGGGTTCAAACAACTGCTCGAGCTGATCCGGCGCAATCCCCGGGCCATTGTCCTCGACCATAAACCAGTGCCAATCCTCACTGTGACCGCAGCTTAACCGGATCCAGCCATGGCCGTAGCGCTGGGCATTTTCCAGCAAATTCGATAGCACCCGCTTCACCGCCACCGGTGGTAGCAAAGTAGCGCGGCCATCGTCCAGTTGCAGCTCAATGGTGGCATCACGCAACTGCTCTTGCTGGGCGGTCTCTTGCAGCAGTTCCGCTAGGGCCAACGGCTGCAGATCTTCCAACTGATGACCGCGGATAAAGGCGATGAACTGATCGATGATGGCGTTCATGTCATCGATATCCTGCTCGATACCGGCTTTAAGGAACTCATCTTTGCTGTCCATCATCTCCGCCGCCAAGCGGATCCGCGTTAATGGTGTGCGCAGATCATGCGACACCCCCGCCAACAGCACCTGCCGATCCGATTCCAATTTGGCCATCGACCGCGACATGTGGTTAAAGGCGGCGGTCACCTCTTCCACCTCGACCGAACCGGCCAACGGCAACGGCTTCGGGAAGTACCCCCGCGACACCGACAGCGCCGCGGTTTGCAATCGCTTCAGCGGCGCCGCCTGACGGCTGGCAAACCACCAGCCACCGAACACCGACAGCACCAAAATCGCGCACAGATAGATGGTCAGCGGCGACAGTGACGCTTCATCAAAATCGGTCAGCGGAATACGCAGCCACAATTGCGGCGCCTGCGGTGGCTGCACCCACACCTGATAGATCCCGCCGGTGCTTAAGCGCACTTCCGCCGGACCACCAAGGTATTGGCTCATCTGTTCGGAAAACAGAGTGTAATGAGTGGCTTGATCAAGCCCCTGCTGACGCGCTTCGGCAACGGTGAAGGCCTCCATATAGAGATCCCGTTCCAGCCGCGCTTGCAACGCCTCTAAAGTGGTGAGGTGGTTGATGTCGAGTTGCAGATCGCGAAAGGCGAAATCCACTTGCCGGGCCATCAATTCAATGATCTGCTGGGTGGTTGGTTTCACCACAAACACCGTCAGCGACCAGTAAGAGAGGATCATGCTGATCAGCAACAAACAACCGATCAGCAATACCGTTTGCCCGAAGTTCGTTCGCGGCAGCCGAGTCCAACGCATTAAGGGGCAACGCCATCCGGCACAAACACGTAGCCTAAGCCCCACACGGTTTGGATATAACGCGGGTTGGAGGGATCGTCCTCAATCATCCGTCGCAAGCGCGATACCTGCACGTCGATGGAACGTTCCAAGGCACTGTAATCGCGGCCACGGGCTTGGTTCATCAGTTTGTCGCGGCTCATCGGCTCGCGGGGATTGCTCACCAGCACCTTCAACACCGCGAATTCGCCGGAGGTTAATGCCAACGGCTTACCGGCTTTGGTCATCTCGCGGGTGGCCAAATTCAACACGTGCTCACCAAAGCTGACAGTGGATTCGGTCAGTGACGGCGCCCCGGGTAATTCCTGCGGGCGACGGCGCAATACCGCATTGATCCGCGACAGCAGTTCCCGTGGGTTAAACGGTTTTGGCATGTAATCGTCGGCACCGAGATCGAGGCCATAGATGCGATCCGCTTCGTCACCTTTGGCGGTAAGCATAATGATCGCGATCTGATTGTTTTTCTCGCGCAGACGGCGACAAATCGACAAGCCATCTTCACCGGGCAACATCAGATCCAGTACCAGCAGATGGAAGTTTTCCCGCTCCAATAAGCGATCCATCTGATCGGCATTGGCGGCAGTGCGCACTTGGAAGTTCTGTTCGACCAGATAACGCTCGAGCAAGCCGCGCAGGCGCACATCGTCATCAACAACCAGTACTTTGGTGGTTTCCTGTTCCATGAAGGTACCTTAAATTTCTAGCTCATCCGTGATAGTACCGCGTTGGCAGAAAACGCCGCAGCGATAGGGTGTTGCAAACTGTTTCTAGGTTATTTTTTAGCTTACATTGCGATCAATCGGCAAACGGTTTGTAGCTGATGCGATTGATGTAATAGGTTTGTGCGCCCGCTGGGGTGCGCACAATCACTTCATCATCGACCTCTTTGCCCAGCATCGCCCGCGCCAACGGCGAATCGATGCTGATCTTGCCCACGCCGATCTCAAACTCATCGGGGCCAACCAGTTGATAATGTTTGATCTCACCGGCTTCTGATTCCAGCTCCAACCAGGCGCCAAAGTAGGCTTTGCCCGCTTGCCGCGGATCCGGTTCCACCACCCGCAACACTTCCATACGTTTGCTTAAGAAGCGCACCCGACGGTCGATTTCACGCAGCCGCTTTTTGCCGTAGATGTACTCAGCGTTCTCGCTGCGGTCACCGAGTGCCGCCGCGTCGGAGACCGCTTGGGTGACCCGTGGTCGCTCCTCTTTCCAGAGAAATTTCAGCTCGGCTTCCAGCTTGTTCCAGCCGTCTTTGGTGATCAGATTTGCCCGTGACACTTAAGGTTTTCTTCCGTTGTTGCAATGCCTGCGACTATAGCAACTGTGTTATTGTCGCTGCCAGTCACGCCATCGGCAAATCAACGCAAAAACGACAGATTATGAGCCAAGCTAACTCTCGCCTCAGCCAGCAGATCGCCCAAGAGCTGCAGGTAAAACCACAGCAGATCAGTGCCACCATCGAGCTTATCGACGGCGGCGCCACGGTGCCGTTTATCGCCCGTTACCGTAAAGAGGCCACCGGCGGCCTTGATGATGGCCAACTGCGAACGCTAGAGCAGCGTTTAAGCTACCTGCGCGAGCTCAATCAGCGCCGTGACACCATCCTCAGCGCCATCAGCGAGCAAGGCAAATTGACCGAATCGCTGCGCCGCGCCATCGACGCCGCCGACAGCAAAACCGCCTTAGAAGATCTCTATCTGCCGTTTAAATCGAAACGCCGCACCAAAGGTCAGTTGGCGATTGAAGCCGGTCTTGAACCGTTCGCTCTCAACCTGCTGCGCCAGCCGCAAGCTATGACTCAAGCGGCGCAACACACCCGCAAGGGTTACGACAGCGCGGCGGCGGTCTTGGATGGCTGTCAGGCGATTTTGATTGAGCACATCGGCAATGATCCGGCCAATGTCGCGGCGATGCGCGAGGCGCTGATTGAGGGCTGGATTGCCAGCAAAGCCGGCCGTGGCAAGGCCGATGAGCACAGCAAGTTTCGCGATTACTACGATCATCAAGAACGCTACAACAAAGTGCCTTCGCATCGAGCGTTGGCGATGCTGCGCGGCAAGAATCAAGGCGAGTTATCGCTAGCGTTGCGACTGGAAGCGGAAGCGGTGCCACGGGGCGAACTCAGCGCTGCCGAACGCCTGCTGGCGCGCTTAGCCAAGGTCAAAACCGACGGCGGTGATGCCGATCTGTGGCTGCTGAATGTGGTGCAGCAGTGCTGGAAAACCAAACTCGGTGCCAGTTTAGAAAACGAGCTGTTAAGCGCGTTGCAGCGCCGCGCCGACGACGCGGCAATCAAGGTGTTTGGAGACAACCTGAGTGACTTGCTGTTGGCGGCTCCGGCGGGCGCTAAGGCAACCTTGGCGATCGATCCGGGTCAGCGCACCGGCTGTAAACTGGCGGCGCTGGATGGCACCGGTAAGCTACTGGATACCGCCACCATCTACCCGCATGCGCCGCAAAAACAGTGGTCGCAGGCATTGGCCACCTTGGCTACCTTGGTCAAGCGCCATCAGATTGAGCTGATCGCCATCGGCAACGGCACCGCCAGCCGCGAAACCGATCAGCTGGTGGCCGAGCTGATCGCCGGTCTTGAACGCAAACCGGCCAAAGTCGTGGTCTCGGAAGCGGGTGCCTCGGTTTACAGCGCCTCGGAATTGGCCGCCAATGAGTTCCCGCAGTTGGATGTGAGCCTGCGTGGTGCGGTCTCCATCGGCCGCCGCCTGCAAGATCCATTGGCGGAATTGGTGAAGATCGAACCGAAAGCGATCGGCGTTGGCCAGTACCAGCACGACGTTAACCAAAGCCAACTAGCGCAGCGCTTGGATGCGGTGGTCGAGGATTGCGTAAACCACGTCGGCGTCGATCTTAACTCCGCTTCGGCGGCACTGCTTAGCCGCGTTGCTGGGTTAACCCCGACTTTGGCCAACAACATCGTCAGCTACCGCGACAGCAATGGCCGCTTCGATAAACGCAGCGAACTGAAAAAGGTGCCGCGACTGGGACCAAAAGCGTTTGAGCAGTGCGCCGGCTTTTTGCGGATCAGCGGCGGCAGCGATCCGCTCGATGGCTCAGGGGTGCATCCGGAAGCCTACGGCGTGGTCAAGCAGATGGCGGCGAAAACCGGCCTAACCGCCAAAGCACTGATCGGCAACGACAGCGTGCTGAATCAGTTACGCGCTAGCGATTTTGTCGATGACCGCTTCGGCCTACCAACGGTCACCGACATCATCAGCGAACTGCACAAGCCGGGGCGCGATCCCCGCGGCGAGTTCGCTTCGGCCAAATTTGCCGAGGGGGTAACCAGCCTGAATGATCTGGTTGAGGGGATGATGCTGGAAGGGGTGGTCACCAACGTCACCCACTTCGGCGCCTTTGTTGATATCGGCGTAAAGCAGGATGGCTTGGTGCATATCTCAGCGCTGGCGGATCACTTCGTTGACGACCCACGCAAACTGGTGAAAACCGGCCAAGTGGTTAAGGTGCGAGTGACTGAGGTCGACTTGCCGCGCAAACGGATTGCGCTGTCGATGAAAAGCGGCGACGACCAGCGTCGCCAGCAGGCTCGCCCTGCCGCCCCGCAACCAACAGTACGATCGCAATCGCGCTCACAGAGCCAGCCCGCCGCAGGCAACAACGCCTTCGCCGATGCTTTTGCTAAAGCGAAAAAACGTTAAGTCCAGCTAAGCAGTTGTCGAGCCGGTGGCGGCTCGACACGGCGCCGATAAGCGCGAGCGATGATCTGGCCGAAGGCTTGATACTGGGCGTCGGTCAGCGCCAACACCGAGCTGGCCTCGGTTTGCTCGCTGCCACGGCGACGACGACCGGGACGATCAATAGTGGGGTTGGCTTCCGCCAGCAGCGACTTTAGCGACTGCCGTTGACGGCCCTTGTTCCGCTGAGATTCTGGTTCGGACTGCGATTGTGACTGACGCGCTGAAGTGCCTTTACGCTGCACCTTATCGCTGTGCTGACGTTCTGGATCGATGCCGCGCTCGGCCTGACTTTTGGCTAACGCTTCTGGCGCAGGCATCGCCGGTCGCAGCTGCTGCTCACGGGCAGCGCTGTCGGTGGCGGGATTGCTGGTGGCAATCGGAACCTGCGGAAAGTTGGAAACCAGAAACATAAATGCCGAGAGGCCAATTAAACCCATTGAAAGAATTGGTTAAATTGTACCACCTGCGCAAATAACAAGCAGTCAGAAGTTGCCGATAGCGGTTATCGGCGTTTACCCAGCACTGGCATAAAAATCGGACAACACCTCCAGCACCAAATCAGGGTGAGAGATAAACGGCGCGTGACCGGCTGGGGCAAAGATGTGCGAGCGTGAGTGTGGCGCCAATCGATCCACCACACCGATACTGGCTTTGGGCACCAAAGCATCATTGCGGCCATAGAGTCGCATCCATGGCGGGGTTATTTGCGACAGCTGCGAGCGCAGATCGACCTGCGTTAGTATCGTCAGCCCCCCAGCTAAAGCGGTCGCATCGGCACTCGGTTGCGACAGCATCGCCTGTTTAAGCAGACGAATATCGGCGCGATTACTGGCCGATCCCATCCCCTGTAACGCCAAGAAAGCCGCAATGGTTTTGTCGCTGTCGTTGGCCAACTGCGCGGCAAAATTAGCTAACACCGCAGGGGTAATCCCCGGCCAATTATCAGCGGCCTGAAACGCCGGTGAGCTGGCGATGGTCACTAGTGATGCCACCCGCTGCGGCGCTTGCAGGCTCATCTGCAACGCTAACAATCCCCCCAACGACCAGCCCAGCAGATGGCAACGCGCTGGCAACTGCTGCCAAAGATGCGCCGCCATCAAACTTAAGTCCGTGGGATCACTAAGCGTCTTGGCGCCACCAAAACCCGGCAAATTGGGGGTAACCACGGCAAAGCCCAACGCTTGCAACTGCGGGGTAAGTTGCTGCCACACAGCGCAGTTCATCCCCCAGCCGTGCAACAGCACCAAGGTGGGCTTCAAATCAGTAACAGGGGCAATCGACATGGCAGCAGCTTCCCACACAAACACAATCAAACAACGACTTCTTGGGGTAATACAGCAGCTACGCCAAGGATTAGATGCCAGTCTACCGAACCGATGTTTGCTGTGTCAGCAGCCACTTGCTCAGCAGCGGGGGCTCTGTGCAATCTGCTTAGCCGATGGCGATCCGGGCCCATTGTGCCTGTGCTGCACCGCGCCGTTGCCAAGCCACAGCCAGCTATCGCGCTGCGGCAAGTGCCTATCGCGGCAACGTTGGCGACCACTACAGGTTGCCGTTCACTATCAATCGCCCGCCGGACAGTTGGTCGCGCAGATGAAGATCCAACAACGATTCGCCGCGCTAACGCCGCTGTGTCAGCAGTTAGCCAAGCGGATGCAAACCCAGCCATTGCCACAGGTGTTGGTTCCCATCCCGATGGATCATCAGCGCCTGCGCCAACGCGGCAGCAATCACGCGTTGCGGATCGCCTTGGAGCTAGGACGGCAACTGCAACTGTCAGTACGACCAGAGCTGCTGATTAAAGTCGGCCATAGCGACACCCAGCACCTACTCAGTGGTCGCGAACGGCGAGCCAATCTGAAACGCGGTTTTGTCGCCCCAGCCCAACCAGCACAAGCTGGCATCGGCTTGGTCGATGACATTGTTACCACCGGCACCACCCTGGCCGTTGCCGCCAGCACGCTGCAGCGCCAAGGGCATCGGGTTAGCCACTATCTGGCGCTGGCAACGGCGATGAACTGAGCCATCAAAAGCAGCAATCGAATTGATCGTTTAGCGGTCAATTCGTGATCCGGTTATCATCGCTGCCCTGTCCATCCACGCCCGAACAGGGTTATCATGGATATTATCCGAGTCGATTACTCAGGTTTAAGAGAGCCGATATGATCACCATTACCGAAGCCGCTCAGGCGCATTTCGTAAAACTGCTGGCGCAGCAGCCTGAAGGCACCCACATCCGGGTGTTCGTTATCAATCCAGGCACCCCACAAGCCGAGTGCGGTGTGTCGTACTGCCCACCAGATTCGGTGGAAGAGGACGATACCGAACTGGAGTTCAACGGCTTTAACACCATGATCGACAGCAAGAGCGCGCCGTTCTTGGAAGAAGCCTTTATCGATTACGTAACGGACCAGTTGGGCAGCCAGCTGACTCTAAAAGCGCCCAACGCCAAAATGCGCAAAGTGGCCGACGATGCGCCACTGAAAGAGCGTGTTGAGTACGTAATTCAAGCCCAAGTGAACCCACAACTGGCCGGCCACGGCGGCTACATCAGCCTGATGGAATTGACCGACGATGGCATCGCGGTAATCCAGTTTGGCGGCGGCTGTAATGGCTGTTCAATGGTTGATGTGACCCTGAAAGATGGCATTGAAAAGCAGTTGCTGGAAGAGTTTGCTGGCGAACTGACTGCAGTGAAAGACATCACTGAGCACCAAGCGGGCGAGCACTCTTACTACTGAGTTTCGCTTAAGTAAAAAGGCCGCAGAATGCGGCCTTTTTAGTGCGCGGGTGCAGGTCAAACCCACCGTTGTTGACGCTGGCGCAGCCAATAATGGCCACCAAGGCTAACACTGCGCAGCAGCGCAAAGCCGCAGAACGCCAACCACAGACCGTGGTTGCCCCAGCCTTGGGTTAGCCACCACAAGCCAAAGAATCCCAGTGCCGACAACAGCATGCTATCGCGCATTGGCCGCCCTTTGGCGGCGCCAATATAAACCCCGTCAAACAAGAAACAGGTAAACGCCACCAGCGGATAAGCCACCAGCCAAGGCAGGTAGGTTTGTGCATTGCTGCGGACGCTGTCGATACTGGTTAGCAGGGCAATAATCTCGCTGCCGAGTAACCAGAAAACCGCTGCTGCCAGCAACGCCGCCGCCGCCGACCACAGCATCCCCAACCATACCGCCAATCGCAGCTGACGCTGATCTTTGCGCCCCAGAGCCTGTCCCACCTGCGCTTCCGCCGCATAAGCAAAACCATCAAGGCCGTAGGCGATCAGCAAAGTGAAGTTCATCAATACCGAGTTGGCCGCCACCACTGCATCGCCCATCCGCGCCCCTTGCGCAGTGACAAACGCAATGCACAACTGCAAACAGAGCGAACGCAGGAAAATGTCGCGATTAAGCGCAATTAAGCGGCCAACGCCATCGAAATTAAGCCACTTAAGCTGACGGTATTGCGGTGGAACCTGTCGCCAACTGAGCCACAGCGCCAGCAGCAATGCGCTGTAATCGGCCACTACTGTTGCCGCCGCAGCGCCAGTCACGCCCCAACCCAGTCCCAGAACAAACCACAGATCGAAACCGATATTAAAGCTGTTGGTCAGGATCAGCAGCCACATTGCCGCTTTGGCTTGATGACGCCCCAACAAAAAGCCCAACAACACTAAGTTCATCAGCGCCGCCGGCGCGCCCCAGATCCGCATCGACGCGTATTCCATGGCGTAATGCTGCACCTCACTGCTGCCGCCAATAACCTGGATCGCCGCAGTTAACAGCGGCTGCTGCAACAGCACCAGTATTCCACCCAGTAGCAACGCCAAGCACAGCCCCTGAAACAGCACTGCCAACTGCTTGGGCCACGACTGCTCACCAAAGCCCTGGGCCACCAATCCAGTAGTCGCCATTCGCAGGAAACCAGCCAGCCACAGAATTAGGGTTATAATCATCGCCCCAACAGCGACACCGCCCAGATAATAAGCCTCGGTTAAGTGGCCGATAACCGCGGTGTCCACTAACCCCAGCATTGGGGTAGTAATGTTTGACAGAATCATCGGCAGCGCCAACGCCAAATTGCGTTGATGCACCGACCACTGCCGCAAGGAAGCCCCAAGGGCATCTAGCGTCATAACAACGGATTTCCCCAACAATGAAACAAAACGCTTTACGCTGGCTGCTGCCATTAACTCTATGTGCCAGTGGCAGCGCGCAGGCGGTGGTGATCTTACAGTATCACCACGTCAGTGATAGCACCCCGAAAAGCACCTCGGTCACCCCGGCACAGTTTACCGAACAGATGCACTATCTGCGGGACCAGCAATTTCAGGTGCTACCGCTCGAACAAGCGCTGACGGCAATTAAAGCGAAACAACCGCTGCCTCCCAAAAGCGTGGTGATCACCTTTGATGACGGTTATAACGACGTCGCTGAACACGCTCATCCGCTGCTAAAACAGTTGGGTTATCCCTATACGGTGTTTGTTGAATTGAACGCGGTTGAGCACGGCTATGGCGATGCCATGAACTGGCAGACGCTGCAGCAGTTGGCCAGCGAGGGCGCCACCATCGCCAACCATACTGCCGATCACAGCCATTTAATTCGCAAGACAGACGGTGAAACCAGCGAACAATGGCGGGCTCGGATTAAAGCCAATATCGAACAAACCGAAGCGGCCATCGTCGCCAATATTGGCCACAACCTGAAGGCCTTGGCCTACCCTTACGGCGAATTCAACGGCGAGTTACAGCAACTGTTGACGGAGATGGGTTACAGCGGCATCGGCCAACACAGCGGCGCTGCTGGCCCGTATTCTGATTTCACCGCCATTCCACGTTTCCCGGTAGCGGCGGCTTACGCCGATATGAGCAGTCTGAAACTCAAGCTCAACAGCCGCAATATGCCGGTTGCGGCACTGCAAGGTGCGGAATCGCAACTGACCGAAACCAATCCACCGCTGTTGACCGTGACCCTAGACGGCAACGATCTGCGCCGTGAACAGCTGATGTGTTACATCCAAGGCCAAGGCGCCAAAGCGCCAACGTGGATAGACGCCGATACCTTTACCATTCAAGCGGATAAGCCAATGCCAGTTGGCCGTTCTCGCTATAACTGCACCGCCCCAAGTCGCAGCAGCAACAACTACTACTGGTTCTCGCAGCCGTGGGTAAAGCTTAAAGGCTAGTTGGTAGTTGTTAATTGGTAGTTGGTAGTTGGTAGTTGGTAGTTGGTAGTTGGTAGTTGGTAGTTGGTAGTTGGTAGTTGGTAGTTGGTCAGCGTTTTGACCTAACGCTAGCCAACCACCAACTGCTTTTAGCTTTTAGCTTTTAGCTTTTAGCTTTTAGCTTTTAGCCACTCACTGAAAACTAACAACTGAGAACGGCCAACTAAAAACTAATCGAAACTTGATTAACTCTGGTAATCGACGATTTTCGGCAGCTCCCGCTCGATTTGCGCCATTGACACCGTGCGCAGTTGGCCAGGGCCGAGATCTTGCGGCCGGAATATCGCCTCTAACTGCCCTTGCGGGTTGATCAGCACAATATCAGCACTGTGATCGACCAGATAGTCGCCACCGGTTGGGCTATCGACCAACGCATACACCAAACCAAGGCTTTGGGTGAATGGATACAGTTGGCTGTGCTCGCCGGTCACCCCTTTAAAGCTCGGCTCAAAGTGATAGATGTACTCATCCAAACGGTCAGGGGTATCACGCACCGGATCCGCCGACAGCATCACCACCTGCAGGTTGTCCATCGCCAACTTAGGATACAGTCGTGCTAAATCCGCCATGGTGGTCGGACAAATATCAGGGCAAGAGGTGTAACCGATAAACAGCAAGGTCCATTTGCCTTGCAATTGCGCTTGGCCAAACGGCTCACGCAGCTGATCTTGCAAGGTAACCTCTACCAGCGGTCGCGGCTGTTTTAACCACAGTGCCTCAACGCTGGGCCGTTGTTGCCCTAAAACCGCAATACCGATCCCGGCCAACAGCGCTATCAACGCCGCCGATACCAGCAACAAAGTGCGTAAATTCATCCCGCTTACTCCCTTAAAAAAATCCATAAATATTATTGGTATAGTGATCCACCAACAGCAGTACAAACAGCGCCAACAGGTGCCAAATCGACAGTAAAAACAGCTTAATTGGTGGGTATTGCTGCGGTTGAAACTTCAGTTGCCAGGCGCGATAGATAAACCAAGCCCCCAATCCAGTCGCCCCAAGCAGATACAGTGCGCCACTCATTCCCACCAACACCGGCAGCAAACAGGCAATGGCATACAACAGGCTGTACAACAGGATCTGAGTTTTGGTGTAGTCGTCGCCATGAGTCACCGGCAGCATCGGCAAACCCACTTTGGCGTAATCGGCCTTACGAGCGATCGCCAGCGCCCAAAAGTGCGGTGGCGTCCAGGCAAAGATGATGATCACCAGCAGCAAACCGTGGCCGTGAAATTCGCCCGTCACCGCCGTCCAACCAAGCAGTGGTGGCATCGCCCCAGCCAAGCCGCCAATAACGATATTTTGCGGCGTTGCCCGCTTCAGATAACCGGTATACACCACCGCATAGCCAAACAGTGACGCCAAGGTTAACCAAGCGGTAAGCGGGTTAACCAAGCCATAGAGCAGCACAAATCCGGTGACCGCAAGGATCAGTGCAAACGCCAGTGCCGAAGTGGCGCTTACACTGCCTTTGGGTAGCGGTCGGTTATGAGTACGCGCCATCTGTGTGTCGATACGGCGATCCAGCAGATGGTTAATTGCCGCCGCCGCCCCGGCCATCAAGCCGATACCACTCAATCCGGCCACCATCGGCAGCAGTGGGATCCAGCCCGGTGATGCCAGTGCCATCCCGACCAAGGCGGTAACCAGCATCAGCGCCACCACTTTAGGCTTGGTCATCTCAAGGTAGTCGCGCCACGGCCACCCCTGCGTCAGAGCTATTGCTTTATCCATGCTGTCCTCCTTGCCAGATCCGAACATTGCTGGCGACCACCGTCAGCAGTAACAACAGCGCCACGCCGTTGTGAGCCACCGCCACCGCCAATGGCAAGCCGGCCACCACATTGGCGATACCAAGGCCAATTTGTAACAGCAGCACCGCTCCCATCAGATGGCCATAGCGACCAAGACCGCTGCGGGCTAACCGCCACCACAACAACATCAATACCGCAGCGGTCACCATCGCCCACAGTCGATGGCCGATATGGATGGTCATCCGCGCCGGGTGATCCAGTACCCCAAACTCGTAGGTTTTTGCCGGCGGTTGCAGCGGCGTAAAGGCGGTTTTCGGCGCCAGCTTAGCCACCCAGTCGCCTTCGCAAATCGGTAATTGAGTACAAGCCAGTGAGGCGTAATTGGCCGAGGTCCAACCGCCAAGGGCGATCTGGGCTAACAGCACCAACAGCGCGGCGGCCGCTAATGGTTTAAGTGAACGAGGTTGACGGTTGCCGGCGGTGTCCGTCAGCGCAGACTGCGGCTGGCGCAGATACCACAACAGCAACAGCGAGGCGATGCTAAACCCGCCTAGCAGATGCGCCATCACAATCACCGGCATCAGATTTAAGGTCACCGTCCACATCCCCAGTGCCCCTTGAAACAGCACCAAGCCCAGCAACAGATAAGGTAAACGGCTATGACCACCAGCGCGCCAATGCAAACCGGCAATGGCGACGATCATCAGCCCCAGCAGCGCCGCTACATAACGATGGATCATCTCTGCCCACGCTTTGGCGGCCTCCACCGGACGCTCTGGAAAGCGCGCTTCAGCGGTGCTGATTTGCGCATCGTTAGGCACCAGCAGATAGCCGTAACAGCCGGGCCAATCTGGGCACCCAAGGCCAGCGTCAGTCAAACGGGTGTATGCCCCTAAGGCGATAACCACTAAGGAAAACAGCAGTGCTGATAAGGTCAGTGTTCGCATCCTTCCCCCTAGCCTATCCGCGACAACTTCAACAATTTGCGCAGATCTTTAAGCATCGCTTGGGTCTGTCCCGGCGGATAACCCAACACCCATTGACCGAGCGGATCGACCACCACCAACGCGTACGGAGCCAGTGGCGCTTGCAATGGCGCCGCGATCACCGGCACCAACCGCTCTGGCAGCAGCATTGGTGCCGCACTGTAGACAATAGGAACCACCCGCCGCTGTTCACGGCCGAGGGCAATATGCGCTTGGCTAAGCTGTTGCAATTGCTGCTGGCAGTCGGCAGCGCAATTGCTGGGAGCGTAAGTGATGATCTGCCATTGCTCGGCAAAGGGGTTGGGCTGATTGATCTGTTGATAGCTGAGTTCGCTAAGCAGTCGCCCTTGATTGGTGCTACCACCTTGATACCAGCCAAATTGCAGTACCGCTGCCGCCAATAACACCGGCAGCAGAAATAACCCAAGCATCAGCATCAATGTGCGTTTCGCGGTCGATGAGGACATAGCTACTCCTTGTCGTTGCCCAGGCGCAATCGCGCTTGAGGCCAATCACCGATACCGCTGGTGAGATTGTTATCGTTATTCGGCTACGAACTAACCGTCGCTACCGCTGTCTTTTGTTTGCGCCACAACACCAGCACGATAATCAACAGTGCCAGCGCCAATGAGAACCACTGCAGGGCATAGGCGCGATGCTTGTCTGCTCCCATATTGAGCGGTTGCCATGGTTTAACAAATCCGAGTTGTTGCGGCTGCTCTAACCACAGTAGCGCCGCCACGATCGGCTGTTGCCAATGTTGCTGCAGTTGCTGCCAATTGAGCGCTTGCACGCGAGTAATCGCGGCCCCAGCTGGGGTAACTAGCGCCTCTGGCAGTAACTGATCCGCAAGGCGGTTGACCCCAGGTTGCAGCAGTCGCCCTTGCAGTTGGCTCACCTTTGGCAGTGGCGGCAACGATGGCAAACTCTGGCGGTTACCTCCGGTTTCGACAAAGCCGAGATCCACCAATAGCCACGGCTGACTTGGGCTGATCTCCACCGGCACCAGCCAGCGGTAACCAATGGCGCCTTGCCAAACTTGGTTGTCTAACAGCAGGCCATATTGGCTTAGCCAGCGACCGGTGATCTGCAAGCCATAGCCGCGCAGATCGCCGCTGGGCAACGGCCATTGCAGTTGCTGTGCCGCGCGCTGTTGGTACTGCTGCGCCAGTTGCTGTTTTTCCGCCGCGCGATCCAGTTGCCACCAGCCCAACTTGATCAACAGCACCAGAGTCGCCACAGTAACCACTACAGCAAGCCCCTTTTTGCCTAACACGGATATACCATGACGCTGATTTTAAAGACGCTGTTGCTACTTCTGTTGTTGTACATCTTGGTCAACCTCGCCTTAGCTGGCATTGCCATGATCCGTGGCGGTCGCAGCATGAGTCATTACCTTGGCCGCCGAGTTGGGGTGTCAGCACTGGTGCTACTGATCGTGCTGATTGCCGCTGCCTTGGGCTATCTACCGCTTAACCCAAGGCCCTATTAATCACTGCGGCTGTTACAGCACGTACACGAACACAAACAGACACAACCACACCACATCGACAAAGTGCCAGTACCAGCTTGATGCCTGAAAGCCGAAGTGGTTAGCGGGAGTAAAGTGCCCTTTAGCAACTCGGAAAAACATCACGATCAACATGATGGTGCCCAAGGTGACGTGCAGACCGTGGAATCCAGTGAGCAGGAAGAAGGTGTTGCCATAGATCCCTGAGCTCAGCATCAGCCCCATCTCCCGATAGGCGTGGATATACTCCTCAACCTGCAACGTTAAAAACGCCAACCCTAGTAAAATGGTGATCCCCAGCCAAATGGTCAGCGGCTTGCGTTTGTCTTGCTCCAAGCTGGTGTGGGCGACATGCAAGGTGATCGATGAGATCACCAAGATGATGGTGTTATACAGCGGCAAACCGCCCCAGCCCATCGCCTCGGTGGTGGTGCCGCCTGGGGTACTCACCAGCGGCCATACCGCTTCAAAAGTTGGCCACAACACCTCGTGGGTCATGGCGTTATTGCCCGCGCCACCAAGCCATGGCACCGCCAGCATTCGGGCGTAAAACAGCGCGCCAAAAAAGGCGAAGAAGAACATCACCTCCGAGAAGATAAACCACGCCATCCCTTGCTTAAATGAGCGATCCATCTGCGCCGAATAGAGCCCCGACATCGACTCATCAATGACATTGCGGAACCAACCAACCAGCATGTACAACAGCAGCGCGATCCCCGCCAACAGCAGGTAACCGCTATAACCACCGCCATCCGGTAGACTGGCGACATAGTTGCCGGCCCCGACGGCGATCATTCCCAGCGCCACCGCGCCGACTATCGGCCACGGGCTTTGCGCCGGCACATAATATCGTTCAACTTTTTGACTCATGTTTGCTCTCCTTGAGCTTGCGCCAAAGCGCCAACGCTAACCCTGTTCGGCGACCACATCAGTGATGTTGTAGAGGGTGTACGACAACGTCAGTGTTTGAATCTCTTCTGGCAGTTCCGGATCAACAAAGAACACCAATCCCATCTCGGCGGTTTCGCCCGCCGGTAACGGTTGATGGTTGAAACAGAAGCATTCAATTTTGGAAAAATAGAGCGCCCCTTGGCCGGGACTCACCGATGGGATGGCTTGGCCAATGGTGTCGTTGCCAGACAAATTGGTGGCGCGAAACGCCACCTGAGTGGTCTTGCCCGGGTGCACCTGCATCCGCTGCACCACCGGTTCAAATTGCCATGGCATGTCATTACGGATGTGGGTGACAAACTCGACCGTCACCAACCGCTGTTCGTCCACCACCGCCGAGGCGCTGACCGCTTCGCTGTTGGTTTTGCCGTTGATGCCGGTAATCTCGCAAAACACGTCATACAGCGGCACCAAGGCAAAGCCAAAGCCAAACATCCCCAGCACGATCAGCAACAGGGTTATCAACAGCTTCTGGTTGGCCGCCATCATTAACGCACCACCGGTGGCGTATCAAAGGTGTGCAACGGCGCGGGTGAGGGCACCGTCCATTCGAGCCCCTCGGCACCATCCCAGACCTTGGCTGGCGCTTCTTGACCACCACGGACGCACTTGATCACCAGAGCAAGGAAGATCAGTTGCGATAAGCCAAAGGCAAAGCCACCGATAGAAACCACTTGGTTGATGTCGGCAAACTGCAGCGCGTAGTCAGGGATCCGCCGTGGCATCCCCGCCAGCCCCAAAAAGTGCATTGGGAAGAACAGCACATTGACCGAAACCAACGAGCACCAGAAGTGCCACTTGGCTAGGGTTTCGCTGTACATATGACCGGTCCATTTCGGTAGCCAGTAATAGGCCGCCGCCATGATTGAGAACACCGCCCCCGTCACCAGCACATAGTGAAAGTGCGCCACCACAAAGTAGGTGTCGTGATACTGGAAATCGACTGGGGTTATCGCCAACATCAAGCCCGACAATCCGCCAATGGTGAACAGCACAATAAAAGCCAAGGCAAACATCATCGGCGCTTCAAAGCTGATGGCACCACGCCACATGGTGGCGACCCAGTTGAACACCTTGACCCCGGTCGGCACCGAGATCAGCATGGTGCAGTACATAAAGAACAGTTCAGCAGCGACCGGCATCCCGGTAGTGAACATGTGGTGCGCCCAAACGATAAAGGACAACCCAGCAATGGAAGCGGTGGCGTACACCATCGAGGCGTAACCAAACAGCGGTTTGCGGCTAAAAGCGGGCACAATCGCCGAGATAATGCCAAACGCCGGCAAGATCATGATGTACACCTCGGGGTGGCCGAAGAACCAGAAAATATGCTGGAACATCACCGGATCGCCGCCGCCCATGGCATCAAAAAAGCTGGTGCCGAAATACTTATCGGTCAACACCATGGTAACTACCCCAGCCAGCACCGGCATCACCGCAATCAACAAGAACGCGGTGATCAGCCAAGTCCAAACAAACAGCGGCAGCTTCATCCAAGTCATGCCCGGCGCACGCAAATTGACGATGGTTACGATGACGTTGATCGCGCCCATGATTGAACTGATCCCCATGATGTGGACCGAGAACACAAACAGCGCAGTGGAATCACCGCTGTAGGTGGTGGACAGCGGCGCGTAGAAGGTCCAACCAAAGGCGGGACCACCACCTTCCATAAACAGGCTGCCGAGCAACATCGCAAAGGCAAACGGTAGGATCCAAAAGCTCCAGTTGTTCATCCGTGGCAGCGCCATATCCGGGGCACCGATCATCAGCGGGATCATCCAGTTGGCCAAGCCGGTAAAGGCGGGCATTACCGCCCCGAATACCATGATCAAGCCATGCACCGTGGTCATCTGATTGAAGAAATGGGGATCAACCAACTGTAAACCGGGTTGGAACAGCTCAGCGCGAATGACCATCGCCATCGCCCCGCCCACCAAGAACATAATGAAACTGAACCACAAATAGAGGCTACCAATCTCTTTGTGGTTGGTAGTCAGCAGCCAGCGCATAATGCCGCTAGGCTGGGCATGGTGATGGTCGTCGTGGCTGTGCTCGCCAGCATCAGGGCCATCAACCAGCGGTTCCGCCAACTCCATCTTGGCGTCATTTACGACATCGCTCATTGCTGGCCTCCTTGCATCCATTGGTTCACTTCACTGGTTTGGATCACTTCTCCGGTGTTGTTGCTCCAAGCGTTGCGCTGGTAAGTCACCACTGCCGCCAACTCTTTTAAGGTCAACTGACTGCCAAAGGCCTGCATCGCGGTGCCGCTTTTGCCATTGACGACGATGTCGATATGGCTGCCGATGTCGCCAGTGGCGATGGCGCTGCCGCTGATGGCCGGGAATACACCAGCTAAGCCCATGCCATTGGGCTGGTGACAGGCGGCACAGCGGGCGATGTAGATCGACTCGCCAAGGGCCATCGATTCATCCATGGTTAACTGCTGCGCCAATGACGCCTGCTCCGCTGCCGCGGCGGCGTTGGCCGCTTGCTGCTGCTGTGCCAACCATTGGTCAAATTCCGCTTCCGGCAGCACTTCCACCACCACCGGCATGTAGCCGTGGTCTTTGCCACACAATTCGGCGCACTGGCCGCGGTAAGTGCCGGGATCATTTACTTTGGTCCAGGCTTCGTTGATAAATCCGGGGTTGGCGTCTTTTTTGACCGCAAAAGCCGGTACCCACCAGCTGTGGATCACGTCATCCGAGGTCATCAAAAAACGTACTTTACGGTTGGCCGGGATCACCAATGGTTTGTCCACCTCTAACAGGTAGTTGTCACCCTTGGCTTGTTGATTTTCGATCTGCGCTTTTGGGGTCGACAATAAGCTGAAAAATCCCACATCGTGACCGAAGTATTGGTAGTGCCATTTCCACTGCGAGCCGGTCACCAAGATGGTCAGATCGGCATCCGATGGGTCCTCCATCTCAATTAGGGTGCTGGTGGCAGGTACCGCCATGCCGATCAGAATCAGAAACGGGATCACCGTCCAGATAATTTCGACCTTGGTGCTTTCATGGAAATTCGCGGGGGTAACCCCTTTGGATTTGCGATGGTAGATCAGCGAATAGAGCATCACCCCAAACACCACCAACGCGATCACACAACAGATATAAAAGATGGTCATATGCAGGCCAAACACCTGCTGACTGATATCAGTAACGCCGGGGGTTAAATTCCACGGCGATTCAGCGGCGACAACCTTGCCACTGAACAAAGCGGCTAGGCCGCCGTACAGCGTTAACTTCACAACACTTCTCCCACGTTGACTGCAACGGTAAGAAGAAAGCTTGCACAGTAATGCTCGTCTCTATGTAAGCTCCCAAAACCCTAAAGGGCACGGGCATACGCGCTTACTTCATAGGCGCTTAAGCGCCATCGCTACGTAAATTCTGCCAGTACATCGACCGGTTTCTTTTAATCCCGTCCTAACCACGGTTTGCGATACAACTTGGACAGTTATTGTCCAAGCTAACGTTAGATGCAGACGGGATCAAGCCACCTTGCCTTGCTAAAAGTATGGTTCAGAAACCACTAAGGGAGATCCGAAGATCTCCCTTAGTGGTTATAAAAACATAAATTAATGCAGTGAGTTAGCGATAGCGCAGAGCCGTTGCGGATCACTGTGGAACACAAAGGCTGGGCAGTGGGCGCGTTTACTGATCAGCTGCAACCGGCGCTGATCACGCGCATCCAACTGCGGCAACCACGCCGCTACCGCTACGCTGGTGCCGGTGATTAAGCCCTGCTCTAACGCCATCAAGGCTTCCAATTCATCATTGCAACGCAGACGCAAAATTCGACTGCAATCGAATCCGGTCTGCTGCACCACCGCTTGCCAATCGCACTCTGGAGCATTGATCAGCAGTAGCCAACCCGACTGCTGCGCCTGTTGGCGTAACTGTGTGGCGATACTTAACAGGCCATTGCCACGTTGGCATTGGTGCTGAGTCACGCTTGGGCGGGCGGCAACCGCAGTTTGCCAAATACCAGGATGACGATGTTGCAGTGGCTGCGACGATTTCATTAGGCCCAATCTCCGTTGCGAACCACGCCCACAGCGAGACCTTCAATGGACAATGGCATTTCAGTTAAGTCGACCACGATCGGTTCATAGTCGCTGTTTTCCGCATGCAGATAGACCACGTTACCCTGCTGCTGAAAGCGTTTTACGGTCACTTCATCTTCACCAACCCGCGCAACTACCACTTGGCCATTACGCGCGGTATTGGTTTGATGCACCGCCAGCAGATCACCATCAAGGATGCCAATCTCTTTCATCGAATCGCCGCGGACACGCAACAGATAGTTGGCTTGCGGGCGAAACAGCATCGGATCCAGCTTGTAGTGTGATTCCACATGCTCTTGCGCCAAGATTGGCTCACCGGCAGCAACCCGCCCAATCAGTGGCAGTCCCAGCTCTTCCTCTTGCTGATCTTCAACCAAGATCCGAATGCCGCGGGAGGTGCCCGGCACAATCTCGATGTACTCTTTACGGGCCAACGCTTTCAGGTGCTCTTCGGCGGCGTTGGCGCTGCGAAACCCCAACCGCTGGGCAATCTCGGCCCGAGTTGGCGGCATGCCGGTTTGTTGCATGTGTTCGCGGATCAAATCAAACACTTGGGCTTGGCGCGGCGTCAACGGCTTCATCAGTAAATACCTGTTTATCTATACAGTGCAGATACTGTAATCATATACAGGTTGTTGATGATTTCAACAACCAACGGCAAATTTGTTGCTGGAATTTCAGATAAACCAAACAGATGTGCTCGGATGAGTTTCGCAAATCGAGTGTTCCGTTAGCTTCTATCGCACCAGTGCTGCCTGATGTTGCCAATGCGTGTACACTCTGCGCCAGTTAAGTAATTGCCGAGAAGCGCACGTGAGTAACTCCCTTCTACCGATGTGGCAGCGACCGATTAATGGCCTGCAACGTTTGCTGGTGCAAAGCCAACCGATCCCAGAGCGGCCGATCACCGAACTGGATCTGGATCTGTCCCGCCCCATCGTTTACGTCTTACCACAGGATGCCTTCTCGGATCGGCTGGCACTGCACCAGTGCTGCTTAAAGCTGGGTCTCCCAAGCCCATTTGAACCACTGCAATTGGGCGAACACACCATCAATCGCTGGGTCTCATTGGAGCCGGCGCAAAGTCTGTTTGGCCGTCGCAAGGGCAGCAGCTTTCAAAAGCCATTTGAACATCTGCTGAGCCTGCACAAAGCCGATCCACAACTGGATGTGCAAGTGGTGCCGGTCAGCCTGCTGTGGGGCCGAGATCCCGGCAAAGAGGAGAGCGTTAGCGCCACCATTTTGGCCGACGACAAACCCACTTGGCTGCGCAAATCGCTGATTATTGCGGTGGTCGGCCGCGATAACTTTATCCGCTTTTCTCGTGCCGTATCGATGCGCTACATGGCCGAGCAGCGTGGCAGTGACACCGATCTGGCCAACAAGCTGGCTCGGGTGGCACGAGTGCACTTTGGTCGCCAACGTACGGTAGCCACCGGCCCTAAATTGCCGGAGCGTAACGGCCTGTTACGCAGTTTGCTGCGCGAACCGGTGATCCAACAAGCGATTGCTGATGAAGCCAAAGCGAAAAACATCACCGAAGAGAAAGCGCGCCAAAACGCCCGCAAGATCCTCGATGAGATCGCCGCCGACTACTCCGAAAAACTGTTCCGCATCGGTGACCGAGTACTGACCTGGTTGTGGAACAAACTCTACAACGGCATCAACGTCCGCGGCGCCGAGCAAGTGCGCCAGTTGGCGCAAGATGGCCATGAGATCGTCTATGTACCTTGCCACCGCTCGCACATGGATTACCTGCTGCTGAGCTACGTGATCTATAAGCAAGGTCTGGTGGCGCCGCACATCGCCGCCGGGGTTAACCTGAATTTCTGGCCAGCCGGTCCAATCTTCCGCCGTGGTGGTGCGTTCTTTATTCGCCGCTCATTTAAGGGCAACAAGCTGTACTCCACCATCTTCCGCGAATACCTCGATCAGCTGTTTAAGCGTGGCTATTCGGTGGAATACTTCTGTGAGGGTGGCCGCTCCCGCACTGGTCGTCTGCTGCCACCGAAAACCGGGATGATCGCCATGACCGTCAACAGCGTGATGCGCGGTCTGGAACGGCCAGTGACCCTGGTGCCGGTATATCTTGGCTACGACCATGTGATGGAGGTGAACTCCTATCACAATGAGCTAAAAGGTAAGAAGAAAGAGAAAGAGAGCGCCTGGCAGGTGTTCTCCGCCATTCGCAAACTCAGCAACTATGGCCAAGGTTATGTGAACTTTGGCGAGCCGATCACCCTGCAGCAGTTTTTAAATCAACAGCAGCCGGACTGGCGCGCCCAAGTGGCCGCTGGCGACACCAAACACAGCTGGGTTACCCCTGCGGTTAACCAGTTAGCGAACCAGCTGATGTGTCACATCAACGATGCTGCCGCCGCCAGTGCCATGACCCTGACCGCCTCGATTCTGCTGGCCACCGAACACCATGCGATGGAGCGCAGCGCCCTAGAGCGCCAGCTCGACATCTATCTGGATCTGCTGCGGGCGGTGCCATACACCAGCCGCGCCACGGTACCAGAGGGCGATGGCAAAGCGGTGTTGCAACATGTGCTCGATCTGAACAAGTTTGAGCGCCAGCAAGGTGGCATGAGTGAGATCATCAGCCTGATCGAAGGTACTGCGGTCACCATGACCTATTACCGCAACAACAGCCAGCATCTGCTGGTGCTGCCAGCGCTGATCGCCAGCCTGCTGTTGCGTCAAGGCAAACAGAGCCGTGAGCAACTGAAACAGCAGATCCACAGCCTGTTCCCGCTGCTGCAAGCGGAACTGTTTATCGGCATGAACCACAGCGAGTTGGACAACTACCTTGATGGCATGATCAACGAGTTACTGCACCTGCAACTGCTGCTGGAAGACGCCAATGGCATCGACTGTCACCAGCAGCAACACGCCGCCTTGTTGAATCTGGCTAACCAAGTACAGGAAACCATCCAACGCTACGCCATCGTGCTGTCACGTCTGCAAAATGAGCCGGAGATCGAGCGCGGCACCTTAGAGCGTGAGAGCCAACAACTGGCCGAGCATATGTCTAAGCTGCATGGCATTAGCGCCCCAGAGTTCTTTGATAAGAGCCTGTTCAACACCTTAACCAACAAGTTCAAAGACTTGGGACTATTGGGTGAGGACGCCGATCGCGCCCAAGTCGAAGCGATGACGCAACTGGTGCTGTCGCTGGTGGCAGCGCCAGTGTATAACTCGATCATCGCCGTGCGCTAAACTTCACCGCATTCGCCGAGGAGCCAACTCTCGGTTACCACCATCCTGATAAGGCGGGCACAAGCTCGCCTTTACTTGTTATGACCAGCAATCACCCTTACCCCAATGCCGTATTGGCGCTGCGCCAACAGCGAATTGCGCTATCCACTCGACCATTTGCCGCCCGTGGCGCCACTGTTGAGCGCTGTCTGCGCTGCCAGATCGCCCGCAACTATTGCTGTTGTGCTTGGGCGCGACCGCAAACCAGTAACGTTCGTTTTTGCCTACTGATGCATCCGAAAGAGCCACTGAAACCGACCAATACCGGCCGCTTAATCGCCGAGATATTGCCGGACAGTGTCGCCTTTAGCTGGCATCGTACCGAGCCCGAACCGGCGCTGCTGGCATTGCTCAAAGATCCGCAATACCAACCGATGCTGGTATTCCCGGGGCAATACAGCGAACCGGAGCGGGTGCATGAAAAGGTACTGCAGAGCGAGGGTAAAACGCCGCTGTTGATCCTGCTGGATGCCACCTGGAAGCAAGCGCGCAAGATGTTTCAAAGCGACTATTTAACGGGTATTCCAGTGCTGTCTATCACCCCAGAAGCGCTTAGCCGTTATCGCCTGCGCAGCGCCGCTCACGAGCATCAGCTGGCGACCGCCGAAGTGGCGGCACAGGTGCTGGCCTTAGCCGGTGAGACCGACAACGCCAATGTACTGGATGCGTTTTTTCAGGTGTTCTCGCAGCGCTATTTTGCTGGCAAGATGAAAAAGCCCGCGGTCAGTGACAGCGAGCCATTTCAGTATCTCGAAAGCATTACTCTACCGCGCTGATCAACAGCACCATGCCATCGCTGCCATGGATTGTTACCGCCGTACCAGCGGCGATAGCCTGTTCGCTGCGCACCCGCCACAAGGTATCGCCCAGCTGTAAGCGACTGTCCCCTACTGGCAAGGGCTCAGCCAAGGTAATACGGCGGCCAACTAACTGCGCCGCCCGATCGTTTAATTGCGGCTGTTCGGTGCGTTGATTAAAACCACGAAAAAAACGCCAATAAGCCACGCTAAAGGCCACCGCGGCCACTGCAAATAGGATGAGTTGGCTGGCCCAACTCAACTCAGGCAACAGCCACAACAGCAATGCCATTAGCCCCGCCGCTAACGCGGCACCAAGGACGAAACCGCCAGCGCCGAGCGCCTCTAGCGCCAACAGCAGCAGCGCCAATACCAGCCAATGCCACGGCGCTAACATCCAAGCCTCAGTCATCGGTTATTCTCCTTGGCACTGTTTACCAATTCAGCGATGCCTGCGACTGAGCCAATCACATTGCTGGCCTCCAATGGCATCATAATCACCTTGCTGTTGGCGGCACTGCCGACGGTTTGTAGCGCTTCCACGTATTTTTGCGCCACGAAGTAGTTGATCGCGCGATTGTCGCCCTCGGCAATGGCTTTAGAAACCATGGCGGTAGCATTGGCTTCGGCTTCGGCCAATCGTTCCCGCGCTTCGGCAGCGCGCTTAGCGGCCTCTAATTCGCCTTCAGCTTTGAGGATCTCCGACTGTTTTTGCCCTTCCGCGACTTTAATTGCCGCCTCCCGTTCGCCTTCGGCTTCTAAGATCGCCGCCCGTTTCTCCCGTTCGGCTTTCATTTGCCGCGCCATCGCATCGACTAGGTCCGACGGCGGCGAGATATCGCGGATCTCGATACGGGTGACTTTGACCCCCCATGGATCGGTAGCTTCATCGACCTTAAGTAGCAATTCCGCGTTGATACGGTCGCGGTTCGACAGCATCTCATCCAGCTCCATCGAGCCGAGCACCGCCCGGATGTTGGTCATCACCAAGTTCTGCATCGCCAGCTCTAAGTTATTGACCTCATAAGATGCTTTCACCGCATCTTGA
This sequence comes from Ferrimonas senticii DSM 18821, assembly GCF_000422665.1. Lineage (GTDB taxonomy): Bacteria > Pseudomonadota > Gammaproteobacteria > Enterobacterales > Shewanellaceae > Ferrimonas > Ferrimonas senticii. The sequence goes on along the minus strand of NZ_AUGM01000011.1, from coordinate 82,578 downwards.
ACTTGGTAAAAGCACACCGCATCGGTGGTGACCATAGCGTTATCCGATGAAATCACCTCTTGCGGCAAAATATCCAGCACTTGCTCCATCATATTTTGCTTACGGCCGATGTTATCCACAAAAGGGATGATCACCGTTAACCCCGGTTTTAGTACTCGGGTGAACTTACCAAAACGTTCGACAGTGAATTGAAATCCCTGAGGAACCATTTTTACGCCGGTGGCCACCAGCACAACTGCCAAAGCCACGACTGCCAAGGCTACTACGTCAATTCCAAGCATCGGTTACTCCCTTAATTTGACTCATCCATTGATTGACTTAATTACTTTTGGAGCTCGGCGGCACCGACCAAGCTGCTGCTTATTTGCACAACACTACAACCATCGTAACCGCTACTGGTCACAGCCTGTAATAACCTTTTCAACAAAGTTTTCCACAGCCTAAATTTAGCCTCGATGCCGACTGCAACAGCGGCTACAATGCCGGCTGTTATTCCTTAAAAGATGGTTTTATGACTCGTTTTCTTCCGCTTTTGCTGGTTTCTGCAGCGCTTCTTGGCGGCTGCGCCGAACAACAACAAGAACTAAAACAACTGGCCGACGACGCCAAAGCGTTGGCAGAGGATGCGCAATCGCTGGCGCAAGACGCCAGTGTTATCGCCAAAGATGCCTTAGAGCATGGTGGTGTCGATACTGAGCAACTGCTGGATGGCGCTAAACAAGCCGCCAACGACGCCTTGGATCAAGCCAAAGAGTTGGCCGAAGACGCCATCGATCAAGCGGGCGATAACGCCCAACAAGCGATCGACGACGCCGGCGAGCAGGCGCAAGAGCTGCTCGACCAAAACAGCATCTAATGCGCGGTTACTCAATCTAAGTTGAACAGCAGTTTGCGCTGCTGTTCGGTCAATTCATTGGCGGGTTTGGCGTCTTTCATCTGTTCGGTAATGGCGTACGCCCGCTGAACGGCTGGCCGCTGCTTTACTCGTTTAAGCCACGCCGCCATATTCGGAAATTGCTCAATATCCTGCCCTTGGCCGCGCCACAATTGCGCCCACGGGTGGCAAGCGAAGTCCACTATCGACAATTCCCCGCAGATAAACGCTTTGCCTTGTAGTTGCTGATCCAGCACCCGATAGAGCCGCGCGGTCTCTTTGATATAGCGCTGCTGGGCGTAGGTAATGGTTTCTGGGGCGTAATGATTGAAATGGTGGTTTTGCCCTGCCATCGGCCCAAGGCCGGCCATCTGCCAATGCAGCCACTGCAACACATAGGCACGAGCACGTGGCTGCTGCGGCAAGAACTGCCCCGCCTTATCAGCCAAATATTCCAAAATCGCCCCAGACTCAAACAAGGCCAACGGGCCGCCGCCATCAACCGGGGCATGGTCAATAATCGCCGGCATTCGGTTATTGGGCGAGATCGCCAAAAATTCCGGTTCAAACTGGGCACCGGCGCCGATATCTAGCGGTGTCAGCCGATAGTCCAACCCCGCCTCTTCCAAAAATAGGGTGATTTTATGGCCGTTTGGGGTTGGCCAATAGAACAGTTCAATCATCCAGTCGCCCTCGGGTGTTTTTCCTTAACCTAACAGCCACAAGCAAAAACGCCAGTTCAGGCGAGGAACTGGCGCGATAGCTGTGGCAAAGGTTAACTGAGCTGTTGTTGAGCGATTGGCAAAAATACTTCGTTAACTCGCAGTGGCATCCCGGCCAACTCAAAGGCTCGGCTGCGGCCCCACAGTGGCTGGTGCACCGGTTGCCGATGTTGACGGGCTAGCTGCGCCGCTCGGCTGTCGCTGGCAAACTGCCTAACCGTAAGCGCGCACGGGCGGATCTGTGGGTGACTGAACAGCACCTCCCCTAACGGCCGCGTCCCCAACAAAGTAAAATCAACCCCGCCGTGACTTAAGGTGGTCAGTGGGATCTCAGTGACGGCATACACCCAAGGGCGACCATCTAAGTGCAATAGCACCTCGCGCAACCACAACCGTTCACCGGCAGGCCACAACTCGGTCGACTCGGTCGCTGCTTGCTGCCATTGCCGCAGCAACTCCACTTCAAAGTGGTGGCAGCGTCGACGCAGGTGCTCGGTCAATGAATCACGATCACCAAGCCAGCGCTGAAAATGCGCCGATGGGCCTACCTCAAGGTCTAGCTCGGTCACCAACATAACGACTCCTCAAACTCCTTTTTCGGCACCAGTCTATCAAAACCGCAAGCGCAATCGTGACCAGTGCGACGCTTTTGCTAATATGCCCCAGATAACCTAATGGAATTAGAATCTTATGAAGCAACTGGGAATTTTGCTGTTGTTGCTGGCGTCCTATTCAAGCGCGGCCGCACAACCCGCTGAAGCCAACAGCAACATCGGCTATTACGGCCTCGAGCCGGAGATTGTCACCAATTACATCACCAACACCAACAACCTTGGTTTTATCCGAGTTGGCGTTGAGCTGATGCTGCACAACGCTGATGACATGGCATTGGTGGAGCAGCATCAACCGCTGATCCGTGCCCATCTGATTGAGATCTTGGGCCAGCAGCCAGCGGATTTAATTAAGTCACTGTCCGGGCGCGAAGAGATCCGCCGCCGCTGTTTCGAGCAGATCAGCCAAGCGCTGCAGCAAGAAACCGGCAAAGAACTGCTGATGAATCTGCTGTTTACCAAGTACCTGTACGACTGATCACGGTTAAGCGCGACGACTACACCATAGCCCTTGCAGCACTCCAACCAACAGGCCACCAAGGTGGGCGCCATTGGCCATATTGATACCAATGGCGTCACTCACCGCGGTAAAGCCGAGTAGCAACCACAGCAACAAAAATCCAACCAGCGGCTTAGCAATCGCCAATGGCGAATTCGGATCACGCCACCCGCGGATCCAGCAATAACCAACCAAGGCGTACACCACCCCAGATAAGCCACCAAAGCTTGGGCCGGTTAAATAGAACTGCGCCACATTAGGCAACGTGCCAGCCACCAATAGCAGCAGCAACAGCGTGCCCGCGCCATCATAACGTTCAATCTTGCCCCCCAGCTGCCACCACCACAGCAAGTTAAACACGATGTGAATGGCACTGAAATGGATCAGGCTTGGGGTAAAAATTCGCCACCACTGGCCATCGACACTAGCCAGCGACACCGGAAAGTGGGTCAAGCTAAAAATGGTTTCGGCAAAACCGAGATTCCAACCAGCCCAGATGGCAATACACAGCGCCATCACCGTTAGAGTAATTGGCCCAGCCTTGCTGGTAAGTTGCTGCAACATCCCGCTGCGGCCGTAGTCAAAGCCGATGCGGTTATCGCCACTGGTCCATGATGCGGCCAGATAGCGATCGTTTTCTGGATCATCGATAAAGCGCTGATATTGCTGCTGCGCCTGTTCAACCTCGGTATCCAAACACAGCAGCAGCCAGCCGGATTCGGTTTGTCGCTGCGCAATGCTAAGCCCAAGTCCGCGGGCATAATCGATCAGCGCCTGCCCCATCCGCGGGTTGTCGATCGGCCCAAGTACCACCCAAGTGGACGCCGAGTCTGCTTGGATCATTGGGCGATTAACCCCTGTTGCTTCGCCCAGCCATCATAGCCACCGTCGAGGCTAAAGACCTGCTCGAAGCCCTGCTCCACCAGATAAGCGGCGGCGTTTTGGCTGCTGATGCCGTGATAGCACACCACCACTAGCGGCAAATCGTACTCGCCCTCTAACAAGAAGCGGTCGACGTTACCGGCATGCAAATTAATCGCACCGGGGATCGATCCCAGCGCAAACACCTCGGGCTGACGAATATCGACAATTTGCAGATCATTATGCTGCTGTTGCAACTCGGCAAAGCTGGCCAGCGATAGGCATTGGTATTGGGTCATAGCACCTTCCTTTTTCGCCCCATTGTACGGACTCACCATCGTCAGCGCACAAAAAAGCGCCCTGATTTTTACTGTCAGGGCGCTTTAGGAAATCGATTAACGCGGTTTCAAAGCCAGTGGCCAAAACGCGCTAAGTCATCACCGAGAAGCGACTCTCGGCCGCTTACCCGCACTTAATCCCAGTTGAGGATCACTTTACCGGATTGACCCGAAGCCATGGCATCGAAGCCTTGCTGGAACTCATCAATGTGGAACTGATGGGTGATGATTGGGCTCAAATCCAAACCGGATTGCAGCAAGCTGGCCATCTTGTACCAAGTTTCAAACATCTCGCGGCCATAGATCCCTTTGATCACCAAACCTTTGAAGATCACTTGGTTCCAATCGACGCCCATCTCACCTGGAGGAATGCCGAGCATGGCGATCTTGCCGCCGTGGTTCATGGTCGCCAACATGGAGCTAAAGGCCGATGGCACGCCGGACATCTCTAGACCGACATCGAAGCCTTCGGTCATGCCCAGTTCGGCCATCACATCTTCCAGCTTCTCGTTCATCACGTTAACGGTGCGAGTCGCGCCCATCTGCTTAGCCAGATCCAAGCGGTACTCGTTAACATCGGTGATCACTACGTGGCGAGCGCCAACATGTTTACACACGGCTGCCGCCATAATGCCAATCGGGCCAGCGCCGGTGATCAGCACATCTTCACCAACCAGATCAAAGCTCAGCGCGGTGTGCACGGCGTTGCCGAATGGATCAAAGATCGACGCCAGCTCATCAGAGATGTCATCTGGGATCTTAAAGGCGTTGAAGGCGGGGATAACCAAGTATTCGGCAAAACAGCCCTGACGGTTAACGCCCACGCCAATAGTGTTGCGGCACAGGTGAGTGCGACCGCCACGACAGTTACGGCAGTGACCGCAGGTGATATGGCCTTCGCCGGAAACCCGATCGCCGACGTTGAAACCACGAACCTCTTGGCCCATCGCCACCACTTCACCAACGTATTCGTGGCCAACCACCATTGGCACAGGGATGGTCTTCTGTGACCACTGATCCCAGTGATAGATGTGCATGTCGGTGCCACAGATGGCGGTTTTGCGGATCTTGATCAGCAGATCGTTGTGACCCACTTCAGGCATCGGTACATCGACCTGCCAAATGCCTGGTTCAGCGTGTAATTTGGATAATGCTTTCATGGCGCGCTCTTAGATAATTTCCAGCTCTTTACCGATGCGGATAAAGGCTTCAATAGCGTGATCCAGTTGTTCGGAGGTGTGCGCCGCCGACATCTGAGTACGAATACGGGCTTGACCCTGAGGTACCACTGGGAAAGAGAAACCTATCACGTAGATCCCTTCCGCCAGCAGGCGGTCGGCAAACTGGGAGGCCAACGCGGCATCGCCAATCATCACCGGGATAATAGCGTGATCGGCACCGGCCAGAGTAAAACCAGCGGCGCTCATTTCACGACGGAAACGCTCGGCGTTGTGCCACAACTGAGCACGCAACTCATCGCCTTCGGCCATCATCTCGATCACTCGAATCGAGGCACTGACAATCGCCGGCGCCAAAGAGTTAGAGAACAGGTATGGACGGGAGCGCTGACGCAGCCAATCGATCACCTCTTTCTTGCCGGAGGTAAAGCCACCAGACGCGCCGCCTAGGGCTTTGCCTAACGTACCGGTGATGATGTCCACCCGATCCATCACCCCGCAATGTTCGTGAGTACCACGACCGCCAGCGCCAACAAAGCCAACTGCATGGGAATCATCGACCATCACCAAGGCATCGTACTTATCGGCCAAGTCGCAGATCGCTTCGAGGTTAGCGATCACGCCATCCATCGAGAACACCCCGTCGGTGGCGATCAAGATATGGCGAGCACCGGCTTCACGAGCTTGCTGCAGACAGTTTTCCAACTCCGCCATGTCGTTGTTGGCGTAGCGGAAACGCTTGGCTTTACACAGGCGCACCCCATCGATGATGGAAGCGTGGTTGAGCGCATCAGAGATAATCGCGTCGTTGGCGTCCAGCAGGGTTTCAAACAGACCGGCGTTAGCGTCAAAGCAAGAGGAGTACAGAATGGTGTCTTCCATACCTAGGAACTCAGACAGCTTGTGCTCCAACACTTTGTGGTTGTCTTGAGTACCGCAGATAAAGCGTACCGATGCCATGCCAAAACCGTGGCTATCGAGACCGTTATGAGCCGCTTTTAGCAGCTCTGGATGGTTAGCAAGGCCAAGGTAGTTGTTGGCACAGAAGTTCACCACTTGGGCACCACTGGCAACTGCAATGGCAGGCTGCTGCGCGGTGGTGATCACTCGTTCTTGTTTGTAGAGGCCATCCGCTTTGACCTGCTGAATTTGGTCACGGATCTGCTGATAGAAGGCTGAGGTCGACATCGGTTTCCTTGGCGTCGCAGAGTATCTGAAAAATCGCATGATACTCTGCCCTTGCAGGCTTTGCAGCCATCAAACAACGCCGACCAGTCTGGGGCTGTAAAAGAGGCTAGTTACGCTGACTGCAGACCGTCACTTGGTTCATTCGCTAAGGCTTGGTAGTGACTGACCAGTCGTTCAAATTCTGGCTTAAACTGCGGCGTGATGTAGCCATGAAAGATCGCCAACAGCTGAATAACCCCTTGATAGATCATCGATTCAGAGATCGGCTTATCCAAATTCTGGGTATATAGGTGACTGATCCAAAAGGTCACCACCATCTTCATCCCCTCGGCCAATGGTCGCATCATGGTTGGATCGACCTGCACCGAGCCGTTATCAACCAGCCGTTGCATATTAGCGATGGCCGCTTCCAGTACCTGCTGGTGCGCCACCAGATAGCGCTGATGCAGTTCCGGATCCCTCGCCAAGATGTCCGACAAGCTGGCGTACACAAAACGAAACTGCCACATCCCCTGAAACATCCGATCAAGGTAATCCTGCATTAGGTTGTTTTCGTCCAATTGGTCACCGTAGGACTCGGCGACGTAATGCTCATACTCAGCAAAGATGGCGCGAATGATCTGCTCTTTATTGCGAAAGTAGTAGTACAGGTTGCCGGGACTGATCCCCAAGTGGGCGGCAATGTGATTGGTGGTGATGGCGCGCTCGCCGTGCAGGTTAAACAGCTCGCGACTGGCGGCAATGATCCGGTCTTTGGTCTTCATCGTGCGTTCCTTAAGAGCCCTGACCAAGCTCACACCAAGAGAAAAGATGGCCGCTAGAGTAGCACCACCACGGTGCAGTGACTAGCGACGGCCAAGTCAGCAAGGAACACAGAACACTGGCAAAGAGTTTAACCTTTACAACAAATTAACTTCAAAATACGGGGATAAAGACAATGCTAGAACAACTACTCTAACTGGCATCATATCCTGCTGAATTTAATCCCATTCAACGCTATCCACAGCGCCAATCGGCGATGCTGGTATCAACCTATTGGAGAACGGCGTATCATCGGCGAGTTATGGTTTTCGACACAATCAGGTAGTCGCTATGAAAGTTTTGGTCACCGGTGCCGCCGGCTTTATTGGTAATTTCGTCGCCGAGCGCTTATTGGAACAAGGCCACCAGGTGGTCGGTTTGGATAACCTAAATGACTACTATCAAGTCAGCCTGAAGCAGGATCGGTTAAAGCGGTTACAACACTTTGAACAATTCCAGTTTGTACAGATCGATTTGGCCGACCGAGTCGCGATGGCCGCCTTATTTGCCGACCATCAATTTAACCGCGTAGTGCACTTGGCTGCTCAAGCGGGGGTGCGCTATTCCATCGACAACCCAATGGCCTACAACGATTCTAACCTCACTGGGATGATGACCATTCTGGAAGGCTGTCGCCAAAACCAAGTCGAACACTTGGTGTACGCCAGTTCCTCATCCGTATATGGCATGAACAAAAAGGTGCCATTTGCTGAAGCGGACCGTGTCGATCACCCAGTCAGCCTGTATGCCGCCACCAAAAAAGCCAATGAATTGATGGCTCACAGTTACAGTCACCTGTACAACATGCCGGTAACTGGGCTGCGCTTTTTCACCGTCTATGGCCCTTGGGGACGACCAGATATGGCGGCGTTTAAGTTCGCTAAGAAGATCTTGGCCGGCGAAGCGATCGACGTCTATAACTACGGCGATTTGAGCCGTGACTTCACCTACATCGACGACATTGTCGAAGGGGTGCTGCGTACCTTAGATAACGTCCCGACTGGCACTAATGGCAACGCCAAGTATGACGCTGAAGCAACGACGCCGTACGCGCTGTACAACATTGGTAATCACCAGCCGGTGAAGCTGCTGGAATTCATTCAGACGCTTGAAGAGGCACTGGGGGTGAAAGCCAAGCTGAATATGATGCCAATGCAGCCTGGTGACGTGTACACCACTTACGCCGATACCGAGCAGTTGCAACAAGCGGTTGGCTTTGAACCAAATACCAGCCTAAAACAGGGCCTGACAGAGTTTGCCAACTGGTACCGTAACTACCACCAAATCTAAACACCGATGAATCGCATTAGTTACAGCGCTCTGCTGCTGTTATTGACGCCACTGCTGTTGGTGTATTTGGGCTTTCGGGCGCTCAAAAGCGCCGATTACCGCGGCCGCATCGGTGAACGGTTTGGCTTGGGGCTACCTAAGATCCAGCGCCCTATCGTGGTGCACTGCGCATCGATGGGGGAAACCTTGGCGGCACTGCCGCTTATTCGCGCCCTGCAGCAACGCTACCCCCAGCTGCCAGTGCTGGTTACCACCACTACGCCGACCGGTTCAGCGCAGGTAAAACAGCAATTGGGTGACAGCGTTTACCACTGCTATCTGCCTATTGATCTGAGTGGCGTGATGCGACGCTTTTTGCAGCGATTACAACCGAGCGCGGTGATCCTGATGGAAACCGAACTGTGGCCAAATTTGGTGCACCATTGTTATCGGCAACAGATCCCGGTGATTTTAGCCAACGCGCGATTATCGCAGCGCTCGGCCAAGGGATACGCTCGCGTTGGCGGTTTAGTAACGCCAATGCTAAAGCAGTTAAGCGCGGTGGCCGTGCAACACAATCAAGATGGTGCCCGCTTCGTCAGCCTTGGTTTGCCGGCCGGAAAACTAACTGAGTGCGGCAGTCTCAAGTTTGATCTGAAACTCAGCGACCACGATCGCCAGCAAGCCCGCGAATTTGCTTTCACGCTGTGGGGGGAGCGACCAGTGTGGGTTGCCGGCTCGGTTCATCCCGGCGAATTTGCTGCGCTATTTAGCGCGCATCAACAGTTGCTAAAGCAACAAGCTGATGCGCTACTGGTGTTAGTACCTCGCCACCCAGAACAGTTTGAAGCCGCTTTTGCGGCCGCCTGCGACCACGGTTTCGACTGCCAGCGGCGCAGCAGCGGCGCAGCGGTCGATGGCCAAACTCAGGTTCTGATTGGCGACACCATGGGCGAACTTAAACGGCTGTTTGGCGGTGCTACACTGGCTTATGTCGGCGGCAGTTTGATTGAACGCGGCGGCCACAACCCATTAGAACCGGCCGCCTTCGGTAAACCGGTGCTGATGGGGCCACACTATTTTAATTTTCAGCAAATTGGCGATGCCCTTAAGGCACAACAGGTACTGGAAGTTATCCATAGCAACGACGAGTTAGCGCAAGCACTGCAGCAACTGCTGTTTGAACCAAAACGGCGCCAGCAAATTGCTGACGCCGCGTTAGAGTTCGTCGGTAACAACCAAGGGGCGACCGAACGCCAATTGGCGGTGATCGCCGCTAGCCTTGATAGCCGCGCATAAGCGCCTGCCAATCTGACTCTTGCCATTGCAGCCCTGCCACTCGCAGGGCTTCTTTTTGCAGTGAACGCTGTAACCGCGCCAAGTTGGCCTGCTGCCACTTCGCTTCAGGCTTACGGATCCGACCTTGATCAAAGTCGATCAGATAGAACTGCTGCTCATCCAGCAAAATATTGCGGGCATTCAGATCTGCGTGATACACCCCGGCTTGATGGAACTGCGCCAACACTTGCCCTAATTGCTGCCAGCGCGCCGGAGTTAATGGTGCGTGGCTTAGCGCTTTGACCAGATCAACACAGCCATCCAGGCGCTTAGTAATTAAATCGGCGCGGTAACTGAAGCCGTGGCGTTCCAATCGTGCCGCTACCGGCAAGCAAGCAGGCAGCCCCAACTGCTGAATCTGTTCTAGCAGCTTAAGCTCTTTATATGCTCGGGTATTTTCTAAGCCGGACCACAGATAGACATCCTCGATCACCTTGCCCGGTAGACCACCACGATAGTAGTGGCGCAGCACATAAGCCTGATGATCAATCGCTAAAAACATCGCGGGATTGCGGCCACTGGCATCGGAGTTTCCGGTAATACGACCGTTTCGTTTCAACCAATCCCGATCAAACCAGTCCAAAGTTGCGCTACTGCCTTCGGCAAGTAGCAACGTAAATGCGCCATGTTCTGAGTGTTGCATCGAGATCCCAAACGGCAGAAAACAAAAAAGTGCCGCCATTGTGGCGGCAGCAGATCAACAGGTCAAACCAGAGGCAAAGTTAACGGCCGATCAAATTCGACTTAACGCGGCGAACCCACTTACGGAAGTTGGACACCTTGCTGTCTTGCGCATAACGGCCTTTCTCTGCGTGACGGATAAACAGCACATTCGGCACATCAATTGCCACCCCTTGGGTGCCAAGCAGCCAACGAAACGCCCGATCCTCATGACACTTGGCCCAATTCGCCACCGGTTGCTGATATACCTTTAAGTTCTCGCAATAGCCGCAGGCTCGCGCCACATCGCCATGAGTGATCTGAGCAGGCCCCGTAGCACGAGTCAACTTACGCACCGAGAATCGATCTAAATCCAACTGCATCAATCGCGGCTGCTGTTTCGCTGCAACGATTAACGGATCATCTTTCGGCAGCAGATCGGTAGCCAGCATCTGTTGCGGATAAACCAGATAATCCTGACGACCAACAAGTTGTTGCGCTAGCGCATCAAGCGCGCCTTCATGGAACACCACATCGCAATCGGTAAACCAGATCCAATCCGCTTTGGTCGCTTTGGCGGCAAGATTGCGACCGATTGCTCGACGAAACAGTTGTTCTTTCGGCAGCGGAATAAAATTCCATTGCACATTAGGCACTTGTTGCGAACGGAAGAAGTCCAACACCCGCATGGTGTCTGCGTCCTCTTCCGAGTAAAATACCGTCATCACAACCTTGAGTTGCTGTGGTGGGAAGTTAACCAAAGAACTGAGTTGATACAGTTGGAATTCAGAATATTTCCAGCAATGGCTTACCAGCTCCAAGGTCAGTCCCGCTTGCGCCGGCTTGAGGCAGGAGCTATCAGGCAAGGCCTGGTTAAACCAACAGCCGGGAATGACGCCAGACGCAGCCCAGCGAAAGCTACGCTCTGTGACATTCAACCACATATTTAAAAGAAACTTAACTGCCATTACATTCGAGACTCTTAGATGACTAGACTTAGGTAACAATCGGTATTATAGAGAAGTTCATCAACAAAATGATATGTTAATGCGCCTGTTGCCCATCTAGCCCTTCAACTAACTATGTTGGACTAATATTTTGCACCTTTATATTTGTACTACGCCCAGACATCTTCTATTTGCACTGCTGCGCAGTCTCCGACATCCGCAGGTTACTAGTCGTGTATTATTTTTCTCCCGAGAGTTTGAAAGCGATCAGGAACGTTGGCAAACCAATGTATTACCAAATCACATTCAATTCTCTCTTGTACCTCTCAAGTCATTTAAACACGGATTGTTTAAGTCCCCTCGCGGACTTAAACTGTTACTAGATAACCGATTTAACCATGTAGCCTCAGAGGCACAAAATAATTTTTTACTTAGATACTTAGCAAAGTATGACCATAATCCTGAATTAGTTTCAGGACGGAATCTAGGACTCTTTGTTTTCAATGATCGTAATCCAGTTTCGAGATTATTTATTCAGTTAGTGGAAACTTATAACTGCATTGAAGATGGCGAAGGAAATTATATTAATCACCAATTGTCTCGGTGTAAAAGATTTTTGAGAAAACTAAATAAAAAACCGACAGATCGAGTTTTTTCCGAAAATCCTAGATGTAAATCTAATTTAGTTATATTTCCAGAAAAAGTACCGCTACGAGTAAAATCAAAAACTTTTCCTATTGATTTTCTCGATGCTGGTAAAAATAAGGGGTTATTACTTTCTTTCTTTAAATTAACGCAAGCTATTACGACCGGTAAACAAAGTATCATTTTGCTTACCCAACCTTTCCGCCCTCAGGATCTCAGCAAAAAACTCCGCATAGAACTGTATCAAAAGATGGCTGAAGAGATGTATAAACAGGGTTTTCATGTCATTCTTAAGCCACATCCTAGGGATCATCTTAAAGACTATGAATCAGTTCCTCGTGAACTAACACTAGATCACAAAATGCCGATGGAAATAATTCTTTTGGGCAGCGAATCAAAACCGCTTTTATTCTCTATTTGTTCTTCGACAGGAATCGGCTTTGAGGAGTACTGTACTACATTAAAGCTCATCGAAAATGATTTTTTTGGAGCCATTGAAAGATGGAGCAATGACCAGGATAAATGGATTAATGCTTTTAAAGAAACTCTAAAAAGCAAGAAGCCTGCTCACCATTAAAATAGCCCCCTTTGATTTAAGGGGGCTATTAAATTACATTGATATGATTTATTTGAGCATATTTAAACTCAGTGGAGTGCCTCGCGCAACATCGACTTTGAGAACTCTACCAATTACGGACTCATAATGTTTTGGCGCTAACCCAAATCCCGGCCGAATGCTCTTTACGTTGTCTGCGGTAATCGCTTCACCGGCTTGAATGTCTGCCACCACGTACAGAGAGCGGCGGAATTTGGCATTGCCACGCTCGCTGGCCGTGCGTTGATAATTCACCTGCCCCAGCGCTTTCCAAGCGGTATGGGTACTGTCACACAGATGCTGCAGCTCGGCCGGTTCCAGCGAGAAGCTGTCATCCGGGCCGCCCCCATTGCGATCCAAGGTCACGTGCTTTTCAATCAGCGCCGCACCCAGCGCCACGGCGGCGATGGCGGTGGTGTTGTCAATGGTGTGATCGGACAGCCCAGCAACCACGTCAAAACGCGCAGCCAGATCCGGAATAGTGGAGAGGTTGTACTCCGACGCAGGCGCCGGGTAGCCGCTCACGCATTGCAGCAGGATCAGTTCCTGACAACCCGCTTCTCGGGCCGCGGTAACCGCTTCGGCAATCTCTTCCTGATTAGCCATGCCGGTGGAGATGATCAATGGCTTGCCGGTTTTGGCAACGTACTTGATCAGTGGAATATCCACCGCTTCAAAAGAGGCGATCTTGTAAGCCGGTGCATCCAACTGTTCCAGCAGATCGACCGCGGAAAAATCAAACGGCGAACTGAAGATGGTGATCCCCAGCTCCTTGGCCTTGGCAAACAGCGGTTGATGCCACTCCCACGGCATCTGCGCCCATTGATACAGCTGATGCAGGTTACGGCCATCCCATAAGCCACCGTGGATCTGAAAATCCTCGCTATCGCAATCAATGGTGATGGTATCCGCGCTATAGGTCTGCAGTTTGATGGCATCGGCGCCGGCGCGCTTAGCCGCTTCCATAATCTCAAACGCGCGGTTGATGTCACCGTTATGGTTGGCTGACAGCTCCGCAATGATGTACGGCTTGTGTCCGGGGCCAATGGCGCGACCGGCAATATGAACGGTTTTCACTCAATCAATTCCTGCGGTAAAAGTTGATACTGCTGCGGGCTAATCGGCTGATAACCCAGCCGCTGAAATAGCCCGTGGGAAGCGGCGTTGCCGGCCAACACGGTTGCCAATAAGTGACACTCCGGGTACAGACGGCGCAACAGCTTCAAGCCCGCTTGGGCAATCCCAAGCCGATAGTGGTTCGGCGACACCAACACCGAGATCTCATGCTGATCGGTGCCGGCAACGGGATCCAAACGCAACATCCCGACCGGCTCATCGTCCAGGGTCATAAACGCCAGCAGCGCATCCGAAGCTAACAGTTTTTGCTGGTACCAATGCTGGTGTTGTTGCCATAACGGCGGCTCAGGATGACGCGCAAAACGTCGGGTTGGCGGGGCACATTGCCAATCGAATAGGGTTTTGCAGTCGGCGGCCGTGCCGAAGCGGATCTGCAAGGCTCGACCATCTCGCAGCGGCTCCGACAGCAGTGCCATCAGGACCCGCTTTACCCCTAAGCCATCGGTGATTGCCACGGCGGCGGACTGCATTTCATGGCGCTGTTGCAAGGTTGCCTCGATGGCGCGTTTCAAGGCCTTCGGCTCGGCCAGAGCGTCAATCGCCAATGGGGCAATGGCGCCGCACTGCGCCAAATTAGCCAACACCTGACGCTGATTGTCTGCCAGACACAGGGTTAAGGTCGGCAGGCCCAGCACGCAGCGCTCCCAACTTGTAGTGCCGGCCGCACCGATGGCCAGATCCGCCGCCACCATCAACTCCGCCATTCGCGACGTCGCCACATGCAGCTGAACCGACAGCGGCAAGCGCTCAACTAAACCGGCCAGCTCCGTCACATGGGGATTGCTGGCGCCGATCACCAGATCAACGGCCAGCTGTTGCGGCCGAAAAGCCTCAGCCAAACTGCGTAACACCGTGGCGCTGTGGTTTTCGGGATCGGCCCCACCAAGGGTGAGCAGCAGTCGCGGGATTGCTAGCGGCTGCTGACGACGAGCCAGCGCCTGACTTCGCAGCTGGGCGAACTCCGGCCGCAGCAAGGCGTATTCGGCGCCCGCCAGCACCTGGGCATCGGATCGGCGCAAGCAATGACGGTAGTCCTCCGCCTGACGCCCAAAGGTCTGATCGAGCACCCAGTCTGCATCAAGCGGGCGATCCGCCAAATCGTCCAGCACCAGTATGCGGCGACAACGACGCCGCAACAGCTGCTGCCAGCGCGCATCCAAGCCGTAATGATCGACCACCAGCAGTTCGACCGCTGCAATGCCGAGCTCGTCGACCACCGCCAACGTCTGCTGCGCATCTTGCTGCCAACTGGCCCCCAGCCACTGTTGGTAAGGCTGACGCTCAGACGCCAACAACGACACCTCAGATGGAGGCAACAACGTCAGTTCAAAACCGTTGGCGGTGATCAACGCGCCCAAGTGGCCAGCGTGTTCACGGCAAACGAAATGACAGCGTAAACCGGTGCCACGGAGGGATTGCGCCAGCGTCAAACAACGATATACGTGGCCGCACCCCATCTGGGTAGAGGCATCAACTCGGAACAGCGCGACCGCCATCAGCCGTCTCGCTCCAACATCAGCGCAAACAAGCGCTCAGCTCGATCCCAGTCTTCCGGGGTATCGATATCCTGAACCCGATGGCGCGGGAGCAGCACTAACCGAGAAGTCGGCCCAAACACCGCCTCTCTCCGCTGCCACGCCGGTGCACGGCCCCAGTAGAACTGACCGGCATCGTGAAACGCCTCCTGCAGATCCTGAGAACGAGTCAGCAGATGCTCCGGCTGGAACATTGCGACTCGGCCATCCTCATCCATTTTCAGGGCCCGCTGGATCGGAAATGGAAAGCTGGTGGCGCTAAAAGCGTACTGACAGTCACTGTCCTGCATAACGGTCAAACCGCGCTGCAGATCGCTCGCCTGCACAAACGGCGCGGTGGCGTACAAGCAACACACCAGCGACGGCGCTTGCCCTTGCTCGGTGCACCAGTTGACCGCATGTCGGATCACATCCACGGTGGTGGCGTAATCATCCGACAGCTCCGGCGGCCGCAGAAACGGTACCTCGGCGCCGTGTTGACGGGCGATCTCTGCGATCTCGGCATCATCGGTGCTGACGATGATCCGCTCAAAGCAGCCCGACTGGCGAGCGGCTTCAATCGACCAAGCGATCATCGGTTTGCCGTGAAATGGCTTGATGTTTTTGCGAGGAATGCGCTTGCTGCCGCCTCGGGCCGGAATGACTGCCAGACGCATCTTAGGCTCCCAGAACATCACGCAGCGTAGACACCACGGTATCCTGTTGCGCTTCGGTCAGGGCATGGAACATCGGCAGCGAGATCGCCTCAGCGTAGTACGCCTCCGACTGTGGGAAATCCCCATCGTTAAAACCCATGGCCCGGTAGTAAGGCTGAGTGTGCACCGGAATGTAATGCAGGTTTACGCCGATGCCACGCTCTCGCAGCTGGGCAAACACCTCACCATGACTGAGCGAGATGGCATCCAGTTGCAGCCGGATCACATACAGGTGCAGGCCGGAGTAGCTATCTGGGTGCTGATATGGGGTGATCACCGGCAGATCCGCCAGCAACGCATCATAACGCGCCGCCAATGCATGCCGAGCGCTGATAAAGTCGTTCAAACGGCTCATCTGGCTTACGCCCAGTGCCGCTTGCAGCTCGGTCATCCGGTAGTTGTAGCCCAGTTCAATCTGCTGATAGTACCAAGGGCCGTGGGATGGCTCGGTCATCTGCGCTTCATCACGGGTAATGCCGTGGCTGCGATACAGCGCCATCTTGCTGGCCAGGGTGTCGTCATTGGTCAGGGCCGCGCCACCTTCGGCGGTGGTGACGATCTTAACCGGATGGAAGCTGAAGATGGTGATGTCGCTGTAGCGACCATTACCAATCGGCTCACCTTGATAACGGCCACCAATGGCGTGGGACGCGTCTTCGATCACTTTAACCCCGTAGCGTTGGCACAGGGCATGGATCGCCACCATATCGCAGGGCTGACCACACAGATGAACCGCCACAAGGATCTTTGGCAGACGCCCCGCCTGCTCGGCCTCAGCCAGCTTGGTCGCCAACGCCTCAGGACACAGGTTGTAGGTGCGCGGATCGATATCGACAAAGTCGACCTGAGCCCCACAGTACAGCCCACAGTTGGCCGAAGCGACGAAGGTGACAGGGGTAGTCCAGAGCCAATCGCCCACTCCCAGATCCAACGCCATACAGGCAATGTGCAGCGCGGAAGTGGCGCTGTTCACCGCCAAGGCGTGTTTGGCTCCGGTAAAGTCGGTTAAGGTGCGTTCGAACGCCGGCACCTGTGGACCCTGAGTCAAAAAGTCAGATTGCAGCACCGACACCACTGCATCGATGTCGGCCTGAGTGATCTCTTGCTTGCCGTAGGGGATCACGGTCGCCTCACACTTCAAAGTTTGGATCAACGTGCTCTCTGATCAGAGCGCGCAGACTGTCGACGGTTTCCCACTCGGTGTTGGTGCCAGAGTTGTACTTAAAGCCGAACGGCACTTTGGTCGCCTTGTGGTGGTCTAGGTATTCCTGCTCGGTGTAGCAGTAAGATACCGACGGCAAAATAGCGTAATGGGGACCCAGATCAATGGTATTGAGGGAATCGGTATCGGTGATCATCTCTTCATGCAGCTTCTCGCCCGGACGAATGCCCACCACCGGCGTCTCAGCCTCAGGTGCCACCGCCGTGGCCACATCCGTGATGCGGTAGGACGGGATCTTAGGAATGAAGATCTCACCACCTAGATGGTTGCCCAGGGCAAACATCACCAAATTCACCCCATCTTGCAAAGAGATGTTAAAGCGAGTCATCTCTTCGTGGGTGATCGGCAGTACGCCATCAGCGCGCTTGCTTAAGAAGAATGGGATCACCGAACCGCGAGAGCCCATTACGTTGCCGTAACGCACTACCGAGAATCGGATCTCCTTGGAGCCTTTGATGTTATTGGCGGCGGTGAACAACTTATCGGAAGCCAACTTGGTGGCACCGTACAAGTTGATCGGCGCACAAGCCTTATCGGTAGAGAGTGCCACTACGTCTTGCACGCCACACTGCAGCGCCGCGCGAATCACGTTTTCGGCGCCATCAATGTTGGTGCGAATGCATTCGGTCGGGTTGTATTCTGCAGTATCCACCTGCTTGATGGCGGCCGCATGGATTATAACATCCACTCCTTCGCAAGCTTCAATCATACGCTCGCGGTCACGCACATCACCGATAAAAAAGCGCAGCATCGGATACTCTTTGGCCGGGTATTGCTGCCTCAGTTCAAACTGCTTCAGCTCATCACGGGAAAAGATGATGATCTTCTTAACTTGCGGGTAGCGCTCAAGAATGGTTTTTATAAACTGCTTGCCAAAGGAACCAGTTCCTCCAGTGATAAGCACAGTCTTTTGGGATAACACAGTAAACTCAACCTTAAATGATAACAGTTAGTCGGAGGCTGCCGGTGCAGTCGCTCGATATGTCTAGAAGACTAGTTTACTAAAGATCCATAGCGTAAAACACTAAGGATATATAGAGACGCTCTCTGTGTAGAGTCACGGCACATGCTGCCTCTACAATAAGCATCCAGTACACTGTAACTCAAAGCCAAATTAGCTACTAAATTGAATGACCACAAAAGCAATATACCCTGGCACTTTTGACCCCATCACCAACGGGCACTTAGATCTTATCCAACGAGCCTCAAAGTTAGTCGATCAGTTGATTGTTGCGGTCGCATTTAATCCCAGCAAGCAGCCAATGTTCTCCTTGGAAGAGCGCGTAGCGATGATTGAGCAAGCGTGCACACAGGTGCAGAACGTTTTGGTGGTGGGATTTACAGGACTGCTGGTTGATCTTGCGAAAAAACATCAGGCTCAAGTGCTCATACGTGGCGTGCGCACCAACATGGACTTTGAGTATGAACTGCAGTTGGCCAACATGAATCGTGCGCTTTCGCCCGAACTAGAAACCATTTTTCTAACCCCTAGCGAAAACAACAGCTTTATCTCATCAAGCATCATCAAAGATGTTGCCCGGCATCATGGCTCCATTAGCAATTTTGTACCACCAGTTGTAGCCGCTGCGGTTACCGCCAAGCTCAGTACCGACCAATAACAATGCTAACGTTGGCAACGCCCACAGAACACGGTGGCGCGTTGTCCTAGCTTGATCTCAGACAAAGTACCACCACAGTTGTGACACAGTTGCCCGCCACGTCCGTAGACATTGAGGTGCTGGACGAAATAGCCTGGCTTACCGTCCGCATTAGTAAAGTCTTTCAAGGTGGTACCGCCTTGGGTTATGGCTGTCGCCAATACCTTTTTGACTTCGGCAACTAATACCTCAAGCCGGGCTTTACTGATGCTGCCAGCGGCACGCTTAGGACTGATCCCAGCCGCAAATAGCGCTTCATTAGCGTAGATGTTACCAACGCCAACGACGACGCTATTGTCCATCAATGCCAGCTTGATTGCCTTGGTTTTGCCGAGTAACTGTGACTTTAAGTAGTCAGCATTAAAATCATCCGTCAGCGGCTCTGGACCGAGCTTCTGAAGCAGTGGCTGCGCATCGATAGGCAACGGCCACCAGATCGCAGCACCAAAGCGTCTGGGGTCGTTTAAACGCAGCACCGCACCACCGCCCATTACTAAGTCGAGATGGTCGTGCTTTTGTGGTTCTGGCGGTGAATTTAACACCCGTAAACTGCCCGACATGCCTAGGTGCAGAATCAAAGTACCAGCTTGGCTATCGAGCAGCAGGTATTTGGCTCGGCGACGAACGCTGGTGATTACCTGACCTTCTAGATGTTTAATGGTCGGATCAATCGGCCAACGTAACTGCCAGTGCCTGACAACCACTTGCTTAACGACTTGCCCCTCAAGATGTGGGGCGATCCCCATTCGGGTCACTTCAACTTCGGGTAACTCTGGCATTACTGCACTCCTGATGGGATAAGTTCGCTCACCGGCTGATTGACCAACCGCCACCACTGCGGTTGACCATGCAATTTGATCAGACCATCGGCAGGGTACAACAGCGTCGTCTGCGCTTCAGCAAAGCCTTGCAGATAGAGATCAACCGCCACCGGCCGTAATGGCACTGGCTCTGGCGTGGCTACCGGCAACAATTGCGCCGATTGCCAAGCTTGCAATACCCCAGCCAGTTGCGGCGACGCTAATGGCGGCGTGCTATGCCACTGACTGCCTTGCAACTCGATGACCACATTAGCAAACACCAACGCCATCAGCGGTGTCTCCGGTAACAGCGGCAGACTGTGCGGCTGCTGCGTCAAGCGTTTGCTGCTTAGCAGTAAAATGCCAAAGAACGCGACCAGCAGGATCAACATGTTGTTGTGACGACGGCGCTGACGACTCATAACCCTAGCCAAACGAAAGTAACTGACGGCAGTGTACTGCGCCGCCTAAATCCCAGCCATAAAAAAACCCGACCATAAGGTCGGGTTTTTTCAGATGCAAAATCAATTACTTGATCTTAGCTTCTTTGTACAGAACGTGCTTGCGGATGGTTGGATCAAACTTTTTGATCTCAAACTTCTCTGGCATTTCACGCTTGTTTTTGTCGGTGGTGTAGAAGTGACCGGTGCCAGCAGAGGAAACCAGACGGATCTTCTCACGAATACCTTTCTTAGCCATCGTTTAACTCCTTAAAACTTTTCGCCACGGGCACGCAGTTCGTTCAGAACTACTTCGATGCCTTTTTTGTCGATGATGCGCATGCCTTTAGCGGACAGACGCAGCTTAACGAAACGCTTTTCGCCTTCAACCCAGAAACGGTGGGTTTGCAGGTTAGGCAGGAAACGACGCTTGGTAGCGTTGTTTGCGTGGGAACGGTTGTTCCCGGTTACTGGGCGCTTGCCAGTAACTTGACATACTTTAGACATTTCAGTCTCCAAATCTTAGCTCGAGCATCATTGTGCCTCGTATGGCCGTCGCCCGAGGACACACGAAGGGCGCATTTTATACAAGATTGGTAGGCAAAGATCAAGCCACCCGCGACTGCGGTCGCAAGTTCATAACCAACCTCGCTCAGCGAATGAGCAACTTTGACCGCTGCCCACCACTAAATGATCCAATACCGGCACATCGATAAGCGCTAACGCTTGTTGAATATGATCGGTGATCTGCCGATCAGCGCGACTGGGTTCAGCCACTCCAGAGGGGTGATTATGAGCCAAGATCACAGCTGCGGCGTTTGCCGCCAAGGTCGCTTTCACCACCTCGCGTGGGTGCACCGTAGCGGCATTGATAGTCCCAAGAGACAGCGTCTCCAACGTAATTACGCGGTGTTGGCTGTCTAACAAAAGCAGTAAAAACCGTTCTTGCTCAAGACCTTGCAATTGGATTTGCAGGTAATCTCGAACCGCTTGAGGAGAGCTCAAAGCTGACTCGCGGGCTACCTCGCAGGCTAGATTGCGTCTGGCCAGTTCCAATGTGGCCTGCAATTGTACGTATTTCGCTTGGCCAAGGCCACGATATGCGCAAAATTGCTGCATAGAAGCATTCAACAATTGTGACAAACCGCCAAACTCTTGCAGTAGATCACGAGATAATGCGACTGCCGAACGGCCTTTTACCCCAGTTCGGAGGAAAATTGCCAACAGTTCAGCGTCACTCAGTGCCGCCGCACCATACTCTAACAGCCGTTCTCGGGGACGTTCTTGGGCTGGCCACTGACTGATGCTCATCGCAAATCCTCTGGCTGGATATCGAGGGTCGTTAGCGCTGTGATAAGGTAGCGCCCTAATAACTGCACAAACGCAAAATCGCCCTTTATGAGCCAAGCCAAGCCAAAGATCTTGTTAGGCGTTAGCGGCGGCATCGCCGCTTACAAAGCCCCTATTCTGGTTCGCCGTCTGCGCGACCAAGGTGCCGAAGTCAGAGTTATCCTCACCAAAGGAGCACAGGCCTTCGTTACCGAAATGTCGCTGCAAGCGGTTTCTGGTTACCCCGTGGTACACGATGTCCTCGATCCCGCTACAGAGAACGCCACCGGTCATATCGATCTGGCACGCTGGGCCGATCAAGTGATCATCGCCCCCGCCAGCGCCAACTTGATTGCCCGCTTGGCTAATGGCATGGCGGATGACCTACTGACCACCTGCGTACTTGCCACCACCGCGCCAGTGATGGTCTGCCCGGCCATGAATATGGTGATGTACCAACACCCAGCCACCCAAGCCAATCTGCAAATTCTGGCGCAGCGTGGGGTCGAACTGTACGGCCCCGCCAGCGGCGACCAAGCCTGCGGTGACGTTGGCCCTGGCCGGATGCCAGAACCGGAACAGATTGCCGCCCATTGGGCGCAATCGCAGACGCCACAGCTACTGGCCGGTAAAAAACTGCTGCTGACCGCGGGCCCGACTCGCGAAGCACTGGATCCGGTGCGCTATATCTCTAACCACAGCTCCGGCAAGATGGGCTTTGCGATTGCCGAGCAAGCGGTGCGAATGGGCGCAGAAGTCACCTTGGTGAGTGGCCCAGTGAACCTGCCTACGCCAGCCGGTGTTAACCGCGTTGATGTGGAATCAGCCGAACAGATGCTGGCAGCGGTAATGGCACGCATTGATCAGCAACAGATCTTTATCGGTTGCGCCGCGGTCGCCGATTACCGTGCTGCCAACGTTGCCGAGCACAAAATCAAAAAACAAAACCAAGCCAGTGATGAGCTGACCATCCAATTGGTCCGCAACCCAGACATTCTGGCAACCGTTGCTAGTCACACTAAGCGCCCTTTTACCGTTGGCTTTGCCGCTGAAACCAACGATGTCGAACAATATGCGCTGGATAAACTGAAGCGCAAAAAGCTCGATCTTATCGCCGCTAACGATGTTTCCAAGGCTGGCCAAGGCTTCAATGCCGATAGCAACGCCTTAACCCTGTTCTGGCTTGATGGCCAGCAGCATCTTGGTCACAGCACCAAAGCCGACCAAGCACAACAACTACTAACCACCATTGCAAAGCGATTGCCTGCCGATGAAAACTCCAATTGAACTGAAGATCCTTGATCCCCGCCTCGGCACCGAATGGCCGTTACCCGCTTACGCCACCCCAGGTTCTGCTGGGATGGATCTGCGCGCTATGCTGGATGCGCCACTGACCCTACAACCGGGTCAAACCGAACTGATCCCAACCGGTATGGCAA
Organism: Ferrimonas senticii DSM 18821; assembly: GCF_000422665.1. GTDB lineage: Bacteria > Pseudomonadota > Gammaproteobacteria > Enterobacterales > Shewanellaceae > Ferrimonas > Ferrimonas senticii. Next base: position 59,797 of record NZ_AUGM01000011.1, on the reverse strand, counting down.
TCAACATCGCCAATCCAGCGCTGGCAGCCACTATCCTGCCGCGCTCTGGTTTAGGTCATAAACACGGCATCGTGCTGGGCAACTTGGTGGGCTTAATCGACTCTGACTATCAAGGCCAACTCTTTGTTTCATGCTGGAACCGCAGTGAGCAAGCATTTACTATGGAGCCAGGCGAGCGCATCGCTCAGCTGATGTTTGTACCGGTGGTACAAGCGCAATTTACCCTAGTGGAAGAGTTTGCTGCGTCCGAGCGCGGCGAAGGTGGTTTTGGCCACTCCGGCACCAAGTAACACAGAGTCATCCATGGCTACCGAAAAGAAGAAAAACCGTCGCGAGCACATCCTTGAGTGCCTCGCGAAGATGCTAGAGACCTCTCCAGGTCGCCGCATCACTACCGCTGCCCTAGCCGCCGAAGTTGGCGTATCAGAAGCAGCGCTGTACCGTCACTACCCGTCGAAAGCGCGGATGTTTGAAGGCCTGATCGAGTTTATCGAGGATTCACTGCTGTCGCGGATCAACCTGATCCTCACCGAAGAGCGTGACACCATGACTCGGGTCCAGCTGATCCTGCAACTGCTGCTGACCTTTGCTGAGCGTAACCCAGGCATCACCCGCATTTTGACCGGCGACGCGCTGGTGAACGAGCAGGAGCGTCTACGTGACCGCATTCACCTGCTGTTCAACAAGATCCAAACTCAGCTGAAGCAAACCCTGCGGGAGAAATCTCTGCGCGAAGGCCAAGGCTTCTATCTGGAAGAGACCATGCTGGCTAACCTGCTGCTGGCGTGGGCCGAAGGCCGCATCGCCCAGTTCGTACGCAGCGACTTTAAAGATCTGCCAACCGCCAACTTCTCTGAGCAGTGGGCTTTCATCCACAGCCAACTGCTAAAGAGCTAAGCTCGCTGACAGATACAACAAGGGCGCTCAATTGAGCGCCCTTTTGCTAGAACCGAAGTTGATAGCTATCAGTGATTAGTAGGCTGGTACAGTTGCACCCGCTCCAACTGATAACTAACAGCTAAAAACTGGCTTTTAAGCGTCGGAGAAAGCGCCTCAATCAAGGCATTCAACGCAGCTAGTAGTGGCTCTACCAGTAAGTTGAATAACGCCGAGTGAGGCGATTTAACTCAGCTTAAGCGATGCCGTACTGCTCGCGGTAGGCCTTAACAGACGCCAGCTCTTGCTCGCGGCCTGGCTGAGTCGCTAGGTAGCTGATCAAGTCATTCAGGGTGATGATCGAAACCACCTGACAGCCAAAGTCGCGCTCTACTTCTTGAATCGCCGACAGTTCGCCTTGGCCCTTCTCCTGACGGTCCAGTGCAATCAATACGCCCGCCAATTCGGCGTTGTTGGCTTGGATAATCTCCATCGATTCACGGATCGCGGTACCGGCGGTGATCACATCATCCACCAGCATCACTTTGCCGGTCAGCTCAGAACCCACCAAGTTGCCACCTTCACCGTGGTCTTTGGCTTCTTTGCGGTTAAAGCAGTATGGCAGGTCGCGATCGTGTTGATCCGCCAGCGCCACAGCGGTGGTGGTGGCGATTGGAATGCCCTTGTAGGCTGGGCCAAACAGCAGATCGAAATCGATGCCGGAATCCATCAGCGCTGCCGCATAGAAACGACCCAGCTTGGCCAGATCGCTACCACGGTTAAACAAACCAGCATTAAAGAAGTACGGGCTGGTACGGCCGGATTTCAGAGTGAACTCGCCAAAGCGCAGCACGTTACGTTCTAGAGCAAACTCAATAAATTGTTGTTGATAAGCCTTCATGGTCACTCCTGTAGGGATTGTTGTAATTAATTGGATGTCGAAAAAAAGCGGCGCTAACTGCCGTTAGTGCCGCTTCTTAAAAATTGTCGATTACTGTTGGTTGTAAGCGGCCTTCTGCGCCGCAATCAACTGTTCGATACCCTCTTTTGCCAGAGCCATCATCGCGTTCATCTCTTCAAAGCTGAACGGCTCGCCCTCGGCAGTGCCCTGCACCTCGATAAAGCGACCGTCTTCCGCCATCACCACATTCATGTCGGTTTCAGCGCGGGAATCTTCGCGGTAATCCAGATCGCACAGCGGTTGGCCATCAACGATGCCGACCGATACCGCGGCAATCTGCTGCTTCAGCGGCGATACCTTGATCCAGCCTTTGGCTTTCATGGCATCGATGGCATCCATCAGCGCCACACAAGCGCCAGTGATGGAAGCGGTGCGGGTGCCGCCGTCGGCTTGAATCACATCACAATCGATGGTGATGGTGTATTCGCCCAGAGCTTTCAAGTCCACCGCAGTACGTAAGCTGCGACCAATCAGACGCTGGATCTCTTGGGTGCGGCCAGATTGCTTACCGCGCGCCGCTTCACGGTCGTTACGGCTGTGGGTTGCCCGTGGCAACATGCCGTATTCGGCGGTGATCCAACCTTGGCCCTTGCCACGCAAAAAGCGCGGCACGCCCTCTTCTACGGTGGCAGTACAGATCACCTTGGTATTACCGAATGCGATCAGTACCGAGCCTTCCGCGTGGGCGGTAAAGTTACGGGTGATGGTGACTGGGCGTGCTTGTGCCGCGGTTCTGCCGTTTGAACGCATAAGAAGTGACCTGCTTGGGGAAATTTGCCGGGCATTATATATGAAAAACGGCGCCAGATGACGCCGTAATCCAATGTTTATCGCCCTAGAACTGCGGTTTTCGACCAGCCCCCGCCAGTTTCCGACTTACCCGTTTTAACGGCGCAAAATCGCTGGCAATCACCGCGCCACTATTGTCATCACCACTGAGCACGCTAGTCCAAATGACATCGCCACTGGCACCGTCAATCAGCGCCGCTTCGATGCGTTCGCCACTTTGCGCGCTAGGCGTCTTAACGTCGCCACTGGATAACAATCCTAATGCCAATGGCGGCTGCGGATCGCCCTGCATTTGCCAACCGTGATAGCGCAGCAATAGCAGCGCATCCGCATCACACTCATTGGCCACCTGCGCCGCCTGAAAACCGACCGATTCACTAAAACCGGCAGCAGTGGTTGCGCTCACCACCTTATCGTTGTGCAATCGGTGCGAGATCTGCTGATAACTGGCCTTGAGCCAGGCCAGCCCTTGGCTAAAAGCGCTCTGCTGCTGATCAGCTTCAATCACCAATGGCGTTACGCCCTGCCGTTCCAGCTGCGTCACCGCCTCCAGCACTAACTGCTGCCGCAAATGTTGCTGTTGGCCTTCAAGCGGCAATGGATCGCTGTTGGCAAAACGTTGTTCAACCAGCACTTCCGGAGGCAAGATCGCCACCCGCTGCAGCCCCGCTAAATGTTGCTGATGTTGTTCATGCCAAAGCACATTGCTGCTGCAGCCGTTAAGTAGCACTATCGCCACTAGCCAAATTCGGCCGATCATACCTTCGCTCCCTGATATCTATCACACTGACTTCCTGCCAGTAACGCGCAAACAATAGCCTTTTCAACTTAGCTAACCTTGGCAATTGCATCAAACTGTTAACATCAAAATCCACACAATTAGCCAGACCGTGGTGTGCTACCACCCAGGCCAGCGGCGCTATATACTGCCAAGCAATTACGCTATCGAGATTCAATCCATGATCCATTCCATGACCGCCTACGGCCGCGGCGAACTGAAAGCTGAGTGGGGTACTGCCGCTTGGGAGATCCGCTCCGTTAACCAACGTTATCTGGAAACCTACCTGCGTCTGCCAGAACAGCTGCGCGGCCTAGAGCCGGTGCTGCGGGAACGTCTGCGTCAACGTCTGACTCGCGGCAAAGTGGAAGTGTCGCTGCGTTTTGAACTGGCACAGCAAAGCAGCACTCTGCAGATGAACGAAGCCTTTGCCCAGCAACTGGTGGATAAAGCCAACCAACTGCACAGCATGGCGGGCATCGGCCAAATCCAGCTGGTGGATCTGCTGAAATGGCCAGGGGTACTGGAAAGCGCCGAACAGGATATGGATCAGGTCAGCAAAGATCTGCTGGCCAAGTTCAACGAGGTTATTGATGAGTTCTTGGCGGCTCGTGGTCGTGAAGGCGACGCCTTGGAAGGCATGATCCAGCAGCGTCTGGATGCAATCACCGAACAAGCGGCCTTTGTTCGCGGCCGGATGCCAGAGGTAATGGCGTGGCAGCGTCAGCGTCTGACCGACAAACTGAGCGAGTTTAAAGACAGCTTAGATCCAGCTCGCATCGAGCAAGAGATGATCCTGCTGGCGCAAAAACAAGATGTTGCCGAAGAGTTGGACCGCTTGGATGCCCACGTCGCTGAGACCAAGAAAGTCCTGAAAAAAGGTGGCGCTTGTGGTCGCCGTTTAGACTTCATGATGCAGGAATTTAACCGTGAGGCGAACACACTGGCCTCAAAATCAATCAATGCCGACATCACCGCTGCAGCGGTGGAACTGAAAGTGCTGATTGAGCAGATGCGCGAACAGATCCAAAACATCGAATAAGGTTTTGCGCCGTTCGGCATAGTTCATAACCACATGAAAGCCATCGATTTTTCGATGGCTTTTGTTTGTCAGCGTTCGCCAATTGTTGCTAAAGTTCAGATGAATGTTGTGACTAAACTTGTGACTAAAACCTCTAGTCCAAAAAATCACAGCAAAAAAATGGATTTTAGTCACAAAAAGTAGGCTAACTACATGAATGACAAACAAATAAAGGCGCTTTTGCGTTCTGGAGTGCTAGGCAGAAAGCGCATATCGAATGGCCTCTACTTACGAGTCCAAACCGCCAACTCCGCCAGCTGGGAATATCGCTACACCATCAACGGCAAATCACGAGCTATGACATTAGCCGGGGGCAACTACCCCACCTTGTCGTTAGCCGATGCCCAAGCCCAAGTCGCCCTACTTCGGCAACAGGTAAAGCAAGGCATCGACCCAATGGCAGAACGCCAACGCACGCAACAGACGCAGATTAAAATCGTCGATGACCTGTTTGATGATTGGCATCTCACGCTAGTAAAGCGGCTCAAATACCCCAACATTCCGAAACGGATCTATACCAGCGAAATCAAGCCATCCATCGGCAAACTGGCTATTAGCCGAGTTAATGCTAGGGACATTCGCGGCATTATTGAGGCCGTGACCGCCAGCGGTCGTCCTGCGGTCGCCAATGACACCTTGATGTATTGCAAGCAGCTGTTTAACCATGCCTGCAAATTAGATTTAGCCCCGCATAACCCTGCCAGCGCCTTTCGGGTTGGTGATGCTGGCGGTATCGAAAAAAGCCGTGACCGCGCCCTATCTATTGCGGAACTAAAAGCCGTATTTGCTGTGCTGCACGACAATCTCACCATCTTCACCCGCCAAAATTATTTGGCGCTAGCCCTGCTGCTCACCTTAGGCGTGCGTAAAGGCGAACTGATTGCCGCACAATGGCAAGAGTTTGATTTTGATAAGCAGCTTTGGGATCTACCAACCGAGCGCAGCAAAACCGGTATTGGCATGGTGATCCCACTGCCAAAGCCAGTAATCGCTTGGCTGCAAGAACTCAAAGTCATGAGCTGTGGCTCGCCTTATCTGTTCCCTTCACGGCGACTCAGCAAGCGCCGTCAATACATCTCCGACGACACCCTTAATCATGCCCTAGCCAAAATGTTTGGCTTAAAAGTCGCCAGCAACGGTGCTCAATACAACAACTTGCTCGGTGAAGCTGACATTAAGCATTTCACCGTCCATGACCTACGCCGAACTTGCCGAAGCTTGTTGGCGGAGTTGGGCGTGAATGGCCACGTTGCTGAACGCTGCTTAAACCACAAACTTAAAGGCGTAGAAGGGATCTACGACCGCCACGATTACCTAACAGAGCGCCGCGAAGCCCTCGATAAATTAGCCACCGTAATCGCTCCCATCGTCAACCAAGAACCAACCGTGATTGCCCTTCCCAACAAGACCATAAAACGAGCTTAACCATGCGAATTTGGACGAAAGAAGAAGCCGCGTTATTACGCCATGATCTAGAAAATATGTTGTTTCCTGAAATGGTGCCGGACTTGATCCACTCACTGGGCTGCACGCTGCCAGAGGACGACAGCAATATGCTTAACCAACTGGCCAAAGCAGAATTTCGAGGATTCAAAGTACTGGAGCTGCTGTCTTCTAGCTGCAACACCGTTCAGGCAAAAAGCGACCACCCAGAAGAGCTCGACTTCATTCAGCAGCATTTAAGTCAGCTCAAAGCACAGATAACCGATTTATCACAAGGCCCAATAACCCGCGCCCAAATTAGCGAGCTTATCGAATTGACGTTTTGGGCTGGCTACCATGCCGGTGCTCATGACACCCGGACGATATTGCAGCGGCATCACCACAACGGCTTTCAACAATCGACCATTCATAGTCGAGCGGCAGGCCGCAGCAGCGCTGAACGCTATCATGCCGTTGATACGCTTATCACTAGCATTGCCAGCTACATTCAAGCTCGGCAGGATTCAATCGGCAAAATCACCCGAAAGCGCTTAACTGCGGCAATCCATGAATTGCTGCAAGAGTTTGCAGCAATCAACGACCACAAACAGCTCCCTGCCTTACAGCAGTACCTCAATCGATGCCCATCCTACGACACCATTGAAAAGCGCTTAAAGGCACACCAGTGGCAACCCAGCATAGAGGGCAAACCTGTAAGCCTAGATAAAATAAAACAAGAAATTAGCGCAGCATTCAGCCATGAGACCATCAGGTCGCTTCTAATAAAAACAATAGCTTAGGAGCTAAAAACCATACCTCAACACGGTTGTGCCGATTCTCAGTGCACGCTGGACCAGACAAATTAGCGCCGAACAACACAGAACGGGGGCAAGTGCTCCCGTTATCTATCGGAGCTAGTATGAAATCAAAGTCATCCACCTTCATTGATCGGCTAGTGCGTGAGCCAGAGCGTAAACAGATCACCTCCATCAGCCGCACCACAGCATGGGAGCTGGAACGTAAAAACCTGTTCCCGAAGCGCCGCAAGCTGCATGCAAACAGTGATGCCGTTGCATGGTTACTGTCGGAACTCATCGACTGGGTACAGTCCCGTGAACTCGCCGCACCGGAGCAGACCCAATGACTGGGCACACCATTAACCTCATCTTGACCCGCAAAGAGCTGCTGCAACACTTGCCGTTTAGCTCGTCCACTTTGAGCCGCAAAATCAAACAGGGCACCTTCCCAACGCCGATTAACGACTTCGATGAGCTGGGCAAAAAATACTGGAGCCATCACGAGGTACAGCAGTGGCTTAAGTACCGATAACCAGCCGCATTAAGCACAAGCCACAACGGCATTAACCCAGCAGGACTCACGTCCTGCTTTTTTTGCACCACCGTTGACACGATTTGAACTGACATGACCCGAACCGATCACCATTTATCGCTAAAAAAACGGCCATCTAATAGCGATGTAAGTCGCCAGCTATCTGGGTTTAAGGCCAGCGATAGTGCGGCCAGTCTCAGCGGTAATTATTAAGATAAATGCCGAGCAAAGATCGATGACCACAAACCCATTCGTCATTCACGATCATTATGTGCAGCCGTGGGTACATCAAGGGCTGAGCTTTCCCATTTACGGCCAAGGCAACCCCCTAAGCCAACAGCATAAACGGATGCTCAAGCGGTTGCTGGCGGTGATCAATCATGCGTTAACCCAATACAGCAAAGTGTTTGTGGTTCGGGTCGAAGTCGCTCCCCATGTTTTCAGCGCCGACAACACCGAATTTAGCGACTGCCTTAAACAACAGGTTACGCTGTTACAACAGCAATACGGCTGTTCCGTCTATTACGCTTGGGTCAGGGAACATGGCCAAGGCACAAAGCATCATTACCACCTAGCGCTACTGCTTAGCGGCCATAAAATCCAGTGCGCTCACAGCTTAATCGAGCAAATCAGGGAAATACCTGCCGCCAAGTTTGCCCATTTTCATCTACCAGAGTGCTGCTACTACCAACTGCACAGAGGAAACGCCCAAGACTTTATGGCGGCGTTCTATCGCTTAAGCTATCTCGCCAAAAGCGACACCAAGATCAAAGCGCAAACCAGCACCAACAACTTTGGCTGCAATGTCCCTGTCAGCGCTGAAAAACTGCCACTCACATTTAATGTGACCGATTGCCCCGCGCCGCCAGCAACAACGCCACTCGCGGCACCAGCACCTGCGCCACTTAAGCAAACCCACTGCGCCATCGACTTCTTGCGAATGAAAATAGCCATTGGCAGTCAGTGGGGAGCGAAGCCTCAGTACGCCTACGTGTTTGTCGGGATGATGGCCGAATCTCAGCGCCTGTTTGCCAGTGCCCAAGACAACAATCAGCTAAACGGCTGGTTAGCAGGCCAGCAGCAACTATTCCGCCAGCAACAAGGCTACCCACGGCATATTCATCACCGCCGTTTCAGCCCAACAGGCGCACCGGAATATCAGTGGCTATTAGAAAACTGGCAACTGCAACCGCACTATCGTCGCAAGCAAAGTGACGATCCATTGATGAAGAAACTCGCCCACATCACCAAGCCACTACAACAGCATCTTAAACAACTGTGTTTTACCAGCATGGTGGAGCTGCAACGGGCACTGGATGATTTAACGGCGCAGCACAACAGCAGCGTTATCGCCCATAATACACGCCAGCAACGCTTTGCGTTGATCGAACAGCCATACCTAATGCGCCGCCATCACTTCAATGCGTCAGGCCGCCAGCCAACCATTCACCACATCAAAACCGTTAAGGTCGGCATAGATAGCCACGTTTGCGTGCAACAACACCTGTATTCAGTGCCTGCCCAATACCGAAAGCGAGCGTTGCTGGCGGTGGTGTACGACAACCGCATCGAGATTTATGACGAACAGCAACTGGTCTGCCGTCATCAGCGCCGCTCAGGGTATGGCTATAACACCGATGAAAAACACCTCGTAACCATTACCCGACAGCAGCGGAAGCGCCTACAGCAACGCTTTATAAAACAAGCAACTGGCTTCCACAAAACCGCCAGCCGCATTACCCGCCTGCTGGCGGAGAGTCTCGTACCCGAACAGACTTACCGAACAATCCAGCGCTTATTGGCAAGAGCAAAAGCGAAGGCGACAACATCATGATGGCCATCAAAGCGATCAAGCGATACTTGGCTGCGTGTATTGCAATGAGTTAACACGCTGCAGCGTATAACCTAGTTTTATACGCTATAGCGTGTTATTTTGCTTTCATACTCTACAGCGTATAGCCAACATGAAAATTACCACCGCAAAGCAACTCGCCAGTTACCTGCAAGACTGCCGCCAGCAGCAAAGCGCTTCACAAGCTCACCTTGCTAAAAAAGTGGGCGTGCGCCAAGGCACCATTTCCAACTTCGAACAGAATCCCAACAGCACCAAATTAGAGACACTGTTCAAATTGTTATCGGCACTGGAGCTTGAACTAGAGGTGCAGCCACGTAATACCAATGCAGGCGCAAGCCAAGAAGCCAATTCTAGCAACTCACAATGGGATCAGGAGTGGTAATGGCGACGTTAAAGGTCTTCATGAATGGCATCCGAGTTGGTACGTTCCTCAAAAGCAGCACGGGGGCGCACAGCTTTCACTATGAACCATCATGGCTATCGCGACCGGGTAGCCGCCCGATTTCGCTGTCGATGCCGCTACGCCATCGCCGCTATCAAGGCGATACGGCTTACAACTTTTTTGACAACCTGCTACCGGACTCACCCGAAGTCCGCCAGCGTATCGTTGCACGCCATCAAGCCAGTTCAACGCAACCGTTCGATTTATTGGCTAAGATCGGCCAAGACAGCGTCGGCGCTCTCCAGCTTGTGCCAGAAAATGCAGCGCCGGGCGAAGTACAACGCCTCGAATACCAACCGCTGGATGAAACCACCCTAGAGCAAGTGTTAACAGGGTATCGATCCAATATCCCACTCGGGATGCTGGCGGAGTTTGACGACTTTCGGATCTCCGTCGCCGGTGTGCAGGAAAAAACCGCCCTACTAAAACTCGATTATCAATGGTGCTTGCCCCATGACGCAACGCCCACCAGCCATATCATTAAGTTACCCATCGGCCGGATTGTTACCCACTCCCACACGCTGGATCTGTCTGACAGCGTCGAAAACGAATACCTCTGCCTGCTGATTGCCCGAGAATACGGCTTACCCGTACCGGACTGCGAAATCATTCAAGCCGGAAACATCAAAGCATTAGCCATTGAACGGTTTGATCGTCGCTATAGCGCCGACGGCAGCTGGCTTATGCGCTTGCCGCAAGAAGATCTCTGCCAAACCTTAAACGTACCGTCAGCGGGCAAATACGAAAACCAAGGCGGGCCGGGCATCAAAGCCATTATGGAGGTGCTGCAAGGGTCAATCACGCCAGAACAAGACCGCAAAACCTTTATGCAGGCACAGGTACTGTTTTGGCTGCTGGCGGCCACTGATGGTCACGCTAAGAACTTCTCGTTATTTATCCAACCTGAAGGCCGATACCAGCTAACCCCACTGTATGACATTCTCTCGGTCTATCCGCTTATGGGCGGCAATGGGCTGAACAAGCGCGACGCCAAGCTGGCTATGGGATTAGCCGCCAGCAACGGCAAGAAATACGCCATTGAACAGATTTTCCCGCGCCACTTTTTAGCCACCGCCAAAGCCGTTGGCTTTAGCCAGCAAACCATGGCTGAGATATTAGCGGAGTTTGCTGAAGCAACACCGCAGGTTATTAAAAGCGTGCAGGCACAACTGGCTAAAGGATTCCCACAGCGGGTATCACAGAGCATTCTACAAGGGCTTGAACATCGAGCGCGCCGGTTAACACCGTAGCAGTATTTGCCTCCCTTATTACCGGAAATCATTGACGTTGCAGTAAGGCAACAAGCGAGTGAATCTCACGAGCATAGACTGACTATGTGATTGGGGTTCATGAGCGCCGTTAACGCGGCTGCAGCTTCAAGGATGATGGGTATATCAAGCCAGCCCGAGTGTCGCTTCCGATGTGATCCCACCTCAGGAAGAATGAAATGAACTATGGCAAAATCACCACATTTTGTACTGCGCGACATGCTCTGCTTTGCGCACACTATCGAATTGGAAATCGCTTCTAATGTTTGAAACAACCTTCAAGAACATCGATGACATCCTGCACAAAGATGCAGGCTGTTCCAGCGAACTGGACTACACCGAACAGACCTCATGGATGCTCTTTTTAAAGTATCTGGATGACTTGGAGTATCAGCGTGCCCAAGAAGCGGAGATGATGGGGGAGGAGTACACCTACATCATCGATAAGTATCACCGTTGGAGTGAGTGGGCGGCACCAAAAGACGCTAACGGCAACTTCGACCACAACAATGCTCTGACCGGCAACGACTTAATGGAATATGTGGATGGTGAGCTATTCCCCTATCTCAAAGGCTTTAAAGCCCGTGCCGCCAACCCCAATACCATCCAATACAAAATTGGCGAGATCTTCGGTGAGATCAAAAACAAGATCCAAAGCGGTTACTCACTGCGGGACTGTCTGGAAAAGGTGGACGAGCTTCGCTTCCGTTCGCAGGAAGAAAAACACGAACTGTCGCACCTGTATGAAACCAAGATCAAAAACATGGGCAACGCCGGACGTAACGGCGGTGAGTACTACACCCCGCGTCCGTTGATCCGCGCCATGATTGATGTAATGCAGCCAAAAATTGGCGAAACCATCTACGACGGCGCAGCAGGCTCAGCGGGCTTTTTGTGTGAAGCCTACGACTACTTGCGTCAGGGCGGGGCTGAAAAGAAGTCGCTTTCTACTAGCGAGCTAAAAATCCTGCAAGAAAAGACCTTCTACGCCAAAGAGAAGAAGTCCCTCGCTTACGTCATCGCCATCATGAACATGATCCTGCATGGCATTGAAGCGCCTAATGTGCTGCACACCAACACCTTGGCGGAAAACCTGCTCGATATTCAGCCGGGCAATCAGCATGACGTGATCCTCGCTAACCCGCCGTTTGGTGGCAAAGAGCGCAAAGAGGTGCAGCAGAACTTCCCCATTAAAACCGGTGAAACTGCCTTCCTGTTTTTGCAGCACTTTATCAAAACCCTTAAGCCCGGTGGCCGCGGTGCTGTGGTGATCAAGAACACCTTCCTGTCCAATACCGATAATGCCGCCGTTGCCCTACGCAAAGAGCTGCTGCAAAGCTGCAACCTGCATACAGTACTGGATTGCCCCGCCAAAACCTTCTTGGGCGCTGGGGTAAAAACCGTGGTGCTGTTTTTCACCAAGGGCGAGCCTACCAAGAATGTCTGGTTCTATCAGCTTGATCCCGGCCGCAGCCTCGGTAAGACCAACCCGCTCAATGACAATGACTTGAAAGAGTTTGTCACGCTGCAAAAGGCAGCCATGAGCGATCCAAAGAGTGCTGACTCCGAAAAATCATGGTCGCTGCAGGTTGCAGATCTTGATGCCAACACTTGGGATCTGTCGGTGAAAAATCCGAATGTGAAAGATGAGATCGCAGTGCGTACACCCGCGGAGATCATCGAAGAAATCATCGCGTTGGATAAAGAGAGTGAAGCGATTCTGACCAGAATTCAGGAGTTGTTGTGATGGCGTGGGAGAACAAAAAGCTTGGCGATGTTTGCCGTTTTATTAACGGCCGTGCATATAAAAAGTCAGAAATGCTGTCAGAAGGACCTTACCCATTATTAAGAGTTGGTAACTTCTTTACTAATCGTAGCTGGTATTACTCGGATCTAGAGTTAGATGCTGATAAATACTGCGATACTGGAGACTTACTTTATGCATGGTCTGCTTCTTTTGGTCCAAGAATTTGGGATGGCGGAAAGGTAATCTACCATTACCATATCTGGAAGATAGAGCCTAATGAATGTGCTGTAGATAAACACTACTTATATTACCTACTTGACTGGGATAAGGAAAAAATCAAGGAAGAACAAGGGGCTGGCACTACCATGGTGCATGTAACAAAAGGCTCTATGGAAAAGCGCATCCTTCCTTTCGCACCACTTAAAGAACAAAAACGCATCGTCGCGATTCTGGATCAAGCCTTTACCGAGATAGAGCAAGCCCGCGCTCTTGCCGAAAAAAACCTCAACAATGCCCGCAAGTTGTTTGAAAGCTACCTGCAGCAGGTTTTCTGTCAGCGTGGTGAAGGGTGGGTTGAAGAGAACTTTGGTGCATGTTTCAAGCTAAAAAGTGGTGTCAACTTGACGAGCAAGCAGATGATACCTGGTGATTACCCTGTTTATGGTGGTAATGAAATGGCTGGTATGCACAACGACTTTAATTTGTCTGGCGATAACGTAATTATTGGAAGGGTTGGAGCTTTATGCGGAAAGGCTCGAAATATAACAACTGACATTTGGTTAACGGATAATGCGTTCAAGGTTGTTGATTATCAATTTGATTTTGATAACCGGTTTTTAACGTACCTTCTTAACTATAAGAACCTTCGGGGACTGGCGCGCCAAGCGGCTCAGCCGGTTATTTCAAACTCTTCATTGAACGGGTTGAAATTGCAATTCCCATTAGAAATTGAAAGCCAGAAGAATATTGGAGAATGTCTCGAGTCGCTATCAAAAGAAGTTGAAGCTCTTAGTTCCCTCTATACAAAAAAGCTCAATTTTCTAAATGAACTCAAAAAATCCATCCTACAACATGCCTTCTCTGGCCAACTGACGAATAAGGAAACTGCCTAATGAGTCACGCAAGGACGCGCAATGAAGCCGATACTCGCGCGGAACTGATCGATCCCAAGCTAAAGGCTGACGGCTGGGGCGTTACCGAGGGCAGCTTCATCCGCCGTGAGGAGATCTGCCCCGGCATCATCTTAACCGGTGGCAAACGCGGCCCGACGGTGACGAGTGATTATGTGCTGATCTATCGAGGCCGTAAGCTGGCGGCCGTAGAGGCCAAGCGCGAAGGACTGAGCTATAGCGAAGGGGTACGGCAAGCCAAGGATTACGCCAAACGGCTGCAATGCCGTTTGGCCTATGCCACCAATGGCCATGAGATCTACCAGATTGATATGGAAACAGGAGAGGAGTTGCTGGTTGATGACTACCTCTCCCCTGACGCATTGTGGGCGCTGACTTTTGAGAAAAAGGACAAGGACGCGCCAGACTTCAAGGCTATCTGGCGCGAGCGGTTTAGTAGCATTCCGTTTAAGACGAAGGGCGATTGGCAACCCCGTTATTATCAGGAAAATGCCATCAACAACGCCCTAGAGGCGATAGCCGCAGGCAAGCAACGCATCTTGTTGACCTTGGCAACCGGCACCGGCAAAACCTGCATCGCCTTTCAAACCGCGTGGAAGCTATTCCAAAGCCGCTGGAGTTTAAGCACCCAAACAGCGCCGGATGCTTCCTCTCGTCGCCCACGGATTTTATTCCTAGCTGATCGCAATGTGTTGGCCAACCAAGCATTTAATGATTTTGGCGCTTTTGGCGATGACGCCATCGTCCGCATTGAGCCCGGATCCATCAAGAAGCATGGCGGTGTGCCCAAGAACGCCAGCGTGTTCTTTACCATCTTTCAAACCTTTATGAGTGGCAAAGATGAAGCGGGCAATGATGCACCGTACTTTGGTGATTATCCGGCAGATTTTTTCGACTTTATCGTGATTGATGAGTGTCACCGTGGTGGCGCGAACGACGAAAGCAGCTGGCGGGATATCCTTAATTACTTTAGCCCTGCCGTGCAGTTGGGGTTGACCGCAACCCCAAAACGTACTGAGAACGCTAACACTTACGGTTACTTTGGCGATCCTGTGTATAGCTATACCCTCAAAGAGGGGATCGATGACGGCTTTCTTACACCGTTTAAGGTATACCCGATTGTCGGCACCATGGATGAGTATGTATATACCCCAGGTGATGGGGTGGTCGTACAAGGCGACCCCGAGCCCGGCAAGCTCTACAAAGAGGGGGACTTTAACCGCATCATCACCATCCCAGCCCGCGAACAGAAGCGAGTGCATTATTGGATGGATCGCTTTAATCCCCAGCAGAAAACCATTGTATTTTGCGCTACCCAAGAGCACGCCGGTATGGTGCGCGACTTCATCAATCAATACGCCGTTCAAAAGGGCTGGACGACCTATAGCAGCTATTGTGTGCGGGTGACGGCCAATGATGGCACAGCAGGCGAGAACGACCTCAAGACCTTCTCGGATAACGAGAAAAACATCCCAACCATCTTGACCACATCGCGCAAGCTTTCTACCGGCGTAGATGCCCGTAACGTGCGTAATATCGTGCTGATGCGCCCCTGCAATAACATGATTGAGTTTAAGCAGATCATCGGTCGCGGTACGCGGGTGTACGAAGGCAAAGAGTTTTTCACCATCTACGATTTCGTCAAAGCGCACCATAACTTTGCTGATCCCGAGTGGGACGGCGAACCTCTCCCTCCCGAGCCCTGCGAAGCCTGTGGTGAGAGCCCTTGCGTCTGCATTAAACAACCCTGTCCGGAGTGTGGCTTTCACCCCTGCGTTTGCCCCAAGCCCTCTTGCCCAGAGTGTGGTCAGCAGCCGTGCATCTGCGGGCCTAAGCCTTGCGGGATCTGTGGTGAGTCCCCTTGCATTTGTGAATCAACGCCTCGGCCGGAGAAGATCACCATCAAGCTCAGTGATGGCAAGGCGCGACAGATCCAGCATATCTCTTCGGTGATGTATTGGGGGCCGGATGGCAAGCCGATCACCGCCAAAGAGTTTGTTGAGCGACTGTTTAAAGATCTGCCTCGTTTCTTTGCTAATGAAGACCAACTGCGGGAGATTTGGGGTGATCCCGATACCCGTGAACAACTGCGCCAGAGTCTGGCTGAGGCGGGCTACGATGACGAAAAGCTCAATAGCATCAAAGAGCTTATCGATGCCGAAGATAGCGACGTATACGATGTCTTAGCTTTCGTTGCTTTCGCCTCTGAGCCGCATACACGCCGTGAGCGCGCCGAGCAGGCTAAACCACGAATTTCCAGCGCTTTCGCTGATGCCAAACAGCAGGAATTCATTGAGTTTGTGCTGGAAAAGTATGTGCAGGACGGCGTTAACGAACTGTCAAAGAGTAAGATACGCAGTATGGTGGAACTGAAGTACAACACCATCAGCGACGCGGCTGAGGTGCTTGGTTGTGCACCGGCGATAATCGGCCAGACGTTTACAGGGTTCCAGAAGTACTTATATCAAGGGAATAGTCAGAGCTAGGCCATTCCTTGTAAGTTTCAGATGGCTAATCTGTGGTCACGAGAGACTTTGGATAGGGCTCAATTACAGCCGCCCCCTTGGCACCTGTCGAACGGCCACCGTGTAACTTACAACGGCCGTTACGCAGGCTGCCATAGCGCTTACAGGGCTCACCACTGCGCGTCTTAGCACCACAGCATGGTAGTAGGCTTAAATCGAATCGCTTCATCATCTTCACCATCTATTTAAGTAAGGGAGCAGGCTCGCAATTGGCCAGTCGCTCTCTCTTGGTTAACAACGGTGCTCACTATATTAATCACGATTTCAGCAAGCGAAGTTAGGCCGCTTTTACGGATTACCGCTACTCCCTTTTTTAAACGGCTACACATCCGCCAGCAGCGAAATCTCTCGGCGTAACCACCCTTTCGATGCACGGCGATAGCATCGCTCATGCCACATTAGCGTGGATCCAGATGAGTGGATCCACGCTGGATCTAAGGAGTGGATCCACCAAGTGCGATGCAGCTGGATCCAATATCTGGGCCTTCGGTTCATGGGGTTAAGAGGTGGATCCACGTTAAAGCCGTTTTTAGCCGCGCCCAATTTTTCTAAAACACAGTACGGTTAACATTTTTGTAACTGTTATAACGGCGCATCATGGCCCGTTATTACTTCTCACAAGCCTTCAGCTCGTTGGCAGTCATCGCTAAATCCAACCGCCAGTACAGCCTAACCAAGTTGTGACTAAAGCTGTGACTAAGAAACAGAAATCGGCAAAAAGAACAAAGCTAATCTATTGATTAAAAAGATAAACCCACTCGCCACTCAACATTCAAATCCAAAACATCGAATAATCATAGGGTTAACCTAGAATCCTTAGACAAAAAGCCATCGATGTCGATGGCTTTTTTGCATTTACTCACTAGCGATTTCACTTGCAGCCTACCAACGCCCCCGCCTCAGATATCGATTGCCAACCCCCAGCCTACGCATAAAAATCCGCGCCAATCGCCATTGATGCCATGCATCAACCTTCAGCCACCGCCTGTGGCTCAAGCCGGCGTTCGATTTTTACCACAACAATCGCTGTCCCTATGAACACCAATCAACCAATCAATATTGATGAAAAAATCTCGATTGCCCGCTCGCTGTCCCTTGGCGCTCAGCACGTGCTGGCAATGGATCTCTATATCGTACCAATCATTCTGGCCAGCCTGTTGTCGTTAACCGTGGCCGATACCTCGTCACTGATCCAGATGACGTTTGTGGTCGCCGGCCTTGCCACCATTATCCAATCCGGACTATTGCTGCGCCTACCGGTGATGCAAGGGCCATCCTACATTCCTATTGGTGCTATCGCCGCCATTGGTAAAACCCTGGGTATGGGGGCGGTATATGGTGCCCTGATCCCCGTGGCGATCATCGTCGCTTTGCTGGGTAAACCGCTTAATCTATTCAGTAAGGTAGTGCGCAAACTGGTGCCGCCAATTGTCGGTGGCACGGTGATCATCGTGGTTGGGATCTCGCTGCTACCCGTCGCCTTTAGCAGCATCTACAGTGGTGAGCAGGCCAGCCAAAACGTGATTGTGGCGCTGATCAGCATCGCCGCCCTGTGCGCCTTTATCCTGCTGGGTTGTCTTAACAGCAAACTGCATTGGCTGCGGTTAACTTCGGTAATGGGCGCCATTGTCCTTGGCACCATCGCTGCATCCTTCTACGGTATGACCGACTTCTCTTCGGTAGCTCAGGCGGCGTGGTTTGAACTGCCAACCCTGCTGCCGTTTGGCGAGCTGGTGTTCGATCCGATTGCCATCCTCACCATGCTGTTTATCTCGATGATCGTTCTGGTGGAAACCACCGGTACCTGGTGTGCGGTTAGCGCGGTAACCCAAGTGCCACTGGAAGATGAACGCCTAAACCGCGGCGCTACCGGTGAAGCGGTTGGCCATGCGATTTGCTCACTGCTGGGCGGCAGCCCAGTGACCGGTTACTCCACCAACGCCGGCATTATTGCGGTAACTGGGGTTGCTTCTCGACGCGCCATCATTGCCGGCGGCGCCATCCTGCTGCTGTTGGGCCTGATGCCAAAACTGACCAGCCTGATCGCCTCCATCCCACAGCCGGTGATCCTGGGGATCTTCACCGTGATCTGTGTGGTGATTGCGATGAACGGTTTCCGAGTGATCCAAAACGTACAACTGACCGAGCGCAATATGCTGGTGGTCGGCCTGCCAATCATGCTGGCATTGGGCGCGGTGCTGATGCCAAGCGAGCTGAAATACGGTCTGCCTGAATTTTTAGGCTATCTGGTTAACTCCGGCATCGCCATCGGCGCACTGGCGGCAGTGATCCTCAATTTTATCCTGCCACACGATAAGGCGGCGCAATGATCAACCTAGCCCATCTGAATCTCGACCAAATCCGCTTGGCAATTCGCGGTGATGCCTTTCACTGCCCCAGCGCTAATGACTTCCAGTTTCAGCCTAATCTGCTGATCTTGGTTGATGAGCATGGCGACATCGCCGCCTGCGTCAGCGACCAAGATCCGGCGCAAGCCGCACTGGTGGAAGCATTGAGTCAACAAGGCAAGTTGCAACAACTGCAAGCTGGCCAATACCTGCTGCCGGGTCTGGTGGATCTGCACTGCCACGCACCGCAGTGGCCACAAGCCGGTAAAGGCTTGGATCTGCCGCTGTACGACTGGCTACAGAACTACACCTTCCCGCTGGAAAACCGTTACCAAAGCAACGAGTTCGCTCAGCCGGTCTATCAGGACGTGAGCCGTACCCTGCTGGCCAACGGCACCACCAGCGCGGTCTACTTTGCGTCCATTCACCGTCAGTCTACCGAGGTGCTGGCGCAGACCTGTCTGCAACTCGGCCAGCGCGCCTACGTTGGCAAAGTGAATATGGACAACGCCGAACAGTGTCCAGAGTTCTATCGCGAAGCCGACACCGACGCAGCGATTGCCGATACCGAAGCGTTTATTCAGAACGTGCAGAGTCTGGCCGGCAATCAACACGGCTTGGTGCGCCCAGTGGTAACCCCACGCTTTGTCCCAAGCTGCACCCCAATGATGCTGAGCAAACTGGGGGCCTTGGTGCAAAAGTACGATGTCCACATGCAGACCCATTGCTCTGAAAGCGACTGGGCACGGGATTACGCGCTGCAACACTTTGGCTGCAGCGATGTGCAGATCTACAGCGATGCAGGGCTGCTTAACAACAAGTCGGTACTGGCTCACTCAATCTTCCTGACCGAGCAAGATATCGCCCAGATCAAGCAGGTGGGTGCCGGTATCGCCCACTGCCCCCTGTCGAACATGTACTTTGCTAACGCGGCGATGCAAACCCGCGAACTGCTCGACAGTGGCGTGCAGATCGGCCTTGGCAGTGACATCGCCGGGGCGCCATCACCGTCGATTTTCCGCGCTGCTTTTGATGCGGTAAGCCACTCTCGGGTGCGGGAAGAGGGGGTCGATGTCCATCTGCCGGCCAACCAGCGCGGCAGCGCCAACGCTCGCATCAACTTTGTTGAAGCGTTTTGGATGGCCACCGCCGGTGGCGGCCAGGTGCTTGATAGTGCCGTTGGTCAATTCCAGCCGCGCTACCACTTCGATGCCATCGTGGTTGAAGCCAGCCCGTTTATCGGCAATCTGCGGATCTGGCCAGAGTTCGATTCACCACGAGACATTCTGGAGAAGATCGTCTGTTTGGCGCAAAAAGAGAACGTCAAGCAGGTCTGGATACAGGGGCAACAGCGACTGTAACCGAAGATTGTCATCCTGACTTTTTGCGCTCGGTATTCACTGCGGATCCCGAGCGTAATTGTCTTAAAAATTAGACAAAAATCTTCCATCAATTGCGCGTTGCTGAGTTAGAATCCCCGCCCGCCGTTACCCTAGCGGCACTCGTCTAGGCCAAGCGCAGCAACCACGCTGCCATGTTGTTTGAGCACCCCATGAAGAAACACCTAATTGCGGCATCCTTGGCGATGCTAATGATGCCAGCGGCCACCCTTGCTGCCCCTAATTTGGCCGTCAGCGCCGTTAATGGCTTGGCACAAAACATCACCCCAGAACACAAACAGATGGCGCTGGAATTTCTTCAGCAGCAGCTGTCTGAGCACTGGCAGCCAACCGCCAAAGGCCTGACCGAAGCGCAAGAGCAGCGTCAACGCGCCACTACCTTGCCAGAAAAAGCGTTCTTCGGTGACACCAAACAAGACGCCTACGACGAGATCAACAGCCTCTACAAAAACCTGTTCCAAGACATGTTGGATGAGGATATCCAGAGCTACCGCAACAAGCTGCAAAAGCACGATGCCGAGATCGCGCAGTACTCCGCTGAAATCGCCGATATGAAAGCCAATTTGGCGTTCGTGTTCGAACAGCAAGAGATCGATCAAGTGCGCACCAATGTGAAGCGCAAAGAGCAGCAACTGTACAGTGCCGAACAGCAGCGCAACGCGGTGCTGCAAGGGGTGTCCGAGCAGTTGGGTCTGCACGGCGTATTCCTGAGCAACAAAGAGATTGAAGCGCTGCTTAGCCGGGTTAACAGCGACGATATGATGGCGGCGATGACCGTGTTCCCAATCATGCGTGAGATGGTTAGCCAGCTGGCGGTGGCCTCGCAAAACGCCAGCGGCAACCTGCAAGTGGCCAAGCGCTACTACGGCCTGTTCTCGGAACTGATCGCGCTGCAGCTGTACATCTACGATCAGTTTGAAGATCGTCTGACCTACAACTACATCCCGAAACTGGAGCGGATGCGCTTTGAATCCGAGCGTTTGGTTCGTGAAACTAAACAGCTGCTGGCCAACGCCACCCCAGATGTGAAGCCAATCTACGAAGCCAACATCAAATCGCAGCTGATCAACCTCAAAGCGGTGGATCTGTACAGCAAGGTACTGAAAAAAGACCGCGAGCGTTTCAACAAGTCGAAGCTGCTGGTGCAAAACAAGAAGCAGGCCGCCGACAACACCTTGGCAACCGTCAGCAACAGCCAGTCCATCGGCATGCTGATCAAAGATTCAACCGCGATGTTTGATAGCGTGATCGCCCTCAGCACCCCAGAGATCATCGTCTTTGATAACAGCGCCCTGGAAGCTGAGTTTGCTCAGCTAACCCTGCGTCTGCAAGCGGAGTAAATAGCATGTGGCGTACTCTCCTAGCCATGCTAGCGGTAGCCTCGCTTTCTGGCTGTGCCTCATCGGCGATGAAAGCTCACGAGCAGATGGCCGAGCAAGCGGAAACCTCCTGCGCGCTGTTAGAAGCGCAGCCACAGTGTGGCAGTGCACCGGTTAACCGCGCGGTAAAACCGAAAGGCGCTGAACGGGTCCAAGATAAGTCGATCAATCCGTGTCATTGGCAGCTAAAAAGCAAAATGGCTAAAGCACTGCAAGACGACTTGGAATTCGCCAAGATGGGCATCGATAACTACAACAACGTTAACGAACGCCAACGCCATTTCGAACGCGACTGGAAGCAAGCGGCAACCAAAGCCTGCGGTCCGTTCAAACAAGATATGGTGCTCAATCAAAGCCAACCGTGGCGCCAGTACCGCAGCGATCTGAAGTCATTTAATCAGCAACAGCAACGCTATCAACAGTGCGCCAGCGAACGTCAGCGCCTGCAACAAGCGTGCGATGCCGATAGCCAGCAAGCGGCGCAACTGGGTGAACAGGTATCGACCGTCGACAAAGTGATCTATTACAGCACCATGGTGCCGGTCTATATCATTGCCGTGCCGTTTGTGATCCTGCACGCCATCGTCAAATAGCGGGTTCACTGCGCAATCTTACTAGCCTCGCTTCACGCGGGGCTTTTTGTTGTCTTACGCTCGCGCTATGGTCGGGCTATCGCGTTTAACTAATTATCCCTTATGGACTTTTCTCCTCTTATGACGGCCGCTGCCGAAATCGGCCTGCTGCTGACACTGGCAAGCGCCGTCAGCGTTGCCGCCACCGTGCTGTGGCAACGACCGCAGCGCCGCCGATTGCAGCAGCTGCAACAACAGCAACTGCTGGATCAGCAACAGTTGCAACGGTTGCAACCGCTGGAATCACGCAGCACCTTACAGCAGCAACAACTGGCCGAACTGCAGGCGCAACTGGCAGCGGCCCACAGCAACCGGCAACTGCTGCAACAGCAACTGCGGGACAAAGAGCATCGACTGGAGCAGCAATCCCACGAACTGCTGGCACTGGCCACCGAACGCCAAGAGTTAGCCACCACCCTCAGTGAAAAGCAGCAGCACTTCCAGCAGCAACTGCAGCTGCTGGAACACAACAAAGCGCAGTTGGCGAATCAATTTGAGCAGTTGGCGGCGGAGATCTTAGAGCGCAAAGGTCAAGCCTTTAACGCCATGAACAAAGAGGCGATGAGCCACATCCTGACCCCGATCCACGCCGAACTGAAAGGCTTTAAGGACAAGGTCGAAACCATCCATAACCAAGAGACCGAGCAGCGCACCAAGCTGCGCACCGAACTGGAAAACCTGCAAAAGCTTAACCAAGCGATCACCGCGCAAGCCGACAAGCTGACCACCGCACTGCAAGGCCAGAAAAAGGTCCAAGGTAACTGGGGCGAGCTGATGCTGGAAAACGTGCTGGATAACGCCGGCCTGCGCCTTGGTAAGGACTACCAGCGTGAGGTCAGCTTTACTACCGAAGAGGGGCGCTTACGGCCGGATGCCATCGTCTATCTGCCGCAGGGCAAGCATCTGGTGGTGGACGCCAAAACCTCACTGAACGCTTACACCCGTTTTGTGAATGCCGACGATGAGCTAGAACGCGCAACTGCGCTTAAACAGCATGCGGCGGCAGTGCAAGATCGCATCAATGAATTGGCCAGCAAGCGCTACAGCAAATTACCGGGGCT
The DNA here is from genome assembly GCF_000422665.1 of Ferrimonas senticii DSM 18821. Lineage (GTDB taxonomy): Bacteria > Pseudomonadota > Gammaproteobacteria > Enterobacterales > Shewanellaceae > Ferrimonas > Ferrimonas senticii. The sequence goes on along the minus strand of NZ_AUGM01000011.1, from coordinate 36,774 downwards.
CAATTCACCAGAAGTGGTGATCATGTTCATCCCGGTAGAATCCGCCTACGTGGAGGCCCTGAAAGCCGACGACACCTTGTTTCAGCGGGCATTGGAACAACACATTCTGGTGGCAACCCCAACCACCTTGCTGACCAGCCTCAATATCGTTCGTCAGCTGTGGCGCTTAGAAGATCAGAGCAAACACAGCGCCGAGTTGGCCAATCGTGCCGAGAAGTTTTACAGCAAGTTGAACGCCTTTTTGGTCAGCATGGAACAGGTTGGCAAACAGCTCGACAGCGCCAGAATCAGCTACGACAAAGCGCTGGGGCAGCTCTACAGCGGCCGCGGCAACCTGATCAAGCAAGCTTCCGAATTCAAAGAATTAGGGGTGGCGGTGCAGAAGGAACTCTCCCCCGCCTTGGTCGACAAAGCCAATCTCGAACTGGAACATCTGCCGGAATTGCCGAGTCACAGCAACGTCAGTCAGTAGCGCAATTGCAACAACGCCGAACGACAGCATCGTTCGGCGTTGTTATTAGGAGGTGTTGACGCTTAAGCGCGGCGGCCTTGGTAAGCGGCCAGCATCCACACCTCTTTCTCTTGCTGCGACACGTAATCGCTCAACAGCGCGGCGGTGCCTTCATCGCCCAAATCACCGGCTGCGGCCATCAATTGGCGCTGTTGCTGCAGCAGCAACTGATAGGCAGCCAGGATCTTATCGATCGCCAGAGTGCCGTCGGCAAGGTTTTTAGCCTCTTCAATTTGGCTGATCGCCAGATAATCGCTGAACGCATGCAGCGGTTCGCCGCCCAAAGTCAGGATCCGTTCGGCCAACTCATCCACTTTGATCAGCATCGCATCGTAGATCTCTTCAAACTTGGCGTGCAGCTCAAAGAAGTTGCTGCCACGCACGTTCCAGTGAAAACCACGCACGTTCATATACAGCACTTGGTAGTTTGCCAACAGCTGATTTAAGCCGGCTGCCAGTTGCTGTGCCCCTTGTTGTTCCAAGCCAATCAAGTTAGTCGCCATGGTGATTCTCCGCTTAAGTTTTGATGACAGCACAGAGTGTAGAACCAACAAGGATCCGATGATAACGCAACAATTGAATCGCAATAATCGATTTAAAATGAGTTTTGATATGACTAATGCGATTGCGACACAACAGGCTTAGCATTGAGCTAATTTGCGATGGACAAAAAAATACCAGCCTGCACGCTGGTATTTTTAAACGGAGATGATGATGAATGAAGAAACTCAACAACCAGCTAATCTGCCAATTGGCTTGTCGTTGTTGCTTCGACAACTTCAATGTAACCCAGATCAAAGCGAACACAAAATCATCTATGTGAATCACAGTTATCGGAAAAATCAGCGCACATAAATTCGACTGGCATTCAGGCGCCAGTCAACGGTTAGCCACTCACTTAACGTGGCAAGTGCAGCAATAGTTGGTCATCGGGTTGGCTCATGATAAAGTTGCGCGCTTTAATTTTATCCGGCGCTGGCAAGGTCACCTTGGCGGCGCGGTTCAGTTTTAGCCTGGCCTACACTTAGGCCAACAACGTCAGGAACGGATCATGGCACGCCGTGGCAACTTGTTTATCGTCGCCGCCCCCAGTGGCGCCGGCAAATCGTCGCTGATCAGCGCACTTTTGCAGGATAAACCTGCGGACATGCAGGTGTCGGTGTCTTCGACCACCCGCGCCCCGCGCCCAGGTGAGCAAGACGGAGTCCACTACCACTTTCTGTCGGTAGAGCAGTTCAAAGCGCAAATCGAGCAGGGCCACTTTTTTGAATACGCCGAAGTATTCGGCAACTTCTATGGCACCTCGAAACTGACCATCGAACAAACCCTCGCTAACGGCATCGACGTTTTCCTCGATATCGATTGGCAGGGCGCCCGTCAGGTAAAACAGCAGCTGAGCGATGCCGTGGGGATCTTTATCCTGCCGCCATCGAAAGCGGAATTGGAACGTCGCCTAACCGGCCGCGGCCAAGACAGCCAAGAGGTGATCGCCGGTCGCATGGCCGAAGCGGTGGCAGAGATGTCCCACTTTGACGAGTTTGACTACGTCATCGTCAATCAGCAGTTTGATACTGCCCTGACCGAACTGAAGGCCATTGTCCAAAGCCAACGTAACCGTCTGGCTAGGCAGGCAGAAGCGCACAGTGATATGCTTGCAGAGTTATTGTCGCGATAACGCTTTTTAAGTACACTTTTGCGTCATTTTTTTAATCGTTTAGACACAGGAGTTCCTCGTAATGGCACGGGTTACTGTAGAAGACGCCGTAAACCAAATCGGCAACCGTTTTGACCTAATCCTGGTTGCAGCGCGCCGCGCCCGCCAGTTGTCCGTTCAGGGCAAAGAAGCACTGGTGGAAGAGGAAAACGACAAGTCCACCGTTATCGCTCTGCGCGAAATCGAACTGGGCCTGATCACCTCCAGCACTCTGGACGAACAAGAGCGTCAAGCTGAGCGCGAAAAAGAAGCCGCTGAGCTGGCTGCAGTAGCTGCCATCGCTGAAGGTCGCACTCTGTAATTGCTCGGTAACAGCCTGCCATTGGCAGGCTGTTACGTTTCCTCAGGAGGTCGCTGTTGTACCTGTTTGAAAGCCTAAAAGAGCTGGCCGCCAGTTATCTCGAACCGCAACAGGTTGAACAGCTAACACTGGCCTACATCACTGCCCGTGATGCCCACGACGGTCAGATGCGCTCCAGTGGCGATCCCTATATTACTCACCCAGTTGCGGTTGCCCGTATACTGGGTGAGATGCGTTTGGACCACGAAACGTTGATGGCAGCACTGCTGCACGACGTGATCGAAGACACCCCCACCACCAAAGCCGACTTGGCCACCCTGTTTGGCGACACCGTTGCTGAACTGGTCGAAGGCGTATCCAAACTGGATAAGCTGAAGTTCCGCGACCGCGAAGAAGCGCAGGCCGAAAACTTCCGCAAAATGGTGATGGCGATGGTCAAGGATATCCGCGTTATCCTGATCAAACTGGCCGACCGCACTCATAACATGCGCACCTTGGGCTCGCTACGTCCCGACAAGATGCGCCGCATTGCCCGCGAAACTTTGGAAATCTACGTGCCACTGGCTAACCGCCTTGGCATCCACAACGTTAAAAACGAACTGGAAGACTTAGGTTTCCGCGCCCTGCACCCGATGCGTTATCGCGTGCTGAAAGAGGTGGTGTTTGCCGCCCGTGGCAATCGCAAAGAGCTGATGAACAGCATCGAAGCCGCCATCCAAGGCCGCCTCGAAGATTCCGCTATTAAGGCCACCGTCTACGGCCGCGAAAAGAACCTGTTCTCCATCTACAAAAAGATGGTCAGCAAAGAACTGCAGTTCCAAGACGTGATGGACATCTACGCGTTTCGGATCACCGTCGATGATATCGATACCTGCTATCGCGTCCTCGGTGCTATGCATAACCTCTACAAGCCCCGTCACGGCCGCTTTAAAGACTACATCGCGATCCCTAAAGCCAACGGTTATCAAAGCCTGCACACCTCGCTGTATGGCCCACATCAGGTACCGGTAGAGATCCAAATTCGCACCGAAGAGATGGATCAGATGGCGGATCGCGGCGTCGCCGCCCACTGGCTGTACAAAAACCAAGAAGATGGCGCCACCGCCGCCCAGATCCGGGTGCGCAAATGGATGCAGACCCTGATGGAGCTGCAGCAAAGTGCCGGTAACTCATTTGAATTTATCGAAAGCGTCAAAAACGACATGTTCCCGGACGAGATCTACGTCTTCAGCCCGAAAGGGCGAATCCTGGAACTGCCAGCCGGTGCCACGGCGGTCGACTTTGCCTACGCTGTCCACACCGACATCGGCAACGAATGCGTTGGTGCGCGAGTAAACCGTCAGGCCTACCCATTGTCAAAAGCGTTGGAATCGGGCCAAACCGTCGAAATCATCACCGCCCCAGGGGCACGGCCGAACGCCGCTTGGCTCAACTTCGCGGTCACCGGCAAGGCTCGCGCCAAGATCCGTCATGTGCTGAAAAACGTCGCCCAGACCGAATCGGTCACCTTGGGCCGCCGCTTGCTCAACCATGCCTTGGGCGATCTGCGCTTGGATGATATCGATGCCGATAAGCTGCAACAGGTGATCGACGCCTCCAACTACGACAGTTTGGAGCAACTGCTGTCGGCCATCGGCCTTGGCAATGTCATGAGCCTAGTGGTCGCCCAGCGCCTACGCGGTGAAGCAGAAATCGTTGCCAGCAGTCGCGACAAGATGCCGATCAAAGGCGCCGAAGGGATGCTGGTTACCTTTGCCAAATGCTGTCGTCCGATTGAAGGCGATGACGTAGTGGCTCATGTTAGCCCCGGTAAAGGGCTGGTGGTTCACATCGACACCTGCCGTAACATCGCTAAACAACTGGAAAGTGAACCAGAGAAATTCCTAACGGTAGAGTGGACCGACGACGTCGATGCCGAATACCTTACTGAACTGCGAATTGAACTGGTGAACCACACCGGTGCGCTGGCCAAGTTGACCACCGTCATTGCTGAAGCCAACGCCAATATCCATAACATCTACACCGAAGATCGCGATGGCCGTACCTACGTGATTACCATGACCCTGACGGTCAGTGACCGAGTCCATTTGGCCAACGTACTGCGCAAGATCCGGGTGATGGATGACGTTATTAAGGCCTCTCGCGGCCGCAACTAACTTGAGGGAAACAACAATGGCAGAAAAGATCATTATCGCCACCGACAACGCCCCAGCGGCAATTGGCACCTACTCTCAGGCAGTAAAAGTGGGCGATACCGTATACCTGTCTGGTCAAATCCCGCTGGATCCAAAAACCATGGAGAAAGCCGGTGAAGACTTCGACAGCCAAGTAGTACAGGTATTTGAGAACCTAAAAGCGGTCTGTGAAGCCGCCGGTGGTTCCATCCAAGATATCGTAAAACTGAACATCTACATGCTGGATCTGGCCAACTTCGCCAAAGTAAACGAAGTGATGGCGCAATACTTCCAGCAGCCATACCCAGCTCGTGCAGCGATTGGCGTTAAGCAACTGCCAAAAGATGTGCTGGTCGAGATGGACGGCGTGATGGTGCTGTAATACTGGTTTAAATTGCCTCACTCGGCGTTATTCAACTTACTGGTAGAGCCACTAGCAGTAAGTTGAATGCCTTGATTGAGGCAATTTACCCTTGCGTATTAACGATGGGAGCTGCGGCTCCCATTGTCATATCAAGTCGATGACCAACATCAATCGCCAGCGCTGTTATCTCGGCGATAATCGGTCAAACGACATCCAGACAATGGATTGAATAACCCCCAAGTGGCAAAGGATAAGCCATGACCCCAGAACGCCTCGCTCGCATCAATGCGATGCTGGATAACCGCCAAATCGATTTAACCGTCTGTTTGGAAAATATCCACAAACCCCACAACCTCTCTGCAGTGATCCGCACCGCCGACGCGGTCGGCATCAGCGATGTTCACGCCATTTGGGCCGAAGATGGCTACCAGCGGATCTCCAACCACAAAGCCTCGGGTTCCGGTCAATGGGTTGATCTGCACAGTCACCACAGCACCGACGCCGCCGTGGCGCATTTTCGCGGCCAAGGGATGCAGGTGGTGGTCACCAACTTAAGCACCGATGCCTGTGATTTTCGCGACATCGATTATACCCAACCAACGGTGCTACTGATGGGCAATGAACGCGATGGCATCAGCGATCGCGCCCTCGCTCTGGCCGATAAACAGATCCAAGTGCCGATGGTCGGGATGGTGCAATCGCTGAATGTATCCGTGGCGGCGGCGCTGATCTTGTATGAAGCTCAGCGCCAACGGCAACAAGCCGGCTTGTATGGCACCCGCACCATCGATGACGCCCGCGCCCAACGGATCCTGTTCGAGGGCGGCCACCCAATCTTCACCAAATTGTGCCGCCGTAAAAAACTGCCCTACCCGCGCATCGATGCCGATGGCCAAATCGAGGCACCGGAATCCTGGTGGCAAGCAATGCAGTTGCGTTCGGTCAGCTGAAGATTATTGTTCTGTATCATCCACCACCGCATTAGCTGTACAAAACATCACCAATCGTTCGCCTTTTATATTGAAAAACGCTAGTAATAACAGAGTGGTAGTCATGCGCGTTGAAGTCAGTTGCCACTGGTTCGACCGGTTTTAACTGCCTATCTAGCCGGAAGCTAGGGGATACTTCTAACAAAAAAGGAACGATAACAATGTCTAACCAACCGTTGCTGCCACTGCAGCATCTCGCCCATTGGGCCGAACAACAACCACAAAAAGTGTGGCTACGACAGCCACGCGAGCGCCAGCTACACGATATCAACTGGGCTGAAGCGTACGACCAAGTAAAGCGGCTGGCTGGGGCACTGCAACAGTTGGGGCTGGTTGCCGGCGATAAGGTCGCCATCCTGTCAAAGAACTGTGCCGAATGGTTTCTGACCGATCTGGCGCTGCAAGCTGGCGGTTTTATCAGTGTGCCGATCTACCCTACCGCCAGCGCCGAAACCGTGCGTTACGTGCTTAATCACTCCGGTGCCAAGGCGATCTTCTTAGGCAAGCTTGACGATCCACAAGCGCTTGCCAGTGCGGTACCAGAAAATCTGCTGCGCTTCGATATGAACCATCCAACGCTGCAATGTCAGTACAGCTGGTCACAGCTGCTGCAGATGGCCGAGCCCATTGAGCTGGAGATCCCGCTGCCAGACGACTTGATGAGCATCATCTATACCTCTGGCAGTACCGGTAATCCCAAAGGTGCGATGCTTAAGTACGGTGCCTATGCCTTTGCCGTCGACATCATGCTCCAAGAACTGCAAGCCACCCCAGAAGATCGGGTGATCAGCTACCTGCCACTGGCGCACATCACCGAGCGCAGCTACATCGAGGGCACTGCCACCGCCTGTGGTGGTACCGTCTACTTTGTTGAAAACCTACAAACCTTCGTCGACGACGTTAAGGTGTGCCAACCGACGCTGTTCCTATCGGTACCGCGCCTGTGGACCTTGTTCCGCGCCCAAGTCATCGAGAAGATCGGCTCCGCCTCCAAGCTGGATCTGCTGTTGAAACTGCCGATCATCAAAGGCATTGTCGCCAAAAAGATCCGTGACGGTCTGGGCTTAAACCACGCCCGAATGCTCGGCTGTGGCTCTGCGCCTGTGGCACCGGCGCTGCTGCGCTGGTATCAAACCGTTGGCATGAATATCTCCGAAGCCTGGGGGATGACCGAAACCGCCGCGCTCGGCACCATTGGTATTCCGTTTCGCAGCGACAAGATCGGCAGCGTTGGCCGCGCGCCGATGAACTGCGAGCTAAAACTGGGCGACAACAACGAACTGCTGTTTAAAAGCCCGGCGCTGTTTAGCGGCTACTACCAAAACGACGCCGCCACCGCCGAAGTGTTCGATGAAGATGGCTTCTTCCGCACCGGCGATCAGGGCCACATCGATGCCGATGGCTACATGACCATCACCGGCCGCATCAAAGACAACTTTAAAACCGCTAAAGGCAAGTTCGTCGCTCCAGTGCCAATTGAAGCCAAGTTGGCGCAAAATCCGCTGATTGAATTGTCTTGCGTGATTGGCTCCGGCCAGCCTTACCCGGTGGCCCTGCTGCAATTAACCGAAAGCGCGCAAATGATGGATCGCGCTGAAGTCGAAACCGCACTGAAAGAGACCATCAGCCAGATCAATACCTTGATGGAAAGTCACGCCACCTTAGGCGGCGCCCTGCTAACCAAAGAACCGTGGACGGTAGAGAACGACGTATTGACCCCAACGTTGAAGATCAAACGTCATGTGCTTGAGGAGCGCTTTAACGAGATGATCGGCGACATTCGTAAAGAACAGATCATCTGGCAGTGATATTCCTCATTAGGACGATTCGCTAACAGCGTTGGCCTTCGCCGCCGGCAGTGATAACATCTGGATAAATAAACAGTATCTATGAGTCCGATGTGAACAGCTGCGGCGGCGATGTACTTCGTGAATTACCAGTAACCTCCCTCAAAGGGGTGGGCGATAAATTAGCCGAAAAACTGGCACGACTTGGGATCAGCACCGTCCAAGATCTGCTGTTGCATTTGCCGCTGCGTTACGAAGATCGCACCCGCCTGTGGCCAGTGGCCGCAGTGTTGCCCGGCCAACACGCCACCGTCGAAGGCGAAGTGGTCGAAGCCAGCATCAGCTATGGCCGCAAGCGAATGCTGACGGTCAAACTGGTAGAGGACAGTGGCACCATCACTCTGCGCTTCTTCAACTTTGCCACCGCTCAGAAAGATGGCTTTAAAGTCGGTGCACGCGTGCGCGCCTTTGGCGAGATCCGCGCCGGCATGCGCAGCGCCGAGATCATCCATCCGGAATACCATATCCTCGGCGACAGCACCCACCCGCTGCTGGAAGACGCGCTAACGCCGATCTACCCTAGCACCGAAGGTTTAAAGCAAGCGGGACTGCGCAAACTCAGCGAGGAAGCGCTGAAACTGCTGCAATATCATCAATTGCCAGAGCTGCTACCGGAAGGGTTATACCCACACCAGATCTCGCTAACCGAGGCCATCCGCTACGTCCATCGCCCCGATCCCGACGCCGATCAGCAACTGCTGCTGGATGGCCAACATCCAGCCCAGCAACGCTTAGTGTTGGAGGAGTTGCTGGCCCAGAACCTGTCGATGCTGCAATTGCGCCAGCAAACCGGCGGCACCCAAGCGTGGCCATTGACCATCAATACCGAGCTGGAACAACGCTTCTTAAGCCAACTGCCGTTTACCCCCACCGGCGCCCAGCAACGGGTGATCAAAGAGATCCGCGCCGATTTAGCGCAAGCCGAGCCGATGATGCGCTTGGTGCAAGGAGATGTGGGCTCCGGTAAAACCCTAGTGGCCGCCCTCGCCGCCCTAACTGCCATCGGCCAAGGCCAGCAAGTGGCGCTGATGGCGCCAACCGAAATCCTCGCCGAACAACACGCCATCGCCTTTGGTAACTGGCTCAAGCCCCTCGGCATTGAAGTGGCATGGCTGGCCGGTAAGCTCAAAGGCAAAGCCCGCGAGGCCACCTTGGCCGCCATTGCCGATGGCAGCGCCCAGATGGTGGTCGGCACTCACGCCATCTTCCAAGCGCAGGTGCAGTTTGCTCACCTAACTTTAGCGATCGTCGACGAACAACATCGCTTTGGGGTTCATCAGCGGTTAGAGCTGCGCGAAAAAGGCCACAAGGATGGTCGCTACCCGCACCAGTTAATCATGACCGCCACGCCGATCCCGCGCACCTTGGCGATGACCGCCTACGCCGATCTGGATGTTTCGGTTATCGATGAACTGCCACCGGGACGGACGCCAATTACCACCGTTGCCATCGGCGATAATCGTCGTGATGAAGTGATCGAACGGGTTCGCCAAGCCTGCGTTGAAGGTCGACAGGCCTACTGGGTATGCACCTTGATCGACGAATCGGAAGTGCTGCAGTGCCAAGCGGCGGAAGACACTGCCACTGAGCTAACCGAGCGCTTGCCCGAGCTAAAAATCGGTTTGGTCCATGGCCGCATGAAAGCCGATGACAAACAGCAGGTGATGCAGCGCTTTAAAGCGGGCGAACTGCATCTATTGGTGGCAACCACGGTGATTGAGGTCGGCGTCGATGTGCCCAACTCCAGCTTGATGATCATCGAAAACCCCGAGCGTCTTGGCCTCGCCCAGTTGCATCAGCTGCGTGGCCGGGTTGGTCGTGGCAGCGTCGCCAGCCACTGCGTATTGCTGTACCACGCGCCGCTATCAAAAACCGCCCAAGCGCGCTTGGGCGTACTTCGACAAAGCAACGACGGCTTTTTGATTGCTCAACGCGACTTGGAAATTCGCGGTCCCGGCGAAGTTTTGGGCACCCGCCAAACCGGTTTGGCCGAGATGAAAATCGCCGATCTGGTACGCGATGCCGCATTAATCCCGCAGGTACAGCGGTTAGCAGCGCACCTAATGAGCCATCACCGCGAACGGGTGCCGGCAATTATTGAACGTTGGCTGGCAGGAAGAGAGATCTACTCCCAAGCTTGATCGGGATCGAGTACGGCAGCGATTCTGCTAGACACCATGGCTCAGAAAGCCACAATCAACAGATTCAGAATTAAGGGAATATTACCCGATGAATGAACACAACAGCAGCCAAGACGGCAAGCTCAATCCGCTGCTTGTCGGCGCAGTGACAGTCGCCATCGTCGGCTGTGCTGGGGCGTGGTACTGGCTTAGTGATAGCACCAGCGAACCCTCCCGCCCAGAACCGATCGCGCCGGTGGTGATCCCAGAACCAACGCTGCCGATTGAGCCATTGCCGGTAGAGCCGGTGGTCGAGCCAGAGCCACAACCCGCGCCAGCCGCCAAACCGCAACCCGAACCGGCAGTGGTTGAACCGACGCCCGCACCAGAGCCACAGCCGCAACCCATCAAGCTGCCGAGCTTGGACGACTCTGACGACTTCAGTTTAAGCCTCCTGGCTGACATCGCCGATGGCATGCAGATCGACAGTGCGTTGCGACAGGACAATCTGCTGCGCCGCACCGCGGTATTTGTCGATAACCTAACGGCGGGCGAGCTGATGCGCAGCCAAGGGCCACTGCTGCCACAAACCGAAAGCTTCACAGTGCTGGAGTTAAATAACGCCATCTATCTGGACCCAGAGGGCTACCGTCGCTTTGATAAAATGGCAGATTTTCTCTATCGCCTTGATGAGGCCCAGCTCAGCACGGCTTATCTGACCATCGAACCACTGCTGGATAGCGCCTATCAAGAGCTCGGCTATCCACAAGGGCAGTTCCGTAACACCCTGTTTAACGCCATCGATACCCTGTTGGCGGCGCCAGAATACGACCAACCACTGGCACTGAAGAGCTACAGCGTGAACTACACCTTTGCCGACGACGACATCGAAGCGCTTAGCGATGCCCATAAGACACTGATCCGCATGGGTCCTAGCAATACCCGCAAGATCAAGTCGCTGCTTACTCGCTTCAAAAGCGCATTGAATGAATAGACCCGAATAGTTGTCAGTTGTCAGTTGTCAGTTGTCAGTTGTCAGTTGTCAGTTGTCAGTCATTAGTTAACAGCAGGTCGCAGTAAACCAAAAGGGTAGCTCCGTGAGCTACCCTTTTGCGTTTACTGATAACTGACAAATCACTGCTAATAGCTGGCAATGATTAGCAATTAGCTCTTGAGATTAAACGTCACTGGGCCATCGTTGGTCAGGGACACCTGCATATCAGCGCCGAACCGACCGGTTTCTACGATCATGCCTTGGCTACGGCAGTACTCAACAAAGCGCTGGTACATCACTTCCGCCTCGCTTGGGTGGGCCGCGCAGGAGAAACTCGGGCGCAGGCCTTTTTCAGTATCCGCCGCCAGCGTGAATTGGCTGACCACCAACAAACTGCCACCGGCTTGCTGGACGTTCAGATTCATCTTGCCGTCAGCGTCGCTGAAGATCCGATACTTGATCACCTTATCCGCCAGCTTCTTCAGCTTGGCGTCGTCGTCGTCACGCTCAACCCCCAGCAGCACCAGCAGACCAGTACCAATTTGGCCGGTCACTTCCTCAGCCACTTCCACCTTGGCTTGGCGCACTCGTTGGATCAACGCAATCATGGTTCTCTCACCCCACCACTAAAAACGCTCATCTTGGCGAAGATGAGCGTTTTCAACAAGGGCGATTAAGCACTTTCCAGCGCTGGATCGTCAGGCTCTCGCGGACACACAAAGTATTCCGGCAGGGCCGCCGTCACCGTCGCCCCAAACAACACAATCAACCACGACAGGTAAACCCAGACAAACAGAATCGGGATCACCGCTAAGGCGCCATAGATCGCCTCGTAGGATGGAAAGCTAGTGACATACCAGGCAAAGCCCTTCTTGGACGCTTCAAACAGCAACGCCGCCACCATCGCCCCAAACACCGCATGCCACAAGCGCACACGGGTGTTGGGCACCAGCAGATACAGCAGCGCAAAGGCGCTGATCGACAGCAAGAACGGCAACCGCGCAATCAAAAAGGTGTACAGCCCAGAAACATTGGGATCGTCAAACAGCTTCAGGGAGGTCACATAGGTGGTCGCGGCTATGCTCGCGCCAATCAGCACTGGCCCTAAGGTCAAAATCATCCAGTACAGTGAAAAGGAAAAGACCCAACGGCGGTGATTTTCAATCTCAAAGATCCGATTCAGCGCCTTATCGATGTTGCTGATCAGCAACAGCGCAATCACCGCCAACGACAAGATCCCCACCGCGGTCATCTTCGAGGCGTTATCAATAAACTGCCCCATATACTGCTGGATCACCCCGCCGGCTGCAGGAATAAAGTTTTCAAAAACAAAGGATTCCAGCTTAGCTCGGGTGCCAGCAAAGCCAGGGAACGCCGAGAAGATCGACAGCGCCACCGACAGCAACGGTACGATGCTTAACAACGTCACGTAGGCCAAATGGCCGGCGGTGATCTGCAGCCCATGGTTGTGACAACGCTTCACCAGAAACGGCACAAAACCCGGCAACTGCCGCCACGGCATCGCCACCATCACCGTGCGGATCCGTGCACCTAAGTCCATAATCTACTCCTGATAATCGCTCTGGCGCAGTGTATAACAATCAGGCACCATAGCGGCATTACCCTGAATTCCATAAGGAAATTAAACTGATGGCTGAACAAGGTTCTGCCGGCAATGTGATTGCCGCCCTGGCTAGCGTATTTTTCCCAGGTCTTGGGCAACTGATCCAAGGTCGGATCCTGCCGGCGTTTTTATTCTTTATCTTTCTCGTCACAGGCTATGCCATCGGTCCGTGGTTGTTGTTCATTCCGTACGTTATCGTGCTGCCTGTGCACCTGTGGTGCATCATCGACGCCGCCAAATTTAAGCCTTAAGAGGAACACGCCATGCGTTATCTGATTTTAGCCTTTACCCTGCTACTCAGCGGCTGCCAAAGCGCCTACTACGCCGCCGCCGAGCAAGTCGGCTACCATAAGCGCGAAATCTTGGTTGACCGTGTCGAAGACACTCAAGAAAGCCAACAGGAAGCGCAGCAGCAATTTTCCTCCGCACTGGAACAGTTGAAAACTCTGGTGAGTTTTGATGGTGGCGATCTGGAAGCGGTGTACGACCAAGTTAAGGGCAAGTACGACGATTCCAAAGCCGCTGCCGATTCGGTCAGCAGCCACATCGACGCCGTGGATGACGTTGCCAACGCGATGTTCGATGAATGGCAGGATGAAATTGGCCAATATCAATCCGCCAATCTCCGCCGCAGCAGCGAACAGCAACTGCGAGACACTAAGCGCCGCTACGCCGACATGCTTAGCGCCATGCGCCGCGCCGAAGACAAAATGGAACCGGTACTGCGCCGTTTGAAAGACAACGAGCTGTTCCTTAAGCACAACCTCAATGCCTCGGCGATCAGCGCCATCGGCAACGAATTCAGCTCGCTGCAGGTCGAAATCAATCGCCTGATCAAAGAGATGAACAGCGCCATCGCCGAATCCGACCAGTTTATTGCTACCCTCAAGTAAGCGGGTTGATACCATCAAGAGGCGCCAATCGGCGCCTTTTTAGTTGGGCAACGCTATGGTTGTCGGTAAACTGCGCCGCCTAATGGCAGCCATTAAGTGATCATCATGGAAAAACGTCTTAATAAATTCATCAGTGAATCGGGCTTTTGCTCCCGCCGTGAAGCGGACAAATTGATCGAGCAAAACCGCGTTACCATCAATGGTCGCCTGCCAGAGCTGGGCACCAAGGTTGGTGCGGGCGATAAAGTGGCGGTCGATGGCCGGGTGATCAAAGCCAGTGCCAGCGATAAAGCCGATCGGATCTACATCGCTTACCACAAGCCGGTAGGGATCACCTGCACCACCGAACGCGATGTCCAAGGCAACATCATCGACGCCATCGGCCACAAGCAGCGGATCTTCCCGATTGGCCGTTTGGATAAACCCTCTGAAGGGCTGATCTTCCTGACCTCCGATGGCGACATCGTGAACAAGATCCTGCGCGCCGAAAACGCCCACGACAAAGAGTACATCGTCACCGTAGATAAGCCGGTGAGTGAGCGCTTTATCGAACGAATGAGCCGCGGCGTGCCAATTTTGGGCACCGTCACCAAACCGTGCCGCTGCGAAGTGATCAGCAAGTTCACCTTTAAGATCATTCTGACCCAAGGGCTGAACCGTCAGATCCGCCGGATGTGTGAATACCTTGATTACAACGTGGTGACCCTGAAACGCACCCGGATTATGAACGTGTCGCTGGATGGCTTACGTCCAGGCGCATGGCGCAACCTGACCGAGCAAGAGATGGCCGAAATCAACCGCGCCGTGCAAGGTTCCAGCAAAACCGCCGCCAATACCGCCCAGCCGAAAGCGGATTACCACTCGCCAAAACGGATTAAACCAGAAGGCGATAAACCCCGCTCCGGCAACCCTCGCCGCCCATCCGGCCAAGGTGAAGGCCGCGGGGTACTGGACAACCCGCGCTACGGTCGTAACGAGCAAGGCGGTCAAGGGCGTCCAAGCAACAGCGGCCGCAGCCAAAAGCCACAAGGCAGCAAGGTGTACGTGAATCCCAATGCACCGAAAGCGGGCAACGACAAGCCAAAACGTTCAGGCAACACCTTAAGCTTGAAGCGTAAGTAAGCCAATGCACCACAATGGGCAGTCCACCGGACTGCCCATTTTTTATGACCGCAAAAACAACAAAGGCACCCGTGGGTGCCTTTTTAATCCAGTGATTGGCAGCTAATTACCAACCACGGCTATTTCGCCAAGAATCTTACTTCTTAGAATCACGAGAAGCGCGCTTACGCTCGTTCTCGGTCAACAGCTTCTTACGGATACGGATGTTTTCTGGGGTTACTTCCACCAGTTCATCGTTGTCGATGAATTCCAGTGCTTGTTCCAGAGTCATCTTGATTGGCGGAGTCAGAACCTGCGCATCGTCAGTACCAGAGGCACGTACGTTGGTCAGCTGCTTGCCTTTCAGGGCGTTAACGGTCAGGTCGTTGTCGCGGCTGTGGATACCGATAACCATGCCTTCGTACACTTCGGTACCGTGGCCAACCATCAGACGACCACGCTCTTGCAGGTTGAACAGCGCGTTGGTCAGTGCTTTACCGGTAGCGTTGGCGATCAGTACGCCGTTGTTACGCTGGCCGATAACGCCGCCTTTGTGCGGGCCGTACTGCAGGAAGGTGTGGTACATCAGACCAGAACCAGAGGTCAGAGTCATGAACTCAGTCTGGAAGCCGATCAGACCACGTGCTGGCATGATAAAGTCCATACGGATACGGCCTTTGCCGTCTGGCGCCATGTCGGTCAGTTCCGCTTTACGCAGACCCATCTTCTCCATGATAGAGCCCTGGTGAGCTTCTTCCACGTCGATGGTTACGGTCTCGTACGGCTCTTGCAGCTCGCCATCGATGGTGCGCATGATTACTTCAGGACGGGATACCGCCAGCTCGAAGCCTTCACGACGCATGTTTTCGATCAGGATGCCCAGGTGCAGTTCACCACGGCCAGAAACTTTGAACTGATCTGGGTTTTCGGTTTCTTCAACGCGCAGTGCTACGTTGTGAACCAGTTCCTTCTGCAGACGCTCCAGAATGTTACGGGAGGTCACAAACTTACCTTCCTGACCACAGAAAGGCGAGGTGTTCACCTGGAAGGTCATGGTCACGGTAGGCTCGTCCACAGACAGTGGTGGCAGCGCTTCTACTTCAGATGGACAGCAGATGGTGTCAGAGATCTTCAGATCACCCAGACCAGAAATCGCGATGATGTCGCCCGCTTGCGCTTCTGCAACATCGTGACGCTCCAGACCCATGTAGCCCAGAACCTGACCTACTTTGCCGTTACGGATGTGACCGTCAGCGCAGTGGATGGTTACCTGTTGGCCCACTTTTACTTTACCGCGAGATACACGGCCAACGCCGATTACGCCCACGTAAGAGTTGTAGTCCAGCTGAGAAACCTGCATCTGGAACGCACCCTCTGGATCACCAGCAGGGGCAGCAACTTCGTCAACGATGGTCTGGAACAGTGCGGTCATGTCAGGAGCAGACTCGCCCTCTTCGGTAGACGCCCAACCGTTCAGTGCGGAAGCGTAAACTACTTTGAAGTCCAGCTGTTCGTCGGTCGCACCCAGGTTGTCGAACAGGTCAAATACCTGATCCATTACCCAGTCAGGACGAGCGCCAGGCTTGTCGATCTTGTTGATAACCACGATTGGCTTCAGACCCTGAGCAAACGCTTTCTGGGTTACGAAGCGAGTCTGTGGCATTGGGCCTTCTTGGGCATCAACCAGCAGCAGTACGGAGTCAACCATGGACAGAACGCGCTCTACTTCACCACCGAAGTCGGCGTGTCCTGGGGTGTCCACGATGTTGATGCGGTAGTCGTTCCACTTAATGGCGGTGTTTTTCGCCAGAATGGTAATACCACGCTCTTTTTCAATGTCGTTGGAATCCATTACACGCTCGTCTAGGTCAACGCGCGCGTCCAGGGTGCCAGATTGGGAAAGCAGTTTATCAACCAGGGTAGTTTTACCGTGGTCAACGTGAGCGATGATCGCCACGTTACGCAAATTTTCGATGCTCAAAGTCAGTCTCCGGGCAAAGGGGTAATAAGGGCATGGCTCTAGTCTAGGCCATCCCCAAAAGACAACCCCTTTGAGGGGGTAATAGAATTTCGCCGACAGGCGATAAGGCGCAAACGTGAGGCCTGCGCCATTTTGGCGGGCAAGTGTAAAGGAATGATGGTTAAACTGCGACAATTAAGCGGCAATTTTTGATTAAAAAGCAATCAGTCATGGTGATAAACTGGCGCCGCTGCAGATTGATGCAGTAACGCCTTGAGATCCAAGGCTTAGGATGAGCCACGCAATTGCACCAAGTTGGTGCAACAGGCAAACTCCTGCGCACCAAGTTGGTGCCATCGCGTCCATCAGAAACGCACCAACTAAAGCAAGGCTGTTTTAGATCAATAACTTAGAAAGTTGGCACAGTAATCGCTATAACCGTGCCAACACTCTGGTTTATCGAAATTTTATGCCATTGGAGGCAGTTAGGATGTCCGTCGAAAACGTTTTTAAACTCATCGAAGAAAATGAAGTGAAGTTTGTAGACATGCGCTTTACCGATACCAAAGGTAAAGAGCAGCACGTTTCCATCCCAGTTAACCAAATCGACGCCGACTTCTTCGAAGACGGTAAGATGTTTGACGGTTCCTCCATCCAAGGTTGGAAGGGCATCAACGAATCCGACATGATCCTGATGCCAGACCCTGCCACTGCGGTTATGGACCCATTTACCGATGAGTCTACCCTGAACATCCGCTGTGACATCATCGAGCCAGCCACCATGGAAGGTTACGATCGCGATCCGCGTTCTATCGCCAAGCGCGCCAAGGCGTACATGCAGTCCACCGGCATCGCTGACGACTGTTTCTTTGGTCCAGAGCCAGAGTTCTTCCTGTTTGACGACGTTAAGTACAAGACCGACATGTCCGGTTCTATGTACAAAATCGACGCTGAAGAAGCGGCTTGGAACTCTGACAAAGAGTACGAAGGCGGCAACAAAGGCCACCGTCCAGGCGTGAAAGGCGGCTACTTCCCAGTATCCCCAGTGGATTCTGCCCAAGACATCCGTTCTGCCATGTGTCTGGTACTGGAAGAGATGGGCCAAGTAGTTGAAGCCCATCACCACGAAGTGGCCACCGCAGGTCAGAACGAGATCGCCTGCCGCTTTAACTCCATCGTCGAAAAAGCCGACGAGATCCAGGTAATGAAGTACGTGATCCACAACGTGGCCCACGTTTACGGCAAGACCGCCACCTTTATGCCTAAACCAATCGTTGGCGACAACGGCTCTGGCATGCACTGTCACCAGTCTCTGGCAAAGGATGGCGAAAACCTGTTTGCTGGCGACAAATACGGCGGCCTGTCTGAAATGGCGCTGTACTACATTGGCGGCATCATCAAGCACGCTCGTGCTCTGAACGCGCTGACCAACCCATCCACCAACTCTTACAAGCGTCTGGTACCACACTTCGAAGCTCCGGTAATGCTGGCCTACTCTGCCCGTAACCGTTCCGCTTCTATCCGTATTCCAGTGATCCCAAGCCCGAAAGGTCGCCGCATTGAAGTGCGCTTCCCAGATCCAACTGCCAACCCATACCTGGCGTTCTCCGCCATGCTGATGGCCGGTCTGGACGGTATCCAGAACAAGATCCACCCAGGCGAAGCGATGGACAAAGACCTGTACGATCTGCCAGCAGAAGAAGCGGCCGAGATCCCAACCGTGGCTACCAGCTTGGACAACGCACTGGATTGCCTGGACGCCGACCGCGCGTTCTTGACCGCCGGTGGCGTGTTCTCTGACGACTTCATCGATTCCTACATCGAACTGAAGCGCGCTGAAGCCGCTCGAGTGAACATGACCACTCACCCGCTGGAATTTGAGATGTACTACAGCTGCTAAGCTTTGCCGCTTACAACCCGCAGGGGCTGGCCAAAAATAACAATAACAAGGCCAACTTTAGCCACTGCGGGGGTTTGAGAGTCGCGTCCGCTGTCAGCCAACTTACTTAATCCAGCAACGGGTCAATAAGAGCCCGAGTCTGAATTAAATTAAGGACAGCCAACAAGAATAATTCGTAGGACCGCTCACCCAACTACCCTAACCCACTCAGTTTGAGTGGGTTTTTTTTCGCCTGTCAAAGCCCTACACTCTGTACATATTTTCTGCATCGGATGCCTTCATGAAACTATTACCGCTGCTGTTGTTGCTGTGGGTCAGCGCCAGTCACGCCGAGATCTATCGTTGGGTCGATAAAGACGGCAAGGTGCATTACAGCGACCGCCCTGACACCTCGGTCAAATCGGAAAAAGTGGTTCCCAAAAGCTCCAGTACCATCGAGATGGCAAGCCCAACGCCATCACCACGCCGCTCTGGCAACACCGAAGCCGAAGAGCGCTATCAACTGCAGATCGCCAGCCCTGCGGCTGATGCCACCATCCGCGACAACAACGGCCAACTGCAGGTGGCGATTGCGGTCACTCCTGAACTCGCCAGCTTCCACCGCTTGCAACTGCTGGTGGATGGCAAAGTGCTGCGCACCCTTGGCGGCGGCGGTAATTTTGCTATCGACGATATCCAACGCGGCGAGCATCAACTGCAAGTCAAAGTGGTTGATAAAAACGGCAAAGTCCTTGCATCTAGTCCAAATAGAACCTTCTTTATGCACCGCCATTCTGCGCTGTTTCCACGGCCAGCTCCGCCCAATGGCGGGGTAATGCCTATCAGCCAATAAAACCATTGCACCAAATCGGTGCAATCACTAAGGTGGTGCAACATTACCGTGCAGTTAGGACATCACCATGGCGATCACAGGCCCCATTGCCGACCACCTAGCCACCGCGATACTGGTACTCGATGCCAGTCGTCAGGTGGCCTATGCCAACAGCGCTGCTGAGCAACTGCTGGGGCTGGGTCATCGGCGTCTGCTCGGTTGCACCCTGGCCGAGCTGTATCAGCATCTGTCTGCCGACGCGCACACCCTTAACAGCGCCCTCAGTAGCAACCAAGGGCAAACCCTGTATGCGCTGTCATTAGCCACCTTAGATGGCCAACACCACACCATCGATCTGACCGTCAGCCCACTGCCGGATGACTGCCGAGTGATTGAAGCCCGAGCCATCGATCAGCAGCAGCGGATCAGCCAAGAGCTACAACAATATGCCCAACACCACGCCGCCCAATTATTGGTGCGCGGCTTAGCCCATGAGATCAAAAACCCCCTTGGCGGTTTGCGCGGCGCGGCCCAACTGCTGCAGATGGAACTGGAAGACAGTGAACTGACCGAATTCACCCAGATCATCATCGAGCAATCCGACCGCTTGCGGGCCTTGGTCGATCGCTTGTTGGGGCCACAATATCCGGGCAAACGCGCCACCACCAACGTCCATCGGTTGCTGGAATCCTGCGCCCAGTTATGTCAGCTGGAAAGTCACAACGGCATTCAGATTGAGCGCGATTACGATCCGTCGATCCCCGACTTTACGCTGGACACCGATCAGCTCGAACAAGCGCTGCTGAACATCTGCCGCAATGGCTGTCAGGCGATGCAACAACAGGGCAAGCTAACCCTAAAAACCCGCACCCACGGCAGCATGACCATTAACGGTCAACGCCACCGCCGAGTGATGACCATCAGCATCATCGACGATGGCCCCGGGATCGCCGCCGAGGTACGCGATACGCTGTTCTACCCGATGGTCACCAACAAAGCCGATGGCAGCGGCTTAGGCTTGTCGATCGCCCAAAACATCGTCGCCCAGCATCAAGGTCGGATCGACGTTGACAGTTGGCCGGGTCATACCGAATTTATTATCTATCTGCCCCTTAACCTGCAATCGGAGGCACCTGCTGCATGAGCGAACAAGTTTGGATTTTGGATGACGACAGCTCCATTCGCTGGGTGTTAGAACGCGCCCTAAAACGCGCCGCCATCAGCAGCGCCAGCTTTGCCGCCGCCGATTCACTGGCCGAAGCCTTGCTGACCGATCAGCCGCAGGTGATCATCTCGGATATTCGGATGCCGGGCACCGATGGCCTCACCCTGCTGCAGCGGATCAAGCAAACCCAGCCGGATCTGCCGGTGATCATCATGACCGCCCACTCGGATCTGGACAGCGCCGTCGGCGCTTACCAAGCAGGGGCGTTTGAATACCTGCCGAAGCCATTTGATATTGATGAAGCGTTGGCGCTGATCCGCCGCGCCATCGAGCACAGCATCGCCAAGCAGCCAAAAAAACGCCAAACCCCGGCGAAACTGCCAGAGATCATCGGTGAAGCGCCGGCGATGCAAGAGGTGTTTCGCGCCATCGGTCGGTTGGCACGTTCGAGCATTAGCGTGTTGATCAACGGCGAGTCCGGCACCGGTAAAGAGCTGGTCGCCAGCGCTCTACACAAGCACAGCCCGCGGGCAGAGCACCCGTTTATCGCCCTGAATATGGCCGCCATCCCCAAAGAGCTGATCGAATCCGAGCTGTTTGGCCACGAGAAAGGCGCCTTTACCGGCGCCGGTGGCCAGCGCACTGGCCGCTTTGAACAAGCCAACGGCGGCACCCTGTTTCTGGATGAAATTGGCGATATGCCGCTGGAGGTGCAAACGCGACTGCTGCGGGTGCTCGCCGACGGCCAGTTCTACCGCGTTGGCGGCCATTCGCCGGTTAAGGTGGATGTGCGGATCGTCGCCGCCACCCACCAAAATCTGGAAGCGCGAGTCAAAGCCGGCGAGTTTCGCGAAGACCTATTCCATCGCCTTAACGTGATTCGGATTAAGCTGCCGCCGCTGTGCGAGCGCAATGAAGACATTCCAGCGCTAACCCACCACTTCCTGCGCAGCGCTGCCAAGGAACTTGGCGGCGAGCCCAAACGCGTCAGCGACGAAGCGATGCAGATCCTACAGCGCTTTAGTTGGCCCGGTAACGTTCGGCAACTGGAGAACGCCTGTCGCTGGATGACGGTGATGGCTTCTGGGCAAGAGATCCTGCGACAAGATCTGCCGCCAGAGATCGTTACCGCCCCAGGTGGCGGCATCGGTGACGACAATCCCGATTGGACCCGTGAACTGGCCAACTGGATGGAGCAAACCCTCGCCAATGGCGACAACAACCTGCTCAAGCAAGCACTGCCGGCCTTTGAACGCACCATGCTGCAGGTGGCACTGCGCCACAGTGGCGGCCATAAGCAAGACGCCGCCAAGTTACTCGGTTGGGGACGCAACACCCTAACCCGGAAACTGAAAGAACTGGATCTAAATGCATAACTAAGCAAAAGCTTGAATATTGGCGATACCCCATTGGCGGCGGTTTAAATTTGCCACCAATGGGGTATGCCGGTTCGATTTGCGAACCAGTCGCATTGACTGATCGCGGTTGCTATCGACTTCGGGTCAAATTGACTCAAGCGCGCCAAGCAGACCGCAACCAAATCGCTACTAATTAGGTAGTGACACTTTTTTCTCACCGTAACACCAATCAGGCGACAGCCACCGCAATAAAAACCGGCAACAGCGACCAAACTGTCTCACTCATATTGCGGTCGTCTATGACAAAATTTCCCGTTATTCACCGATAACAGAAAAAGATGACGGCAACATGAGAGCGACAATTAGCGCTTGTTGATCCTGATCACCTTTGTCACTTCTTTACCGCTAGCCCCCCGCAAACACCGACCTCGATCACATTTCAGCTCCGACCAGCATGGACAATGGCATTAATGCTCAGCAACAGCGTGAGCTTTAAAGCGGCTATTTATGCAATTAAAGGCATAAATAATCAAAACAACGTCAGGTATCCCTGGGAGATCCGATGAAATCCAATACCCCTGCTCGCGATCGTCGTGACCTGCTGAAAATGCTGGTTGCTGCCCCAATCGCGGCTACTGCTGTCGCAGCAGTTGCAACGCCAGCGCTGGCCTCTGAAGGCAAAGCGGCTGAAGCCGACACCAACTACCGCGAAACCGACCACGTTCGTCGCTACTACGCGTCCCTACGTGGCCTATAACGGAGCATCTGTTAAATGAAATTGACTCGTAACACCACTGCGGTGCAAGCGGAAGGCCTGGGCCTGAACCGCCGTCAGTTTTTGAAAAACGCTGGTGTAACCACCGGTGGTATCGCTGCGGCATCCATGCTGGGCACTGGCATGATGCGTAAAGCAGAAGCGGCCACCGTGCAAGTGGATCCAAACGCACCAACTGAAATCAAGCGCACCATCTGTTCTGGCTGTGCGGTAGGCTGTGGTCTATACGCTGAAGTTCAGAACGGCGTATGGACTGGACAAGAGCCGGCCTTCGACCATCCCTTCAACCGTGGCGGCCACTGTGCAAAAGGTGCCGGCCTACGTGAGCATGGCCACTCTATCAAGCGCATCAAATACCCAATGAAGCTGGAAGGCGGTAAGTGGAAGAAACTGAGCTGGGATGACGCGATCAACCAGGTTGGCGATCTGATGCTGAAGATCCGCGAAGAGTCTGGTCCAGATTCCGTGTACTTCATGGGTTCCGCTAAGTTCTCCAACGAAGGTTGCTACATGTACCGTAAATTTGCGGCCATGTGGGGTACCAACAACGTTGACCACTCTGCGCGTATCTGTCACTCCACCACGGTAGCCGGTGTAGCCAACACCTGGGGTTACGGTGCGATGACCAACTCCTTCAACGACGTGCGTCACGCTAAGGCGATCTTCTTCATCGGTGCTAACCCGGCTGAAGCTCACCCAGTAGCGATGCAGCACATCCTGACTGCTAAAGAGCGCGGCGCGAAACTGATCTGTATCGATCCACGTTTCTCCCGCACTGCGGCGCACTCTGACCACCACGTAGCGATCCGTTCCGGTACCGACATTCCATTTATGTACGGCATGCTGAACGTGATCTTCGAAAACGGCTGGCAAGACCAAGCGTTTATCGATTCCCGCGCGTGGGGCATGGAAGACATCAAGAAAGAAGCTGCTCACTGGACTCTGGCCGAAGCCGCTCGCGTTTGTGAAGTGTCTGAAGAAGACATCTACACCGCCGCTAAGATGATGCACGAAAACCGTCCAGGCACCGTGATCTGGTGTATGGGTGGTACTCAGCACACCGTTGGTAACGCCAACACCCGTGCTTACTCCATCCTGCAGCTGGCGCTGGGCAACATGGGTAAATCTGGTGGCGGTACCAACATTTTCCGTGGCCACGATAACGTACAGGCAGCAACCGACTTGGGTCTGCTGTTCGACACCCTGCCAGGCTACTACGGTCTGACTACCGGTGCGTGGAAGCACTGGTGTAACGTTTGGGATCTGGACACCAACTGGGTTAACGGCCGTTTCGACCAAGGTGAATACCTGGGTAAGAAGCCACAAACCACTCCTGGTATGCCATGTTCCCGTTGGTACGACGGCGTTCTGGAAGACAAGAAGAACCTGACTCAGCGCGACAACATCCGCATGAGCTTCTTCTGGGGTCAGTCCATCAACACCGGTACCCGTCAGCGTGACCAGCGTGAAGCGTTGGACAAGATGGACGCCATCGTAGTTGTCGATCCATACCCAACCATCGCCGGTGTACTGCACCGTCGTAAAGACAACGTGTTCCTGCTGCCAGCTTGTACTCAGTTTGAAGCAACCGGTTCCGTGTCTAACTCCGGCCGTTCTATCCAGTGGCGTGAGCAAGTGGTTCAGCCGCTGTTCGAATCCAAGAACGATCTGGAAATCATGTACATGCTGGCTAAGAAGCTGGGCTTCGAAAAGCAGTACACCAAGCGCATCAAAGTGAACGGCACCATGCCAGTGGTGGAAGACGTAACCCGCGAAATCAACCGCGGTATGTGGACCATCGGTATGACCGGTCAGTCACCAGAGCGTCTGAAAGCACACACCATGAACTGGGGTCAGTTCTCCCACGAGAACCTGCAAGCGCAAGGTTCCATGTTCAAGGGCGAAACCTACGGTCTGCCTTGGCCATGTTGGGGTACCCCAGAGCAGAAGCACCCAGGTACTCACATCCTGTACGACACCTCTAAGCACGTGCTGCAAGGTGGCGGTAACTTCCGTGCTCGTTACGGCGTTGAACACAACGGCGAAAACCTGCTTGCGGAAGGCACCTTCTCCAAAGGTTCTGAGCTTGAAGACGGTTACCCAGAATTCACCGCCGACATGCTGAAGCAGTTGGGCTGGTGGGACGACCTGACCGCAGAAGAGAAAGTGTCTGCTGAAGGCGCTAACTGGAAGACCGACCTGTCCGGCGGCATCGTACGCGTAGCCATGAAGCACGGCTGTATCGCGTTCGGTAACGCGAAGGCACGTTGTAAGGTTTGGGAATTCCCAGATCCAATGCCAGTTCACCGTGAGCCGCTGTACACCTCTCGTCGCGATCTGATCGCCGAGTACCCAACCTACAACGATATGCGTGTACACCGTCTGCCGACCCTGTACAAGTCTATCCAAGACAAGGTTATCAGCGACAACCTGGATAAGAAGTACCCACTGATCATGACCTCTGGTCGTCTGGTGGAATACGAAGGTGGTGGTGAGGAATCTCGTTCCAACCCATGGCTGGCAGAACTGCAACAAGAGATGTTTGTTGAGATCAACCCAGCCGATGCGGCGGATCGTGGCCTGCGTGATGGCGACACCGTATGGCTGGAAGGCGCTGAAGGCGGCCGCATCAAGATCAAAGCCATGGTTACCCCACGCGTTAAGCCTGGCACCACTTGGATGCCATACCACTTCGCTGGCGTAATGGAAGGCGTGGATCTGGTGTACCCAGAGTCTGGCGGCATCAGCAGCAAGCCTTACACCGTTGGTGAATCCGCCAACACCGCGTTGACCTACGGTTACGACCCAGTAACTCAGATGCAAGAGACCAAAGCGTCCCTGTGTCAGATCGAGAAAGCGTAAGGATAAGTCACAATGGCAACAATGAAATTTATGTGCGATTCCAAGCGCTGCATCGAGTGCAACGGTTGTGTCGTAGCGTGTAAAAACGAAAACAGCTCCGCTCTAGAGTGGGGCATCCAGCGTCGTCGCGTGGTAACCATCAACGACGGTGAACCAGGTGAGCGCTCCATCTCTGTTGCGTGTATGCACTGTGATGACGCGCCATGTATGGCGGTATGTCCTGCTAACGTGTTCACCAAAACCGAAGACGGTATCGTGCTGCACGATAAAGAGCGTTGCATCGGTTGTGGTTACTGCCTGTACGCTTGCCCATTCGGCGCCCCACAGTTCCCTAAAAAGTCTGTGTTCGGTTCCAAAGGCAAGATGGACAAGTGCACCTTCTGTGCTGGCGGTCCAAACACCGAAGCGGGCTCTGTTGAAGAGAAAGCGCAATACGGTGCAAACCGTATCGCCGAAGGCAAACTGCCAATGTGCGCCGAGCTGTGCTCTACCAAAGCACTGCTGGCCGGTGACGCAGGCATGGTGTCTGACATCTTCCGTGATCGCGTTGTGGCCCGTGGCCACAAAAACGCCGGTTGGGATAAGTAAGTCCTGAATGCTCGGTCCCGCTTGCGGGACCGAGTTACTGGTTTGGAGTAACAATCCATGAAACTGCTGAAGCCTTTACTGGCTGTGATGGCACTGGTGTTTTCCACCTGGGCTATCGCCGGCAACGTGCCAGCGGCCTCCGGCAATGAAGCCGAAGTCGTCTGGCAAGCCCTGAAAGAGGGCGCTCAGGTGCGCACCACTGGTACTGCACCTTTTGCTGATCAAGCGATCAACAGCTACGACATGCGTACCCTGGACTGGCGTAATGACTACCTGTCTTACGGCATGTTCGCGGCGCTGTTTGGCATGATCGGTGCGTTCATTGTGTTTATCGCAGTGAACGGCATCTCTAAGCTGTCTGACGGCTACTCTGGCAAGCTGGTGTACCGCTGGAGCAAGTTCGACCTGTTTATCCACTGGCTGGGCGCAATCCCATGTCTGCTGCTGATCATCACTGGTCTGACTCTGCTGTCTGGCAAAATCATCATCGAGCCACTGCTGGGTACTGCGGTATTCGCACCGATGGCCTCTTTGGCAAAACCGATCCACGACTACATGGCGATCCCGTTCATGCTGGGTTGGTTGCTGATGAGCGTTAAGTGGGCGAAGAACCAGATCCCTGAGAAGTGCGATCTGGGCTGGATCCTGGTCGTTGGTGGTTACATCAACTTCGGTCCTTTCAAAGGCAAGCACCCGCACGCGGGCTTTGCCAACGCCGGTGAAAAGATGTGGTTCTGGACCTTCGCTTTCGGTGGCGCAGTAGTCAGTGCCACTGGTGTGATCCTGCTGTTCCCTGATCTGGTAGAGCCAAGCCGCACCCTGAGCATGCTGGCACTGGTTATCCACGGTGCTATCGCTATCGTGCTGACCATGTTCTCAGTAATCCACATCTTCATGGCTACCATCATGTCTGAAGGTGGTATGGAGTGTATGGTTTCCGGCTACTGTGACGAAAACTGGGCAATCCAGCACCACGATCTGTGGTACGACGAGATCAAAGCCAAAGGCGAACTGAAATACAAAGACTAATTTCAGTCTGACTTTCATCGCTAAAGCCCCAACTTCGGTTGGGGCTTTTTTGTTGGTCGATTTTTAGTGACGTCGATCACAAAGCCGTGTTTTTACTAAAAAGCCAACCACTTAAGGGTAAATTTTGCACAGGATTACCCAGAGCACCCCGTAACAACCTGCCAAAGCGCTCAGCTTTTCTCTAAACCAGACAAAATGTTCATTTTCACCGGGCGCTTACCGCACTTGCACCCCGATTTGACCCACTTTTGTGACACTACCCACAAATAAGTAGTGATCAGCGCCACATTTTCACCTGTGGATTTAAGTGATCCTTGCGCGGCAAGGTGCCGCCACCTCTTGGCAGCACCGCTAACGCGAAGAGTGAACATGAGCAAACAACCACTTCTGGCTCGTCGCCAGTTCCTAGCGCAGCTGGCCAAAGGCACTGCAGCAGGCGCTGTGGCCGTAGCCATCGCCCCAGCAGCACAAGCACAAACGGCCGCGACCCCTGCGGTTGCCGCCAAAGGCTACCAAGAGTCCGAGCACATCCGTCGCTACTACGCGACCCTGCGCGGTCAATAACTCAAGGATCCCAACATGAAATTGACTAAAACCAGCACCTTGGTGCCTGCGACAGGCCTAGGCCTGAACCGCCGTCAGTTTTTGAAAAACGCTGGTGTAACCACCGGTGGTATTGCGGCGGCATCAATGCTGGGTACCGGCATGATCCGCAAAGCAGAAGCGGCAACCGCCCAGGTTGACCCAAACACCCCAACCGAAATCAAGCGCACCATTTGTTCCGGCTGTGCGGTAGGTTGTGGCCTCTATGCTGAAGTACAAAATGGCGTGTGGACCGGCCAAGAGCCAGCGTTCGATCACCCAATCAACCGTGGCGGCCACTGTGCAAAAGGTGCCGGCCTACGTGAGCATGGTCACTCCATCAAGCGCATCAAATACCCGATGAAGCTGGAAGGCGGTAAGTGGAAGAAACTGAGCTGGGATGACGCCATCAACCAAGTTGGCGATCTGATGCTGCAGATCCGCGAAGAGTCTGGCCCAGATTCCATCTACTTTATGGGCAGCGCCAAGTTCTCTAACGAAGGCTGTTACCTGTACCGTAAGTTTGCGGCGATGTGGGGCACCAACAACATCGACCACTCTGCCCGTATCTGTCACTCCACCACCGTGGCTGGCGTAGCCAACACCTGGGGTTACGGCGCGATGACCAACTCAATGAACGACATGCGCAATGCCAAAGCGATGTTCTTCATTGGTTCCAACCCAGCCGAAGCGCACCCAGTGGCGATGCAGCACGTTCTGACCGCCAAAGAGCGTGGCGCCAAGATGATCGTGATTGACCCACGTTTCTCGCGCACTGCCGCGCACGCGGATCACCACGTCGGCATTCGTCCAGGTACTGACATTCCGTTTATCTACGGCATGCTGAACGTAATCTTTGAAAACGGCTGGCAAGACCAAACCTTCATCGATTCCCGCGTTTGGGGCATGGACGACATCCGCCAAGAAGCCGCTAAATGGCCACTGGCTGAAGCCGCTCGCGTCTGTGAAGTGTCTGAAGAGGACATCTACACCGCCGCCAAACTGATGCATGAAAACCGTCCGGGCACCGTAGTTTGGTGTATGGGTGGTACTCAGCACACCGTTGGTAACGCCAACACCCGCGCTTACTGTCTGCTGCAATTGGCACTGGGCAACATGGGCGTATCTGGTGGTGGTACCAACATTCTGCGTGGCCACGACAACGTTCAGGGCGCCACCGACTTGGGTCTGCTGTTCGACACCCTGCCTGGCTACTACGGCCTGACTACCGGTGCTTGGAACCACTGGGCGCACGTCTGGGATCTGGACATCAACTGGGTCAACAGCCGCTTCGACCAAGGTGAATACCTAGGTAAGAAACCGCAGACCACTCCGGGCATGCCATGTTCCCGTTGGTACGACGGTGTTCTGGAAGACAAGAGCAACCTGACTCAGCGCGACAACATCCGCATGAGCTTCTTCTGGGGCCAGTCCATCAACACCGGTACCCGTAGCCGCGATCAACGCGAAGCACTGGATAAGATGGACGCCATTGTGGTGGTTGATCCATACCCAACCATCGCTGCGGTACTGTCTCACCGTAAAGACAACGTCTTCATTCTGCCGG
The DNA here is from genome assembly GCF_000422665.1 of Ferrimonas senticii DSM 18821. Lineage (GTDB taxonomy): Bacteria > Pseudomonadota > Gammaproteobacteria > Enterobacterales > Shewanellaceae > Ferrimonas > Ferrimonas senticii. Next base: position 7,545 of record NZ_AUGM01000011.1, on the reverse strand, counting down.
CCTGTACTCAGTTTGAAGCGGAAGGCTCACTGTCTAACACCAACCGCTCCCAGCAGTGGCGTCAACAGGTGGTTCAGCCGTTGTTCGAATCCAAGAACGACCTGGAGATCATGTACCTGCTGGCTAAGAAGCTGGGCTTTGCCGAGCAACTGACCAAGCGCATTAAGGTGGTTAACAACCTGCCTGTAGCCGAAGACATCACCCGCGAAATCAACCGCGGCATGTGGACCATCGGCATGACCGGTCAGTCGCCAGAGCGTCTGAAAGCGCACACCATGAACTGGGGCAAATTCTCCAACGACGATCTGTCTGCCATCGGCAGCGAGTTCGCTGGTGAAACCTACGGTCTGCCTTGGCCATGTTGGGGTACCCCAGAGCAGAAGCACCCAGGTACTCACATCCTGTACGACACCTCCAAGCACGTACTGAACGGTGGCGGTAACTTCCGTGCCCGTTACGGCGTTGAACACAACGGTGAAAACCTGCTGGCGGAAGGCACCTTCTCCAAAGGTTCCGAGCTTGAAGACGGTTACCCAGAATTCACCGCTGACATGCTCAAGCAGCTGGGTTGGTGGGACGAGCTGACTGCCGACGAGAAAGCGTCTGCCGAAGGCAAAAACTGGAAGACTGATATCTCCGGCGGCATCGTGCGCGTGGCGATGAAGCACGGTTGTATCCCATTTGGTAACGCCAAAGCCCGTTGTAAGGTGTGGACCTTCCCAGATCCAATGCCGGTACACCGCGAGCCGATCTACACCCCGCGTCGTGATCTGATCAAGCAGTACCCAACCTACAACGACATGCGCGTTCACCGTCTGCCGACTCTGTACAAGACGCTGCAGGACAAAGTGATCAGCGACAACCTCGATAAGAAGTACCCACTGGCGGTGACTTCCGGTCGTCTGGTTGAGTACGAAGGTGGTGGTGAGGAATCTCGTTCCAACCCATGGCTGGCAGAACTGCAGCAAGAGATGTTCGTTGAGATCAACCCAGCAGACGCCGCTGATCGCGATATCCGCGATGGCGACACCGTATGGCTGGAAGGCGCTGAAGGCGGCCGCATCAAGATCAAAGCACTGGTAACCCCACGGGTTAAACCAGGCGTGACTTGGATGCCGTTCCACTTCGCCGGCGTAATGGAAGGCGTGGATCTAGTGTACCCAGAGTCCGGCGGCATCAGCAGCAAGCCTTACACCGTTGGTGAATCTTGTAACACCGCCCTGACCTACGGTTACGACCCAGTTACCCAGATGCAAGAGACCAAAGCGTCCCTGTGTCAGATCGTTAAAGCCTAAGGAGAACGCCCATGGCAACGATGAAATTTATGTGCGACTCCAAGCGCTGCATCGAGTGCAACGGTTGTGTCGTAGCGTGTAAAAACGAAAACGATTCCGCTCTGGAATGGGGCATTCAGCGTCGTCGCGTCATCACCCTGAACGACGGCCAGCCAGGCGAGCGTTCCATCTCTGTTGCGTGTATGCACTGTGATGACGCCCCATGTATGGCGGTGTGTCCTGCTAACGTGTTTAGCAAGACCGAAGATGGCATCGTTCAGCACGACAAAGAGCGCTGCATCGGTTGCGGTTACTGCTTGTACGCCTGCCCATTTGGCGCACCGCAATTCCCGAAAAAATCGGCGTTCGGCTCCAAAGGCAAGATGGACAAGTGCACCTTCTGTGCTGGCGGTCCAAACACCGAAGCGGGCTCAGCAGAAGAGAAAGCGATGTACGGTGCGAACCGTATCGCCGAAGGCAAGCTGCCAATGTGCGCCGAGCTGTGCTCGACCAAAGCACTGCTGGCTGGCGACGCCGGCATGGTATCCGACATCTTCCGTGAGCGTGTTGTAGCCCGTGGCCACAACAACGCCGGTTGGGATAAGTGAGATATCAATCTTATTAATTAGCTGATCGCTATTGCTGGTTTAAACCGCCCCACTCTGCGTTGTTCAACTTACTGTTAGAACCCACTAGCAGCTGCGTTGAACGCCTTGATTGGGACGGTTTCTCCTACGCACTAGTCGCTCTTTAATTTAATGCGATTGATATAGTTGAGCTCAAGGACGTTGTCTTTGGGCTCCTATGTTTCGGAGACAATCTCTATGAAACTGCTAAAACCGTTACTGGCGGTCGCGGCACTGCTGCTGGCCGGTTTCGCCGTCGCCGGCAACGTGCCTGCGGCCTCTGGCAACGAATCTGAAGTGGTGTGGCAAGCACTGCAACAGGGCGAAATCGGTCGTACCACCGGTACCGCGCCATTCGCCGCCCAAGCGATCAACAGCTACGATCTGCGTGTGATGGACTGGCGTAACGACTACCTGTCTTACGGCATTTTCGCAGCATTGTTCGGTATGATCGGCGCTTTTATCGTATTTATCGCGGTAAATGGCATCTCTAAGCTGTCCCACGGCTACTCCGGTAAACTGGTGTACCGTTGGAGCAAGTTCGATCTGTTCATCCACTGGCTGGGCGCTATCCCATGCCTGCTACTGATCGTTACCGGTCTGACTCTGCTGTCCGGCAAGATCATCATCGAGCCGCTGCTGGGCACCGCCGTATTTGCGCCGATGGCGGCACTGGCCAAGCCAATCCACGATTACATGGCGCTGCCATTTATCGCTGGTTGGTTGCTGATGAGCATCAAGTGGGCCAAAAACCAGATCCCAGCCAAGCACGACATCGACTGGTTTATGGTGGTCGGTGGCTACATCAACTTTGGCCCGTTCAAAGGCAAGCACCCGCACGCGGGCTTTGCCAACGCCGGTGAAAAGATGTGGTTCTGGACCTTCGCTCTGGGCGGCGCAGTGATCAGTGCCACCGGGGTGATCCTGCTGTTCCCTGAGCTGATCGAGCCAAGCCGCACCCTAAGCTTACTGGCCCTGATTGCCCACGGCGCCATCGCCATCGTCCTAACCGCCTTTGCGGTGGTCCATATCTTTATGGCCACCATCATGTCCGAAGGCGGCATGGAGTGCATGATCTCCGGCTACTGTGACGAAAACTGGGCCATCCAGCACCACGATCTGTGGTACGACGAAATCAAAGCCAAAGGCGAACTGAAGTACCGCGATTAAGCCGCGAGTACCGCAGACTGACACGGTGATCTTTGCTCACCCAAGCCCCAACCCCGGTTGGGGCTTTTTCGTATCTAGCTCCCCTAAGATCCAGTCGCTATCAGGGTAAACCACCGATAGTTGGCGTTATTAACAATGTATCAATTCACCCAATTGAAAGCCGATTGCTATGGTGGCTTAGCAAAATAACGCTTTCGACTCAGTAGCTTGCAGTAGGGTCGCGGTGAAAGTGGCAGTACCCCTTACTTGTCTAGGATGGATACATAATGAAACTAAAACCGATCGCAGCTGCCGTCAGTCTGTTGGCCTTATCGCCTGCCCTTGCTGTCGCCAATGACGACGTTGAACGCATTGAAGTTACCGGCTCACACATCAAACGTACCGATATGGAAGGGCCATCACCCATTCTGGCGATCAGCGAAGAGGACATTCGCAACGCCGGCGCCCAAGATGTCTCCGAACTACTAGCAAAACTGCCGGTCTCTGGCGCTGGCACCTTTTCAACCCAAGGTAACGATTCCGATGACACCGGCAACGGCGGCAGCGCCATCTCGCTGCGGGGCCTCGGTGCCGATTCCACTTTGGTGTTACTCAATGGTCGGCGGATCTCGGTCTCAGCCTTTGCCAAAGAGATCGACACCGCCTTTGTCGACATCAACTCAATCCCACTGGCCGCCATTGCTCGAGTGGAAATTCTCAAAGATGGGGCCTCGGCCACTTACGGTTCAGATGCCATCGCTGGGGTGGTCAACATCATCCTGAAAAAGGACTTTGAAGGCTTTGAAGTAACCGCCAGCATCGGCGACACCAGTGAAGGTGGCGGTCAAGAGACTACCGCGGCCATGCTGTGGGGCACCCAAGGCGATAACAGCCATACCACCGTGGTGCTGGACTACTTCCAGCGTGATGAGACCCTGTATGCCGATCGCGACTACAGCAAAAGTGCCAACCAAAGCGGTCGTGGCGGCATCGATTTCCGCTCATCCGCCGGTAACCCAGGCTCTTACAGCACCTTTAGCCGCGATGAAGATGGCGCCATTGTCTCCGATGGTAACTGGACCCCAGATCCCAACTGCCCCGCCGATCTAACCGTTGGCCCCTTCTGCCGCTACGACTACGCCCCGTTTATGACCCAAACCCCAGAAACCGAGCGGGTTGGCTTGATGGTGATGCAGCAGTACCACATCAACGAACAGGTGGAAGCGTTCGCCGAGCTGACCTACCAGCATAACAACACCTTGGTACGCGGTGCCGCCAGCCCATCGTTTGGTGAATTCACTATGGCAGCCGACAACCCGTTATTTGTCAGTGGCGCTGCCACCAACCCCTTCCCCGGTGAAGATATCACCATGCGCCGCCGCCTGACCGAAACCCTAGGCCGCGTCAAAGAGGTAGAAACCGATAACGCGCGGATGGTGTTGGGCCTTAAAGGCGACGTATTTGATTGGGATTGGCAGCTGGCTTACACCTACAGCCGCAGCCGTTCCAACGAGTACGGTACTCGTGGCTTTGTCTGGACCCCAGCGCTGCAAGCCGCCATCGACAGCGGTGAATTCAACCCGTTTAGCACCACCAATTCCGCCGAAGTACTGGATCAGGTGACGGTGAATACCAGTCGCGATGGCAAATCCACCACCAAAGCCTTTGACGGCAAGATCAGCGGCGAACTGTTCGACTACGGCCTCGGTACCGCCGCGTTAGCCGTTGGCTTCGAATACCGCGAAGAGAGTCTGGCAGACAACCCCGATGAGCTGTTCCTACGGGGGGAGATCTTCGGCACCGAAGCCACGCAAGCCAGCGGCGCGCGCGATCAAACCTCGCTGTTTGCGGAATTGGCACTGCCATTAGGCGATACCTTTGAAGCCCAGTTGGCGCTGCGGCATGAGGACTATTCCGACTTTGGCACCAATACCAGCCCGAAAATCGCGCTGCGCTGGGCACCTATCGACACTCTGGCGCTGCGCGCCAGCTGGGGTGAAGCGTTCCGTGCGCCATCGCTGGTGCAGTTGGGTTTAGGTTCAACCCAAGAATCGCCCGGATTGGTGGATAACACTCGTTGTCCGCTAACCGGCGAGGAGTTTGATTGCAGTGCCCAAGAGCGCACGGTGATCTTCTCCGGTAACCCGGATCTGCAGCCGGAAGAGTCAACCTCTTACAACATTGGCGCGATTTGGGAAGTCACCGACGCGTGGTCACTGTCAGTGGATTACTGGAACTACGATCAAGACAACTTGATCACCTCCGATACCCAAAAGCTATTGGATGACAATGGCACCAACCCCGCGATCGTCAAACGAGAGCCAACCGTCAACGGCGTCCCGGGGCAGATCATCGAAATCTACGATAGCTTTATCAACCTTGGCGGCCAGCAAACCGACGGCATCGACTTCGATACCGCCTACCTATTGAAAACCAACGGTGCTGGTGACTTTAACTTCAGTTACAACCTGACGTACGTCCTTAGCTTCGATGAGATCGGCGCCGATGGCAGCCGTAAAGACCTTAACGGCGAATACCAACATCCCGATGTGCGTTGGACTGCCGCGGTCGATTGGCAGCTAGACAGCTATGCCGCCGCGGCACGGATTAACTACATTGGCGAGGTTAACGACGATGTCGATGCTGGCGCTACCGGTACCATTGATTCGATGACCACCTTGGATCTCAACGCCAGCTACCTGCTGAACCACTGGCGCTTTACTGTTGGTGCCAACAACGTCTTGGACGAAGAACCGCCATTCTCTGCGGCCACCTTTATGGGCTACGACACCAAGACCTATTCGGCACAGGGACGCTTCGTCTACGCCGAAGTGGCCTACCGTTTCTAAAGCATTGGGCTAAATTAAGCGGAGCTTCGGCTCCGCTTTTTACTGCCATCGCCATCCCTACAACCGGCACCAGAGCTGAACAAAAAAACAACCGCAGTTGCCACCGTGATCGCACTTTTGCCAATCCATTACTAAAGCGGTGGCCAAGGAGTGATCCACGCCATGTTTTGCGCAGGACGAACCCCCTAAGCTAGTACCCCTTTTGAAGTACCCGCTCACCCTTTGGGAGCACAGAGAGCCGCACCATGTCCATTGCCGAACGCGCCATCAATAACGCCGCCATCAACAAGGCCGCCGAGATCACCACCCCTAACTGGATGTTGCGGGGCATGGAGTCGCTGATGAAGCACTACACCAAGCGTCACCTGTGCATGGACACGCGCGCCTGTGACACCATCCCAGCACCACGGGAAGGTCACAACTACACCCTGTACATCCACGTACCGTTCTGCCACACCCTGTGCAGCTTCTGTACCTTCCATCGCTTCTTGTTTAAGGAAGATAAGGCGCGCGCCTACTTCAAAGCACTGCGGCAAGAGATGCACATGGCCAAAGCGCTGGGTTACGACTTCCACGAGTTGTACGTTGGCGGCGGCACCACCACCGTCTTGGTGGATGAGCTGGCACGCACCATCGAGCTGGCTAAAACCCTGTTCCCATCGATCAAACAGGTTTCTTGTGAATCGGATCCGCTGCACCTGACCTCCGGCGAGTTCACCCAGCTGCACGGTCTGGTGGATCGCCTGTCTGTCGGGGTTCAGAGCTTCGACCGCGATATCCTGATCAAAACCGACCGTCTGGCCAAATTTGGCGAGCCGGAAGTGGTGTTTGAGAAGCTGGCCCGCGCCAAAGAAAACTTCCCAATTCTGAACTGCGACATGATCTTCGGTTTCGAAGGTCAAACCGCGGAAGTGTTGGCCAACGACATCGCCACCCTGAAGAAGTTAGGCCCACGCCAGATCACCACCTACCCATTGATGGTATCGGATCTGACCAAACGCCACGCCGCCACCAAAGGGGTAACCAAGGCGCAGCTGGCTAACCAAAACCAAGACATCCGCCGTGATTACGAGCTGATCTTGAACGAACTGCGTGGCGACTACGAACAGTTAACCTCTTGGTCATTCGGTAAGAGTTCCGAAGAGGCGTTCGACGAGTACGTGGTTAACTGCGACGATTACTTGGGTCTGGGCTCTGGGTCGTTCTCATTCCTGCACGATCAACTGTATGTGAACAGCTTCTCGCTGCGTCGCTACCAAGAGAAAATTGCCAACGGCAAGATGGGCGTTGAGGCCACCAAGGCTTACTCCAAACACGCCACCCTGCAATACCGCTTCCTACTAAGCGTATTCGGCGGCCGTTTGGACAAGCAGTACTTTAAGAACAAGTACGACAGCAACGTTTACACCGCGCTGACCAAAGAGATGGCATTTATGCACGCCATCGGTGGTTTCGAGCCAGCCAAAGACAACAGCGAGGTGCTGCAAGCCACCCCGAACGGCTTGATGATGGGCTTGATGATGATGAAGAACTTCTACACCGGCATGGATAACGTTCGAGCAGAATTACGCAAACCACTGAAAGCGGAAGATATGTAAAACCAAACTGTTGTCAGTTGTCAGTTGTCAGTTGTCAGTTGTCAGTTGT
>NZ_KE383900.1:113736-182497 GCF_000422665.1 Ferrimonas senticii DSM 18821 | reverse complement strand
CTGCGCGCTCGTAGCTCAGCTGGATAGAGTACCTGGCTACGAACCAGGCGGTCGGAGGTTCGAATCCTCCCGAGCGCGCCATTATTTAAGACAAAAAACCCAGCCTTTGGCTGGGTTTTTTGCATCTGCGCTCCATCGGTTAGGTTAACCACAGCATCAGCGTCATAAAAGCTAAGATCGCCGCGCTAAAGCTGATGATGTAAAGGTAACCTTGCTTGCCTTTGGATAACGCGAAGCCGTTGATGTGCAGATAAGCGGTCCACAGCAGGCAAAGGACGATGGGAATTAGGAACAGCCTAGCTATCATCTTAATTCTCCTAGTTTTTAACGACTTTAGTGGATTCTTTAGGACGTGTTGACGTTTGGTGTTCGGAATTTGGTCGAGAATAGCGGCCTTCAATCGAGGATTGCGATTGAAGGCATAGTGGCTCTACGTCGAAATCGCATGACGAAGAGTGACGGCCGCTAGTCCGACCCTGCCAGGCGCCCTTCGGTGATTAATGAACAGTCAAATTGATTAAGCAAGTCTAATTTGGCATTAAAAATGGCCGATGATGGGCGCAAAAACATACGACAAAAGTCAGCACGCCCTAGTTACTTGCCAATGGTGGCCGTTATCAAGGCATAGCGATCTTACGGCGGCGAAGCCTCGATATGATCACAAAAGTGATCGGGTGAAGCAGGTAAACTGGAGCTGAATGAATTTTGTTCTTTTCAGCGATGTCATACAGATTTGTTACCTTCGCCGCAGTGTTACTGTCCAGCGGATCGCAGCTAACCGGCTGCGCAGCCATCACTCTGCCACAGTCGTTAGAACAAGAATCGCGACAGTTGGTGGTTGAACTTAATGGTGGTATTGGCCAAAGTCAGAATCTGCAATTTATTAAAGCGGACTATCGCTTTGGGGTGATGACCTTCCACTACCGCGCATTGCCGACGACCATCAGCAATGATTACGCTGCGGTGGTTGAACATCAGCAGCAACAGATGCTGCAGCAGTACTGCACCAGCAGTTACTATCGGCAGCGTCTTGACGCCGGGTTGATATACCGTCATCAATATCAAGGGGAAAACGCCCCGCCAACACAAACCATTACCGCTAAGAGCTGCCGCAGCTCTGCTTACTGATTGGGAGCCACCGTGCAATTAACCAGCTTTAGTGATTTTGCTTTTCGGGCACTGCTTTACCTCGGCACTTTGCCAGAAGGGGAGCTAACCAGCATCAGCAAGGTGACTGACGTGTATGGCGTATCCCGTAATCACATGGTGAAAGTGATCAATAAACTTGGTCATGCCGGTTTTGTTACCACCATTCGCGGTAAAAATGGCGGCATCAAGCTGGGTAAAAAGCCAGAAGAGATTATTCTGGGCGATGTGGTGCGGGCGTTAGAGCCCCTGAAATTGGTGGATTGCTCCAACCCGTTTTGTCACATTGTGCCAGCCTGTAAACTGAAAAACGTGTTGGCCGAAGCCGGTGACGCGTTTTTGTCTACCTTAGACGGCTACACCTTGGCCGATATGCTGGCGCCACACCGTAAAGAGCTGCTGGCGCTGTTTAAGCCTGAATGAGTTACAGCCTTTCGGGGCTGTTTATCGCCGCCTTTATTTCGGCCAGCCTTGCCCCCGGTGGCTCGGAGGCGGTGTTGGTCTATCTGCTCAACCAATCCCCAAGCCAATGGTTGTCATTACTGCTGATCGCCACGATTGGTAATACCTTAGGCTCACTTACCAGTTACGCCCTTGGGCGCTGGTTTCATCAAAGCAAATCCCCGACGGAACTTTTGCAAGGCAAAGCGACCAAAGCGTTATCTTTGATTGAACGCTATGGTAAATGGTCGCTGTTGCTGGCGTGGTTGCCGCTGATTGGCGATGCCATTCCACTGTTGGCCGGTTGGTTTCGTTTTCCATTGTTATTCAGTAGTCTGTTGATATTCATCGGCAAGTGTTGCCGCTACGGGGTGCTGTGCGCAGCAACATTGGCGGTGATCTAGCCGGCTATATTGCTTAAAACAACATGGAGTTGTTATGCGCCTACGCCTTTCCTTGGTTGCCATTGCTCTTGGTTCCGCTTTAACCCTCAGTGGTTGCTCTTCTACGCCGACCGCCGCGCTGCCTCAAGGCGTCACTTTGATTGAACAAAGTGGCGAAACCGCAGCAATCCACATCCCTTACAAAAAATACCAACTGGCCAATGGCCTGACTGTGGTGCTTAGTCCCGATCACTCCGATCCCTTGGTGCATGTGGATGTCACTTACCACGTGGGTTCCGCCCGCGAACAGCTAGGCAAATCGGGGTTTGCTCACTTCTTTGAGCACATGATGTTCCAAGGCTCTGAGAACGTAGCCGACGAACAGCACTTTAAGATCGTCACCGAATCTGGTGGCACCTTAAATGGCACCACCAACAGCGATCGCACCAACTACTACCAAACCGTACCGCGTAATCAGCTAGAGAAAATGCTGTGGCTGGAAGCCGATCGGATGGGCTTTCTGCTGCCGGCGGTAACTGAGCAAGCCTTTGAAGTACAGCGGGAAACCGTTAAAAACGAACGCGGTCAGCGAGTGGATAATCAGCCTTATGGGCGACTGTGGGAACGAGTTGGCCAAGCTATGTACCCGCCGGGACATCCTTATTCATGGCCGGTGATTGGCTGGATGGAGGATCTGGATCGCGGCAGAGTCGCCGATCTGCGCCAGTTCTTTCAGCGTTGGTATGGCCCTAATAACGCCACTTTGACCATCGGCGGTGATATCGATGAAGCGCAAACCTTGGCGTGGGTGAACAAATACTTTGGCAGCATTCCAATGGGGCCAGAGGTGGCGGATGCGCCTAAGCAACCGACAACGTTGGATGGCGACCGTTATATCTCGATGGAAGATCGGGTCCATCTGCCGCTGCTGTTTATGAGCATGCCAACCGTTTATGCCCGCCACGAGGATGAACCGGCGCTGGATCTGCTGGCGAAGATCATTGGCGGCGGTAAGACCTCAATCTTCTATAAGAACTTGGTTGCTGAAGGTTATGCGGTACAAGCGCAGGTATTCCACCCATGCCGCGAGTTGGCCTGTGAGATGGGTTTTATGGCGATGGCGAACCCCGCTAAGAACCTTAATTTGGCTCAGATTGAACGAATCATGCGTGATTCCATCGCCGAATTTGAGCGCCGTGGCGTCACCGAGGATGATCTCAACAAGGCCAAAGTCGCCAACGAAGCCAGCACCTTGTACGGCCTGCAAAGCGTCAGTGGCAAGGTCAGCACCTTGGCTTATAACCAGACTTTCTTTGACCAGCCCGACCTGATTGCCGCAGATCTCGAACGTTACAACAAGGTCACCGCCGCTGATGTCCAGCGGGTGTTTGATACCTACATCAAAGGCAAACCGGCGGTGATCATGAGTGTGGTGCCCGAGGGCAAAACCGAGCTGATCGCTAAGGCCGACAACTGGCAACCGGCGGCAATTACTCCAGATATGACCAGTCTGGGAATGGATCCTAATCCTAAAGCGATCAGTGACAACTTCGATCGCAGCCAAGTGCCGAGCGCCGGGGATAATCCGAGCATTGAACTACCAACCCTATGGCGCCAATCTCTGGCCAACGGCATTGAGGTGATTGGCACCCAATCGTTGGAAACCCCAACCACCGAGATCTTGATTGCGCTGGAGGGCGGTAACCGGTTGCTGTCGCCACAGCAAGCTGGCCTCGCCAGTTTGACCGCCGCGATGATGGCGGAATCGACTAAGACCTTAAGCACCGCAGAGTTTGCCCAACAGCTGGAAAAGCTTGGTTCGCGGATCAGCGTCAGCAGCAGCGACTACCGTACTTTTGTTTCGGTCAGCAGTTTAACCCGTAATCTCGATGCTACCTTGAAGCTATTGGAACAGCGCCTGTGGCACAACGGCTTTACCGAAGCCGATTTTACCCGAGTGAAAAGCCGACAATTGCAAAGCATTAAGCAAAATGAGAAGCAGCCAGAAGCGATGGCGGGTGCGGCTTGGGCGAAATTGATGTACGGCGCCGATAACATTAAAGGGCAGCCGTCCATCGGCACTCTGCAAAGCGTGGAAAAACTCACCCTAGAGGACGTAAAGGCGTTCTATCAGCAGCAATTTAACGCGGGCGCGGCGTCAGTGGTGACCGTGTCGGATCTGCCGCAATCGCAGCTGCTGGCAAAACTGGCGGTGTTAGAACCATGGCAGGGCGAGGCAACGCCGCTACCACCGCTTAAGCCGCTGCCAATCATCGAGCCGAAAATCTATCTGCTGGATAAGCCGGGTGCGGCGCAATCGGTGATCCGCATCGGTAAGCGCGCCAATAAGTACGATGCGACCGGTGAGTATTTCCGAAGCTATTTGATGAACTACCCGTTGGGCGGTGCCTTCAATAGCCGGATTAATCTCAACCTACGTGAAGATAAGGGCTATACCTATGGGGCCCGTTCCGGCTTTAACGGTGGTCCAGAGCTCGGGGTGTTTTACGCTGGTGCCGATGTTCGCAGTGATGTTACTGCCGCGGCAGTGCAAGAGTTCTTAACTGAAATTAAGCGCTACCGCGAGCAGGGGATCAGCGCCGATGAGCTGGCCTTCCTAAAGGCGTCGATCAGTCAGCGTGATGCGCTGAAATTTGAAACCCCAGGGCAAAAGGCGCGCTTTATCGGCAATATTCAGCGTTACGGTTTAGCGGACGATTACGTTACCGAGCAGGGCAAGATCATTGCCGACATCAGCGCCGAGGAGCTTAACCAGCTTGCGGCAGATCAACTGGATCTGTCACAGATGAGTATCTTGGTGGTCGGTGACAAGCAAACTAACTTAGAATCGTTACAGCAGTTAGGCTATGACGTTATTGAGCTGTAGAATACAACATTGGCTTTAACAAAGGGTGGCCATGCCACCCTTTCGTTTTTGAATAAAGAGAATTGGATTGAGCGACTTTAATCAGGCCCTCGCCACCCTCGAGCAGCCCCAATGGCACGATGCCTTGACCCAGCTCAACCGTGGGATTGAGCGGGAAACTTTGCGGATTGAGGCCAACTGCCTGTTGGCTCAAGACCCTCACGCTAGCGCTCTTGGTTCGGCGTTGACTCATCCGTGGATCACCACCGATTTCAGCGAATCGTTGCTGGAGTTGATCACCCCGGTTTATCAAGATCCCGATCAACTGCTGCAGCACTTGGCGGATACCCACAGCTTTGTTCTGAAAAATATCGGTGAACAGCGTCTGTGGCCGTTGTCGATGCCCTGTTTTATCGATCCTGATCAGTCGATCCCGATTGCTCAGTACGGCAACTCGCACATCGGTAAGATGAAAACCACTTACCGCATCGGCTTACACCATCGTTATGGCTCGAAGATGCAGGCGATCGCCGGTATTCATTTTAACTTCTCAGTGCCAAGCGCCCTGTGGCCGGCACTTGGGGTTAATCCAGAAGATCATGCCGACATCAGTGACCGCTACTTTTCGTTGCTGCGTCACTACCGCCGTCATGTGTGGGTGCTGGCGTACCTGTTTGGTGCCTCGCCATCGTTGTGTAAGTCGTTCTTAAAAGAGAACAGCAGTGACCTGGCCTTTACCGAAGCGGGCAATACCCTCTATCTGCCGTACGCGACCTCATTGCGGATGAGCGATTTGGGCTACACCAATACTGCCCAAGATGCGCTTAAGGTCAGCCTTAATAGCATCGATGAATACGTCCGTGATCTGCGCCACGCCATCAGTGTGCCTTCCGAGGAGTACGCCCAATTTGGCGTTAAGATCGATGGTGAGTATGTACAGCTCAACAGCAATGTGCTGCAGATCGAAAACGAACTGTATGCCTCGATCCGGCCGAAGCGAGTGATCCACACCGGTGAAACTCCGACGCAGGCGTTGGCCCGTGGTGGGGTGGAGTACGTTGAAGTGCGGGCGCTGGATGTCAATCCATTCTCAGCGGTAGGGATTGAACGAGACCAAGTGCTGCTGTTGGATCTGTTCTTGATGGATGGTTTGCTCGAGCGTTCGGCGCCGCTGACGGCGACTGACGTTGATGAGAACGCCGCCAACTTCGATGCGGTGGTGCTCGATGGTCGGCGCCCGGGCAAGGTGCTGCAGTGCCAAGGTCAACCACGGTTACTCAGTGATTGGCTAACCGAGCTGTTTGGCCGCTGGCAACAAGTGGCTAAGGTGCTTGATAAAGCCAATGGTGACAGTCGTTACAGCGACGCCTTAGCGCAATGGCAGGGGGCGGTCAACGATCCGGAGCAAACCCTATCAGCGCGGGTACTGCGTGAGAGTCTGGAAGCTGGTCATGGTCACTGGGCTTGTGAGTTGGCACGACAGCACCGTCAGCAACTGTTAGAGCGAGATTACCAGTTGCTTACCGAAGCGCAGTTGGTCAGCTCCGTCTGTGATTCCCATCGTAAGCAGGTGGAGATTGAAGAGGCGGACACTGGCAGCTTTGATGAGTTCTTAGCCAACTACTTCGAAGCGCAGCAACGCTAGCCTTCAACGTAGGGCGTGTTGACCTTTGCCGAATATTTTTGCGCCCATTATTGGCCACTTTTGACAGCAAATTGAACTTGGTCGGTTCGTTTTGCTGTTTCGTGGCCACTGAGGGGCGCCTTGCAGGGCCAGACTAGCGGCCGTCACTCTTCGTCATACGATTTCGACGTAGAGCCACTATGCCTTCAATCGCAATCCTCGATTGACAGCCGCTATCCTCGACCAAATTCTAAACACCAAACGTCAACACGCCCTAGAAATAACGCAGACAAAAACGCCCGAGTCGATGACTCGGGCGTTTTCTATTGCGCCGCTTAAGCAATGGCGACTGAGCCACCGAGGGCGAGGAACACCACCGCACAAGCGCGGTTAAAGCGCCGTTGCGACTGTGGTTCCGCTAAACGGTTGGCCAGCTTGCAGCCACCAAGGGCGACCAAGTTTAGGATAATAAAATCCACCACCGTAAAGCTGGCGCAGAGGATCCCCAGTTGCGGCGCTAATGGCTGGTCTTGGGTAATAAACTGCGGAAACAGTGCGGCAAAGAAGATCAATCCTTTGGGGTTGCTAAGGCCGATGGTCAGGGTTTTAAAGAACAATCCCCCAGAGTGGCACTCTTGCTCGGCAAAGGTGTTGCAACTGCAATCGCCGACTTTGGCGCGCCAAGCGCTGATCCCCAACCAAATTAGATAACCGGCACCAGCCAGCTTCATCATCTCGAACAACATCGGTTGCTGTTGCAGTAGGGCACCAACGCCAGCGGCGGATAAGCCCATCACAATCAGGCCAGCAAGGTTAGAGCCAAATACCGTATATAGGGCTTTACCGTAGCCATAGCGGACACTGGTAGACAGGGTCATTAAGGTCATGGGACCAGGGGCTGCAAGCAGCACCACGATGGTCAGCAGATAGACCAGATACAGCTCTAATGACATAGGTTGTTGCTGATGTGGAAACGAAGCCGCGCATTTAAGCAGTGTCACCGCAGGCTGTAAAGTGGCCGCAGGCCAACTTTTCATCTAATTTGCTGGCAAATCTCATTGCCATGATCAACCGCTCGAATTTGGTTTGTGGTGGGTGATGCGTATCACGCTTTGGTGCTTGATTGTGAACGCTGGGAATGACTACAACCAATGGGGTAAAAAAAAAAGCGAGCTCACCCCTGCCCGGTTGATGCTCGCTAATTGGAGGATAATGATGATGAACTTGATGTATTCGGTTCGCTAGTTATGACCACAGTCTCTTTTATTTAGTTCCTGAAACAGGCAAAATTTTTTTCTTATTTTTAATTCTCTTTTATCGCCAATGAGTTATCTGCGTCATTTGTTACAGGTTGGGCTGGGGATCGGGCTTATCGTTAGCTTGTCTGGCTGCGCCACACCGCCGCCGCGTAATCCTGAAAACCTGTGCGCCATCTTTGAGGAAAATCGCGATTGGTACCACGCGGCGATCAACACCAAAGAGAAGTGGGGCGTACCGGTGCATGTGCCGATGGCGATGATGTATCAAGAGAGTTCGTTCCGGCATAACGCCGCGCCACCGATGCGTTACTTCCTTGGGTTTATCCCTTATGGCCGAGCCTCGAGCGCTTACGGTTACGCTCAGGCTAAAACGCTGACATGGGAAGACTACCAACGGGAAACTGGCAATGGCTGGGCCGATCGTGATGACTTTGATGACGCCCACGATTTTATGGGCTGGTTTATCTATAAAACCAACAAGATCAATGGTGTTTCCAAGTGGGATGCCTATGCTCAGTACCTGAATTACCACGAAGGTTGGGGTGGCTATAAGCGCGGTACCTATCGTGGCAAAGCGTGGCTGCCGCCAGTGGCGCGTAAAGTCGATGCCCGCGCTAAACGCTATGCCGCCCAGTTCCGTAGCTGCGAAAAGGATCTCTCCCGTGGCTGGCTGTGGCGGTTGTTCTTTGGTTAATCGCAGTTAACGGCAGTTTTTAGTTATCAGTGGTTAGGTAAGAGCTACGGCCGTCAATTGAATCGTAGCCGAGAACGCGTTCTCGGGATTGTTGGTTGGCAGGTCGGTGTTTCGATTTTTTATAGCATCGCTGTACTTCGTTGCTTTTGCCTCCGGCGGCCAAGGGCTGCGCCCTTTGGATTCCCCTACGCCTCCAAGGTTGACGAAAGCCCCTCGTTCTCACCGCACTTTGCGGCAGCATCGGCCCGAGGCGGCATCCCTGCCTTCACGGGCCTCTCGGGCATCCTGCCCTCGGCTTGCCGCTGCGTTTGCGGTTTTACTCGGCGTCAACAAGTCGGCTAAAAGCACTTCAAATCACCGTTATCGAATGCGCAACCAATGCAATTTATAGATGACGGTTGCGCCAATGGGCTTTGGCCGACTCGCGGCGCTGAGTGGTGTGCTGCGCATTGAGGCCGTAGGCCATGGATGGCCGAAGTGCGCGGCTAAGTCAGGGACGATGCATCCGCGCAGTGCCGAAAGGAGCAGCGCAAGGAGCGAAGGGGTATCGCCGTGTTGGAGGCATTTGGGATTGAAAAGGGTGAAACCCTTTCCCGCCGGAGGCTTACAGCTATGAAAGAAGGAGATAGAAATTGGCGATCACCGACGATCTTGCTGTTACCGCTCACGGCTAACTAATCACTACCAACTTTATTGCCACGTTATGCGATAAAAAACCAAGCCCCGCAATGGCGGGGCTTGGTGAATTTAAGCTGCTGGCATTACAGCTTAAAGAACTCGCTGGCGCGCTTGATAATGCCGGGGCCGTCGATCTCCAGTACCGTATGCATCTCCTCTTGAGTGCCTTGCTCAATAAAGCGATCTGGCAACCCTAGCTGCAGCACTGGCTTGGCCAAGCCTTGGGCCATCATCGATTCGATTACCGCACTGCCAGCGCCGCCCATGATGGCGTTCTCTTCCAGGGTGATCAGCTTATCGTGGCTTTCCACAATCTGCTTCACCATGTCGTGATCCAGCGGCTTCACAAAGCGCATGTTAACCACGGTAGCGTCTAGCTGCTCGGCGGCTTCAAGCGCGTAACCAATCATGGTGCCGAAGCTGAAGATGGCGATACCGCTGTTACCTTGACGGCGGATCTCCGCTTTACCGATCGGCATTGCGGTCATCTCTTGTTCCAATGGCACGCCGATGCCGTTACCGCGCGGGTAACGCACTGCCGCAGGGCTTTGCAGCTTGTGGCCGGTGTACAGCATCTGCCGACATTCGTTTTCATCCGCTGGCGCCATGATGGTCATGTTTGGCACGGTACGCAGGAACGACAGATCAAACGCCCCTTGGTGGGTTTGACCGTCGGCGCCCACCAGACCACCACGGTCGATGGCAAACAGCACCGGCAAGTTCATGATCGCCACGTCGTGGATCAACTGGTCGTAACCGCGCTGCAGGAAGGTGGAGTAGATCGCCACCACCGGATTTAAGCCCTCACAGGCAAAACCGGTCGCCAGGGTTACCGCGTGTTGTTCGGCAATCGCGGCGTCGAAGTATTGCTCTGGGAAGCGCTGCGAGAACTCGACCATGCCGGAACCTTCGCGCATCGCTGGGGTGATCGCCATCAAGGTTGGATCTTGCTCGGCCATATCACACAGCCAATCGCCAAACACTTTGGAGAAGGTCGGCTGACCCGGTTTGTCTTTTGGTAGCTTAAACAGTTCTGGGTTGAACTTCGGCACCGCGTGATAGGTGATCGGATCTTGCTCTGCTGGGGCATAGCCTTTGCCCTTTTTGGTCATCACGTGCAGGATCTGCGGCCCTTTCAGGTTGCGCATGTTGCTCAACGTCGACACCAAGCCTTCGACATCGTGGCCGTCAATTGGGCCGATGTAGTTAAAGCCAAGCTCCTCAAACAGGGTGCCTGGAACCACCATCCCTTTCAGGTGCTCTTCGGCGCGGCGAGCCAACTCTTTGATTGGTGGCATGTGCGCCAACACCTTTTTGCCGCCCTCACGGATGGTGGTGTATAGGCTGCCCGACATGATCCGCGCCATGTGATTGTTGAGCGCGCCAACGTTCTCTGAGATCGACATCTCGTTATCGTTGATGATCACCAGCATATCTTTGTGGATATCGCCGGCGTGATTCATCGCTTCAAACGCCATGCCACCGGTGATGGCACCATCGCCAATTACCGCCACCACCTTGCGGCCTTGACCCTCTTTATCGGCGGCAATCGCCATCCCCAGTGCAGCACTGATTGAGGTGCTGGAGTGGCCCACACTTAAGGTGTCGTACTCGCTCTCTTCGCGCCATGGGAATGGGTGCAGACCGTCCTTTTGACGGATGGTGTGCATCTTCTCTGCACGGCCGGTGAGGATTTTATGCGGGTAGGCTTGATGGCCAACGTCCCACACCAGTCGGTCAAACGGGGTGTTGTAGACGTAGTGCAGTGCCACAGTCAGTTCGACGGTGCCAAGGCCAGAGGCAAAGTGACCGGATGAGCGACCGACTGAGCGCAGCAAGAACTGGCGCACCTCATCCGCTAGCGGCGCCAACTGGTTGACCGGCAATTGGCGTAGTTGCTTTGGCTCAAGAGCTTGAGCTAGCAAAGGAAAATCGGTAAAGGTGTCGCTCATGTCGGTTTGATCGCTTGCAAGGGTAATTATTGATTTCGCTCGATAATATAGCGGGCGAACTGCTCCAGTAGTTCACTATTGTACGGCAACTTTGTGACCGCTGTCAGGGCGTCTTGATAGAGAGTCTGCGCTACATCACGGGCGCCATCGAGACCAAGTAGTGCCGGGTAGGTGCTTTTGTCCGCGGCCAGATCGCTGCCCTGCGGTTTGCCCAGCTGTTCGGTGTCGCCAACGATGTCGAGCACGTCGTCTTGCACTTGGAAGGCAAGACCAATTTTTTCAGCGTAATCGACCAACGAAGCGTGTTCTTCGGCGCTGCCATTGGGCGCCGCTAACATCCCAAGTTGTACCGCGCTGCGGATCAGCGCGCCGGTTTTCAGTTGGTGCAGTTGGGTCAGCTTATTGATGTCGATACGCTGGCCAGTGCTGGCCAGATCGATCGCTTGGCCACCGCACATCCCTTGATAGCCGGAAGCTTTGGCCAATACCTGAATCATCTTGATGCGATTGGCTTCGGCATAAGCTGGCAGTGGGCACTCGGCGATAATCTCAAACGCCAAGGTTTGCAGGGCGTCGCCGGCTAAAATCGCGGTGGCTTCATCAAAGGCGATGTGAACCGTCGGCTGGCCACGGCGCAGCGCGTCGTTGTCCATCGCCGGCAGATCGTCGTGCACCAGCGAATACGCGTGAATGCACTCAACCGCCGCCGCCAGCGCGTCCAGATGCTCAGTTTTAGCGCCCAGCATCTCGCCGCTGGCGTACACCAAAAACGGTCGCACCCGTTTGCCGCCCAGCAGCACCGCGTAGCGCATCGCTTCCAGCAGCTTAGCATCGGTAATGGGCAGTTGATTGAAGATGGTGGCTAGGGTGTTATTGACCCGAGTTTGGTAGTGGCAAATTGCCCGGTCGAGCATGGTTATTCCTCGCCTTGAAATGGCAGCAATGGCGCGTCGAGATCGTTACGTGACAGAATCGCGACTTGTTGTTCGGCGTGGTCGAGTTTGCTCTGGCTGGCGCGCACCAAGGTGATGCCCCGCTCAAACTGTTTAAGTGCCTGTTCCAGTGGAATTTCGCCCTGTTCCAGCTGCGCCACGATCTGCTCTAACTCCTGCACGGATTCTTCAAAGCTGAGGTTTTCCGGTTTCTTGGCCATCTCTGCCATTCCCATCGTCTGATTCTGGCCGCCAAAGGTACTTGGTTGCCGTTATAGATTCAATTGAGCCACTTCCAGCCTGTGAAATATTCCTCAAGCTTGGCTGACCTACGTCCGATAACCGAGGTATATCCGGTTTTATTTGGCGATCTTAGAGGCAGTCTAAGGTGAGTGAGGAGCAGCTGTGGATCTAGCGACATTAATTGGCATTATCGGGGCTTTCGCGTTTGTAGTGATGGCGATGTTTGATGGTGGCGACCCAGCCATCTTCTTTAACGTGCCCAGTTTGCTGATTGTGGTTTGTGGTTCCCTGTTTGTGGTGATGATGAAGTTCAACATCGGCCAATTTTTTGGTTCGGTAAAGATCGCCGCTAAAGCGTTTATGTTCCGCATCGACAAACCCGACGATCTGATTGAACAAGCGGTAGCGATGGCCGATTCTGCCCGTAAAGGCGGCTTCTTGGCGCTGGAAGAGGTGGAGGTGAATAACTCTTTTATGCGAAAAGCGGTCGATCTGCTGGTGGATGGCCACGATGCTGAGGTGGTGCGTGGTGCCCTTAGTAAAGATATCGTTCTGACCATTGAGCGTCACAATGTTGGCATTGATATCTTCCGTAAACTTGGGGATATCGCCCCGGCGATGGGGATGATCGGTACCCTAATCGGCTTGGTGGCGATGCTCAACAACATGGATGATCCGAAATCGATTGGCCCTGCGATGGCGATCGCGCTGTTAACCACTTTATACGGGGCTATCATCGCCAATATGATGGCGTTGCCCATTGCCGATAAGCTGGAACTGCGAATGAATGAGGAGATGCTTAATCGCCGCTTGATTATGGATGCGGTACTGGCGATTCAAGATGGCCAGAATCCGAAAGTGATTGAGGGCTTTTTGAAGAACTACCTCAAAGAGACAGCCCGCACCATTGACGCCCTGAAAGAGTAATCTTCATGAGCTTAGAGTTGCCGCAAAAGAAACAATCAGCCGGCTCGCCAGCGTGGATGGCAACCTTCGCCGATCTGATGTCGCTGTTGATGTGCTTCTTCGTGTTGCTGTTGGCGTTTTCCGAGATGGATGTGCTCAAGTTTAAGCAGGTAGCCGGTTCGATGAAGTACGCCTTTGGAGTGCAAAATCGGATTGAGGTCAGCGACATCCCCAAAGGCACCTCGGTGATCGCCATGGAGTTTCGTCCCGGTCGTCCGGATCCCACCCCGATTGAGGTGATCCAACAGCATACCGTCGAATTGACCCGCAACAGCTTGCACTACCAAGATGGCAAATCAGACCGAGTTGGCGGTGCTAAAGAGGGCAACGCCTCACAAAAGGGCGGGGCCGATTCGCCCCGCAAGCAACAGGACCAACAGCAAGCCAATGCCAGTCGCGATGCCAACAATGCCGGTCAGCAGCAGGATACCTTAGCCAAGCGGATCGCCGCTGAGCTTCAGGAACAAATAGAAGATGGGGCGATTGAGATTGAATCCTTAGGTCAGCAACTGATTATTCGGGTGCAAGAGCAAGGGGCTTTCCCTGCCGCTTCGGCGTTTTTGCAGCCAAAGTTTCGACCGGTGATCGATAAAATCGCCGAACTGCTCAAGGATGTGCCGGGGATCATCACCGTCAGCGGTCATACCGACTCTGGCAAGATCAATAATGAGCTGTATGGCTCGAACTGGGAACTGTCCAGCCAGCGAGCGGTGGCGGTGGCGCATCAGATGAGCTCGGTGGATGGCTTTGATGAAGCCCGCATGCGGGTGCAAGGGTTGGCTGAGTATTATCCGATTGCCGACAACGGCACCTGGACTGGCCGCAAACGCAATCGCCGGGTAGAGATCGCCATTGAACAAGGCAAAGCGCACGAATCCGCACCGATTGCCGTGACCCAGTAACGCTTTTCCGCCGTAAACCAACGCTGACCTAGCCGAGCTACACTAGCAGCAACCCTACGGCGGTTTTCAGCTATGCTGCATTTACGTTGCTGGTGTATACTCCCGCGCCTTTATATTGCAGTCGCAGGCTCCTCATGAAATTTATTGTCAAGCTGCACCCGGAAGTGATGATCAAATCCAAGTCGGTGCGGGTTCGTTTCTCCAAACTGTTGGTATCTAACATCCGCAATGTGCTGCGCAAAGTGGATGAGGAGACCGCCGTTAGCTTTAACTGGGATCACATCGTGGTCAACAACCGCCACGCCGATGAGGCGATGCGCGACCAGTTGGTTGAGGCGCTGCAATCGATCCCAGGTATTGCCCACTTCTATGAAGTGACTCAGCACCGTTACGAAACCATCGACGACATCTACCAAGCGGCGCAACTGGCGTTTGCTGAGCGTTTGGCTGGCAAGACCTTCTGTGTTCGCGTTAAGCGCTCTGGTAAGCAAGACTTCAGCTCGCTGGATGTGGAAAAGTACGTGGGTGGCGGCTTGAATCAGCACACCGACGCGGTCGGCGTTAAGCTGAAAAATCCGGATGTGACCGTACACATTCAGATTGAAGAAGATCTGGCCTACCTGGTAGAGCGTCGCCACGAGGGCTTAGGCGGTATGCCAATGGCCACTCAAGAAGACGTGCTGAGCCTGATCTCTGGCGGCTTCGATTCTGGCGTGTCCAGTTTCTTGACCATCAAGCGCGGTTGTCGTACCCACTTCTGTTTCTTCAACTTGGGCGGCAGTGATCACGAGCGCGGCGTTAAAGAGGTAGCGTACTACCTGTGGTCGAAATACGGCAGCTCGCACAAGGTGCGTTTTCTGTCGGTGCCGTTTGAATCGGTGGTTGGCGAAATCCTTGAAAAAGTCGACAACGGTCAGATGGGCGTGGTGCTGAAGCGGATGATGATGAAAGTCGCTGGTGCCTTGGCCGAGCGTTACGACATCCCGGCGCTGGTGACCGGTGAAGCAATTGGTCAGGTGTCTTCCCAGACCCTAACCAACCTTAATGTCATCGACCGTGCCACTGAAAAGCTGATCCTGCGTCCGCTGATCAACTGGGACAAGCAAGACATCATCAACTTGGCCAAGAAGATTGGTACTCAGCCGTATGCCGAAGTGATGCCAGAGTATTGCGGCGTGATCTCGCAAAAACCGACCGTTAAAGCGGTAATGGCTAAGATTGAAGCAGAAGAAGCAAAATTCTCTGATGATCTGGTGGAGCGTATCGTGCAAGAAACTCAGTACTACGACATCCGCGATCTGGCCAACATCGGTAACACCGAAAAGGTTGAGATCGACACCGTTGCGGCGGCCACCGCCACCGAAATCGTGTTGGACATCCGTGCTCCAGAAGAGCAGGAGCAAGCGCCACTGGTTATCGACGGCGTAGAAGTGCAGCACCTGCCGTTCTTCAAGCTCGGCAGCCAGTTCGCTAAGTTGGATCAATCACAGACCTACCTGCTGTACTGCGACCGCGGCGTAATGAGCAAGCTGCAAGCCTTGTACTTGAAGGAACAAGGGCACGATAACGTTAAAGTATATCGTCCATAACGGCTGAGCTATCTGGCGCCTTAGTGCGCTGCGTGCCGAAATAAGACAACGGAGCCGTGAGGGCTCCGTTGCTGTATCTGCCGTTTGGCTTAGCTGTTGCTCTGCAAGCTCGCTTCTATCTGCTCTTAACTGATAGCCAACGACTGCAAGTTAATTACTGCTTATTCGCCTTCAGGCTTGATCTGCTCCAGAGTCGCCACAACCTGTGGCTGCAGCACATCATGACCACTGGCGTTGATATTGATGTGCCCCAGTTTGCGGCCTGCGCGGACGGTTTTGCCATACCAGTGCAGTTGGCTATGACTGTCGAGGGAATCCAGCGGCGCGCCATCGGTGCCAATTAAGTTGACCATGCCGGTGACGCCGTGGGTATCGGTGGCGCCCAACGGCAAGCCGGTGATTGCCCGAAGGTGATTTTCAAATTGACAGGTTTGGCTGCCGGATTGGCTCCAGTGGCCGCTGTTATGCACCCGTGGCGCTAGCTCATTTACCAGCAGCTTGTCGCCGACGGCAAAGCACTCCACCGCCAATACCCCAACGTAGTCCATCTCGGTCATCAGGGTGCTGATCATCCGCTGTGCTTGCTGGGCAAGTTCCGCTGAAACATCCGGCGCGGGTGCGGTCGAATGACTTAAGATCCCTTGGGTGTGGACGTTTTCGGCCAGCGGGTAGTGGACGATGTTGCCGTTGCGATCCCGCGCCGAGACTTGCGACAGTTCACGGTCAAAGTGAATAAAAGATTCCACCAGATAGGCTACATCCTGTCGTGGTAACTCGGCGAACACCTTGCTGTCTTTAGGCTGCTTTAAGCGCCACTGATTTTTGCCATCGTAGCCATCATCGCAGGATTTGATCACCGCCGGCAGCGGGATGGACATCTGCGCTAATTCACCGGGCAGAGCTAGCTGATAGGGCGCGCAATCGATGCCGGTTTTGGCCAGCAGTTGCCGTTCGCGGCCACGATGCTGGCACTGATAGACCGCGTCAGGATTGGGATGCACCGGGCATAACTTACTGAAGCGGCGTAGTAACTCGATATCTACCTGCTCGCGCTCAACGGTAATCACTTGCGGCTTGCCGAGTGCCGCGAACAGTTCGGCGGCGCTGCTCGCCTCGCTGCGGCGGATCACCTCACCCAAGCCATCGACACAACGGCTGTCCTCATCCGCTTCGGCGACAAAGCTAAAGGTTAGCCCCATCGGCAAGCCGGCTAAGGCCATCATCCGTGACAGTTGCCCACAACCGATTATGGCGACTCGCATTATTCCACCTCAAACGGCACGCTGGCGGTCTGCTGACTGCGCCACTGATTGATGCGTTGGCGCAGTTCTGGGTTACCGGTCGCCAAGATCTGCGCTGCTAATAGGCCGGCGTTGTACGCGCCCGGTTCGCCAATCGCTTGGGTGGCGACGGCGACACCACGGGGCATCTGCACAATCGACAGCAGGCTATCAACGCCGTTGAGCGCTTTGCTGGTGACCGGCACCGCGACCACCGGCAGGCTGGTCATCGCCGCGGTCATCCCCGGCAGATGGGCGGCACCGCCGGCACCGGCGATAATCACATCAAACTGTTGTTCGGCATTCTCGGCAAATTCCACCAACCGCTGCGGGGTGCGATGGGCAGAGATCACTTGGGCTTCAAACTCAATCTCGAACTGCGCCAGTAAGGTAGTGGCGTGTTTCATCACTGGCCAATCCGATTGGGAACCCATAATGATGGCAACTTTCAGAGGTCTCATTGTTTTTATCCTATTAACTGCTGCGTGATAACCGTGATGGTCGGAATGCCGATAAGTACGTTGAAGGGAAAGGTCACCGCTAGGGCGGCGCTGATCGACAAACTGTGATTGGCTTGCGGCAGCGCTACCTGCATCGCGGCGGGTACGGCAATGTAGGAAGCGCTGGCGCCTAAGATGGCGACTAAGATGGTGCCGCCCTGACTTAAGCCCAGAGCAATGCTGAGCAGAGCGCCGAGCAGGCCGCCGATCAGCGGCATGGCGATGGCGAAGGCGACAATAAAGCTGCCGACCCGTTTGATGTCGTTGAGGCGACTGGCGGCGGTGATCCCCATCTGCAGTAGGAACAGCGCCAAAATGCCGTTGAATAGATCGAAGAACAGTGGGCTGATGCGGTCGATTTGATCCCCCGCCAGATAACCGATGGCCAGCGCCCCGACCATCAGTACCATGCCCTGATTGCACAGTACTTCATGCAGCAAGGCTTTGTTACTGACCTTATCGTCATCGGCTTTAGTGCCCCATTTCGCTAGGGCAATGCCAACGGCGATGGCGGGCATCTCCAGCAGTACCACAAACAGGGGGATGTAGGCTTCGTAGGGGATCTGTTGCGCTTCTAAAAACGCCACGGCGACGGCGTAGGTGCCAACACTGACTGAGCCGTAATGGGCGGCAATGGCAGCAGCATCAACTCGCGGCAGATCGCCAATGTATTTGAGAATGGGAAAAGCGATCAGTGGCAGCACTAGGCCAAGCGCGATAATCGCTAGGGATTCACCAAGCAGTTGCCATGATGCGTGCTCGGTTAAGGCAACTCCGCCTTTAAGGCCAATCGCCAGCATTAACAGTAACACCAGCGATTGATACAGTGATTTAGGAAAGTGAATGTTGGATTTCAGTAGGGTGGCGAGCAGCCCCAACACGAAAAAGGCGATACCGACATCCAACTGCATGGTTTAGCGCCCCAAACCGGAATGGCTGGCCAGCTTAGCTTTGGCTAGGCGGCGCTGTGGTAGGTAGTTCAGCAAGCTGATAACGCCAAGGGAAGCTGCCACACCCACTAAGGTGGAACCGACCGCGGCGAATTGACTTACCCACAAACCAATGGCAATTAAGCTAATGCTTACCAGCAGGTTAAATTGCAGCTGTTTGAGTTTCATGGTTGTCCCCTCTGCGGTTTTGATGAACGCATTATCCACAGATGCAGGAATAGCCGATAATAGATATTGCCTAGATGTTGCATAGATGTTTATCTATGTCAATTGGATCTAGGCTGAAAAGTGGATAAAAAATGACCTCGCGTCTGCACGCCCATATTGGCACCTTACGACAGCTAGAGATCCTGTTGGCGGTGCACGATCACGGCAGTATTAACGCCGCTGCCAAGGCGCTATTTCTGACTCAACCAACCGTCTCTATTCAGATGAAGAAGCTGACCGAAGCGGTCGGTGTGCCGCTGTATCACCACTCGCAGCGGCGCTTAGTGTTTACCGATGAAGGGATGAAAGTGGTTAAAACCGCGGTCGAGGTGCTGGATAGCTTTGCTCGGCTTGATCGCGCCTTGGGGGATATGAAACGGCTGAAAACCGGGACCTTGCGCTTGGCGGTGGTGAATACCTCGCAGTACTTTATTCCCCATTTGCTCGGCCCCTTTTGCGAGCTCTACCCCGGCATCGATGTTCAGCTAAAAGTGGGCAACCGCGAGCAAACCCTAGAGCGATTGAAGCGCGGGATTGATGACTTCTATGTGTTTAGCCACCCCCCCAAAGACAGTGACAGCGACAGTATCGAGTTTTTGGACAACCCATTGGTGGCGATCGCCTATGATGGCCACCCATTGGCCCACGGTAAGCCGGTGACCTTAAAGCAGTTGCAGGACGAACCTTTTATCATGCGCGAGCAGGGCTCCGGCACCCGCTTTGCGGTGGAGGAGTTTCTAAAAAAACACGACGTTAGCTTGAACGTAAAAATGACCATCGACAGCAACGAAGCGATTAAGCACTCGGTGATGTCAAAATTGGGGATCTCAATCGTGTCTGCTCATACCTTGGGTTACGGTGGCCAAGCGGGACTGGTGAAGTTGCCGGTGCGAGAGTTGCCGATTGACTCGCACTGGTTCTTTGTGTGGTCACGATCCAAACGCAAAACCGCGCTGGCGACTGAGTTTTTGGAATACGTCGATGGCGAGGGCAAGCAGCGGCTGCAGCAAGAACTCATGCGCTAGGGTGCTTGCCAGTGCTTGAGGTTGTGACGATAACGGTTGATCAAACAATCAAGGCCGCCACCGCGATAGTGGTATTGGTCGGTAAGCGTAAAGCCGAGCCTTTCAATAATTCGTTTCGAGCCCAGATTTTCTGGCACCAGTTCGGCGCTAACCTCGCTAAACCCTAAGGTATCGCGGCCATAAACCATAGCGGCGCTGGCGGCCTCCATCCCGAGGCCTTGGCCCCAATATTGCGGCAGCAGCCGATAGCCCAGATCCGGTAGGTTTACTTCTTGCTCAAACTTCCAACCGCAAAAGCCGATCACTCGGTCGCGGGCTTTATCTAGCAGCGCGTAGCGGGCGTAACCATGTTCGGCATACTCCGCCAACCAGATGGTTTCGATAATACGCTTTGCATCTTCGAGGGTTTTTACCATCCCGGCATCACCGGTGTAGCGGGTCACTTGAGTGTTGCCTGAAAACCCCAGCACCGCTTCGGCGTCGTCAAGGGTAAACCGGCGCATCGCCAGTCGTGGGGTTACTATCAGGTGGTTTGAATCGCTCATTTTGTTATCAATCCATTGATTTGACGGTAGCATTCCAAGCTATACCACAACAGCGCAGGTTGCTACCGTGGGGGTTTGGCCGAGGTGAGACAAGGAGACCATCATGCCGTACCGCAATGACGATCTGCGGATTGAAGCGATCAAAGAACTGTTACCACCGGTGGCGATCCTAGAACGATTTCCCGCCAGCGAGGCGGCGGCCAACACGGTGCAGCAAGCGCGGGACACCATCAGTGCTATTTTGCGGGGCGATGATCCGCGCCTATTGGTGGTGATTGGTCCTTGCTCGATTCACGATCCACAAGCGGCACTGGAGTATGGTCAGCGACTGCTGGCACTGCGGCAGCAATATGCCGAGTCGCTGGAGATTGTGATGCGGGTTTATTTTGAAAAGCCGAGGACAACAGTAGGTTGGAAAGGACTGATTAACGATCCTAACTTGGACGACAGCTATCAGATCAATGACGGTTTGCGCAGTGCTCGGCAACTGTTGCTGGCGTTAAATGACAGTGGCATGCCCACCGCTGGCGAGTTTCTCGATATGATCACCCCGCAGTACTTGGCGGATCTGATGTGTTGGGGGGCGATTGGTGCGCGCACCACCGAATCGCAGGTGCACCGCGAGTTAGCCTCAGGGCTGTCTTGTCCGGTTGGCTTTAAAAATGGGACCGATGGCAGCACCGGTATCGCCATTGATGCCATTCGTGCCGCCAATGCTCCGCACCACTTCTTGTCGGTGACCAAGTATGGCCACAGCGCCATTGTCCACACTGCAGGCAATTCCGATTGTCATATCATTTTGCGTGGTGGTCGCGAGCCCAACTACAGCAGTGAGCACGTGCAAGCGGTCAGCGTCGAGCTGCAGCAATCCGGTTTGGCTGCCAATGTGATGGTCGATCTTAGTCATGCCAACAGCGCCAAGCAGTTTAAGCGGCAGCTGGATGTGGCCAGCGATATCGCCGCGCAGTTGCGGGACGGTGAAGCGGCGATCAAAGGGGTGATGGTCGAGTCTCACTTAGTTGAGGGGCGGCAAAACTTAGTTGCCGGCCAGCCGCTGACTTACGGCCAGAGCATCACCGATGGCTGCCTCGGTTGGGGGGACAGCGAAGCGTTGTTAGCGCAATTAGCTGAGGCGGCCAAGGTGCGGATGTCGCGCTAGCGATAGGGCTGATATAGCGTTTCAAATAACGGCAGCGATAATCGCTGCCGTTTTGCTGTTTCAAGCACAAAGCCTAAGATCGCTGCCATCTCGGTTGGCCGGCCGGCCTCCACATCTTGCAGAGTTGAGCAGCGATTGCCGGCGGTGCGGTTGGCGACCTCGAGCACGCGCTGGCTGATTTGTGCTGGCCGATCCGCAAAACCCAAGGTTTTCGCCAGTGCTGCCAGTTCGGTAGCCAAGGCGTTCACCTCATCGGCAAAGTGGATCAACTCACCATTGCAGATCCGTTCGCGGGTGCAGATCGGATTGAGGATGGCGTTAACCGTCAGTTTGCGCCACAGCACCGCGGCAATCTCATCGCTATAGCGAAATCCCAGCGCCTGGCAGCCCGGAGGCAAGCTCCGCGGCGGCTGTTGGGTGAGTGGTTGCAGATGGCCTACCAGACGCTGGCCAACGCCACGTTGGGCTACGCCATACGGCCCTAGGCGTTCAGCACCATCGGTAACACTGCCGGCCCACCAGTGATGATTGGGATAGCGTTTGGGCAAGCGCTGCTGCGGCCCCATGCCGTTATGTAGCAGTACAATCGGCACAGCGGTCGGCAGCCACTGCAATATCGGCAGCAGGGCAGTGTCGACGTTGGTGGCTTTAGTTAGCACCCATAGGGCGTCGATATTGCCAATGGCTTGGTCACTGGGGTGATGTTCGAGCGCAAGGTTGCTGACGCTGCCATCAAGCCATTGCAGTTGATGGCACTGTGCCTTGGCTTGGGTACCAGGGCGGGTCAATAGCAGCGGGTTGAGCCCCGCTTGGGCAAGTAATCCGGCGTACAGCTGCCCAAGGGCACCTGCGCCTAAGATCGCAATTCGGGCTGGCATAGTTTTAGGGCGCGCAACAGCGCATAGAACAGCAAGGCACCGCCAACATCTGCGGCAAAGTCGAGTAGTTCGGCGCTGCGATAGGTCAGATGGTATTGCACTGCTTCAATCAGCAGTGCATACAAGGCCAGTAGCAGAATTTGCCAGCGCTGTTTGATGCCACTGGCGATCTGCATCAGCAGCGCTAAAGCAAAAAACGCGCTGAAGTGCATCACTTTATCAAAATGGGGCAGACTGACGCCGCTGTGCACCGGCCGCGAAAACACCAAATATGAAGTGACCGCGATGGCAACCATAAATAGCATCCGTGCCATTAGGCGCTGTTGGCGGTTTGGGGCAATAACAAAATTCATCATGGTTCGATGTTACGAAAAAGGCCGATCGCTGTCACCTGCGGCCAAGCTCATGCGAATACTGAAATTGAACAAGCCAATAACGGTGTTTTTTCGGTAAAATTGCGTCAATTCGACAATTTTTAGTGGAGAGTCCCTCATGCCGTCATTCGACATCGTATCGGAAGTCGATACCGTTAACGTTCGTAACGCCGTAGATAACGCCAATCGCGAAGTAAGCACTCGTTTCGATTTCCGTGGTATTGATGCCGAGTTCACCCAGAAAGATCTGGTGGTGACCATCAAAGCGGAAGCGGAGTTCCAGATCAGCCAGATGGAAACCATCCTGCGTGGCAACTTGGCTAAGCAAAACGTCGATGCCAACTCCATGGATTTGGCCAAGAAGTGCGAATTTACCGGTAAGACCGTAACCCGTCAGGTGACCTTCAAGCAGGGCGTCGACAAAGATTACGCCAAGAAGATCGTTAAGCAGATCAAAGAAGCCAAGCTGAAAGTACAAGCCTCTATTCAAGGCGAGAAAGTGCGCGTGACCGGTAAGAAGCGTGACGATCTGCAAGAAGCGATTGCGCTGCTGCGCTCCAGCGAACAAGAGCAGCCACTGCAGTTCGATAACTTCCGCGATTAATTGCCCGTTATTGAATGAACAAAGCCTCCGCATGCGGAGGCTTTGCTGTTTCTGGGGGGTTATTTATCTGCTTTCGGCTTTGGCGGAGCGCGGCGGCTTTCGCCGGCCTTGGGCAGTGGAATGGGGCGCAGCTCGGTGTTGCTGTTGGCCATCAGCCAGCTGAATAGGGTGTAGACCGTCATCGATTGTTGGATCGCCTTAGGCGGGATCTTATCC
The DNA here is from genome assembly GCF_000422665.1 of Ferrimonas senticii DSM 18821. Classification (GTDB taxonomy): domain Bacteria; phylum Pseudomonadota; class Gammaproteobacteria; order Enterobacterales; family Shewanellaceae; genus Ferrimonas; species Ferrimonas senticii. The sequence continues at coordinate 159,084 of NZ_KE383900.1, read as the reverse complement.
AGAGTGTCATCTGGGGTGTGGTGGTAATCGAAGTAGTCAGTGCCATCTAAGGCCAGACCAGCAACGGGAACCCCCAGTGGCGGCAGTACCGACATATCGGGGCCGCCCCAGCTGTTGTTGTTGCCGCGCTCAACCCCCAGCGGGGCCAATAGCGCTGCGAGCTGATCCATCTGTGGCAGCGCAGTTTCGCTGACGCGGCTGTGTAGGGCGTAAATCGGCCCAGCACCAAAGTCGGCTTCGGCGGCGATGTAGTGCTTATCCAATTCCGATTTATGGGCATCGCGATAGGCTTTAGCGCCGATCAGCCCAACCTCTTCGGCGGCAAACAGCACCACCCGGATAGTCCGCTCTGGGGTTAAGTTGGCATCGATGATCTGCTTGGCGGCACCCAAGACAATACCAACCCCGGCGCCATCATCTAAGGCGCCAGTGCCTTCATCCCAGGAATCTAAGTGAGCGCCAATCAGCACGATCTCGTCGGCTTTGCTGCTGCCGCTGATCTCACCGATGACATTGTATGAGGTGGCTGGCGGATGGATTTCGGTTTGGATATCCAGCTTGATTTGAATATCACTGTGGCGCGCGAGCATCCGCGTCAGCTGATCGGCATCCGGGGCTGATAACGCCGCGGCAGGGATCTTGGTGATGCCATCGGCGTAGCGCATGGTGCCGGTGTGGGCAAAGCGAGCGCTGTCGGTGCCAACGCTGCGCAGTAATAACCCCACCGCGCCCTTGCTGGCGGCGACGGAAGCCCCTTGGCTACGAGCTTTGACCACCGGGCCATAGCCACGGCCATCACGATAGCGCTCCATCTTATGATCGATAAACGCCAGTTTGCCGGTAAGGCTACCCTCAGGCGCCGCCTTTAGGGCATCAAAGTCAGCAAAGCGAACGATGGCGGCGGTCAGACCGGCCTTGGGCGTACTGATTGAATTACCCAAAGCGGTGATCACCAGCGGCTGCGGGTAGGGGCTGATCACTTCGGCTTGATTGACTCGGCGCACCCAGTGCGGCACTTCCACGGGTTCTTTGTAGACGTTATTGAAGCCAAGGGTGGTCATTCGCGCCAACGCCCAATCGACGGCGCGAAGATCGTTGTCGCTGCCGGTTAAGCGCGGGCCAATCTCAGTGGTGAGATCTTCCACGATTTGATAGGCGTCGCTCGAGTTGAGGGCTTGCTGCTTCAGAGCCTCGGCGGCATCCAGAGTGGCGCTGCTGTAGGGGCTGGCATAGAGACTGCTGCTGAGTAAGGCAAGTCCTGATAGAGTGGCTTTGGTAATGAAAGACAGAGATCGCATGCGGTTCCTTGGCATTGATAAGTTCATCCATGAGTGATGACACTGTAACAAAGCCAGAGCGAACCGAAAGAGGGAACAAGTCGCTAAGGGAGAGGGGCCTGTAAACCGGCATAAAAAAACCGACCCTAAGGTCGGTTTTTCAAAAAAGCTATCAGCTCAAAAGCAAATTACATTGCTTTGATTTGAGCAGCCAGACGGCTCTTGTGACGAGCAGCCTTGTTCTTGTGGATCAGGCCTTTGGTAGCCATGCGGTCCAGGATTGGCTGTGCAGCAGCGAAAGCAGCGGTAGCTACTTCTTTGTCGCCAGTTGCGATAGCAGCGATAACTTTCTTGGTAAAGGTGCGCATCATGGAGCGACGAGAAGCGTTGTGTTGACGACGCTTTTCAGCTTGGATGGCACGCTTCTTAGCAGACTTGATGTTAGCCAAGTGCAAACTCCTAAAAACGGTACGATCTGGATATTTTCAAGGGTCGCGAATTTACTGATTTCACGCGTTGATGTCAATGACGACGTGCAAAATAGCGCCAATCTGAAGCTGCGAGCAGCGTTCTTTGGTCTATTGCGACCCCTGGGTTTAAGATGGTGCGAAATTCTAGCAGCATTCCCGCCGTGGTGACAGTGGTCGGGGATTTTTTTTGCCGACAATTACGCCAGCAACAACCGAAGCCGCCGTTTCGGTCATTTTAAGTGAGTGTTTCCATTGAGTAAGAAGTTGATCCGCAGCGGCATGGTGGTCAGTGCCATGACGTTGGTATCCCGCGTATTGGGGTTAGTTCGGGATGTGGTGGTGGCCAACCTGATGGGGGCTGGCGCCGCCGCCGACGTATTCTTTTTAGCCAACAAAATTCCCAACTTCTTACGCCGCTTATTTGCCGAAGGCGCGTTCTCGCAAGCCTTTGTGCCAGTGCTGACCGAATACCAGCACGACAAACCGGATGAGGTGCGCCAATTGATTGCTAAGGTCAGTGGCACCTTGGGCGGGATTGTCACCATCGTCACCTTGCTCGGGGTGATTGGTTCGCCGGTGTTGGCGGCGTTGTTCAGTACCGGTTGGTTCGTCGATTACCTTAATGATGCGCCGGGGGGCGAGAAGTTCACTTTGGCGGCGCTGATGCTGAAGATCACCTTCCCCTACCTGTGGTTTATCACCTTAACGGCGCTGTCTGGGGCGATTTTGAACACTTTAGGCAAGTTCGCGGTGGCGGCCTTTACTCCGGTGTTTTTGAACATCGCTATCATCGGCTGTGCGCTGTGGCTGGCGCCGACCTTGGCCCAGCCAGAACTCGCGCTAGCTTGGGGCGTGTTTTTGGGCGGCTTAATCCAGTTTTTATTCCAAATCCCGTTTTTGCGGCAAAACCGCATGCTGGTGAAGCCGCAGTGGGGCTGGAATCACCCTGGAGTGGTAAAAATTCGCACCTTGATGATCCCAGCGATGTTTGGGGTCTCCGTCAGCCAAATCAACCTGCTGTTTGATACCTTTATCGCCAGTTTCTTGATGACTGGCTCGATCAGTTGGTTGTATTACTCCGACCGCTTGTTGGAGTTCCCGCTGGGGCTGTTCGGCATCGCCATCGCCACGGTGATCCTGCCCGCGCTGTCGCGCAATAAAGCCAGTAACGATCCGACTCAGTTTGCCTCCACCATGGATTGGGGGGTGCGCTCGGTACTGCTAGTCGGCATTCCAGCGATGCTGGGACTTATGGCGCTGGCGCAGCCGATGCTGATGGTGCTGTTTATGCGCGGCGCGTTTAGCGTTGCCGATACCCAAATGGCGGCGGCCAGTTTGCTGGCGTACGCCTCGGGGTTGCTGTCGTTTATGTTGGTGAAGGTGTTGGCGCCGGGCTATTTCGCCCGCCAAGACACCAAGACACCGGTGCGCTACGGCATCATCGCGATGGTCGCCAATATGGGCTTTAACATCATCTTGGCGATCCCGTTTGGTTACGTTGGGCTGGCACTGGCAACGGCGGGTTCAGCGACCTTAAATGCGCTGCTGCTGTATCGTGGTTTGCACAAGCAGGGCGTCTATCAGTTATCGAAACAGAGCCTTGGGCTGATCGCGCGAATGGTATTGGCTGGGGCGGTGATGACGGCGCTGTTAGCCTATCTGGTGCCAGCAGAATCGCAGTGGTTGGCGTGGTCTCTGGCCGAACGTAGCGGCATGCTGTTTGGCTACATCGGCATTGGTGCGCTGGCCTACCTTGCGAGCTTGGTGCTTTTGGGCTTCCGCCCTCGCCATCTTCGCGGCTGAGATAGCACCGTCTGTGCGTTGGTATAAACCGGTGGCTAAGGTATAATCCGGCGATTTTCGACACAGAAGACAGACGGTTCCTTTTTCTATGGAGTTAGTACGCGGGATCCACAACCTGCGCGATCGCCATCACGGTTGTGTGCTTACCATCGGTAACTTTGATGGGGTGCATTTAGGCCATGCGGCGGTGATTGAGCATGTGGTGGCCATGGCCAAGCAACATCAAGTGCCGGCGACGGTGATGTTGTTCGAGCCACAACCACTGGAGTTCTTTGCCGGTGACCGCGCTCCGGCTCGGCTAAGCACCTTGCGAGATAAGCTTAAACGTCTGTCGGAATTGGGCGTTGAGCGAGTGCTGTGCGTCCGTTTCTGTGACAAATTTGCCAACTATCAAGCGTCCGATTTTGTCGAGCAGCTGCTGGTCACTCAGCTGGGTGTGAAGCATTTGGTGGTCGGCGACGATTTTCGCTTTGGCCAAGGCCGCAGCGGTAACTTCGAGACCTTAGTAGCCGCGGGGCAGCAACATGGCTTTGGGGTGCAAGACACCGCCAGTTGCCTGCTGAATCAAGCGCGGATCTCCAGTACCTTGATCCGCCAAGCGTTGGCGGCGGGACAACTGGATGAAGCCAAGCGGATGCTGGGATATGGTTATGCCATCAGTGGCCGGGTGGCCCACGGCGACAAGCTGGGGCGTACCATCAATTTCCCAACCGCCAATGTCGCCTTAAAGCGGCGGGTGAATCCCATCAGCGGCGTATTTGCGGTGCGGGTGCAGTTCGCCGATGGTCGCCAATTTGATGGTGTGGCTAACGTTGGTAAACGCCCAACGGTGGCTGGCCAAGAGTGCCGACTTGAAGTGCACATATTTGATTTTGCTGCTGATATCTATGGTCAGCAGTTGCAGGTGGAACTGCGTGACTACCTGCGTCCGGAACAACGGTTTGAGTCCTTTGCGGCACTCAAACAACAGATTAGTGCCGATGCTAAGGCCGCTCGTGAGCGCCTAGCGGACGCGTCAATTTCACTTTAGACCCTTATTGGTGATGCCCTAAATGGTTGATTACAAAACAACGTTGAATTTGCCAGAGACCGATTTTCCGATGCGCGGCAACCTTGCCAATCGGGAACCGGAAATGTTGAAAAATTGGGACGAGAAGGCGCTGTACAAAGCGATCCGTGCCAGCCGTCAAGGTGCCAAGCCGTTTGTGCTGCACGATGGTCCTCCGTACGCCAATGGTGATATCCACATTGGTCACTCGGTCAACAAGATTCTGAAAGACATCATCATTAAGTCTAAGACCTTGGCTGGTTTCGATGCCCCGTACATCCCGGGCTGGGACTGTCACGGTCTGCCAATCGAATTGAAAGTGGAAGGCAAAGTTGGCAAGCCGGGTCATAAGGTGACTGCCGCGGAATTCCGTCAACACTGCCGTGAATACGCCGCGACTCAGGTGGAAGGCCAAAAGGCTGACTTCATCCGTTTGGGCGTACTGGGTGAGTGGGACAAGCCATACCTGACCATGGCGTTTGACACCGAAGCCAACATCATCCGCTCTTTGGCGAAGATCATCGACAACGGTCACCTGCACAAAGGCGCTAAGCCGGTGCATTGGTGTACCGACTGTGGTTCAGCGTTGGCGGAAGCGGAAGTGGAGTACGAAGACAAAACTTCCCCAGCCATTGATGTGAAGTTCACTGCGGTTGATAGCGACGCGGTGGCGGCTAAGTTTGCCTTTGATGGCGAGCAAGGCCACGGCACAATCAACGCGGTGATCTGGACCACCACCCCATGGACTCTGCCGGCTAACCGCGCCATTGCGATGCACGCTGAAGTGCAGTACGCGCTGGTGCAAGTCGGTGACCAGCGTCTGATCCTAGCCGCGGATCTGGTTAAGTCAGTGATGGAGCGCGCTGGCATCGAGCAATTCGAAGTTCTGGGGCACTGTGTTGGTGCCGAGCTGGAGCTGATGCAGTTCAACCACCCATTCTATGCGTTCTCGGTGCCAGTAATTCTGGGCGAGCACGTGACTACCGATTCTGGTACCGGTGCAGTACATACCGCGCCTGGTCACGGTCAAGACGACTTCGTGGTGGGCCAAAAATACGGTTTGGAAGTGGCTAACCCAGTGGGTAACAACGGCGTTTACCTGCCAGATACCGAACTGTTTGCCGGCCAGCATGTATTCAAAGCCAACGACAGCGTGATTGCGGTACTGGAAGAGCGTGGCGCACTGCTGCACCACGAAAAATTCCGTCACAGCTACCCACATTGCTGGCGCCACAAAACCCCAATCATCTTCCGTGCTACCCCGCAGTGGTTTATCAGCATGGATCAAGCCGGTCTGCGTCAACGTTCTCGTGAAGAGATCGAAAAAGTGCAGTGGCTGCCAGATTGGGGCCAAGCGCGTATCGATACCATGGTGGCGAACCGTCCTGACTGGTGTATCTCTCGTCAACGTACTTGGGGTGTGCCAATCGCGCTGTTCACCCACAAAGAGACCCAAGCTCTGCACCCTCGCTCTGCCGAGCTGATGGAGCAAGTGGCTCAGCTGGTTGAACAGCAAGGCATCCAAGCGTGGTGGGATCTGGACTCCGCAGAGCTGCTGGGTGACGAGGCCGCCGATTACGACAAAGTAACCGATACCCTGGACGTATGGTTCGATTCTGGCGTGACTCACCATTCGGTGGTTGATGCTCGTGAAGAGTTCCACGGCCACAGCGCCGATCTGTACCTGGAAGGCTCGGATCAACACCGCGGCTGGTTTATGTCGTCGCTGATCTCCTCTGTGGCGATGAAAGACCAAGCCCCATACCGTCAGGTGTTGACCCACGGCTTCACCGTTGATGGCAACGGTCGCAAGATGTCTAAGTCGCTGGGTAACGTAATGAGCCCGCAGCAGGTAGTGAACAAGCTGGGTGCTGACATTCTGCGTCTGTGGGTGGCTTCTACCGATTACACCGGTGAGATGACTGTATCGGATCAGATCCTGAACCGTGCCGCTGACGCTTACCGCCGTATCCGTAACACCTCACGCTTCCTGCTGGCCAACATGAACGGCTTTAACCCTGCCACTGACATGGTTGAGCTGGATAACATGGTGGCACTGGATCGCTGGATCGTTGGTCGTGCCCACGCACTGCAGCAAGAGATTGTGGCAGCGTACGATCAGTACAACTTCCTGCAAGTAACCCAAAAACTGATGCACTTCTGCTCGGTGGAACTGGGCAGCTTCTACCTGGATATCATCAAAGATCGTCAGTACACCGCTAAGGCCGATGGTCTGGCGCGTCGTTCTTGTCAGAGCGCGCTGTTCCTGATCTCTGAAGCAATGGTGCGCTGGATGGCGCCAATCATGAGCTTCACCGCTGATGAAATTTGGCAGCAACTGCCAGGCGAGCGCGACCCGTTTGTATTCACCCAGTACTGGTTCGACGGTCTGGCGCCAATGAACGACGACGCGCAACTGTCTGACGGTCAGTGGCAGCAACTGGTTGACGTACTGGCTGCACTGAACAAGTCACTGGAAGCGGCTAAGGCTGACGGCATTAAGAACCGTCTGGCGGCGGACGTGACTCTGTACGCTGATGGCGAGCTGCAAGCGCTGCTTGAGCAACTGGGCGAAGAGCTGCGTTTTGCGCTGATCACCTCCAACGTTACCGTTAAGCCACTGAGCGAAGCGGGCGATGTTAAAGCCACCGACATCGATGGTCTGATGATTGGTCTGACTCCGACTGCAGCGGCCAAGTGTGAGCGCTGCTGGCACCACCGTGAAGACGTTGGTAGCCACGCCGGTCATGAAACCATCTGTGGTCGCTGCGTAAGCAACGTCGACGGTGATGGGGAAGCGCGCGTTTATGCTTAAAGGATTATGGGCAAAGCGCCCAGCACAATGGACGTGCAGCGGTTTGGCTTGGTTGTGGTTGGCGGCGATTTCGCTGCTGGCCGACCAAGCCAGCAAATTGTGGGTTGCCGCCAGCTTTGAGTATGGCGTGCGCCTGCCGCTGATCCCGTCCCTCAACCTGACTTACGTGCACAACCCGGGCGCCGCCTTTAGCTTTCTGGCGGACGCCGGTGGTTGGCAGCGTTGGGGCTTTGCGGTGTTCGCGCTGGCGGTGACCGCGGCGTTGTTGGTGATGCTGCGCACTGAGCCGAAAAATAATCGGCTGATCAACATCAGCTACGCGCTGATCATCAGTGGTGCTATTGGCAATATGATCGACCGCTTGGCCTACGGCTATGTGATCGACTTTATCGATTTTTACGTCGGTAACTGGCACTGGCCAGCGTTTAACATTGCCGACAGCGCCATCTGTATCGGTGCGGCGTTGATGATTATTGATTCCTTTAAGCAGCCAAAGCCATCTGAGGAGGCATAAATGACTGAGTTAGTAGTAGGCCCTGGCGCCCAAGTGTTTATGCACTTCAATGTTGAGTTACCGGACGGCAGCGTTGCTGACAGCACCCGTGCCCACGGCAAACCGGCGCGGTTGACTCTCGGTGATGGCAGCTTAAGTGCGGGCATGGAAAAGGAACTGTTAGGGCTTGCGAAAGGCGATAAAAAGCGTTTCTCGCTGCCGCCAGAGCAGGCCTTTGGTCAGTCCAATCCGGACAACATTCAATATCTGGATCGCACTCAATTTGCTGCCGATGCGGATCTGAGCAACGGCACCATCATGGCGTTCACGGCGCCAGACGGTAACCAATACCCAGGGGTTATCCGCGCGGTCGAAGGCGACTCGGTCACCGTTGATTTCAACCATCCGTTGGCGGGTCAAACCGTGGTATTTGATGTGGAGATTTTGGACATCATCGCCAAGGAGGCGCAATGAAAGTCCTAATGGCCAATCCTCGCGGTTTTTGCGCCGGTGTAGATCGGGCGATCACCATCGTTGAACGAGCGCTGGAACTGTTTGAACCGCCAATCTATGTCCGTCACGAAGTGGTGCATAACCGCTATGTGGTAGACGGTTTGCGGCAACGCGGCGCAGTGTTCGTTGACGAACTGTGCGAAGTGCCGGACAACAGCATCGTGATTTTTTCCGCCCACGGGGTATCGCAAGCGGTACGCCAAGAGGCCAAGAATCGCGGCTTGAAGGTGTTTGATGCAACCTGTCCGTTGGTGACCAAAGTGCACATGCAGGTGACCCGCGCCAGTCGTAAAGGTATCGAGTGTGTACTTATTGGTCACGCTGGTCACCCTGAAGTGGTTGGCACCATGGGCCAGTACGATAACGCCGAGGGTGGCATCTACCTGATTGAGTCGCCAGACGATGTGGCGACCATGCAGGTCAAAGATGAAACCAACCTGACCTTCGTTACCCAAACCACCTTGTCGATGGACGATACCGCGGCGGTGATTGAGGCGCTGAAAGTGCGCTTTCCAGCGGTCGAAGGGCCACGCAAAGACGACATCTGCTACGCCACCCAAAATCGCCAAGACGCGGTGCGGGAGTTGGCGGCGATCAGTGAATTGGTGTTGGTGGTGGGATCTAAGAACTCGTCCAACTCTAATCGCTTGCGCGATGTGGCGATCAAATCCGGCAGCCAAGCGTATCTGATCGACGGTGCTGATGACCTTGATGCCGCTTGGTTTGACGGTATTGAACGGGTCGGTGTTACCGCTGGCGCATCGGCGCCAGAGGTGCTGGTGCAAGGCGTGGTCGAGGCGCTTAAGAGTTACGGCGCGGTTGATGTGGCCGAAGCCAATGGCCGCCCAGAGGATGTGGTATTCCACGTACCGGCAGAGCTGCGCTAAGTCGTTTTCGCTTCATAAATCCCCTTATGGTTCGCCCTAAGGGGATTTTTTATATCGCTAATTCAGTGGTTTGTAGAGTTCTTCCGAAAAGCCTGTGGAAGCTGGTCTAGGCTTGCTATTGCCAAATGGAGTTGGCGTAGTAAGAGGTAATCTGGCTTATGCACCAAGGATGGCTGCACAAATCAGTGACGCGACAAGTAGGCGGTTTGCGCTGCCACCAGCGTGGGGTCACCTTGATCGAGGTGATGGTCGCGGCGGTGGTTGCCAGCATCGGTTTGCTGGGCGTTTTTCAACTGCATACTCAGGCGAAGCGCAGCAGTTTTGATGTCGCCAGTTACGCCAAGGCGACGGTGATGGCTGCGGATCTGCTTGATCGGCTGCGTCTGAATCCAACCCAAATCGATGATTACGTTGGCAGTGCTTATGGCGCTGGCAGCATAGTTGCGCCTACGGTCTCTTGTCAGCAAGTGGCGGGGATCACCAATCAGTGCAGTGCGGCACAATTGGCGTTGTGGGATCGCTATCAATGGGATCAGCAGTTGCTGGGCGCCGCAGTACAGCGTGCTAGCACCAATATTGGCGCCCCGCCATCAGTTACCGGCTGTGTTTTTGTAAACGGTATCAATGTTGAAGTGGTGATCTCATGGCGCGGCATGCATCAATCTAGCGATGGCGCTGCCGCTAACAGCAGTGATGCCCAAAGCTGCGGTACGGCCAACGCTTATCGGCGCCAAGTAGTACTGGCTAGCGTGGTGATGGATCGCTTATGAGTCGCATGCACCTCTGCCGCCGACAATGCGGCTTAACCCTAGTTGAATTGCTACTGGCACTGCTTATCGGCTTGTTTGTGGTGGGCGGCAGCTACAGCATCTTCTCCATGTCTGCCAGTAGCGTGCAGTCAACCGGTCAGTACACGCAACTGCAAGACAGCAGTCGAATGGCACTGCGAATGCTGCAAGAGGATCTGTCGCAAGCGGGCTTTTTTGCTGATATGACCGGCATCGATCTGGTTAATGGCAGTAACTTATTAGCGATACCGGCGGTGACAGGTACCGATTGTAATGGCGTTGGCACTAACAATCGCAGTTTTCCCAGTGGGGTTGGTCATTTTCGAACCTTGTGGGCGTTTACCGCTGGTGGCAGCACTGGCATCAGCTGTTTAACCGCTATCTCGGCGGGGTCGGATGTGTTGCAAATCAAACGGTTGCTCGGGCCAGAACAGGCCCCCGGCAGCGAACAAGCTGATCGCTACTACTTCATCAATAACTTAAGCCAAGGCCGCTTCTATAACGGCGGCAGTGGCACTCCAACGTTAGCGGGTGGTCGCGTTTGGCAGTACCAACATCGGGTCTATTACGTGGCGGACGACAACGGCGTGCCGACGCTGTACCGACGCAGCTTAAGCAGCACCGATCTGATGGGTAGCGCCGAAGCTTTGGTTGCTGGGGTCGAGGAGATCCGCTACCAATTTGGCATCGACGCTGATGGTGATTCAGTGGTGGATAGCTATCTAACGGCGGCGCAAGTCAGCAACGATATTTGGGATCAGGTTGGTGATAACCGCATCGTCGCGGTGCGAATTAATCTGTTGCTGCGCAGCAACGACAGCGATAACAGCATGCCAACCAGTGGCAGCACCAGTTATCAGATGGCTGGCAGTACCCGGATGATAGTGGCCGATCAACATCGGCGCAGTTTGTTAAGCGCCACGGTGATGCTGCGTAACCCGATATTGACGTCAAGGAAGGGATGATGGGCGAGCAACAGCAGCGCTTGGCTAGGCAACAGGGGATCGCGCTGGTGGTCAGCATCTTGCTGTTGTTGATCTTAACTACGGTGGCCGTTGGGGTGGCGCAAAACAGCCGCAGCAGCAGTCAGATGGCGGTCGCGGGCATGGCGCGTGAACAGGCGCTGCAGTTGGCCAATGGCGGTCAGGAACGATTTATTGATGATCAGCGTTTGGCGCGAGGTAGCAGTTTGCTGATCAGCACCACTGGGGTTGCCTCTGCTGCAAGTCCACTGGCGGGGGTGACCAACCAAGTAGAGTTCATTGTTGAAAGCAGTTGTCGTCGTGCCCGCGCTGCGACAGCCAGTGGGGTGATCAATTGCCGGCAGAGCGATGTCGAATCTCGGATCAATTTTGGGCGCAATAATCGTGGCAGTTTGGCGGTAACGTCGGGGGTTGAACAGCCGGTGCTGATCTCAGGGGGAGGTTAGGGATGAATGGGCAATGGCGCTATCGCCAAGCGATACGATGGCAGCAACTGCAAGCGTTGCTGCTGGGAGGAGCACTGGCATTTGCTGCCAGCGCTGATGATACCGAACTTTATGTTGCTGGCGGCTCGGTGCTGAACACCTCGCGGCCGCAAGTGATGATCATCTTTGATAATTCCGGTTCGATGCGTACCGAAGAATCACTGGCACCACCGCCGTTTGATCCCAGCTTTGACTACACCGGTGATGGTGGCGACCGCATCTACTACGTTAAAGGCGCGGTCAATTCCAGTAACTATCCTGATCCCGCGGACAGTGACGAGCGGCGTTATATTGAGCCCGAGCAAAATGGTTGTGGTGATTCGCAACAGCCACACCCGGATAACAGCAGCTACAGTCTGCTGCAATATGGTGGCCTATATACCAACAACATTCGCGCCTTTCGTTACAATAAAAACTACAACAACGGGGTGTTTTGGCGACGGTTGCCTAATTCGATCAGCAATGACATTCGCAGCCAGTATGTGATTGATTGTAAGGCCGATCTGGACAGCGCCAATGCGGTCAACGCGCCCAATCATCCCAATTCGTCACTGCGAGGTAGTGGTTTCAGCATTGATCAAAGTCGCACCGAGCCTTATGACGGTACCGCCGTTGGCGCGTCATTGGCGGATCGCCAAGCAGCGGCGGACGTTGCCATTGCCGACACCCGCTTTGGCAGCAATGACACTGTCACCTTGTTTACTGAGAACTACCTGAGCTATTTCCACAATAACAGTACCACCAGCAAACCACGGTTAGAGATTGCCCAAGATACCATCACCAATTTGGTGACTAGCACTGCCGGGGTCGACTTCGGGTTAACGGTGTTTAACTTTCAAGATGCGGGGCGGATCGTATACGGCATTCGCGAGATGACCGACGCCAACCGCAACAGTTTGGTCAGCACCGTAAATTCGCTGTCGGCCGAAACTTGGACACCACTGTGTGAGACTTTATTTGAAGCGTACCGTTATTACGCCGGTAAGGCGGTACATCAGGGCACATTGGAGCCCGGTCGCGTGCCCAGTTATGACAGCAGTGTCATCAGCAACGGCAACTATCTGACGCCAATGTTGGCTTGCCAACCACAGGCTTACATTGTGTTGATTACTGACGGTGAGCCAACCCGCGACAACAGCTACGATAATTTGATCAAATCAGAACTGGGGCTCACCGACGCCGACAAGGTTGATGGCAACTTGCTGGCAGGGGTGGCCGATAGGCTCTACAACACTGATCTTAATGACACTCTACAGGGACAGCAGCGCGTAGTGACCTACACCATTGGCTTTTCTGACGGTGCCAGCAATGCCGCCAACCTGTTGCAGCAAACGGCGCTGCGCGGCGGCGGTGAATATTATGCGGCGGCCGATGCGCAGGCTCTGCAAGGGGCATTGCAGCAGATTTTTAATCAGATTTTGGCGGTCAATGCCTCGTTCACCTCACCATCAATTGCTGCCAACAGTTTTGATCGCACCCGCACCTTGGATGCGGTCTATTACGCGATGTTTTTACCCAGTGACCGGCCACGTTGGCTTGGTAATCTGAAGAAGCTGAAGATCAACAGTAACGGCGAAGTGGTCGACAGCAGCGGCGACAAAGCGATCGACATCGCCGGCAACATCAGTGACAACGCCTGCACCGTTTGGACTGCCAGCGAGGTTTGCAATTTGGCATCCTCTGGCGGTGATGGTAATGAGGTCGCGCTGGGCGGGGTGCTGGGGGCGTTACAAGGGCAAAGCAGTCGCCGCTTCTTGACCTCGCCGCTAACCGGCAGCGGTGACTTGGTCACGCTTAGCCGCAGTAATTTAGCTAACGCGCTGGGGGGCGAGTCGGCGTTGATGGCGGCGCTGGGGATCTCTGATAGCAATTTACTGGATGATTACCTCAGTTGGCTGCAAGGGATTGATGTCGACGATCAAGATGAAGATCTTAGCCGCACCGATAAGCGTGATGATCTGTTTGGCGATCCGCTCCACTCCAAGCCGTTGGCGATCAATTATGGCGGTGATGATGGCGTGCGCTTGCTGGTCGGCACCAATAGTGGCTTTATGCATATGTTCGAAGATCAGGGGGATAGCGTAGTTGAACGCTGGAATTGGTATCTGCCTGAACTCGCGGACTCGCTAACCGAACTGCGGCAAAACCAGCAGACCGGTGGTCACACCGTCTACGGTGTCGATGGCGCGCCAGTAGCCCACATTGATGACCAAAATGGCGACGGTGAGATCAACAACAGCGATAAGGTGTGGCTGTTTTTCGGTTTGCGTCGTGGCGGTCGTAGTTACTACGGTTTGGATATCAGCGATCCCGATGCACCGTCGTTGATGTGGCATCGCAGTGCCGCCGACAGCGATTTGACGGAATTAGGTCAAAGCTGGTCGGAGCCGCTACTGACCACCATTCCTGGCAATGACGGCAAGCCGGTGTTGGTGCTGGGTGGTGGCTATGACCTAAACAAAGACCAGTTGACGGTCGGCAGTGCCGACAGCATGGGACGGGCGGTGTTTATTTTAGATGCCGAAACTGGCGACATGGTGCACCGCTTTGGTTACGGTTTAAGCCAAACCAATAGCACCACCGAATTGGCCGCGACCGACTCGATCCCAGCCAAAGTGGCCGGCCTTGATAGTGATGGCGATGGCGTTACCGACCGTCTGTATGCCACCGATACCGGTGGCAACGTTTGGCGGATCGATATGCCAAGCAGCGATCGTGACGATTGGAGCGTATTTAAGTTTGCCGAGCTTGGTGGCACTGATACCGCCAGCGATCGGCGTTTTCATGCCGAAGCCAGTGTTGCCCAAACCAGCTTTGATCTGCGTCAGCAGGTGTTGCTGGACAACCCCGATGGCAGTCAGCAAACGGTGATCACCAACACTGAAATACCGTTCGATGCGGTGGTGATTGGCAGCGGCAACCGCGCCCATCCCAATGCCGCTGGCACCGACAATCATCTGTATATGTTGCAGGATCGGTACGTGTTAACTCAGACCTTTGGCACTGATGACAATCCGGCCCCCGATCCCATTACTATCGCCAATCTGTACGACATTGGCAGTGATCCCTTTGCCAACGCCAGCACTGCTGATGAGCAACTGGCGGCGGAATTGGCGCTGGGGGCTAAACTTGGTTGGTTTTATCCGCTGGCGGCGACAGAGAAATCATTAGCGGCGCCGGTGGTGATCGCCGGTTCCGCTTACTTCACCAGTTTTATCCCCGGCGATACCAGCGGCGGTGGCAGCAGCTGCGTATCCGCTGGGGATGGCAAACTGTATCAATTTACCCTGCAACAGGGGATCTCCACCCGAGTTGTCAGCTTAGGGGCACGACTGCCGGATACGCCGCAGATCATTGTACCGCCGCCACCGTCACCAACGCCGCAGGATTGGGACCCTAAGCTGTACTTAATCGGCGTTGGCGCTGGTGAGAGTCGCACCGGCACCATCGCTACCGATCAGCTGATGACGCCATCACGTATCTACTACCATGCTGGACAGGATTAACTCCAATTAGCATTGGTTCGGGGTATCGTTATAGCGCACGCCGCCTGTGGTGCTGATGGTCAGTTGCTGGCGATGGTTGCTGTCGACAGAGCGCGGGCAATAGCGAATGTTACCGGCATCGCTGGTAAAACCGTCGGTGGTGAAGCGAAACATCTTTTCGGTTGAACTAATAAAGTCGCCGGTGGCGATCTTGCCTCGTTCAAAAATCAGTTCATCATCACTGGAAAACTCCCCAAACGGTGAGGTGTCGATAAATACTCGATAGCCGCTGTGCCAATCGTTGTGGCAGCGGTTATTGCTGTCCAACGGACACACCGTCACGCTGTTTACATAAGTGATGGCTAATTCTCTGGCTCCGCGCAGATCCTGATACAGATCATCAATCTGCGACTTAGCTCTGGCGCGCGCTTGCAACTCCACCAGATTAGGGGCGCCCCAGCCTAATAACAGCGCTAATACCGCCAGGCTAATCAATAGTTCAACCAAGGTGATGCCGGTCTCTGCTTGCGGTTTCATTGCCAATCATCTCCTTTCACGCCGTTGATGTGTTAAAGCTAACGTCGTTTTCGCCGACGGTTGCTCTTTTGGTTTGCTCAATCATCGACGTTGAATTCGCATTAATTGAGCAACTATTGACCTAGGGCAGGGTCAACCTCCCTGCGCTGCTGTTATGGTCATCGTTGTGTTGCTTGGCGGAAGATGGAACTTCAGCTGGGTAACGTGTTTGTCCTGTGGTTTTCGCTAAGGGAAAGAGCGTTATAGTGAGAAACAGCAATCAAACCACGCTATCAGCGCGTGGCTTTACGCTATTGGAATTGATGATCACCATTGCTATCGCCCTGATAGTGCTGTCGATCAGCGTGCCATCCTTCATCAATCTACTCGACAGTAATCGACTGGCGGCAACTCGAGATACCTTAGTGAGTTCATTGCAACGTGCCCAGCAACAAGCGATGAGCCAGAGTGTGTCGGCGTACCTATGTCCATCGGATTCCGGCAACAGCTGTGCCAGTCAGTGGGACGGAGTGACCGGTTGGATGGTGTTTGTCGACCGTAATCGCGATGGCAGTTACACCGCCGCAACCGATGTGATTGTGTTGGTTGAACGCGATATGCCGGCGCAGGCGATAGAGGCTGACTCGGCGCTGATTCGATTTCTGCCCAGCGGTCATACCACCGAGCAGACGTTCTCGGTCTGTGGTCAGCACAGTGGGGTTGAGGACCTGCGTTTTCAGCTAAGTCGCAGTGGGAGGGTGAGCCATGTCGTGCCAGCCAATAACCACTGTGGTTAATCAACGTGGTTTCAGTTTATTAGAGCTACTAATAGCGGTTCTGGTGGTGGCGATTGGACTGCTCGGGTTCGCTCGAATGCAGGTGACGTCGTTACAAAATGCTCGTGAAGTGCGCTTTAACCAGTATGCCTACAGTGCCGTGTTGGAATTGGGGGAGCTGATCCGCGCGGAACCCGCTGCCGCAATTCGTAATGAATTTAACTTCAGCAACTTAGCTGACGGTGTTGCCCCCACTTCGATAGATTGCAGCGCCAGTGCCATCTCTTGTACTCGAGCGGAGTTTGCTACCTACGAGTTAGCGCAGTGGTACCGCAACGCCGCGACCATGGTGCCACAGTTGCGCTTTGCGGTATCACAGCCGCGAGACAACCTGTTTAGATTGCTGCTTACTTGGGATCCCACCTTAACTGGCAGCGGGGTCGCCGATTGCAGTGCCAGTGCCGATGGCCAGACGCATCAGTGTGTGGAGGTAGAGTTGTGGATCCGCGGATAAAGAGGTTAAAGCAGGCCGGGTTAACCCTTGTCGAGTTGATGATTGCGCTGTCATTGAGCTTGCTGATGATGGCGTTAGTGTTTACCTCGGTATTAGCCGATGGCGCTGCTTATGAAGCCACTCGCAGCAGCAATCAACTGGTTCACCAAAGTCGGATGAATTTGCACCTGTTGCGGTTGTATCTGCAGCAAGCAGGCTATCGCGAGTTTGAGCAGATTTTAAATAACGTTATCCCAGAGCCTGTGACCGCTGTGCAACAGATTGGCGGCTTTGCGTGGACGTGGGACCACGGTCAAGTACTTCAGGGGCTGAATAATCAAAGTGCCAGTCATACCCAGGCAAGTAGCGATGTGATTGCCATTCGCTATTACGGTTCGGATGTCGATAACGGCGAGGTCTATCGCTGCGATGGTGAACGACTGCTATCGGGCGAGCTTAATACGCTGGTGGTGTATGTCACCAATGGCAATCAACTGATGTGCGCCGACAGCTTTGCAACCGCAGGCGTCGTGCTGGAGGTTGGGGTGGAACAACTGCAGGTTGAATATGCGCCAAATCTTGACGGCCAATATCGCTATCTCAATGCGGCAGAGGTCGGTTCTGGCGTTGATAACTGGTCGCAGATTGGCCACCTGCGACTGGTGCTGCTGCAGTCGCAAGATATGGCACGAGCGCCAGCGGCGGTGTCGCAGAGTTATCAACTGTTGGATACCAGCGTTACCGTAGCCGGTGAAACCTCCGGCAAAGCGAGGCAGGTGGTGCGAGACAACATTAGTCTGCCTAATAATCGAGGTGTTTGATGAATCCATTTGCGAAGCCGTCGTTGTCGCAGCAGCATGGAGTGGCGCTCCTTAGTGCCCTAGTGGTGCTGTTGATGGTCTCGGTACTGGGCGTGGCTGTTGGCAAGCAGGTGCTCGATAGCCGCCGTAATGCCACCGTACATTACGACCTCAATAACAGTTATCTGCGGGCGCAATCGGCACTGTCAGAGGCGCGGGCAGTGATTAATGAAAATCACCCCTCTATCAATGACAAGCTCAATCCTGATTCGGCTACGCCAATCGTCACCAAAGCCACTGAACTGGGCGGGGATGATTGGTGGAAAACGCCGTCGCGATGGGCAACCGCCGTGACCGTGACCGACCACCAAAATGCGACGCTGGCGGGGGCGCCAAAATATATGTTGGTCGATGGCGGCAAAGAGCCTTCACTGGATATGGGGCGTCATCTGCCGACTCGGCGGTTTATTAAAGTGGTAAGCCAAGCCGATGGTGACGGCGAGGCACAATCGATGATTCAAGCTTACGTGGCGGTAATGGAGTAAGCCAATGGCGAACAGTAAAGGATTTACCTTGATAGAGGTGATGATCGCTACCGCCATCATCGGCATTTTGGCGGCGATAGCCTATCCAAGCTATGTCGATTATGTGCAAGACAGCCGCCGTCAGGTGGCCAAACAAACGCTGATCGAGGGGGCGCAGCGACTGGAGCGCTATTACGCCCAGAATCTTAATTATGCCGGTGCGGTTAGCG
The DNA here is from genome assembly GCF_000422665.1 of Ferrimonas senticii DSM 18821. Lineage (GTDB taxonomy): Bacteria > Pseudomonadota > Gammaproteobacteria > Enterobacterales > Shewanellaceae > Ferrimonas > Ferrimonas senticii. The sequence continues at coordinate 140,698 of NZ_KE383900.1, read as the reverse complement.
GCGGCAGTTTGACTATTTTCAGCCCCAGCGCGGATTTTAGCGGCTTTTACGATCTCACTGCGGTGGCCGCAGCGGCCACCTTCACCCTAACGGCGACCCCGAAAGGGGCTCAAGCCACGGATCTGTGTGGCACCTTAACGCTGGCTCACACTAATCAAACGACGCCCACTCAAACTGGATGCTGGTGATAGGTAAGGATGACCTATGGCAACAACGATAACAGGTAAATTCACGGTACTGCTGCTGACCGGAGCGCTGGCGCCACTGGCCTCGGCGAACAACGTCGATTTGGCCGACACGCCACTAAATATGGGGATGGATGTTGCGCCGCTGGTGATGCTGGTGATGGGGCGAGACCATACGCTGTTCTATGAAGCTTACAATGATGCCTCTGATTTGGACGGCGATGGCGTGGTGGATTACGTCTATAAGCCTAGCGAAATTGATTACGATGGCTATTTCGATTCACACCGTTGTTATACCTACGCCAATGAACAGTTTTCGCCAGCGCAGACCGCCATCGATAAAAAATGCAGCGGCCAGTGGAGTGGCGATTTTCTTAACTATCTGACCATGTCGCGGGTCGATCTGCTGCGCAAAGTACTGTACGGCGGTCGGCGTTCGACCGATACCAGCAGTGCTACCGTACTCGAGCGAGCTTACATTCCTATCGATGCCCACAGTTGGGCGAAGGCGTACATATCTGAAGCGGTCAGCGGCTATGACATTGCTGAATATGCCCCCTTTAGCCAGCCAAGCGCCAACCATCAACATTTCTTTGGTACCGCCAGCTTTAGCATTAATGGCAAACCAGAATTGGTGGTGTTGCAAAACCAAGGCAGCAAAAGCAGTGAAGCCAATAAGCGCTGTGATGTGTGGAACTGGGCCAGCACCGAACGCCCAGTGTTGCGGATCCCTCCCATTGGTAACTGTGCCAATGATGCTACTGAGCACCGTTTTACGGTGCGGGTTCAGGTCTGCCAGCCGGGCAAGTTAGAGGCCAACTGCAAAAGTTACCCCAATGGCAATTACAAACCGATTGGCTTGTTGCATGAATTTGGTGAAAACAATGCGATGGAGTTTGGTCTGCTAAGTGGCAGCTATATGGCCAACAAATCCGGCGGCGTGTTGCGCCACAACATCAAAAATTTTGATGAGGTGAATGCCGACGATGGCACCTTTAAAACTGGCGGTGGCTTAGTCGCCACCATCAACGATTTTAAGATCCGTGGTTTTCAATCCAACGGCACCTATAAAAATCAATTAGGTGGTGGTTCTTGGGTAACTACGAGAGCAATGAAAGACGGTGAATTTATCGACTGGGGTAACCCGGTTGGTGAGATGCTGTACGAGAGCGTGCGCTATTTTAATGATCTGGGTAAACCAACCAGTAACTTTATACCTCAAAAAGCCGACAGCCTCGCTATTGCCAACTGGGGCAAACCGTACAGCGATCTGATCGGCAGCGAACCGCGGCTATATTGCGCGCGGCCAAACAATCTGGTGATCAGCGATATCTATCCTTCCTTTGACGCCGATCAGTTACCAGGAGCACTGATTGGCAGCGGGCTCACTGGCGATCTGCCGAACTTTAGTGCCAAAGACTTACTTGCCAAAATTTCGGCGCAAGAGGGCATTGATGGGGATTTCTTTATTGGTCACTCCGGTGTGCACACCGGCTTGGGGCAGGGGGCGCCAACCGCCAAACGAGTTAACAACTTAAACAATATTTATGGATTGGCGCCTAACGAGCCGACCAAAGAGGGCTCCTATTCGTCGGCGGCTGCGGCTTATTACGGGCGGATCACCGATCTGTTTCCGAACGAGGATGGTCATCAAGGGATCGCCACCACCGTCGTGGGCATCTCGTCGCCGCTGCCAGAGATTATTATCCCAATCGATGACAAAACCATTCGATTGGTGCCGTTTGCCAAATCAACCAATGGCTACAGCATTGATCGTAACGGTAAGTTTCAGCCGACCAACACCATCGTTGATTTTTATGTGCAAGAGTTAACCAAAACCAAAGGGGTGTTTCGGATTAACTTTGAGGATGTCGAACAGGCGGCCGATCACGACATGGATATGATCGTTACCTATAGCTACGAGGTTAAGGGGGATCTTTGTCCAATCGCTGGCGAGAGTTGCCAACCAGAGGAGCGCCGTACAGGGGTCGAGGTTAAGTTAAGCTCGGACTACGCCGCCGGCAGCATTCACCAGCACGCTGGTTATGTGGTGTCGGGTACGGAGCACGACGGCATCTATTTGGATGTATTGGATCGACCTGATGGCGGCAATAAAGCACCGGTGACTTACTACCTTGATACCATCAGCCCGGATGACCGACCTTATCCCAATAATTTTCGTACCATCGGTAGCGAGCAACAGAAAAAAACCGTACTGACCTATAACCAAACACGGCACTTTTTCCCATCAGCAAGCGGCGTTGCGGCTAAGTTTCTGCCATCACCGCTGCTTTACGCGGCCAAATACGGTGGTGTGGTCGAGAATGAGCAACAGCCAGAGCTGATCACCGATTGGGACAGCGACGGTGATGGCGTGCCCGACAATTACTTCCCGGTCACCAACGCTGGCGAACTGGGTGACAGTCTGCGGCGGGCGTTTGAAAACATCGCCAGCCAAGATTCACCCAGCGCCTCAACGTTTAATAGCCAGTTTTTGACAGCTGGGGCCGTGCGTTTCCAAAGTAGCTACGAAAGTGCCGATTGGTCTGGTGATTTGCGGGCGTTTGCGGCTAACGACAAAGGTGGCTTTGCTAGCAACGCCAAGTGGAGCGCCGCCGAGCAGTTGGACCAGCAAAGCGTCGCAGAACGTAAGGTTTTTTCCGTTAATTCAGACAGTAACAAACGCTTTAGCTTTGTTGCCCCAACTTCCACCACGGCGCTTGATGGTCAAGCTAACGGCTTTAGCTTAAGCCAAGTTAATGCGCTGCTGGATGGTAAGTCCGGCAACAACAACGAGCAGCTAAAGTACCTGCAAGCGGTGGTGAACTATTTGCGTGGCGAGCGTACCCATGAATCATCCGATTCTCACTACTCTATGCGTGCTCGTGGTTCGGTGTTGGGGGATATCGTTAACTCAACCCCCTATGTGGTCAACAGCGTCAATGGCCACCAGGTTAATAAAGAGGTAATTATTGCCGGTGGCAACGATGGCATGGTGCACCTGTTTGATCTAGATAGTGGTAACGAATTGATGGCGTACGTTCCCAGCGAGGTATACCGCCATTTAGGCAGTTACGTAAAACTTGGCTATCAGCATAAGTTCTTTGTTGATGGCAACATTAGCGGTTATAGCGACACGGATGGCACCACTGTGGTTGGCACGCTTGGCCATGGCGCCAAGGGGTTGTATGCCTTAGATGTATCCAACTTAAACACCATCAATGGCAATGTCATTAAGTGGGAGATCACTTCCAAGCAAGCGAATTACAGCCAGATCGGTTACACCCGAGCACAGCCAACCATCGCCAAACTTGCCAACAGTGATGTCGGCGTGATCTTCCCCAACGGCTTTAATGCCGGTGGTGATGGTGCTATCTATATCGCTGATCTTGACGACGGTAAACTCATCAAGAAATTAAGCGTCGGCAAACAAACCGATCCAACCGGCTTAAATCGCCCCAATGCACTGGCAGAGCCAGCAGTGCTTGATTTGAATGGTGACGGTATCGCTGATCGGATCTACGCCGGCGATCTGTTCGGTAACCTATGGGTATTTGATATCAGCCACAGCGATCCCAACAATTGGGGAGTGGCGACGACTTCTGGTAAGCCGCTGTTTACGGCGCAAAGTCCAATGCGCCACCCCAATGGCTCCAGCGGTTTTAGCGCCCAGCCGATCACCTCGCGGCCATCCTTTGCGGTGCACCCCTTCGGCCTTAACCGTGGGGTATTGGTGTCATTTGGCACAGGGTTGTATGTCGGCCATGGCGATGCGGCGGCGACCGATCAGATTACCCAGAGTTTTTATACCATTTGGGACAAACTCAACAACGCCGCAGTTGATGATAAGCGCAGCGGCAATAACGGTTCTGGTCAATACGGGAAATTGCTGCAACAACGTATTGTCGAAGAGGTTGATGGTAAGCGTACGCTCACCAACCATGTTATCAATTGGCATCAACAACAAGGGTTCTATATTGATTTGATAAACACCGACAACAATAATCGCGACAACCTCGGTGAGCGTCAGGTCACCACCAGCCTGTCGTTAACTGATACGGTTAGCTTTACTACCCTGATGCCGAATGCCGATGCATGCAGTTCTGGTGGTGATGGTTGGTTTATGCAACTTAATTTGCATACCGGGGCATTAGAGCAAAGCGATAAGTTTAATCATATTCCGCCGGCACCATCGGTTATCGTCAAACCGCCAGCGGGTGTCGGTGACAGCTACGACCCCAGTAATCCGAATGCGCCTTGTGACAAAGACTGCGATTCCAAGCAACTGATCTACGTCGGTGATAAGGTGTTTGAAGATCAAAATCCACCACTTGGATTGCTCGACTGGCGACGGTTGTTTTAATTCGGGTTAAAAGTTCCAAAATCGGAAGGCATGCTTATCGAGCATGCCTTTTTTGTTGGTCGCAATTGCGCTTGTTGTCGCTATCGTAATTACTTAGTAAACCTTGCTGTTTTATATATTTGGGCCGTTTTTTTTTGATTGTTAGTTGATCGCGCTAATTTGGCTTTTATTGATAAACGTTATCACTTTGGTTGTGGCAGATACTCATTATCGCTCTCGTTATGAGGATTTTAGTGACTGTTATCAATGGCGTTTTTTGATGGTATCTTGAACAAAAGTCGGATCTGTAATGGAGTCACGGATTTGCCTTTGCTGTCGTAACTGCAACAGTGCGGCGGTGGTTCAATATTCGCTAAGGGAACAGCGTCGTTGTGCAAAATGCTATTGAGAGAACCAATCGAAATCACGGATTCACGCTGATTGAATTGATGATCACCGTGGCGATTGCCGCCATTGTGTTGTCGATTACCGTGCCGTCATTAACTGCCTTGGTTGACAGTCATCGAGTTAAAGCCAGCCGCGATCAACTGGTATCGGCGTTGCAACGCGGCCAGCAGGAAGCACTGGCTAATACTCGTTCTACCTATCTATGCCCCACCCGTAATGGCAACAGTTGTGCAGCCAGTTGGAGTGCCGATAACGGTTGGCTGCTGTATGTCGATGACGATCGCAGCAACAGTTTCAGTGCCGCCAATGACCAACTGATTACGGTGCAGCAGCGCATTGCGGCTGAAAAGATCAAGTCGGCTGCAGTTAGCCAGCGTTTTTTCCCCAGCGGTCGTAGTGTCGCCGCTAGCTTTGCGATCTGTTCGGCCAACAGTGATGTCGATGAATATCTGGTCAGCATCGACCTGAATGGGAGGGTGACTTATGCCAAAGCCAGTAGCAGCGATTGCGCCTAAGCAACAAGGTTTTACCTTGATTGAGCTGTTGATTGCGGTGTTGGTGGTGGCGATTGGCTTGCTTGGTTTTGCTCGAATGCAGGTGTCGTCGCTGCAAAACGCCCGAGAGGTGCGTTTTTCTCAGCAAGCCTATAGTGCCGCATTAGATCTAAGCGAGCGGATCCGTGCCGAACCTCGAGCCGCCATCAACAGCGATTTTAACTTTACCAATCTCGCTACCGGCACCATGGCGGCGGTGACCGATTGCCAAGCGGCCGCCACCACTTGCACGCGGGCACAGTTTGCCGAATACGAACTGTTTGAATGGTTCCAAAGCGCCCGCCAAGTTATCCCGCAATTGCGGTTTGCGGTGTTGCAGCCAGAAACCAACTTAATCCGGCTGCAACTTACCTGGGATGCCACCCTAACTGGAACTGGGACCGATTTTGCCGGTTGTGCCGTTGACGGCCAAAGCCATCAATGTGTGGAGATGGAATTATGGATCCGCGAATGATCTTGCGACGTCAGCGGGGGTTAACCCTGATCGAACTGATGATCGCCCTGATGCTCAGTTTGATGATCATGGGCTTGGTGTTTACCTCGGTACTGGCAGATGGTGCCACCTATGAAGCCAGTCGCAGTAGCAATCAACTTATCCATAAAAGTCGGATGAGCCTGCATTCGATGCGCTTGTATTTGCAACAAGCGGGCTATCGTGAATTCGACCAAATCGTTACCGATCAGCAAGTGCCGAATCATCAAAATAACAGTGTCGCTGGCATCAATTTCGATTGGGATGATGGCCAAATAATCCAAGCGATCGACAACACCGCTGCCGCTGGGATACTAGCGGGCAGTGATGTGATCGCCATCCGTTTTTTCGGATCCGATCCAGCCAATGGCGAAGTGTACCGCTGCGATGGCAGCACGCTGGCAGCTGGTGTCATCGATACCATGGTGTTTTATCTGTCCGCTGCCGAGGAACTGTTCTGTGAGGACGGTACTGGCGCCCATCGGTTTGAACAGGGGATTGAGCAGATGCAGCTTGATTTTGCCCCGAACCGCGATGGCATCTATCGCTATCAAACCGCCAATGACGTCGCTGATTGGAGCCAGATCGGCCATCTGCGCCTGGCGCTGCTGGTGAGCCGAGAGATGAGCCGTGCGCCGATTGCCGCCAATCAAACCTACGACGTGTTGGGTACCGCGGTAACCAAAGACAGTGATGGCGAAGGCAAAGTGCGGCAAGTGGTCCGCGATAACATCAATTTGCTTAATAACCGAGGTGTGTAATGAGGCGATTACAACGGCAAGCTCAGCAGCAAGGAATCGCCTTATTAAGTGCGTTAGTGGTGTTGTTAATCGTGTCGATATTGGGGGTGGCCGTCGGTAAACAGGTACTGGACTCGCGCCGTAACACCACCGTTTATCATGATATGACTAACAGTTTTGTGCGGGCGCAATCGGCGCTGTCGGAGGCACAAGCGATCATCAACGACAACCACCCCTCAGTAAACGATAGGTTGGATCCCGCTTCCGCCAACTCGATTGTTAGTGCCACCTTTGCCAGTGCCGATTGGTGGAAGACCGCCGGCAACTGGACGGCGGCGGTGACCTTGCAAGATGGCAGTAATGCTAACTTAGCCGGCGCACCGCAGTATCTGTTGGAAGATGGTGGCCGCGAACCCAGTTTGGACCTTGGTCGCAGCCTGCCTTCGCGCCGGTTTATCAAAGTGACCACCCGCGCCAATGGTGACGGCCAAGCTCAAGCCTTAGTGCAGGCCTATGTGGCGGTGATGGAGTAACCGATGAATAGACAACCCGGCTTTACCCTAATTGAAGTGATGATTGCGGTGGCGATTATCGCGATTTTGGCTTCCATCGCTTATCCCAGTTATAGCGATTATGTCCAGGACAGTCGCCGTCAGGTGGCCAAACAAACGCTGATTGAGGGGGCGCAGCGATTGGAGCGCTACTACGCCCAAAACCTCAATTTCAGTGGTGCAGTCAGCGGCAGTACCTTAACCCTAATTAGCCCCAGCAGCGATTTCAGCGATTACTACACGCTAACGGCAACGGCGGCAGCCAACACCTTTACCTTGTCGGCGGCGCCCAAAGGGGCGCAGGCATCGGATGAGTGTGGCACGTTGACCATCGCCAATACCAATCAAACCACGGGTTCACTGAGCAGTTGCTGGTAATTCGACCCGCCAAATAACAAGGACAAGTTGATGACAGGGAAGATGATTCGACGACTGGTTGCCTTATTCGGGACAGCCGCGCTAGCCCCAACCTCGATGGCGGGTACGGTGCCATTGGCGACTGCACCGCTGAACTCAGGTCAAGATGCGGCGCCACTAGTCATGTTGGTGATGAGCCGTGATCACACCCTCTATTATGAGGCTTATAACGACGCTTCAGATCTGGATGGCGATGGGGTGATTGATTATCGCTACGAGCCAAGCAGCATCGATTATGACGGTTACTTTAACTCCTTCCGCTGTTACATCTACAACAGCAGTGATGAACGTTTTGAGCCGCAAACGGCTGCGCCAGCGAAAACCTGCAGCGGTAGCAATGAATGGAGCGGTGACTTCCTAAACTATCTGACCATGTCGCGCATCGATCTGATGCGCAAGGTGTTGTACGGCGGCACCCGCGATGTTGATGGCAGCAGTGAAACCGTGTTGGAACGTAGCTATATCCCTTTGGATGCCCACAGTTGGGCCAAGCAATATGTATCAGTGGCCGAAAGCGGCTATGACATTGCCGATTACAGCCCGTTCTCGGTACCGGGAAATGGCAAAAAACATTTTTTTGGTAATGCGACCTTTGAACGTAACGGACTTATTTGGAAATCGCCGCAGCCGCAGTTAATCGTTCTTGTAAATCAGCAACCTAAAGATGGTGAAAGCTGTGATGTTTGGAACTGGGCCAGTACTGAAGGGCCTGTGTTGCGGGATAATTTGACCAATGGCTGTGGCAGTTACGAGCAAGACCATCAATACAGTGTGCGGGTGCAAGTGTGTGTGGCTGGCAAGTTAGAGGCAAATTGCAAAGGTTACCCAAGCGGCAATGCCAAACCGATTGGCTTGCTGCATGAATTTGGTGAAAACGGTGGCATGGATTTTGGTCTGATGACTGGCAGCAACCGTGCCAATATCTCTGGCGGGGTGTTGCGTCATCAAGTCAAAGCGTTTGATGAGATTGATCCCAGTGATGGCACCTTTAACAGTAATGTCGATGGCATTATCGCCAGCTTAGATGGTTTTCGAATACGCGGTTTTTCACCCAATCGGGGCAATGGTATCCATATCAACTTCACCGATGAAAATAATCAAGATGCAGGTTGGGTGACTAAGCGACCGATGCGCAGCGGCGAGTTTATCGACTGGGGCAATCCGCTGGGGGAAATTTTGTATGAAAGTGTGCGCTATTTTAACGACAAAGGGGCAGCCACCTCGAACTATATCCCGCCTGCGGATTCCGGAAGTTACAGTGTCAATCTGCCAATTTCAGCTTGGGATAAACCGTTTGATGTCCGTAACTACTGCGCTAAACCAAATAACTTGGTGATCAGTGACATCTATCCCTCATTCGATGCCGATGAACTTCCCGGAGCGGTCAAAGGCAGCGGCATCAGTGGCGATCTTAGTGGTTTTAATGCCAAAACCTTGCTAACCGATATCTCCACCCAAGAGGGCATTAATGGCCAGTTCTTTATTGGCCACTCCGGTGCTCACTCTGGTGATGATGATGGGGCGCCGACGGCTAAAACGGTTAACGACCTGAATAGTATTTATGGTCTGGCGCCGCAAGAGCCAACCAAAGAGGGGTCATACACCTCGGCAGCAGCGGCTTACTATGGTCGAGTGACCGATCGTTTCCCCTCTAAAAGTGGCCATCAAGGGATAGCGACCACCGTCGTTGGGATCTCTTCGCCGCTGCCTGAAATCAACGTGCCAATTGGCGATAACCAAATTCGGTTAGTGCCCTACGCCAAATCGACCTCAGGGTCTGGCATCAGCCCAACTGCTGATTTTCAACCGACCAACACCATCGTTGATTTTTACGTTCAGGAGTTGACCCCAACCAAAGGGGTATTTCGGATTAATTTTGAAGATGTCGAGCAAGGCGCCGATCACGACATGGATATGATCGTCACCTACACCTATGAGGTGAAAGACGATCTTTGTCCTATCTATGGCCAGGCGTGTAGTGCCAGCGAACAAAAGACCGGCTTGCAAGTTACCCTAAGCTCAGATTATGCCGCAGGTAGTATTCATCAACATGCTGGCTATGTTGTTTCGGGCACAGAGTTCGATGGTATTTATTTAGACGTTCTAGATCGCCCTGATGGTGGCAATGGTGATGATGTTCCCTACTATTTAGACACGATTGGACCAGATGATGTCCCATATCCAAATAACTTCAGAAGCGTAGGTAGTCCTGAACAGAAAACCACTACATTAGGCTATCTGCGAACTCGTAACTTTTTCCCAAGTTCCTCTGCCGCCGCCGAATTTTTGCCATCGCCGCTGTATTACGCCGCCAAGTATGGTGGGTTTGTCGAAGACAACGAAGTGGGTAATGGCAACCTAAAACCGGATCTGCAAGAGGAGTGGGACAGCGATGGTGATGGGGTGCCCGACAACTACTTCCCGGTGACCAATGCCGGTGAGTTGGGCGACAGCCTACGGCGCGCCTTTGAAAACATCGCGGCGCAAGCAGCCCCCAGTATTTCAACTTTCAACAGCCAGTTTTTAACTGCCGATGCGGTGCGTTATCAAAGCAGTTATCAAAATGGCGTTTGGTCTGGCGACGTGAAAGCCTATGCCGCCGACGAAAGCGGCCGGTTTTCCAGCAGCCCCAGTTGGAGCGCTGCCACTCAACTGGATGCTCAGGTCGTCAGCAGTCGTAAGATCTACAGTCGCAATGACACCAGTGGCAGCGTATTTGAGTTTACCGCACCGACATCGGCTGCGGCTCTGGCTGGTACCACGGCAGGGTTAAGTTTGGCGCAAGTCAACGCGCTACTTAATGGCGCTTCCGGTGATACCAGCGACAAGCTTAACTATCTGCAAGCGGCGATAAACTACCTGCGTGGCGACCGCAGCAATGAAGCGGCGGGATCGGCCTATTCGATGCGCCAGCGCGGTTCAGTGCTGGGGGATATCGTCCATGCCACCCCTTATGTGGTTAATGGCGTAAATGGTCACATTGTCAGCAAGCCGGTGGTGGTGGCTGGCGCCAATGATGGCATGGTGCATGTGTTTGATCTGGCTACTGGTAATGAACTGGTGGCGTACCTTCCCAGTGCGGTGTACGAACATCTGGGAGAGTATCCCAACTCCGGTTATAGCCATCGTTACTATGTTGACGGTGCCATCACCGGCTTTACCGATGACGATGGCGATACCACCATTGTCGGCAGTCTTGGTCATGGTGCTAAAGGGGTGTATGCGCTAGATCTCTCTGATCTGTCTAGCATCGATGCCAGTGTGGCAAAGTGGGAGATCACCGCCAGCGGTGATTATAGCGACATCGGTTATAGCCGCGCGCAGCCCACCATCGCCAGATTGGCGAATGGTAAAAACGGGGTTATTTTCCCTAACGGCTTTAATGCCGCAGGTGATGGTGCGCTGTACATTGCTGACCTAGATGATGGCAGCTTGATCCGCAAACTCAGCGTTGGCGCTCAAGTCGATCCAACCGGTGGTGCGCGCTCCAATGCATTGGCGGAACCGGCGGTGCTTGATGAAGACGGTGATGGCATCGCTGATCGCATCTACGCTGGTGATCTGTACGGCAATATGTGGGTATTTGATGTGCGTAATGCTGATCCTAACGAATGGGGCATGGCAACCAACGACAACGGTCCGTTGTTTACCGCGCAGAGCCCAACAATGACAGTGGCAGGCTTTGATTTTGAGTCGCAGTCGATCACCTCTAGGCCGTCATTTGCGGTGCATCCAACCGGCCTCGCCAACGGCATTTTGCTGTCGTTTGGTACCGGCCTGTACGTGAGTGGCAGCGATGCCGCAGCGACCGGACAGCCGACCCAGAGCTTCTACGTCATCTGGGATAAGCTTGATGGCAGCAGTATTGATGATGAACGCACGATTGCTGATGGTTACGCCTATTCCGAACTGATGCCGCAGGCCATCATTAGCCAGCAAGGGCGGGCACGGACGTTAACGCAAAGTGCGGTGAACTGGAGCACGCATGCGGGGTTCTATCTGGATCTCATCAACACCCAAGATGGCAATACCGATAACCTTGGCGAACGGCAAGTGACCACCAGTTTGTCGCTGACCGATTCGGTTAGCTTTACCACCATGACGCCGAATCAAGATCCATGTGGCAGCGGTGGCGAGGGCTGGTTTATGCAGCTTAACCTGCGAACGGGACAGCTCGAGCAAAGCTATCAGTTTGATTACATCCCGCCCGCGCCAAGCCTGATTATTCAGCCGCCTGCCGATGCCGGTGTACCGGCCGATCCCAGTAATCCGGACGTACCTTGCGTCGATGACTGTGATGCTAAGCAGTTGATTTTCGTCGGCGATGATCGATTTGAAAATGCCGCTCCACCGCTGGGGCTACTCAACTGGCGCCGCTTGTTCTGAGCTAACTTCGCCAACATTCACAAAGTAACGGACTGGCGCCGAGGGAAACCTTGGCGCTTTTGTCGTTGTTTTGCGTTATTGCTAGCACGGTTTTCGGAATACCTGGATAAGTGGTGATACGACAAACGGGATTAACCCTGATTGAAGTGCTGATCGCGGTATTGTTGTTAGTGGTTGGTTTGCTTGGGGTATTTGCGCTGCACAGTTACGCCAAGCGCAGCAGTGGTGCGGCGGCAAACTACGCCGAAGCGCTGGTTGCCGCCGCTGATATGGCCGATCGAATCCGGCTAAATTCATCACAGCGTGACGGTTATCAGTCCCGTTCTTACGGTAGTGGGGTCTTGGTGGCGCCAACCATTAACTGCACCGGTGCCATCAGTCGTTGTTCGCCGGCCCAGTTAGCGGCCTGGGATCGCTACCAATGGGATCAACGCTTAAGCGGCAGCGCAGAACAGCTTGCTGGTCGCAATCTCGGCACCCCCACAGCCACCACCGGTTGTGTCTTTGTCGATGCGGATCGAGTCGATGTGGTCGTTGCTTGGCAGGGGCGGGTAGCCAGTGAAGATAGCGCTGCAGGCTATGGCAGCACCATTCAAAGCTGTGGCAGTAGCGGTACGAAACGACGACTGGCACTGGTCAGTACGGTGGTGGCGCTGTGAACCGGCAAGCAGGCGTTACTCTGGTCGAGTTGATGGTGGCGTTACTGATTGGCTTGCTAGTTGTTGCTGGCAGTTACAGTGTGTTTTCGATGTCTGCTCGCAGTGTTGGCAGCACCGGGCAACACAGCCAACTGCAACAAAGTGGCCGTATGGCACTACGAATATTGCAGCAGGATCTGGCTCAACAGGGGTTCTTCGCTGATCTAACTGGCACCGATTTAGTCAGTACTACGGTGGCGATCCCGCCGTTACCTGCTGCCGATGATTGCTTGGGTGGCGGCTTAAATAACGGCAGTTATCCAACCGCGATTGGCTATTTTCGTACTCTGTGGGCGGAACGAATTGTCGCAGCTTCCGTAATGGCGAGCTGTCGCAATCGGATCTGCTGCAGCTGAAGCGCCTTGATGGCATTAACGTGAAAGACCAGCCGTTGCAGCCGCATGAGGTATATCTGGGGCTTAGTCCAGATCGCAGCGAGTTCTTTGTCGGCAGTGATGGCCAGCCCGATTGGCTTGAGTCTGCGAATCATCTTCATCGGGTGTATCGCTACCATCATCGGGTCTATTTTGTTCGCCAAAGCCCCAGTGGTAATCCGGCGCTGTATATGTTGGCCCTTAATCGCGCCGGGATGCGACGGGCGCAGCAATTGGTCGAGGGCGTTGCCGCGATTGAATATCGATTTGGCATCGATCTGGATGATGACTCAGCCATTGATCAGTATCTCAGTGCGGATCAGATCAGTGCGGCGGTGTGGGATCGCAGCGCCGCCGCGCAGATTATTGCGGTGCAGATCCATTTGCTGCTCAGCAGCGTCAGCGAGGATCGTAGTGCCCCTGCACCAGCACGCTTCCTGATGCCCAGTGGTGATCGCACCTTTGCTAGCGACGGTCGTCGTCGTAATAAATTATCAACCACGGTGATGCTGCGTAATCCGATCTTTGGCTCTGGGGGGAGGAGATGAACTATCAGCAAGGGATCGCCCTACTCACCAGCGTGTTATTGCTATTGGTACTGACGGTCATCGCGGTAGCGCTGGCGGAGCGCAGTCGGTTATCGGTGCAGATGACGGCCGCCAGTATCGCCAGAGAGCAAGCCCAGCAACAAGCCGATTCGCTACAGCAGGCGCTGTTATCGGCGCAGCGTCAAAGTCCAGCGGGTAGCCTTTGGCTGGCGGATAACCCAGTGGTTCCCGCGAATCACCAACTGCGGTTACTGGTTGAGTCCGGTTGCCGCCGCCGGGTCAATGCGACCGCCGTTGGGGTAGTAAATTGTCGCCACAATGAACTGACCACCACGGTTCACTATGGCCGCAATCAGCGTGGCCAGTGGTCGGTTATCACCGGTATCGAGCAGCCGTTGCTACGTCGTTAAGGAGACCGTATGAACCTGTTTAGGCTGTCAAGCCGCTGGCTGTGGTCGTTAAGCGTTGGATTTTGCTCGGTCGTGGCGCTGGCTGATGATACCGAGATCTTTTTTGGTATTAGTGCGCAAAGTGCCATTAGGCCGCAGGTGCTGCTGATTTTGGATAACTCCGGTTCGATGACCACCGTCGAACCTGGAACCGACAAAACGCGGATGCGATTAGCCAAAGACACCTTGCAGCGACTGGTGCTCGCCAACCCCGAGGTGGATTTTGGTTTGGCCGTATTTAACTTCAATGAGGATCAGCAGGGGATCGCCGATGGCAACAAACGCGATAATGGCGGGCGGATTGTGCAGGGTATTGATGCCAATCGTGACGATCCGGCGGCACTACTTGGCACTATTGAAGCATTACCAGCAAAAGGTTGGACGCCGCTGTGTGAAACGCTATTTGAAAGTTATCGCTATTTTAGTGGTGGTGCGGTTTTTAACGACCGTTATCAACAAGACGACAGCAACAGTGGCAACGACCATAATTTGCCGCTGGCGGATCGTCGCATCGTCGATGCTGACGGGCGCTATCGGTCGCCGCTCACGCGCTGTCAGGCGCCGGCTTATGTGGTGCTGATCAGCGATGGTAACCCCACTAGAGACAGTCATTATAACCAGCAGATCATCACCGAATTTAGCGCCGCCGGTTTTGTACTTAAGCCATACAGCGACCAGTTGGTAAGCGAACAATATCTGCCGGTGGTGGCCGAGTTTCTGTTTCAACAGGATTTACAACCGCAATTGGCGGGGCAGCAGCGGGTGGTCACCCACACCATCGGCTTTGCCGAAGGTGCTGTCGAAGCCGCAGGGGTGCTAACTGAAACCGCCAACCGCGGCGGCGGCCGCTATCACGCTGCCGCTGACGTTAGTGCTCTGCAGCGGTCGCTACAGCAAATTGTCGCCGAGGTGCTAGCGGCCAATGGCGGTTTCACTTCGCCTGCGGTGGCGTTCAGTGCTGGCGACCGTACCAATACCGGCGAAGCATTGTATTACGGGGTGTTTGCCCCAAGTGACCGCCCGCGTTGGCATGGCAACCTTAAAAAATTAGTCGTTACGCCGCAAGGCACCGTAGTCGACCAACAAGGCAATCTCGCTATTGATGGCGATGGTGATATCGCCGCTGAGGCTTGCACTCTGTGGACTAGTTCCTTGGCATGCCAAGCGACCAGAACCGGTGGTGATGGCGCTCAGGTGAGTGTTGGCGGCGTTGCCGCGGCCTTACAAAACCAGCCGCAGCGGCGACTGCTGCAGTTAAATCATGATCAGATTGTGGCGTTAAGCGGTGTCAATATGCTTGGTCATTTCAACGGTGAGGCGAATCTGCGTCAACGCTTAGGGCTGACCGAAGGGCAGCCTCTGGACGATTACTGGCAGTGGTTGCAAGGCATTGATGTTGATGATGAAGATAGCGACGGCGATGTCAGCGAACGGCGCGCCAGTGTCTTTGGCGATCCGCTGCATTCTAAGCCACTGGCACTGCGCTTTGGGCACGCTCTCGGCGATGAAAGTGACGATGTGCGACTGTTGATTGGCACCAATCACGGCTATCTGCACATGTTCCAAGATCATGGCACCAGCGTTAGCGAGAGTTGGGCGCTCTATCTGCCGGAACTGCTTGGCAATGTACCCACCTTACGGCGCAATGCTGCTGGTGTTGGCCATAGTGTCTATGGTGTTGATGGGGTACCGGTCGCTTACCTGCGCGATAACGACGGCGACGGTCGAATTGGCGTTGATGACAGCGCTTGGCTGTTTTTTGGCTTACGGCGCGGTGGCAGCAGCTACTACGCCTTGGATATCTCGCAGCCCGATCAACCGCAGCTAATGTGGCAGATCGACTCAGAAATGGCTGGCTTTGCGCAGCTAGGCCAAAGTTGGTCGGAGCCACTGATCACCCGCTTGCCCGGTATTGCGCAACCAGTATTGCTGGTGGCGGCCGGTTACGATCCGAACAAAGATCAGCGGCAAGTTGGCAGTAATGATGTTCGTGGTCGGGCGGTGTTGGTGATCGATGCCGGCAGTGGTCAGTTGTTGCATCAATTCAGCAGCGAAGCGGGCGTTGATAACACCCTGATGGCCGTGGTTGATTCAATACCGGGCAACGTCAGTGCCCTTGATAGTGACTACGATGGCGTGAGTGATCGCTTGTATGTCGGTGACAGTGGCGGCCACATCTGGCGGATTGATATGCCCAGCGCCGATCGGCGCCAGTGGTCGGCAAATCTGTTTGCCGATTTAGGCGGCGAGACGATCACTGATGACCGTCGTTTTTTTGCCGAAGTGGCGGTCGCGCAAACGCAACTGACGCTGCCACAGTCTGCGACGCTTGCCGATGGTAGTCAGGTTGTGAGCCAACGACCACTGGCCTACGACGCAGTGGTGGTCGGTTCGGGTAATCGCGCTCACCCCAACGGCCAAGATACCGAGGATCATTTGTATGTGTTGCAAGACCGCCACATCGATACCCAGCACTGGCATGCGGGCAACCCCTTTCCGAAACCGCTGACCGTGGCAGATCTGCACAATGTAGCGACGACGTTGCCAGAGCAACTGCAACCGACTTTAGATTTACAGCGATTTAGTCAACAGCGAGGCTGGTATTACCCGCTCGCGGTTGGCGAGAAATCGCTGTCTGCGCCGGTGCTAATCAATGGCATCGCCTATTTCAGCACTTATCTGCCGCAGTCGGCGCAGGGCGATACCTGCGCGACGCTCGGTTATGGCAACTTGCATGGTTTGCAACTGCACTATGGTCAGCGGCAGTTGACACTGGCGTTAGGTCAACGTTTACCGGATTCGCCGCAGTGGCTAGTGCCACCAGCACCGCAACAAGTTTCAGAGTCTTGGCTGCCTGCACTAAGCTTGGTAGGCGTCGGTGCCGGTGAAAATCGCAGTGGTACCCTTGCTACCGGGCTGACCTTGGCGCCCCGTCAAATCTATTACCACTATGGAGGGAACTGACAGTGGTAAAAGGGAAAGGATTTACCCTTATTGAGGTGATGATTACCGTGGTGGTTATTGCCATCATCAGTGCGATTGCCTACCCGTCTTATCAACAGTATGTGGGCCGCGGCTACCGTGGCGAAGCGCACGCTCAGTTAAATCGGGTGGCCAATTTGCAAGAGCAATTTTTCTTAGATAATCGCAGCTTTACCAGCGACTTGACCGATTTGGGGTTGGCCACCAGCCCTTATGTTACCGACAGCGCTCGCTATCAAATCACGGCGGTGGTCAGTGGCAGCAGTTATACCTTAACCGCAGCAGCGCAGGGCAGTCAGGCGACCATCGATTCAGATTGCAGTGCGCTGGTGTTAACCATGGAAGGGACGAAAACCCCAACGGAGTGCTGGTAATGAAACCATTGTTGTTCGGACTTATTGGGGTTGCTGTCACCGTGCACGCCAACGATTACCCACAAGATCACAAATGCCATGTGCTGGATGACTTGGGTACGGCGCACATCCACTTTGTCTCGTTTAAACCCAGTTTGCGACTAACCGCGATTGACCAGTTGCCCGGTCAGTGGGTTTTGGATGGCTATGGAAAGCCGAAGGCTAAGATCGCCAAGGTTGAGCAGTGCGTCCGCACCCAATCGCAGTTTGCCAGTCGCGACGCTCAACTTTTGGATGAGAACACCCCACGCTAGCGTGCCTTGGCTGACTTAAGAGCAGCTGCCGCTTAAGCCCAAGTGGGTCAACATGCCGGAACTGGCCAGCCTTACGGTGCGACTGTAGCTGCTGGTTTGGCTGTTAGGGCAGTAATTAAAGTCACCGTTATTGATGCTGCTGCCATCGGCGTTGAAGCGGACAAAGTTGGCGTCGTAATTAAGAAAATCTTGGTCGCTGGCAAGGCGACGCAACTGGATCTGTTCATCGCCGCTGGTGAATGAGTTACTGCGATCGGCGTCGATAAAAATGGTGTAGCCCTGATCCCAATCGCCATCGCAGTCGCTGCCATCTAAATGACAGATGGTTACGGCGTTTTGGTAACTGGCCGCCAATTGCCGCGCCAGCATCAGATCTTGATAAAGCACATCGGCACCACTGCGACCGCGGCTGTCTTCGCTTATCCCCTCCATCGCCGGCACCGCGATAGCCAATAAGATCGCCGCCACCACCATGGTCACCAACATCTCGACTAAGGTCAGTCCTTGATTGTCATAGCGCATCCTTACGCTCCTGTGATTGCTTGATATTCCTGCGCCTCTTTGCGGCGTTTGCCCTTTGCCGTACACTTGCGAGGCTTAAAAAAGGATAGCTTGTGTAGGTATGACTAAGTCGTTGAAGATCGCGCTGGCGCAAAAGAATTATTTGGTGGGCGACATTGAAGGCAATGCCGCTGCCATCCGTAACGATATTGATCAAGCGGCCGCGATGGGCGCCGATTTGGTGATGTTCCCTGAACTGGCTCTGACCGGTTACCCGCCGGAGGATCTGTTGCTGCGGCCAGATCTGCTGCAGCGTTGTCAGCAACAACTGGCGTTGATCGCTGGCCATAACCCCGACATTGGGGTGCTTGTTGGCCACCCGCACCAGCAAGACGATAGCCTGTATAACAGCGCCAGTTTGCTGTTTGGTGGTGCCGTGGTTGCTTTGGCACATAAGCAGCAACTGCCGAATTACCGCGTCTTTGATGAACAGCGCTACTTTGCTAGCGGCAGCGAATCTTGCGTGGTCGAGTTTGCTGGCCACAAGCTTGGGATCTTGATCTGCGAAGATATTTGGCATGCCGAGCCGGTGGCCAAACTGCATCAGCAAGGGGCCGAGATCCTGCTGTCGCTGAACGCTTCGCCGTTTAACATGACCAAGCTTGATGAGCGCCTGAATGTCATTGAAGCTTGTGGCGCCGAAGCGCAGGTTCCGGTGGTTTATCTGAATCTGATTGGTGGCCAAGATGAGCTGATCTTTGATGGCCATTCGCTGGTGCTAAATAGCCATGGCCAGATCACCCATGAACTGCCGCAGTTTGCTGAAGCCTTAGCGCTGGTCGAATTCGTTGACGGCCAGCCGCAGGCGGGTGAGCGTCAACCGCTGCCAAGCTTGGATGCGCAGATCTACAACGCCTTGGTGTTGGCGGTACGCGATTACGTTGGCAAGAATCGCTTCAATGGCGCAGTGCTCGGGCTTTCCGGCGGCATTGATTCGGCGCTGACTCTGGCGATTGCCGCCGATGCCATTGGTGCCGAAAAGGTGCAAGCGGTGATGATGCCGTTTACCTACACCTCTGGCATGAGTCAGAACGACGCCGCCGAGCAAGCGCAGGCGATGGGCGTCGCTTACGATAATGTCTCTATCGAACCGATGTTCGATGCCTTTATTGGTCAGTTAACGCCAATGTTCGGCGGCAAAGGCAAAGACACCACTGAAGAGAATCTGCAAGCGCGTATTCGCGGTGTGTTGCTGATGGCGTTGTCGAACAAGTCCGGCAAGATTTTGCTGACCACCGGCAATAAGAGCGAACTGGCGGTCGGCTACTGTACTCTGTACGGTGATATGTGTGGTGGTTTTGCGGTGATTAAAGATTTGCCGAAGCAGTTGGTTTACCGCTTAGCACGCTACCGCAATACGATATCGCCGGTGATCCCAGAGCGGGTGATTACCCGCCCACCTTCAGCGGAGTTGGCACCGGATCAGATCGATCAGGACAGCTTACCGCCGTACGATCTGCTGGATGACATGCTGGAACGTTACGTCGAGCACGATCAGAGCGTGGCCGAGATCGTTGTGGCAGGACACGTCGAAGCGGATGTTCGGCGGGTGATCCGACTGGTAGACTTAAATGAATACAAACGGCGTCAGGCGGCCGTCGGGCCGCGAGTAACGCCACGAGCCTTTGGTAAGGATCGTCGTTATCCGATCACCTCCGGCTTTGGCAAACAGAACTGGTAACAGTAAAGGACCACAATGAAAAAGATCGAAGCGGTTATTAAACCATTCAAGCTCGACGACGTGCGTGAAGCGCTAGGGGAGATCGGTATCACCGGCATGACCGTTCAGGAGGTCAAAGGTTTTGGCCGCCAAAAAGGCCATACCGAACTGTACCGTGGTGCAGAATACATGGTCGACTTCTTGCCGAAAGTGAAGATTGAAGTGGTTATCGTTGATGACCTGCTGGAACAAGCCATTGAGGCAATCGTTGAGACCGCACGGACAGGCAAGATTGGCGATGGTAAGATCTTCGTCACAGATATCGAGCGGGTGATCCGCATTCGTACCGGCGAAGAGAACGACGAGGCGGTGTGATTCCGCCCATTTTCGATTCCAAGGCGCCCAGTGGCGCCTTTATTTTTTATGGTTTTTGTGGGGATAACCATGACTAACAACGCTCACGCGCTGTCGCTCAAGGCGGTGCGTAAGACCTACGCTGGCGGCACCGAAGCGCTGCGTGGCATTGATTTAACGGTCGCTCAGGGTGACTTCTTCGCGCTGCTGGGGCCCAATGGCGCTGGTAAGTCCACCACCATTGGCGTTATCAGCTCGTTGGTGAATAAGACCAGCGGCAGCGTTGAGGTGTTCGGTCACAACATCGACACCCATATTAATGACGCTAAGCGCTGCATCGGCTTAGTGCCGCAGGAGTTTAACTTCAACCAGTTTGAAACCGTGCAGCAGATAGTGGTTAACCAAGCTGGTCTGTATGGGGTGCCCTATGCCGAAGCCAAAGTGCGCGCTAAGACCTATCTGACTCAGTTGGATTTATGGGACAAACGTGATGCCCGAGCTCGTGAGCTGTCCGGCGGCATGAAGCGCCGCTTGATGATCGCCCGGGCGCTGATGCATCAGCCTAAGCTGTTGATCTTAGACGAACCAACCGCCGGGGTGGATATCGAAATTCGTCGTTCGATGTGGTCGTTTTTAAAAGAGATCAACCAGCAGGGGGTGACCATCATTTTGACCACCCACTATCTGGAAGAAGCCGAGATGCTGTGCCGCAACATCGGCATCATCGACAAGGGGCAACTAGTGGAATGCACCAGCATGAAAGCGTTGCTGGCGAAACTGGATATTGAAACCTTCCTATTGGATACCGCCAGTGATCCGGCGGCGGTGGTGTTGGACGGTTTTGATTATCGGGTTGAAGACAGCCACACCTTAGCGGTGGATGTGCCGAAAAGCCGCAGTCTTAATGAGGTGTTTAGCCAATTGAGTGCGCAGGGCATCAATGTGCTGTCGATGCGTAATAAGGCCAACCGCTTGGAGGAGTTGTTTGTGACCTTGGTTGAAAACGGACGGGGGGCCAACGCATGAACCATCCATACTGGA
Source organism: Ferrimonas senticii DSM 18821 (assembly GCF_000422665.1). Classification (GTDB taxonomy): domain Bacteria; phylum Pseudomonadota; class Gammaproteobacteria; order Enterobacterales; family Shewanellaceae; genus Ferrimonas; species Ferrimonas senticii. Next base: position 119,309 of record NZ_KE383900.1, on the reverse strand, counting down.
TAGCGCTGCAATCGTTGGTGCGCAAAGAGGTGATCCGCTTTACCCGCATTTGGGTGCAAACTCTAGTGCCACCGGCAATCACCATGACCTTGTATTTTATGATCTTCGGTAACCTGATTGGCAGCCGCATCGGCCAGATGGAGGGCTTCAGTTACATGGAGTTCATCATGCCGGGACTGATTATGATGGCGGTGATCACCAACTCTTACGCCAACGTTGCCAGTTCATTCTTCAGCTCTAAGTTTCAGCGTAACGTCGAAGAGCTGTTAGTGGCGCCAGTACCGAATCTGTTGATCATTGGCGGTTACGTCGCTGGCGGCGTGGCTCGCGGTCTGTGCGTTGGGGTTATCGTGACGGCGGTGGCATTGTTGTTCGTTGATATTCAGATCCATAACCTGTGGGTGTTGGCGCTGACGGTATTGATGACGGCGATCATTTTCTCGTTGGGCGGTCTGATCAATGCGGTGTTTGCCAAGACCTTTGATGACATCACCATCATTCCGACTTTTGTGCTGACGCCGCTGACCTATCTGGGCGGGGTGTTCTACTCCATCAGCTTGTTGCCGGAGTTCTGGCAGGGCGTGTCGCAGCTTAACCCGGTGGTGTACACCATCAACGCCTTCCGCTACGGTTTCCTTGGGATCAGCGACGTTAGTCTTGGTGCTTCCTTTGCGTTGATGGCGGCCTTTATTGTGGCACTGACCGCGGTGGCATACCGCTTGATTGATAAAGGCGTCGGGCTACGCAGTTAATAAAGTAAGGACAATTAATGCACAACCGATCACGGACGATCGTCTCCAATCAGCCGGGGTTACACCATAATCTCGCTACCACCGTTGCCCGCCACCTTGGGCAGCGGTTCCTAGCGCCCATCTCTGAGCGCAGTCGCGAACTGTTTGCCGAGCTAAGCGATTGGCGTCAGGCCAATCCTAAACCGTTAGTGCTCGATTCCTGTTGTGGTGTCGGCGAATCCACGGCCAATCTCGCCAAACGTCATCCAGAGGCCATCGTGCTGGGGATCGATAAATCGGCGCTGCGTATCGATAAGCACAGCCATTACCACAATGGCGTTGATAATTATCGGGTCGTGCGTGGTGATCTGAATGATCTGTGGCGACTGATGGTCGATGCCAACTGGCGGCTAAGCCATCACTATCTACTCTATCCTAACCCGTGGCCGAAGGCGGCTCATCTGCAGCGGCGTTGGCATGGCGGGCCGCTGTTCCCGTCACTGTTAGCGTTAGGTGGCCAGTTGCAACTGCGATCCAACTGGCTTATCTACCTGCAAGAGTTTCAACAGGCACTCGCTGTGGCCGGCCATCAGGGGCAACTTGCTGCTCTTGAGGTGGTTGAGCCATTGACCCCGTTCGAGCGCAAATATCGAGATTCCGGCCAGTCGCTGTATCAACTGCAAGCTAATTTGTCCTAACAAACCACAAACCACAAACCACAAACCACAAACCACAAACCACAAACCACAAACCACAAACCACAAAGCCCTGCGCGAGCAGGGCTTTGTGTAACGTCAATTCAGGCTGGCCTAATCCGCTGTCGAGGTATCCTCGCCGCCCAGGTTCTGCTCTAGCAGATCAACCAATTGTTGGCCAACAGCGCCATCGCGCCAAGATTGTTCGGTGCCGTGCTGTGGTTGGCTGTCGTTCTGTTGTTCCATGGTAATACCTCTGCGTGACCGTTGAACCGAATCAGATAAATAGCATTGCCGGCGCAGCGGCGCTATCACTAAACGTGCTGGTCTAGACCAAAGTCTAATGACTGCAAGCCAGCTTTGAATCCCAACCGAAACGCTGAATTGCATTGTGGTCATTACGACGCGGTTTGCCGGAAAATTGAAAGTTATTACTCATTGTGCGACAAAGTGTCTTGGTGGTAGTGGCGTTTCTGGGTGTTTAAGGGTGATATTTGGGGTGTTTGTGGCTGTTTTTAGCAAAATTGAAAATGTCGGCCAAATCAACTTTTGACAAATTGTCCGCGTGAAAATGAAAAAATTAGCGCTAACGCACAGTCACTTATTCGCTTGCTGATTAAAGTAGCCGCAATTGCGAACAAAAACTTACACCTAGGGGATATTGACAATGGCAGCCATGGAATTGGGTTCATCGATGAGTTGGGGCTCTCCAAACCAAGCTCGTTTTCGTCAGCGCGATCATATGTTGGTGTGCTTTGCCGAAGACCTGTTAAAAGAGCAAGGTCTGGTTTCATTCCGCTTCTCTGAACTGGCACCAGAGGCCCGTTGCAGTGCTGGAACCCTGTACAAGCACTTTTCTTGTAAAGAAGATCTGTTGATTGCGATCTTTGCTCGGCACATGGAGCACATTGTTGAACGTCAGCCATACCTGATGAGTTGTGAGTTGAGCTACGCCGAGCGTTGGGTGGCGATGCATCTGTTCGCGGTGTTGGCGAGTCAGCAAGCGAGTTGGACCCTAGGCTTAAATGGCCTTGGCGTTGCGCCAAAAGTGTTGGAGCAAGCCAGCGAATATCGAATTCAGCAACTGCAGATGCGTATCGATCAGTTCTACAGCACCATTTTGCGAGTGGTGGAAAGTGCCCGTATCCAAGGGGAATTGAACGCCAGCGACAGCCAAGTCAATATGGTTCATAGCATGCTGACCTACCTAGAGCGCGGTGCTTGTGGTTCGCGCGACAATCCATTGATGGTGACCGCAATCACCAATTTGGATCCTCGCCAACTGTTTGATGCGTTTGCGGTATTCATTAATTCGCTGGAATGGACTGCGCCGCTGCGTGCCGACTCCTTTACCCGAGTGATGGCGGAAGTTGAGCACCAGTTGGCCGAGTGTGAACGCGAGCGTGAGGAAGAGCGCAAGGTGCTAAACGCGATGCGTGCGGCATCGTAATCGACACCACAGCCGTTAAACGACAACAGCCACCCTTACGGTGGCTGTTGTCGTTCATCGCTTAAAAAGTTAGGCAGCTTTGCGACGGCTACGGCCGAGGGAGATAATGAACTCAGGGCGTGCAGCCAACAGTTGGTTGCGCTGCGCTTCGGTCATGGTGCCCTCTGGGATCCGCAAGATCTGCCGATTCAATAATGGCTTGGCATAATCGCTGATCCGCATTTGGGCAACGCGCCCCTCGATGGCGTAGTGCTCGCTGTCACCAATCTGTTCGATGACGCCGTAATGCAGCAGTTCATTGACGGCGATGTTAGCCAACGGCATTCGTACTAGGCTGTTGGCTTGCAGGAAAAACTCACGTAATACCGCTCGTTCCTGATTATCCAATAGGCCAATTTTGCGTTCTAACTGTGCCAATTGATGTCGTTGTTGGCGTTTGTCGCTGTGACGCCGAAACTGCCAATGCAGCACTTCGGCTAGCAGATAGCTGCCACTGGCCAGTGCGGTTAACCCGATCCAAAAGCCGTGGTTGCTGGCCCACTGTTGCAGGAGCAGCGATTGCAGCATCGACATCGGTAGCAACAGCAACGTGAGAGCGGTGAGCAGCAGCCAAAGCGCAACCAAGGTTAGCCATTGTCGATTGGCCAGTGGTGTGGCCAAATGTTGTTGTAGGTTCATAGGTCAACTCATTGACGATGATGACAATGACACGCCACTAGCAAAAGCTATGCCAGTGGCGTATTGGTGGTTATTTTCGGCGTCGCGGGGCAGGAATGTAGGCGTCAAGGTTAAAGCCGCTATGATCGACGAAGGCTTGGCTTGGGCCGTGTTCTTTTTCGGTCAACTGTCGCTCTTGACCGACCACAAGTAGTACTCGTGGGAACAGTTGCTTCAACACTTTGATGTCGATCTGATTGTAGAACTCATCAAGCTTTTGCTGCTGTTCATCGATGGCGTGGCTGTTATCGCTAAACTGTTGTTTATATTCTTCTACTAGCGTTTTTAAGCGCTCGATCTCCGCCTGTTCGGCGCCCTCTCGAAGCTTCTGTTTCTGCTGCGCTTGGGTGGCGATAATCTGTTTGGAAAACTCGGTCCGCTGCTGTAGCAGTTGATCCAGCTTGCTTTTGACTTTGCTGTAGTCGGTACCGACCTTGACGGTGGTTTCCGCCCCTGCCTTAGTGCCAAGTTCAACGCAGGTGCAGCCGAGCCGCGCTTCAACCACCCCGCCGTAAAGGCCACCTTGCATCCGTCCCGGTTCACCGACGTGCACCGTGCCGTCACTGCGAAGTTGGCTGTGGCTGCACTGCAACTGCACTTCGATATTGCCAAAGCATTGCAACTGACAAAACTGCGCGCGTTTGACTTTGATGTCACCACCGGCGGCAAGCTGACAATTGAGACTGCCATCGTCCCGCTGGCGACCGATCACCCCTTGGTGCACCTCGATGTTGCCGCCAGCCTGTAAGCTGGCACCCTCAACGATACCGCGAACCACAATGTTGCCACTGGCGATGACTTTCATGCCTTCGTCGACGTTGCCGGTGATTTCGACCGAGCCATTGAAGTTGATGTGGCCACTGCGAATGTCGACCTGTGCCAGTTGCAGTTGCTCTTCGACCGCCATGCCGTTGGCCACGGCGATCGGCATGCCGGCACAGGTAGCCAGCAACAGGTCGGGATCTTGGTCACTGATGATGGTGCCGGAGCCTGCGACTAATGGCACCGGATGGCCAACATGTGCCGCAAGAGGCCGGCCAAGCAGATCATAACCATCCGCACCTGTGGTTGGTGGATGGCGACGCATCAGTGGTTGGCCGCGCTCAATGCCGTAGTTGCTGCCCAGATCGCGCATATCAACGCGGTTAACATCGCGCGCCTGTGGGGTCAGATGGCGTTCACTGGCAAGGGTAACTAATTTTTCTAAATAGCCATCTTGGCCGTGTTGTGGCGGTTTACCACTGGCGATCACTTGTTGATAAGTGCTGCCAGGATTGCCCTGTTTGTGCCGTTCAAATAAGCCGATGATGGCACTGCGGCTAAGACCGCGTTCAATCTTTTTCTGCTTTAACAGCAACAGCAGATCATTGATGCTGGCAGCCTGGCCACCGCAGGGCAGGGTCAGACTGGCGGTAAGCTCCATATAATCTGGGCTTAGTTCCAGTTGCCAGTAACCGTCAACGGCTTTGGCGATCTCTATGGTAACGGCACTGGTGCTTTGATTTAAGCGATCGAGTCCCGCTTGCCATTCGCGCGGTTGCGGTTGCAAAACGTTAAAACGGCTGTGCTGAAATACGCGCTCGATATCGGCACTGCTTGGGTGCGGTTGCTGGTTGGGGTGTAGCGTCAAAGTAAGGTGGCGCAATGAGGGATCCCACTGCAGCATATCGGCGGCGAGCATAGACAAAAGCAAAACAGATCAATGTGTTGTCCATGTTGTGTGAAGCGTTATGGGAAGTACAGTTACGACGTGGTCGAATGTCAGCCAGGTCACAGAAATGTTTCAGAGTTAAGTACAATCTGAATGAATTCTGAACTGTTGAGGTAGGGGAGGGAAATTGAGGCAATGAGCCAAAAACAGAAAACCCCTCGAGTCTTTCGACTCAAGGGGTCTAAATCTGGTGCAGATGGGGAGACTTGAACTCCCACGTCCTTTCGAACACTAGCACCTGAAGCTAGCGCGTCTACCAATTCCGCCAC
>NZ_KE383900.1:0-113521 GCF_000422665.1 Ferrimonas senticii DSM 18821 | reverse complement strand
TGGTGCAGATGGGGAGACTTGAACTCCCACGTCCTTTCGAACACTAGCACCTGAAGCTAGCGCGTCTACCAATTCCGCCACATCTGCGTTTCATCGTTGGTACGGGGGCGCATTATAGGGAGATTTCGGAGGTCGTCAACACTCTAAATCGACTTTATTTGAGTTTATTTACTGTCTGCGTAGATTTTGAACTTTGAGTCCTGATCTAGGATATTTACCCGTCCAAAAGCGTGATGCAGATCATCTCCGTAAGGCAGATGATGGTTAGCCACGATGATCAACTGGCCTCCGGGATTTAGTTTCGCCGCCGCATCGGCGATGAATTGCCGCGCGGTGTTGAAACTTTGGTCAAGGCCATGGTGAAACGGTGGGTTGGATACGATCAGATCGAACTTACCGCTAACCGCCGCCAAGCCATCCGATGGGTAAACCTTGCCCGATAAGCCGTGGCTGGCCAACGAACGTTCCGCTGCCGCGACCGCCATGGCGTTAATGTCGACCATATGCAGTTCAATGTTCGGATTGCGTTTGGCTAAAAAGGTACCGATAACGCCGTCGCCGCAACCAAAATCCAACACCCGGCCCTGTGGTTGCTGCGGCAGGTTTTTCAATAGCAGTTTGGTGCCAGGATCGAGGTTACCGTGACCAAAAACCCCTGGCAGTGACGCCAAGCTTAACTCGCCATCTGGGGTCGGTACTTGATGTTGCTGCCACCAAGCGTCGGCGCACCATGGCTGTTGTTCAAAGTTAACCCCGCGCAGCAACTGGCTGTGGGCGCCCGAGGCCAGCTTTAGGGCAAAGTGGCTCCATGGCGCGACCACTTTGGCGGCGGTGCGGATGCCGCCTTTGTTTTCGCCAAACCAATACAAGCATTCGCCGGTGGTGACCACACTGCTGGCGATGGCGGTCAGCAATGCCAGTTGCTCTTTGGCCTTCGGCATGCGGATCAGCGCGGCATCAAACTGGTGTTTCGCCAGCACTGTTGGTTCAAAGCCAAACAGCACCGTGGCTTTGCTGTTGCCAGCGCGCAGCGCTTCAAAGTGGACCAGATCTTGGCACAGCACGGTGACGCTGGCGCACTCTGCGGTCAAATGCGTCAGCAGCGTATCGCCATCGGCGTTTAGCAGCAGTAGGTGTTTACCGCGAAATTCATCCAGATTTTTTTGCACTAAGCGGCTGGGGTTGGTCAGGCTCATTGGGGGCATCATCAAACATATTTGCTGGTGATTATACGTTGTTGCATGGGCTCTGACCTACACTGAATAAAGCTGCACAATCGCTCCAATGTCGGCGTTCGGGATCAAAGCTGATGCACTTTGCATGACAGCGATTCCGCTTGGCCTTCACCGGTCAGCGCAACCAATACCATTAGCGTGACGCGGAGCGAACCCAAAGCAGTGATCTTCATTGGTCGAAGAAGCAGTGAGCACAAGGAATGTCGATGACGCTGAGAGTATCTATCTATCTGCTGGCGCTGCTAAGTATGGCGGCACAGGCAAAGATCGACGGCACCATCTACTTAGGCCAAGGTTTGGCTTACAGCGATGGCAGCAACATGATAGCGCCAGAGGGCGATTGGGAAACGCAACTGCAAGAGGTCGCCATTAACGCTAACTGGCGCATCAACCCGCGTTGGCGTATCGCCGGACAGGCGACTTGGCGGCAACTGGGGTTGTTGTCCGATGAAGATCCCGCCATCGATTACCTGTTTGCGCAATACCGTCATCCGTTGTCCTCGGGTCAACTGTCAGCAACCGCAGGACGCTATAAAATCCCGCAAGGCTGGTACAACGCCAGTCGTGATAGCGCCTTTAGTCGCCCCTCGATTTTGCTGCCAGGTTCCATTTACCGAGAGTGGAGCAGGGATGCGCAACTGCGCCGTGATGGCCTATTACTGCAAGGCTTACACTACCTTGGTGAACAATCGCTGACTTGGAATGTAAGTTACGGTGATATGCACTTTAGCGACGAGTTTAACACCACTTTGGTGGGTGTGGAGGGGGTGTTCGATACCAGTAGTGATGGCGCTTGGGATCTGTCAATCGAATGGCAGTATCAGCCCTGGTTGCAGCTGAAGTATTCCTATGTGAACACCGAAGTCAGTTTAATTAACAATTTTACCCAACCGACGCCGATATTCACTCCCAGTAGCCGCAATGAGGTTGACACCCATTTGCTCAGTTGGCGCAGCGATTTGGGCAATTGGCAGTTGACCGCTGAATATCTCAATCAACGGATGGATGTCGAGCTTATCGATTTTGGCTTAACCGTACCTCAGGATTCAGAAGGCGGTTATTTGCAAGCGCGCTATTTAGCCGGCGATGGCTGGCAGTGGTTTGGCCGGTATGACATCTACTACCCCAATCGTGATGACCGCGATGGCGCGCAAGTCACGCCCCCTGCGCCAGCCTATGCGGCTTATGCCAAAACCTGGAGCAGTGGCATTAGTTGGCAATTTCAGCGCAACTGGCAGTTGTCGGCGGAATGGCACTACACCGAAGGTGGCGCCTTATTGCCGCGTTGGCAACTACTGCTGCCGGGGCAACAAAAATACAGCAATCTCCTGTTGCTGCAGCTTGCTTATCGTTGGAACTGGAGCCTGTAGGAGGCCGCATGCGCTATTGGATAACTGCCATTGTGCTTGCTGTGGCCATGTCTGCCCCCGCAGCAGCAGTGCAAATTATCGTCAATCAACCTACGCTCGCCGAGGGATTAAGCCGCGCTGATCTGCGGGCCATCTATTCGATGAAGCGACAGTTTTGGCCAGATGGCACCGCCATTACCGTGGTGGTTTTACAGCCCAGCGATCCGTTACATAAGCAGTTCTGTAAACAAAAGCTGCAGTTATTGCCATTCCAATTGAATCGGCAATGGGATCGGTTGGTGTTCTCTGGCATGGGCGAACGACCCCAGCAAGCGGCCAATGCGGCCGAATTGTTGCGGTTGGTAAATGCCACCCCGGGAGCCATTGGTTATCTGCCTGAGCAGATGGAAGCACAGGGGTTGCAGTTGCATGTCAGTTTCTAATGTTGCCGTGTTGTCGCTGGTGGTATCCCCTGCTTTAGGAGGGATGCATGTCGATTGATGCCGTTGTGCCCTCCCGCTTTGTTAGCTTGCGCTGGAAGTTCATTCTGTCACTGATCTTAATGCTGCTGCTGGTTAGCTTGGTGATCGGGGTGTTGGCGATCCGCCGTTTTGATCAGCAACTGGATCAAGTGCTGCAGCAGCAGCAACAAATTTTGCAGCGCGATTACCAATTGCGATTGCGAGCTGAAGAGGAGCGCTTAATTGTTATTAGCCAAGAGCTCAATTTAACCTTGCGCGATGGTGACGATACTCTGCAAATAGAGCAGATGCGCCAGCGGATTGAGCAAAATTGGGGTGATTTTGAGCTGTTTTGGCGCTTGCGTGGTCTGCTGCTGGTGGATGAGCAATATGAGGTATTGATGTCGGTTGGCAGCGCCTTGCCGATGGAGCAAAGCTGGCTTGCCAGCAGTTTCAATCGCAGCGAACCGGTGCAACGAGTACGTTGCCAAAACAGCTGTTTTATTGAAGTGGCGGTGCCGATTTTGGTTGCTGGTGAGGTCAAACTGCTGGTGTTTGTCAGTGGTTTAGAGGAGGTACTGGGGCAGCTTGTGGAGAATCATCAGGTGCAGCTGGCGCTGATCAGCGGCGCTCAAGGTGGTCAAGGGCCGTGGCAACGGCAGGTGCTTAGCCTAACCAACCGCAGCAGCAACATGCGGCTGTTGTCGGAGACCAGCAGCCAACTGAGCTTGGACGAGATCAGCAGCGCCCCGCAGCGATTGTCGCTGTATCACACCAACTGGGTGTTTTTCGGTTGGTCGGTATCGCCTAGCAACGACACCTTACTGCTGTTTCGCGATATCGATCTGCTGGCTGGCAACGAACGGGCATTTCGCAATGAACTGTTGGGGATGCTGGCGGCGGCGGTGTTGATTGCTGGAGGGGTGGGGATCGCGCTGTTTTGGGCTCCGTTGGCACGACTGCGGCGACTGGGGGTAGTGTTGCCGATGTTGGCGCAAAGCCGCTTTGATGATCTGCGTGAACGGCTACAACGCCGCCGCAGTTGGTTTGCCGATGAACTCGGGCAGTTGGAAGTCACGACCCTAGAGGTGGCGAATCAGCTAGAGCGCCTAGAGAGCGATGTCGAGCGTTACACCGACGAATTACAGCGGATGGCGATGATGGATGCGCTGACCGGTCTGCCAAACCGGGCGATGTTCCACCACGAATTGGGCAAAGCGTTAGGCGCGATTGGCCGCACCGATGAACAGATTGCCCTGCTGTTTCTGGATCTGGATGAATTTAAGCGGATCAACGATACCTTAGGCCATGATATCGGCGACGAGTTGCTGAAGACGGTTGCCAATCGCTTGCAAAAAAGCGTGCGCTCGATGGATACCGTGTGCCGGCTAGGGGGCGACGAGTTCACGGTGATTGTTCGAGGTCTGGAATCGGAGTCGGACATTCACCGGATCATTCATCAGATCTTTACCAGTTTGCAGCAGCCGCTGCAGTTAGGCCGTAATACCCTAATCATCACCACCAGCATCGGGGTGGTGTTCTGTGATAATCCAATGGTGCGCCCAGAAGAGCTTTTGAAACGGGCGGATCTGGCGATGTATCAAGCCAAGCAGGCTGGGCGCAGCAACTATCGGGTGTTTAACGATCAGATGCTGGAGAGTGCCTCGCGGCGCTTACAGTTGGAGCAAGAGATCCGCAGCGCCTTGAGTGACGAGCAACTGCGGTTGTCGCTGCAACCGATTGTGTCGATGGACAGTGGTCGCATCATCGGCTTTGAAGGGCTGTGTCGTTGGCATCACCCCAAGCGCGGTTTGGTGATGCCGGAAGAGTTTATGGCTGAGGTTGAAGGCAGTGAACAGGGGATCGAGTTGGGTTATCGGATGCTAGAGCAGGCGGTCGAGATCCTGGCGCGGTTAACCAAAACTTTAGAGCGGGATGATTTCTTTGTGTCGCTAAACTTATCGCCCAGCCAGTATCTGCACACCAGTTTGGTGGAGCGCTTAGGGCAGGCGTTAGAGCGGCACCACGTTGCGCCGGCACGGTTGATGTTAGAGCTGACCGAAGAGGTGCTGATCAAAAGTCTCGACCGGGCGATGAACATTATGCATCAGCTGAAATCGATGGGATTGAAGATTGCCATCGATGATTTTGGTACCGGTTATTCCAGCTTAAGTTATTTGAAGCAGTTGCCGTTTGATGTGCTTAAGGTGGATCGCGGTTTTGTTGCCGATCTGGATAACTCTGACGTCGATCGCAACATCGTTACCAGCGTCATCGATTTGGCTCACAACCTTAAGCGAACGGTGGTTGCCGAAGGGGTGGAAAGTCACGACCAGCACCAGTTCTTACTCAAAGCGCGCTGCGACTATGCCCAAGGCTACCTGTATGCAGCGGCAATGGAGGAGCGGCAATTGATGAAAGCGTTGGCGCAGGTGGGGCCAAAATTTATCTGGCGAGATTGGCGTTCTGATACTCGCATCGCCGGTCGTGCAGGTAAAAAATAACCGCTGCCAGGCAGCGGTTAGTTAGTGGCTCAGTTTAGCTGGTTGAGCCGCGCTTCGATGGCATCCATCAGCATCGCGCTGATGTTGGTGCCAAACGCCTTATCAATCTCTTGCACACAGGTTGGGCTGGTGACGTTAACTTCGGTTAACTTATCGCCAATGACATCTAAGCCTACGAAGATTAATCCGCGTTTTTTCAATTCCGGAGCGACCGCGCGGGCAATCGCCCAATCACTGTCGGACAACGGCCGAGCTTCGCCACGACCACCAGCGGCCAAGTTGCCACGAGTTTCACCGCCCTGCGGGATGCGCGCTAAGCAGTACGGTACCGGTTCGCCATCGACCACCAGAATGCGTTTGTCGCCCTGTTTAATCTCAGGGATAAACTCTTGCACCATGGCGTAGTTATTACCCAGATTGGTCAGAGTTTCGATGATCACCCCAAGGTTATCGCCCTCTGGGCCGACCTTGAAGATTGATGCTCCGCCCATGCCATCCAGCGGCTTAACGATGATGTTGCCGTGCTCGGCGTGAAATTCACGGATCTTTTCGGCGCGGCGGGTGACCAAGGTGGTTGGGGTGTGTTCAGCAAACCAGGCGGTAAACAGCTTTTCGTTACAGTCGCGCAGACTCTGCGGCTTGTTGACGATCAAGGTGCCTTGCTCTTCGGCGCGTTCCAGCATGTAGGTGGCGTAGATAAACTCGGTATCGAACGGTGGATCCTTGCGCATCAAGATCACATCGAGATCCGTCAGTGGCCGCTCAACCGCTTCACCTAATTGATAGAAGTTGTCGGCATCCCGTTGCACGGTTAGCGGTTGCATCCGTGCCAGTGGCTGTCCCTGCAGCAGATAGAGATCGTTCATCTCCATGTAGTGCAATTCATAGCCGCGCTGTTGCGCTTCCAACAGGAACGCGAAGCTGGTGTCTTTATTGATGTTGATGGACGCAATTGGGTCCATCACGATGCCAAGTTTGATCATCTTTGTTCCTTGTTAGCCAAGATCGCCAAAACGAACTTGCAGAGCGGTAATCGCGGTCAGTGCTGCGGTTTCGGTACGCAGTACCCGTGGGCCCAACAGGATATCAGTAAATTGTGCGTCGGCGGCGGTGGCGATCTCCTCTGCCGACAAGCCGCCTTCCGGGCCAATCAACAACCGTGCCCGAGTCACTGGGGTAGGCAGGGTATTGATGCTGTATTGAGCGCGCGGGTGCAGGTTCAGTTTAAGGCCATCGTACGACTCTTGTAACCATTGCTCCAGCTTCATCACTGGGCGGATCTCTGGCACCACATTACGGCCGCATTGTTCACAGGCGGCGATGGCAATTTTCTGCCACTGCTGCAATTTCTTATCAAGGCGGTCGCCTTGCAGTTTGACGCCGCAGCGCTCGGACCACAGTGGGGTGATAACGTTAACCCCAAGCTCGACCGATTTTTGGATGGTGAACTCCATCTTATCGCCGCGGCTGATCACCTGCCCCAGTTCCAGATCCAGCGGTGATTCGGCGTTATGCTGTTGCACTTCGCTGATGCACACCACAACCGATTTCTTGCTGGCTTCAACGATGGTCGCAAGGTATTGGTCGCCGTCGCCATTAAACAGCATCAGCTGCTGCTCGGCTTGCATTCGCAGCACCCGACCAACGTGGTTGGCGCCATCTTCATCCAAGGATAAACGTTGCCCCAACGTCAGTGGTTGCGGCTGATAAATTCGTGGTACTCGCATGATCAGTTACATTGCTCGGCGATAAATGGGTTTTCCCAGCCCTGCTTTTTGCTCACCAACTGATGGCGGCGACATTCGTTGGCGTCGGCTGGGTACATTCGATTCCACCCAGCGTAGAGCTTTTGTTGGGATCGGGACAGACGCAAATTATAGCGGTCGGCCATGTAAAGGTAGGCACGGGCTACCTGACCGCGAGCGCGCACCGGTGGTTGGGCTTGGCGTTTTTTAAAGTCGACCACCATTTCGCAGCTGCCGTAGTTAACCGATTTGCCGTTCCAGTCGGTTAGGCCAAAGTTGGAACGGTCGCCGTTAACCTCGCCGATGGCCGGATAGAGGTTATGCATATCCGCTTCCATGCGGCGGAAGTTTCGGTCTTTACCGCAATTTTTGCGGCCACCATCTTGCCAACATTGCATCTGACGGCCGAAGTCGTAGGCCGGTACCACGTGTTCCCACTCGATCCGCTCGGCGCGTTCGCGTTGGGTTTCTTTACGCAGTTCATAACCGCAGCCATCTAAGTCGGGCACCAATTTTTTTCCTCGAGCGGAAAACTCACAGCCACAGTAGAACGACTGTAGCGGCAGGTTATTAACGTAGATTTTTCGCAACTCTTTCTTGGCAGAGCTGAATGATTGTGGGGTCGCGGCAGCGTTAAAACTCACCAGACACGCCAATAAAAATACAACAACAGGCATGAATACTTCGGTTATTAGTCGGTTACAAAATTAACTAAGCGCGGATTGTAGCGGGCTTTGGCACAGGCGGCAGCGATATTCTGCTTGGCCTCGTAAGATTTTGTTATGGCGACGGATAGTCAGTTGGTGCAAACGGCAGTTACAGCGATAGCTAAAGGTGCGCGGGGCGACCGCGCTGACATCAAATTGATGACGGGTATCTGGACGGACGGCAAACAAGTTAACCATCAGCGCTTGCCACTCGCGGCCGTGGGGTTTGACCTTGCCATACAGTTGCCACGCCAACAGATGGCAGACTTCATGCGGCACTACTTGATCGATAAAGGCTTGCTGGTTTTGCGCCGCAAGCACTGGATTAAAGCGCAGTCGATTGTGCTGTAAGTGAGCCGCGCCAGCGGCTTGCCCGCGCATGGCGAAGCTGATCGAGGGTCTGGGAAATGGCCGCTTGAGCTGGTTTTCGGCGTGTTGGTAACAACGCTCTACCTGCGCGGCGATGGCATCTTCAAAGCTCATGCCGCGCAGTATAACGCTAAAGGCCGTTACAACGTCATCGCCGCTTGTGCCAGCATCGCTTCTAGCTGTTCCACAATCGCTTTTTCGGCATTGACGTCGTGGCCGCTGACTTTCGGGGTGTGGATGTGGCCAACCGGCACGCGGCTACCCAGCAGTTCCGCCAACAGCACGCTGCGGTAGCTGATCTCATTCGATAGATAACCGCCGCCAGAGCCTTGGACTGACAGGGCATCGTCCAGTTGTCGCAGCGAACTGGCGCTGCGCTCGCCACGGTCAGTAGTGACTTTGCGGTTATCGTTGATGGCGTACTGGCCATGGGCTTTGAGCATGGCATTGGCGGGCAGGGTGAACTCAACAAATTCTGGCCCATTAAGCACTTTGCCATTCAGTTGTGGCGGTAATGGCTGCTTGCTGCTGGCTCCGGTCAGCACCCCGAGGTTATCAGCGGCGCTGGCGGAGCGATTGCGGCCGGGGAAGCGTTCTAGATCAAAATCGTCGCGTCCCATCGAGATGGTGACCACCATATCGACGCTGTTATCGCGGAAATAGGGGGTGAGCAGCGATTCCACCAAGCCGTTATCAAAATCGGCAAAGCGCACCGGTATCAGCACCGATTCAATCTGCACTTGCTTGTCGCCCAGTTGGAATTTAGTGCCATCCAGCACCATCGCTGCCAGCCCCGACGGATTGGACTGACCGATCTGACGGTCTAAGTTGAAGGGATCAAAGCCGGTGATCAGAATGCGGATATCACTGTCTGGGGCGAACTTAATATCGCTCATGCCACGGGAGGCTTTTTCAAGGGTGGTCAGCAATATGTCGCGCTGCCAGTCGGCCATCACAAAGTCCGGGCGCTGCTGTTTTAAGGCGATGCGGGTGGCTAAGCGGTCCCAATAGAGACTGCGATCATCAAGGTAGCCAGCTTGCACATCGGCAACGGCGGCACGCCATAAGTTGATGCCATCTTCGGCAACCTTGCGGGTGACGGTCAGTTCGTTGGTGTCGGCGCGATAGCGCGACAGCAAGTGGTCGATTTGCGGTTGGTAACGACCGGTCACCCCCGGCAGTTCGGTGATCGCCTGAGCATAGCGCTGCTCTTCGACGTTCATCGCGGTGGCTTGGCTGCTGGCGGCAAGTAAAGAGAGGGCAATCAGGGTGGCACGAGCCATAACACGCTACTCCATTAGCGAAAGGTATGGGCTGTAAGGTAACGCTGAATTGGTTAATAAAAAACCCGCACTAGGCGGGTTTTTCAATAACTTATGTTTCGCATCAAGCTAATTTTAACCGTTAATGCGAAGGGTAAACCGTTTCAATCAAGGCGGTTAACGCAATTGCTAGTGGGCTCTACCAATCAGTTAACCAACGCGTAGTGAGACGGTTTAAGCGAGCATTTACAGGCCAGCTTCTTCGCGCAGCGCTTCTGCCTTGTCGGTCTGTTCCCATGGGAACTCAACGCGGCCGAAGTGACCGTAAGAGGCGGTCGGCTGATAGATTGGACGCTCTAGGTGCAGCATCTGGATCAGGCCGTATGGACGCAGATCGAAGTGCTTGCGAACCAATGCGATCAGTTTGTCTTCTGGCAGCTTACCGGTGCCGAAGGTTTCGATGCTGATGGAGGTTGGCTCGGCCACGCCGATGGCGTAGGAAACCTGAATTTCACAGCGATCCGCCAGGCCTGCCGCAACGATGTTTTTGGCAACGTAACGGGTGGCGTAAGCCGCAGAACGGTCTACCTTGGATGGATCTTTACCGGAGAATGCGCCGCCACCGTGACGAGCCATGCCGCCGTAGGTATCAACGATGATCTTACGACCGGTCAGACCACAGTCGCCCATAGGACCGCCGATTACGAAACGACCGGTTGGGTTGATGTGGAACTTGGTGTCTTTGGTCAGCCACTTTTCTGGCAGAGTTGGCTTGATGATCTCTTCCATTACGCCTTCGCGCAGATCTTCCAGAGATACCGATTCTGCGTGCTGGGTAGACAGTACTACCGCATCGATGCCGGCGACGGTGCCGTCAGCGTTGTAGGCGAAAGTTACCTGAGACTTCGCATCTGGACGCAGCCAAGGCAAGGTACCGTTCTTACGAACTTCCGCTTGACGCTTAACCAGACGGTGAGAGTAGGTGATTGGAGCTGGCATCAGCACGTCGGTTTCGTTAGACGCGTAACCGAACATCAGACCTTGGTCGCCAGCGCCTTGCTCGCGTGGGTCAGCTTTATCAACACCTTGGTTGATGTCTGGAGACTGCTTGCCGATGGCAGACAGAACCGCACAAGAGTTCGCGTCGAAGCCCATGTCGGAGTGGATGTAGCCAATCTCGCGTACGGTTTGACGGGTGATCTCTTCAATGTCTACCCAAGCGGAGGTGGTGATCTCACCGCCAACCATAACCATGCCGGTCTTTACGTAGGTTTCACAAGCTACGCGAGCTTTTGGATCTTGCGCCAGAATGGCGTCCAGTACCGCATCAGAGATCTGATCGGCGATTTTATCCGGATGGCCTTCGGATACGGATTCTGAAGTAAACAGATGACGTGCCATTAAAGGAACTCTCCCGTCGGAATATCAAAAATTGTTGGTAGATGCTTCTACGTCTGGACGGCTATTCTATGGATTTTGCCGTTGATTGCCAGTGTTGGCGGCAAAATAAACCGTTTTAAAGTCACAGTTTTTGCTCAAGTGTAGTCGTTGGCCAAAGGCTGGTTTGCGCTAGGGCAGGATTTGCTTAGTTTTACCTCTTGGCGTCTTGCTTTGCGTTGTAACTGGTTGATAATTTGAACGACTAGTTGGCACCAGCAGGGATTGAGTGTGCCGTTAACTACCTCAAGGAGCGACAATGAATCGGGCGATACCGGCAATCTGTTTCGGCGGCATAACGGCACTGTTAAGTCCCGCGGTATATCCACAAGGGCCTGATTTGATGTTGGCCAAGGCCTATCACCAAGACGTTGATCTAACGGTGTATTTGGTCAGTGAAAAGTTTGACGGCATGCGTGCCTATTGGACCGGCAGCAAACTGGTTACCCGCGGCGGCAGCGACATCAATGCCCCAAGTTGGTTTATTGAAGATCTGCCGGACTACCCGCTAGATGGCGAACTGTGGCTTGGCTACGGCCGTTTCCAAGAGTTGATGAGCGTGGTGCGTGATGCCCATTCCCGCGATCAACGTTGGCATCAAGTGCGCTTCTTGGTGTACGACCTGCCGATGAGTCTTGACCCATTCTATGTGCGCAATCGAGAGCTACAACAACTGCTGCAACGAATCGATCAACCGCATCTGCGGGGTGTACGCCAGCACAGTTTGGCCGACCGCAAGGCGTTGCAAGCGATGCTTGAAGAGGTGCAACAGCGTGGCGGTGAGGGGTTAATGCTGAAACGCTACGATTCGCCCTATTTGGTTGGCCGATCATCGTTAATGCTCAAGCTTAAGGTGTATCAAGACGCGGAAGCAGTAGTGTTGGAACATCTGCCGGGCAAGGGCAAATATCATGGCCAGATGGGGGCGCTGTTGGTGCGCGATGCCAGTGGTCGTCAATTTGCGCTGGGTAGCGGCTTTAGTGATGAACAGCGACAAAATCCACCGCCGGTGGGCAGTACCGTCACTTATCGCTTTAATGGCTATACCGATTCTGGATTGCCACGCTTTGCGCGCTTCGAGCGATTGTTTACCCCGCTGTAGGCAAGCACTTTGGCTTAAATCCATGAGCTGATAGACAGTTATCTGGTGATAATGGCTAAAGAGCTCGGCAATTGGGTCATCGCAATTGCGTCAGCGTTTACAAATCAGGACAATAGCGCCGCCCGTTTGGGCGCGTTGGGCTCTGGCAACAACAATCGGTTGGTCGCAACCACCGGGTTCTCGCCGTAATGACCGTTCGTCGTCATTAGATCAACGCTAAAATCGAATACAATTTGATAAATCAGGGCACCTTAAGTGACCGGAAGTGTCACCGTGCTCTAAAAATTCTCTGCACTCAGGAGTCATAATGTCATCCCGTAAAGAGCTCGCCAACGCCATCCGCGCGTTGTCCATGGACGCTGTACAACAAGCAAACTCTGGCCACCCTGGCGCCCCAATGGGCATGGCGGATATCGCTGAAGTCTTATGGCGTGATTTTCTGAAGCACAATCCATCCAACCCGAACTGGGCGGATCGCGATCGCTTCATTCTGTCTAACGGCCATGGCTCGATGCTGATCTACTCGCTGCTGCACCTGTCCGGTTACGATCTGTCTATCGACGATCTGAAGCAGTTCCGTCAGTTGCACTCTAAGACTCCTGGTCACCCAGAGTTCGGTTACGCCCCTGGCGTGGAAACCACCACTGGTCCTCTAGGTCAGGGCATCACCAACGGTGTTGGTATGGCACTGGCTGAAAAAGTACTGGGCGCGCAGTTTAACCGTCCTGGCCACGACATCGTTGATCACCACACCTACGTGTTTATGGGTGACGGCTGTCTGATGGAAGGCATCTCCCATGAAGCCTGTTCGTTGGCGGGTACCTTGGGTCTGGGCAAACTGATCGCGTTCTGGGATGACAACGGCATCTCCATCGATGGTCACGTAGAAGGTTGGTTCTCTGACGACACCCCGAAACGTTTTGAATCCTACGGCTGGCACGTTATTCCAGCGGTCGATGGCCACGATGCTGCCGCCGTTAAAGCCGCGATTGAGGCTGCCAAAGCCGAAACCAACAAGCCAACTCTGATCTGCACCAAGACCATCATCGGTTTCGGTTCGCCAAACAAGTCTGGTTCCCACGACTGTCACGGCGCGCCGCTGGGCGAAGCAGAGATCGCTGCTGCCCGTGAATTCCTGGGCTGGAACCACGGTCCATTTGAGATCCCAGCTAACGTATACGAAGCGTGGGACGCCAAAGCGGCCGGTGCCGAGCACGAAGCGGCTTGGGATCAGAAATTTGCGGCTTACCAAGCCGAGTTCCCAGAGCTGGCGGCGGAACTGCTGCGTCGTCTGGCCGGCGAACTGCCAGCCAACTGGACCGAGCACGCTGACAACTACGTGGCCGAGCTGCAAGCGACCGCCAACAAGGTTGCTACCCGTAAAGCTTCCCAAGACTGTCTGAACGCCTTTGGCCCAGTGCTGCCTGAACTGCTGGGCGGCTCTGCCGATTTGACCCCATCTAACCTGACCAACTGGTCTGGTTCGCAGTCGATCTCTGCCGAAGACGCTTCTGGTAACTACGTGCACTACGGTGTACGTGAGTTCGGCATGAGCGCCATCATGAACGGCATCACCCTGCACGGTGGCTTTAAGCCATACGGCGCGACCTTCCTGATGTTCATGGAATACGCCCGTAACGCGGTGCGCATGGCAGCGCTGATGAAGCAGCCAACCATCTTCGTCTACACCCACGATTCCATCGGTTTGGGTGAAGATGGCCCAACTCACCAGCCGGTTGAGCAAGTGGCATCACTGCGTATGACCCCGAACATGAGCACCTGGCGCCCATGTGATGCGGTGGAATCCGCAGTAGCGTGGCGTCACGCAGTAGAGCGTAAAGATGGTCCATCTTCACTGATCTTCTCGCGCCAAGGTCTGGCACCGATGGTGCGCGACGATGCCACTCTGGCTAACGTTGCCAAGGGCGGTTACGTACTGAAAGACAGCGCTGGCAAGCCAGAGCTGATCCTGATCGCTACCGGTTCTGAAGTGGAATTGGTGATGGCAGCAGCAGAGCAGCTGGAAGCCAAAGGCAAAGCGGTAAGGGTGGTTTCCATGCCAGCCACCGACGTGTTTGACGCGCAAGATGCCGCTTACCGTGAATCGGTACTGCCATCTGATGTAACCAAGCGCATCGCCGTCGAAGCGCTGATCGCTGACTTCTGGTACAAGTACGTGGGTCTGAATGGCCGCATCATCGGCATGACCACCTTCGGTGAATCTGCGCCAGCGGAAGAGCTGTTCAAGATGTTCGGCTTCACCGTTGATAACGTGGTTGCCACCGCCGAAGAGCTGCTGGGTTAATTCTCAAACGCCCTGAAATGAACAAGGCCCCGATAGTGATGTCGGGGCCTTGTTGTTTCTGCGGTTCGCGCAGGTCGTCGGCCAGCGCTTTGGTCGAATCGGCTTAGGCTTTATTACCCAGTTTGACCTTGGATTCATCGACAAACCACAGCACTTCGTTGCGACGGCGGCCGACAATCAGCGCTTGTTCGGCGGCAAACAGAAACGCTTTCCAGCTGCGGCGAAACGCGCCGTAGCGGGTTTCGATGATGTGATCGGCATCGTAGCAGACGTAGACGATGGTGTTGGGATCCCAGTTCAGGTAATCCGCCAGTTCTGCAGGCAGTTGCAACTCGTCGCTGTCAAACGCGGTTTCCCAATTGACGCTGCCATGCCAGTTGGCTTTGTTGGCCAGCCATTCATTGGCTTCTAGTCGCTCTAAGTCAATCGCTTCAGCACTGACTTCACGCTGCCACACTTGGTTGGCGTATTGGCGCACCAGCGGTTTGATGGTGGCTTTGTCGTCGTCGCTGATCGCCATGTCAGCACGGTTGTATACCCAGCTTAGCGGGTAGTCGGAGAGGGCTTGGTAGTTCATTGCTGCAATAGCCAGAGTGATTTGCCGGCTACTTTAGCAGATAACGGCGCTCAGGCTAGATGGCTGAAGCGGCTGATTGCAGCCGATTCCCCCACAGGTTTACACTGCCTGCCACTGCGCGCGGCGGTAACTGCCCAAGCGATCAACAAAAATTAAGGAAAACGACGATGGCAATTTGGAAACGACCGATCGATCTGACGCAATTAAACGCCCGGGGCGATAACTGCTTGGTGGCGCATCTAGGGATGCAGGTAACCGGCTTTGATGATCAGTCGATGTCGATGAGCATGCCGGTGGATAATCGCACCCATCAACCGCTAGGGCTGCTACACGGCGGCGCCAGTGTCGCGCTGGCGGAAAGCGTTGGTTCAATTGCCGCCAACTATTGTGTGGCAGAGGGCTACTATTGTGTGGGCTTAGATATCAATGCCAATCACGTTCGAGCGGTGCGCAGTGGTCTGGTGATCGCGACGGCGACCCCGGCTCACCTAGGGGCAACCACCCAAGTTTGGCAGATTGAGATCCGCGATGAACGGGAGCGTTTGGTCTGTACCAGTCGCTTGACCATGGCGGTGTTGAAACACAAAAGGTAAATAATGAAACACAAAGGTAAGCAATGACAGTTAAAGGTAACCCGTGAAACTGAGCTTCTCTCAGGGCACCTTGATTGCCAATCCTAACGAACTGATGGTGCGTTTGGATGGCCCTGCCCGAATCACTTTCCAAGCCGGTGCCGACAACATTCAACTGATCGGCATTGCTAATGTCATCACTGGCTTCGGTGGTGGCGTCAGTTGGTCGTTGCAACTGGATAACGATGAACAGTTGATTGCTCTGGCGCAAGAGCTAGGACTAGCGATCAAAGCGGCTAGATGAACTCATAGCAATTCAATCTTGCGATTATACCAATTCACGTAAGTACATGGTTTATCTAGTGCGCAGGAGAAATCGTTTCAATCAAGGCACTCAACGCCGCTGCTAGTGGCTCTACCAGTAAGTTGAGTAACGCCGAGTGAGACGATTTAAACCAGCAATAGTAATTAGATATTTGGGTGAATTGGTATTAAACCCTCTTTGTTGTGTGGATGTACTAGCCTGACATTGTTCGTCGCGGTTTCGTGGCGGGCCTTAGGGATGTAACCAACTCAAGGAAGAGCGTCATGAATAACACCCATTCGTTAGCCGCCACGGCCGTGGCGGCAATTTTGCTATCTGGCTGCAGTGGCGGCGGCAGCAACAGTGCCCCTGAAACCATTGGTGGTGGCAGTGCACCGCCACCTCCTACCACCACTGCCTTTGAAGTCACCCTAGATGCCCCTGACAATTTATTGACCAGCCAACAGTGGCATTGGAGCGATGCGCTGTTAGCGCGAGCCTACGCCATTGATGGTAATGATATCGAGGCTGAAAACATTGCGGTTGCGGTGGTTGATAGCGCTGGCAACGTAGTTGAAGTTGTTGATATTCCCTCAGAAAGCTTGGTGCGAGATGACGCCACCGGTACTTGGACGGTCGAGATCCCCGGCGATCCGCGTTTTGATTGTGTGGTGCTGTTTGACTTGGATGGGGTGCCAACCCTAACGGTTGGTCAGCCGTTGCCAGACGATGCCATCTACGCGCCGACCACAGCGGTAAGCATTAATGCTGACATCGCCTCGACAGCGGCTTACCAGCAGTTTCTTGAGAGTATCGAGGAGGGCTTAAGTTTTGCCGATTTGGGGCTTGATCCCACCAATGCCGCCGATGTTGAGCAGGTCGAGGCACTGGTCAATGAGGTGCAGCAACAATTTACGAACCTGCTTAGTGATAATGGCATCAACCTGAGCGGTTACAGCAGCGTCGCCGAGTTAATGGTGGCGATCGATGGCGTAGTCGACGAGGTGGTCGAGCAAGCGGTAGCCGATATGGATGGCAGTGCCGAGATCAGCATCGGCGCTGAATTTGCCGACGGGCAGAACGGCTTAGTGTACTTCGATAGCTACCTAGAAGCGCTGCCAGCAGCTGGCGATCTTGACGAAGTTGGCTCGGCGCCGACGTTTGATTACGGCACGCTGACTCGCACGGCTGAGAGCTTTGCCGAATACGATTATCAGCAAGATCAGTGGGGCGAGTTGGCGGAGCTTACCAGTGCTGATGCCGAAGGGCCATTGCTGCTTACCGACAGTGGCTGGCAGCGAAGCGCCGATATTTTTCAGTTCAGCGCCGTCAATGACGATGGCAGCGTCAACTTCAAAGATCTGCTGACCGAGACGCCTTACGTTATTCGCTCGGATTTCAGTGTCAATCTTGCTGGGCGCGATATGGCGGACTTTCTCGCGACTCGGCCATCAACGCAAACCTTGGCCAGCATCATCGAAGATAACGCCAGTTTCGGTGACGGGGCTTTGGCTTATCGGCTTAACGATGGTTACAGCAGCGATACCTATCTGCTCTATTTCGATGATGGCAGCGGCGAGGCGGTACAACGTGTCGATGCCAGTGGTGATCCCGAAGCGCAAAGCGTTGCGACTCTCGCCAGTTTGCCGGTGGCGGCCGACAGCGATGGGATAGCCGGAGCATTGTTGCTGCCCGCAGAGCTGGATTACGATCTGCTGGTTAAGTTACTGGATGATGATGGCCTGACCGCACAATGGTACAAACTGCCGCAGCAGGGGGAGGCGACCATGGTTGCCGCCGGCAGTTATGCCGAGGTCACTGTCGCTGAACAAACGTTGTGGTCATTGACGTTGCCAGCGGCGCTAGCGGATCTTGCTGGCGCGGCGCTGCCAGCCACATTGATTGTTGCGGTGTATGACGATGTCGTTCATTGGGGCGAGTTGAGCCCTGCTGGCATGAATGATCGCAGTTGGGTATACAACGCCAGCGCCGGCGATGCGCTGATCAACGCGGCCAATTTCGTTTACAACGATCAGTTTGCTATCGGCATCGATAACGCCTGCCAGATTGAAGGTAATTACGAGGATGAAGCCTATGATGGCCTCGGTGGCCCCCGGCCGGAAGACGCTCACAGTTTCCGCGCCTTTCAGCGTGTGGTGACCTTGTGCCAAAGTAAATCAGGCTCCGATCTGAAGTTCACCACCGAGCTGGTCAGCGGCCAAACCATCGAGTTGTTTGATGGCGAAGCATACACCTTTAATGCTGGTGGCAGCGGTACCTTTGTTGATGGTGACGAAAATGTGCCGTTTAACTGGCAAGTGGACGATGGCATGTTGGTGGTGTCGGTAACCGACATTGCCGTGACCGGTACCTCTGGCACCGAGTACACCATTAGCGATAGTGAACATTTTGCGGTGGTGGCCAGTGACGGCCAAGGCGGCTTTGATTTACGTGGGTTCTACCGTATGAGCGTCTTTAGTGAGATTGGTGCTTATGAGGGGATCTTGCCGCTCGATCCTTCGCAAGGGGAGATCTTCCAGTTGCAGGTGACAATTCCACTGCCTTAGCAGTAAGCAACAACTACAAAACGGCCACGGTAATAGCGTGGCCGTTGTTACGTTTCAGCGCTGTTGGTATAGCTTAACTTGGGTAATTTTATTGTCGGTGACGGTGACCACTTCCAATTGGTGGCCGACAATGGTCAGAGTGGTGCCCGCGGCAGGGATCCGCTGCAGTTGTTCGACAATCAGGCCATTTAGGGTTTTGGGGCCATCGGTGGGCAGTTCCCAGCCGGTTTCTCGATTGAAATCGCGTAGGGTGATTGAGGCATCGACCAACAAAGCGCCGTCGGCCAGCTGCTGAATATCATCGCTGGGTGGGCCTTGAAGGCCAGTGGTGAAATCGCCGACGATCTCTTCAAGGATCCCTTCTAGCGTTACCAAGCCTTGAATGTCGCCATACTCATCAACTACTACGCCTAGTCGCTCTTTGGCGCGCTGAAATTTTAATAACTGCACGTTGAGCGGCGTCCCTTCGGGGATGTAGTAGACCTCTTCGACCGCCCGCAATAGCGTTGATTTATCCAGTTCGCCCTGCTCGCGGGTAATAAGTCGCAGTACATCCGACAGGTGCATCATCCCCACCAGATCATCGATGTTGTCGCGATACAGTAGCACCCGGGTATGTGGCGACCGAGTCAACTTACGCATGATCACCTTGTAATCATCATTGATGTCGATGGCGTACAGATCGGCTCGGGGGATCATGATGTCTTCGACCGTGACTTTTTCAAGATCCAAAATCGACACTAGCATCTCTTTGTGACGACTGGGGATCAGTGCCCCAGCATCATGAACCACGCTGCGCAGTTCATCGGCAGTTAGGGTGTCATCGTGGCTTAGGGATTTAACCCCAAATAGCGCCAGTAGGGCGTTACTGATGGCATTAACCAGCCATACCAGTGGATAACACAGGGTCATCAACGGTTTGAGGATAGCGGAGTTGGGGAAGGCGATCTTTTCTGGGTAAAGCGCCGCTAGAGTCTTCGGCGTGACCTCGGCAAAGATCAGTACAATCAAGGTGAGGCCGCCGGTAGCGACGGCCGGTCCCCAAGCGCCAAACCAACGTTCACACAAGATGGTAGCGAGGGTGGCGGCACCGATGTTGACGATGTTGTTGCCGATTAAGATCAGGCCAATCAAGCGGTCTGGCCGCTGCAGCAGTTCGTCGGCGCGTTTGGCGCGATGATTGCCGCTTTGCGCAAGGTGGCGCAGGCGGTAGCGATTCAGTGCCATCATGGCGGTTTCAGTGCTTGAGAAAAACGCGGAGATCAACAGCAGTACAACCAGTGCAATCAGCAAACTGTCGGTGGCGATAGCGTCCAAAAATTCCAATCCGTTCCGTTGATTAGATTGCCATCAAAGCGATGGTGGGCAACAGTGTCAAGAGAGAGGTAACAAAAAAGGCGCTAAGAACAAGGTTCTTAGCGCCTTTTTTGTCAGTAAGACAAGTTCCTTTAAGAGCCGCTCGTTAGTTTAAGAACAGCTCTTTAACCACGCGACTGCCAAAGTAAGCCACAGTCAGCAGGCCCGCGCCGGTAAAGGTGTAGGCCACGGCGGTTGGGATGCGCATCCCGCGCCAGTGGTTTTGTGCCAGCATGATGGCGTACACCACCCAAGCGGCACTCGATAAGATCACCTTATGACCAAAGCCGTCGCCCAAGAAGTTTTCCAAGAACAGCCAGCCGGTCAGTAGCGAAACCGACAGCATCACAAAACCGACCCAGATAAAGTGGAACAGCTGTTTTTCGACGGTCATCAGCGGCGGCAACGAGCTATTAAGCATCAGTTTGCGGTCTTTCAAACGCTTGTTAATACCCTGCAATTGCAGAGCATACAGTGCAGCCAACAGCAGCAGTGAGTACGACAACAGTGAGATAATCACATGGGTCCACACCGCGGGTTTGGCTTCAAAATTGGTGATGTATTGCGGTGGCAGCAACCATAATCCCGCCACCGATATGATTGCTAGGGCATACACCGCCGGCGCAACAATGATCACCTTTAGCCGCGGCAGCATTACCGTCACCGCTAGCGTCAGCAACCAGACGATCAACGATGAGGTGTTGGTGAGGCTGAAATTCTGCCCCTGGTCTAAGAAGATTTCGCCGCTAAGCACTAAGCCGTGCATGGCCACCGCGACCGCGGCGGCGATGGTGGCTTTGGTGCGATCCGGCCCATCTGGGTGCAGCAGCTTGGAGGCCACCAGAACCAGTGCAACGACGTATCCGAGGATCGCCGGTATGGATAGAAACTCCATGATTTCCCTTAATCTTGAAAGCTTTTGTCAACGGCCTCGGCGGCGCAGGGTGCACCGTAAAGGCGGTCGAAATGGCGGCGTTATTGGTGTAAATCCGCGCCATATTGGTCGTTCAAGCATACCATGCCAAAACGTATGGCGGCAGCGGCTTTCGGTGTGATCTGTGTGGCAGAGTTGTTAGGGCGTGTTGATGTTTGGGTTTCAGAATTTGGTCGAGGATAGCGGTTGTCAATCGAGGATTGCTATTGAAGGCATAGTGGCTCTACGTCGAAATCGTATGACGAAGAGTGACAGCCGCTAGTCCGACCCTGCAAGGCGCCCCTTAGTGAGCCCTAAACAGCAACATTCACTAACCAAGATCAATTTGCTGTCGAAAATAGGCATTAGTGGGCGCAAAAATATACGGCAAAGGTCAACACGCCCTAGCCCAACCCGCGAGATTGGCGATGGTGGGCAACGGTGGCGTGGGGCTGTTATACTGCCGCCCTATTTTTGAATTCTACGTGGTAAAGCAAGGCGATGTTTAACAACCTCTCCGAGCGTTTGAATCAAACGCTAAAGAACATCAGCGGTCGCGGTCGACTGACCGAAGACAACATCAAAGACACCCTGCGCGAAGTGCGGATGGCGCTGTTGGAAGCGGATGTGGCCTTGCCGGTTGTACGCGAGTTTATCAACAAGGTGCGTGACCGCGCCTTGGGCGCTGAGGTGAACAAGAGCCTGTCACCAGGTCAGATGTTCATTAAGATCGTCCAGTCCGAGTTGGAAAACGCCATGGGCGAGGCCAACGAAGCGTTGGACCTGTCCTGCCAGCCGCCAGCCGTGGTGATGATGGCCGGTCTGCAAGGTGCCGGTAAAACCACCTCGGTTGCCAAGCTGGCGAAGCACCTAAAAGAGAAGCACAAGAAAAAGGTGCTGGTGGTGTCCGCCGACGTTTACCGTCCGGCCGCGATCAAACAGTTGGAAACCCTAGCCGGTGAAGTTGGCGTTGAGTTCCACCCATCCGACATCAGCCAGAAGCCGATTGCGATTGCCACCGGTGCGATTGAATTTGCCAAGAAGCAGTTCTTCGATGTGGTGATCGTCGATACCGCAGGGCGCCTGCACGTTGACAGCGAGATGATGGCTGAGATCATCGATCTGCACGCCGCCATCAAGCCGATTGAGACCCTGTTCACCGTTGATGCGATGACCGGTCAAGATGCCGCCAATACCGCTAAAGCGTTTAACGAAGCACTGCCGTTGACCGGGGTGATCCTGACCAAGGTCGATGGTGATGCTCGCGGTGGTGCCGCGCTGTCTATCCGCCATATCACCGGAAAACCAATTAAGTTCTTGGGTGTTGGCGAGAAAACCGAAGCGCTGGAGCCATTCCACCCAGATCGGATCGCCTCGCGGATCTTGGGCATGGGCGATGTGCTGTCGTTGATCGAGCAGGTTGAGTCTAAGGTTGATAAAGACCAAGCGGCTAAACTGGCGCAGAAGATCCAAAAAGGCCAAGGCTTTGACCTTACCGATTTTCGTGATCAGCTGCAGCAGATGAAGAACATGGGCGGCATGATGAGCATGCTCGACAAGCTGCCGGGGATGAGCAACCTGCCGCCAGAAGCGCTGGCGCAGGTGCAAGACGATAAGATGACCAAAACCATGGAAGCGATCATCAACTCCATGACCCCGAAAGAGCGCGCCCGTCCAGAGATCATCAAAGGCAGCCGTAAGAAGCGCATCGCCGCTGGTGCCGGCACCAGCATTCAAGAGGTCAACAAGCTGTTGAAGCAGTTTACCCAGATGCAGAAGATGATGAAGAAGATGAAAGGTGGCGGTCTGAAGAAAATGATGCGCAGCATGGGCGGGATGATGCCGCCGGGGATGAAATTCCCCCGTTAATTCGTCCTTTGCTTTGAACAAGACCTGCTGCTTAGAGCACAAGAGCCAAAGCAATAGAACAGCCTCCGAACCATCGGGGGCTGTTTTGTTTTACTGCTTGCAGCTAAGTAACACTGATAAGCCAACGGATCATTGCTCACTATTATTAGCATGGAGTCGGTAACCTGTTTTTCAGACGGTTTTGCTTTTAGGCTTAAGCAGTTAGCTCAATTGGGTGATTTACTGCGGCGTTATTCTTAGCCACAGCTGGTGGCGGCTACTGGTTATCCACAGCATAACCACTGCACTGAAGTGGCGCAGCTTGGGCGGTGAATTAGTGGTCTGGTGGCCTTGCATTGACCAAGCTTTCAGGTAAAATCGGCGGGCTTTCTACCTTGGGGCCATTTCTTGGCCCCAATTTTATTCACCATTAGAGGATGTAAACCGTATGGTAACCATTCGTTTGGCTCGTGGCGGCGCAAAAAAGCGTCCTTTCTACTCTGTTGTAGTTGCGGACGCTCGTAGTCCACGCGATGGCCGTTTCATCGAAAAAGTGGGTTTCTTCAACCCTGTAGCTCAAGGTCAAGCTGAGAAACTGCGTCTGGATCTGGCCCGTGTTGATCACTGGATCGGTCAAGGTGCAGCGGTTTCTGACCGTGTAGCTTCTCTGATCAAAGACGCTCGTAAAGCGGCTTAATCAGGTTTGGTAGGGCAACTGATGACCAACACTCAACAGATGATCGTAGTGGGCAAACTTGGCTCAGCCTACGGCATTCGTGGTTGGCTGAAGGTAAACGCCTTTACCGACGAACCCGAAGGAATTTTCGCTTACACCCCTTGGACCATCGGTTCCGAAGGGCAACAGCGTGAGATCAAAGTATTGGAGTGGCGTCGCCACGGTGGTGGTCTTGTGTGCCGCCTCGAGGGTATCGACGACCGCAACGCTGCAGAGCGTCTGACCAATGCTGAGATCAGCATTCACGCTGAGCAACTGATTGAGCTGCCAGAAGACGAGTTCTACTGGCGTGACTTGGTTGGCTGCGAAGTGGTTAACACCCAAGGCTATCAGATGGGTACCGTAACTGGCTTGCTGGAAACCGGTTCCAATGATGTGCTGGAAGTGAAAGCCAAAGGTAACGATGCCTTCGGCAAACGGGAGCGTTTGATTCCGTTTGTGACCGACCAATTCGTCCTTGAGGTCGATGTGGTTGGCAAACAAATTAAAGTCGACTGGGATCCAAGTTTTTAAGCTAAGGAGCTCTCTATGTGGTTAGGGGTAGTAACCCTGTTTCCCGAGATGTTCCGTGCCATTACTGACTTCGGGGTAACTGGTCGAGCCGTGAAAAACGGCTTACTTTCGGTGCAAACGTGGAATCCTCGTGATTTCACCCATGATAAGCACAGCACTGTGGATGACCGTCCTTACGGCGGTGGCCCAGGCATGCTGATGATGGTGCAACCACTGCGTGATGCCATTCACGCCGCCAAAGCGGCAGGCGGGGAAGGCACCAAGGTGATCTACTTGTCCCCTCAGGGGCGTCGTATGACGCAAGCTGGGGTGGCCGAGCTAGCCACCAACGAGCGCATGGTACTGGTGTGTGGTCGTTACGAAGGTATCGATGAACGCATCATTCAGGCGGAAGTCGATGAGGAGTGGTCCGTTGGTGACTACGTACTCAGCGGCGGAGAGCTGCCAGCGATGAACCTAATTGACGCGGTGTCCCGTTTGGTGCCCGGCGTGTTAGGCAAAGCCGCTTCGGCAGAGCAAGATTCGTTTTCGGACGGTTTGCTGGATTGCCCTCACTACACCCGTCCTGAAGTGCTGGATGGCCAGCAGGTTCCGGAAGTATTGCTAAGCGGCAATCATGAATTAGTTCGAAAATGGCGCCTCAAGCAGTCCCTAGGACGCACTTGGGAGCGACGTCCAGAACTCTTAAATAACCTAGCTCTGACTGACGAGCAGGCGAAATTGCTTGCCGAGTTTGTAACCGAGAAAAACGGTTAAGCGTTAGAGTTTTCAGTATATCTAGGATGAGAAAGATTATGAGCAATATCATCAAGCAGCTTGAACAAGAGCAGATGAAGAGCGACGTACCAGCGTTTGGCGCTGGTGATACCGTTGTTGTTCAGGTACGTGTAACTGAAGGCGACAAAACTCGTCTGCAGGCATTCGAAGGCGTAGTTATCGCTAAGCGTAACCGCGGTCTGCACTCTGCGTTCACTGTTCGTAAGATCTCCAATGGTGAAGGTGTTGAGCGTGCGTTCCAGACTCACTCTCCACTGGTAGAAAGCATCACTGTTAAGCGTCGTGGCC
Organism: Ferrimonas senticii DSM 18821; assembly: GCF_000422665.1. Classification (GTDB taxonomy): domain Bacteria; phylum Pseudomonadota; class Gammaproteobacteria; order Enterobacterales; family Shewanellaceae; genus Ferrimonas; species Ferrimonas senticii. The sequence continues at coordinate 88,594 of NZ_KE383900.1, read as the reverse complement.
GCGTACGTCGTGCTAAGCTGTACTACCTGCGCGAGCGCAGCGGTAAGTCTGCACGTATCCGTGAGCGTCTGAACTAAGATCCCTTAGCCTCTGGCTAATCGATCCGACGTTTCGGTCTGAACGGCCCCGCCATCTGGCGGGGCCGTTTTTGTTTGTCGCGGTGGATTCTTGTCGCTTATGACTTTGTTGATATGGCGCACTTGCCTTTGAAGTTGGCGTCAGTGACTTATTTACAACAGTTACTGCCCTTGGCACTCTGACAGCATTCGTGCTTTGCCAAGGTAGTTGCTGATGCAGCAAGACAGCATTCATAACGTTCATATCGCCTCCGAGCAGGTGTTAACCACCCCCAATCAACTCAAGGCTGAACTGCCATTAGGGGAGGGGGCGCGGCAGCGGATCTTAGCCGCCCGTCGGCAGGTGGCGGACATCGTTCATAAGCGTGATAACCGCTTATTGGTGATCACCGGCCCGTGCTCCATTCATGATATTGAGGCGGCCAAAGCGTACGCGCTGCGGCTCAAGCAACTGCATGATGATCTGCGCCATCAGTTTTACATCGTGATGCGAGTCTATTTTGAAAAGCCACGCACCACGGTTGGCTGGAAGGGGCTTATCAACGATCCCGATATGGATAACTCGTTCGATATCGAAAAGGGCCTGCGACAAGCGCGCGAATTGCTGCTGTGGTTGGCCGAACTGGGGTTGCCGGTAGCCACCGAGGCGCTCGATCCCATCAGTCCGCAATATCTAGGCGAGCTGTTCTGCTGGTCGGCGATTGGGGCTCGTACCACCGAATCGCAAACCCACCGAGAGATGGCCTCGGGGTTGTCGATGCCGGTCGGTTTTAAAAATGGCACCAACGGCAAACTCGATGTCGCCATCAATGCCTTGCAAGCGGCCTCGCACTGTCACCGTTTTATGGGGATCAACAGCGACGGCCAAGTGGCGCTGCTAAGCACCGGCGGCAATCCAGACGGTCATGTGATCCTCCGTGGCGGTCGCCAGCCCAATTACGACTCGGTCAGTGTCGCCGTTAGTGAGCAAGCGCTGCATGACGCGGGCTTAAATGCTCGCCTGGTGGTCGATTGCAGTCATGGTAACTCGGCTAAAGATCACCGTCGGCAACCGTTGGTGGCGCAGAACGTGTTTCACCAAATCGCCGATGGCAATCGCTCGATCATTGGCATTATGTTGGAAAGTCACCTCTTTCAAGGCAACCAACAGGCGGCGGATAAACCGCTGCAGTATGGGGTATCGATCACCGACGCCTGCATCGATTGGGATACCACTGACACCCTGCTACGCGATGGCGCCGAAGCGCTGTCAGCAGTACTAGCAAACCGATTTAAGGAGGCTTGATGGTCGAGCCGACAAGCGTGGCGCTGGATGCGTTGCGACAACAGATTGATGAGTCCGATAAGGCGCTGCTGGAGATCCTCCGGCGTCGTCAGCAGTTGGTGGCACAGGTTGGCACCATTAAGCATCAAGAGGGCTTGCCGATCTACGCGCCGGCGCGCGAGGCCAGCATGTTGGCTAAGCGCCGCAGCGAAGCGGAAGCGATGGGGCTGTCGCCACAGTTGATTGAAGATCTGCTGCGGCGAATTATGCGCGAGTCCTACATCAGCGAAAAAGAGATCGGTTTTAAGCGGGTTAATCCCGATCTGGGGCCGGTGGTGATCGTCGGCGGCGGCGGTAAGCTTGGCGGGCTGTTCGCGCAGCTGTTCCAGCTGTCGGGCTATCCAGTGCGGCTATTGGAACAGGGCGATTGGGATAATGCCGAAGCGCTGGTAGCCGATGCCGGAATGGTGCTGGTGTCGGTGCCGATCGACGTCACCGAGGCGGTGATCGCCAAGTTGCCGCCGTTGCCAGCAGATTGCCTATTAGTGGATCTCACCTCGATCAAACAGGCACCATTAGCGGCGATGTTGAAAGCCCATGCCGGCCCGGTGCTGGGATTGCACCCCATGTTTGGCGCCGATGTTGCCAGCCTGGCGAAGCAGGTGGTGGTGGTCTGCGAAGGACGGATGCCAGAGCAATATCAGTGGCTGCTGGAGCAGATCACCATCTGGGGCGCTCGCTTGCACCACGCGTCCGCGGTCGAGCACGACCAAGCGATGCAGTTAGTGCAGGCGATGCGTCACTTCACCGCCTTTGTTTATGGCATGCACTTAAAGCGTGAACACGCCGATATTGAACAACTGCTGCAGTTCTCCTCACCGATCTATCGGTTGGAGTTAGCGATGGTTGGTCGGCTGTTTGCTCAAGATGCCAACCTGTATGCCGACATCATCTTTAGCCAGCCGGATACCTTAGCGCGAGCGCGGCACTATCTGGATCGCTACCAACAGGCGCTAGCGCTGCTAGAGCAAGGCGACAAGGCTGGCTTTAACCGGATCTTTGCCAATGTTGCTCACTGGTTTGGTGATTTCGCCGAGCAGTTCCAGCACGAAAGCGCCAATATGCTGATGATGGCTAACGATAGCCGCAGCGTTTAAATTACCGCGATAACAACAAGGAGGTTGTCGGTTATGGCTACTATCGCCATTGTTCGCCGTCATCGATTAGATCCGAGCAAATTAGCGGCCTTAGTCGATGAGGTGACCGCCGAGCTCGCGACCCAGTATCAGCTGCAATGCGATCACCGTGACGACGGCATCCATTTCAATCGAATTGGCGCCAGCGGTCGGTTGGCGACGTGTGAGCAGCAGCTGCGGTTGGAGCTCAAGCTAGGCTTTATGCTGAAACCGTTTCGGGCCCAGATCGAGCAGCAGATCCATCGCCAGCTGGATCAACTGCTCGGCGAAAACTCAGCCATCATTTGATCTGCATCAATTTCCCGCCTTGGCTTTAGAAGCCAAATTCTAACGGCGCTCCATAGACTGAAAGTGAGGCAGATAAGCCTCACTCTCTCACTACTGGAGGCACCCATGTCTACCCCAATTGAAAAACTGATCACTAACGACGAGGCACTGGCACGCAAGATTTGGTTAGCGGGCTTGGGTGCCTACGCCAAGGGCAGTCGTGAACTGGGTCAATTGTCTGATCGTTCTCGCAGCTGGCTTACCGATCTGGTTGAGCAAGGTCGAGCGATGGAAACCGATACCAAAACCCGCTGGAAAGACGCTTCAAGTCAAACCACTCAAGCGGTTAACGACAAGATGAACGAGCAGATGCAGCGCTTTACCGGCATGGACCCACGGCAGCTGGATGATCTGGATGCCAAGCTGGAAAAGCTGGCGGCGATGGTTGATAAGCTGGCCGAGATGAAAGTGGCCGAAGCCAAGCCGGCAGCGCCGACGAAAGCGGCTGCAGCACGTCCCCGTAAAGCCGCCAAACCGGCCGTCAAGCCAGAGCCTAAAGCGGCGCCAGTGAAACCGGCTGCGGCGGTTAAGCCAGCAGCGGTCAAGCCGAAAGCGATGGCGGCAAAGCCTGATGACACTAAAGTAAGCTAGGAGGTCCCATGGATAACGTCGAACGTCATGATAACTGGTTGCAAGATGGCGAGCAGATGGCACGCAACATCTGGTGGGCAGGCTTAGGAGTTTATGGTCGCAGCCTGCAAGAGGGGCAAGCGATCGAAGGGCGCACCAGCGAGCTGTTTGAATCTTTAGTTGAAGAGGGCCGTCAAGTTGAAGGCCGCACTCGCGAAACCATTCAACAGCAGGTGGCTAGCACCAATCGTCGGGTTGAACAGCGGGTACAAGCGTTGTTTGGCCGAATGAGCGGCATCGATCCCAACCGCGTTGAGCAGATGAACCACAAGATCGACAAGCTTACTGAGATGGTCGAAAAGCTTGCCAGCAAATAGCGCAGATCCCGCCGCTACCCGTTAGCGGCGGTTTACTATCCGAACCCCGACTGACCCAAATCAAGGTGGTTAGCGCGGTAATTTCCGACAATGTTTGATACTGCCAATACAGCTGGAGCGGCGATGAGTAGCACCTTGGGTTTGATGGATTTAGCCTTTGTTATCCTGGAGCGTGACGCCAATCCCGCTCATATCTGCGGCTTGGCGCTGCTGTCTCCGGAGGAGGGTGAGGCACATCACTACGCCGAGGCGTTGGTCAACAAATTGCGCGCCAGCCAACCGGGCCGAGCGCCGTTTAATCAGTTGCTTGATATTGGCATCAGCCATCTGCCGCGTTGGCAACCGGTGGCGTTTGTCGATATGGATTACCACGTGCGTCATTCCCATCTGCCGTTGCCAGGGGATCGTCACCAACTGTTGGAGTTGATCGCCCGCATTCACAGTTACCGGTTGGATCGCACCCGACCGCTGTGGGAGCTGTGGGTGATCGACGGCTTGGCGGATAACCAAGTAGCGTTGCTGATTAAAATTCACCACGCCTGTGCCGATGGCATCAAGGCGGTCAATATGTTCAGTCAATGCTGCAGCAGCGATCCATTGGCACCATCACCGCTGTTTTGGGATTTGCCGGAGGCGCAGTTGAACGGTTGCGATCAGCAGCGCAACCAAGCTCTATTGCCACTGATCCGCCGCCAGTTTGGCGCCAGCTTAGGGCTGACCAAGATCGCCAGCCAACTGCTGCTCAATTGGGCCAAGGTCGGCACCAGTCGCTTATCGTTGCCATTCACCGCACCACGGACGCCGTTTAATCGCAGCCGCGATAAAGCGCGCACGGTAGCGCTGACCTCAGTGCCGTTACGGCGTCTGCATCGGCTGGCGAAACTCAATGGCTGTTCACTCAATGATGTGGTGTTGACGGTCACTGACATGGCGCTACATCGCTATCTTAGCCAACACAACTGGCGTAGCGAGCGGCCGATGGTGGCGCAGATGCCGATCAACCTGCGGGCAGATGGCGATGAGCTTAGCGGTTGCAATAAGTTTACCCTTGGGATGATTGAGCTGGGGCGCAATGATGAGCCGCCACTGCAGCGGCTGCATGGGATCAGCGCTGCTACCTACGCCACCAAGCAGCAGGCGCTGGAACTGTCGCCAGACGCCTATTATCAATACGCGATCATCATTAATGGCATCAGTGTGCTGGCAGGCCGGTTGGATCTCGATCAATGGTTGCCACCGGCGACCAATATGTTGATCTCCAATGTCCGCGGCCCCAACGAGCAGGTCTATTTTAACGGCGCGCGCTTAGACTCGTTGTACCCGATCTCGTTGTTGGTGCCAGGGCAAAGCTTGAACATTACTCTGCTAAGCTACAACGGTAAATTGCAGTTTGGCTTAACCTGTTGTCGTCGTTCATTACCGGGCTTTGAAGCGGTGGCCGAATACCTGCAACAAGCGGTGGTGGAACTTGAACATGAGACCTTGCAAGCGCTGACTTCGGTGCTGTTTGAAGCCGCTGAATCAGCTTAAGGAGGCGTAATGGCCAGTTGGCGCTCGGTGGCACTGAATAAATTGCTGTTTCGGTTGATGCGGGGACGCTTGGCCAAGTGCAATGATGTTTATGGCCTGCGCACCGTGGTGGCGGAGCTGGAAAAGCTTGGTAGCTACATTTCCGCGCCGACGGCGATGGAGATCATCAGCGACCAAATTGCTGGGGTTTCCTGTGATTGGGTTAGCCTTGGTCGCGGCGTTGGTCGGCGGATTATTCTCTGTTTTCCCGGTGGCGGTTTCTGTTTTCGCACCCCAACCATTCATGCGGCGGCGTTGGCGCGGTTAGCGCAGTTGACCAACTCCCGTGGGGTGCTGGTGAACTATCGATTGGCGCCGGAGTTTCCATTCCCGGCCGCACAACAAGATGGCTTGGCGGTGTATCAGCAGCTGCTGCAGGACGGCTACGCCGCTGAAGATATCGTGTTTTTAGGCGACAGCGCTGGGGCCAACCTAGCCGTGACCACCATGCTGTTGGCGCGGGAGCAGGGATTGCCGCAACCGGCGGCGGCGCTGTTGCTGTCACCAGCGGTGGATATGACCGTTAATGGCGAGTCGGCGTTTTTGCTGCGCGAACACGATCCGTTCTTTGATTTAGGCACCTTGCTGTTGATGCGCAACAGTTACCTGAATGGCCATTGCCCTTGCGATCCATTGGTATCGCCGATTTTTGCCGAGTTGCAGCAGTTGGCGCCAATGATGCTGCACGTTGGCGCGCTGGAGATTTTACGGGACGATGCGGTACGCCTAGCGGCGCAGGTGCGGCGCCATGGTGGCGAAGCGGATCTGACTATCTGGCCGGGGATGCCGCACGTATTCCACCTGTTTGATCAGCTGCCGGAAGCGGACGAAGCGCTGCGGCGAATGGCGCAGTTTATCGAGCAGCACAGCGGCCAACACGACTGCTGATAGTGGCTGTCGAGCATCGGGCTAACGAACTACCCAGTATCCCGCGAATGAACAAACCGCTTAGTGAGTCCACTGCTCGCTTAGCCGCACTGCAGGATGATCGTACGGCTTAAGCATTAGGGCGATGGCGTCGGCGGTGCTTAGCAGCAGTTGCTCGATGCTTTGCGGTTGTTGCAATTCCCCTTCAAAGCTCAAACTGGCAAAGGCATACAGCAGCAACGAGTCGGCTAGGATCTGCTGCTGGGGCTCCGGCAGTGGCAGTGGTTGCACGGCAATCATGGCACGAAACATCTGTTGGCTGTGGTTGCGAATTTGCCGCAAGGTTAACCGCCAGCTTTGCTGCAGGGCGCGATCGCCAAAGCGAAAACAGGCTTGATCGCGAAACACAAAGCGAAAGTGATAGCCGATCTGCAGCAAGCTAAGCAGATAGGGCTGCAGATCCTCCGGTTGCTGCACGTCCTCAATAAAGCGGCGATACAGATGGCGCAGCGCCAACTCTAATTCGGCCAACAGCGCGGTCAGGATCTCCTCCTTGCCGCGAAAGTGGTAATAAAGATTACCGGGGCTGATCTCCAACTCATTGGCAATCTCAACGCAACTTAGTTGCGCTGTGCCTGTGCTGTTAAAGCCGCGCAAGGCGGCTTCTAGGATCCGCTCTCTAGTGGCCATCGACGGTTTCATGCAGTTGCTCTAGCAGATAGCGCTGCTCTGAATCCGCCATCGCTTGGCAGGATTTGCCAACAAAGGCTTCTAAGGTTTTGCCAAGTATCGGGATCGATGACTGAATATTCAGATTCAGGTAGTTGCAGCAGCCATTGCTGTAGTTGCGCCATTGCATCACCCCATCGATGCTGATCGGTACCCCGGCCAGTTTTACTTGGAATTGGCAATCAAAGCCGTCTTCGGTTTCCAGCCACTGCTCGCTCTGTTCAATGCTGATGTCGCTGCCTAACAACGATTTCAGCATCGCTGGCACATCCGATTGCATCTGGCGCTGGCTGCGGATCTCATTATCAACCACCGCCACTCGAACCTGCTTGGCGCCTTGCGCGAGATACTTTTGCTCGACCAGTTGTGGCTGCCAAAAGTGATTGAGCACCTGTTCGCAGGGGGCAGGGTAACGGTGCTCTAGATGGATGTTAGTCATGATTGTTGTCACCTTAGAAGTAGATGCCACGCAGCAGCGCCGCTAACTGGATCTGTTGTTGTTGATCGGCCAAGGCGTTATCACGCTGAGCTTGTGGCGAGTCAGGGAACATGCGGAATGCGCCGTTCATCACCAACTCCGCCATCTTCGGTGCCACCGCATGCAGCACCGCCCCTAAGATCCCCAGCTTGGTGGCGATCCGCTTCGGTTGGTGGATGATGGCATCGACCACCAATTCTGCCGCTTGTTCTGGGGTTAGGGTTGGCACGTCGTCATACATCTTGGTGGGGGCGATCATCGGCGTGCGCACTAGCGGCATATTGATGGTGGTAAAGCGGATGTTCATGTCGGAATACTCCGACGCGGCGCAGCGACTAAAGGCGTCCAAAGCGGCTTTGGAGGCCACATACGCAGAGAATCGCGGTGCATTGGTGAGCACGCCGATGGAGCTGATGTTGATCACGTGGCCGCGATGGTGATGCTCCATGCCATCCAGCACCCCCAGAATCAGCCGCAGCGCGCCAAAGTAGTTAAGCGCCATGGTGCGTTCAAAGTCGTGGAAACGATCTTTGGAATCGGTGACCGCCCGGCGGATCGAACGACCGGCATTGTTGATCAGTAGGTGGACAGCGCCGTGTTCGGCCTTGATCTGCGCCAGTAGCTCTTCGGTTTGTTCGGCGTTGGTCAGATCGGTGCAATAGGCGTGAACCGATTCGGCGCCGAGAGCCAACAGTTCCTGTTTGGCTTGTTCTAATTGCTCGCAGTCGCGGGCGACAATCAAGAAATTGGCTTTGCTGCAGTGGGCCAAGCGTTTGGCGGTGGCCAGACCAATGCCAGAGCTGGCGCCGGTGATCAGCACATTGTGGCCGCACAGGCGCTGACACAAACTGCGATCTTTGTGCAGATCTGGATCGAGATTGCGCTCCCAGTAATCCCATAGGGTGGTGGCATAGCTGGCCAGCGGCGGGCATTCAATGCCAGCGGGTTTTAACAGGTTATGGGTAGCGCGACTGTCAAAGCGGGTGGGGTAGTTGACCATCTTCAGCGCGGTTTCCGGTACCCCCAGTTCAGCCATCACCCCTTGGAATAACCGCTTAGCCGGTGGGTAGTGGCTGAGCAGTTGCAGATAGTTGCGCGGAATAAAATTAAACAGGCGGGTGTTTAACCGCATCGCCATTCGGGGCGCATGGGCGGCGTCGGCGAACAGATTGAGCACCTCGCCAGAGCGCAGCGGATTGGGATCGGTTAGGTGAAAACATTGGCCATCCTGACCCTCAAGGTGGATCAGGTGATCCATGGCATCGGTAACAAAATCCACCGGTACGATATTCAGGCGACCGCCTTCAAACCCCAGCAGCGGCACCCATTTGGGCAGGTTATTGCGCAAACTTTGCAGCAACTTAAAGAACAGGTAAGGGCCATCGGGCTTATCCGCTTCGCCAGTGCGGCTATCGCCAACCACCATCCCCGGGCGGTAGATGCGATAGGGCACCGCCGTTTGTTCACGCACCGCATGTTCGGCCATGTGCTTGGTGAGGAAATAGGGGTGATCGAGCTGTTCCGCTTCGGCGAACATCCGCTCATCAAAGGTGCCGCGATAAAAGCCGGCGGCGGCGATGGAACTGACGTGGTGCAGGCAGCGAACTTGCAATTTGCTGGCGACGGCGATCACCTGCTTGGTGCCTTCAACGTTGGCGTTGATCTGCTCTTCTGCGCTGGCATTCAGATCGTAGATGGCGGCCAGATGGATCAGATGATCAATCTGGCCTTGCAACTGTTGCTGTTGATTTGGGGTGATCCCCAGATCGGTTTTGGTGATGTCGCCGTTGATGGCGATTAAGCGATCGGATTCGACCCCCAGTTGCTGGCCAATTTCAGCCAACCGCTGTTTTGAACGTTCACTACTGACTAAACAGAACAGGTTTCCCGGCCGCTGTACCAGCCGTGCTAGTAAAAACCGACCGAGAAAACCTGTGGCGCCAGTAATGAGATAGTTCATTGGTGGGGTACTCCATTGCTTGAGGTCTGACCTGTTGAATGATTAGCTCTCATTCTGGTGAGCAATGGTGGCGATTAAAAACCCAAATCGAGCGGTTGTTGATCGAGATCAGCGCGAATCGGAAAATTTATTCGAGCAATAACTCTAATTTGTACTCAGTCACGGTGATGGATCCCTTTCATTAACTGTGGGAATTGCGGGTAATTATTCGCCGTCAGCGAAAGACTTATCGCCGCTGCGCCAAGGGCTTGCGCTGCTTTGGCTTGTTTTATCAGTTGCCCCACGGAATCGTTTTTACCCAGCTCAACCACGACCGGGTAGCGACTGGCTGCGATCACCGCAGCCAGTTGATTTAGATCGCATGAACCGTTAGGGCTGCGCACCAGCAGCGCCACTTGTTGGTTGCCGTGTTGCACAATCCGATCGGCGCTGGCCAGCCACTGCTGCAGATTAGCATCAGCCGCTTGCGCCAATAACAGTGGTCGCGGTTGCTTGCCGGCCACCTCCAGTAAGGCTTGATCAGCAACGCTGCTTGGCTCCAGCAGCAGTAGCGCTAGATGCGGATCGGCAGCATCGATCTGCGCCGCCTGACTGAAGCGTCGCCCCTGCGGCAAAGTGGTGGTAGCGATGGCCTGATCACTGATCAGCAGTTGCCCGCCCTGTTCGGCGATAGTGGCGGCCATTGCCACGCTGCTGGCTTCAACCATCACAAATAGCTGGGCTGATTGCAGCGGTTGAACGCCGATGTTGAACGGGTAATTGAGATTGCGGTCATCATCGACCAAGGCCACGCGGGGATCATCGGCCAATTGCTTGGCGGTCAGTTCGGTCGCAACAATGGTGTCACTGGGGTAACAGCCAAGCACTTTAATAAAGCGGGTCAGTTTCGTCAGTGCTTGCAGCGCTTGTTGCATTGCACTGCTGTCGAGATTGGCGGCGATGTCCAGATAGAACATCTCCTCCCATGGATTGCCGTGGATCGGCCGTGACGCCAGTTTGGTCATGGTCAAACCGTGCTGTTTAAGCACCAACAGCGCCTCGACTAGCGCGCCTGCTTGTTGGCCGGTGGCGATCAACAGTGAGGTTTTAGCGGGTACTTGCGCTGGCACCGATACCGACTGGCGGGCGATCACCACAAACCGACTTTCATTGCGCTGCTGGTTAGCCAATTGCTGCACCACCGCATGCAGTTGATAGAAGCGACCGCCGTCGGCGCTGCCGATGGCGGCACCGTGGGGATCGTTGTTTGCCTGTTGCATCGCTTCGGCACTGCTGGAGCAAAAATGCGGTTGCCAGTTTTTGTCTGCCAGATAGCCGCTGCACTGGGCATGAACCTGCGGGTGGGCGTAAACATTACTGATCTGCTCGATGCCGCGACCTTCAGGCAGCAACAGGCAATGGGCGATGGTTTCGGTGGTTTCGCCGACGATCTGCAGATCGGTTTTTTGCAGCAGATCGAACACCTCATTGATCACCCCTGAGGAGGTGTTTTCCACCGGCAGGATGCCGTAATCGGCACGGCCGTCACTGACCGCCGCAAAGATCTGTTCAAACCGTTGTTGCCCAAGCTCGGTCAGAGTGCGATCGCGCCGTTCAAAATAGTGGTAGGCGGCGATGTGGCTGTAGGAGCCACGGGCGCCAAGGTATGCGACGGTAACGTTGCCGCGCTCGCTGGGGTTGTGTTGTTCATGAAACCAGGCCTGTTGCAGCAGCACCGAATCTTCGATGATGGCGTGGAACAATCGCGCCACATATTGCCCATCCAAGCCCTGTTGTCGACCAACATTAACCAACCGGTTAAGCAGGGCGTTTTCCCGATCGCGATCGCGTACTGGTTTGATGTTGTCGCCGCTGGCGGCTTTGGTTTGGGCTACCTGTAGGCTTAAGTTACGGCGCTTAGCCAGTAACGTCAGCAGTTGTTGGTCAAGGTCGGTGATCTGCTGGCGAATGCCATCCAGTGGGGCGGTCGGTTCCATATCGATGCTATCAAAACAAATCTTATCCCCGACAGTACGATTTGCCAGCAACCGGCGCAAGTTATGAAAACACCCGCCGCAGCGGGTGTTGGCTCAACATAAGAGTGAGTTATGAAGATTAAGCGGGTTCTGCGTGAACGATGTCGCCGGTGCGGTCATGACGACGGGCGGTTTCCTTGTCGACGGCTTTGTTTAACTGCCGTTCCAGTTTGCTACTCAGCTGGTTCAGAGCAACGTAGAGATCTTCACTTTGGGCCTTGGCAAACAGTTGGCCAACGGTGCTGTTGGTGGTCGCTTCAACGCTAAATTCTTTACCCTCTTGGGTGATGATCAGATGCGGACCAATCAGATCGATATCGTGACGCAGTAGCTTGTCGAAACAGGCTTGGATGCGAACTTCCATGGACTCGGTAACAGCGACGGTTTTGCTGGTGATCTCAATACGCATAGTTGTCTCCTTCGCGACCTCTGTTGTGGTTCAACTTCAGACTACCCCTCTGGCACGATTGGCGAAAGTGATTCAGGTCATGTTTTGGTGCGCTTGATGGATTTAACGGCGAACGCACCGCAAAGTTGTAAAAATGCGCTAAAAGCCCTTGAAAGTGGCGATTTTTCGGTTGATATTGGATGGGATAACAACGGCAATATGCGCTGCCTGTGATGGGTTTTTGTACCGATTATGCTGGCGCCTTAGCGGCACAATCGTAGTTGTTTTAATCGGAGGATAGGATGTCGATCCGAGTTTGGGATCCGCTGGTGCGGATCTGTCATTGGGGCATCGCCCTGCTGCTGCCGTTGTGTTGGTACAGTGCCGATCAAGGTGAGATGGAACTCCACCAAAGCGCCGCCTATCTGCTGGCGGCGTTATTATTTGCCCGGCTTAGCTGGGGACTGTTTGGCAGCGTACCCGCCCGTTTTAGCCACTTTGTTCGCTCCCCCCAAGTGGTGCTTGATTATCTGCGCCAATGGCGTGCACCACGCTCTCCTCATCTAGGTCATAACCCTGCCGGCGGCTATATGGTGCTGCTGCTGTGGATGTTGCTGCTTTGCCAGTTCGCCACCGGTTTATTCATTACCGATGACATCCTTACCGAAGGGCCACTGTATGGCAGTGTCTCTGCCAGTCTGGCCTCGTGGTTTTCTCAGTATCACGGCTTTGGCATCAATCTATTGCTTGGCGCGGTGGCACTACACCTAACTGCCATCGCCGTGTATCGCTTGCGCGGCATATCACTTGTGACCCCGATGCTGCACGGCAAGGTGGTTATCAATACCGCACAACCGTTACTGCGGCCTTGGCCAGTGGCGCTCGGCTGGCTGATCGCTTGGGTGATCGTGGTCGCGCTGTGGTTGATCGCGCCGTTGTGGTGATAGTCATTGCCACACTGATCGGCTGCCCGAATCGTCACCGATAACGGCTATTGGATGGATCAGTGAGTCGCTGGCTTGGGGGTATCAGGCCAAGTCAGATCTGATGCCCAAACTGAAGCTAAATGCAAGTAAATGGATTGCGGTAGATGTAGCTGGCTGTCGGTTGCAATGGATGGATGGTTGTTAACTGCTTCGGGTTGCAAGCTGGTGCTTGTTAATGGGTTGGCTGCATTGGTGTTTGGTGTGTTGCCTATCTCTTTGTTTTTGTTGGCTTGCGCCCTTGTTGCCGGATTGTTTGTTTTAACAAGTTGGCAGTTGCTGTTTGCGATTGATTGTTAAATGTGATTGTTGCACGGAATGGTAATATGTTAACGCTTGCTTGTTTGACTTATTGATGAGTTGCCCGCGTTGGTGGCTACTTTTCGGTTGGAAATAAAAAAACCATCGGCACTGCCGATGGTTTTTGTTATTCGGTGGTGGCGAACATTAATCCGCTTTGAATTGGTCGTGGCAGCCTTTACAGGTTTTGCCAACGCCGCCAAAGGCTTTGGCGATCGCTCTGCTGTCGCCGCTGCTGCTGGCCTTGGCCAACGCTTTAGTGGCTAGCTGAAACTTATCGGCGATGGCGTTAAATTCGCCGCGATCGCTCCAAACCGCGGGCAGGGCACCGGTATCGCCTTGGTCGGAGCCTTTGACATCGAAGCCATTAAAGGGAATTGCGGCAAGCATTGCTAGATGCTCGGCACGTTCGGCAAACACTTGGCTGTCCATCGGCTTTTTGTTTTTCAGCATGGCGCCCATGTCGGCAAAGTTCTCTTTGATCAAACCAAAGGCCGCTTGGCGGTAATCGATGGCATCGGCGGCATCATCAAAGGCACCTTTCGCCATAGCGCTGCCGGTGCAAAGCAGCAGCGCGGTCGCAATTACAACTTTCTTCATTGTTTTCATCCTTAACCGATTAGTCTCTCCTGTAACCAAGCGATTGTAGCCTTGTTGCAAAAATGAAAACCAGCGCTTTAGTGACGGGATCTTGGTCACAGATCAAACTCGGTTGAATCTGCGGGTGCTTGCTAACCGTGATGCTGTAATGGTGTAATGACATGGCATTACACAAACAGAGAGTTGCTATGAGCGAAAATCGATGGCGAGAGTTACTGCAATTGCTGGCTAGCCAAACCGAATTAGAGACCTTTGAATGGCTGTTAAGCCTGCTTCTAAGCCACGATGAGCGGCAATCGATCGCGGGTCGACTGGCGATCATCAAGGCACTGTTAATCGGTGAACAAAGCCAGCGGCAGATCTCGGCAGAGTTGGGGATCAGTATCGCCACCATTACCCGCGCTTCTAACAACCTAAAGAACCTAAGTGCCAGTGAACTGGCGCAATTAAAACAACTGCTCAACGTCGACAACGCCAACACGATGTACGACTGACAATTACTACAAGCGAAGAGAACCTCTGATGTCTGAGACCACTGCCTCAGTGAGCGCTGCTCCAACCAAAAAAATGCCCAGTATTTTGGGCGGTGCGATGATTATTGCCGGTACCGCCGTTGGTGCCGGGATGTTTGCCCTGCCGGTATACAGTGCAGGGATGTGGTTCTCGGTGTCGATGGCACTGCTGCTGTTCTGCTGCTTTTGCGCCTACACCACCAGCTTGTACATGATTGAAGCGGGCCAGCACTACCCAGAGGGGGCTAGCTTTACCACCATCGCCGCCGATACCTTGGGGCCGCTGGGCAAACTGTTTGCTACTGGCTGTGTCGCTTTTGTCAGTTTTATCCTCTGCTACGCCTACATCTCCGGCGGCAGTTCCATCGTGGCGCAAGTCGCCGCTGATATGGGGATGAACTTGTCCCATTCCAGCGCCGCGGTATTGTTTGCGGTGGTGTTCGCCACCTTAGTGATTGCCGGTTCGCGAGTGGTCGATAAGGTGTCGGTGATTATGCTCGGCGGGATGGTGCTGACGTTTTTTGGCTCCACCTCAATGCTGACGGTGTCGGCCGATGCCGATAAGTTGTTCCCGGCGCTGCCATTTAGCGACAGCCTGTCCTACTTGTGGGTGGCTATCCCACTGCTGGTGACCAGTTTCGGCGTTCACAGCACCGTGCCGTCACTGGCCAAACACTACAACAAAGATATGCAGCGGGTGCGATTAGCGGTGCTGCTAGGGATGTTGCTGACGCTGCTGGTATACGTGGTATGGCAGTTGGCGATTATGGGCAACGTCGGTCGCGAGCAGTTCAGCGCGATCATTGCCGAAGGCGGTAACGTTGCTACCTTGATCAGCGCCGTAGGGCAGTCGACCGACGTTACTGGGGTTGAATCGGCGCTGATGGTGTTTGGTAACTTGGCACTGGCCAGCTCGTTTATTGGCGTGGCGTTGGGTCTGCAAGACTTGGTCAAAGATTTCTTTAAGTTGGGTGATAGCCTCAAGCACAGCCTGGTTGCTGGGGTTATTACCTTCTTGCCACCGGCGATCGGCGGCGCTTTGGCACCAAATGGCTTTATTACCGCCATTGGTTATGCGGCCTTGGCGGCGGTAGTGTTTGTGCTGATTTTGCCGCCGATGATGGCGCGGGTGCTGCGTCAGCGCGGTCAACAGGGTCAGTTCCAAGTGGCTGGCGGTATGGCGCGGTTGAATCTGGTGTTTGGCTTTGGCGTATTGGCGCTGGTTGCCGAAACGCTGCACCTGCTGGGGCTGTTGCCACAGTTTGGTTAATCCCCAAAGCTTGATATCAAAACCACTAAGCCGCTCTATGAGCGGCTTTTTTTATAACTGATTCGATATGGTTCTGCTGCCCAGCGGCGGGCCAAGGTATGCTGGCGGTTCGGGTTAATACAGTAAAAGGAACTAACCATGGCGCAGGTAAGCCGGAACGTGCAGTGGCATCAACATGCGGTCAGTCATCAACAGCGGTTGGCGCGCAACGGTCATCAGCCGGCGCTGCTGTGGTTTACTGGCTTAAGCGGTTCGGGTAAATCGACCATCGCCAATGCCCTAGAGGTCAAGTTGCATCAAGCTGGTTATCAAACCTATCTGCTTGATGGCGATAATATTCGCCATGGATTAAACGGTGATCTGGGTTTTTCTGATGCCGACAGAGTGGAAAACATTCGCCGCGTCGCCGAGGTCAGCAAGCTGTTTGTTGATGCCGGTACCATCGTACTGAGCGCCTTTATCTCGCCATTTAGCCGTGAACGCCAAGCGGTGCGCGAGTTACTTAGTGAAGGCCAATTCTTTGAGGTGTTTGTCGATACGCCGTTGGCTGTTTGTGAGCAGCGCGATCCCAAAGGGCTCTATCAACAAGCGCGCCGTGGCGAGATAGCCAACTTCACCGGCATCGATTCCGCCTATCAAGCGCCAGTGGCGCCCGAGATCCACCTGCGCACCGCCGAGCACAGCATCGACCAAGCGGTGGAGCAGATTATTGAGGCACTGACTAACGCCGGGGTGATCCCTGCGGCAGCGGAGTAACCGATGCACTTTGACCTATTTAATGGCGACGCCGATGGCATCTTGTCGTTGTTGCAACTGCGTTTGGCTAAGCCTAAATCGAGCACACTGATCACTGGGGTCAAGCGCGATATTCAGTTGCTCAAGCGAGTTAACGCGGTGGCAGGGGACAGCATCACCGTGCTGGATATTTCGCTGGATAAAAACGCCGAGCCACTGGCGTTGCTGCTTCAGGCCGGGGTTACGGTTGAGTATTTCGATCACCATCAAGCCGACAAGCTGACGCCCCATCCTAATTTGACCGCCCATATCAACACCGCTGCCAATTGCTGTACGGCGTTACTGGTGGATAACTACCTTGCTGGTCGTTATCGGCGTTGGGCCATCGTTGCCGCGTATGGCGATAACGTGGTTGCGGTGGCCGATAAGTTAGCCAAGCAGGCCGGTCTAACCAACCGACAAGCGCAACAACTGCGCGAGCTTGGCACCTTGCTGAACTACAACAGTTATGGCGACAGCGTCAGCGATCTGCACATTGCGCCAACCCAGCTGTTTAGCCAACTGCTGCCCTACGCTTGTCCACTGGATTTTATCGCCGCCAGCGATTCGCCATTTCGTTTTTTGCAGCAGGCGTTTGCCGAAGATATGGCGCTAGCACAGCAGATCCAGCCGCTGCATGTTGGCGAGCATAGCGCCGTTTATGATTTAGGTTCACAGCCTTGGTCACGGCGGATCAGTGGGGTATTTGGCAATACCCTTGCAAATCGGTATCCTCGCAGGGCGCACGCGGTATTAACCGGTAATGCCGATGGCAGCCACCGAGTCAGCGTGCGCGCCCCGTTGGCGAATAAGATCGGTGCCGATACACTCTGCAGTCAGTTTGTCGGCGGTGGCGGTCGCCAAGCGGCGGCGGGGATCAACCGGTTGCCCGCTGCGCAACTGTCGCAATTTATCCAAGCGCTTATCAATCAATACAGCTAGGTCATCATGCTTTCCAAAGTCATTATTCCGGTTGCGGGTCTAGGTACCCGCATGCTGCCAGCCACCAAAGCCATCCCCAAAGAGATGTTGCCATTGGTGGATAAACCGCTGATCCAATACATCGTCGCCGAATGTGTCGCCGCCGGTTTTAAAGAGATTGTGCTGGTTACCCACGCTTCGAAAAACGCCATTGAAAACCACTTTGATACCTCGTTTGAACTGGAAGCGACCTTGGAGAAGCGGGTTAAACGGCAGCTGCTGGCAGAGGTACAAGCGATCTGCCCGAAAGATGTGACCATCATGCATGTGCGTCAAGGCGAGGCCAAAGGCCTAGGCCATGCGGTGCTGTGCGCTCAGCCGGTGGTGGGTGACAACCCGTTTGCGGTGGTGTTGCCGGATGTGATTTTGGATGAATACACCGCCGATCAAACCCGCGAAAACTTGGCGTTGATGAAGCAGCGCTTCGAGCAAACCCGTCACAGCCAGATTATGGTTGAACCGGTACCGATGGCGCAGGTTTCCAGCTACGGCGTGGCTGATTGTGGTGGTGCCCAGTTGCAGCCTGGCGATTCAGCGCCGATGACGGCGGTGGTGGAAAAACCGAAGCAGGAAGAGGCGCCGTCAAACTTGGCGGTGGTGGGCCGTTACATCCTGCCTGCGGACATCTGGCCACTGTTGGCGCGCACTCCGCTGGGCGCCGGTGATGAGATCCAGTTGACCGACGCCATCGCCATGCTAATGCAGCAGCAAACCGTGGAAGCGTTCCACATGACCGGCGAATCCCACGATTGTGGCAACAAGCTGGATTACATGAAGGCCAATCTGCGGTACGCCATGCGCCATCCAGAGCTGGGTGAACAATTCAGTGAGTTCGTTAACAGCCTGAAGTAAGCGCAGGCAGACGCACCAGCAAACTAGCGATCCCCGTTGCCGTTGGCACGGGGATTTTTGTTTGTTGGCGTTTGCTGTTGTTCGAGGGCGAATTTCACTACAACAACCGGCTAACACTATTTCGCCAAAAAATTGCTAAAGGTTCGTCGCCTTGCGCCGAAAACCTGACTGTAGCGGGGATACAGCAGTGATGGTTGGTCCCGGCGGCTATCGATTAAATTAAGGAATAAAATCATGGCTATTACCGTAAATACCAACGTCACTTCAATGACCGCCCAGCGCAGTGTTAACGGCGCTAACTCTGCCACCCAAACCGCGATGGAGCGTCTCTCCACCGGCTTGCGCATTAACTCGGCCAAAGACGACGCCGCGGGGATGCAGATCTCCAACCGTTTGACCTCACAGGTGAACGGCATCGACGTAGCGATGCGCAACGCCAACGATGGCATCTCCATCGCTCAGACCGCCGAAGGCGCGATGCAAGAATCCACCAACATCCTGCAGCGCATGCGTGATCTGTCATTGCAGTCCGCCAACGGTTCCAATTCCGATGAAGATCGTGCCTCGATTCAAAAAGAGGTTGTTGCGCTGCAAGAGGAGTTGACCCGGATCTCGGAAACCACTTCGTTCGGTGGCCAGAGCCTGCTTGATGGATCTTTTGGTACCAAACAGTTTCAGGTTGGTTCTAATTCCAACGAGACTATTGGTGTCACGTTAAGCGATATTAGTGCTGATAAGCTTGGCTTAACTACCTCTATATCAGGCTCTTATGCAGCTGGTGACGTCACCAAATTATTGGAAGCTGCAAGCGGTGATCCCGAAGCTAATGATGGTAAATTGACCTTTACATATGACGCTGATGGCAGCGGAGCAGAAGCCGCTATTAGCATTGAGTTGGAAGTTAAAGATCTTGCTGAAAAGACTCCTGAAGCGCTGGTTACTGCCGTAAATGACAAGCTGAAGGACACAGGCGTGCAAGCATCTCTGAACGATGATGGCGACTTAACCTTTTCGGGGGGGATGTCCGGCGATGCAACTCTAACTGCTGCTGCTAGCGGAACCGGTGTCACCACTACTTTAGCCCTTACCCGCGGCGCTGAAACCAGTGTGAATACCATAGATCTTTCTTCTGCTGAAACCTCTCAGTTGGCGATTGACGTTATTGATGCCGCGATTTCCCAAATCGACGAACAACGCGCCGACCTGGGTGCGGTACAAAACCGTTTCAACCACACCATCAACAACTTGGGTAATATCCAAACCAACGTAGCGGATGCGCGCTCTCGTATTCAAGACGTTGACTTTGCCAAAGAGTCTGCAGAGTTGGCGAAGCAGCAGGTGCTGTCACAGTCCTCTTCGGCAATGCTGGCGCAAGCCAACCAACTGCCACAAGCGGCACTGTCACTGCTGTAATCGCAACGACAAGCTAGCTAGAACAAGGGCACCCAGCGGGTGCCCTTGCTTTTAGGAGCCAGATAAGAGCAGTTGTCAGTGATTAGTTATCAGTAATCAGTTGTCAGTAATTAGTTATTAGCCAGAGCCAGAGCAGAAGCGGCGACCTCAGAAATCTTCACCAACCTGCTGAAAACTAAAATCTAAAAACTGAAAACTAAAAATAGGTAGCTGCCTTTAACTAAAGCTTCGCTTTCGCCCGCCGATATCTTGGGCAACAACCGTTTATCCGTTGTGGCTTTGAGGGACAACAATATGACCGCCAACATCAACTCGGTGTCGGCTGCGATAACCCCGTTGGTGGGTGCAGCGGCTACCCCAGATAACAATCATCTCCACAATAACCAGCAAGTTTCCCCTACCGCAGAGCCACAAGGCAGCAACATCGGCGGCAAAAAGTTGCCGCCCCAGCAGGCCATAGCGGCAACCGCGCTGGAGGCGATGACACAGCAACCGCAGGTTGAGGGCGAAGTTAGCCTTGGCCAAGGCAATCAGCAGACGCTGCAGAAGATGGCGCAAGAGTTGGCGCGGTTTATGGATGCCAATCAGCGCGCGTTGGCGTTCGAGGTCGACGACAGCAGTGGTCAGTCGGTGGTGGTGGTACGGGAACGACAAACCGATGAGGTGATCCGCCAGATCCCCTCGGAAGAGATGTTAAAACTGGCGGCTAAGCTGTCGGATCTGCGCGGCTTGTTGGTTGATTTGGAAATTTAAGGAAGCTCATCATGGGATTGTCATCACCGGGTATTGGTTCCGGAATGGATATCGGCGCCATCGTCACGGCGCTGGTTAACGCCAGTTACCAGCCACGACAGGTTAGCCTGAACGTCAAAGAAGCCGATATTCAGACCGAGATCTCCGCCATTGGCTCGGTCAAAGCGGCGATGGAAGCGTTTCAAGAGAGCGTGCAAGAGCTGCAGGATATCGACAGCTTTGATAAGCGTAAAACCACAGTCAGTGACGGCAGTGCGCTGGCGGTTGAAGCCGACAGCGATGCCGTCGCGGGCAACTATTCGGTGGAGATCCAACAGCTGGCACAAAGTCATAAAGTGGGCGCGGCGGCGGTAAAAGATAAAGAGTCCACCGTTGGTGAAGGCCGTTTGTCGATCTTTGTTGGTGTTGATGAGGCCGGCAATCCCGATAGCGAAGCCCAGCTCGATATCGAAGTCGCCGCCGATGACACCCTTGAAGATATCGTTAATAAGATCAATGACGCCGACGACAACCCAGGGGTTACCGCCACCATCGTCTATGGCGAAGATGGCCCGCAGATGGTGCTTAGCTCCGATGAAACTGGGGTTGAGAACAAGCTAACGGTGCAGGCCACCGACAGCAGTGGTAGCGGCTTAAGCGATACCTTCGGCAGTATGACTGAACTGCAAGCGGCCAAAGACGCCAAGTTAACTGTCGATGGCATCAGCATCAGCAGCGCCAGCAACACCGTCAGCGGCGCCATTGCTGGCATTGACTTGACCTTAAAAGAGGCGGAGCTGGGCAAAACCATCAACGTTGAGGTTAAACAAGATGTCGATGGTGCCAAAAAGGTGGTGGAAGAGTTCGTTGAACAATACAACGCGCTGCAGAAAACCCTATCGGATCTGAGCGGCTACGACGCTGAAAATGAAAAAGCGGGGCCGCTGCAGGGCGACAGTTTGCTGCGTGGCATCAGCAGTATCCTGCGCAACACCATGGGCAGCGTGTTCGGCGACGACAATACCAGCCTTGGCCAAATTGGCCTGAAGTTTGATCAGTACGGCACCTTAGAGGTGGATGACGACGCCCTTGATGAGGCGCTGAAGTCGGATATGAGCGGCGTTGCCAACCTGTTTGCCGAAGAGGACAAAGGGCTTTCCTATCTGCTGGATAATGCGTTAGAGCCGTACACCAAGTCTGGTGGCATCTTGGCTGGTCGGGATGAATCGTTAACCGGCCAATTGGATGATATTGGCGATCAGCGCGAATTGCTGAATCGGCAGATGGCGGCCTACGAATCGCAGATGTTTGATCAGTTCAACGCCATGGATCTGGTGATGTATGAACTGAACGCGCAACTGGCCGGGCTGCAAAACAACTTGGCTGGTCTACCTGGTATGGTGCCGAAAAACTAAAGTTTGCCGGCCGCTAACCGATAACTACAAGGCACCGCAATGACCGTGGCAACCGAACAACAACTTAGCGCAATTGATCAGCAGTTAACTCTGCTGTTGAGCCAATCTGAGCAAGCGCTTAGCACCGATTGGTCGGCGCTATTGGCAGAGCGCCAGCGCTGTCTAACGGCCCTGTCGGCGACCGAACTGGGGCAACAGCAGCAGTGGCTGCAACAGCAAATAGCGCACACCCAGCAATTGCTGCTGCTAGCCGCCGAGCAGCGGCAGCAATGCAAACAACGACTTGGCGGTTACCGTAAAGGGCGCGGCCAAGTGATGCGATATCAGCAAATTGAAGCAGGAAAAGGATAATGAGAGGCTCATTAAAGGCATACAAGCAGGTCAATGTGCAGGCGCAGGCCAGTGTCGCCAACCCGCACAAAATAGTGCAGATGCTGCTGGCCGGTGCCATTGAAAAGATCGCCTGCGCCATCTTGGCCATTGAACAGCAGCAGCTTGCCAAAAAGGGCGAACTGCTGAGCCGCTCGATGGAGATTATCTCGCACCTAGAAGCGGCGCTGGATCGCAGCCACGGCGAAGAGTTGGTCGACAACCTAAGCGCAATTTACGCCTATTGCATTCGCCGCTTGGCTGAGGCCAGTGCCAGCAATGATCGGCAGTTGTTGGAAGAGGTGATGGAACTGCTAAAAACCATCAAGTCCGGCTGGGATGAGAT
This sequence comes from Ferrimonas senticii DSM 18821, assembly GCF_000422665.1. Lineage (GTDB taxonomy): Bacteria > Pseudomonadota > Gammaproteobacteria > Enterobacterales > Shewanellaceae > Ferrimonas > Ferrimonas senticii. Next base: position 66,230 of record NZ_KE383900.1, on the reverse strand, counting down.
CCCCGCAGAACACCATCATCTAGGCCAAGCCATCTAATCCGCATGGTTATTTATTCATCTTTTTATAGAAAAACCGATCCCGCCGCACAAAATAACCACATTAAATAGGCGGTTGGTTATCGCTTTCTTGGCTACCGTTACAATTCTTGATAATTTTTGCTGCGTGCAGGTAATCATGGATGCCACGCCTGCAGGCACTTATATCACCCGGTAGCCAGAGCTCAACCACCTAATGCAAAACGATCAACTGATACTGCTTATCGATAGCGATCCCCAGCGCCAGCAGCAATTGCAAATGTTGCTGAATTTTATCGGTGAACAGACCGAGATAGTGCCATCGTCGCAACTGCTGGAACGGTTGCAAGATCATCGCTACCGCGCCGTGCTGCTGGCGGAAGAGATCTATGGCCAGCATCAACAGGCGTTGCAACAGCATCGTAACCAGCCGTTGGTGGCTATTGGTAACTCACTGTCCAGCAGTGGTAATTTGGTTACGGCCATCGCTCAGCCGTTCAGTTACGGGCAGTTAACCGAGGCGCTGCATTTCTGTCAGGTGTTTGGCCGCAGCAGTCAGCACCTGCCCGCACCGAGCCGCAATCAAACCAAATTGTTCCGCTCGTTGGTGGGACTCAGTCCTGCGGTGAGCCAAGTGCGGCAACTGCTTAGCCAAGTGGCCGGTACCGATGCCAGCGTGCTGGTGACCGGCGAATCGGGCACCGGTAAAGAGGTGGTGGCGCGTAACATTCACTACCTATCCCAGCGCCGCGATGGCCCATTTATTCCGGTTAATTGCGGTGCGATCCCGCCGGATCTGCTTGAAAGTGAGTTGTTCGGCCATGAACGCGGCGCCTTTACCGGCGCCATCAGTGCGCGCAAAGGTCGCTTTGAGCTGGCCCAAGGCGGTACCCTGTTTTTGGATGAGATCGGCGATATGCCGGCCAATATGCAGGTCAAGCTGTTGCGCGTGCTGCAAGAGCGGGTGTTCGAGCGCGTGGGTGGCAGTAAGCCGATGACGGCGGATGTGCGCATTGTTGCCGCGACCCACCAAGACTTGGAAAAGATGATCACGGCCGGCGAGTTTCGCGAGGATCTCTACTACCGCTTAAATGTGTTCCCTGTCGAGATGCCTGCGGTGCGTGAGCGCTGTGAGGATATCCCCTTACTGCTTAACGAATTGGTCAGTCGCTTAGAAGGCGAGGGCAAGGGCAAGGTGCGCTTTACCCGCCGGGCGATTGAGTCACTGTGTCAGCATAATTGGCCTGGCAACGTGCGAGAGATGTCCAATCTGGTCGAACGGATGGTGATTTTGTTCCCCAATGGCTTGGTCGACGTTAACGATTTGCCGCCCCGCTATCGCTACTTGGATGTGCCGGAATATGTCCCAGCGCTGCCAGTCAGCAGCGAAGCCGAACAAGAGGGCGATATGTTGGCGGCGCTGTTTAACGGCGATGAACCGATAGAGATCCAAGAGAGTCGCTTCCCGTCGGAACTGCCGGAAGAGGGGGTGAACTTGAAAGACATGCTGGCGGAACTGGAGATCGACATGATCCGTCAAGCGTTAGAGCAGGGCGGTAATGTGGTCGCTCGTGCCGCGGAATTGTTGGGAATGCGCCGCACCACCTTGGTGGAGAAGATGCGCAAATATGGACTCAACAAAGAAGGGATGTGATCGCAGTTGTGGTCGCTAACAAAACCGCCGTCAGGCGGTTTTGTCGTTTTTGCTCGCCGCTAAGCTCTGCTGCGCGCTACCAGCGCCGCTGAGTCAGAGCGCATGGGTGTAATATACATATATGTAACTAACGCTGCGGCTGTTTTACATCAAATGTTGCACCGGACTAAATTCTCTACTGATTTTGATAGAACAGTCGCAGTTTCTGGCACAAAGCCTGCTTAAAATAGCCAAAAATAAAACAAATAACTGTTTTTTGACGGGAAGTTTATGTCAGAGGGAATCGGCGAACCGACCCGTAACCCCCAGCAAGCCAGCAGCCGCCTGCATCATCTGATGCAGTTGTTGCCCGCCGGCGTGGTGGTGCTGGATGACGCTGGGGTGGTGGTGGAAGCCAACCCGCAGGCGCAGCAGTTGCTGGGCGAACCACTGCTTGGGCAGCGTTGGCGACGGGTGATCGGCCGCGCCTTTGCGCCGCAGTACGACGATGGTCATGAGGTCTCGCTGCACGATGGTCGGCGGGTTAAGTTGGCGACGCGAGCGTTGGCTCCGGAACCGGGTCAGTTGGTGATGCTGACCGATCTGACCGAAACCCGCCAATTGCAAACCAATCTTGCCCATCATCAGCGCCTGTGCGCGCTCGGCAAAATGGCGGCATCACTGGCGCACCAAATCCGTACGCCACTGGCCGCAGCACTGCTGTACGCCGCTAATCTAGGCAACCGCAATCTCGATGAGGCTGGCCGCGAGCGTTTTCAACATCGGCTGTTAGCCCGCCTTGGCGAATTGGAACAGCGGGTCAATGATCTGCTGCTGTATGCCCGTGGTGGTAATGAACAGCAGTTGCAACCGCTGGCGATCGGCGATCTGCTTCGGCAACTGCACAGCAGCATGGAAGCCAAACTGAGTCAGCATCAGATCAGTTGGAGTATGCCGACTGCTGCCCAAGGGCAGATCAACGGCAACCTCGATACCCTGTGCGGGGCGATGCAAAACCTAGTTAACAACGCCATCGAGGCTGGAGCTACTGCGCTGAAATGGCAACTGCACTGTGATGGCGGCGAGCTTAAACTGCAGTTGCTGGACAATGGCTGTGGCATTGACGCCGCCACCCAGCGGCAGATCCTCAGCCCCTTTTTCACCACCAAAACTAATGGCACCGGCCTTGGGCTGGCGGTGGTGCAAAGCGTTTGTCGCAGCCATCGGGGGCGCTTAGAGGTGGCCTCGGTTGTTGGTCAAGGCAGTTGTTTTAGCTTGATATTCCCAGCCATTGGAGTGGTCTATGAGTAACCCTACAGGCAGCCATCATGGCGCCACCATCTTAGTGGTTGAGGATGATTTAGGGCTGCGTGAGGCCTTGGTCGATACCTTGATGCTGGCCGGTTTTGCCACGGCCGAAGCCAGTGACGGCTATGAAGCGTTGTTGCTGCTAAAACGGCAGCGCATCGACATGGTCATCAGTGACGTGCAGATGGACGGAATGGACGGTTTAACCCTATTAAAAAGCTTGCGGCTTAAAGACAGTCAGCTGCCATTTTTGCTGATGACCGCCCACGGCAGTATCGATGCCGCCGTGGCCGCGATGCAAGCGGGCGCCAGTGACTATCTAGCCAAACCGTTTGCGCCGCAACTGCTGTTGGATCTGATTGGTCGCTATCTGCAGCCGCAGTTGCATCAATTGCCACAACCGGTGGTGGCTGATCCTAAATCGCAGCAACTGTTGGCGCTGGCGGCACGGGTAGCGGCCACCGACGCGTCAGTGATGGTGCTTGGGCCTAGTGGTTCAGGTAAAGAGGTGCTGGCGCGTTACATCCATCAGCAATCGCCGCGCAAGCCACAACCGTTTGTGGCGCTGAACTGTGCGGCGATCCCAGAAAATATGCTGGAAGCGACCCTGTTCGGCTATGAGAAAGGCGCATTCACTGGGGCGGTGACCGCCTGCGCCGGCAAGTTTGAACAAGCCGAAGGCGGCACCATCTTGCTGGATGAGATCACCGAGATGGATCTTAACCTGCAAGCGAAACTGCTGCGGGTGCTGCAAGAGCGCGAGGTTGAGCGGTTGGGATCACGCAAAACCATCAAGCTTAATGTGCGGGTGCTGGCGACCTCCAATCGCGATCTGGCGCAAGCGGTGGCCGATGGTAAGTTCCGCGAAGATCTCTATTACCGCCTGAATGTATTCCCATTGACTTGGCCGGCGCTGTGGCAACGACCACTGGATATCGTGCCATTGGCCGAGCACCTGCTGGCGAAACACGCCTTGCGCTGTAGTCAGCGATTGCCGCAGTTAGCGCCCTGTGCGCAGCAGCGACTGTTGAGCCACCGTTGGCCCGGCAACGTTCGGGAGCTGGATAACGTGATGCAGCGGGCCTTGATCCTGTGCCAAAGCGACACCCTCTATGGCCACGAGCTGTTTATTGACGGCGCCGATTTCAGTTTCGCCACCGATGCGCTGCTGACCCCAGTAGCTACTGCGACAACGGCGACAACGGCGGCGGTTGCCCCGGTGGCCGATGCCGTAACGGCGATCAGTGCCGCCGTTGGGATAGTCGGCGCTGGCGCCTTAAATCAGAACCTGCAGCATACCGAATTTAGCCTGATTGCGGAGGCGCTGCGCGCCCACGGTGGCAGTCGCAAAGCGGTGTCGGAACAATTGGCACTGAGCCCACGGACGCTGCGCTACAAGCTGGCGAAGATGCGCGATGCGGGTTTTGAGATCCCAGCTTGAGCGCATTTGATGTGGTTTGGTCTAAATTTTGCTAGCGAGATCAACATAGGCTAGACGTTGCCAGTAAAATACTGATTAGGCGTCAAATTTTCGACAGGAACGGTCGTATGCAAGTCACCAATCACTCAATGTTGGCTGAGATGAATGCCATGGCGCTGGAAGCCAGCGGCAACCCCAATGCGCTGACGCCAAGCAATCCGGTCGGCAGCGATTTTGGCGAGCTGCTTAGCGCCGCCATCAACAACGTCAACCAACTGCAAGGCACCAGCAGTGAACTGGCAACCCGCTTTGAACTGGGCGATCCCAAGGTCAGCCTTGGCGATACCATGATCGCCAAAGAGAAAGCCGGAGTGGCGTTTGAAGCCACGGTGCAGGTACGCAACAAATTGGTTGAAGCGTACAAAGAGATCATGAGCATGCCGGTGTAACTGGCATGCGCAATTAGCGGATTAAGGGATCACGGTGGCAACAACTACCCCATCAACCGATTTGGCTGTGGCCGCAGGCAATGCCGCGGTGCCGTTGGCACCCCAAGCCAACGCCACCATCGAAGAGACGCAATCCAAGCCATTGGCAACGCTTGGCAATGTCGATGTGCTGCGGCAAATAAGTCTGATCTTGGCGCTGGCGATTTCGCTGGCGCTGGGGGTGTTTGTGCTGATCTGGGCGCAAGAGCCCAACTACCGCCCGCTCGGCGAGCTTGAAACCCAAGAGCTGATTGAAACCCTGGATTTTCTTGATAAACAGGGGATTGAATACCAGCTGGAGGGCAATGTCTTAGCCTTTCCTGAAGAGCAATTCGCCGACAGCAAACTGCAATTAACCCGTGCCGGTTTAGGCGCCAGTACCGCCAGCCAAGATCTGCTAAATCAAGATAGCGGCTTTGGTGTCAGTCAGCGCTTGGAAGCAGCACGCCTGCAAAAAAGCCAAGAGCAAAGTTTGGCGGATGCCATCAGCGAACTGCGCAGTGTCAGTCGCGCCCGGGTGATTTTGGCGCTGCCGAAACAGAATGTGTTTGCTCGGCAACAGCAACAACCCAGCGCTACCGTGGTGGTCACCCTTGGCCGTGGTACTGAACTGAAACAGACCGAAGTGGATGCGATTGTCGATATCGTCGCGTCGGCGGTGCATGGCTTGTCTACCGACAAAGTTACCGTGACCGATCAGCATGGCCGGTTGCTGCACTCTGGCTCGCAGGACAGCATCAGCGCCCAAGGTCGGCGCGAGCTGGAACTGCAGATCAAGCAGGAGCAACTGCTGCTGAATAAGGTCGATTCGCTGCTGATCCCCGTGCTGGGTCTTGGCGAATACACCGCTCAGGTGGCGGTGCAGATGGACTTTTCCGCCAAAGAGCAGACCACCCGCACCTTTAATCCGGAATCATCGGTACGTAGCGAGATGCTGATTGAGGACAACCGAGGTGGCCAAGAGGCGCAGGGGATCCCCGGCGCCCTAACCAATCAACCGCCGCTTGATTCGCAGATCCCGCAGCAGGCAGAAGAGCTGGCCGCCAACGCTAATCCCATCAATGGCCGCAGCCGCAGCGAAGCGACTCGTAACTACGAACTGGATAGCACCGTCAGCCACACCCGCAATCAAATTGGTACGGTGCAGCGCTTAACCCTATCGGTGGCGGTGGATCATAAGCCGGTGGTTGGTGCTGAAGGAGAGATCAGCCGTGAGCCGCGCAGCGCCGAAGAGTTGGCCGCCATCAAGCGCTTGCTGGCCGGTAGCGTCGGCTTAAACCTTGAGCGCGGCGACCAACTGGAAGTGGTGTCGATGGCCTTTGCCGAGCAGTTGCTCGCGCCAGATCAGGCGTTACCGCTGTACCAGCAACCGTGGTTCTGGCGCGCGCTGCGGCTGACTTTAGCGGCGTTGGTGATTGTGGCGCTGTTGCTGGTGGTAGTACGGCCGATGATCAAGAAATTGCTCTATCCGGAACAGTATCAAGCCGACGACAACAAGAGCAGTTTGGCGGATCTGGAAGAGCAGTTTGCCAATGATGCCCTGACTGGACTTGAGAGCGACAACAGCGACTACAGCTACGGCGAGGATGGTTCGATTGTGCTGCCAGAACTGCATCGTGATGACGATATGTTGCGGGCAATCCGCGCCCTGGTGGCTAACGAACCAGAGCTTTCCACCCGAGTTATTCAACACTGGTTAGATAAAAATGGCTGATAACCCATCCCTGCCGGCGGCGGCCGATCGTAACTTCGACATCGGCACGGTCTCTGGCATCGATAAAACCGCGATCTTGCTGCTCAGTCTCAGTGAATCCGATGCGGCCCAGATCCTCAAAAATCTGGAACCGAAACAGGTGCAGAAAGTGGGGATGGCGATGGCGGCGATGCAGGATTTTGCCCAAGACAAAGTCACCGCGGTGCATCGGGCGTTTCTTAATGACATTCAGCATTTCAGCACCATCGGTATCAATAACCGCGAGTTCGTGCGTAAAGCCTTAACCCATGCGCTCGGTGACGATAAAGCCGGCAACGTGATTGATCAGATTGTGATGGGTGGTGACGCCAGCGGCTTAGAATCGCTGAAATGGATGGACGCGCGGCAAGTGGCCAACATGATTGGCAATGAACACCCGCAGATCCAAACCATCGTGCTCTCCTACCTGGAACCGGACCAAGCGGCGCAGATCTTAGGCCAGTTCAGTGAACGCAGTCGCCTGGATCTGATGATGCGAATTGCCAACCTCGAAGAGGTGCAACCGGCGGCGTTGCAAGAGCTGAACGACATCATGGAGAAACAGTTTGCCGGCCAAGCTGGGGCGCAAGCGGCCAAGATGGGCGGCCTGCAAGCGGCGGCCGACATCATGAACTTTATGGAGTCCGGCAGCGAATCGGTGCTGCTGGATCAGATCCGCGAGAACGACGAAGAACTGGGGCAGAAGATCCAAGATCTGATGTTCGTGTTCGACAACCTTGGCGACGTCGACGATCGCAGCTTGCAGAAACTGTTGCGCGAAGTGGCGCAAGACACCTTGCTGCCAGCGCTGAAAGGCGCCGACGATATGCTGCGGGATAAGATCTTGAACAACATGTCCAAGCGCCAAGCGGATCTGATCCGCGACGATTTGGAAGCGATGGGGCCGATCCGCTTGTCGGAAGTGGAAGCGGCGCAAAAAGAGATTTTGGCGGTGGCTCGACGGTTGGCCGATGCCGGCGAAATTATGTTGGCCGGCGGCGGTGGCGAGGAGTTTCTGTAAACTATGGCCAATCAAGCCAGCACCTTGCAGCCGTTGCCGCACAGTAACTTTCACAATCCCAATGTGCGGGATTGGCAACTGCACGAATTTACCGATAACGACGATCCCAGCGAAGGCGCCATCCACGGCGGCATTCCCCAAGATGAACAAGAATTGGCGGCAGCGCTGGCACTGCCCGAGCCGCCAACCTTGGAAGAGATCGAAGCGATTCAGCAAACCGCTTGGCAGGAAGGCTTTGAACAGGGCAAGCAAGACGGTTTTGCCGAAGGGCTTAGCGAGGGGCGCTTGACCGGCGCCGAACAGGGGCTGCAGCAAGGACTGGAACAAGGTCGCCGTGAGGGGATCGCCGCTGGAGAACAAGAGATTATCCAGCGCTGTGCCCAGCTTGATAAGTTGCTGGATCAATTGCTACGGCCGTTGGCGGCGGTGGACGATCAGGTCGAGCAAGAGTTGCTGCAACTGACGATGAAGCTGGCGCAAGCGTTGATCCAGGTTGAACTGAAGACCAACCCGCAGGCGCTGTTGCATACCCTGCAAACGGCGTTGGCGGCGCTGCCAAGCCAGCAGCAGGCGGTCACCATTCATGCCAATGGCGACGATCTGGCACTGATCGAGCAAAGCTATGGCGTGCAAGAGCTCGGCAAACGCCAGTGGCAACTGGAGCTTGACCCGGCGTTATCGCCGGGATCGTTGCAGATCAGCACCGAGCGCAGCCAAGTGGTGGTCAGCAGCGAACAGCGGATAGCGCAGCTGCTTAACCAGTTTATCGCCAGCCCAAGAGACCCGGTTATTGAGCCGGACTACCCGACGGCAGCGACCTTGACCGACAGCACCGACGCTGAGGTGATCGATCTGGCCAGTGCCGCTGAGCAACAAGGGCAGGATCAACCACCGTTAGCTGACGACCTAGCTCCTGAGCCAGTCACCGTTGCCGAGCCCGATGAACAACCTGCGGCGTGATCGACTGCTGGCGCGGTTACCCGCGTGGCAGCAGCATATCCAAGTACCGTCATTGGTGGCCTCTGGGCAACTGCTGCGGGTTGTAGGCTTGACGTTAGAGGCGGTTGGCTGCCGTGCGCCGGTGGGCTCGCTCTGTCAGATCGATACCGATTCAGGGCCGATGACCGCCGAAGTGGTCGGCTTTGATGATCAGGTGCTGTATCTGGTGCCGGTGGATGAACTCAAAGGGGTGCTCCCCAACGCCAAAGTCACCCCGCTGGCAGGGCGGCAAGGGCTGTTGGTGGGGCCGCAGCTGTTAGGCCGGGTGCTGGATGGTAATGGCAACCCGATTGATGGCTTAGGGCCGCTTAGCTGTCGGCAACAACTGCACGGCAGTGCGCCACTGCTTAACCCGATGGCACGGCGCCCGGTGCAGCAACCGCTGGACGTTGGCGTGCGCGCCATCAACGGCATGCTGACCGTTGGCGTTGGCCAGCGGATGGGCTTGATGGCCGGATCTGGGGTTGGTAAATCGGTGCTGCTGGGGATGATGACTCGAGGCACCAACGCCGATGTCATCGTCGTTGGTCTGGTGGGGGAGCGTGGCCGCGAAGTTAAAGAGTTTATCGAAGAGATCTTAGGCGCCGAAGGCCGCGCCCGTTCGGTGGTGATCGCCGCCCCCGCTGATACCAGCCCACTGATGCGGCTGCGCGCCTGTGAAACCGCTACCCGCATTGCCGAATACTTCCGCGACTGCGGCCAAAACGTATTGCTGCTGATGGACTCCTTGACCCGCTACGCTCAAGCGCAGCGGGAGATTGCGCTGGCGATTGGCGAGCCACCAGCGACCAAAGGCTACCCGCCATCGGTGTTTGCCAAGCTGCCGCGACTGGTTGAACGGGCGGGCAATGGCGGCCCAGATCAGGGCAGCATCACCGCCTTTTACACGGTATTGACCGAAGGGGACGACCAGCAAGATCCGATTGCCGATGCGGCGCGGGCGATCCTCGATGGCCACGTGGTGCTTAGCCGCAAATTAGCGGAGAGCGGCCACTATCCGGCGATCGATATTGAAGCGTCGATCAGTCGGGTGATGCCGCAAGTTACCGAAACCGCGCACCTTGAAGCGGCGCAACGGTTAAAGCAGTTGTGGTCCGCCTATCGACAAAATCAGGATCTGATCGCCATCGGCGCTTACAGCAAAGGTGCCGATCCCACCGTCGATAAAGCGATTGCGCTGCAACCGGCGTTGGCGGCTTATCTACAACAACCGATGCGCACTCCGCTCTCATTTGCCGACAGCTTGGCGCAGTTGGCTCGAGTGGCGGCGCAATCGCGCTGATGGCGGGCAGTTGACCGATGGCCGATCCTAAACAGCTGGCTAAGGTGCTGCAGGTGGTGGCAACGCAACTGGAGCAGGCAGCGCTGCAGCTCAAGCAAGCGCACCAGCAACAAGCGCTGTTGCAGCAACAGATGGCGCAGTTGCAGCAGTATCGCTGGGATTACATCAGCCAAGCACAAAGCCAAGTTCAGCAAACCCTTAGCGCCAACACTTATCAGCAATATCATCACTTTATTGGCCGCCTTGATGACACCATCGCCGCCCACGTCGGCAAGCAGCGCCGTGCCAGCGAGCAAGTCGCCGAGGCCAAGCAGCAGTGGCAACAGGTGCATCAACGTCAGCAAGCGTTGCAGTTGCTGATCGACCGTGCCCAAACCGATCAGCTGGCACTGCAGGCCAAGCGTGAGCAAGCGGCCCTGGATGAGTTTGCCACCATGCAGTTTGTGCGTCGCCGCTGAGCAAGGGCTGCCGCGAGTCGATTAGCGAAGATCGCTGGCTAGCTCGCCAATTGGGATGACACTTTTGGCACGAAAATCGCTATTCCTCAGCCAGTTACCCAATCATTTGCCGCTGCGACAGTTCCTTGACGCGGCGGCCTTAGGTTAAGTCGAGACGTTGATGACCGCTATTGCTGCTGGAAATGCTGCACCGAGCACCAAAACTGCAAGCGTATTATCCCTTGGCGCAGACGCTAGCGTCGCTGAAACGTCAGCGGCGGACACGCTGGTGGCAACCGATGCCAGCGCACCAAGCAGATTATTTTCCAGTGAATTGGCGCAAGCGTTTGTGGCCGAATCGGCGCCAACAACTGTAGCCGAGGGGCAAGTTGTTGCCGCCAGTGACAGCGCTGAAGCGACGCCAATGACGCTTGATTCAGAGCAGCTGCTGGCGCAATTGGCAGAGCTTGGTCACGCCTTACAAGCTGACGCATCCAAGGCGCCGTTGCCGGCCGCTGCCGAGCTTAGCGAGGCGGTTGCCAGCGACGATGCTAATGCCGGGTTGGCAACCACTGACGCTACTGCGCCGTTGCCGCTGGCTTCGACCACAACCCCGAGCCATCCGGCCGACTTGGGCACGAATGCAACGGCCATCGTGGTTGCCCCCACCGTTTCCCAACAGCTAGCAACATCGGAACTTGGTTCTGACTCTGGCGCCAGTGCTGACAGCCGCTGGCCGCAGCTAGGCAGCGCTAATGCGACCAACGGCGCAGCCACTCAAGCCACTCCAGCCGCTCTAACCAATCAAGCCTCTCAAGCTACAACGGGGGCGGTTGCGGTGGCCATTGATGGCGGCATTGAAGTCAGTGGCGAGGTAACGGTCGATGAGGGCGAATCGCAGTCGCCAGCAACGGCAGTCAACAATAAGTCGATTGCCGCTGGCTTACACGGCTCGCTGGCGGCAGTGATAGCCACTGGCAGCGGCGATAGCGATCTTGATCCCGCTGTCATGACAGCTGACGCGGGTGAACGTCTTGATGGTGGTGATGAACTGCAACCGGGCGGTCAATTGTTGCGTGCCGAGGGGCGCCATTTAGCCCAGGCCGGCAATCCCACTGCCAATCCAAGCGGCTCTGCGGAACAGGCGCTGCGCCAGCCCCTAAATGCCCAGCAGTTGGCACCAGAGCTGCGGGATCGGCTGCAGATGATGGTCAACAGCAACAACTTAACCGCCGAGATCCGCTTGGATCCGCCTGAGTTGGGGGCGCTGCAAATTCGGGTGCAGATGAATGGCGATCAAGCCAACCTGCAGATCATTACCCAGCAGGCGCAAGCGCGGGAGTTGATTGATCAGGCGCTGCCGCGTCTGCGTGAAATGCTGCAGCAGCAAGGCTTAAGCTTGGGACAAACCCAAGTGTCGCAGCAATCTGGCGGTGAGTCGCGGTCGCATGCGGATCAACAGCAGGGCCACCCCGCTGGTGCCAGCTTGATCGCCGATGGCGGTGATGGCGATGTGAGCACCGGCCAGTGGCACAGCATGGCTGGTCGCCACCGCGACGGTGGCATCGACTATTACGCCTAACCATCGCTGTTAACTACTAACTAAAAACTGCCAACTAACAGCTAACAACTACCAACTAATAACCAATTACCAATAACTGCTTTGATTCAAAACGGATTTTATGGCGCAACAATCATTACAAGTCGACGTTAATGACGTTGGCAACCGCAACAACAAGAAGCGGATCATCATTGCGGTGGTGGCACTGGTAGTGCTGCTTAGCGCCGCGGTGGGCGGCTGGCTGTGGTTTGCTGATAGCAGTGAACCGCCGTTAACCGCCCCGAGTGCCGGCAGCCAGCCGGTGCAACCGAGCGAGTCGATGTACGTCAGCTTGCCACAACCGTTTCTGTTCAATCTGCAAAACAGCAGTCGCAGCTACTTGGTGCAGATCAAGGTGCAGTTGCAGGTGCGTGGCGCCGTTGCTCACGAGCAAGCGCGTAAACACTCGCCGCTGCTGCGCGATGCGCTGTTAAAGACCTTCTCTTCTGCCGATCCGGAAGCGCTGCGCACCGCCGAGGGTAAGGATGAGCTGCGAGCGCGCTCGCTGTTAGATGTGCAAGCGGCGATGCAAACCGTCAGTGGCCATCCACAGATCGAGCGGGTGTTGTTTACCGGCTTCATTATGCAGTGAGATCTTGATGACCGATTTACTAAGCCAAGACGAAATTGATGCGCTGCTGCACGGGGTCGACGATGTCGATGAGGCGATCAACGAGCCGGAGGTAGACGCCAGCCATTACGATTTTGCCTCGCAGGATCGCATCGTTCGTGGCCGGATGCCGACCCTAGAGTTGGTTAATGAACGCTTTGCCCGCCATCTGCGGATCAGCCTGTTTAATATGATGCGCCGCAGCCCGGAGATCTCCCTTAACGGCGTGCAGATGCTCAAGTTCGGTGAATACGTCCATTCACTGTTCGTTCCAACCAGTCTTAACATGGTGCGCTTCCGGCCATTAAAAGGCACCGCCTTGATCACCATGGAAGCGCGCTTGGTGTTTATTTTGGTGGATAACTTCTTCGGTGGTGATGGTCGCTTTCAAGCCAAGATCGAGGGGCGAGAGTTCACCCCAACCGAGCGGCGGATCATCCAACTGCTGCTGAAGATCGTCTTTGAAGATTACCAAGAAGCCTGGTCACCGGTGCTGGATGTTGAGTTTGAGTACCTTGATTCCGAGGTCAATCCGGCGATGGCCAACATCGTTAGCCCGACCGAAGTGGTGGTGGTCTCCAGCTTTCACATTGAACTGGACGGCGGCGGTGGTGATTTCCACCTGACTATGCCCTATTCGATGATTGAACCGATCCGCGAACTGCTTGATGCCGGGGTCCAGAGCGATAAGCAAGATACCGATATGCGCTGGGCGAAAGCGCTGCAAGAAGAGGTGATGGACGTCGAGGTAAACGTCGAGGCCACCATGCTTGAACAGCAACTGACCCTGCGGCAGATCATGGAACTGAAAGCCGGTGACATCATCCCCATCGATATGCCAGAGCATGTGCTGTTGAAGGTCGAGGAGTTGCCGACCTTCCGCGGCAAAGTTGGCCGCAGCAATGACCAAGTGGCGATCCGCATTAACGAACGGATCCCGCGTCCGAAATCTTACAAAAATGAACTGACATTGGTGCCGCGTCGCAGCACCGATGGCCATGAATAGCAACCTAAAGGTGCCTCATGATTGATGACATGCATAACAGCGAAACCATGGATGACGATTTAGCCAACGATTGGGCCGCCGCACTGGAACAGCAAGCCGAGCCGATGACCTTAGAATCGTTTGATCGTGGCAACGGCTTGGATCTCGACGAACAGAGCAAGTTAGATGCGATTTTGGATATTCCGGTGACCATCTCGATGGAGGTCGGCCGCAGCAAAATCTCGATCCGTAATCTGCTGCAATTGAACCAAGGTTCGGTGGTGGAATTGGATCGGGTTGCCGGTGAACCATTGGATGTGATGGTCAACGGCACCTTGATCGCCCACGGCGAAGTGGTGGTCGTTAACGATAAGTTTGGTATTCGCTTAACCGACGTGATCAGCCAAACCGAGCGGATCAAAAAACTGAAATGAGTAGCCTGTGGTTGATCAGCAGTAGCGCTACGGTCGCCACCGCTGAGGTTGGTCGCAGTGCCTTTTCTGCCAGTGAATCCTACCTAACCACCTTACTGGGGTTGGCACTGGTGCTGGCGCTGATATTGGTGTTGGCGTGGCTGGCCAAGCGGTTGCAACTGCCGTTGGCTAACCAAGGGCCGTTGCAAGTGATTGCCAGCATGCCGTTGGGGCCGAAAGAGCGATTACTGGTGGTCGAAGTTGGCCAGCAACAGTTACTGCTGGCGACCGGCAGTGGTGGAACCCGGTTGCTGACAGAACTGACCGAGCCGCTGCCACCTCGCACCAGCCAGCCGTTGGCGGGGTCGTTTGCCAGCCTGCTGGATAACTACAAGAAGCAATCGCAATGATTCGGTTGATAACTCCCTTGTTGCTGCTGTTAGCGGCGCTGCCATGGCCGGTGTTGGCGCAAGCTGGGATTCCGGCGTTGGCACTGACTACCGGCGCCGATGGCGAGCAACAATACAGCGTCAGCCTGCAGATTGTGGCGCTGATGACGGCACTGTCGTTCCTGCCGGCGATGGTGATCCTAATGACCAGTTTCACCCGCATCATTGTGGTGCTGGCGATTTTGCGACAAGCGCTGGGACTGCAGCAGACCCCATCCAATCAGGTGCTGCTGGGGATCAGCCTGTTTATGACCCTGTTTATCATGCAGCCGGTGCTGGATGAGGTGCACGCCAACGCCGTCACCCCCTACATCAATGAAGAGATCGGCGCGCTCGAGGCGCTGCAACAGGCGAAGTTGCCAATCCGCACTTTTATGCTGGCGCAAACGCGCATGACCGATCTCAACACCTTTACCGAGATCAGCGGCAATACCAGCGCCACCACCCCAGAACAGTTGCCGATGACGGTGATCATTCCGGCGTTTGTCACCTCTGAACTAAAAACGGCTTTCCAGATCGGCTTTATGCTGTTTATCCCATTTTTGGTGATCGATCTGGTGGTGGCGTCGGTGCTGATGGCGATGGGGATGATGATGCTGTCACCGATGATTGTGTCGTTACCCTTTAAGATCATGCTGTTCGTGTTGGTGGATGGCTGGAACTTGGTGATGGGCACCTTGGCAGTCAGCTTTGGGCTTGGCACATGACCCCAGAGATCTTTGTCGACATCTTTCGCCAAGCGCTGCAAGTGGTGGTGCTGTTGGTGGCGGCGATCATCGTCCCCGGTTTGTTGGTCGGTTTGGTGGTGGCGGTGTTTCAGGCGGCGACCTCAATCAACGAGCAAACGCTGTCGTTTCTGCCGCGGTTGCTGGTGACCCTGTTGACCTTGATGGCACTGGGTCACTGGTTGGTGCAGGTGCTGATGGACTTTGTTTATAACTTGGTGGACTTGATCCCGCAGGTGATCGGTTGATGGCGGCGCAACCGGCGTTACTGCAACTGCCGTTTGAGTTGGTGTTTGATTGGTTGCGGCTGTTGCTGTGGCCATTGGTGCGGATCAGTTCGATGTTGATGGTGATGACCACCATCGGCGCGGCCACGGTACCCGCGCCGATCCGCATGGGGTTGGCGCTGCTGTTCACGCTGGCGGCGGTGCCGATGTTGCCGCAGCCGCCACCGCTGGAGATGTTGTCGTTAACTGGTGCCTTGGTTACCGCCCAGCAGGTGCTGATCGGCACCGCCATGGGCTTTGTCAGTTTGCTGGTGATCCAAACCTTTGTGTTGGCAGGGCAGATTATCGGCATGCAAACCTCATTGGGCTTTGCCTCGATGGTTGATCCCAGTAACGGCCAACAGGTGCCATTGGTGGGGCAGTTTTATCTGCTGCTGGCGACCCTGCTGTTTTTTAGCTTTGACGGCCATCTAACGATGTTTCGGATGATTATTGAAAGCTTCCATTCACTGCCCATCGGTGAATCGTTGCTACTGCCAAGCCTGAAAGGGTTGTCGGACTTTGTCGGCTACATCTTTGCCAGCGCATTAACCCTATCGCTGGCGGCGGCTACCGCGCTGCTGCTGATCAATTTTGCTTTCGGGGTGATGACCCGCGCCGCGCCGCAGCTGAATATCTTCGCCATCGGTTTTCCAATTACCATGCTGGCGGGACTGATCATTCTGTGGTTGACCCTTGATGGCATCCTGCCGCACTTCGATACCGTTTGGCAGCAGGGGCAATTAGTGATGTGCGATCTATTGCAGATGAGTTGCACCGTGCCGTAATAGTTTGCTGCCGCCGAGAACGGGTTCTCGGCTACCTGCCACTACCAACTACCAACTAACAGCTAACAACTAACAACTAACAACTAACAACTAACAACTAACAACTAACAACTAACAACTAACAACTAACAACTAACAACTATTGTCTCACCGTAGATCCAAATGGCACAAGCAGGCGACGATCAGGAAAAAACCGAAGAGGCCACCCCCAGGCGGCGCCAACAGGCGCGTGAAAAAGGGCAGGTGCCGCGTTCCAAAGAGTTGGGAACGGCGGCGGTATTGGTGGCAGCAGCGCTGGCGATGATCGCTTTTGGCGAGGGCTTGGCGACGGCGCTGCTGACGGTGGCGCAAAATCAGTTTGATCTTAGCCGAGCGGAATCCTTTGCTGGCAGTGATTACGGGGCGATGGCGATGGGGGTGCTGGCGGAGTTGGCGCTGCCGCTATCGGCGTTTATTGTGACCCTGTTTATCGCCGCGTTTATTGGCAACGTCGCCTTAGGAGGGGTCAGTTTTAGTGGCCAAGCGGCGGCGCCGAAGCTCAGTAAAATGAACCCGCTGAGTGGCCTGAAACGGATGTTTGGTTTGCAGGCGCTGGTTGAACTGATCAAATCGATTGCCAAGTTCTTGGTGATTGCCCTAGTCGCTTACGTATTGTTAAGCCTAAATTTTGACGCCATTTTGGCGCTGTCGTTTGGCGATCCCGCCGGTGCCATTCGCAATGCGCTGGTGCTGCTGTTATCGCTGTTTGTGTTGCTGTGTTGTTCGCTGCTGTTGATCGTGGCGATCGACGTGCCCTATCAAGTGTGGAATCACAGCAAGCAACTGCGGATGAGCAAGCAAGAGGTCAAAGACGAATACAAGCAGACCGAGGGCAAGCCAGAGGTCAAAGGGCGGATCCGCCAATTGCAACGGGAGATGGCGCAGCGGCGGATGATGGCGGCGGTGCCCAGCGCCGATGTGGTGGTGGTCAACCCGACCCACTATTCGGTGGCACTGAAGTACGACAAAGCCCGAAATGCCGCGCCGCTGTTGGTGGCCAAAGGCAACGATGAGATTGCCCTGAAGATCCGCGAGATTGCCCGAGAATATCAGGTGCCAGTGATCGCTTCACCAGCGCTGGCGCGAGCGCTGTTTTACTCAACCGAGTTGGATAAGCCGATCCCCGAAGGGCTGTTTACGGCGGTGGCACAGATCCTCGCTTACGTGTTCCAACTTAAGCAGCATCAGCGTGGTCGCGGTCGTCGGCCAAATCCATTGCCAGCGGAGTTGGCGATCCCGACTGAGTTGTGGGTCGACAGCGACGGCAACGGCTTGCCGTAACCGGCGTAATGACTGTCGATCGGTGACGCCTGCGCCAGCGGCAAACGCCAGTTTGGATCACAAAAATTCCTCTATGGGGCTGATATAGAGTGGCAGCGGATCGTTTTTGATCGCCACTGCTGGGGCCTTTGCGGTAGATGGCGCGTTTTTTGCAGTGGAAACCGCTTATCTTGCCAATTACGTCAATCAGTTAGCGATCTTCCATCCGTGAACCCCAAAGCCCAGTTTGCTGCCCTGTATCAGAATCGCAGCCAGATCATAAAAGGCCTCGGCACGCCATTGGTGGTGCTGGCGGCGTTGGCGATGGTGACCTTGCCGATGCCAGCGCTGCTGCTGGATCTGTTGTTTACCTTCAACATTGCGCTGTCGCTGGTGGTGTTGCTGGTGGCGGTATACACCCTGCGGCCGCTGGATTTTGCCGCGTTCCCAACGGTGCTGCTGGTGGCAACGCTGCTGCGGTTGGCGTTGAACGTGGCCTCAACCCGCTTGGTGCTGCTGCACGGTCACGAAGGCCCTGATGCTGCCGGTAAGGTGATTGAGGCGTTCGGCTCGGTGGTGATTGGCGGTAACTACGCCGTCGGTTTGGTGGTGTTCTTGATTCTGGTGATCATCAACTTTGTGGTGGTCACCAAGGGCGCTGGGCGGATCTCCGAAGTTAGCGCCCGCTTTACCTTGGATGCGATGCCGGGTAAGCAGATGGCGATTGACGCCGACTTAAACGCTGGCCTTATCAATCAAGAGCAGGCCCGCGAGCGGCGCGCTGACGTTGCCCGCGAAGCCGACTTTTACGGTTCGATGGACGGTGCCTCTAAGTTTGTTAAAGGCGATGCCATCGCTGGCCTATTGATCCTCGGCCTGAACATCGTCGGCGGCTTTGTGATCGGCATGGCGCAACACGGTCTTGGCTTTGCCGAGGCGCTGGAGATCTACACCTTGCTGACCATTGGTGATGGCTTGGTGGCGCAGATCCCCGGGCTGTTGCTGTCGATTGGCGCGGCGATCATCATCACTCGGCAAAATGAATCGGTGCAGATGGGCGATGAGATCAGCCAGCAGATGCTCGCCAATCCGAAGGTGATTGCCATCTGCGCTGGGGTGATGATCGTCATGGGGTTGGTGCCGGGGATGCCGCATCTGGCGTTTTTGTCGCTTGGGATCGGCATCGCCGCGTTTGGTTACTGGCGCCATCAACAGGATAAGCAAGCGACCGTCGCGGCGCAGCAGGCCTCGGCCAATACCGAGGTGATAAGCCAAGAGCCGAAAGAGCTGGTGTGGGACGACGTCAACCAAGTCGACATTATCGGTCTGGAGGTTGGCTACCGACTGATCCCGTTGGTCGATAAGGGTCAAGATGGCGAACTGCTGTCGCGGATCAAAGGGGTGCGTAAAAAGCTGTCGCAGGAGTTTGGCTTTTTGATCCCACCGGTGCATATCCGCGACAACCTAGATATTGGCCCGAGCGCCTATCGCATCAGTTTGATGGGGGTGGTGGTCGGCGAGGCGGATATTCGCCATGACGGCGAACTGGCGATCAACCCGGGGCAAGTGTTTGGCAAGCTGGATGGTCAACCGACGGTGGATCCCGCTTTTGGCCTCGAGGCGGTGTGGATCAACCCTAGCCAGCGCGACTACGCCCAGACCCTCGGCTACACCGTGGTCGATGCTGCCACGGTGGTGGCCACCCATCTGTCGCAGCTACTTAGTAACAACGCGGCGCAACTGCTGGGCTACGAAGAGGCGCAGCAATTGCTGGATATTCTGGCCAAATCGACGCCGAAGTTGGTCGAAGGTTTGGTGCCGGACATTTTAACTTTGGGCGTCATCGTTAAGGTGATGCAGAACCTGCTTAATGAAGGGGTGCCGATCCGCGACATTCGTACTTTGGTGCAGACCTTGGTCGAGTACGGCCCCAAAAGCCAAGATCCTGACGTGTTAACTGCGGCGGCGCGAATTGCGATGAAGCGGCTTATCGTGCAGGAGATCAATGGCCCCGAGGCCGAGATCCCCGTCATCACTTTGGCGCCAGAGTTGGAACAGATCCTGCACCAGTCCCTGCAAGCCAGCAATGGCGACAACGGTGGACTGGAGCCCGGTTTGGCAGAGCGACTGCAACGCAGCCTGCGCGAAGCCAGCCAAAAGCAAGAGATGTTAGGCGAGCCAGCGGTATTGCTGACTTCCGGTCTGTTGCGAACCACCTTGTCGCGCTTTGTGAAACACACGATTCCGGCGCTGCGGGTGCTCTCTTACCAAGAGGTGCCCGATGACAAGCAGATAAAGATTGTGCAATCGGTGGGGCAGTGAATGGTCTGGTTAACGGACGTCGGCGCTCACCGAGCGGAGTAACACGCAGTGAAGATTAAGCGATTTTTCGCCAAAGATATGCGCAGTGCCTTGGCTGAGGTCAAAGAGGTGCTGGGGCCTGAGGCGGTGATCATGTCCAATAAAAAGGTCACCGGCGGGGTCGAGATTGTCGCCGCCATCGACTTTGCCGCGCCTGCGGTTGCGGCACCAACTCGGGCTGAACCGTCGCTGGCGACACGGCCATTAGGCGATGATCGCGTCAGTTTATCGACTCGCAGCGAGCCAACCTTTGGCGGTTCATCAAGCAACCGAGTTGGTATGCGCCAAGGTTATGACGCTGAACCGCAACCCGCGGCGCGGCCAGCGCCCAGCGCGGCCCATCCTGAGGGGCTGCGGGCGCTGCTTGAGCGCCAGCAGCAACTGCGGCAACAGCGCCACGCCGAGCAACAGGCGGCGCAATCGCTGCCAAGCCGAGAAGTGTTGCCGCAGTGGGCACAAACCGCCTTTACCCCGCCTCAAGCGGAGCGCGAGCCAGCCCATCCGCCGCAGCCTAAAGCCGTTGCCTCGGCGACCGCTGCCTCGTCTCATGGCGGTGGCCGCAACCAGGCGGCGGTTGAGATCAGCGCCATGCGCGAAGAGATGGCCTCGATCCGCAAGCTGCTGCAGCATCAAGTGTCGAGCTTGATGGAGCAAGATATCGCCCGCAGTCAGCCGCTGCAGTCGATGGTACGCGAGCAGTTGGAAGATCTCGGTTTTGTGCGTGAGGTGGCGGATCACTTTGCCAAACGCTTGCCACAACAGGGTGAGATGCATCAGATCTTGGCGCAGTTGCCAAACTTGGTGGCAGAAGAGCTGCGCTGCGGCAGTGAACACGCCTGGCATCAAGGTGGGGTGTTTGCCTTAGTGGGGCCAACTGGGGTTGGTAAAACCACCTCAATCGCCAAGTTGGCGGCGCGTCTGGCCAGTCGCTTTGGCATCGACCAAGTGGCGTTGGTGACCACCGATAATTATCGGATCGGCGCCAAAGAGCAGCTGTTAACCTTTGGCAAAATCATGGGCTGTCCGGTACGCAGCGCTGCCAGCGTGGAAGAGCTGGAGCAGGTGCTGTATTCGCTGCGCAGCCGTCGCATCGTCCTGATCGACACCGCTGGCATGGGCCAGCGTGATATGCGCTTGATGGAGCAGCTCGAGCGGTTGGCCAGCGCCACTCGAGTGGCGATCAAGCCCTATTTGGTCTTGCCTGCAACGGCACAGTACCGAGTGCTACGGGAAACCTTAGAGCGTTTCCAACGAATTGATATCGCGGGCTGCATCATCACCAAATTGGATGAAGCCCACAGCATTGGCGAAGTGTTAAGCGTGTTACTGCAAAACAATTTGCCCGTCTGCTATCTGACCGATGGCCAACGGGTGCCTGAGGATCTGCGCACTGCCGATCCGCACTATTTAGCGCAGCGAGCGCTAACTGAAGAGCAACTCAATACCGCTGGGGCGGGCCGTCTTTCAACCAACAGCGCTAACGCAGAGCAACGTCGAGCGGTGGGGCACTATGACTAACTGGAACTTACAAGATCAAGCAAGCGGTCTGCGACAGATGGCAGCCAATCAACCGCGCACCACTCGGGTTGTGGCGGTTACCGGCGGTAAGGGCGGGGTCGGTAAAACCAACGTCTCGATCAACACCGCCGCGGCCATGGCTGCACAGGGGCAGCGGGTATTGTTGCTCGATGCCGATCTGGGGCTGGCCAACGTCGATGTCCTGCTTGGCGTCCGAGCGCGGCGCAATCTATCGCACGTACTGGCCGGCGAATGCACCCTGGAGCAGGTGATCATCGAAGCAGCGGAAAACCTGTATGTGATCCCAGCGGCATCCGGTACCCAAGAGATGGTAGCGCTAACCGCAGCGCAACACGCGGCACTGATCCAAGCGTTTTCCGAATTGGATCGTCAGTTTGATTGCCTGATTGTCGATACCGCAGCGGGGATCTCGGACATGGTGATGAGCTTTGCCCGCGCCTCGCAAGAGGTGCTGGTGGTGGTCTGTGACGAGCCGACCTCGATCACCGATGCCTACGCGCTGATCAAACTGCTTAGCCGCGAACATGGGGTATTCCGCTTTCGTATCGTCGCCAATATGGTGCGCAGCCTGCGTGAGGGGATGGAGCTGTTCGCCAAACTGTCGAAGGTGACCGATCGCTTCTTGGATGTGGCGCTGGAACTGGTGGCCACCATCCCGTTCGATGAAAACGTTCGTAAAGCGGTGCGCCAACAAAAAGTGCTGCTGGAGGCGTACCCGCGCAGCCCCGCTGCGATCGCTTATCAAGGCTTGGCCAACAAGGTGATGTCGTGGCCGTTACCACAGCAGCCTAGTGGCCATCTGGAATTTTTTGTAGAGCAATTGGTGAAACGCAATGCTTATGGGAAAGCCGCCGGTGAATAAGTTGGCGGCGTACGGCCAGCAGGACAATCGTGCCCTGATTGTGGCTCAGTACGCGCCGTTGGTGAAACGCATTGGTCATCATCTGCTGACGCGGCTGCCCGCCAGTGTGCAACTGGACGATCTGCTGCAAGCGGGGATGCTTGGGCTACTGGAAGCGGCTGGTAATTTTGACGCCAGCAAAGGGGCCAGTTTTGAAACCTTTGCTGGCATTCGAATTCGCGGGGCGATGCTGGATGAGATCCGCCGTGGCGATTGGACGCCACGGTCGGTGCATCGCAACGGCCGGATGGTCAATGAGGCAATCGCCACCCTAGAGGCCAGTCTTGGTCGCGATCCCAGCGACAGCGAAGTGGCCGCTTACCTGCAGATGTCGTTGGATGACTATCACCACATCCTCTCTGACGTTAGCAGCGGCCGGATCATCGGCTTCGATGATATGGCGCAGCCACTGGAAACGGTCGCAGGCAGTGACGAAAGTGCTAATCAATTTAGCCATATTGCCGATGAACGTTTTCGACAAGCTTTGATTGCGGCGATCAAACAGATGCCAGAGCGTGAAGCGTTGGTGTTGTCGCTGTATTACGACGAAGAGTTGAACTTAAAAGAGATCGGCGCGGTGCTGGGGGTCAGTGAATCTCGAGTCAGCCAGATCCACAGTCAAGCGATGGTTCGGTTGCGCAGCAAACTGCGCAGCTGGACCGAGGCGGCATAGCGCCAACTTAATAATAACAACGCAGTAGATAACGTGGAGGGCACGTTGGACAAGAATATGAAGATCTTGATTGTTGATGATTTTTCAACAATGCGGAGGATCATCAAAAACTTACTACGAGATCTCGGGTTTAATAACACCCAAGAAGCCGATGATGGTTCCAGCGCTTTGCCGATGTTGCAAAACGGCGATTTCGACTTTGTCGTAACCGATTGGAATATGCCCGGAATGCAGGGCATCGATCTGCTTAAGGCGATCCGCAGTGACGAAAGTTTGAAGCACCTGCCAGTGTTGATGGTGACCGCCGAAGCGAAACGCGAGCAGATCATTATGGCGGCGCAAGCGGGGGTTAATGGCTACATCGTTAAGCCGTTTACTGCCGGTACTTTAAAAGAGAAATTGGACAAGATTTTTGAGCGTTTGGCGTAACGTCAGGGCTTGAACACAAGGATCGTTAGTCAATGAGTGAATCCCAATCATTGGTGTCGTTAGCGCAGGCGCGGTCGCTGGTATTGCTGCTGGAGCAGGGTGATCAGGCTGGCGCCGATGAACTGTTTCGCTGCCTGTGTCAGCCCCTGAATCAACCGCTGTTTGATGAGGTCGGCAAGTTAACTCGGCAACTGCACAATGCGATGGCGGAATTTCAGCTGGATGAGCGTCTGGCCGAGCTGACCAACCATGAGATCCCCGACGCCAAAGAGCGCCTGAATTATGTGATCGGCATGACCGAGCAAGCGGCCAACCGCACCATGGATGCGGTCGAGGAGAGCTTGCCGTTGGCCGAGGCGATGCAGTCCAAGCTGCTGCAAGTGAAACCGCGCTTTGAACAGTTGTTGCGGCGAGAGCTGGAGCTCGAGCAGTTTAAAACCTTGTGTCACGACCTGCATGGGCTGCTGAACGAGTCCAGTTGCGATGTCGAACGGCTGCGAGAGCTGCTCAACCAGATTTTGCTGGCGCAGGACTTTCAAGATCTGACCGGGCAGGTGATCCGGCGGGTGATTGAACTGGTGCGCGAAGTTGAATTAAGCCTGGTGGAGCTGCTGACGTTGTTTGGAGGTAATGAACGCCAGCAGCGGCAACAAGATCTGCTGATGGCGGAAGGGCCGGTGGTGGCGTCCAGCAACAAGATGGATGTGGTTAGTGGCCAAGATGAGGTCGACGATCTGTTGTCGAGCCTTGGCTTTTAGCGCGGCAATCAAGGAGAACAGGCCATGGCACTGGATTTTGAAGACGACATCCTCCACGACTTTATGGTCGAGGCCGGCGAGATCCTCGAACAGCTGCAGGGGCAACTGGTTGAGCTTGAGCAGGATCCCGATGACCAGGAGCTGCTGAATGCCATCTTCCGTGGTTTTCACACCGTTAAAGGTGGCGCTGGCTTTTTAGGGCTAACGCCAATGGTGGATACCTGTCATGGCGCCGAGAACCTGTTTGATCTGCTGCGCAATCAACAACTGCAGGTAACCGCAGAGCTGATGGATCTGGTGCTTACGGCGCTGGATGAAGTCAACGGCATGTTTAGTTTGTTACAGCAGCAGCAAGAGCCCAGTGGCAGCAACGATGAGTTGTTGCAGCTGTTGGCCCAAGCCTGCGCTGGTAATGTTAACGCCGCGGCGATTGCCACTGCTGCGGCCCCAAAGCCGCTGCAGCTTGAACCGTGCCAAGTGGCGGCGCCCACGGTGGTTATGGCCGAAGCGGTGCCAGTACTGCCGTTCACCGATAGTGCCGATCTCACCTTAGCGGCGCTGACGGCAACGCCTAGCGAGCCGCAATCGACGGTGGTTGCCTCCTCTAGTCAGTCGAGCGCTGGCTTCGCCATCGATCAGCTGGATAATCAAGCTTATCAACAGATGCTCGACTGCATTGTCGAGGCACAAAGCAACAACGATCACATCAGTGAAGATGAGTTCGAGTCACTGCTTGACCAACTGCACGGCAAAGGCAAGTTCGGAGAGGTGACGGTGGCGACGCCGCCGCTGGTTGCGGCGGCGCCAACCCAATCGTCGGCACTGACGGACGATGAGATTGGCGACGATGAGTTTGAAGCGTTGCTGGATGAACTGCACGGCAAAGGGCAGTTCAGCGTCAACGATGACCAGCAACAGATCAGCGAAAATGAATTTGAAGCGCTGCTGGATCAGCTGCATGGGGTTGGTAAAGGCCCGTCTCACAGCGGTTTCCCACAGCCGCTGCCGCCGTCACAGCCAGCGCTTGCTCGTGGCGCGGTGGCCGTGGCGACGCCCGCGGTTGATGCGGCGCTGGCAGCTTCGACCGTTTCCACCTCGGCGGTGTTATCTGCCGCCGCGGCCGCAGCGGAAGTGGCGCTAGAGCAAGAGGTCGTTGCGGATCCGGTAGGGGCGTTGCAGGCGGCCGTGGTGGTGGCCGAGCAGATCGCCGCCGCCAGCGCTAACGCCTATGCCGACAGCACGCCAGTGGCGGTGTCGGATAACAGCGCTGCGCCTGCCACCAGCAAACGGGTAGCCGGTTCAGTCCAAGGGGACAGCACTGTGCGGGTCGATACCGCGCGACTGGATGAGATCATGAATATGGTCGGTGAACTGGTGCTGGTGCGTAATCGCCTATTAACCCTCGGTATCGAGCGCGAGGATGAGGAGATGAGCAAGGCACTGGCCAACCTTGATGTGGTCACTGCCGATCTGCAATCGGGGGTGATGAAAACCCGAATGCAGCCGATCAAAAAGGTGTTTGGTCGTTTTCCTCGGGTGGTGCGCGATCTGGCGCGTAATCTTGATAAGCAGGTACAACTGCTGATGGAGGGCGAAGATACCGATCTGGATAAGAATCTGGTTGAGGCGCTGGCGGATCCGTTGGTGCACTTGGTGCGCAACGCGGTTGATCACGGCATTGAACTGCCAGCCATCCGTCAGCAAGCGGGTAAAGACCGCCAAGGCACCATTATCTTGTCCGCCAGCCAAGAGGGCGATCATATCCGCCTGCGGATTGTTGATGATGGCGCCGGTATGGATGCGGCCAAGCTGAAACAGATCGCCATCGACCGCGGTGTGCTCGATGTCGACGCCGCCAACCGGATGTCCGATAAAGAGGCTTATGCGCTGATCTTCGCTCCGGGGTTCTCGACCAAGACCGAGATCTCCGATATCTCTGGTCGTGGTGTAGGTATGGATGTGGTGAAAACCCGCATCACCCAGCTTAATGGCTCGGTGGATATCGATTCTTACCCCGGCCGCGGCACCACCATCGACATTAAAGTACCGCTGACGTTGGCGATCATGCCGACGTTGATGGTCAATGTCGCAGGGCAAGTGTTTGCGTTGCCGCTGTCGCTGGTTGCTGAAATCTTCCATATGGATCTTCGCAAAACCAACTTAGTCGATGGTCAGTTGTCGATCACCGTGCGTGAAAAAGCGATTCCGCTGTTCTATCTAGATCAGTGGCTGCGACCGCAGCAGGCGCGGGCCCAGCGGCAAGGTTTTGGCCATGTGGTGATGGTGCAGGTTGGCTTAACCTTGGTTGGGCTGGTGGTTGATGGCTTGATTGGCCAAGAAGAGGTGGTGATTAAGCCTCTTGGGGCACTGCTGCAAGGGGTGCCGGGAATGGCCGGATCGACCATTACCTCGAACGGTGGCATCGCCTTGATTTTGGATCTGCCGGGATTGATTAACCATTACGCTGGGCGTCGTTAGGTAACAATACACAGATGCCAGTAACGGTTTTAGTGGTCGACGATTCCAGTTTCTTTCGTCGGCGTCTGCAAGAGATCTTAAATCGCGATCCCGCCATTCAGGTGATCGCGGCGGCCAGCAATGGCCTTGAAGCGATTGAGTTGGCTCGGCAACTGCGCCCAGATGTGATCACCATGGATATCGAGATGCCGTTGATGGACGGCATCACCGCCATGAAGCGGATCATCGCCGAGCGACCAGTACCGGTGTTGATGTTCTCGTCACTTACTCAGCATGGCGCTCGCTCCACCTTGGATGCGTTAGACGCCGGTGCCACCGATTATCTGCCCAAACGGTTTGAAGATATTGCCAGCGACAGCGCTCAAGCGGCGTTGGTGCTGCAGCAGCGGGTCAAACAACTTGGCCGTGGTCGTTGCCGGGTTGGGCTGTCTCAGCCTGCGGCGATTGCGCCGGTGATCAGCGCTAAGCCGCCTCGTCGTGCCGGTTATAAGGCGCTGTTGATTGGCGCCTCTACCGGCGGGCCGGTGGCGCTGCAGAATATCCTGACCCAGTTACCCTGGGACTATCCATTGCCGATTGTGCTGGTGCAGCACATGCCTGCGGCCTTTACCCCAGCCTTTGCCGAGCGCTTGAACAATCTGTGTCAGATTGAGGTTAAGCAAGCGCAATCTGGTGAGTTATTGCGTCGTGGCTGCGCCTATTTGGCTCCTGGAGGTCAGCAACTGCTGTTGCAAGGCAGTGCCGCCAGCCCCCGTTTGCAGGTGGTCGGTGGTGAGGCGCGGATCAACTACAAGCCATCAGTGGATATCACCTTTGGTAGCGCCGCCAGATTGCTTGGCGCTGATGTACTGGCGCTGGTATTAACCGGCATGGGTGCCGATGGTCGTGAAGGTTGCCGGCTATTAAGCCGTTTAGGTGCGACCGTGTGGGCGCAGGATGAGCAGAGCTCGGTGGTGTATGGCATGCCGCGCGCGGTAGCCAAGGCAGGCCTGGCCCAGCGCTGTTTGCCGCTGGATAAGATGGCGGCGGCGATTTTAGGTGAAACCTATGGCTGATCGTTTGGTGTTGCGGCCATGGCCGCTGGCGTTAGCGCTGCTGCTGTTGATGTTGTTGGTGTCGCTGTTTTGGGCGGTTGATAAGCAGTTGTATAACCAGCAACTGCTTGCCGAGCAGCGGCAACTGCAACTGCGCATCAGCGAGCAGGCGGCCGCCAATCAAGGCTTGCAACAGCAAGTGTTGTTGTTGCAGCAGCAAAAACAGGAACTGCTGCGTAGGTTAACCAAGTCAGCGCCACCGCAACCGACGTCGATGGCGGAATAAGCCGGTGCAGATCTGGACAGTGGTTAATCAAAAGGGCGGCGTCGGCAAGACCACCACGGTGATCTCGCTGGCGGGGCTATTGGCGCAGCAGGGCAAGCGGGTATTGGTGGTGGATACCGATCCGCATGGGTCGTTGTGTTACTACCTCGGGGTGGAAACGGAAACCCTCGAACGGTCGCTGTTTGATCTGTTTTGCCACCCAGATCAATTGACTACCGCCAGCTGCCAAGCGGTGATCCTACCGACTGCGATTGAGCGCTTGCACCTGTTGCCAGCCTCCACCGCGTTAGCGACCTTAGATCGCACCCTTGGTGCTCAGCTGGGAATGGGGTTTGTGCTTGGCAATGCCTTGGCGCAATTGGCCGGGCGCTATGATGTGGTGATCATCGATTGCCCGCCGGTACTGGGGGTATTGATGGTCAACGCCTTAGCTTGTGCCGATCGGGTGATTGTGCCGGTACAAACCGAATATCTGGCCCTGAAAGGGCTGGCACGGATGGTCGCTACCTTCGAGCAGATGGCGCACGGTGGTCGCCGCACGGTCAATTTTACTATCGTCCCGACCATGTTTGATCGGCGCACCAAAGCGTCGATGCAAGCGCTATCGGCGCTGGCACGCAGCTATCCGCAGCAATTGTGGCATTCGGTGATCCCAGTCGACACTCGGTTTCGTGACGCCAGTCAGGCGCAACTGCCGCCGCCACAGTTTGCCGCTGACTGCCGTGGGGTTGCAGCCTATCGAGAACTGCTGGACGAACTGTTGGAGCAAGCCTAGATGACCACCATAGCCCAACAAGCACTGGCAGAATATTTCAATGTGCTATTGACGCCCACGGATGCAGATGCGGAGCCGCGAGACAGCGGCAGTTTGCCGCAACCGGCTGCCATGGCTGCCCTGCCTGCAGAACCAGAACCAGAACCAGAACCAGAACCAGAACCAGAACCAGAACCAGAACCAGAACCAGAACCAGAACCAGAACCAGAACCAGGACCAGAGTCATTACCCTGCCTCTATTTTCAACTGGCTGGGGTGACGGTGGCGTTACCGTTGGCGCAGTTGTCTGGGGTTGAACCGTGGAGTGCGGCGCTTGACGTCCCGCCAGCTAAGCCGGATTGGCTATTGGGTCGACAGGGTGCAACCTGGGCAATCGACAGCGGTCGTTGGTTGTTGCCAAGCCGCTATCAAGACGAGCGCCCCCGTCGTGGCTATCTGTTGAAATTGGCAGATGGTCAGTTTGGATTGGTGTGTCAGCAGATTATCGAAGGTGCGCCACTGGACGCTGCCAGTGTTCAGTGGCGGGCGCCACAACAACGGCGCCGAGGAATCGGCGCCATCCTTAAATCAACGCAATGCGTGGTGCTTGATGTACCGACGCTGATTGCCCAGTTACAGGCGAAGATGCCGCTTACCTTACAGGAGTCAATACGATGAATGCCTCAACCGTGGTGAGTAATACCGACAAGCAAGGTGAAGTGCTGCAGTGGGTCACCTTTAAGCTGGAACAAGAGATCTACGGCATCAACGTGATGCAGGTGCGTGAAGTGCTGCGCTACTCCGACATTGCACCGGTACCAGGGGCGCCCCGTTACGTGCTGGGGATCATTAATCTGCGTGGCAATGTGGTCACCGTTATCGATACTCGAGCGCGATTTGGGCTGGCTCCGGGGGAGATCACCGACAGCAGTCGCATCGTGATTATCGAAGCAGACGAACAAGTGGTCGGCATGTTGGTCGACGCCGTGGCTGAGGTGGTTTACCTCAACAGCGCTGAAATCGACGCTGCACCTCGGGTTAGCAATGATGATAATGCCCGCTTTATCCACGGGGTCTGTCACCGCGATGAGCAACTGCTGATCCTGGTGGATTTGGAAAAGCTGCTAAGCAACGATGAATGGACGGAGATCGCAACCCTGTGATGAGTTGGTTATTGCCCCTGTGTGTTTGCATGTTATTGATGGGGCTGTTGGCGCTGGCTTTGCGGCGCTGGCTGGCGGTTAAGTTAGGTCAATATGAACGCAAAATAGAGGCGTTAAAACTGCTGCTGAAGGCGACTCAAACGCAACTGGAGTCGCAGCAGCGGGAGCTCACTGAACTGCGCAGCGGCGCCCACGGGGTTGGCCGTCGGGTCCAACAGTTGGAGCAACATCAGCAGCAACTGCGGGCTCGTCAAGATGAAGTGTTGCAAACCGATCCCGATGCCAAGCTTTACAACCGCGCGATGAAGATGGTGGAACTGGGCGCCGACGTCGATGAGATCATCAAAGAGTGCGAGCTACCAAGAGCCGAAGCACAGCTATTGGTGACGTTGCATCGTCGTTGATTTACGGCGGCTTTCAATACATTAGCGACTGACTGTGGCATTATTGGCGGCAGTTAAAAATAGTGGGATCTTGTTTATGAAAATCGCCATTGCCGGAACCGGTTACGTTGGTTTATCGAATGCGATGTTGCTGGCGCAACATCATCAAGTGGTGGCGCTGGACATCGTGCCGGAAAAGGTGGCGATGCTTAATAACAAACAAGCGCCGATCGCCGATGCCGAAATCGAAGATTTTTTGGCCAATAAGCCGCTGAACTTCACCGCGACCTTAGACAAGCAACAGGCTTATCAGGGTGCTGAGTTTGTGGTTATCGCCACCCCAACCGATTACGATCCGAGCAGCAACTACTTCAACACCAAATCGGTGGAAGCGGTGGTTAGCGATGTGCTGGCGATCAATTCGGATGCGGTGATGGTGATCAAATCCACCGTACCGGTGGGTTATACCAAACAGCTAAAAGCGCGTTTCGGCACTGATAACATCATCTTTTCGCCGGAGTTTTTGCGCGAAGGCAAAGCGCTGTACGACAACCTGTACCCATCGCGGATCATCGTTGGCGAACAAAGCGAACGGGCTGAAGTATTCGCCGGGCTGCTACAGCAGGGGGCGATTAAGCAAGATATCCCAGTACTGTTTACCGACTCTACTGAAGCGGAAGCGGTCAAGCTGTTCTCAAATACCTATCTGGCGCTGCGAGTAGCGTACTTTAATGAACTCGACAGCTACGCTGAAACCCATGGTCTGAACGCACGGCAGATTATTGAAGGGGTTGGCCTTGATCCGCGCATCGGCAGCCACTACAACAATCCGAGCTTTGGTTATGGTGGCTATTGTCTGCCGAAAGACACCAAGCAGTTGCGGGCTAACTATGAGAGCGTGCCGAACAACATTATCTCGGCGATTGTCGATGCCAACCGGACTCGTAAAGATTTTGTCGCCGATGCCATCTTGGCGAAGCAACCCAAGGTGGTTGGTGTACACCGGTTGATCATGAAAGCCGGTTCCGACAACTTCCGCGCTTCATCGATTCAAGGGGTGATGAAGCGGATCAAAGCCAAGGGCATCGAAGTGGTGGTGTATGAGCCGGTGCTGACTGAGCCCGAGTTTTTCAACTCGCGAGTAATTAACGACCTCGAGCAGTTCAAGGCGGTGTCGGATGTGATTGTCGCCAACCGCCTAACCGACGACATCCGTGATGTTGCCGATAAGGTCTATACCCGCGATCTGTTCGGCAGCGATTAACCGCTCACTTACGCGATAACCATTAAGCGGCTGAGGAAACTCGGCCGCTTTTGTTTTACAGCCAAAGCCGTGGTCTGAGTTACAATAACCGCAGAATGTTTTTAGTGAGAGTAAACCATGCGAGTTTTAGGGGCAGAGATTAAAGGCGGCGAAGCGGTATTTTGCTTGCTAGCGATGGAAGATGGTCTGTTTGAAGTGCTGTCATTGCGCCAACTGTCGATGCCGATGCCAAAGGGCGAGAGCACCGAAGCACTGCGTAAGTTTCACTTTGCTTTCGGCAAATTGACCGAAGATTACCACGTTGATCATATCGCCATCATTGAGCGTCCAACCAAAGGTAAGTTCGCTGGCAGCGGCGATACCTTCAAGATGGAAGCGGCGATGCAGCTGGTACAAGCGGGCGCAACCGTAATGCACCCGACCGAAATTAAAGAGTGGATCAAGCGTAACCCGGTACAGGCTGGCTTCGATGAGCTGGGCTTGAAGAAGTTCCAAAAGCAAGCGTTTGACGTGGCTTACGCTTACTGCCAAAGCCAACTGTACGGCGAAGAGTAATTGCGATTTCATCATTAGCGAAAGACGGCCGACAGGCCGTCTTTTTTTATCGCCACTAAAGCGTTGTTATTGAGGTTTTTACGTTTATTTGTGATCGTGATCACATTTGATTATATTCCCCTCAGTTTGTGAACTAACTCTAAGCATCAATGGAGCTGATCGAATGAGTTACAACGAATGCCCAGTCTGTGGTGAGCGCAGCCAACTAAGGCGCCTACGACGAGGATTTCTAGAGCGTCATATAACCCGCGCAAATTGGCACAAATATCGCTGCCGTGAGTGCGATGCGGTGCTGTTCCAGCATCAAGAGGAACTCGAACGGATTGAAGCGATAGATGAGCCGAAATAGCCATTAAACACGGTGCTACTGATGCAGCAACGGCGCCAGCCACTTGGCGGTTTCGGCAACCGTCATCCCTTTGCGCTCGGCATAGTCTTCGAGCTGGTCTTGGTCGATGTCGGTAACGCCAAAGTAGCGTGATTCCGGGTGGGCAAAGTACCAGCCGGAGACCGCCGCGGTTGGGTACATGGCGAAGTTCTCGGTGATATTTAGACCAATCCGTTTTTCTGGCTCTAGCAACTGCCACAGCAGGCCTTTTTCGGTGTGATCCGGGCAGGCGGCGTAGCCGGGAGCGGGACGAATGCCTTTGTATTGTTCGCGGATCAGCTGGTCGTTATCCAAGCGTTCATCGCTGGCGTAACCCCAGAACTCCTTGCGTATCCGTTCATGCAGCCGTTCGGCAAAGGCTTCGGCCAAGCGATCCGCCAACGCTTTAATCATAATGGCGTTGTAGTCGTCGCCGGCATCTTCAAAGCGCTTAACGTGCTCATCGATACCAATCCCCGCCGTCACTGCAAAGGCGCCCATGTAATCGCGGCAGCCGCTGCTTTGTGGGGCGACAAAATCCGATAGTGCGTAGTTGTGATTATCGAGGCGCTCGACCTGCTGGCGCAGCATCTGCAGTTTCAGCAGCGGTTCAGTGCGACTGTCATCGCGGTACAGCTGAATGTCATCGTGGTTATCTAAGGTGTTGGCGGCAAACAAGCCATAGACTGCCGCTGCTTGCAGCCACTTTTGTTGTACCACCGTTGCCAGCATGGTCTGGGCGTTGTCGTACAGCTCGCGGGCTTCAGCACCGACGGTGGGGTTATCAAAGATCTTTGGAAACTTACCGTGCAGTCCCCAACTGCGGAAAAACGGCGTCCAGTCGATGCGCTCGATTAAGTCTTGCAGCGGGTAGTCCGCTAGGGTGAACACCCCCAGTTGGTTAGGTACTGCTGGTTGGTAGTTTGCCCAGTCGATTTGGCAGCGGTTGTCCCGCGCCACGCTCAATGGAATTAAGGTTTTGCGGCGTCCTTGCTGTTCTCGCTGTTGTTTCAGCTGCTGGTATTCGCGGTAACGTTCAGCAATAAACTGCTCACGTTCAGCGCTACAGAGTTTGGCGATCACCGGTACCGTTCGTGACGCATCGGGGACATAGATGGCGCCATGGGGGTAGTGTTGGTGAATTTTCACCGCGGTGTGGATCTTCGAGGTGGTTGCGCCACCGATGATGCAGGGGATGGTAAGGCCATGCTTCTGATAGGTTTTGACGTTGTGGATCATCTCATCCAGTGAGGGAGTGATTAACCCCGACATGCCAATTACATCGACCTGTTCCGCTATGGCCACTTCGATGATCTTCTCCACCGGCACCATCACCCCAAGATCGATCACCTCATAACCGTTGCATTGCAGCACCACCGCGACGATGTTTTTGCCGATGTCATGGACATCGCCTTTCACCGTGGCCATCAGTACCTTGCCGTTGCTTTGGCCTTTAACCTTAGCGGCTTCGATGTAGGGGTTTAAGTAGGCTACCGCCCGTTTCATTACCCGCGCTGATTTCACCACCTGGGGCAGGAACATCCGGCCATCACCAAACAGATCGCCGACCACGTTCATGCCATCCATCAGCGGCCCTTCGATCACCTCCAGCGGCTGGTTGGCCTCAAGCCGTGCGGCTTCGGTGTCTTCCTCGATGTAGTCGGTAATGCCCTTCACTAAGGCGTGCTCTAACCGTTTCGCCACCGGCCAGCTGCGCCATTCGAGATCTTGCTGTGCCCGGTTACTGCCGTCGCCGTGCTGATCGTCGCGAAAGGTTTCGGCAATTTCTAATAGCCGTTCGGTGCCATCGTCGCGGCGATTCAGCACCACATCTTCAACCCGTTCTAGCAGCTGTGCTGGAATGTCATCGTAGATCGACAATTGCCCCGCGTTGACGATCCCCATGGTTAGCCCGGCTTTGATGGCGTGGTAGAGGAACACCGCGTGAATCGCTTCACGCACCGGATTATTGCCGCGGAACGAGAACGACACGTTGGAGACGCCGCCGGAGATCCGCGCGTGCGGCAAGGTGGCGCGGATGGTGCGGCAGGCCTCGATAAAGTCGACGGCGTAGTTGTTGTGCTCATCGATGCCGGTAGCGATGGCGAAGATATTGGGATCGAAGATGATGTCTTCTGGGGGCACTCCGGCATGTTCGGTTAGCACCTTGTAAGCGCGGGTGCAGATCTCCACTTTGCGTTGGTAGGTGTCCGCTTGGCCTTGTTCATCAAAGGCCATCACAATTGCCGCGGCGCCGTAGCGACGCAGTAACTTGCCTTGGCGGATAAACGCCTCTTCGCCCTCTTTAAGGGAGATCGAGTTAACCACCCCTTTGCCTTGGATGCACTTAAGCCCGGCTTCGAGTACCTCCCACTTGGATGAGTCGAGCATGATCGGCACCTTAGCGATATCCGGCTCGGCGGCGATCAGTTTCAAAAACCGTGGCATCGCCTCGGTGGCGTCGAGCATCCCCTCATCCATATTGATGTCGATGATCTGGGCGCCGCTTTCCACCTGCTGCTTGGCGACCTCCAGCGCGGTTTCATAATCGCCGCTTTTAATCAGCTTTAAAAACCGCGCTGAGCCGGTGACGTTGGTGCGCTCGCCGACATTAACAAACAGCGAATCGGCGTCGATGTTACAAGGTTCCAGCCCCGACAACCGCGTACTGACGCTAAGCTGTGGTGCTTGTCGTGGGGCGATGCCATTGACCGCTGCCGCAATGGCGGCGATGTGTTCTGGGGTGGTGCCACAGCAGCCGCCAACGATATTAAGCCAGCCATCTTTGGCCCACTGGCCGATGATCTGCGCCATCTGCGCCGGGGTTTCATCGTATTCGCCAAATTCATTCGGCAAGCCGGCGTTGGGGTGCGCCGATACTGGCGCTTCGCTGATCCGATTCAGCTCGGCCATGTAGGGCACCAACTCTTTCGGACCCAAGGCGCAGTTAAGGCCAAAGCTGATGGGGTTGATGTGCCGCAGTGAGTTGTAAAACGCCTCGGTGGTTTGGCCGGTCAGGGTGCGGCCAGAACTGTCGGTGATGGTGCCGGAGATCATCACCGGATAGCGGCAATCGCGCTGCTCAAATACCGCATCGATGGCGTACAGCGCCGCTTTGGCGTTCAAAGTATCAAATACCGTTTCCACCATGATGATGTCAGCGCCACCATCAAGCAGGGCGTTGGTGGCATCGCAGTAGGCGTCGACTAAAGTATCGAAATCGATATTACGAAAGCCGGGATCATTCACATCAGGGCTGATCGAGCAGGTGCGGTTGGTTGGGCCTAAGGTGCCGGCAACAAAGCGCGCAATGCCGGTTGCCGCTGTTACCTCATCGGCCACTTGTCGTGCCAATTTGGCCGATTCAAAGTTAATTTCGCTGGCCAACGACTCCATCTGGTAATCGGCCATGGCGATGCTGGTGCTGTTAAAGGTGTTGGTTTCGATGATATCGGCGCCAGCAAGCAGGTACTGGCGGTGGATCTCAGCGATGATCTGCGGTTGGGTCAGCGACAATAGATCGTTGTTGCCCTTCAGTAAGCAGGGCCAATCGCGAAAGCGGTCGCCACGAAAATCAGCTTCATCCAACTTATGGCGCTGGATCATGGTGCCCATGGCGCCATCAAGGATCACAATTCGCTGCGTAAGCAACTCGGTAAGCTGCTTGAATGAATCACTGACTTTTTGCCCAACTGCCATGGCACCACTCCCTTTAACACCACCGCAATACCATCATCGCGATTGGCATACCAAATCAACTTGGCCTTTTAAACGTTTAGACGTCTATCGTAGCGAGCGCCGTACAAGAAGCAAGCACAGATTGGTTATTGATCGATAGGCGAGATGAAAGCAAGGGCAGGGCTGTTCGATGCAGTTCCCCGCCGCTACGGGGTTAGGCGACAGTAGCAGCGGGGACGCGGCACCCAAGGTAAACGGCGTGATGTCGATATCACGACCGTCAATCCTGCGCTGGATCAATGCAGGGCTTGGGCGCTTGGCGTGAAATAGGTCGAGCGATGGATCTGGATTCATCAACAGGATATAGCGAATAGCCATTGCTATTTGAAACGCATTATTAGATTAAGATGATGCAGTTTAACTGTTTTACCTGATTGGTTTGGGTTGCCATGATTGCCCCATCAACGCCGAATAGTGCGTCAGAATCACTGAGTTAATAAGGAATCGACCATGATTAATACCAAGATCAAGCCATTTAACGCCACCGCTTACAAACAGGGTGAGTTTGTTGAGATCAGCGAGCAGGACGTGCTGGGCAAATGGGCCATTTTCTTCTTCTATCCAGCGGATTTCACCTTTGTTTGCCCAACTGAGCTGGGGGATTTGGCGGATCACTACGCCGAGCTGCAAAGCCGTGGCGTCGAAGTTTACTCGGTCTCTACCGATACCCACTTTACCCACAAAGCCTGGCATGACAGCTCTGACACCATCGGCAAGATCGACTACTTCATGGTTGGCGACCAAACCGGCAATATCACCAACAACTTTGGGGTGATGCGTGAAGGTCAAGGTTTGGCGGATCGCGCTACCTTCTTGGTTGATCCAGATGGGGTTATTCAAGCGATGGAGATCACCGCCGAGGGTATTGGCCGTGACGCCGAAGATCTGCTGCGTAAGGTTAAAGCGGCGCAGTATGTGGCCAATAACCCAGGTGAAGTATGCCCAGCCAAGTGGAAAGAGGGCGAAGCGACTCTGGCACCGTCTTTGGATCTGGTTGGCAAAATCTAACCGTCGTAACCGCATACCGATAGCCAAGAGTGATGCACGGCAGGTGGGGCAATACCAACCTCCGTGCATTTTTGTCTCTGATTTCGAAAAATTTATTAGGTGCCGATCATGCTTGACCACGGAATGAAGCAGCAACTTGCCAGTTACCTTAGCAACCTGAAAAACCCAGTACAGCTTAGCCTTAGCCTGAACGACAGCGAGATGTCGCAGCAGCTGCAAACCTTGGCACAAGAGCTGGCCGAGCTGAGCGAGTTGTTGACCGTCGCGGTGATCACCGATCACAGCCGCCAGCCGCAACTGCGGGTGGAAAACCTTGCTAAAGGCACCGTCATTGGTTTTGCTGGGTTACCGATGGGGCATGAATTTACTTCGCTGGTACTGGCGCTGCTGCACAGTGGTGGACACCCCATGAAGCTCGAAACGGAGACCATTGCTCAGATCGCCGTGCTGGATAAGCCGCTGGATGTCGAGATCTTTATCTCACTGTCATGCCAAAACTGCCCCGAGGTAGTGCAGGCGTTCAATATGATGGCGGCGATTAACCCGCTGATCCGACCGGTGATGATTGACGGTGCGGCGTTCCAGCAAGAGGTGAAAGATCGCGACATCATGGCGGTGCCCAGTGTGTTCATCAACGGCGAACTGTTCGGCCAAGGTCGAATGACGCTGGCGGAGATCCTCAACAAAGTCGACAGCGGTGCGGCGCAAAAGCAAGCGGCCAAACTCAATGAACAGCAGCCGTTTGATGTGCTGGTGGTCGGCGGTGGCCCGGCGGGGGCTTCGGCGGCAATTTACGCAGCTCGTAAAGGCATTCGTACCGGCGTGGTGGCAGAGCGTTTCGGCGGTCAGGTGCAAGACACCATGGCGATTGAAAACTTTATCTCGGTGACTGCCACCACTGGACCGAAACTGGTGGCCAGCTTAGAAGAGCACGTCAAACAGTACGGGGTGGAGATCATCAGCGAACAACGGGCGGTGCAACTGGTTGGCGCAGAGGAAACCGCCGACGGTTATATCCATGTCGAGCTGGCCAGTGGCGCGGTTCTCAAAGCCCGCAGCGTCATTACCAGCACCGGTGCTCGCTGGCGCGAGATGAACGTTCCCGGTGAGCAGGAGTATCGCAACAAGGGCGTAGCCTACTGCCCGCACTGCGACGGCCCGCTGTTTAAAGGCAAGCGCACCGCGGTAATTGGTGGCGGTAACTCCGGCATTGAAGCGGCGATTGATCTGGCCGGTATCGTTGAACACGTTACCGTGTTGGAATTTGCCGATAGCCTGCGTGCCGACCAAGTGCTGATCGACAAAGCCAATGCCACCGCCAATATCGAGATCATCACCATGGCACAAACCACCGAGGTGTTGGGGGATGGTACTCGGGTAACTGGCCTCAATTACCAAGATCGCACCACTGGCGAGACTAAACATGTTGAGCTGGCGGGGATCTTTGTTCAGATCGGCTTAGTGCCGAACAGCGAATGGCTGAACGATTCCAAAGTGGCGTTATCGCCCCGTGGTGAAATTGAAGTGGATGCCCACGGCGCAACCTCTGTGGCTGGGGTGTTTGCCGCTGGCGATGTCACCACTGTGCCCTACAAGCAGATCATCATCGCCATGGGCGAGGGCGCCAAAGCCAGCCTCGGTGCCTTTGATTATCTGATCCGTACCCCAGTGCCGGCGGGGAAATCGGTCGCCGCTTAACGATTAATCTGATGATAAAGCTGCCCTTGGGCAGCTTTTGTTGTTTTTACGCCGGGCTTAGATAGCCAAGGAGAGGAACGATGGTGACGCTGGTTATTGGACTTGTGTTAGGTTTTATTGCTGGTCGTTGGCAACGTCGTTATCAACGTTCGTGGCAAGAACGCCAAGTTGCTGAGGTGTTGGGGCGTCAACTTAACCCTCAGCAAGAGGTTTTGGTTAATAACATCACATTAAAGTTGGCCGACGGCAGCACCACCCAAATCGATCATATCTTGTTGGCAACCAGCGGCATTTATGTGATTGAGTCGAAGCACTATCGTGGCTGGATTTTTGGCCAACCGACCGCCGCCCGCTGGACTCAAGTGGTGTATCGACAAAAACATCAATTCCAAAATCCACTGCGGCAAAACTATCGTCATCAAAAAGCACTGGAGCAACTGTTTGATTTTTTGCCAAGCGAGGCGTTTAAGTCGCTGGTTATCTTCTCTGGCACTGCGGAATTTAAAACCCCGATGCCAAGCAATGTTATCCAGCTGCAGCAATACCCCGCGTGGTTTGCCCCGCAACGGGGCGAGCAATTGTTGAGTATTAATCGGGTTCAATTTTGTTTGGGGCGGTTGCAGTTTTGCCGGCTAAGTGAGAGTGATGAGACCGACTCTTTGCATCGGCACAATTTGCAACAGCGGCGTCAACCGCGGCTGTGAGGCACAATTTTGGTGGCTAGATGGTGGGGGATCCCTTAAGGTTTGCGGCAATTATTGGTGAAGCTCTTGAGGAAACCATGACGCCATTTGAAATTGCACGGCTGGAAAGCCGTTTTGGCACCTACCGCGTGGCCGGCAATTACGATCTATCGACCCGCGCTTTGCAAATTGACTTCACTTCTGCAGCCAAACTTGGCACTGACGGCTGGGTGGAGATCAACGTTAATGCCAAAGCCGGCATTGCCGAACTGCAAAAGCTGATGCCAGAACTGCTGCAACAGTTGGAAGTGTAAGATCCGGGACATAACAAAGAGGCGCTCAGGGGCGCCTTTTTACGCATTAGTGAAAATTACGAAGGTTTACGCTGATTCGGATTTTTCTGCTTCCCCTTGTTGCCTTGAACGTGGTCATATTGGCAGTAGTGGTACTAAGTCGGTCGGGATCTTTGTAGATAATTGGGGCTACCTCATTACACAGTTTGTTTACAAACAAAACTCTATATTTATGTATCATCGCTTCGGTTGCACGTTTTTATTAGGAGTGGGTAAACATTGAAGTAAATATGTTTTACATGCCTTATTTGTGGTGAAATTAGTATTGTCAAAATAATATTTTTATTATGGGCGTTGTTATGAATTTTACTAAAAGGTTTCCATTACAAAATAACAGGCAGTAAATAAAATTACAAAGGCAATGAACATAGCAGCCCAGAACTTATTTGAGTCAAGAAAATCTTTGGGTTCTGATGCTTGGGATTGCGTTTCCGTTGATGTTTTTTTGTGATCTGGCTGGCTGCTTTGATTGCTCTGCCCTAACGGCTGGGTATATGGTTGTTCGTCTTTGTTATATACTTGATTGGCTTGATATTTGTCCCAAGCATTTTTGTCTTTTTGGGATTTAGAATATTGTTTGTCTAAATGGCGAAGTAATGGCTCAGGAATTGGTTCAGATAACACTTTTTCGATCGCAGCTTTAGCCTCTATCGGTGTCACAGAAAAGAACTCTCGACGTGGGTTAGGACGTTTCCGCTTCAGGAGGTGGTGAACGCGCTGCTCTACTGCGTAGGGGTCAAAGCATCTTATTGAATGCACAACTCTGTGTGGATGTGGCAATGCTGCAGCACTTTGCTTGTTTAATTCTTGGCAGCGCATCTCAGCGCTGCGACCTGTCATGCCAATTTTTACGAGATTTGGCATTGCTTGGTTGGTTAAAATGTACACAAAGCCCTGCTCTGGACGGTGCATTACAAATGGTCGTTTCACGAGTTATTGCTCTTTTAGGGTGTTGCCGAATGATATGACTTGCATACAGAGGTGGTAAAGCATAAATTTACAATTTAATGTATAAATACAATATTTTTAAAGTTGAGTTACCTGACTCGTAAGCAAGGTGGTCTCAGCGTTATTAAGGGTTGTTTCATTAATGGAAAATAGTTACATCATTAACCTTTTCTTTGCTTTGATGCAATAAGCAATCAGGGTGATAAGATATTTAATCTCACTATTGGTTAATGAAATTTTGGATTTATATGTTGGGTGACGTTAAGTTAGTAGGTTTGTGAACCTTATTCATTATTGGTTCTTGTTCATTGCAGGGAAGTGAGTGAACAGAAATATTTTCACTAAATTTAAATTCAACTGTAAACTCACGATAGAAATAGCACGAGAGCACAAAACCATGAGCCTAACCAAGTCCGCTGTTGCACTAGTGATGATGACAATCCTTAGCGGGTGCAGTTCGCTGGCCGAGTACCATTCACTACGGAGCACCAGCGAAGCGCCGAAACCAATTATTGGTGAGGAAATTGAACGTCGTGTTGAGCAAGAAAGAGTGAAAGAACTGGCTGAAGAGGCTTCGGTTAAAGAAAAGTGTAACTGCGTGTGTCCGCAAACTCAAAAAGCTAAGCCGCCAGAAGAACCACGGCAACCGGAACTAGATGAGGCACCCCAAGAGGGGGCACCTGCTAAAGGCTCTTCCATAGATCCTAGGCCTGAACTTGAACCCGAACCGACGCCTCGAGAAATTGAGCCTGAAAAGAAAGATCAGCTAAATTCCGAACGTAAACCTATTTCCGAACGTAAACCTATACCTTCGCCAGAGAAAGCGCCAGAACCACCGAAACAGCCTTTGGTTCACCCAGAACCTGTAATTAAGGCGCCGGCGAAGTTCCAGCACCCGTTGCAAGATGCTAAATCAATGCAGTT
This sequence comes from Ferrimonas senticii DSM 18821, assembly GCF_000422665.1. GTDB lineage: Bacteria > Pseudomonadota > Gammaproteobacteria > Enterobacterales > Shewanellaceae > Ferrimonas > Ferrimonas senticii. Next base: position 24,463 of record NZ_KE383900.1, on the reverse strand, counting down.
TTTACTTGGCCAAGATAAACATGGGAACTATTTGTGGGCAGAAGGGGCATTTACACAAGGTGTTTATGACATCTTTCTCAAGTATGTAGAGCATTATGAAAAACAAGGTATTACGCTTAAAAGAATTATGATGCATAGCCCTGGCGGCGTACTTGTTGATGGCATCAAGATGGGCACCTACTTCCGTGAAAATAACTGGAATTTTACTCTGGATAAGCACAGTAAATGCTATTCAGCATGCGCGATGGCTTTCGCAGGGGCGACCACTAAGAATATGGAAGAGGGCGCGGAAGTTGGTTTTCATCGACCTTACTTGCCTAATGAAAGTGACACGCCTGAATTTGTCGATAAAATAAAAAATGATTATAAACCTTATTGGGGTTACATTCATGGTGATTGGGATTTATATAATGAGTTTATGGGTAGCTATGGTCGGGATGATATGCTTGTTCTGAACATTTATAACATAAACCGATACAACTTGAATGTACAAGTATACTAATTGAATGCCTAAGTAAAACCTAATGAATAAGACACTAACGAATCAGGCTGATATAAGTTTTAACGACCGAGTTGAGCTAAACTCCGCGGTCGAAGATAGCAAGTTAGAAGTTGAAAAAGCATCTGAACAAGTAATAAAACCAACTGGCGAAAATAACCCAAAGACAAAGTTAGCCAATGAGCCAAAGGCTGAAACCGGCGATCTTAATGGTGATAAGCGCAGCATAGTGCTACTTGTAATGACCTTTCTGATGGGGTCGGGTATCATTTTGTTTAACATTATGGGCTATCGTCAATTGTTCGACGAAGAGCCTTTGTTTTTAAGCCTTACCCCTTTTGGCTTGCTGATCGGGATTGCAGAAATCGCTGTTCTGGTCTGGGTCAGCTTTATCATTTCCAACCTGCCAACACAAAGCCGATTCATGCGTTTCATCGCGTTGCCGTTTGTTGTAATCAGTTTTGCTGCGCTGTCATTTGCAGGTATCAACTCCTATCTAAAAGACAGTTCGTTTCGTGATTTAGAGCAAGCAAAAACGGTTAAAACCAAAGCAGGTAATAACAAGGTTGTGATTGACGACTTAAAGCTGCAAATCGCATCGGAAGAAGCCAAGGCCGCAAACGCGCAGAAACTGTTTGAGAAATCTGCCGCTACAATCCAAGAACTCACTGCTAAAAATGCTCAGATCAGCACTCAGATGAGTGAGCGTCGGGCGGGCGAAAAGTGGCGTAACTGCGAAGATTCAATCGATTGTGCTGCTTCAGTGAGAGATTACGGCCAACAAAAAGAGCAGAACGACCAATCTATCAAAATGCTGCAATTATCTATGGAACAAGCGCAAATTCAGATTGGCAACGCCATGGCGGCAGCTACAAACCTTAAGACTGAGGTACGGGAACTTACTCGCAAAGACCGCATTGATCTAAACGCCCATGCTTCTACTGAAAACAAGTTCGCAACAAAGCAACAAACCTATGTGAATCTGATAAATAGCATTACAGACACACTTGGACTGGAACGTTCCAATGACCCATTTAGTTTGTTCATCGGCTTTGTTTCCTTGATTATCTATCCATTGTATTTCTTGCTTAACCTTGCGTTTTCGTTGGGCTCTGCCCCTAATCGTGCGGTTCGCATTGAAAAACGTAAAAAACGTGAAGCACTAAAAGCTGAAAAGGAAGCATTGGTTAGCGAGAAGCGCAAACTTAATAACATTATCAAACGACAAAAGTGCATTGCCAATCACGACAAGAAAATGGCTGATCTTCAGCGCAACGTCACTAACAAAGGCAAGCTTTTGAAATACCTACGCGTATGGGCTGCTCGCCGCACCAAGATTCGTGAAGTCGAGAAAGAGGTTGAGGTTGAAATCATCAAGGAAGTTGAAGTTGATATCGTAAAAGAAGTTGAGATTCAAACCATCGTTGAAAAGTTGGTTGAGGTTGATCGCATCATCCCAGTTCGCCACGAAGTTGCTGTTGAAATCGTTAAAGTTGAACCAGTGCTGCAGAATGTCTTCATCCCAGTGCCAGAGAACCTGACCGCCGCTGAAATGCAATTAGTAATCGATGAATACGAAGCCAGAGGTAAGACAGAAGCAAATGCGAAACCAGCACCAGTAGAAATGGTGGAGTTGAAGGCTGAGGAAGCTAAAGCGTGAGCAAGATTGACTTAAGCATTCTCAACCGGTTGAACACAGAAAAGCACTTGAAGCGTTTCGACACAAAGGACGCTAAGGAAGCTCAATCCAAGGCCAATAATAAGCCTAACAGCTTGAATGCTGTAATTGAGCACTCTGAAAAGGCTGCCGAGCAATCGGTGGAGCCCGTTAAAGAATCTACTCAGAAAGCCCAAGCAATTCAGAAGGCTCACGAAGTGCAGCCTTCTCAACCCGCATCAGAAAAGCCCATAGCGGTAGAGGAAATTAAACAGCAAGCTGCTGAGCAACTTGAGCGTGAAAAAATTCAGTCCGAGGTGATTGAAAAGCAACGGGCACTTGAGCTTGAGCAAGAACAACTGAAGTTCAAACACGAAGCCCAAATGCAAGCGCTACGAAATGAAGTGCAACAACAAGCTTTGGCGCAACAAGAAGCAAATAGCCAAGCGCAATCTGCAATAAAGAAAGGCGAGATGGCGTTGCAGCAACAGGCGCTCGACCAAGCTGAACAAAAGATTGCTCATGATGAACGGTTGTCTGCAATTAAACAGCAAGAGTGGGCTGTAAAGGAACAGCATCGCAACAATCGTTTTAAACGCTTCGTTCGTGGTTTGGTGACATTGTTGCTGGCACTTCTGTTATCAGTTTTAATTGCCGCTATAGCATTTCGATTATGGCGTTGGGCGACGGAAGAACCGCTGATTAAAGAAGTAACCAAGGTAGAAACGGTTGTTGAAGAAAAAATCGTTGAGAAAGAAAAAATTGTTGAGAAAGAGAAACAAGTAATTCCAGAAGGCTGTCAGCAGATCCGCGTTAACGGTGAAATTATGATTGATTGCGCAGGGCAGAAGTCAAAATCAGGCGCGAACACGATTCAAGAGAGTGGCGCTGAAGTGGTAATTCCAGACGAACTGAAATGAATAATGGCGACCTAACCTCTACTTTTGACTGCGGTTAAAAATAAGTTGACTATCGTTAGCATTATTTTAGGCATGGTATTGGGTTCTTTTTTACTTCTGGCGAAGCAAATTGTAACCCTTTACCATGCTGCTCAAAAATCCATTACGAAAGATCAACATGCCCTAATAGAGGCTAGCCGCTATCAGTGATTTCAACGGAACTAAACCTGCATCTCTGGCACGTTTTCTGGCACCACCAGTTCGCCAGCGGTTTTGCTGATGATCTCCTCGACCGATACCCCAGGGGCGCGTTCGATCAGGTGGAACTTGCCGTCTTTGATTTCGATGTAAGCCAGATCGGTAACCACCTTGTTGATGCAGCCGGCGCCGGTTAGCGGCAGATTGCATTGGCTCAGCAGTTTTGAGTTACCGTGCTTATCGGCGTGGGTCATGGTGACGATGATGTTGTCGGCACCAGCGACTAAGTCCATCGCCCCGCCCATCCCTTTGACCAGTTTGCCGGGGATCATCCATGAGGCGATGTTGCCCTGCACGTCGACTTCAAAAGCGCCGAGGACGGTAAGATCTACGTGACCGCCACGGATCATCGCAAAGGATTCGGCGGAGTCGAAAATCGAGGCGCCGGTGATGGCGGTGACCGTTTGTTTGCCGGCGTTGATCATATCGGCATCCACTTGGTCTTCGGTGGGGAACGGCCCCATCCCCAGCAGGCCATTTTCCGATTGCAGCATCACCTGCATGCCCTCGGGGACGTAGTTGGCCACCAGCGTTGGAATGCCAATGCCTAAGTTAACGTAGTAGCCATCTTGCAGCTCTTGGGCGACCCGCTTGGCCAGTTGTTCGCGATTCAGTGCCATGATGTTGTTCTCCTCTGACTGCAATTAACCACGAACCGTGCGCTGTTCGATGCGTTTTTCAAAACTGCCTTGGATCACCCGATTGACGTAGATCCCAGGGGTGTGAATTTGCGCCGGATCCAGTTCGCCGGGCTCGACGATCTCCTCCACTTCGACCACAGTGATTTTGCCGGCAGTGGCGGCCAGCGGGTTGAAGTTGCGGGCGGTGTGACGATAGATCACATTGCCGAAGCGATCCGCTTTCCAGCCTTTGACGATGGCAAAGTCGCCGGTAATGGATTCCTCCAAGATGTAGTTGCGGCCATTGAACTGGCGCACCTCTTTGCCTTCACCGACCGGGGTGCCGTAACCGGTGGCAGTGAAAAACGCTGGAATGCCAGCGCCGCCAGCGCGCATCTTCTCGGCGAGGGTGCCTTGTGGGGTTAGCTCCACTTCCAATTCTCCCGATAACAGCTGCTTTTCAAACAGGGCATTTTCGCCAACGTAGGAGGCGATCATCTTGTTGATCTGGCGGTCTTCCAACAGCAGCCCAAGGCCAAAGCCATCGACGCCGGCGTTGTTGGAAACCACGGTTAAGCCCCGAGTGCCCATCCGTTTGATCTCGGCAATTAAGCCCTCGGGAATGCCGCAAAGGCCAAAACCACCGGCGATAACGGTCATGTTGTCGGTTAGGCCAGCCAATGCCTCGGCGTAGCTGGTCACTACTTTGTCGAATCCTGCCATGATGATTCCTTGTGTTCGGTAAAGTTGATGCTCTGACCCGCGGCGTGTGGATGCTGCGGCAACGGCTTACTAAAAGCTAATCACTAAAAACTAACAACTGGGCTTGCTCGCCAGCCCCACTTTGGAGCCATTGATCCGCCCGAGGCGGTCGCTGATCTGATTACCCACCTGAATCAGCTTGGCCAGATCCACGCCGTGGTCGATACCAAGGCCATTGAGCATATACAGCAGATCTTCGGTGGCGAGGTTGCCACTGGCGCCGCGGGCGTAGGGGCAACCGCCGAGACCAGCAACTGAGCTGTCGATGGTGCTTACCCCAAGCTCTAAGCACGCGGCGACGTTCGCCAGCGCTTGGCCGTAGGTGTCGTGAAAGTGCAGCGCCAGCAAGCCCATCGGTACTCGCGCTGCCACCGCTTCGACCATCGCCACCGCCTTATCGGGGGTACCGGTGCCGATGGTGTCACCAAGGCTGATCTCATAGCAGCCGGACTCAAACAGCACCTGCGATACCTCCGCCACTTTGGCGGGGGCAATGGTGCCTTCGTAGGGGCAGCCTAAAGTGCAAGAAACGTAACCGCGGACGCGGATGTTTTCGGCGCGGGCAGCGGCGAGGATCGGCTCGAACCGTTCTATCGATTCGATGATGCTGCAGTTGATGTTCTTGTGGCTGAAACTTTCCGAGGCGGCGGCGAACACCGCCACTTCGTCGGCTCCGGCGGCGATCGCCGCTTCAAAGCCTTTTAGGTTGGGAGTTAACGCGGCGTAGGTGGTGCCAGCACGGCGTTCAATTTGGCCCATCAGCTTGTCGGCGTCGGCCATCTGCGGCACCCATTTGGGCGAGACAAAACTGGCCGCTTCGATGTGACTTAGGCCGGTGTCGCTTAGGGCATTAACCAGCCATAGGCGGTCATCAAAGCTGACTTCTGGCTCGTTTTGCAGGCCGTCGCGGGGGCCGACTTCAACGATTTTTACTCGATGAGGACGCATCTTAGGCCTCCGCTTCGGCTAGGGCGACCAACTGGGTGCCATCGCTGACCAGATCGCCGCTGTTAAACGGCAGTTCGGCGACGGTGCCATCGTTGGGCGCCTTGATGGTGTATTCCATTTTCATCGCTTCCATCACCACCAGCGGTTGGCCGGCACTGACCGCCTCACCCAGTTTCACCAGATTGGCGATAAAGGTGCCGTTCATCGGCGCTTGCAGGGCTTTATCGCAGGCGCCAGCGGCTTCGGCTTGATGCTGATAGGGCGCCAGCAGATAGCGCTGCTGATTCAGTTGTATCTCCCAGCTGTCGCCGTGTTGGTGAGTGCGCAGCAGTTGCGGCTGACCATCAACAATCAGCCTGGGGCTATCGCCATTAGCCAGCAGTTGCAGTTGCTGCCCCGCTGCGGTTTGCCAAACGCTATCACTAAGCTCGGTTAGAGCCACCTCTAACCGTTGCTCGCCCAGTTGCCACTGTTGCTGTAGTTGCGCAGGGGCGTTTAAGCGAAAGCCTAACTGTGGCTGCTGGCAGCTGAGCAAGCTGGCCACTGCTGCCGCCAGTTGCGGCTGACTACCTGCCAACAGTTCAGGCTGATGGCGTGGCAAAAAGCCGGTGTCTAAGTTGGCGGCGGCAAACTCAGGGTGTGCCAGCACCTTGGCCAGATAGGGCAGGTTGTGGCTTAGGCCAAACAGTTCGGTGCCACGCAGCAGTTGTCGCAGTCGTGCCAGTGCCTGCTGGCGATCGGCGCCGTAGGCGATCAGTTTGGCCAGCATCGGATCGTAATAGGCGGTGATGCTGTCGCCCTCGGCGATGCCGCTGTCGATGCGAAAGCCTGCCCCTTGCGGCCAACGCAGCTTGGCGATGGTGCCGGTGGCGGGGATAAAGTCGTTAGCCGGATCTTCGGCGTACAAACGCACTTCCATGGCGTGGCCTTGGACGCTGAGCTCGCTTTGGGTCAGCGGCAGCGGATTACCGGCGGCGACGCTTAATTGCCATGCCACTAAGTCTTGGCCGGTGACCAGTTCGGTGACCGGGTGTTCGACCTGCAAGCGGGTGTTCATCTCCATAAAGTAGAATCGGCCTTGGCTGTCCAGCAGGTATTCGATGGTGCCAGCGCCGCTGTAGTTGATCGCTTTGGCGGCACGGACCGAGGCTTCGCCCATCTGCTGGCGTAGCTCATCCGATAATCCCGGTGCTGGGGCTTCCTCGACCACCTTTTGGTGACGGCGTTGCAAGGAGCAGTCGCGATCCGACAGATAGACCGCGTTGCCGTGGTTATCGGCAAACACTTGCACCTCGACGTGGCGAGCGCTGATCAGATAGCGTTCCAGCAGCAGTTGCGGGTTGCCAAAGGCCGATTGCGCTTCGCGGCGGGCGCTGTCCAGTGCTGCTTGCAGATCGGCATGGCGTTCAACGATGCGCATCCCTTTACCGCCGCCACCAAAGGCGGCTTTGACCAGCAGCGGATAGCCGATCTTTTCCGCTTCCACGGTTAAGGTGGCGTCATCTTGGGCGTTGCCGTGATAGCCCGGCAGCATCGGCACCTGAGCGGTTTCCATAATCAGCTTGGCGGCGGATTTGCTGCCCATCTGCTCGATCGCTTCGGCGCTGGGGCCGATAAAGGCGATGCCATGCTCGCCACAGGCGCGGGCCAGAGTGGGGTTTTCTGAAAGGAAGCCGTAACCGGGGTGGATGGCATCACAACCGGCTTGCTTGGCCACCGCCAAAATCTTATCGACATCCAGATAGGAGTGCTTAGCTTCGGCAGCACCGAGATACAACGCCTCATCGGCTTGCTGTACGTGCTGGGCGTTAATGTCGGCGTCGGAGTAGACCGCAACGGTGGCGATCCCCAGCTCTTGGCAAGTGGCCATCACTCGACAGGCGATCTCGCCGCGATTGGCCACTAAGACTTTGGTTAGGCTTTGCTTAGGTGTATTCATGGCTAGCGTCCTTGCCAACGGGGCGGTTGTTTGTCAAAGAACGATTGCAGGCCGTGCTGGCCTTCGTCACTGACGCGAATGGCGGCGATCCGCTCGGCGGTGTCACGGCGCAGCGCTTCATCCAGTGGCGCGTGCTCAATCTGCTGCAGCAACGCTTTGCAGGCTTTCAGTGCCTGTGGGCCATTGTTGCTGAGGGTGGCGATCATCGCTTTGCTGGCCTCACCAAGGTCATCGCACAGCTGATGCACCAGTCCCAGTCGCAGCGCCTGCTCGGCATCGATCACCTCGGCGGTTAGGGCAAAGCGGCGGGCTTGGCGCAGGCCGATGGCGCGCACCACATAAGGGCCGATGGTGGCGGGAATAAGCCCCAATTTGACTTCCGACAGACAGAAGCGGGCGCGAGCATCGGCCAGCACGATATCGGCGCAGGCGACTAGCCCGAGCGCGCCGCCAAAGGCCGCCCCTTGCACCAGCATCAGCACTGGGATCGGTAGGGTGTCGAGTTGATGGAATAGCTCGGCCAGTTGTTCGGCATCGGCGAGGTTGGCGGCTTCATCCATCTGCGCTTGGCGCTGCATCCACGCCAAATCAGCGCCGGCGCAAAAGTGTTTGCCGTCGGCATCCAGCACCAGCAAACGAAGGTTGGGCTGCTGGCGGATAGTCGCCATGGCACTGAGCAACTCGGCAATCATGCCATCGTCAAAGGCGTTGTGTTTGTCGCTGCGGGCCAGCGTCAGCCGAGCGATGTCGTTGTTTATTTCTAGCCGTAAGGTGGTGAACTGCATCTGGCCCCCTTACATCCGAAATACGCCGAACTTGGTCGGCTCAATCGGCGCATTCAGCGCCGCTTCAAGGGCGATGCTCAGCACCTCGCGGGTTTGCGCAGGATCGATGATGCCATCGTCCCACAGCCGCGCCGAGGCGTAGTAGGGATGACCTTGGCGCTCATACTGTTCGACGATCGGCGCTTTAAATTGCGCTTGTTCGGCGTCGCTCCAACTGTGGCCACGTTTGGCCAGCTGATCGGTTTTCACCTGCGCCAATACTGCTGCCGCTTGCTCGCCGCCCATCACTGAAATACGGGCGTTTGGCCAGCTCCACATCATGGTGGGGTCGTAGGCGCGGCCACACATGCCGTAGTTGCCCGCGCCGTAACTGCCGCCGATCACCACGGTGAATTTCGGTACCTTGGCACAAGACACCGCGGTTACTAGCTTGGCCCCGTGCTTGGCGATCCCTTCGTGTTCATATTTTTGGCCGACCATAAAGCCGGTGATGTTTTGCAAAAACAGCAGCGGAATGCCGCGCTGGCAACACAGCTCAATAAAGTGGGCGCCTTTTTGTGCCGATTCGCTGAACAAAATGCCGTTGTTGGCGACGATGCCAATCGGGTAACCGTTGAGGTGGGCAAAGCCGCACACTAACGTCGCCCCAAAGCGGACTTTAAACTCGTCGAAATCGGAGTTATCGACCAAGCGAGCAATCACCTCGCGCACCTCAAACGGCTGCTTGAGGTTGGTGCCGACGATGCCATACAGCTCATCGGCGCTGAACTTCGGTGGCTGCGGGGTGATCCGTTTAAGCGGCTGCGCCCCTTGATGATTCAGCCGCAGCACCGCTTGGCGGGCCAGCTGTAGGGCGTGTTGGTCGTTGTCGGCGAGGTGATCGGCGACCCCAGAAATTTCGGTATGAACCGCACCGCCGCCCAGATCTTCGGCGCTGATCTCCTCACCGGTGGCGGCTTTCACCAATGGCGGCCCGGCCAAGAAGATGGTGGCTTGGTTCTTAACGATGATCGATTCATCGGCCATCGCTGGCACGTAGGCGCCACCGGCGGTGCAGAGCCCCATCACCACCGCAATTTGCGGAATGCCGGCGGCGGACATCTGCGCTTGGTTAAAGAAGATCCGGCCAAAGTGGTCGCGATCTGGGAACACCTCATCTTGGCGTGGCAAAAAGGCACCGCCGGAGTCGACCAGATAGATGCAGGGTAGATGACAACGCTGAGCGATCTCTTGCGCCCGCAGGTGTTTTTTCACCGTCAGCGGGTAGTAGGTGCCGCCTTTGACTGTGGCGTCGTTGGCGACAATCATGCAGTCGATGCCGTTGACCTTGCCAATCCCTGCGATGGCGCCGGCGGCGGGGATATGGTCGTCATAGCATTGATAGGCGGCAAACTGGCCAATCTCTAAAAACGGGGCGCCGGGATCCAGCAACTGTTCGATGCGCTGGCGTGGCAGCAACTTACCGCGACTGCTGTGGCGCTCTCGTGCCGCTTGGTTGCCGCCGGGCAGAATGGTCGCCAGTTGCTGCTTAAGATCGTGGACTAACTCGCTCATCCCTTGTTGGCGCTCGGCAAACTCCGGGGATGAGGGATTGATGGTGCTGCGTAATACCGTCATCGACTTGCCCTTACTTCATCTCGTTCATCAGCTCGCGGCCAATCAAAAAGCGGCGAATTTCACTGGTGCCGGCGCCGATTTCGTACAGCTTGGCATCGCGCAGCAAGCGGCCGGTGGCGTATTCATTGATGTAGCCGTTGCCGCCGAGCAGCTGAATCGCATCCAGTGCCAATTGGGTTGCCAACTCGGCGCTGTAAAGAATCGCGCCAGCGGCTTCTTTACGGGTGGTTTCGCCGCGATCGCAACTGGCGGCGACCGCATAAACAAAGGCGCGAGCGGCGTTAGCGCGGGTGTACATGTCGGCGACTTTGCCCTGCACCAATTGGAATTCGCCAATCGCTTTACCGAACTGCTGGCGCTGAGCGATGTAGGGCATCACGTTATCGACGCAGGCGGCCATGATCCCGAGCGGGCCGCCGGAGAGCACCACTCGTTCGTAATCAAGGCCACTCATTAAGATTTTGGCACCATCGCCTTCGTTGCCCAGCAGGTTTTCTGCCGGCACTCGGACATCCTCAAACACCAATTCGCAGGTGTTGGAGCCGCGCATCCCCAGTTTGTCGAGCTTCTGCGCTTGGCTAAAGCCAGCGCTGCCGCGCTCGACAATAAAGGCGCTGACACTGCGGCTGCCGCCCTCGGGATCGGTTTTGGCGTAAATCACATAGACGTCGGCATCGGGACCGTTGGTGATCCACATCTTGTTGCCATTGAGCACATAGTGATCGCCATCTTTGACCGCTTTCAGTTTCATCGACATCACGTCGGAACCGGCGCCGGGCTCACTCATCGCCAGCGCGCCGATGTGTTCGCCACTGACCAATTTCGGCAGGTACTTTTGCTTCTGCGCGTCGTTGCCGTTGCGGTGAATTTGGTTAACGCAGAGGTTGGAGTGAGCGCCGTAGGAGAGCCCTACCGAGGCTGAGGCGCGGGAGATCTCCTCCATCGCGATTACGTGCTCAAGGTAGCCCATGCCGGCACCGCCATACTGCTCATCGACGGTGATCCCAAGCAAACCCATGTCGCCAAATTTGCGCCACAGTTCGTTGGGGAAGGCGTTGTCGCGGTCGATGCTTTCCGCCATCGGCGCAATTTCCGCTTGGGCAAAATCGCGCACGGCATCGCGCAGCATCTCGGCAGTGTCGCCAAGGCCAAAGTTAAAGGTGTTGAGGTACAGTTCCATGTCACTTCTCCCGGTGAGGCTTGGCCTCGTAGTTGGTTGGCGCGCCGCTCTTGCTGGCGGCTGTGGCGCGATCTCTAATCTGCTGTGGTTGTTTTTAGGCGGGGTGGGCTACCCCGCCGCATTAGTTGTCGGCGAGGCTTTGCTCGGGTAATTGCGCCAGTGCGTCGAGGCACTGAGTTTCGGCGGAGTTCAGCTCCATCATGATCACCCGGATGTCGTCCATCTGCTGCTGCAAGTCGGCCTTTTTCTCCGACACAAGCTCCAGCATGGTGTGCAGCTGGGTGCGGCTGCTGCGATCGGCGTCATAGAGGTCAAATAGGCGGCCGGTTTCCGCTAACGAAAAGCCCAAACGTTTGCCGCGCAGGATCAGTTTCAGGCGCACTCGGTCTTGCAGGTTGTAGATCCGAGTTTGGCCGCGGCGCTTAGGCTTCAGTAACCCTTGGTCTTCGTAGAAGCGGATCGCGCGGGTGGTGATGTCGAACTCTTTCGACAACTCGCTGATGGAGTACGTAGTTTCTTTGGTTGGCATCGTAACCGCGTCCGTGTGTTGTTACATGCGATTAACGTATCTCACCTTTACGTTAAGGTAAACCTGGGTGGGCAATTGTTGACCATCTGCAATCACTGGCGACCGTCAGTAAATTTGGACGGGCTGGCCGCCGGACTCAGGCTTCGGCGCCGCGAGTCGGCCAAAGCCCGTTGGCGTAACCGCTGCCAGAAAATTGCTGTCCTTGATACTTCTGATGACGGTTGCTATGACGGCTCTAAGCCGACTTGTTGACGCCGAGTGAAACCGCAAACGTAGCGGCAAGCCGAGGGCAGGATGCCCGAGAGGCCCGTGAAGGCAGGGATGCCGCCTCGGGCCGATGCTGCCGCGAAGTGCGGTGAGAACGAGGGGCTCTCGTCAACCTTGGAGGCTAAGGGGATTCCAAAGGGCGCAGCCCTTGGCCACCGGAGGTTAAAGATAAGAGCGATAGCAATGATTAGTTCGCCGTGGGTAGCAAGGCCAATATTGCCGATGGCAGCTAATACCGACGACACTCAATCTCCCATTCCATAGCCATTAGCCTCCGGCGGGCAAGGGCTGCGCCCTCTGCACACCCCAGCGCCTCCAACACGGCGACACCCCTTCGCTCCTTGTGCTGCTCCTTTCGGCACTGCGCTGATGCGCCATCCATGGCTTAGCAGCGCACTTCGGGCATCCTGCCCTCCGGCCTCAATGCGCAGCACACCGCTCAGCGCCGCGAGTCGGCCAAAACCCGTTGGCGCAACCGTTGCCAGAGAATTGCTGTCCTTGATACTTCTGATGACGGTTGCTATGACGGCTCTAAGCCGACTTGTTGACGCCGAGTGAAACCGCAAACGTAGCGGCAAGCCGAGGGCAGGATGCCCGAGAGGCCCGTGAAGGCAGGGATGCCGCCTCGGGCCGATGCTGCCGCGCAGTGCGGTGGGAACGAGAGGCTCTCGTCAACCTTGGAGGCTAAGGGGATTCCAAAGGGCGCAGCCCTTGGCCGCCGGAGGCAAAGAGAAGAGAGTTGATAGTGATTAGCTCGCAGTGGGCAGTAAGAGCTAAAGCCCGATGGAGCAACCGTCAGCGGTTCAATAATCCCGCGAACATGTTCGCGGCTACCCCTTTGCGGTGAGAACGAGGGGATTTCACAGCGCATTGCCCTTGATCGCCGGAGGCTAGAGCGTTCATCGGGAAAGCTGTATTGACCAGATGATTAAGTTAAATGGTTTAAGAATTCGGTGGCAGTAACGGGCAGAGATGGTTGGTGGAATATCGCCCAAAGCCCCGCTTCGAGTGGCTCATCGAAAGGAATGAAGGTGAGATTGTGCCAGTGCTGGTTGGCAAAACTGGCGGGAACAATGGCGACGTTGTCACTGTGGGCGACGTAGGCCATCAGGGTATTGGGTTCGATAAATGATTTGAGCGCCAACGGCGTTATCCCTTGCTGCTGGCTGGCGGCCAATAACAGTTCGGTCGACGCGGAATTTTGCCGATTGAATACGCACCATTGATGGTGTGCCACTTGGCTAAAACTCAGTTGCGGCTGTTGAGCCAACGGATGCTGGGCATTGAGGGCGACCATGAACGGTTCATGGGTTAAGCGCCGTGCGGTTAATGGCGCAATTTGCTGGGCGTCGGCGTAACGCACTAAGCCAATGTCGAGCTGCTTGGCCAATATCAGTTTCTTTTGCTGTTGCGGGCTGGCCTCAATCAGTTCCAGTTGTTGCTGTGGTCGCCGTTGCCGCTGCGCCGTCAGCAGCTCACCGAGCCCTGACCAAAAGGCGGTACTGATCAAGCCGATGGTCAGATCGGCCAACTCCCCTTGAGCGACCTGCTGCACCCGAATAATCGACTGATCTAGCTGTTTGAATAGCTGCTCACATTCGGCTTTTAAGGCGTGGCCGGCGGCGGTTAACCGGACATTGCGGGAGTTGCGCTCAAACAAGCTAACCCCCAGCTGTTGTTCCAGCTCTTTGATGTTGCTGCTCAGCGGCGAGGTGGTGATATTCAAGCGCTCGGCGGCTTGGCCGAAATGGCGGGTCTGAGCCAGTACCGAAAAATAGCGCAGGGCGCGCAGGGTCAATTTGTCGTTTATCACCGCAATTAGCCGTCGTTCGAGAGGGAAATTTTGGCGGATTATACTGAAAATCAGCACGATAGTGGGGTATTTGCATACGTTCGCAAATGGGTTTTTTGCTATTTTGCTCGCCTCTGTACCTACAAGAGCAACAATAAAAATGAAACACGATCCAGTATTGGTGGCGGTGGATACCATCCGCGCCCGTAAGCCAGGTTTTAACCCGAAAGCGGCCTTGATCTTAGGCTCTGGCCTAGGGGTGATCGCCGATGCGTTAGAAGACAAAGTGGTGATCCCTTACGCGCAGCTGGCGGGCTTCCCAGTCAGCACCGTTTCCGGCCACTCTGGCGAATTGGTGTTGGGGCGACTGCACGGTGTCGATGTGGTGTGCATGAAGGGCCGTGGTCACTACTACGAAAACAGTGATATGAAGGTGATGACCACCCCAATCCGCACCTTCAAGCGCTTAGGCTGTGAATTTGTACTGGTGACCAACGCCGCCGGTTCGCTGCGTCCAGAGCGAATTGATGTGGGCTCATTGGTGATGTTTACCGATCACATCAATACCATGCCGGAATCGCCAATGTGTGGCCCGAATGATGAGGCTTACGGCCCGCGCTTCTTCAGTCTTGCCAACGCCTACGATCGCGATCTGCGCGCCGAAGCCTTGCAGGTTGCCCAAAACAACAACATCCACCTGAACCAAGGGGTGTTTGTCTCCTACACCGGACCGAACTTCGAAACCCCGGCTGAGATCCGCATGATGCAGATTATCGGTGCCGATGTGGTGGGTATGTCCGTGGTTCCAGAAGTGATCTCTGCGGCCCATTGCGGCCTGCCGGTGCTGGCGATCTGTGCCATCACCAACATGGCTGAAGGACTCGGTGACGTTGAATTGTCTCACGAGCAAACCCTGGCCAGCGCCAAGCTTGCCGAAGGCAACTTCATCAAACTGATTGAACAGTTTATGCAAAGCCACTTTGCGGCATAAGGATCTCCCATGTTTGCAATTGGTTTTGTTGGCATCGCGGTGTTGGTGCTGATCGGCTTTTTGATCTCCACCAACCGTCGCGCTATCAACTGGCGTACCGTCAGTTTGGCGCTGTTAATGCAAATGGCGATTGGCGCCTTGGTGCTGTATGTGCCGCTGGGTCGACAGGCATTACAAGGCTTGTCTCATGGGGTTCATGCGGTATTAGACAGCGGCAAAGCGGGCATTCGCTTCCTGTTTGGCAACTTGGTGAACTTCTCGGTTGAAGGCATTGGCTTTGTTTTCGCTCTCAACGTGTTGCCGCTGGTTATCTTCTTCTCCGCCTTTATCGCGGTGCTTTACTATTTGGGCATTATGCAGTTGGTGATCCGCACCATCGGTGGCTTAGTCGCTAAGGCGCTGGGCACTTCACAGGCGGAATCGATGTCGGCGGTGGCCAACGCCTTTGTTGGTCAAAGCGAAGCGCCGTTGGTGGTGAAGCCTTACATGCCGAAGATGAGCGATTCCGAGTTCTTCGCCATCATGTGTGGTGGTATGGCGTCGGTTTCCGGCACGGTATTGGCGGGTTACGCGATGATGGGGGTTGATATGAACTACCTGTTAGCGGCGTCCTTTATGGCGGTACCCGGCGGTATTCTGTTTGCCAAGCTGGTGATCCCAGAAACCACCACTCCGCAATACACCATCAGCAAAGAAACTCAGTTCGATGGCAAACGCCCAGAGAACGTGCTGGCGGCGGCCGGTGAGGGCGCGATGAGCGGCCTGAAATTGGCGGCGGCGATCGGTGCCATGCTGGTGACCATGATCGGTCTGGTGGCTTTGGTAAACGTCCTGCTGGGCAGCCTAGGTGGCTTGTTTGGTTGGGAGCTGTCGCTGGAGATTATCCTTGGTTGGATCTTCGCCCCATTGGCGTTCCTATTAGGGGTGCCGCTGGCGGATATCGACATCGCTGGGGCGCTGATCGGCAAGAAGATCATCGTTAACGAATTCGTGGCCTACTCCGATCTGTCGCCGTATCTGAAAGATCCAGCGGCGGTGTTAGCGGCTGGTGGTCAGTTGCTGCAAGCGAAAACCCAAGTGATTGTTAGCTTCGCCCTGTGTGGCTTTGCCAACATCGCCTCTATCGGCATTCTGATTGGCGGCATTGGCACTCTGTGCCCATCTCGCCGCGACTTTATTGCTAAATACGGTGTACGCACTTTGATTGCTGCCAGCTGCTCTAACTTAATGAGCGCGGCGATCGCCGGCATTTTCTTCTCGCTGGCGTAGCGATAACCCACTGCCAAGACCACAAAGCGGCTCCGTTCTGGAGCCGCTTTTTTATTGCCGATGGCAGCTAATACCGACGACATTCAATTTTCCATTTCATAGCCCTAGGCCGCCGGAAGCAAAGAGAAGAGAGTTGATAGTGATTAGTTCGCAGTCGTTAGTAAGAGCAGAGCCAAAGCCCGTTGGCGCAACTGTTACAGCAAACTGCTGACGTTTCTGTTTTCGATGAGGGTAAATCAGAGTGCTTTTGCCGACTTGTTGACGCCGAGTGAAACCGCAAACGTAGCGGCAAGCCGAGGGCAGGATGCCCGAGAGGCCCGTGAAGGCATGGATGCCGCCTCGGGCCGGTACGGCCGCGCAGTGCGGTGGGAACGAGGGGCTTTCGTCAACCTTGGAGGCGCAGTGGATTCCAAAGGGCACAGCCCTAGGCCACCGGAGGTAAAGATAAGAGCGTTAGCAGTGATTGGTCCGCCGTGGCCTGTAAGAGCAAGATTGCCGGTGGCTGCAGCTAATATCGCGATGTTCAATCTCCCATTTCATAGCCGTTAGCCTCCGGCGGGCGAGGGCGTTGCCCTCTGCACACCCGAAAGCCTCCAACACGGCGACAACCCTTCGCTCCTTGTGCTGCTCCTTTCGGCACTGCGCTGATGCGCCATCCATGGCTTAGCAGCGCACTTCGGCCATCCATGGCCTCCGGCCTCAATCCGCAGCACACCGCTCAGCGCCGCGAGTCGGCCAAAGCCCGTTGGCGCAACCGTCATCTATAAATTGCATTGGTTTGCGCATTCGATGCCGCTTATTACAGTGGCTCTCGTCAACCTTGCAGGCTAAGGGGAATCCAAAGGGCACCGCCCTTGACCGCCGAAGGCTTGAGCAAGAGCGTTTACCGGGAAAGTCAGATAGACCAGATGATTATGCAGAATGCTATTAACCGCGACGGTTACCGGTGCGACCGCCACGGCCGCGTTTTTTGGCACGACGTTTCTGGGCGGCGCGGCTGTTGCGGGGATCGTCCAGCGGCTCTTTGGTTAAATCCGGCTCAAAGCCCGGATACCACTGCTGACCTAAGCGATCACCAATCACCGCTTCAATCTCTTCCAGCAGATACTCTTCGCCGGGGCACAGCAGCGACAGCGCTAACCCCTCGCGGCCAGCGCGGCCGCAGCGACCGATGCGATGGACGTAATCCTCGGCGATGTAGGGCAGGTCGTAGTTAATCACCACATCAAGACCCTGGATATCGATGCCGCGGGCGGCAACGTCGGTGGCGATCAGCGCACACAACTGCCCCTGTTTAAACTCGGCTAACACCTTGTCGCGGGCGCTTTGGGTTTTGTCGCCGTGGATGCTGGCGGCGTTGATGCCGTTGGCGCAGAGGGCGCTGGCGAGCTCATCGGCACCAATTTTGGTGCGGGTAAAGGCGATCAACTGTGGCCACTGCTGCTTGGCAATCAGGTGAGCAACAAATTCGGCTTTGCGCTCGGCGTCGATCACATACAGCTTTTGCTCGATTTTGGCGGCGGTGCTGTTGCGTTCATTCAGCTGCAAGCGCAGTGGTTCGGTCAGCACTCGCTTGCTGAATTCAAACATGCTGTCGTCGAAGGTGGCGGAGAACAGTGCGGTTTGCCGCTGCTTTGGCAACTGGCTGCGCACTTGGCGGATCTCCTCTTTAAAGCCGAGATCGAGAATGCGGTCGGCTTCATCAAACACCACCATCGCCACCTGCTTAAGGCTGATCACTCGTTTGCCAATCAGATCCAGCAGCCGTCCCGGGGTTGCCACCAGCAGATCGACGCCCGGCTTTACCAGATCAATCTGCGGCCCCAAGTTGGTGCCACCGTAAACGGCGGTGATCTTCAGCTCGGTATTGGCTGCCAGTTGGCGGGCGTTGCTGGCGACTTGCTGTGCCAGTTCGCGGGTTGGCGCTAACACCAAGGCGCGCGGTTGCTTATTGGCCGGGGTGGTTAATAAGCGCTGCAACATCGGCAGCAGAAAGGCGGCGGTTTTGCCGGTGCCGGTTTGCGCCCCTGCCATCACATCTCGACCATCCAGCAGCGCCGGGATCGCTTCCGCTTGAACTGGGGTAGGAGTTTGATAATCCAGCGCCGTAAGCGCGGCAAGCAGACGATCATCAAGGGCAAACTGGTCAAAACGCATGGTTAAACACCGACAAACAAAAGGGCGCAGAGTGTACCAGAAAAGTGTGATTTGGCAGTGCTGACCGCCAGTGCCAAACATGAAAAACCCCAGGCTGAGATTGTTGTCAGCCTGAGGTTTAGGACGCTTTGATGCGACGAATTACTCGTAATCAGAGGCGTAGGTTTCTTCGTAGCTGTGTGAGTACAGCTCAAACAAGGTGCCAAACGGGTCTTCCAGATAAACCATTTTCGCTGGCTTGCTGTCGTCTTCTGGGTGGTAGCGATGGATGTCCATCCGTACCTTGCCGCCGTACTGTTCGGTACGGGCGATGACCCCTTCAAAATCGTCGGTTTCTAAGCCGAAGTGGAACAAGCCGATGCGGCTGAAATCCACCTGATGGCGCTGTTCGCGGTCAACCATTTCGAACAGTTCAAAGCCGACGCCATCGCTGGTAACCAAGTGGCCGATATTGAAGCCTTTAAAGCCTTCACCAAATACGGCAATGCACATGCGACCAATGGCGGTTTCGGACTCTTCAACCACTTTGGTGTTGCCCATCACCACGCGCATGCCTAGCACTTTGGTGTAAAACTCAATCGCTTGGTCCATATCGTTGACCATGATGCCTACGTGACTCATTTTCATAATGCGCTCCAACTCTTAACCATTGGGAAACAGGATTGTTTCGATGAGCACAGTCTATGGCGGCACGAGCATTAACAGAAATTATCATTTGTTATTTATTTAATAACTTATTGTGATTGTTGGCGTGCCGTGAAAGCGGGCACGAATAAGGCGAGTGCGTTTCAATCATTGGTCTAATGGGCGCTGGCGGGTGCAGTTGCTACAACTGGCGCTATCAATCGAAGTAAGGACCCTATCGTGATGAGCAGCCCAACCAATACCGTCGAGGCCAATCAACAGCAGCTTTGGCAACTGCAACAGCAGGCAACACAGCATCCACAGCAATACTGGGGACAGCACGCCGAATTGATCGATTGGGTTAACGTCCCCAGCACCATCCTTGATGACAGTAACGCGCCGCTGTACCGCTGGTTTAGCGATGGCGTGCTCAACACCTGTTACAACGCTGTCGACCGTCATGTAGAGGCCGGCCATGGCGAGCGTATCGCCATCCATTACGACAGTCCGGTAACTGGTCAGCAGCAGAGCGTCAGTTACGCCGAGTTACAACAACAGGTGGCGCAACTGGCGGGCTGTTTGCAGCAACTGGGGGCGAACAAAGGCGACACCGTGGTGATCTACATGCCGATGGTGGTGGAAACCGTGGTGGCGATGCTGGCTTGTGCCCGGATCGGCGCGGTTCATTCGGTGGTGTTTGGTGGCTTTGCGGCGGCGGAGCTGGCGACTCGAATTGACGACGCCAAACCGAAGTTAGTGCTCAGCGCTTCCTGTGGCATCGAGCCCTCCGGCACCGTGGCCTACAAGCCACTATTGGATGCGGCGTTGGCACAAAGTCAGCATCAGGTTGAGCATTGTCTGATCCTGCAGCGGCCACAGCTGAGCGCCGAGTTAACCCCAGACCGCGATCTTGATTGGCAACAGAGCGTCAGCGCCGCGCCGCTGGCGGATTGGATTCCTGTTAAGGCGACCGATCCGCTCTATATCCTCTACACCTCCGGCACCACCGGCACGCCCAAAGGGGTGGTGCGCGATAACGGCGGCCATGCGGTAGCGCTGGCGTGGTCGATGCAGGCGGTGTACGACATCAAAGCCGGTGACACCTTTTGGGCGGCCTCCGATGTCGGTTGGGTGGTTGGCCACTCCTACATTGTCTATGGGCCGCTGTTGGTGGGCGCCAGCACCGTGTTATATGAGGGTAAGCCGGTCGGCACCCCGGACTCTGGCGCGTTTGCGCGGGTGATTGAACAGTACCAAGTGCGCAGTTTCTTTACCGCGCCGACGGCGATGCGGGCGATTAAGCGCGATGATCCGGCCGGGGCTCAGTGCCGCCGCTACAACACCGACTGCTTACAAGCGATCTACCTTGCCGGTGAGCGCTGCGATCCCGACACCTTAGAATGGACCAGCCAAGTGTTCGGCAAGCCGGTGATCGATCACTGGTGGCAGACCGAAACCGGCTGGGCGATCTGCGCCAACTTGCAGGGGCTGACGCCGCTGCCGATTAAAGCCGGTTCGCCCGCCACCGCCATTCCTGGTTATCAGGTTGAAGTTCTCGATGAAGTCGGTGAACAAGTGGCTGCCAATCAAAGCGGTGCGATTGCGATTAAGTTGCCGCTGCCACCGGGCACTTTGCCAACCCTGTGGGGCAACGACCAACGCTACATCGACAGCTATTTAAGCCGCTATCCCGGCTACTACCTTACCGGTGACGCCGGTTATCTCGATGACGACGGCTATCTGTACGTGATGAGCCGCCTTGACGACATCATCAATGTTGCCGGTCACCGACTGTCGACCGGCCGGTTTGAGGAAGTACTAGCCCAGCACCCGAGCGTCGCCGAAGTGGCGGTGATTGGGGTGGCCGACAAACTTAAAGGGCAGTTGCCGCTGGGGTTGGTGGTACTGAAAGCCGGCGCGATTGCCGATCAGCAATTGGATGCCGATCTGATTGGACTGGTGCGCGAGCAAGTAGGGCCGGTGGCGGCGTTTAAGTTGGTCACCGTGGTGGAGAAGCTGCCCAAGACCCGCTCGGGCAAGATCCTGCGCGGCACCATGCGCCAGATGGCCGACAACAAACCAGTGAAAGTGCCTGCCACCATTGAAGATCCAGCGGCGCTGGAATTGATCCAACAAGCGTTGGCGCGGCTGGGGTATGGAACGCAATCGGTGGCTTAAGCGCGTGAGCGCGTGGGTAGGGCTAACCAATTCGTTGGTTAGCCCTTTTGCTACAGGGGATTTGGCTAAGCCGGTTGCAGCGGCGATTGAGCGGGCTAAGTTGTTGCGGGAGGCCGAGCCGCTAACTGCAAATGAACAAAGTTTCATGTTGTGGTCACCGTGGTGATAACCGCGCTTACTTATTATGGCGGCATTCGATGAGCTTCAGTCGCTCACATATGTCATCAGCTTTAACGGAGTAGCAACGCCATGAACAACAACAGAAGAACCTTTATCAAAAACGCCCTATTCGTTGGCTTAGGCCTAGGCGTTGCTAGTCGCCCAGCTCTGGCATCCAGTTTGACTGAACAAAGTGCGGTGAAGATGCCGCTGTTTAACCCGGATTTGGCTCGCATTCGTCAGTTAGCCACCAGCGTGACTGGTGCCCTACCAGTTGGCCTAAATGTGCTGAGCATTGCCGATACCGAACGCCCAGCCAACATTGTGGTGAAAGGGGCTGAGGCCAACCGCAAAATTAAATTAGAGCGCACCGCTTACCAGCTGCAATACGCCGATGGCACCATCATGCTCGACAGTGGCATGGACGAAGCAACCCATCTGACCTTTGGTAAAGGGGGTAACTTCTACCCAGAGCGTTATCAAGTGCTGCAACAGGCGTTGTCACAGGCCAAACTGATTGCGTTCAGCCACTATCACGGCGATCACGTCGGTGGGGTGGTGCGTTCAGCAGAGCTGCCACAACTGGCGCCGAAAGTGTGGCTAAACCAGCTAACTGCACAGCAGATGGTGGCCAAGCCGCATAAGCCAACCCTGAAAATTAGCCAGCAAATCGTTGACCAATTTATCGTGGTGGATTTTAACCAGTACTACCCGATTGCCCCGGGGTTGGTGGCGATCAAATCTCCTGGCCATTCAGCGGATTCGTTGATGTTCTACATCAAGCTGGAATCGGGCCAAGAGTTTATCCATAGCGTTGATATTGGCTGGTCGATGGAAAACATCGTTAAGCAAAAGATGAAAAACGCCTCATGGATTAAAGAGGATGAAAAGCAGCTGCAAGCGCAATTCGTGTGGCTGAATCATCTGATGGCGACCGAACCGACACTGCAGGTGCTGTGCAGCCACGACGCGCTGCAGTATCAGGATCTTCGTCGCAGCAAGGTGCTGGGTGATTTTTACATCGCCTAAACGGGATATTGCTGGCAACGCTGGCGCAGATGCTCCCGCAGAGCGATCACTGCGGGGGTAACCTGAGCTCGGCTGGGGCAGATCAACATCAATGGCAGCAGTGCCAGCAGCGCTGTCTGGCGTATGTGAATGCTCACTTGTGATGGTGGTTCAGTTACAACTGGTTACGAATTGATCTTTATTTAAGCTGTTGATTAAAAAAGTAATATTAAGTAGTTAGCAGCGCGCTTGGGTTAGGCTAGGATGCGCTAAAACTAATCCATTTAAGTCGTAGGATTGAACCATGACCCCACAAGAACAACAGTTGATCCAAAACGTTGCGGATAAACTGAAAGCGGCACCAACTCAAGCAAAAGACGCCGAAGCGGAAGCGCTGATCAACCAACAGATCGGTTCTCAAGAAGACATCGTGTACAAGCTGACCCAAGCGGTGCTGGTGCAAGAGATGGCACTGAAAGAGATGAAGTCCAAAAACGACTTCCTTGAGCAGCAAGTGGCCCACTTCAAGCAAGAGTCAGAGCGTGGCACCCTGAGCCGTATGATGGGCGGTAAAACCCCACCACCAATGCCACCACAGCCAGTACACCAGCCAAGCGCGTTCGGCAGCTTTATGCAAACTGCCGCTAGCATCGCCGCCGGTATGGTTGTTGGTAACCTGATCAGCGACGCGCTGTTCGGTGACGACGCTGCCGATATGAGCGCGGCGACTGACGCTGCGGCTGAAGCGGCACCAGAAGTAGCCGAAGCGGCGCCAGAAGCGGTTGAAACTGCAGCCACTGAAGAAGCCGGTTCCAGCTTCTTGGGCGGCGATTCCGGTTTCGCTTCTGAGTACACCGATGCCGGCACCGACAGCTTTGCTGACGCTGGTTTCGGCGGTGGCGAAGACTTCGGTGGCTTTGACGACGGCGGCTTTGACGACTTCGGCGGCGACGAAGATATCTAATTCAATTGCGGTAATTACCGTGATAGCGAACAGGGAGCCGATTGGCTCCCTTTTTTTGTGTTGTCATTGGAGGATTTAGTTGTTCCGCCGAATTTAAATCGTAACGAGCAATCTCAAATACTGCCAGTAAGATATTGATCTAATTTGCTAAAGTGTCACGGTGACAACTTTCAATATGGCGCGATAGAATGCTTGCAGAACGAGGATAGGAGGCATGATTTCTCCTATAAGCTGTTAGCTACTTTGTCAAACTATGGAGAATAAAATTGAATAATTGGCCAATATCAGGGAGGGATGTCCATTTTCTCGGTGGTATTCATGCAATTAATTTACCTTCATCTAATCAAGTTAAGATTTACCCTAGCACTATTGATGGTAAATCGGCAGTGATAACGATTCCAACATATCAAAAGTTATATGAAGGATTAGCTCACGTAGGATTAAGCGAACTAGTTGGTACAGAGTTTTATACTGATGTATCTCATTTCGATGGTAGTGCTCCATCTGAATGGAGAGCTCATACAGCTTATAAATCAAAAGCATGGTCACACACTGAAGCTATTTGGCACTGGTCACATGTGTCAAATCAAGGTCACAAAATAAAGGATGCGTTCTTGTGGGATATAGCTAAACGGATATCTCATCAAATTGGTGCTTTAAATGGGTCATTTAAAGTACTGTCCCATAGATACAGAAAGCAGCTTATGGGACGGTGTGTACGAGAAAAAATTGAAATAGGAAGAAAATTTGAAGATGGATTCTCAAAAGAGATCTATAACTCTTTTCAGTACTTTTTATTTGACGCATGTACTTTAAGGGATTACTTATCCGAGTTTATTTTTCATTTCATATTAACAGATGATGAAAAGTTGGATGTACAGCACATGAATATGACATCTCGAATATTCAAAAAATATTTCAAAGATAAGAGTCAGCCTACATTATTCAGAGCTAACTTTAAAAATGCTTGTGATAAAAACGGTTGGTTAAATGTATTAGGCTCATATCGCGACTTAGTTACACATGCTTGTCCAATGTCAATGGCTGGTGGCCGTTTATGGATTCGTGTTGAAAGCGTAACTTTGAACGAAGGAAAGTTACTTCCTAAAATTGTCGCACCAATACCATTAAACCCAGAAGCAATAAAACTTGAACGAAATACATTTGAGTCATTTGATAAATTTGATCAAAAGTTGAAAGAGTTTTTTGGTCAATCGAACGATGAAAAACAATCGCACGATATACTAACTTACTCAAAAACTGTAATGATGTGATGGACGCCCCTCCGTGAAACGGCGTCGTAATGCGCCAGAATTAAGCAGTTGAGTTGCTTAATTCGCTGAAGGAGCGTCCACCATGAA
>NZ_AUGM01000008.1 GCF_000422665.1 Ferrimonas senticii DSM 18821 | reverse complement strand
AAAGAGTTTACAGACCGTTTTTGCGCTACTGGGCAGCGGCAGCCAACAGGTAAGCACGAATTCGATTTAGAGTGCACCGAGCAACAAATTGAACATCGGCTTATCTCGCCAGGAAAGCCGCAGACCAATGGCATGGTGGAACGTTTTAATGGTCGGGTGTCAGAAATACTTAAAGCCACCCGATTTGATTGCCGAGCGGATTTAGAAGCAACCCTGCTCAGATATGCCCACGTTTATAATCACCACATACCGCAAAAAGCGCTTGGTCATACCCCTCCAATTGAACGACTAAAGGGGTACTATCAAACTTCACCGGAACTCTTTCGTGTGAAGCCCATCAATCACCGGGGACCTGACATTTACACTCAATTGGCGGGCAAATATTAATCAATTCACAGTTATAAACATCGGCGTGTGAACTTTTAATGGTTGTCTGCGAATAAAAACGGATTGTTCAGCGACATTTTTGTGAGCTTGATCAGGTTTGCATTCAAATTATCACAACCGCTATTGTATTTAACGACCTCAAATTTAGAATGCGCGATATTGGCCACCGAGCCGAAACATAAATAAAAACTGCGTTACTTTTCTAAAGTAGGTTGATGATGAAAAAACTGATCGCTGGCGCAACTCTGGCTGCTCTGTCCACTGGCGCGTTTGCTGCGGATTACACCGACGGCAACATCCACAAAAATGACTACGCATGGTCTCAATTCAACCTGATGGTTGCAGTTGACGAGCACCCAGGTGGTGACGGTCATCACGACTACTTAGAGATGGAATTTGGCGGTCGTTCCGGTATTTTTGCTCTGTACGGTTACGTTGATGTGTTCAACCTGACCAACAATAGCAACCAAGATAAGTTCGACGGTTCCAGCAAGATGTTCATGAAGTTCGCACCGCGCGTATCTCTGGACGCGTTGTTCGAAACTGATCTGTCTTACGGCCCAATCCAAGAGGTGTACTTCTCGACCCTGTTTAACTGGGGCGGCGGTCAAATCCAAGGCTTGCAAGAAGAAGTTGAAACTACTACCGGCGACAAAGTTGACGTAGAGCTGGATGGTGACATCAACAACTCTTTCTGGGGTCTGGGTGCTGACGTAAACGTGCCGTGGTTGGGCACTACCAGTGTTAACTTGTACGGTCTGTACGACATCAACGCAAACAAGTGGGATGGCTATCAGTTCTCTGCAAACTGGTTTAAACCGTTCTTCTTCTTCGAAAACAAGTCTTTCTTGTCTTTCCAAGGTTACGTTGATTACCAGTGGGGCATCGACAAAGTTGCATTCGGCCCAGGTGCAGTACTTAAGACCGATAAAGGCGGTGCAGCCTTCTTGGGTCTGTACTGGCATTCTGACCGCTATGCAGTTGGTTACGGCCTGAAAGCTTACAAAGACGTTTACGGTCTGAAAGATGGTGGCATCGCTGGTAATACCACCGGTTTTGGTCACTACTTCGCAGTTACCTACAAGTTCTAAGCAGCCCGCTTAAACTTGCCAAAGGCCACCGTTTGCGGTGGCCTTTTTGCTGTCTGTGACCTAACAAAAATTAGATAAACCTCTGAATTTACGGCTAATGGCCTCTGCCAATTGGTGAAAAGCTTTGCTATTCTCGATACGTTTTTTCGGGGAAACGGACTTTCCGCGATGGTGGACAAAGTGCGCAATTTTTATGCACTTGGCTGCCCCATGTCGAACTTCAGGGAACTAAGTCCGCTGCGGCTTAGCTTGGCGCTAAGTTGCGATAGAACTTACCTATACTGACAGCTATTCCAATTTCGATGATGGAGATCCCTATGAGCGACCTGAACGCCGCCGCCCTTCGTGCCCTAACCCTGATGGATCTAACCACCCTGAATGACGATGACACCGATGCCAAAGTGATTGCACTGTGTCATCAAGCCAAATCGCCAGTGGGCAACACCGCGGCGATCTGCATCTACCCACGCTTTATCCCAATTGCTCGTAAGACCCTGCGCGAAATCGGCGCCGAGGGCGTGCAAATTGCGACCGTGACCAACTTCCCGCACGGCAACGACGACATCGAAATCGCGGTTGCAGAAACCAAAGCGGCAGTCGCTTACGGTGCCGATGAAGTGGACGTGGTATTCCCTTATCGTGCGCTGATGGCCGGTAACGAGCAGATCGGTTTTGATCTGGTTAAGGCCTGTAAAGAAGCTTGTGGTGATGTGCTGCTGAAAGTGATCATCGAAACCGGTGAACTGAAAACCGACGAGCTGATCCGCAAAGCCTCTGAAATTTCCATCGACGCTGGCGCTGACTTTATTAAAACCTCTACCGGTAAAGTGCCAGTAAACGCCACCATCGAAGCCGCTCGACTGATGATGGAAGTGATCCGCGATAAAGACACTTCCGTTGGTTTCAAGCCAGCCGGTGGCGTCCGTGACGCTGAACAAGCGGCACTGTACTTGAATACCGCCGCCGAAATTCTGGGCGACAACTGGGTTTCCCCACGCACTTTCCGTTTTGGCGCTTCCAGCTTGCTGGGCAGCCTGTTGGCGACCTTGGGTCACGGCGACAAGCCAGCCGCAGGCGGTTACTGATCTTTGGCATTGAATAAAGGGCGCACTGGCGCCCTTTAACCTGATTGGAGATTCAATGTTTTTAGCCCAAGAGATTATTAAGAAAAAGCGCGATAACCAGCCGCTGAGCAGCGAAGAGATCCGTTTTTTCACCCAAGGTATTGCCGATGGCAGTGTCAGTGAAGGCCAGATCGCCGCGTTTGCGATGGCGGTTTACTTCAATGACATGACCATGGCCGAGCGCATCGCTCTGACCGAAGGTACCCGTGATTCTGGCATGGTGCTGGATTGGTCGGCTTATAACTTTGATGGCCCCATTCTGGATAAACACTCCACCGGCGGTGTTGGCGACTGCGTATCGCTGATGCTGGGGCCAATGATCGCCGCTTGCGGTGCCTATGTGCCGATGATCTCCGGTCGCGGTCTTGGCCATACCGGTGGCACCTTGGATAAGCTGGAATCGATCCCGGGTTACAACATCGAACCGGACAACGCTACCTTTGCCAAAGTCGTTGGCGAGGCCGGTGTGGCGATTATCGGTCAAACCGGTGATCTGGCGCCGGCGGATAAGCGCCTTTATGCCACCCGTGACGTAACCGCGACGGTTGATTCGATTGCGCTGATCACCGCTTCAATCCTTGGCAAAAAGCTGGCCGCTGGACTGGACGCCTTGGTGATGGACGTCAAGGTCGGCAGTGGTGCCTTTATGCCAACCTATGAACTATCCGAACAATTAGCGGAGAGTATCTCGCAAGTCGCTAATGGCGCTGGGGTACCGACGACCGCGCTGCTGACCAATATGGATCAGGTGTTGGCGTCCAGCGCTGGCAATGCGCTGGAGATCGTTGAAGCGGTGCAGTACCTGACCGGTGAATACCGCAACCCACGTTTGCACCAAGTGACGCTTGTCCAAGCGGCTGAGCTGTTAGTGCTCGGTAAACTGGCGACGGACATTGATGAGGCGCAAGCCAAGTTGATGCAGGCACTGGATAGTGGCGAGGCGGCGAAACGCTTTGGCTTGATGGTGGCTGGCCTTGGTGGCCCGGCTGATTTTATCCAGCGTTACCAAGATTATCTGCCGCAGGCAGCGGTGATTAAGCCGGTGCTGGCTGAGCAAAGCGGGGTGGTGCAGCAGATGAACGGCACTGCCATCGGCATGGCCGTAGTCGGCCTTGGCGGCGGTCGTCGCGTCGCCACTGATGTGATCGATCACAGCGTTGGTTTTAATCAGATGGTTGCCATTGGCGACACTGTAGCGGCGGATATGCCACTGGCGTTGCTGCACGCCAAAGATCAAGCCAGTTGGCAACAAGCGGCGGCAGCGCTGCGCAGTGCGGTGGTGATTGGTGACGATACCCCAGCAGCCAAACCGCAAGTATATCGGCGTATTCGCCCTTCAATTTGAGCGAGCTATTAAGGAATAACTGATGGCAAGAGCAATTATTTTAATGATGGACTCGTTCGGAGTTGGCGCTACTGCTGACGCTGAACGCTTTGGCGATGTGGGTGCCGACACTTTCGGTCATATCGCCCAAGAGTGCGCCGAGGGCCGAGCTGAGATTGGCCGCAGCGGCGTACTGACTCTGCCGAATTTAACCAAGCTGGGCTTGGCGCATCTGGCAGCGGAAAGCACCGGTAGCGTACCAGCCGGTTTCAGTACCGAAGCGACCCCTGAAGCCGCTTACGGTTACGCCGCCGAGCTGTCTTCGGGTAAAGATACCCCAAGTGGTCACTGGGAGATGGCCGGTGTGCCGGTACTGTTTGAGTGGGGCTATTTCTCCGACACCCAAAACAGCTTCCCGCCAGAGTTAACCGATAAGATCTTGGCTCGCGCTGGTTTGGACTCCTTCTTGGGTAACTGCCACGCCTCCGGCACTGCCATTTTGGAGTGCTTAGGTGAAGAGCATATGCGCACTGGTGCGCCAATTTTCTACACCTCCGCCGATAGCGTGTTCCAAATTGCCTGTCACGAAGAGACATTTGGCCTAGAGAAGCTGTATGAGCTGTGCCAAATTGCCCGTGAAGAGCTGGAGCCATACAACATTGGTCGAGTGATTGCTCGTCCATTTGTTGGTGACAGCGCCGCGACTTTTGCCCGTACCGGTAACCGCAAAGATTACGCGGTTGAGCCACCAGCAGAAACCCTGCTGGATAAGCTGGCCGCCGCCGGTGGCGAGGTGATTTCGGTGGGTAAGATCGCCGATATCTACGCTCATCGCGGTGTTACCCAAAAGATCAAAGCCAACGGCCTTGATGCACTGTGGGACGCCACCTTAACGGCGCTGGATAACGCCCCAGACAACAGCTTGGTGTTTACCAACTTCGTTGATTTTGACTCCTCCTTCGGCCATCGCCGCGATATCGCCGGCTATGCCGCTGCGCTGGAGTACTTCGATGGTCGCCTGCCGGAGATCATCGCCAAACTGCAAGCGGATGATGTGGTGATCATCACCGCCGATCACGGCTGCGATCCTACTTGGACCGGCACTGATCACACCCGCGAACATGTGCCAGTGATCGCCTTTGGCCCGAAGGTTAAAGCCGGTTCACTGGGCAAGCGCGATACTTTCGCCGACATCGGTCAATCGTTGGCAAGCCACCTAGGCTTGGCACCGTTGGCTTACGGCAAATCTTTCCTGTAACTGAAATTGGGATCTAACTAATGGCAACTCCACACATTAATGCAAACCCAGGTGACTTCGCAGAAACCGTTCTGTTCCCTGGCGATCCACTGCGTGCTAAGTACATCGCGGAAACCTTTTTGGAAGATGCAGTACAGGTAACTGACGTACGTAACATGTTCGGTTACACCGGCACTTACAAAGGCAAGCGCGTATCCGTGATGGGCTCTGGCATGGGCATTCCATCCGCGTCTATCTACGCCAAAGAACTGATCACCGAATACGGTGTCAAGAACCTGATCCGCGTAGGTACCTGTGGTGCTATCTCTACCGACGTAAAAGTGCGTGACGTGATCGTAGCGATGGGCGCTTGTACTGACTCTGGCGTAAACCGTGTACGTTTCAAAGGCCACGACTTTGCGGCGATCGCTGACTACGGCCTGCTGGCTAAAGTCGTTAACGCGGCTGAAGGCGCTAACATCAACGTGCGCGTTGGTAACGTGTTCTCTGCGGATCTGTTCTACAACCCAGACGGCGAGATGTTCGACGTAATGGAAAAGATGAACGTACTGGGCGTAGAGATGGAAGCGGCTGGTCTGTACGGCGTTGCTGCTGAGTTCGGCGCTAAAGCACTGTGCGTAGTAACTGTATCTGATCACATCCGTACCGGTGAAGCGACCAGCTCTGATGAGCGTCAAACCACCTTTAACGACATGATCACCATGACTCTGGATTCACTGCTGTAACCTTACCCGTTACTTTAAGCATCCAATCAAAAAGCGGCGCTGCCAATCGGTAGCGCCGCTTTTTTATGTCCGACTATTTCAGACTTATTATGCCAATTAGCTTAATGTTGTGATCTTCTGCTGCGAAGTCGAAACCACCATATAATTTTACTGATTGGTATTCGCCTCCGGCGGGAAAGGGTTCCACCCTTTTCAATCCCAACTGCCTCCAACACGGCGAAATCCCTTCGCTCCTTGTGCTGCTCCTTTCGGCACTGCGCGGATTCATCGTCCCTGATTTAGCCGCGCACTTCGGCCATCCATGGCCTTAGGCCTCAATCCGCAGCACACCGCTCAGCGCCGCGAGTCGGCCAAAGCCCGTTGGTGCAACCGTTAGTGACTTATTTGTAGCCGAGAACGTGTTCTCGGAAATCAAGATATTCAGGCTACTAACGCTACTAACGCTACTAACGCTACTAACGCGTCATTCCATGATGACGGCAATTCAGAATGCTTTTGCCGACTTGTTGACGCCGAGTGAAACCGCAACGCAGCGGTAAGCCGAGGGCAGGATGCCCGAGAGGCCCGTGAAGGCAGGGATGCCGCCTCGGGCCGGTGCTGTCGAGAAGTGCGGTGAGAACGAGGGGCTCTCGTCAACTGTGGAGGCGTAGGGGATTCCAAAGGGCGCAGCCCTTGGCCACCGGCGGTAAAGCTACGAAGTACAGCAATGCTACAACAAGTCGAAACACCGAACTGCCAACCAACAATCCCGCGAACACGTTCGCGGCTACCTATTGCGGTGACAACGAGGGGCTTTCGTCAACCTTGACTGCCGGAGGCTAAAACAAGAGGGTTTACCGGAAAAGCTGGATAGACCAGATGATTATGCAGAATGGTATTAGTCCGTTGAGGCCGCCGCTTGTTTTTCGGCTTTGGCTGCCAGTTTCTTAGCTCGTTTTTCTGCTCGCCGCTGGGCTCGGGCGATCGCTTTTAAGCGGGTGGCTTTAAAGCGTTTAAAGGAGAAGGCGCGAGCCAAGACAAAACCGCTAAAGCCACTAACCGCCAACAACCAAATAAGTTGTTGCGATAACTCATGGTGCAGTCGTCGTCCTTGCTGTTGCAGCAAGGTGGTGTTCACCCGCAGCCGCAGGTAACCGTAGGCTTGTTGCTGCTGGCGTACGGCGATGGTGTGCGGGGTAAAGTGATCCAGTGCTTGTTGCAGGGTTTCGTCACTGGGCAGGTGCTGTTTCGGGAACAGTTTCTGGGCGCTGGCCAGTGCTTCGCCTTGATAGCTAAAGACGGTGGCGCTGATCACCTCCGGTTGGCTGATCAGATTTTCCACTAACCATTGCAGTAGTTCGAGATCGTCGGCCTTCATGGCGGTGGCGGCACTGACCGAGGCCTGTGCCAGCAACTGATCCACGCTGCGTTGCCCCTGTTGATGCAGCAGTCCCTGCACTTGCAGCCGCTGCTGCTGCCATACCAGCACAACCAGCGCCACCAAGGCACCGGCAAAGGCGATTTGCAACAGTCTTGCAAGCAGAATGCGACGACGACGGGGTGATAAACTCATAACGTTCCTAACGACAGCTAAGTTCTTATAATACCCTAATTAGCTATCTGATTTACCCGCAAAAAATAATCGATTCAGCGGCCATATAGAGGACTATCACGGATGCCTACCCCGATTGCGTCGTTATCACCACGCCAACAGCAACTGCCAACCTTGGCATTGGTTGCTCGCTCGCAAGCGTTGGCTGCTGTTTCATTGGAGGAACCGCAGCTTCCGGCGGCGCTGGTGGCCGAGGGGTGTCTGCATTCGCAATTGCACTATCGCTTGTGGCAGTCCTCGCAATTGCCAGCGCTGCCCGCGCCGCAAGAAAATAGCGAGTGGTTGTTGGTGCCAGCCAATCCACCAGTGCTGACCGAGCCAGGGCTGCTGCTGATGGACATGGACTCAACCGCGATTCAGATTGAGTGCATTGACGAGATCGCCCGTCGCGGTGGGGTTTATCAGCAGGTAGCGGACGTTACCGAGCGGGCGATGCAAGGGCAGATGGATTTTGCCGAAGCGCTGGCGCAACGGGTGGCAATGCTCAACGGGATCCCGGCGACTGTGCTGACCGAGATCGCCGCCGAGCTGCCATTGATGCCAGGGTTGATTGAGCTGTGCCAAGGATTAAAAGCCCACGGTTGGAAGATTGCCATCGCCTCCGGTGGTTTTAATGCCATCGCATCGGTGCTGGCGGCGCAGCTACAGTTGGATTATTTCGAAGCCAATGAACTGGAAGTGCAAGCTGGCCTGCTAACCGGGCGTGTGCTTGGCGATATTGTCGATGCCAACCGCAAAGCGCAGATCCTGGTTGAACTTGGTCAGCGCTATCGGATCCCGCAGTCACAGTGGCTGGCGGTCGGTGATGGCGCCAACGATCTGCCGATGCTGGCAGCGGCCAATTTGGGCGTCGGCTTTCATGCTAAGCCTGCCGTGGCCGTGCAAGCGGATGTTGCCATTAATCAGCTTGGTTTGGATGCCATCTTAGCGCTGCTGCAGCGCTAATGTTGTTCAGCCAACAGCGGCAACAGGCTTTCCAAGCGCAACTGACACATCATTGCCGCACTGACATCTTGCAGCAATACCACGCCACGGGTCTGCCACAGTTTCGCCTCCAGTTTGCGGGTGCGGTGCTGAGCGTGGCTTAGCACCGCCGCAAGGCTATGTTGTAGATAACTTAAGTCCGGCTTGTCACAGCGGCATAAGGTCAGTTGTAAAACCAGCAAGCGTTTTTGTGCCAGTGCTTTTACCACGACATCTTTTAGCTGATTTGGCGGGGTTTGCTGGCAATTAAACAGCTGTGCCTTTAAGCCATTTCGCGGCAGCGCGATAGCCACAGTTAGGCTGGCCTGTTGATGGGTCTGCAACTGCGTGAGTTGTGCCAGCAGCTGCTGCACTGTCGGATGTTGCAGCAACCACTGCAGTTGCACTGGCGCTTCGCCATCGGGGTGTAATTTGGCCAGCAAGGGCAGTTTAATATTGCTGCAAGCGAGCAGATCCGCACTTAAGCGTTCGCTGCCTTTGTGGATAAACATCGGCAACACCGCTAACCGTGGCAGCGCCAGATGTTTTATCGCTTCCGTTAACTGTTGATGCTGTTTGCTGCTGCTGTTTTGCCCCAAGCTGTCGCGGTTTTGATCCAGCAACTGCATCATAAAACGCTGCGCCGGATTTTGATCATCAGCTAGCGCTTTTAGGTGCAGTCGCTGCGGATTGCTGCTATCACCAACGACTTGGTAGGGCAGTTGCACTAATTTGATCTTGCCGGCCAGTTGTTGCAACTGAACGAAATTGAGCAGTAACGGTTGTGTTAGGTCAAACGCATGGGGTTGATTCAACTCAATACAGATCCCGTGCGCCGAGATATTGATGCTGTGACCCTCAATCTCATCACCGCCAAGCTGGCTTAAATGCACCACGGTGTTGAAGTTAAATCGCGGTTCGCGGCGCAGATCGCGGTGGCTGTTGGCCAGAGTTTTAATGCCGCTTTGGCTTATCCGCTCGGCGCCAAATTGCCGCAATAGATTAAGATCGCTCAGCGGCGGCCGTGGCTGCCATGGTAAGCCATCAAGCGTTTGTGGTTGCAGGGTAACCAGCAGCGAAATGGCATTAATTTGCTGCTGTACTAGTGGCTCGAAACGCTGATTATTTAGCGGATTAACCAAGGCTCTAGCGACATCCAGTTGATTAACCGCATTCACCGAGAGCCGATGCAGACGAAAGCTTGGCTGCTGGCAGGCAAACTGCAAAAAGCCATCGGTTAAGCGGGTTTGCTGAAGCTCGGCCAAGGTGGCGCTAAAAAACAGAGTTTGGCCGCTCTGATTGAGGCTGAAGCTAAACAGTAGGCCATGATTGCTCAGATCCGGTTGTTTCAGAGCGCGGGCGATGCGCTCAGGGCTGAGTATCGCTGTTAATTGACTGACGCCACGTTCATTACACCAGTAGTTGAGCGCCGCTTGATTGCCTTGGCACTGCATCGCCAATAATGGCTGCAGTTGCTGATTGTCGACGCCATAGCCAATGGTAATGGTATCTAAGCAGGGCAAAAGGTGGCGTTCATAGCCGTGACTGCGCACTGTCGACAGTAGGTGAGTGATCTCCGGTACGGTGCGCAGGCTGCTGGCTTGCAGGATCCGCTCCAGCTCCAGTTGTTGCTGGTCGCTGGGGTGCTGCCGTTGCAATCGCAGGTAGTTAAAGCCCTTGCGCTGCTCAATTTCCAGGATTTGATAGCTCAGCCCGGCTTCCAATGCCGGCGAGATAAATTCTTGGGTTAGCTCAACCAACTGCAGATGTAGCGGGAACATCTCCGACAGATGCATCTCTTGCGGCAATCGGATCCGAGCGCCGCCAAGCGACAGATCTAAGGTGATGCCGCTGTAGCGATCATTGGGGTTTTGCCAAGCCACGATGTTGGTGCTGAAGGTGCGGCGAACCTCGCGGCGCATGGCGTAATGCCCCAGTGCCATCAGTTCCAGTTCCCCTAGCTGCAATGCTGGTTCATCGTCATCCAGTTGCACCTCCATCGCCATTGGCCGACGCACGTTGGCTAGCAGCTCTTCGACCGCGCCGACGGTATGGCGACCCTGATAGAGCTTAAGCAACTGCTGTAGTTGCAGCGCCAGCGGCCGAGTCAAAAAGTGGGTGATGCCACCGATCTCTACTTGTTCACAGTGGCCGCTGACCTTGCCACGAAGATCGATACTTTGGCGACTGGGCTGATTAAGCCGGGTGACCTCCATCTTTAGCAAAAAACGCTCTGAACGATCCAAGTCCTGAGTGATCTGCTCAAACAGACTGTCGAAGTCTGGGTTTTGCAAGATGGGTTTAAGCTGTTCGATCAGCATTTGCTGTGGTTGCATCGGGGCGATCCTGTTGTCGCGTCGGGGTTATTTGCGCGCAGATGGCAGCGAGGGTGATAATGCCGCCATCTTAATTATCGACCGAAGAGCTCATGGCTAAAGCAAAATCTGCTTACGTGTGTAATGAATGTGGCGCCGATCACCCGCGCTGGCAGGGGCAATGCAATGCGTGCCATGCCTGGAATACCCTAACCGAAGTGCGCCTTGGTGCTGCTAAATCCAGCCGCAGCAATGATCGCTACAGCGGCTATGCCGGTGCCAGCGACAACCGCGTGCAAACCCTAAGCGAAATTGATCTGAGCGAGTTGCCGCGTTTTGCTAGCGGCTACAGCGAGCTTGATCGCGTGCTTGGCGGTGGCATTGTGCCAGGATCGGCGATCCTGATTGGCGGCAGCCCTGGGGCGGGTAAATCAACTCTACTACTGCAGGTGATGTGCCAGTTGTCGCAGCAGATGGGAGCGCTGTATGTCACCGGCGAAGAATCGCTGCAGCAGGTGGCGATGCGGGCCAATCGCCTCAATCTGCCCACCGACAAGCTAAAGATGCTGTCGGAAACCTCGGTGGAACAGATCTGCTTGATCGCCGAGCGTGAAAAGCCGGCGATCATGGTGATCGACTCGATTCAGGTGATGCACATGGCCGATGTCCAATCGGCACCCGGCAGTGTTGCCCAGGTACGTGAAAGCGCCGCCTATCTGACGCGGTTTGCCAAACAGAACAACGTGGCGATCTTTATGGTCGGCCATGTTACTAAAGACGGCACCTTGGCTGGCCCGAAAGTGCTTGAGCACTGCATCGATTGTTCGGTGCTGCTGGATGGCAACACCGACAGTCGCTATCGCACCATGCGCAGCCACAAAAACCGTTTCGGTGCGGTTAATGAACTGGGCGTGTTTGCGATGACCGGTACTGGCTTAAAAGAGGTTGCCAACCCATCGGCGATCTTCCTCTCCCGCGGCGAAGAGCAAGCGCCGGGTTCAGTGGTGATGGTGATCTGGGAAGGCACCCGACCGCTGCTGGTTGAACTGCAGGCGCTGGTGGATCACAGCCAGTTGGGTAACCCTCGGCGGATTGCGGTGGGTCTGGAACAGAACCGATTGGCGATGCTATTAGCGGTGTTGCACCGTCATGGCGGGCTGATGATGTCGGATCAAGATGTTTACGCCAACGTGGTTGGTGGGGTGAAGGTTACCGAAACCTCCGCCGATTTGGCGTTGCTGCTGGCGATGGTATCGAGCTTTCGCGATCAAACTTTAGCGCGCGAACTGGTGGTTTTTGGTGAGGTCGGCTTGTCTGGAGAAATTCGCCCAGTAAATAATGGCTTAGAGCGATTAAATGAGGCCGCCAAGCACGGTTTTACTCGTGCTATCGTGCCTAAAGGTAATGCCCCACGCCAGCCGATTGAAGGGTTGGAAGTGATTGCTGTCAGCAAATTGGCTGATGCATTGGAAGCGATTTAAGAGGACCTATTATGTTCAGCAAATTGATGGCTTCGGTCGGTATTGGTGCCGCCAAAGTTGATACCATCATCCATACCGAGCGGCTTTACCCAGGGCAGCCGTTTGATATTGAAATCGTTATTGAGGGTGGCAAAGTTGATCAACAGATTAACGGCTTAACCTTGGCGTTGATGGTGCAAGCTGAGGTTGAATCCGGCGATCATGAAGGGCTGCAATCGTTGGTTTTGCACGATTGGCACCTCAACGAAAGCTTCACCATCGGCGCCGGTGAAATCGTGCGCGATAGCTTTCAACTGCAGTTACCGCTGGAAACGCCACTGACGTTGCTGCCTCGTTGTCGCAATCAAACTCACGTTTGGCTGCAAACGGGACTGGATATTGCCTCTGGCGTTGATGGCAGTGACAAAGACTTTTTGCCGGTGGCACCGGTGCCAGCCATGAGCAATGTGATGGCGGCGATCGAAGGCTTAGGCTTCGCGCTGTACAGCGCTGACGTCGAAAAAGGCCAATTGCGTGGCAGCGGGTTTTATTCAACCTTGGGCTGCTACCAAGAGTTGGAGTATCGCCCAGCCAGTTTCGGTAACATTGCAATCAAAGAACTAGAGCTGTCATTTGTGCTAGCGGACAACGCGCTGCATCTGCTGGTCGAGGTGGATCGGCACTTCCGCGGCGATGGTTTTACCTCGCTAACGCTGCCATTGACGGTAAGCATTGAACAAGCGGCGACGGCGCTGCGACAAGCGCTGCGATTGTAATCGACGCCGGCAAATATCCATTGTTGCAACCGGAGCTGTGCTCCGGTTTTTTATTGCCATAGTTCAACCCTATGGCGTTGCCATTACCCCTTGGTCTTACGACCTTTTCCTAATTGAGCGATGGCGTGCAATTGCCGAAGTTGACGCCTGTATACGCTAGGAGAGAAGGATAATGATGTCACGCTATAACAAATGGATCGTATTGGGTTCGCTGTTGATTGGTTCGACCCCGGCAATCGCCGGTTACGAGTTTGACCTTGGTGATGGGCACAAACTGAAATTTGGCGGATACCTTAAGGTTGATGCCCGTTATGTTGATGGCGACGTTGGCTATCAAGACTTTTGGCTAGGTCGTGGCGGTCCGATTGGCGATAACAGCAAGTTTAAGATCTTTGCCAACGAAACCCGCTTTAACACCACCTATACCCATGGCGATGTTAGTGCCTTTTTAGAGATGGATTTCTTTGTTAGCCCCGGCGGTAACGAAGTGATCTCAAACTCCTACAACCCGCGGCTGCGTCACGCCTTTATTAACTATCAAAACTGGCTGGTGGGGCAGACCTGGACCACCTTTATGAACACCAGTGCCATTCCTGAAACCGCCGACTTTGCTGGCGGTAACGCCGGTTTGGCGTTTGTGCGCCAAGGGATGATCCGCTACAGCGCAGGCGGTTTCCAATTGGCGATAGAAAACCCGGAAACCAGCGGCGGCGGTGCTGACAATAGCAACGAGGAGATGCCAGATATTATCGGTAAATACGTGGCCAGTGGCGATTGGGGCAACGTTAGCGGTGCGGTCGTGGCGCGCCAGTTGAACTTCATCAATAGCAACACCTCGGCTAGCGACGATGATATGGCCTTTGGCTATTCGCTGGCCGGCAAGCTTAATGTGTTTGGTAAAGACGATCTGCGCTTCCAGATCCACGCCGGTGAAACTGGCCGCTATGCCACCATCAATGGGGTGGCCGACGTGGTGAATAATCAGGCGCAAGAGAGCGTGTCTTACATGGCGGCTTATCGTCACTTTTGGACCAATACGTTGCGTTCGACGGTGCTGTATGCCGGCTTTGATGCCGATGGCACCGACGACAAAGTTAGCCAGTGGAGCGTCAACCTATTCCAAAATCTGACCAAAGAGCTGTCGGTTGGCTTTGAAGTTGGCAACTTTATGTATGACCCAGGCGCCAGCAGCGGCGATTACGATTCATTCTACGGTCAGTTCAGCATGAAATACGTGCTGTAAGGCGAGTGATTAAGACAACGCGAGGCACCCCGCCTCGCGTTTTTTATCCCTGCCGCAAATGGCATGAGGCCAAGCCCGCCCTCTCTGTTATTGCGCTTGCCAATCCGCATCCTTTTTAACAATGTGCCGGCGCGTCAGTTAACTAAAGTTAAATAAGTGATTTGAAATACCTAAATTTTACATCGAGGTGTCATCGAAGGTTGTTGTGGTGATTACCCGCCAACTTAATCAAGGAGACTCCGCTTTGTTGATGGATAACCCGCAACCTGCCGCTGCGCTAGCGCCTGTGCCAATGCCACTGCTTGATGGTGATAATGTCGAGGCCAAGCGGCGTGAGTTACTGAGCTATTTTTGCCAGACCTTCGACCAATATGAGTCATTGTTTACCCTGCTGGCGGACGAACAAGCTTGGTATACCAAAGCGATCAGCTTGCGCCATCCTCTGATCTTCTATTTCGGTCATACTGCGGCGTTTTTCATCAATAAACTGTTCGCCGCGCGGCTGCTGACGGAGCGGGTGGATGCCAATATCGAAGCGCAGGTTGCGATCGGGGTTGATGAGATGTCGTGGGACGATTTGGATGACAGCAACTACCTGTGGCCAACGGTGGCGGAACTGCGCGCTTATCGCAACAAAGTAAGGCAGCGGGTGGTGGCCTACATCAATACCATGCCGATCAGCTTACCGATAAGTTGGGACAGTGAGGCGTGGCTGATACTGATGGGAATTGAGCACGAACGGATCCATCTGGAAACCTCATCGGTTTTGATCCGGCAGTTACCGCTTAAGTGGCTGAAGCCGGAACCACAGTGGCTCGCCAATAGCACCAGTGCGGCGGCGCCGCAAAATCGGTTAATTGCGGTTGCTGGTGCCGAGGTGACATTGGGCAAGCCGCGCCACGATTTACTGTATGGCTGGGACAATGAATACGGCCAAAAACGGCAGGTGGTGGCGGCGTTTCGCGCCAGTGAGATGTTGGTCAGCAACGGCGAGTTTTTGCAATTTGTCGAAGCGGGCGGTTATGACACCGAGCGCTATTGGAGTGATGAAGGCTGGGCTTGGGCGACGTTTGCCGAGGCGCGTCACCCCAGCTTTTGGGTTAAGCAGCAGGATGGTTATCACTACCGAGCGTTGGTGCAACTGCTGCCGATGCCGTGGGACTGGCCGGTGGATGTTAATTGCCATGAAGCGCAAGCGTTCTGCCGTTGGAAATCAGAACAAACGGGATTATCGATTCAACTGCCCAGTGAAGCGGAATGGACGTTACTGCGTCAATCCTTCGCTGGCGATCTGCCGCAGTGGCAGCGGCAACAGCAACTGCCCGCCAATTTGGATTTGCAACATGGCGCTTCGGCCTGTCCGGTCAATCAGTTTCGCCAAGGCAGTTTCTTTGATCTGTGCGGTAATGTCTGGCAGTGGACCAGTACCGCCATCGATGCCTTTGAAGGCTTTCAGGTGCACCCGCTGTATGACGATTTTTCTACTCCCACCTTCGATGGTAAGCACAATCTGATTAAGGGCGGCAGTTGGTGTTCAACCGGCAACTGCGCCATCAAAGATTCTCGTTACGCGTTTCGACGTCACTTCTTTCAGCACGCGGGTTTTCGTTATGTTGAATCCTCTGTCTCGCCGCAAAGCCGCAACCCCTATGAGACTGATGAATTGGTAGCGCAGTACCTAAGCTTTCATTATGGGGCAGAGCATTTTGCTGTCGCAAACTACCCGCAACGCTGCGCGCAGTTGTGTTTGTCATTGCTGCAGCCACACCAGAAAAACAAAGCGCTCGATTTGGGCTGTTCGGTGGGGCGGGCCAGTTTTGAGTTAGCTCGCGAGTTTAGCCAGGTTGATGGGGTCGATTATTCGGCGCGGTTTATCAATGCCGCAGTGGCGTTGCAGCAACAGGGTAAGCTGCGTTACTTCACCCCGACTGAGGGCGAACTGGGGGATTATCAGCAGTTAACGTTAGCGCAACTGGATATCAGTCAGCAGCAAGCGCAGCGAGTGCACTTTAGTCAAGGCGATGCCTGCAACCTGAAGGCCAAATACAGTGATTACGATCTGGTGTTCGCTGGCAATTTAATTGACCGCTTGGCTGATCCTGCTCAGTTTTTAACGACCATTCATCAACGGATTAATCGTGGTGGACTGTTGGTATTAACCTCGCCTTACACCTGGCTGGAACAATACACCGACAAGAGCCATTGGCTTGGTGGTTACCGCGAAAACGGTGAAGCGGTGGACACCTTAACCGGCTTACACCGCTGCCTGGATGCCGAGTTTGAACTGCTGCAAGCGCCGCAGGATATCGCTTTTGTTATCGCGGAAACCGCTCGCAAGTTTCAACATAGCTTGGCGCAATGCACCGTGTGGCGACGGCGTTAGCGGCAGTTGCTGGCGGCGGTTTTGGCTCGCCGCCAACGTACTCGAAACTGCTAAGCTTTGCCGTCAAGCCACGCTTGATGGACATCGGCAAACGGCCTTAAGGCACGATCTAAAATGCCGTGCATGGCGGCGATGCACAGGCCGTAGTTGAGCACCGGCACGCCACAGCGGTTGCTCAACTCGATCCGGCTGAGCATCTCTTTGCGATTCAGCATGCAGGCGCCGCAATGGATCACCAACTGGTAATTGGCTAGATCGGCGGGGTAATCGCGTCCGGCACAGAAGCCAAATTCGATCTCGGCTTCAATGTGCTGGCGGATCCAACCGGGGATCTTCACTCGGCCAATGTCTTCGGCTTGGCAGTGGTGAGTACAGGCTTCGGCAATAAACACCTTATCGCCGGCGGAAAGTTGACTCAGCGCTTTGGCGCCTTGCACCAATTTGAGCAGATCGCCTTTGTGGCGGGCAAACAGAATTGAGAACGAGGTCAAAGCGATATCGTCAGGGGTTGCGGCGGCTACCTGCTGAAACACTTGCGAGTCGGTAATCACCAATTTCGGCGGCGTGACCATATTGGCC
This sequence comes from Ferrimonas senticii DSM 18821, assembly GCF_000422665.1. GTDB lineage: Bacteria > Pseudomonadota > Gammaproteobacteria > Enterobacterales > Shewanellaceae > Ferrimonas > Ferrimonas senticii. The sequence continues at coordinate 188,150 of NZ_AUGM01000008.1, read as the reverse complement.
AACAAGGTCGGCAACTGTTCCGGCTTACAGACTTGAAACAGCACATTGTTATCCAGCAGATCGCGCATGGTTTGCACCTGCGGCAGGATCAACCGCCCTTTGGGCATACCGCTATCGACCGGGATCACCAGTACCACTGAATCGCCCGCTTGCACTAAATCCCCCAGCAGCGAAGGCTGTTCAAAGGTTTTGGGCGAATGCTGAATGATCAGCTGTTTCAAGCTATCGATGCCATCACTGTGCTGGGCTGACAGTGACAGATGCGGTAACCCCAATTGATGCAGTTGGGCTAGCAGTTCCGGCTCCGCCCGCAATTGGTCTTGTTTGTTGATCACCACGATTACCGGGATATCGTTGCGGCGTAACTGCGCCAGCAACTGGCTGTCAAAATCGGTTAAGCCCGCAGCGGTGATCGTAAGCAGTGCGATGTCGGTTTTGCGCAGTACCTGCAACGTTTTTTCTACCCGCAGTTGCCCCAGTTCGCCCTCGTCATCCAAACCGGCGGTGTCGATGATGGTGCACGGGCCGATGGGCAGGATCTCCATCGCTTTGTATACCGGATCGGTGGTGGTGCCGGGCTGGGCGGAGACGATCGCCAAGCTTTGCCCGGTAAGGGCATTAATTAACGTAGATTTGCCCATATTGCGCTTGCCCAGAATGGCAATATGCAACCGGTTGGCGCTGGGGGTTTGTTGCAGTTCAGACATCGACGTTGGCCAATTATTGCGGAGGTTGGCAGAGCCTACTGAAAACTTGATCAAGATAATCTGATCCGTGCCGCAGCAAATAGACTCATTACCGAGGTGGCTGCATTTTTGTTGGTTGCTGTCACGACGGTCATTCAATGGCCGAGGGGCATCGTCCTCAAAAAAGTGCCGCAAATTTATCCGGCATAGGTCAACGCGCCGAGTAGGTTATTGATGTTGTTAACCGTTATGGTTAGCTTGGCGAGTGAATTGATCGACAAGGAAGTGATAATGACCACTCAATGGCCAATGGCACTGATGATGTTGGCGCTGCCGGTGAGCGCCCAAGCGGCAGCGGATTGCCCAACACAGCTAACCGACTTACAGCAGCGACTGGCGGGATTTCAGCAGCAACAGCAACAGTTAGCGGCGGATCATGCGCAGTTGCTGGCGACCCAGCAGCAGTTAGTGGCAGATCAGCAGGCGTTGCAAAAACTGCAGCAACAAGCAGCGAAATGTCAGCAGTTGTGTGGCCAGTTGCACAACAAAGTGAAGCTAAAGCGCAAGCGCTACCAGCAGCAAAACGCGGCTTATGACAAAGCCAATCAACAATTCGAGCAGGACAAGCAAGTTCAAAATCAGCGTCGCCAAGATTATCAACAGGCACTCGATGGCTTTAATGCCCAGTGCAATGCCGCAGCGGAGTTAACGCCACAGTAATGGTTGGCGGCGGTTGTAGAATTTGTCGTCGCTGGCACAGTTATTGGAGGTAAAAGTGAGGAGGTTTCGGCAATTGCGAAGGTTGTTGTGATCGAGCGCTCATTATTGCTGAATTTGCGGCTTAATGATTTCTTAAATTGCTATTTTTTTCTGATTATATTGATTTAAATCATCAGCTTAATTTCATTTTTTGCGCAACATCAACGTCTATCCAAAAAGAGATAATTTCATTCTAAAACGGTGGAACCGTCGACAACTCAACACTTTAAAGGGGATACCCCCAAAGTGGTATGTGTGGGGGTAATGTAGTGGCAGTACCATCGGCGATGACACCTCATATAACGGAGATGATGATGATGAAATTCAACAAGATTGCCCTGGCGGTTACCTTTGCTGCACTGTGTGGCTCTGCCATTGCTAAAAACGATCCTGCGGTTTACAACAGCGAAACTTGGCAGGGCAAATACCCAGATCAGTACAACTCTTGGGCTTCTACTGCTGAATCCACCGAAAAGGGCGATGCTCTGGCGGAAAACCCGAACCTGATCATCATGTGGGGCGGTTACGGCTTCGCTAAAGATTACAACAAGCCACGCGGTCACCACTACGCGATTACCGACCTGACCCGCACTCTGCGTACCGCTGGCCCAATGACCAAAGACGCGGGCCCAATGGCCGCATCTTGCTGGGGCTGTAAGACCCCTGACATGATCCGCATGTACGACCAAGTTGGCGAAAACGCGTTCTCTGAGAAAATGTGGGCCGCTTGGGGCGACGAGATGAACAGCTCCGTAGGCTGTGCCGACTGTCACGATGCCAAGACTGGCGAAGCTAAGCCGGCTCGTCCATTCGCAATGCGCGCTTTCGAAGCGGCTGGCGAGAAGTTTGAAGATCAAGACGCAGACACCAAAGCGGCAATGACCTGTGCTCAGTGTCACGTTGAGTACTACTTCAACGGTAAAGACCACAACAACGTTAAGTTCCCATGGGACAACGGCCAAGACGTTGATTCTATGCTGGCTTACTACGATGCACTGGGCTTCAAAGATTGGACTCACAACATCTCTAAAGCACCGATGCTGAAAGCACAGCACCCAGAGTGGGAAACCTGGAAAGGCACTGCACACGCAGAGATGGGCGTAACCTGTATCACCTGTCACATGCCAAAAGAAACCAACGCTAAAGGCCAAGAGTTCTCTCGTCACAACGTAGGCAACGCCATCGATAACTTCGATAAAGTGTGTGCTGACTGTCACGAAAGCAAAGGTGAGATGGAAGCGCTGCTGAAGTCTAACAAGCAAGCGGTAACCGAAGCGCAATTGGCGACCGAAGCGGTGATCACCAAGGCTCACTTCGATGCTGCTGAAGCATGGAAAGCCGGTGCGACCGATGCCGAGATGCAGGGTGCTCTGAAGCTGATCCGTCACGCTCAGTTCCGTTGGGACTTTGCTATTGCATCACACGGTATCCACGCTCACAACCCAGGTTGGTCTGTTGAAGAGCTGGCAAAAGCCAAAGTTGACGGCGAAAAAGCACGTGCTGAACTGAAGAAGATTCTGGCTAAGCATGGCGTTAACGCGGTGACCTACCCAGATTACTCCACCAAGGCCAAAGCACAGGCACTGGTAGGTCTGGATAAGGCAAAACTGGACGCCGAGAAGAAGAAATTCTTGAACGACGTAGTTCAGAAAGAGTGGCCAAACAAGGTTGAGTTCTAATTAGACTCAAAATTGTCAGTGGTGTTTACCGTTAACCCGTTTTCGTCATCCTTGGGTTATTGGTAGTCGCTGTCACCACTGCCGCAAAACTTATGAAAACCCCGTCTCCGTTGAGACGGGGTTTTTTCGTTTGAGGCGAGCAGCGCAAGCTGTCTTTTTAGAAAACAGTTGTTAGCTATCAGCTATCAGCTATCAGCTATCAGCTATCAGCTATCAGTTGGCAGAGGACAGTTGTCAGTTTTTAGTTAGCAGTTTTTAGTTGTCAGTTTCTAGGGCGTGTTGACGTTTGGTGTTCAGAATTTGGTCGAGGATAGCGGCTGTCAATCGAGGATTGCGATTGAAGGCATAGTGGCTCTACGTCGAAATCGTATGACGAAGAGTGACAGCAGCTAGTCCGACCCTGCAAGGCGCCCCTTCGAGACCATCGAACAGTAAAATTAACCGACCAAGTTCAATTTGCTGTCAAAAGTGGCCAATAATGGGCGCAAAAATATTCGGCAAAGGTCAACACGCCCTAGTTAGCAGTGGCGGGGCGCTTGGAGTCGCCGCGACTGAAACTGGCCGTTAGCTGGTGTTGCTGCAGCTCCTGCACTAGCGCGGTTAAACGATTGGCCCCAGCGCAGCCGCTCTGGTTTTTACCCGGATAGATTTGGTAGTCACCGCTAACCTGCAGCGGCGTGAATGAGGGCATCACCACGTTGGCACCGCTGCACAGAGCTTGCAACTGACTGTCGGGTTGCAGCACTTTCAACGCGCTGGTAGCAGGGATTAGCGCGCCAGGATTAAGCAGCCGTAGCAGCGCGGTGATCCGCAGGGTCAGTGCAACTGAGCCATTATCGGCACCAGCAAATGGGGTTTGTGGGTGGGCGATAAAAGGGCCACAGGCGAGCATATCCAGTTGCAGCTCGGTCAGTGCCAGAATGTCGTCGGCGATGCTGGCTAAGGTTTGTTGCGGTAGACCGACGATGATCCCCGAGCCAACCTGATAACCTTCGGCCTTGAGGTGCTGTAGCCGCGCAATGCGCTGATCAAAATCCGCTTGTGGGCGAATTTGGGCGAACAGCTTACGGTCGAAGCTTTCCATTTTTAGCAGATAGCGATCGGCACCGGCAGCGCGCCATAAACTGAGATCCTGATGGCTGCGATCGCCCACCGATAGGGTGATGGCGATGTTGTGACGCGCCTTAATCGCTGCCACTAGCTCGGCCAGTTTGCGGCCGCTGTAGTGGAAGTCGTCGCCAGATTGCAGCACCACGGTGGCAAGGCCACAGGCGACCAACTGATCAACCGCCGCCATAATGGCGTGATGATCGATGCGGTATCGCTCTTGGCTGCGGTTATCGCGGCGCAGGCCGCAGTAGTGGCAGTTGTTGCGGCAAAAGTTGGAAAACTCAACGATGCCACGCAGATAAACTTCGTTGCCAAACCATTGCTGCTTAACGGCATTGGCCTTAGCAAACAGGGTCGCGTCATCAGCGCCGCTTAGGTAGTTGAGCAGTTGTGAGTGGTTCAATGACATTAGGGTGGTTACTCAATGCCGTGCTGCCAAGCGTGCTGACACTCAGCGACGTAGCGAAACAGCGCTTGTTGGGTCGCGCTGGCCGTGGCTGGACACTGGCCTTGCTCAGCCCATTGCCACAGCGTATCGACGTTAATGTTGGCACTGGCGGCATCCAGTTGCAGCCATAGACCGCGGTTGGCGGGCAATTGGCCATGGCCGTAGTGGCCAACGACGATGGCATCGTCAATCAGCAGAATTGGCGTCAGTGGTAACGCTTGGCTTTGGCGATAGCTGACTTTGGGGTGCGCTGCCAGCTGCAGGCACCACGCTTGGGATTGCTGTAGTGCTGCGGTAAATTGCGCCGCTGAAAAGTCGTGGCGCAGTACCTTGGCAAACTCGTTAGCAAATGGGCTATCGAAGCGTTGTTCAATGATTTTTAGGCTGACTAATTTAGGGTTCGCCAGCGCCTTAGCAAACGCGCTGGCGAACGGCTCAGCGGCAAAGTTACCGTAGATGGCGGCATGCAAACACAGCCGCTGTGCTTGGCTGATGGCAAGGCACAGTGCCTCGCCATCCAGTCCAGCCGATGCATCGACGTTGATCATAGGTAGATGTCGCGTTCACCGGCGTCGGTACGCGCCAGACAGCCGCGAACGTTTTTGGCGCGAGCCGGGCTCATCTTGGCCAGTTCCCGTTCAATCAGCGCGTTGCCTTTGGCTTTGGTCTGTTCGTTGGCAAAGTCGTTGAGGTACTCACGGAAGGTGATGAGTGCATTTGGTTGGCAGAATTTGCCAATAAACTGCTGCTTGGCCAAGCCCATAAAGTGATCGCCAGTACGGCCTTTGCGGTAACAACCGGTGCAGAATGACGGTACCGATTCAAGGTTATCCACCAAGTCTTGCACCACCTCATCCATAGTGCGGTGATCGCCCAATGAAAATTGCTGCTTATCGACTTGCTCTACCAGTGAATCCACATAGGCGCCGGGGTAGGTGCGCGAGGAAGCGGAGATCTGTGATACCCCCATGTTGATCAATTCGCGGCGCATCTCTGGGGTTTCGCGGGTGCTTAGGATCAGCCCGGTGTAGGGCACAGCCAAGCGCAATACCGCGACAATCAGGCGGAAGCGATCGTCGTCAATCGCGTAGGGCGGGTTTTCAGAGATGTCCGAGCCCTGCGCCGGTTCAATCCGTGGGAACGAGATAGTGTGTGGGCCACAACCCCAGTCTTGCTCCAATTGTTGGGCATGAGTCAGCAGTGCCAGCAGGTCGAAACGGTGATCGTACAGACCAAACAGCGCGCCGATGCCGACGTCGTCGATGCCGGCTTCCATGGCGCGGTGCATCGCGTACAGGCGATAGAGGTAGTCTTTCTTCTTACCCTTTTTGTGCACCTGCTGATAGGTATCGCGGTGGTAGGTCTCTTGGAAGCACTGATAGGTGCCGATCTTGGCGGTTTTTAGGATGGCAAAATCGCTGCTGTCCATCGGCGCCGCGTTGACGTTGATGCGGCGGATCTCACCGCCGTGCTCATCACGGACAGCGTACATCGCTTGGATGCTGTCGACGATGGCGTTGACGTTGTTGCGCGGGTGTTCGCCATACACCGCTAGGATCCGTTTGTGACCCATCCGTTCCAGTACTTTGGTCTCTTCGCGGATCTCATCCAGCTTCAGGGTGCGACGCTTGAGCTGATGGTTATCGGCGGCAAAGGCGCAATAACTGCAAGAGTTAGCGCAGTGGTTAGAGACATACAGCGGCGCAAACAGCACGATCCGGTTGCCGTAAATTTTCTGTTTAATTTCCCGTGCCACCGCAAACAACTCTTGGGTGAGATCGGCCTCGGTATTTTGCAGCAAGATGGCGGCGTCGCTGAGATCCAGCCCTTCACACAAGCGCGCTTTGGCTAACACCTGCTGTACTTGGTCGCGGCTTGGCTGAGCGCAGGCGTTGATGATGTTCCAGATGGCGTCGTCGTTAATAAAGCTGTGGTTAACGTCGTAGTCGCGTTGTTTGGTTAACGGAGCGTGGTGTGACATGTGATGGCCTTGCAAAACAGTACTGAGACCCAACAGTGGGCCGCAGCAAACAATGAGTATCGGCAAACTGAGCTTGGCGATAATCACTGCCAAAGACGCCCAAGGGGAGACCCTTGGGCGGACAGTACGATTATTTAGCTGCGGCTTGTTCGCCAGCAGTCATGGTCGGTACGATTTCGTTTTTCACCCACAGTGGGCTGTGGTGTTTAGCGTCTTCGTAAGGGATTTTGCCGTGGCTCATCATCGCCTTGAAGTCGCTCCAGAAGTACACCGCCAAGAACAGGTGAACTGGCAAAAACGCGGTCAGCAGCAAACCAAATACCAGGTGCGCTTGACCCAGCCAGTAGACTGCACCTGCTGGGGCGATGTGGGGCGCCAACCACAGCACCAGACCGGAGATGATCAGCACGCTGCCACCAACGATAACCGCGGCGCCGAAGATCCGCTGGCCGGTGTTGTACTTGTTCATCTCTGGCACGTTTGGCTTGGTTTTAAAGATGCCCGGGAAGAACTTGTGTGGGTAACCACCAGCCACCATCATCCAGCCAATATCGCGCTTGGATACGGCAAACACGCGGTAGGTGAATAGCACCACGCGATCGAAGGCGAAGATAAAGAACGCCACTGCATCAATCGCCATTACCGCGCCGGCGATCATGTGAATGTCGTAGCTTAACTGCATACCAGCTTGATCCAGCGGCTTAAAGAACAGCAGTAGGCCAGTGGCGGCCAGCGGCAAAAAGCTTAGTAGCAAAAACCAGTGGAACACCCGTGAAGAGATTGGGTGTTTGAGGATCATTTTGTTATCACTCATGGGGTAAACCTTACTTAAGAGTGCAGCTTGGTGCGGTCAACGTACTTGGTGTGCAGCAGATCGTGAGACAGCTTGCCCATCGGCTCACCACCGAATTCGCGGTAATAGTTCATCATCACTTGGTTAGAGTGACTTTCTCGAACTTTGGCGATCTTGTCGTCTTGGTACAGACCGGCTGTACGAGCTTCGATGTGGGCGTTGCGGTTGGCGATTTTGCTGGCCACCCACTGCAGCGGCAGTGCCAGTGCAACCGCCAAGGCGCCACCCACTTTGAGGAAGGTGCGACGCGGCAAGAAGAAGTTATCTTCGGTGTAGTCGTAAGTCTTTTTAGTCATCGTCAGAATCCTGTAATTGCAGCGCTTAGGCTTTGTTGCCTAGCCAAGAGGAACCGTCGTTGCGCTGCGGTTGACCGGCGCCGTTAACGCAGCCACCTGGGCAGTTCATCACTTCGATAAAGTGATAAGGCGAGGTGCCAGCATTCACTTCACTTAAGATCTGGTCGATGTTGTTGGCCATGTCATGAACCACCGCGACTTTCAAGGTAACGTCCTTGCCAAGAGTCTTGTCGTACAGGTCGATTGATGCAGTCTTGATGCCGGCTAAGCCACGCACCGGGGTGTATTCCAGGGTTGGCATCTTGTCGCCGGTAATCACTTCATACGCAGTACGCAGCGCCGCTTCCATTACCCCACCGGTGTTACCAAAGATGGTGCCAGCGCCGGAATACTGAGCAAATGGGTTACCTTCTGGGGTGTAGTTGGCGGTGGCGGCCAGATCGATGTTTAAGGTTTTAAACAGCTGCGCCAATTCGGCCGTGGTTAGCACCACATCAACGTCTGGGTAGCCTTCGCCGTTGTGGTTGCTGCCGTGGCCATGACCCAACAGATTGTTGTTGTGCAGGTAAGCGGCATTGAATTCTGGGCGTGATGCTTCAATCTTTTTGGCGGTGCATGGCATCACACCGACGGTAAAGATCTGCTCTGGCTTGGCCTTGTACACCTCGGTGCCGTAGGTTTTGGTGATGGCACCGGCGATCTGCATTGGTGACTTGGTGGTGGACAGGTTCGCCAACGCTTTAGGGGCTTTCAGTTCGGCGTAGCGTACCCAAGCTGGGCAGCAAGAGGTGAACTGTGGCAGCACGCCGTGGGCACCATGATCATCGTCGTGGCCACCGCCTTGCAATGCCGAGCGCAGGCGCTGAATAAATTCGGTGCCCTCTTCCATGATGGTGATGTCGGCGGCGTAGTTACAGTCGAAGATCTGCATATTGGCAGCATTCATGGCGCCATACAGTTGGCCAGTAACCAAGCTGCCGGCTGGCATGCCAAACTCTTCGCCAATGGCCACTCGCACCGCCGGGGCAATGATCCCGACCACTGTGGTGTTTTTGTCGGCCAGCTTTTTGATGACGGTGTCGATCGCCACACTGGTTTGTTTGATCGCGTTAAATGGGCAGTTGGTCATGCATTGACCACAACCTAAGCATTTATCGTTATCGATGCTGTGGGCAGCACCAGAAGCGCCATTGATGGCATTGGTTGGGCAGAACGCTTTACAGGCGTCACAGCCTTTACACGCGGTTGCGTCAATCTGGATCAGGCTTTGGATTTCGCCAGCCTGGTAGCTATAGCCGGCGCTGCGGCCAGTCATTGGTGATGTCATAGGTTCGGAACCACTCAGTCTTTATCGCGGCATCAATCCACTCGATGTCGCTTTGGTTATAACTTCCGAAAACTTTTGTCGTTAATGGCGGGGTAGTTGTGCAGCCGTCATAAATATCGTTTGGGAAGTTGGTCGAGAATGGTGCCCAGTTGTGACAACTCCGATAAGTCACAAACCGATAATTTGTGGAGTAGCTCAAATAAAACTTAAATTAATTATAAATAAAACCATAAAAGTTATTTCGCTCGTGAAATCAATTCGCTCATAAGTTTTCAAAAAACAATAAAATCTGCCCGAATTGGCAGTTATGACCCGTTGTTGTTGGTGGTGGGTCATATTGTCTAGGTGATGTCGAAATGTCATGGCTGCCGACGCAATTGCAAACTTATCCGAGTTAATTGCAAATTGGGCTTTAGATGAAAGTGTTTCATTGTTGTTGGTGTTAATTGAATCATTTAAAAGTCACCTTAAAAAAATAGCCAATCGGTTGATTGGCTATTTCATAATGATAATTTTACTGATTGAGATGCATTAACAATCAGCCGGTTTTAATTGCCGTAAAATTGCTTGCTGCAGATGTGCAACCGTATACGGTTTAAATACGATTTCCGACATGCCGTGTTGCTTGCCTTGCAGTTGCACCCGTTTGGCGTTATCGGCGGTACAGCAGATCACCGGTAGCGATTGCAGCCTTGGCTGTTGCCGAATCGCTTCAGTTAACTCAAAGCCATTCATCTCTGGCATATGCAGATCGGTTACCAGCACATCAAATGGCTTGCCGTTAGTGTCGGCTCGAAGCAACAGTTGCAGTGCTTCAGCGGCACTGCTGGCCAAACTGGCAGCGATCCCAAGGCTGTCAAACTGTGCTTTGAATATCAGCCGGTTGATCTCGTTGTCATCGACACACAGCACCCGGTAATCGACGCTACTTTTCAACGGAGCTTTCGGCTTGTGCGTGTCGCTGTTGAAGCTAACTACCTGTTGATAGACGCTATCGGGGTAGAGGTTGGCGGACTCGCGGTCACGATACAGTTCGCTGGCGCTGATTGGATCGCCGCTGATCTGCCAGGCGCTAAGCCACGCTTGCAGTTGCGGACAGTTACTGTAGAAACGTGTCGTTGTTGGCAGCACGACTGGCTCGGCGCTAATCGGTAGGGTAATGGTTACGGCGGTGCCGACGCCATGTTTGCTGTCCACCGCAATGCAGCCGCCTAAGATATCCAGCAGGTTTTTAACGATCGATAGTCCCAGGCCGGTGCCACCATATTTGCGGCTGATGCTTTTGTCGCCCTGCACAAAGGGCTTAAACAAGTTGCTCATCTGTTTGGCGGTCATGCCGCAGCCGGTATCGGTAACTTTGATATGCAACTGCTGCTGGGTCACCTGAATATTGGTGTACACCATACCGCTGTCGGTGAACTTAAGTGCATTGGATAACACGTTATTGATGATTTGGTGCAGCCGTAACCAGTCTAAGGTCATGTAGGCATAAGCGCTGGGCTGCCAGTTGACCCGCAGTTGCAAGCCCTTGTCGTGGGCCACTTTTTCAAAACCGCGAAAGATCGGACTGCACTCCAATAGCAGGTTGCCATGGGTAGCGTCGATCTGCAGTTGACCCGCTTCGATTTTAGAGAAATCTAAGATGTCATTAACGTGCAGTTTTAGCCGATCGGCAGAGAGCTTGGCGTTTTCCAGCAGCACTTGGCCGGCAGCGCTGTCGACGTGGGAGTCGAGCAACTCCATCAAGCCAATCATGGCCGCAATCGGAGTGCGTAATTCGTGACTGATCACCGCTAAGAATTGATCGCGGGCGGCAATCGCTTTGGTTAACTGCTGCTGTTTCTCTTTTAGCGCGGTGATGTCTTCAAAAATCAGGATGATGTAGCTATCGCTGACGGATTGTTGCACCTGCTTGCGCACCTGAAATGTCTGGCCTCCGATGGTCAATTGTCGTGGTTCATTCAGACTTTGCTCGCTGATATTGACGTGGGCAATGGCAAAGAACGCCTCCCGCTCCGCATGCGGGATAGTCGGATCGTACAGACAGCGCTGCTCAAGTGATTTAAAGAACTGATTAATCACGATCCGCTGTTTGTGGCCGTTATAGATGGCAATCGGGCTGGGAATGTTATCAATCAAGCTCGACAGCATGCTGGCGAGGCAATCGATGCTGGCGGTTTTGGAGATCGCCTCTAGGGTATTTTGCCGGTAGGTGATGTCCATGATCACCACCGTAAACAGATTGCTCTCCTTGTCATAGGTCGCAATGTCATGGATCCACAACAGTTCACCGGATTTGCTGCGAATCCGAAATTCGTAATCGAGAGTGGTGCCATCTCTGACGGTGCTACCGACTTTTTCTAGCATCTGCGGCAGATCGTCGACCACCAAACTGGCGAAGCGATTTTGATGCAGAGTCTGCATCTCTTCACGGCTGTAGCCAACCAAGTCATAAAATGCTTGGTTGGCTTCAGCAATGGTTGAATAGGCATCGTTGACGCAGACCAGCATGGCGCAGTGGCTGTGCTGAAAAAATTGATCTTTGTTGTAAGGGATCATTAGACGCTTTGGCTAGAACGGCAGAAAGGTTGAACGGCTTGCTCAATACCGGATTGATACCGATATATTATCCGCTAAACACGAGCCGTTTTAATAGCTGATCCTAGTGTTGGACTGGGTATTGTTAGTTGAATTTGCCCATTGCCGTTGAAGCTAATGGCAATGGGCACTGTGGCGTTATGGTCGGCGAAGCACAAAATGACCAATCTCATTGGCCAGCGCGGCGTTACCTTGGCTAAGGCGGGCTGCGTGATGCTGCAGCTCATCAGCGTGGCGCCGACATAGGGCGTAGCTGTCACTGATGTTGACAACATTTTGGCTGACGTTGTTAACCACCGCCGCTTGTTGTTGGCTGGCGCCGGCGATCTGTTCATTCATCTGATCGATCTCTTGAATGTGCGCCACGATGCGATTGATCCGTTGCCGAGCGTCATCGCCGTACTGAACGCTGGCCTGTGCCTGTTGGTTGCCGCTGCTGATTGCGGCAGTCGCCTTAGCCGCCGCTTGTTTCAGATTTTCAATCATCTCGCGAATGTTATCGGTCGCCAGTTGCGAGCGCTTGGCTAAATTGCGTACCTCATCCGCGACTACGGCAAAGCCACGGCCACTTTCGCCGGCACGAGCCGCTTCAATGGCGGCGTTCAAGGCCAACAGATTGGTTTGTTCGGCGATGTCGTTGATCACCGTTAACACACTGCTGATGCCATCGACTTCGCTGGCCAAGTGCTCAATGGTGTCATGGGCACTGCCGATGCTGTGCGCCAATTCGGTGATGCTGTTTTGGTTGTTCAGCATCGCTTGATTGCTTTGGTGGCCCTGATTGCTTGCCAGTGACGAGGCTTTAGCGGCACCGCCGGCATTGCTGGCGGTTTCATCCAAACTGGCACCTATTTCGGTCATCGCCGTTGCCGCTTGTTCCGATTGCAGACAACCGGCATCGATGGCTTGATTCATGGTGGCGGTGAGCTTGGCGATATCGCGCACGGCAGCGCTTTGTAGTTGGGCGTTTTGATTAACTTGGCTAAGCAACGTTTGAAAATGATTCATCATCTGGTTAAAAGCCCCAGCAACATGACTCAATTCATCATTGCCGGGCAGATCGATGCGGTGGGTCAGATCCAGATTTTTGCTGGCGTGCAGCACCCCTTGATGCAACGTTTGCACGCTGTGGTTCAGCTGTTTACCGATGGCGATGATCAACGACAAAATCGACAGCATGGTGATCAGCTGCAAAAGCATACTGAGCAGCAGTTCGCGGTTCGCTTGCTGCAACAGCTGTTCGGTCGCAGTGATAAGTTCTAGCCCAAGTTGCTGCTCCAATTCAGTAAGGGCATCGATACGCGCCGTCGCCGTGGCAAACCACGCTTCAGGAGATTGCGCTTGCAACTGCTGTGGCTGCGCCGCAAAGGCGATCTGGCGTAGTTGTTCGACCGCCGCAATGGCTGGCAAGGTCAGCAGTTGTCGGTAGCGCTGTTGGTTGGCGTCGGTTGCTAGCGCCATAAACCGCTCTTGGTAGATCCCCTGTTCAGAGACTAAGCGGGCAAAACGCTGCTGCATGCCGGCGGCAAACTGGCGTTGGCCGAAGGTGGTGCTTAAGGCGGCACGTTCAAGACCGGCACGTTCTTTCAGTTGCAAATAGGCGCCGTAGGCGGCGGCTCGAATGGCGATTGATGGTTCGACGCTTTGTTTGGCGATGACATCAATATTATTTAATAGGCTTTGGACCAGCTCGGTATAGAACGCTAATTCGGCGCTAACACTTATTTCTAGCTTATCTACTTGCTCCCGAATGTTTATTAAACCGTGAAGTTTGTTATTGCTGGCGGTTAGTTGCTGAGAAAGATCCGGGGCGAAGGATTGTTGGGCAATAAAATGCTGGAGTTGGCTAATCCGCTGGTCGGTAATTAACCGTTGCTGTTTTACTTTATCGGCGAAGTTATTACCGGCGGCAGCAAGATAGCCGGCGCTGCTGCCGCGCTCGATCTGCAGTTCATGTACCAGTGCTGCCTGTTTGGTTACCAAGTTACTGAGTTGCAGCGCCTGCTGCAGTTGCTGCTGTAACTGTACTTTGGTCGTCAGAAAGGCGATGCCAACCACGCCACAGATGATGATGGCGGGCAGCAATAGCACGATCAGTTTGTACTTAATTTTTAGTTGAGCTAACCAGTTCATGGAGCGCCAAGTTATCCATTGGAGATGCCGCTATGATTGTGAATCTGGGCAGGCTAGGCAAATTGATTGCTAATTTAATATGTGATTTGACGCATATTATGCAACTGAAATCGAAGGCGACTTGTTGCTAATTAACAAAATAAAAATGGGAAAAGTAAAGTTATTACTAAAATAACTCCAACTACCCCCAATGGGGTAGTTGGCAGATTATTAAGTGAGTTAAGCTTGCAGTCAGCTTTGTTAATTAAATTTAGCGGCGATGACTTATCGCCATACCACTGATTATTAGCAGCAATGCCAGCAAGTACAGCGGCCACTGACCGAATTGGGCAAACGGCGTTTGTCCCTGATATAGCGGCACTTGGGTACGTAGAGTGGCGTCAATAAATTGCGGCAAGCGATCGCTGATTTGACCAAATGGATCGACCACGGCGGTGACGCCATTGTTGGTAACCCGCAGCAGTGGCTTACCCAATTCCAGCGCCCGCATCTGGGCTATCGCCATGTGTTGTAGCGGGCCAATAGAGGCACCAAACCAAGCATCGTTAGATACCGTTAACAGCACATCGGTGCGCTCATCAACGGCGCCGCGAACCAGTTCTGGAAAGGCAATCTCATAACAGATGGCTGGGGCGATATTGACGCCGGCGGCGGTAAGGTTTGGCTGCACGGCATCGCCGCGAGCAAAGCTCGACATCGGCAGATTAAACAGCGGTGCAATCGGCCGTAGCAGTGACTCCAGCGGCACAAATTCGCCTATTGGTAGCAACTGATGCTTGTGGTAGCGATTGCTATCAAGCGGGCTGTAGGGCAGTTGCCGATTGGCCTGATCCAGCACCAGCAGTGAGTTATAGAACTGGCGCTGCTCATCCATGCTGATGATGCCGGTGATAAGGCTGCTGCCTTCGGCGTTGACTCCCTGTTCAAGCTGCTCTAAGAAACGGCTGACCATCGTCTCTGGCGCCGGCACCGCCGCTTCTGGCCAAACGATTAGATCGGCATCTAAGTGCGGCAGCGACAGCTCCTGATATTTCACCAGCGTTGGCCACAGTTGCTCTTGGTTCCATTTCATGCTTTGCGGAATGTTGCCCTGTACCAAGGCCACGTCTAACTGTTTGCCGGTTGGGGTTAGCCACGCCTGCTTGTCAACGCCATAAGGCAAGGCCAGCAGTGCCAGTAACGGCAGAGCGTAGCGCCAGCGCTGTTGCAGCAGCGCCGCTAGGCAAGCGGCGATCAGGCTGAGTAGCAGACCCACCCCAAGCACGCCGATGATTGGTACCAGACTGGCAAATGGGCCTTGCACCTGCGAATAGCCAGACCACAACCATGGGAAGCCGGTGAATAATTTACCGCGCAGCACTTCGGCAACCAGCCACAAACCGGGGAATGCCAGCACCCGTGCCAGCCAACTGCCACCACAATAGCGATTGAGCAGATACAGGGTTAGCGCGGGGTAACAGGCCAGATACAGCGCCAGTAGGGCAATTAAGCCAACCGATGCGGCCAGCGGTAAACCGCCAAACTCGGC
This sequence comes from Ferrimonas senticii DSM 18821, assembly GCF_000422665.1. Lineage (GTDB taxonomy): Bacteria > Pseudomonadota > Gammaproteobacteria > Enterobacterales > Shewanellaceae > Ferrimonas > Ferrimonas senticii. Next base: position 172,752 of record NZ_AUGM01000008.1, on the reverse strand, counting down.
GATGGAGACATGCACCCAGCGCAGGCCGAAGATAAATTGGCCAAAGCCAAAACTTAAGCCGGCCAGCGCCGCGACTTTGGCGCTTTGTTGCTGGCTAAGGTGCAGCAGCGCCGCCAATGCCAGCGGCAGCAGTGGCCACAGATCATAGGGGGCAAACGCCAGATGAGACAGGGCGCCACTGATGGCGGCCAGTAGATACAAAACAGCGGGGCGAAGCCCCGCTGTTGAAGTTAACGCTTGTAGATTCACGCCGCGCTGGTTTCCTCGTCGGAGTTGGCGTTGTCTTCGTCGTCCATCACGATGGCCAGATTACGAACTTGCAGCTGCAGCAAACGACGGGTATCGGCGCTTACCACTTTAAATTCGAAACCGTTCATCTCGATACTTTCACCGCGCTCTGGCAGGTGGCCAAAACCGTGGCTGACTAGGCCACCAACGGTGTCATACTCTTCGTCGGAAAACTCGGTATTGAAGTGCTCATTAAAGTCTTCAACCGCGGTTAAGGCCGCGACGGCCCAAGTGTTCCGGCTTAGACGACGAATGTGGTTGTGATCATCCTCGTCGGTGTCGGTTTCATCTTCGATGTCGCCAACAATCGCTTCAAGGATATCTTCAATGGTGATCAGGCCAGATACGCCGCCGTACTCATCCACCACCATCGCCATGTGGTAGCGCTCCTGACGGAACTCTTTGAGCAAGGCATCCACTCGTTTGCTTTCTGGCACTACTACCGCAGGGCGCAAAATGCTTTCCAGGTTACGCTCGGCATCCGGGGCAAAGCCCCACGCCAGCATATCTTTGGCCAGCAGGATCCCTTCGATGTGATCTTTATCGCGATCGATCACCGGGAAACGGCTGTGGGCGGATTCAATCACCAGCGGCAGAAACTCTTCCACCGTTTGGTTCTTTTCAATGGCGATGATCTGCGAGCGCGGCACCATCAAGTCGCGAACTCGCAGTTCGGCAACTTCCAGTACCCCGTTAATCATCTCTTTGGTATCGGCATCAATCAGATCGCGGTCTTCGGCGTCCTGAATCACGTCTACCAGTTCTTGTTTGTTTTGTGGCTCTCCGGCAAAGAGCTGACTCAGCTTATCGAATAAACTCTTCGGCTTGTCACCGGAGGCGTTACTCGACGGGGGGTGGTCGTCGTGCATAAATTCTCGCAGGTTGGAAATCAGAGGTCAGATTAACGCTCTTGATAGGGATCGGCAATGGCAATTTTGGCGAGCAGATCACGCTCTAATTGCTCCATTTCCTCGGCTTCGGCGTCATCGATGTGATCGTAGCCCAGCAGGTGCAGACAGCCGTGGATCACCATATGGGCCCAGTGGTCGTGCAGTGCTTTGTGTTGCTCGGCGGCTTCACGAGCCACCACTTCAGCGCAGATCACCAGATCGCCCAGCAGCGGCAGTTCGATGCCCGGTGGGGCTTCAAATGGGAATGACAGCACGTTGGTTGGCTTGTCTTTGCCACGGTAGTCGCGGTTTAGTTGCTGGCTCTCTTCGCTGTCGGTGATGCGGATGGTCAGCTCGGCTTCGTCGCGGCTTGCCAACGCCAGTTCTACCCAGCTTTGCAGCTGGGCTTCGGTTGGCAGGGTTTGGTCTTCGATAACCAGTTGCAGATCTAGGGTGATCATTGCTTATCCTCGGTCGCCTTAACGGCTTGCACCGCGTTTTGCATTAGCAGCGCTTGGGCGGCTTCTTGTTCGGCGCGGCGCTGGTTGTCTTTTTCCAGCTTTTGCTTGTGCTCAATACGCTCGAACTGTTCGTAGGCTTCAACCACGCGAGCCACCACTGGGTGACGTACCACGTCTTGGGCAGCGAACATGCTAAAGGCGATGGAATCGACGTCGCGCAACACTTCGATGGCGTGGCGCAGGCCAGAGCGAGTACCGCGCGGCAAGTCCACCTGAGTGATGTCGCCGGTGATCACCGCGCGGCTGTTAAAGCCGATACGGGTCAGGAACATCTTCATCTGTTCGGTGGTGGTGTTTTGTGCTTCGTCGAGGATCACAAAGGCGTCGTTCAAGGTCCGACCGCGCATGTAGGCCAGTGGCGCGACTTCGATGACGCTGCGCTCGATCAGGCGTTCCACCTTTTCAAAGCCCATCATCTCGAACAACGCGTCGTACAGTGGGCGCAGGTACGGATCAACCTTTTGGCTCAGATCCCCCGGTAGGAAACCCAGTTTTTCACCGGCTTCCACCGCTGGACGGGTGAGCAGAATACGGCGGATATCACCGCGCTCCAGGGCATCCACTGCCGCCGCTACTGCCAGGTAGGTCTTACCGGTACCGGCAGGGCCGACGCCAAAACAGATGTCGTGGGCGATGATGTTGCGGATGTACTGCGCTTGGTTGGGGTTACGTGGCTTGAGGACACCACGCTTGGTTTTGAAAAACACTTCGTCGCCCATGGCGCTGGTGTCTTCCGCTTCCAAAGCGATCAGCTCCTGAATGGCGATGTGAACCTGATCCGGTTCGAGATCCGGTTGCTGGCCTTTCAATGGCTGAGTGTCGATGTAGAGGGTTTTCAGCAGTTCAATCACGCCGGCGGCTTGCACCGGTTGACCAACCACGGTGAAGTGGTTGTTGTGGTAGCTGATCTCTACGCCCAAGCGGCGTTCGATTTGACGGAGGTTATCGTCAAAAGGCCCGCACAGGGCCGCCAAACGGGCGTTCTGTGCAGGCTCTAGGTAGACCTCTAGGGTCAGAAGTTTGTTGCTCACGATTATCCTTAAGGCTGGAAGGTCGCGACGCCCAATTCATCCGGCTGGTTGTTTGGACGCTTGGCCAGAATGTCGGATGGGCGCAGTTCGCGGCGCAGATCCATCTGATCTTCAGTACGCACCAAAGTAGCACGCAGTGAGTTTGGATACACGTCGGTGATCTCAACATCGACAAAGCTGCCAATCAGTTCGACTGGACCTTCGAAGTTAACCACGCGGTTATTTTCGGTGCGGCCACGCAGTTCCATGGCGTTTTTCTTCGACAGACCTTCCACCAGAATGCGCTGGACGGTGCCCTGCATGCGGCGGCTGTACTGCATCGCCTGCTGGTTGATGCGCTCTTGCAGAATGTACAGACGCTGCTTTTTCTCTTCTTCGGTCACATCATCTGGCATGTCCGCGGCTGGGGTGCCTGGACGTGGTGAGTAGATGAACGAGAAGCTCATGTCGAAGTTGATCTGCTCGATCAGCTCCATGGTCTTCTGGAAGTCGTCGTCGGTTTCGCCTGGGAAGCCAACGATGAAGTCGGAAGAGATGTGAATGTTCGGCCGTACTTTGCGCAGGCGACGGATGATCGACTTGAACTCCAGCGCGGTGTGGTTGCGCTTCATCATGGTCAGGATGCGATCGGAACCGGCCTGTACTGGCAGGTGCAGGAAGTCCACCAGCTCTGGCACATCGGCGTAGGCGTCGATGATGTCTTGGGTGAATTCAACTGGGTGGCTGGTGGTAAAGCGCAGACGGTCGATGCCGTCGATGCTGGCCACGTAACGCAGCAGATCGGCAAAGCTGCAGATGTCGCCATCGATGCCTTCGCCGCGGTAAGCGTTCACGTTCTGACCCAGCAGGTTGATTTCGCGTACGCCTTGTTCCGCCAGTTGGGCGATTTCGTACAGGATATCTTCCAGTGGACGAGAGACTTCGGCACCACGGGTGTATGGCACTACACAGAAGGTGCAGTACTTGTTACAGCCTTCCATGATGGATACAAAGGCGGTTGCGCCTTCGGCACGTGGCTCTGGCAGGCGGTCAAACTTCTCAATCTCTGGGAAGGACACGTCTACTACCGCTTTTTCGCCGGCGGCCAGTTTGTCCAGCATCTCTGGAATGCGGTGCAGCGTTTGCGGACCAAACACCAGATCCACGAACGGTGCGCGTTCACGGATAGCATCACCTTCTTGGGAGGCCACGCAACCGCCAACGCCGATCACCACGTGTGGGTTGGCTTCTTTGATTGGACGCCAGCGACCCAGTTGGTGGAACACCTTCTCCTGCGCTTTTTCACGGATAGAACAGGTGTTCAGCAGCAGTACGTCGGCTTCTTCGGCGTTTTCGGTTAGGGTGTAACCGCCATTTTCATCCAGCAGATCCGCCATTTTGGCTGAATCGTACTCGTTCATCTGGCAGCCCCAGGTCTTAATGTGCAGCTTTTTGCTCATCAATCAGCGTCGCTCAAGTTGGTGTTCGGAAAAAATTTAGCCGCGTATTTTACCCGCCTGCGGCAACCTACGCCATAGGGCTGACCAACTGTTGGCCAATTGTCTCTGTAAGCCACTTTTAATGTTGGTTAAATGTTCGCCGTTGGCGTCATTATTTCGATTATTGAGGCAGCGCCAGCGACCATGAATGGGTAAAATGTCGGCTTTGATGTTGCAAGGGATCAACAACAATGACGGTTCAGACGGATGTAATGGTGGTCGGGGGCGGCATGGTCGGCGCCGCCGCGGCTTTGGGGCTGGCGCAGCAGGGCTGGCAGGTGATCCTGTTTGAGGCCCAGCAACCACAATCCTTTACCCCACAGCAGCCACTGGATCTGCGGGTTAGTGCCGTAAGCGCGGCATCGGAACGACTGTTGACCCAGTTAGGCGCATGGGGTGGGGTGATGGCGATGCGCGCCGCCCCCTACCGCACCCTAGCCACTTGGGAGTTGCCAGAGCGGATGGTTAGCTTTGATGCCGCCGATTTGGGCCATGCTCATCTTGGTCACATCATTGAAAATCGGGTGGTGCAGTTGGCGTTGTGGCAGCAACTTGAATCGCTGCCTAATGTCACCGTGGTGCTGGGACTTCCTCAATCAATTACGCAAGTTGCCGACTATGCCGAGGTGGTGGTCGATGGCGTGGGATATCGCGCGCCGCTGTTATTAGGCTGTGATGGTGCCCAGTCAAAGGTGCGCCAAGCCGCCAACATTGGCGTTAGCGGTTGGCACTATCGCCAGCATTGCCTGATCATCAATATCGACACTGAGGCGGAACAGCAGCAGATCACCTGGCAGCAATTTAGCCCCAGTGGTCCGCGCGCTTTGTTGCCGCTGCCGGGCAAGCACGCTTCGCTGGTGTGGTATGACAGTCCGGCGCGCATCAGCGAATTGAAGCGGCTGGATAACGCCGCCCTGAAACAGCAGATCATTCAGGCATTCCCGGCCGAACGCTTGGGCGAATTCGAGGTGGTACGCGCCGCCTCATTCCCGCTGACACGACAACACGCTAACCACTATTTTCAAGGGCGGATGGTGCTGCTGGGCGATGCCGCTCACACCATCAATCCGTTGGCGGGGCAGGGGGTTAACCTTGGCTTTAAAGACGTGGCGGCATTGCTGGCGTTATTGGCGACTGCCGATGTCAGCGAATTGCACGCGGATCCACAGCCACTGTTAACTCACTATCAGCGCCAGCGACGGCCAGATAACTTGCGAATGCAAGCGGCGATGGATCTGTTTTATCAAGTTTTCTCGAACGATTTTGGGCCGCTTAAGTTGGCTCGGAATTTAACTTTTTCGCTGGCGAATAACGCCGGTCCAATCAAGCATCAGGTGATGCGTTACGCCATGGGGCTTTAGATCTTGTTCCGAACGTTGTGGATTAACCCGTATTCTCATATGGCGCTGCGACTCTCCAGTGGGTTGGGGTTGTTGCTGCTGTTTGCTTACGGCATTGGCATGCTTGAACAAGCGCTGGTCGCCAGTTTGGTGATGCCGGCGTTCTTTGTCGGTGGCGTAGATGTTCCCTCACCGCGCTGGGGCCTGCGTTCGGCCTGGGTGATTGTTTGTTTTACTGCCATCACCGCCATTACCGCAGAATTAAGTGTGTCGGCCCCGCAGTGGTTGACCCTGTGGTTTGCGCTGATCGGCTTTGTGTTTACCAGTTTGGGTGCCTTGGGAGTGTTGTCGGCGCGCTTGGGGATGGGGACCTTGGCGGTGGCTGCGCTGGGGATGGCGGTCGCGGGCCTATACCCAAGTCTGCAACTGGGCTTAAGTTTTGGTTTAGTTAGCGGTTGGCTGATTGGCTACAGCGCCATTTGGTATCAATTAACCGATCAGATGCCGCTACGCCAGGCGTTGGCAGCCACCTATCGGCGTTTGGCGTACATTTTGGCAGAACGGCCGAAACACCTGTTGGATCGGCGGGTGCCGGTGCACTTTGATGAGCAGCTAGGACAGGATCTGAGTAACGCGCGGATGTTGCTCAACTCAATTAGTAACGATCGCAACAAGGGGCCGCTACAAAATGCCTTTATGGCGGCGTTGGATCTGCAAGAGCGATTGCAAGCGCTGCCCGAGCCTGATGTGGTTAGCAATATGTTGGCGACCGAGCAGAGTTTCCCGGTTTACAACGCCTGGGCGCGGGCGATGGCGGCACGATTGCATCGGATTGCGCGGGAGCTTGAGCGTGGCCATAGCCCCAGTCGCAGCGATGCCACCGAAAGTTACACCAGCGCGCTGGAGGCCGAACTGTTCAGCCAACAGATGCAAGGTGGCAAGGTGGCGATGGTGGCCAACTATCTGATTAGCAACGCCCGTCAAATCGATCGCTTGTTGCAACGGGTGGCGCCGCTGTATCAGCGGCCGATAACCGGCGCGCAGCGTTATCCGGCATGGCAGCAGTGGCGTGAAGCGATGCATTGGGATAATCCGGTGATGCGTGGCAGTGTGCGGATGGCGCTACTGTTGGCGGTGGCCTCAGAGATCGCCAGTCTGATGCCGTTTGATAACGGCTTTTGGATCATGCTGACAATCTCGGTGGTGTGGCAGTCCAGTTACATCGCTATTCGCAGCCGAGTTTGGCACCGAGCGATGGGAACGCTGGCAGGGGTCGTAATCGCCATGTTGCTGTTTGCGCTGGGGGTTGAAGGCAATGGTGCGTTGGCGATGGCATTTTTGTTTGCGCCGTTGACGCTGGCGGCGGTGACTAAGCATCACGGTTGGACCACCACCGGGGTCACGGTGATCTTGATGATGGCGCTGGCTTATCTCGAACTGGCTGGGCCGGAGGTGATGTTTGCGCGCTTGGTCGATACTTTGATTGGCTGTGGGCTGATCTTTATCGCCTATCGATTTTTGTGGCCACAGTGGCAGGGCGGCCGTCAGCGGCTGCTGCGACAGCAAGCGGTACGAGTATTAGCGGATTACTGGAAACCACTGCTGGCCAGTTTTGCCGGAGAAGCGGTCGAACCATTGCAGTTGGCGCAAGCGCGGCGCTTGGCGTATGAACAAGGGATTGCCATGAACAGCAGTCTGACCCAGATGCGGCAGGAGCCTGGCTATGGCGCCAATATGCTCAATTCATCGACCTTGCTGGCACATTTTAAAGGATCGATGCACCACTTAAATGCCATCGTGCCGCAGGCGCGCAAAGGGATGTTGTTGGCGCCAGAGGATAATCGCCAATTACAGCAGTTGTTTTCGCAACTGGAAACCGTGCTGTTGGCGGCCAGTCATGGCGACATTCAGCCATGGCCGCCAAAGTTGCTGGCTGCGGAGCAGTGGTTATTAGAGCGGCTAGCCAACAGCAGCGCCGATCGCAGCAGCTTTGTGTTGTATCAGTTTTCCTTACTGTTACAGCGCTGTCATGGCATCCATCAGATCTTGTGTCTGCCGGCGCCGAAAGGTAAAGCCCGATTGCGACCGTGACCTGAATCGACAAACAACGCCAGCGGATTCGCGCTGGCGTTTTTTACGGTTATCGCTGGCGGTACATCTGCTGGAAACCGGGGATATTGTGCTCCCAGCAGGGCGAGTCGGTGCCGATCCGCTGCTGCATGGCTTGCAAAAATAGCGCCGATTTCATCGGCAGTTCACGGTGTGGGTAGACAGCGTAGATGGTACCGAAATCCTCCAGTGGCAAATCGGTTAGCAATGGCAGCAATTGCCCTTGGGTAACCTCATCGGTGATGCTTTGGGCAGTAATTGCTGCCAACACGCCACCGCCTTTGGCGGCTACCAACAGCATATCTAGGTCGTTGACGCGGTAGCTGACATTCAGCTGCAAAGAGGCGGGTTGTCCCTGCGGGTCCAGATAGCCGATGCGGTCAACCTGCATCCCGGCTGAGGCATATACCGCTGCCGGCAGTCGTTCCAGCTCGGCCACCGAGGTCGGCTCACCGTGCCGTTGGATAAATTCCGGCGAGGCCACCAGCAGCAGTCGATTGCGCGCCAATTTGCGGGCGATCAGATTGGAGTCTTTCGGTTTGCCGGTGCGAAAGCCCAGATCGAAGTTCTCACTCACCATATCCACCAACCGATCATCCAAACGCAGCTCGATCTCGATGTCGGGATAGTGGCGCTGGAACTCGATGATCGCCGGCTGCACAAACCGACGACCAAAATCGATGGCGCTGGCGATCTTCAGTTTGCCCAGCGGTTGGCTGTGGTAGTTCTGCGCCAGCCGTTTGGTGTCGCTTAGGAGGGTACGCAATTGCTGGGCTTGGCTTAGCACCTCTTGGCCGGCGGCGGTCAGCGCTAAGGCACGGGTGGTGCGATTGAGCAGCCGCACCCCAAGTTCGGCTTCCAGTTTGCTGATCTGTTTCGACACCACTGAGCGGTCGATTTGCTGCAGTTGCGCTGCCGCCACAAAGGATCCCGACTCAACCACGTCCAGCAGCAGCAACATCCGTTCGGATAAACTCATTAGAATCAGCTCTTTGTTTATTGGTGCTTAAATGGCACCAGTTTAGTGCTTTTATGGCTGATTATCTTCATCAGTTTGCTGGCTATAGTTGTCGTCACTGCATCAGGCAATGCACTTGAATTCGCCGTTTTAGAGGATTAAGTAAGATGAGCAAACTGATCGTAACCCGCAACGCAGGCGTGGCCCATGTGACTATCGATAACGCGCCAATTAACTTGCTGACCATCGATTTAATCAACGAGTTGAACGCCTTTATTTTGGCGTTGGCGGATGACCGCGATACCAAGGTGGTGGTGTTTCACTCCAACAACAGCCAGTTCTTTTTGGCGCACCTGGACATCACCCTGATCAATGGCACTGTGGCGGGGCAGGCTGGCAGCATCGAATTTAGCCACCTGATCAGCAACCTGAAAGCGATGAAGCAACTGTCTATTGCGGTGGTTGATGGCGTTGCCCGCGGTGGTGGCAACGAATTTGTGATGGCGTGCGATCTGGCTTATGGCACCGAAAACGCCGCTTTCGCTCAGCCAGAGCTGTTTATCAATATCCCTACCGGTGGCCAAGGGGCGGTGCAATTTGCCCGGCGGATGGGCAAGAACAAAGCGTTGCAAGCGCTGTTGACCGGTGCCGATTATTCCGCCGAGCAAGCTGAGACGCTGAATATCATCACCCAGTATGTGGCGAAAGCCGAGATGCCGGCGTTTTTACAGTCATTGCTGGCGGTGGTTGGCAACTGGCAGGTGCGCGATATCGTGATGTATAAGGAGATTGTTGCAGCGGCGATTGTGGATGAGCAGGCGGGGGCGGAGTTGGAACTGCGTTACTTCTTAGAGCGCGCCAAAGAGCAGCAGACCCAAACTATTATCAACACCTTTTTAAAGCATGGTGGTCAAACCGAGCGCGAAGCCAACGATATGGTCGGGATCTTTGCCGATACCGCGAACGAGCTCTGCGGCCAATAAACCCGAAAAGTAACCGGCTCAAGCTAGCCCTTGAGCCGGTGTTTTTATTAGCCCTGCAGCGGCAGTAACTGCCAGACCTGATTCAGTGCCGGTAACTTGCCTTTTAGACCACCGGGCTCGGCAAATTTATGCAGCTCGGTAAGCTGATAATCAGCGCCATAATGACGCTGTAACTCAGCTTGATTAAGGCTAAACGGCGGCCCGGTCAGTTGGCTTTGGTCGTAGTTCAAGGTCAGCAGCAGCTGCGGTGGATTGCCGACTAACTGCTGCAGGGTGTGCCGATATTGCTGGCGCATCGGCTCAGGTAGAGCCACCAGCGCGGCACGATCGTAGATGGCATCAATGGTGCCGAGCTGTGCTGCGGTCAATTCAAACAGATCGCCAACCCAGACCGTCAGTTGACCCGCCTGATAACAACGATGATTGCCATGCTGGCTGATGGTTGGCATCAGTTGCAGCTGCTTGAACAGCTGACTTACCGCTACTTCACTTAGCTCGGCCGCGACGACCGCATGACCCTGAGCCAGCAGCCAGCCGATGTCCAAGGTTTTACCGCACAGCGGCACCAATACTCGGGCATCGCTGCTGAGTCCCAAACTTGGCCAAAATTGGCTCAGCTGGGGGTTGATCTCATCTAAGTGAAAACCAATCTGGTTGTTGTCCCACTTGTGCTGCCAAAATGCGGCTTCCATGGCATCCCCTAATTTGCATGTGATTTCAATGCGCTAAGGGTGCCCAGCGAGACTTAGGAAGGCCAATGGATTTAATCGATACCGCTGGCCGGTGAGGCGAGGATCGGTGCCAGTTTTGTTTTGGGTCAATGGCAGCAGTTGGCAACGGCGTAGACTCAATGGCAATGGAGCCGTGCAGAGGGAGCATGTCGATGTTGGCTTTTCGTGGTGGCCGATATGGCCTGGTATGGATATTGGGTATGGTGCTGTGGCTAAGCGGTTGCAGCAGTTCGGCGGTATTTGACGAGCGTCAGCAGTTAGCTGAGCAGGCGATCGTTGGGGTCGATTTTGGCCCAGCGCCAGTGAATTATCAGGCTACTGTGGAGCAGCAGTTGCCGGGTTATGTCACCATCACCAGACCTGAATTTTATGCGCTGCAAATGACTCGGCCGCTGCGCTGGTTTGAAGTGGACCGCCACGGCCAACTAACCCAAGCAAAATGGGCGGTTGAGGTGGCGCTGCCGTGGTACGCCATTCGTTCAACCTTGTTCAGCATTGATGTTACTCCAACCTCGCCGGATTACCGCCCCAACTGGCTTTGGGCTGGTTATGCGTTGTTTGAAGGAGAGCGTTTCGTGGCGTTTTATGAGGATCTGTTTATCGCCAAAGGGATGATGGGGGTTTATATCCTTGATGACAGTGATCAGGTGGTCCACCCAAGCAAAATTGGGTTGTTGCTGGCCGATACCAAGGTTGTTAACAACACCCACCCGATTACCGATAAGCCTGCGCCCGCTAAGGCCGCAGCTAATGACCCCATTACGCCGAGCGCCACTGTGCCACCGTCAACTCTGGCGACGCAATTGCGCGAGCTTAAAGCGTTGCAGCAAGATGGGGTGATTACCCAAGCTGAGTTTGAGGCGAAAAAGAAGCAACTGTTACAGCTTTGACTGGCTAAAGCGCAGTTCGGCGCGGCAGCCGCCTTGGGCTAGATTAACCAATTCAAATTGCCAGCCGTAGCGCTCGCAGATGTCGGTGACGATCATTAAGCCAAGACCATGGCCATCGGCGCTTTTTTCACCAAGGCCGGGGCCATCGTCATCCACCGTCAGACTGTGCTCGGTTAAGGTAACCTGAATGTTGCCGTCGCTACTGGCGCCGATAGCGTTGCGCAGCAGATTGCCAAATACCATCGCCCACAGTGGCCGACTGGCACGGATCTCTGGCTCGCCTTCGACCTGTAAGCTGATAGTAACCGGGTTGCCTAGTGGCGCAGGTTTATTGGCCTCAATCAGTTGTTCAAGCTCTAACTGCTGCAAACTGCGGTAAGGTTCTAAGGTGCGGTGACGCTCATTGCGTACCAGACTCAGCAACCCTTCGACGGTTTCCTCCATCTGATTGGCGGCCGTGGCAATGCGCCGCTGCTGTTTATCAATAAACTGCGCCGGACTGTCCGCTTTAAACAAACTGTTGGCGCCTTTAATCACCGTCAGCGGGGTACGCAATTCGTGGCTGGTGTAGCGGGCAAAGGCTTGCTCGCGTTTGAGCAACCGTGCGCTTTCGCTGCGGTAGTGGTTTAGCTGTTGCAGCAGTTGTTGAAACTCGGCGGCGGCGGATGGCGGCAGCGTAAACGGCGCATCGACCTCGCCATGATGACGAATAAGCTGCTGATTTAAGCTGGCCAAGGGTTTGAATAGATGCCGTGACAGTTTCAGTAGTACCAAGCCAAAAAAGGTCAGTAATAGTAGCGTCGCCAATAAGATAGCGACATTGATTAGGGTGCCTTGCTGTTCGGTGATCTCGATCCCCTCAGAGACTGAAATCAGATAGATTACGTGGCGCTGACCGTCATACTGGTAATGGCTGGTTAGGAAAAAGTACTCCTCTGACGGCAGGATGATTTCCGTTAGTAGCTCGTCGGATTGGCGATACTCCACCGTAACAAAATCCGGTAGATCGGCGGGATTGTTATAGGCAACGGTAACCGCATCCATCTGCAGTGGCCCGCTGGCACCGGTAACGTACTGGGCGATGGCGTAGTCTTTATTGGCTTCCAGATGACGCATCGCTACCGAGTCTTCGGCCCAGTGGATGATCATCAATACCAGTCCTGACAGCGACGCGGCCAAAACCAGCGACAACATGGCAAAAGCCAACCCCAGTTGCGCGACGATAGTGCGGGTCGAGGCTGGTGTGGCGGCAGTTGTCATTATTGCGCCGCCAACTTAAAGCCAATCTTGGGAATGGTGTGCAGCATCGGCGTGGCAAAAGGACGATCCAACTGATTGCGAAGCTGGTAGATGTGACTGCGCAGCGCCTCGTTATTGGGTTCGCTGTCGGGCCACAGGTGCTGGCACAGCGCATCGCGGCTAACCACTTCCGGGGCACTGCGGGCCAGCTTCAGCAAAATTTTAAAGGTGGTTGGGGTTAGGATCAGCGGGATCCCAGCACGGCTGGCGCTGTGGCTGGCGGGATCGATGCGCAGATCGCCCAGATTGACTACCGCCGAGGAGACATTGCCGCGATAGCGTTTGACTAACGCGCTTAAACGGGCGTCTAAGATCGGCAGATCGAAGGGCTTGTTAAGGTAGTCATCGGCACCGTGGGCAAAGCCACTTAAGGTGTCCTGTTGATCCGACAGTGCGGTAAGCATTAGCACTGGGGTGTTGCAACCCTGCTGGCGCAAATGTTTGCAAACCGTCAAACCGTCCATCCGCGGCATCATTAGATCCAGCACAATCACATCAAAATCGTGTTCTAGCGCCAGCGCTAAGCCCAATTCGCCATTGTCGGCGTAATCGATTTCGACCCCTTGGGCCTCAAAATAATCAAAGATAATACCGGCAACATCACGGTTATCTTCAACCAGTAGCATTCGTTGGATCATGGATTGGGTCATGGTCAGGACTCGGCCGTTCAAGATGCCATTACTGGCGTGAAAAAAAGCTCAAAACGCGCTTAGCAGTGATGCCAGTGTACTGCCTCTGAGCCGCAGTCCCAACCGTGAACAAGTTGTGAAGCACAGGGATTTCACAACCGGTTTCGATAATGGCGCCATTAAATCCGAATGAGAGTGCAGCGATGTTGGCGTTAAAAGCGGTGAGCCCGCCCCCCAAACCACCAGTGATCCTGTCGGTGATTGTGCCGATGTACAACGAACAAGCGGTGTTACCCCAATTGCAGCGGCGCTTGACGGCGGTATTGGATGCGCTGCCAGAGCGCTGCGAGATCGTCTTGGTGGACGATGGCTCCAGCGACAACACCTTGGCGTTGGCGCAAGCATTTGATGCCGGCAGTTCGGATCTGCTGGTGCTGGGACTGTCGCGCAACTTCGGTAAAGAGGCGGCCACCAGCGCTGGTTTAAAGCACGCTAATGGCGCGGCAGTGGTGCTGCTGGATGCGGATCTGCAGGACCCGCCAGAACTGATCCCCAGCATGTTGGCGCAGTGGCGCCAAGGCTATGACGTGGTCAATATGCGCCGCCGTCAGCGCCACGGTGAAAGCTGGCTCAAGCGGCAAAGTGCGGCGGCATTTTATCGAGTCTTAAACTGGTTGAGTGACCAACCGATTCCAGAGAATGTTGGTGATTTTCGCTTGCTTAGCCGCCAAGTGGTGGATCACATCAATGAGCTGCCGGAGCGCAATCGCTACATGAAGGGGCTATTTAACTGGCCGGGGTTCAACACCATTACCCTCGACTTTGATCGCGATCCGCGACTGGCTGGTGAGACCAAGTGGAACTACTTCAAGTTGTTCGGTTTGGCCATCGATGGCATCACCGCCTTCAGTATTAAACCGCTGCGCTTGGCGACGCTGGTTGGCAGCTTGTGCGCCGCTTGGGCTTTCAGCTATGGCCTATGGGTGATGTTAAAGACCGCCGTGTGGGGCGAGGTGCTGCAAGGGTATCCAACCATGATGGTGGTGATGCTGGGCCTCGGCGGTATGCAGTTGTTGGCGATCGGGATCCTTGGGGAATACCTTGGCCGGGTTTTTATTGAAGTCAAAGGGCGGCCAAGTTACTTGGTGCAACAAGTGAATCACATTCCGGCCAGTCTGGCGGCACGAGAGCGAGCATTACGATGAAAGGGTTTTGGCAACGTTTTGGCGTGATTGCGGCGCTGGCTTTGTTGGTGCGGTTAGTCAGTTTGCCGTTGTATCCGTTGATGGATACCACCGAAGCGCGCTACGGCAATATGGCGCGGATCATGGCAGAAACCGGTAACTGGTTAACGCCGATGTTTGATTACGGCGTGCCGTTTTGGGGCAAGCCGCCGCTGCACACTTGGGCCAGTGCTGCCGGCATTGAACTGTTTGGGGTTAATGAGCTGGCGGTACGTTTGCCGCACTTTCTGGCAGCGCTGCTGACGCTGGCGTTGATGGCGTGGTTTGCCCGTAAATTGGCGGTATCCGCCAGCGCAACGGTGATGGTGTTAAGCACTACGGTGGTGTTCTCGATCGCCGCTGGGGCGGTGATGACCGATATGCTGCTGACCTTAGGGTTAACCCTAGCGATGGTCGGTTTTTACTGCGGCTGGCATGGTAGCAAAGGGTGGAGTTACGCCGGCTTTGCCGGTTTGGCTATCGGCTTGCTGGCCAAAGGGCCACTGGTAATTGTGCTGATGGGCTTGGCATTGCTGCCGTGGCTAGTTTGGCAACATGGCCTGTTCCGTGGTGTACAGCAGTTGTGGCAACGGTTGCCGCTGCTCAGTGGCCTGGGGTTGATGTTGCTGCTGACGGCACCGTGGTATTGGCTGGCTGAGCAAGCGACCCCTGGCTTTTTGCAGTACTTCTTAGTGGGCGAGCACTTCCTGCGCTTTGTTGATTCCGGTTGGCAGGGGGATCTGTATGGCAGTGCCCACGACCAAACCCGCGGCACCATCTGGATCTACTTTATGTTGGCGGCGTTGCCTTGGTCGCCTTTGTTACTGTGGCTGGGGTGGCGTCATCGTCGTGGCACCATGAGTGATTGGCAAGCGCTGGCGCTGTGTTGGATGTTGGCGCCAATGCTGCTGTTTACCCTTGCTGGCAACATTCTGCCTGCCTATGTGCTGCCGGGGATCCCTGCCATGGCACTGCTGATAGCGGCGGCACTGACCCCAGCGCGACAGCGCTGGTTTGGCAAAGTGGCCCTGACAACACCGCTGCTGCTGGTGATTGCGATTGCGGTATTGTGGCTGCAAACCGCGGAAGAGCGCAGTGATAAAGCGTTGCTGAGTCATCGCAGCGCGGAATTGGTGGATGTTACGCCACTGTACTATTTCGATGAAGTGACCTTTTCCGGGCAGTTTTATTCGGCGGGTAAAGCTCAGTTGCTGCCAACAGAGCCACGGGCCTTAGCGGCGCTGCCAGCTAAGCCATTTTATCTGGTTGGCCGTAATCGTCAGTTGGATCGATTGCCGCGCAGCCTAACCGATAACTGCAGTACGGTTAAGATTGGCAGTCGCCGCTCATTGCTGTTGTGTGGCGAAGTGGCAACGCCATGAATGCGATCACGCCGCGCTGGCATGCCAAGCTGCAGTTTGCCGTAATTGGCTGCTGCGGCTTTGGTGTTGACTGGCTGTTGTTTAATGCCCTACTGCATCTAGGCTGGCCACCGTTAAGCTGTCGTGTGGTCGCTTTTGTCGCGGCAGCGCTCACCACCTTTATCGGTAACCGACTGCTGACCTTTGCTGCGGATGCCGAGCGCTGGCAGCAGCAGGCCGGACGTTATGCGATAACCGTACTGTGTTCTTGCCTACCCAATCTGACGGTATTTACCTTACTGGCGACACTGGGCGGCGATCATTGGTTGGCGCTGCAATTGGCGCTGATTTTGGGGGTGCTGGCGGGGATGGTCAGTAACTGGTGGCTTAGCAGCCGCTGGGTGTTTGTGAAGCGATAAATTCCAACTCGATCGCAGTTTTGCCATTGCATCTTGGTTGATGGGACACCAACCCCGATCTGTCTCTCGGTGGCGGTTGCTAAAACCGTTAGCGTCAGGGGGATTTCAACCAATAGGGAAAACAAACGATGTGGTTAACGACGCTCAGTGCGGCAGAGAGCTTGGCACTGCTGATGGCGCTGCTGGTGGGACTGTGGGCGCTGTTCAGTGGTCAGCGACGCTACGGGGCTGCGGCCACCTTGGGGCTGGGCTTAATTGCGATTGGCTTAACCTTGTCACCGTGGCTGTGGGGCACCCTGTTGTTGCTCTGTATCGCCCTGATTGCGGTGGATTATCTGCCTATTCCGGCGCTGCTGTCGAAGCTGCAAGGGCCGGCGCATAAAGCCCGCCATTGGCGGCAATACCGCCACTACAGTCAATTGGTACTGGCCTTGGCGTTTGGCCTTGCGGCACTGCAATACGTGCTGTTCGTCTGGCAACTGCAACAGGGCGAGGTCACTGTCGCCCGCCCTGATGTGGTTGATGGTTTTCTGCCTCTGGCAGCCCTATTGCAACTGAAAGGGTGGGCGGCCTTAGGCATTTGGGATAGCAATCATCCGGCGGCGCTGGTGATGTTGTTGCTGGCATTTGGCTTGAGCTTGGTGGTCAAGCGCAGCTTTTGCGGTTGGGCTTGTCCGCTGGGCTGGTTTGGCGAGCAGTGGTATCAACTGCGGCGCAAGTTGTGGCGTTTCGAATGGCAGCAGCGTTGGCAGCGACAACAGAGTCGCTGGCCAAAGTGGTTGCAGCAAGGGGCTCGTGTCGGCGTTATCGGCCTCGATTGGACGTTGCGATTAATCAAATACTATCTGCTGTTTCGGGCGGTCAATATGGCCCTTAATGGCTTGCCGGATAATATGCTAGCCCGTTACTTAGCGGGCTATTACCACAAGGCTGCCGATCTGAAGATGTTCGCGCTGTTTATTCAGCCCAGCGACAAAACCCTGATTGGTTTGGCGGTGGTATTGCTGCTGATGGCATTGCTGCGGGGCAGTTTGTGCCGCTACCTGTGTCCATTTGGGGCGCTGATGGCGGTTGCGGGCACCGCCAGTCCTTATAAAGTGCGACGGGATTGCAGCCATTGTTTGCGTGATAGTAAGCAGTTGGATTGCCAAAAGTGCAGCCAAGCCTGCCCATCGCGGATCCGCGTCCATCAGCAGCGCACCGTCTGGAGTGATGAGTGCAACAGCTGCCAGCGCTGCGTCGCCGCTTGTCCTGCCAAAGGGGGCTTGGCGGTGAGCTTGCCGCAACGCTATGCGCCATTAACTCCACGGGCGATGCTGCTGATCCTGATTGGCTTGCTGTTTGTGGTGCCGCTGGTATTGCACAGTTTGGGCTTATGGCAAAGTGAACTGAGTGATGAATTGCGGATCAAACTGTGGCGTCATTTACAGCAGCTGCCGATGTTTTAGGTCGACTGTTGGTTGCTGCGTAATTTGTGAGAGCCCCTCTGCTAGGGGCTTTTTTGTATATTCGGCTGATGAAAACAAGAGATGGCTCATGGTTCTGCAGCGTCAATGGAACCTGTTTACTTAAATTGGCTCTATCGGTTGTTTGTGTTTGAACGGAATTACCATGAGCTTGGCTCGTACTCGTCTGAACTTGGCGTTTCGCCAATTGCTCGCAGAGCAAGATTACCTTGATATCACCGTCGGCCAGATTTTAGCTCAAGCTCAGGTCAGCAAAGCGACCTTCTATCGCCATTATCAGCGCAAGCTGGATCTGTTTATCGAGATGCATCAAGGGCTGATTGCGGCGATGCTGGCGGATTTTCAACAGGCTGAAGATTGGCTATCACTGCAGCCGCCGTCATCGCTGATCCGGCTGAGCCTGCAAGCGGCCAAGAAGGGCGCGCGTCGTAGTACCACCGCCTATCAACTTGGCAGCGATTGGCCATTGGCAACGCGGATGCTTAATCAGGCATTTGCTAATGCCATCGCCGCTCGTTTGCAACAGGCGTTTAGCGAGCCGCAGTGGCGTGATCCGGTCAGTGATGTGGCCAGCTACTTAAGTGTGATGTACATGGATTACATGATGCAGGTGAACCAAATGCCGTCGCCGCAAGCGGCAACGCAAAAGGCGCAATTACTGCAGCGTTATACCCGAGCGATGTTGTTGGAGTCATTGCAGCAATAGCTAGAGGGTCAAAATCGTGACCTTTTTGTTGATTGCTATCGTTGAGACAAACCACAGAGATTGTCTCTTATCGGCCAAGATTAGATGCTCTAAGCTGCGCCCGAGTTTAATCAAAGGACAACATCATGAAATCGATTCTTGCCACCACGCTTACCCTATTTGCTGCCAGCAGCGTTGCCGACATCGCCAACGATAAATTGCCGGAGGTGGCCGGGCTGTATCAACACAACAGCCATCTGATCAGCGCCGGCGCGCCTAAGTCAGAGGACTATGCGCCGTTGGCGACCGCTGGAGTGGATGTGGTGATCAACGTTATCCCGCACGACAGTCAGTGGGACAAAGACAATGGTTTTATTGCCGATCCCATCGCTGCCCGCAAGGCGGGAATGATGCACATCACCGTGCCATTTGATAGCGAAAACCCGGTTGCCACCATGGAGCATTTTATCGGGGTGATGGATCGCCTTAATGCCACCGAAAAAGATGTGCTGGTGCACTGCGCTTTGAACTGGCGCGCTTCCGGCATGGTCTACTTCTACCATGCCATCAAGAACGGCCAAGTGGATAAGTCCGAGTTGGCGCCGTGGGGCGATTTTGAAAAATCGATCGCGTCATCTGCTGGCCTGCAGAAATTCTTTAAAGGGGTGGAGGCGCACTACCACTTACCGGCGTCTTTTTAAGTCGCCTTTCTAAGTAAAACCGTTCACGCCGTTAACTTACCCGAGTTAGCGGCGCTCTGACTTTACCGGCCTTAAGCTGCGCCAGCACCTGCTCGCGGGGGCCGTCACTGACGATGCGGCCGTTGTCCATCACGATAATCCGTTCAGCGACCTCCAACATGGCGATCTTATGGGTGATCAGCAGCAAGGTTTGCTCTGGCGCCAGTTGCTGTAATTGCTGCTTGATGGCGGCTTCGCTGCGGTTGTCCATGGCGCTGGTGGGCTCATCCATCAGCAACACCGGTGGATCGGTCAGCAGCGCCCGAGCGATGGCGATCGCTTGCCGTTGGCCGCCAGAGAGTTGCTGGCCAGCCTCGCCGACTTGGCGATCCAGCCCGGCCGGATCGAGGTTGGCAAACTCACTGACGCCGGCTCGCTGGGCGGCGCGCAGCACTGCTCGGTCGTCGCTGTGGGGGCGACCTAAAATGATGTTGTCGCGGATGCTGCCGTAAAACAGCCCTGGATCTTGCGGGACGCTGGCGATGCTGCGGCGCAGATCATTGGGGTGCAGTTGGCTGATGTCGGTGTCGTCGATGCGAATATGGCCTTGGCTTGGCTGGTACAGACCAAGCAGCAGCCGTTCTACCGTGGTTTTGCCAGAGCCGATGCGACCGATGATCGCCACTTTTTCACCGGGGTTGATGGTGAAGTTAAGGCCCTTGACCGCCGCTTTGTCGCTGCCTGGGTAACCAAAGGCAACCTCATCGAATTGCAACTTCCCCTGCAACAACGGCCGATGCAGATAGCGTTTTTGCTCCGGCTGTTCGTCCGGTAGGGTCATTAGCTGTGCCACGATCTGGTAGGCGCTGCGAGCTTGGTTGTAACGCATCGATAAGCTCGACAACTGCAGCAGTGGCCCAATCGCTTTACCACTGATCATCGAGGCGGCAATCAATCCGCCCATGGTGAGCTGGCCTTGGGCGATCAGATAGACCCCGGCGATGATCATCAGCACCGACGCCAGTTGCTGGCCACTGCCCGCGCTGTTCTGCACCCAGTCGGTTAGCCGTTTGCTTTTCAGTCCCCAAAAACTCATGTGCGCTACCGCTTGTTCCCAGCGATATTGCATCTGCCCTTGGGCACCAAAACGTTTCAAGGTTTCGATGCCGCTTAGCGCTTCGATTAAGGTCGCGTGCTTTTGACTGGCCAGTTTCGATCCCTGTTCGATGCTTTGTCGCAGTTTGCTTTGCAGCAGCGCGCTTTGGATCAGCAGCAAGGTGACGATTACGATTGGTACCAACACCAGCGGTCCGGCCATTAGGTAGATCACCAGTAAAAACAGCAGCGCAAACGGCACATCAATCAGCGTAACGATGGTGGCTGATGCCAGAAAATCGCGGATCGACTCGAACTCCTGCATATGCCGTGCAAAAGCGCCGACCGATGGCGGCCGCGCCTCCATCCGCATCCCCATCACTTTGGCGAAAATCTTGGCGGACAGCAGCAGATCGGATTTTTTGCCGGCCAAATCGACAAAATGGGTGCGCAGCATCTTCAATCCCATATCAAACAGCAGCACCACAATCACCGCGCTGGCCAACACCCACAGCGATTCAAACGCCAAATTGGGTACCACCTTGTCGTACACCAAGCGGGTAAATAGGGGCACCGCCAAGGCGAACAGGTTGATCAGCACCGATGCCAGCAGCACATCCCGATAGATGCTGCTGGAGCGTTTTAAGGTCGACCAAAACCAGTGTTGGCTGCGATCTTCTAAGTCGGCGCTGCGCTGATCGTGCTGAAACAGCGGCTTAAACAGATACAGTTGGCCGTGGTAGTGTTCCGCCAGTTCATCCAAATCGACCCAGCGCTGATTCAGATCGCGGTCCGGTTCGACGATCAACAGTTGTTGGCGCTGCTCATCAAAGCTTAACGCCACGCAACCGCTGCCATCGGTCAGAGGCAGCAGCGCCGGTAAGACGCTCTGTGGTAACTGCTTAAGTGAATAGTCACTGCGGCGACAACTGAGACCTGCGCGTTCTGCCGCCTTGGGCAGTAACGCCAGGGTCAGTACGCCATCGGCCAGCGGTAAGCCGGCTTTTAGGGCATCGGCAGAGTTGGCTAAGCCATGGTGGCGGGCGAGGTAGACCAGACATTGCATCAGTGGATCGGTCATAGCTTTTGCACCTCCAGCCAGGTGTTGGAGACCAAGCCTTGCACCGCATCGACGTGCAAGGTGCGGAACAGCTCCAGTTGTTGTGAATCTTTAACGTCGGTGGCGATGGTGGTCAGATTAAGGTTGTGGGCAGTGCGACAAAGCGAGATCAGCAGGGCGCGCTGATCGTCGTTGTGCAGATCATGGCTGTAAAGGGTATCCAGTTTGACGTAACGGGGCGGCGGCAACTCGGTCAGATAATCGATGGTGGTCAGGTAACGGCCGAAATGGTCAATGCCGAAACCAAAGCCGGTACCATCGAGCAGTTCGCAGGCCAAAATCGCTTGGTCACGGTGGCGATACAGCGCCGCTTCGGAGATCTCAAACAGCAACTTATCGGCCAGCTTCTGGTGGCGTTTTAAGGTTCGTTGCAACCAGCGTAAAAAGCCGCTGTCGCACAGGCTAGCGCTGCACAGGTTGAGCGCCAGTGGCTGATTGGGATTGTTGCTTAAATGCTTAAGGGTTTGCTCGATGACAAAGCGATCTAGGCCGCTGGTTTTGCCAAGGCTCTCTAAAGCGGGAACAAAAGCGCTGGCCGGGTAAAACTGGCCGTTGTCGTGAAGTTGGCAAAAAAGCTCAAAATGCAGCAGTTCGCCATCAAGGTTGATGCAAGCTTGTTGGTCAAATTCCAGTTGGTGGTTGACGATCGCCTGTTCGACCCGCTGTAACCACTGTTTGCGGCCAAGGGTGCTGCTGTGCGGTTGGTGGTTGACCACCAGTGCCCGCTGATTGGGGTTATCTAAGGCTTGCAGATGCAGTTTGTCGATTTGTGCCAGCATCTCGCTGCGATCCGAGGGGGCATCGCTGTAAAGCATCGCCAGCGTCGCCTCCGGGGTAGCTAACCCCAACGGATCGACGCTGATCCGATTAAGTTGGTCGAGGATGGCATTGCTGACAGCGGTCAACTCCTCTTCGGGAAAGTCGGTCAGCAGCAGGATCAGTTCGTTGTTTTTTAATCGAGCGAGAGTGCAGCTTATGTCCTCTGGCAACACGCTGCTGATCCCCTGTTGCAGTTCGTTGATGGTCTGTTTGTAACGATCAGGATCGCTACTTAGTTGCGTCAGTGCTGGCACGGTCATCAATCCCAGTACCCCGGAATTTTGATTGTTGCACCAGCGTTCAATGCTGGCGCAGATCAGTTCGCGGTTGCCGATGCCGGTGAGTGGATCGGTGTACAGATCTTGCTTGAGTCGATTGGCCTCGGCCGCCTGTTCTTTGAAGAGCTTGTTAAAATGCTTAGCAACAATCGCAAACGCCTGTTCAACTTGGGCAAATTCGCGAGTGCTGGCGCGACCTTCGGTGGCGGGTAGCGGGCGATGTTCAGTCAATGCCTGGCTTTGGCGACAGAGCCCTTGCAGCGGTCGCAGCAGCCGCTTTAACTGCCAAGCCAGCAACAGCCCAAACAGCAGCAAAGTGAGTGCTAACGCCAACAGCAGCGACTGCATCGATTGCCATAAGTATTGGTAGGCGACCCCTTGATCGCCGCTGAGCTCAACCGTTGCTAGCGGCCGCCATTCTAAGTCGATCTGCTGCTTGACGCTGATGCTATCAAACAGCCGTAACTGTTGTAGCCACGCTGGCGCGTTGCCGGGGGAGTTGACCGCTGGACTTTGCCATAGCACGCTGCCATCCATCCGTTTAACGATCAATTGTCGATATTGGCCGGCATTAAAAAATGCGGTCAACGCAACCTCTAGCTGCACTTGATCGTCTAGTTGAATCAGTGGCTTGCTGGCTTCGGCGATGTTGTTCAAGGCAGCGAACAGTTGCAGATGTTGCTGTTGAACAATGAAATCCCGTTGACCGCGCAGCTGCGCCAAAGCCACCAGCAGCGTTAGCAGCACCAGGGCGCCGAAAAAGAGGGTCATCAGCTGGCGGAATAGGCTCATCGGACAGTTCCTTGGGCAAATGGCAGTTGCAGTTTTGGCAGTCGTGGCTGGTCGCGGTGTTGCAGTTGCTGCCATTGACTGAAGTTGTTGATGTTGCCGACTGACTGGCTTTGAAAACGGTTGACGTTAAGCCACAGTTGGGCGGCATTGAAGCTAAACACTGGGGTCAGGTCAGGCCGTTTATCGGCGCTTAAGATGGCCGGGTTGAGGTTATCCAGCAGCAGCGGGATGGCGTCCGGTTTGGGGTAGTAGGCCAACACCATGTGGTACTCCTGCAGTTGTTCGGCTTTGACGTACACCAACCGCAGCTGCTGTGGGGCGATCCCCAGTTGCAGCAGCGCATCAAACTTGGCGATGCTAAAGTCTTCACAATCGCCGCCACCGGCACCGACAAACTCAGCCGTGGTAGCCCAGTAGTCGTTGCTGCCCCATAGCGCTTGATCCGTAAGACTTTGCATCTGATTAGCCAAATCATTAACCCGTTGCAGTTGCGTGCTGGTGGCTAACGACTGCCACTGTTGCAGTTGTTGCTGCCAGTGTTGCAAACGGGCGCTGGCGGCGGCGCCGTAACGTTGCGCCACCACCTCGTGCATCGACTGGGCCAACAGCGGTGCGGTGAACAGTAAGCAAAGCAGCCAACCCCAGTGCCTATTGCGGATCGACACTGTTGATGTGCCAACGCATCACTGGTGTCGATTGCTGGCTGAGGTAGCGGATCTCAACACGGCGGTTGTTGCGATGATCCTGTTCGCTGTCACCGCTGAATTTCAGCTCCATTTCGCCGCGATAGTCGCTGCTGATCCGCTGTGGGTTGATGCCCCCATCCAGTAGAGCCTGTTTAACGTTGTCGACCCGCCGCTTTGACAGCGCCAGATTGTATTCGGCGCTGGCGACGGCGCTGGTGTGACCCACCAAGGTGATGGTCATCTTCGGCTCGGCATTAAGCCGTGCTAGGGCATCGTCAATGGCGTGGCGTTGATCGGCGCGGATCTGGTCGCGGTCATTATCGAAAAAGACGATGCTGGGCACCGTGGTGTCGCGGGCTAAGGCATCGCCGCAGCCGCTGTTGTTGACTGAGGCGCCCGTCAGGGTTTGGCCGCAGTCGTCGCGCTGATTGATCACGCCATCGAGGTCGTTATCGAACAGATCGGCGGCTTGGGTGTAGTTTGGGGGCGGATCGGCCTGCATGCTGCACCCGCTAACGAGCAGGGCGACAGCGACGAGGGCGAGCCGATTGTGAACGTGCTTATGCATGGTAATTACCTCCGGCTCTCGGTCCAAGGTTCAGGGACGGTTAGGCGCAGCGCATCCAGCAATACGCCGGTGGCGTTAAGTACCCGATAGCGCGCTTCGATTTCGGCGTACTCGGCATCCAGATAAGCGCTTTGGGCTTCAAACAGTTCATTTTCGGTATTGAGCAGATCCAGCAGGGTGCGTTTGCCGATATCAAACTGCTTGTTGTAGGCATCAACGGTGCTGGCAGCGGCTTCCACATGGCCTTGCAGGTAACCCAGTTGGCGGTTGGTAAATTGCCACGCATTCCAAGCCAGTCGAGTGCCTTCGTCCAGTTGGCGGATGGCATCGTCACGAATGTCTTTAGCGATCCCAACCTGATAGGCCAAGCGCTTTACTTCGGCGTGATTGGCAAAGCCGTTGAATAGGTTGTAACGTAGCCGCAGCATCACACTGAAGTCATCTTGGCGGTCGCGGCGGCCGTTGGTCTCCTCCTCCCAGGTTTGTTTCACCTCGACAAACAATTCTGGGTAGAAGTTACTTTTGGCGACCTCGCGCTCAGCGTGGGCGGCATCAATGTCTTGGGTTGCCAGCTTAATAGTAGGGTTGCCGGCACGGGCAATGCCGATCGCTTCTTCGATGCTGCTGGGCAGAAATTCGGCATCTACCTCGGGGCGGATGAGCTCTGCCGGCAGTTCGCCGACGACGCGCAGGTACTCCTCCTCGGCGTCATGCCAGTTGTTTTCTGCAGCCAGTAAATTGGCATTGGCTTCGGCAAGGCGAGCGCTGATCTGCGACAGATCGGCACTGGTGCCGATCCCTTGATCGGTGCGCCGCTGAATGTCATCGAAGATCCGCTGATGGCTGTCGCGATTGGCAGTCGACAGTTGGTAGGTTTGTTGGGTTCGCAGCAACGCCAAATAAACTTCGGCAACCCGCAGGGCAAGATCTTCCGCGTCGGACAGCAGTTGATAGCGTTGGGCTTCGGCTTCGGCGCGACTGCGGCTGGTGTTCTCGCTGATCTCAAACCCTTGGAATAGGTATTGGCGCAGCGTCAGGCTGACGTCCCATGGATCAAAGTCTTGATCGTTGCCGGGTAGGTTGGTGCTGTCATTATCGAGATTTTGATAGCCGATGCCGGCATCCAAGTCGAGGCTGGGTAGATAACCGCTTTGGGCTTCGCGGATCGCCTCACTGCGGCTTTGCAGTTCATTAAATTCGCGCATGATCTGCGGATTGCTGCCAATGGTCAGTGCCACCTGCTGTTCCAGAGACCGAGGTTCGGCTAGGGCTGGTGCCATCAATGTAACGGAGATGGCTGCCGCAACTAAGGCAGTTCGAGTTGTCATTGGGGCTCCTTTCACAGTTCTCTTAGCGCGGTTTGCGAGGCAACCCGCATCGGTTTGGTGAGGTAATCCAGCACCGTGCGTTTGCCGCTGATGATGTCTACCGAAGCAGTCATCCCGGGGATAATGGCAAATTGCTGGTTGTGACCTAGGTGATTGGCGCTGGTGCGCACTCGCACCAGATAAAAGGGGTTGCCCTCTTCATCGATGATGGTATCGGCGCTGATGTGTTCCAGCGTGCCATTGAGGCCGCCGTAGCGCGTGAAGTCGTAGGCACTGAGTTTGACGATCGAGCTTAAGCCTGGCCGTAAAAAGGCGATGTCTTGAGGGGCGATCTTGGCTTCAATGAGCAGGTTGTCGTCGCTAGGCACGATCTCAATCAGATCGGCACCGGGCTGAATCACCCCGCCGATGGTATTGATGTGGATGGTTTGGACGATGCCGCTAACCGGCGAAGTCACTTGGGTACGCTTTACCTTATCGGCTAGATCGATGCGTCGTTCATTCATCGCCGCCAGTTCGCCCTCGACTTGGTTGAGTGAGGCTTGGCGCTCGCTGATAAAACTGGTGAGTGCTTCATCGCGGCGAAATACCGCTTCATTGGTGCCGGCTTTGAGGCTGGGCAACTGCAGTTTAACGGTATTGAGTTCGCGCAGGGTGTCGTTGGTTTGCCGCTGCAGCTTTAGGATCTCAACCTGCGAAACCACCCCTTCGTCGGCCAGTGGTTTGGTTAGGTCATATTCGCTTTTGGCTAGGCGGTAGGATTGGCGCAGGTTAGCCACTCGCGCATCGGCTTCCAGATAATCCTGTTGGCGCTGCTGGATCTGTTGTTCCAGCTGCCGTACTTGGTTTCGCAAGTTGCCCAGCGCACTTTGGTATTCCGCCTGTTGGCGGCGGATCAGCGCCTGCTTATGGGCGGGCCAATCGTCGGGAAAATTCAACTGCCCTAGGGTGATTGCGGCGCGCGGTTGGCTGGTTGACGATTGGTTGGCAGTGATCACCGCTGCTAGCTCGGCTTTTAGGCGGATGGCTTGGGCTTGCAGTTCCAATTGCTGTTGTTCGCGTTCGCGATAGTCAGCCTGAAAGCGAGTGTCGTCGATCACCATCAGCAGTTGCCCAGCAGCAACGCTTTGACCCTCTTTCACCAGCAGTTGATCCAGCAGTCCACCTTCAAGGTTTTGCACCACTTGCATCTGTGCTGATGGGATCACTTTGCCCTCGCCAGAGGTCACCGTATCTAACTGGCTGTGGTTGGCCCACAGCAACGCGGCTAGCAGAAACAGCAACAACAGCCACAACAAGTAGCGACCAGCTTTTGGGGACTCAATCAACAGCGCCATTTGCGCATCGTTAATGAAGTCGGCATCGTCCTTGTGCGGGCTAGGCTCGGTGTTGCTAGCGGTGTTGTTAGCGGTATTGGTTGGCTGCCTCATGATATCTCATCCGTGAGCGATCATGAGGTGAGTGTAGTCAAAGGCGTTGGCTGATAATTCAGCAACCTTGTTGATATTGCACGGCAGTTTGCAGGACTACGCCCAATTCAGCATTCGCTGACTGAGATAGCTCAGCATTAGCTGACCGATATAGCTCAGTGTTAGCTGACGGACGTAGTTCAGCGGTCGTTGCAGGTCACAGCAGTGGCATCTGCCCTAGGGCTTGCGCGCTGGCGGTTGGCGATCGTTGCTGCATCAATTCGGTCACGTTATCTAACTGGCTAAGCTGGCATTTTAGTTGGCTGAATTTGTCAGCGTCGGCGGCCGCGCCAGCAAAGCGGCGACCTTGCTGCAACGCCAGCGTGGCCACACTGCCATCCAACAGCAGCGGATCTATCACCAATTCGTCAGCGCTAGAGCATTGTTGCAGCAGTGGTTCTAACAGCCCGTGCGGAAACTGGGCGGTATCGCTGGCCAGTTCAAACAGCAGTTGTTGCTGTTGCCATGCCGCCGGTGGTCGGCCTTTGCGCAGATGCAAGAGCAGTCGTTGCTTGATGTTGCCACGACGGTTTTTCAGCTGCACCACCCGCAGTGGCCCCAGGCGAAAGTCTGCGGCTTGCGCCAATAACTGCATCGCCGCCAGCTGTGGCGGATTGAGCAAAATAAAACACTCTCGATCCGGTTTAAGCACCCGGTGCAGTTCCAGTAGCAATAGGCCAAAACCGGATTGCGGTGTCAGTTGCAGCCAGCTGTTATGAAATGAGCCGCGGTTGTGGTGACGCAGGCTGGCCAGCGGTTGCTGGTTATCGGCGAGAGCAAAAGCCGCCATGGCAACGGATTGACTGCCAAGACCGCTGAGCCAATCACAGGGGGGTTGGTGACGAAGCTGATAGGTAGACATCATTTTATATGTATAGGCATACAGTGTTTTGGTTATATCTCAACCACTGTGTAGATGTCCATGCTTTTGTCGTTATCAGCGGCGATTACTCATCAGCTAAATGCGACAACGCCGAGCGCTGCATTGCAGGCTCGGCGTTGTTGAGATCCGTTAACTAATTCGGATTACTTTACGGTGTTCTTGTACAGCTCATTAAAGCTACGCAGGTACAAGGCCGACCAGCCTTTGATAAAGACTTTCATAGGTTCGCTCCAGGTTAGCGCTATTGTTGCTTTGCGGTTGTTGAGCGGCAGCGCTCAAACAGTGCTGTTGCTCAGATGGCGCGCAGTTTAGGGGCGAGTGGCTTACCAATCAAACTAGAAAAGTCATTATTTGTTCCATAGATTTTCTAATCTGAAATCGCGACTAAACATCACACCGTAGCGGCTCATGTCTGCTTTTTCTGGGCAACGCTCATGCCGTGATCAAGGTAAAACAAATGCAGCTTAGGTTGCGGTATTGTTGCACTGCTGTGGCGCTGAATTTGGTTTTAGTCTGCAGTTATCAATATGGGTGCGTGATCTTTGTCACGCTGCTGTTTTTGTGTTCGCTGGCGTCAGCTTTCAAATGTGGCGATTGTCACATAATGTTTTGATTTTGATTTGTTTAAATGTGCGCCATGTCGCGGATTTAATTTAAATCTATCGGCAGGGAAAAAAGCTAGTGCTGGTAATGTTATAAATAACCATGAAATTTGTCTGGAAACGATTTTGATCTCAGTCAAATCTCGCTGGGTTTGGTCCTAGTGGCCCGATCCTATCTGTTATAACCGAGGTGTTTGCAGCAACCGCCGATGTTCGACCGCCACAAATTTGTTGGCACTTCCCCCCCTCGAAGTCGACTCGTGCAATTTGCTGCTTGCCCACTTGGCCCTGTTCGGTTGTTAGTCACTAAAATTAGCCATACACCTGCGTTACCCGTGTTGCCATGGCCAATGGCAAGGCGGTGTTAAGGAGAACGCCCAATGATCATCGATGAAGTCGTCGATCTGTCGCGGTTACAGTTCGCTCTTACGGCGATGTACCACTTCATTTTCGTCCCGCTCACTCTGGGGATGACCTTCCTGCTTGCCATCATGGAATCCTGTTATGTGATGACCGGCAAGCAAGTCTATAAAGACATGTGTAAGTACTGGGGCAAGTTGTTCGCCATCAACTTTGCGCTGGGGGTGACCACCGGTGTCACCATGGAGTTCCAGTTCGGCACCAACTGGGCTTATTACGCCCATTACGTCGGCGATATCTTCGGTGCGCCTTTGGCAATCGAAGGTCTGATGGCGTTCTTCCTTGAATCCACTCTGATCGGTTTGATGTTCTTTGGCTGGGACCGCCTATCCAAAGTGCAGCATTTGGCCGTGACCTGGTTAGTGGCACTTGGCTCTAACCTGTCGGCGCTGTGGATTTTGATTGCCAACGGCTGGATGCAAAACCCAGTGGGCAGCGAATTCAACTACGAAACCATGCGCATGGAGATGGCGTCGTTCGCCGATCTGATCTTCAACCCAGTGGCGCAGGTGAAATTCGTGCACACCGTGGCGTCTGGCTATGTGACTGGTGCCATCTTCGTATTGGCGATCAGCTCTTACTTCCTGCTGAAAGGTCGCGATCTGGCCTTTGCTCGTCGTTCCTTCTCGATTGCTGCAGCCTTTGGTATGGCGTCTATCGTATCGGTGATCATCCTTGGCGATGAATCCGGCTACGAGATGGGCGACGTGCAGAAAGTGAAACTGGCGGCGGTGGAAGCGGAATTCGAAACCCACCCAGCACCAGCGGCCTTTACCGCGTTTGGTATTCCCGATAGCGACAACGAAACCGTCGACTTCGCGGTGCGCATCCCTTACCTGATGGGGATCATCGCCACTCGTTCGCTGGACGAACAGGTGATGGGCATCAAAGACATTAAAGTTGAGAACGAAGGGCGTATTCGTAACGGTATGCAGGCGTACGCGCTGTTGATCAAACTGCGTAACGACACCATCACTGATGCTGAGCGTCAGCAGTACGAACTGCTGAAAAAAGACCTGGGTTACGGGTTGCTGTTGAAGCGCTACATCGACGATGTATCGCAAGCGGACGAAAGCATGATCGCCAAAGCGGTGGATGATTCTATCCCAGCGGTCGGGCCGATGTTCTGGACCTTCCGAGTGATGGTTGGCCTTGGTGTGGTGATGCTGGTACTGATCGGTTTGGCGTTCTGGCAAGCCTGCAAGCAGAAGGTGGATGAAAAGCCATGGCTGCTTAAAGGTCTGCTGTTTGCCCTGCCATTCCCGTGGATCGCCATCATGTGTGGTTGGTTTGTGGCGGAATATGGCCGTCAGCCTTGGACTATTGCCGAGGTGCTGCCAACCTACATGTCGGCGTCCAGCTTGTCTGAAGGCGATCTGATCTTCTCGATTGCGGTGATCTCGCTGTTCTACACCGCGGCGATGGTGGTGGAGATGTTCTTGATGATCCGCTTTGCTCGCTTGGGTCCAAGCAGCCTGAAAACCGGCCGCTACCACTTTGAAAGCGGCGTTGCCAAAGATGATAACTTCGATGCGGCCTTGACTGCTTCCGGTAAGGAGACTCCAAGCCATGTTTGATTATGAATCACTGCGCCTGATCTGGTGGGCACTGGTCGTCGTGCTGATGATCGGTTTCGCCGTGACCGATGGCTTCGATATGGGTGTTGGCGCACTGCTGCCATTCATCGGTAAAACCGATAATGAACGTCGGGTTATGATCAACTCCATCGCCCCGCACTGGGACGGTAACCAAGTGTGGTTGATCACCGCCGGTGGCGCGCTGTTTGCGGCGTGGCCAATGGTGTTTGGTGCAGCCTTCTCCGGCTTCTACATCGCCATGGTTATTACCCTGTTTGCCCTGTGGTTCCGCCCAATCGGTTTTGATTACCGTTCTAAGATTGAAGATCCACGCTGGCGTACCGCTTGGGACTGGGGTCTGTTCTTGGGTGGCTTCATTCCACCGGTGATCATCGGCGTGGCGTTTGGCAACCTGTTCCAAGGCGTGCCGTTCTACTACGACGAGTGGATGCGTAACTACTACGACGGCGGTTTCTTTGGTCTGCTGAACCCATACGGCCTGCTGGCAGGGGTAATGTGTTTTGCGATGCTGACCATGCACGGTGCGGCGTGGCTGCAGATGAAGACCGAAGGGGCACTGCTTAAGCGTGCACAAGCGGCGGCGATGTTGTTCGCGCTGCTGTCCTCGGCGCTGTTCATCATCGGCGGCATCTGGCTGGTCAGCTTTATTGATGGTTACGTGATCACCTCGGCCATCGATACCATGGCACCATCCAACCCGTTGACTAAGACCGTGGAACTGCAAGCCGGTGCGTGGCTGAACAACTTCAGCAACTACCCAGTGCTGTACATCGCGCCACTGCTGGCTGCTGGCGGTCCTCTGCTGGTGATTGCGATGAGCAAAATCGGTCGTCACGGTTGGGCGTTCCTGTGCTCTGCATTGGCGATTACTGGGATGATCGTTACCGCGTCGGTATCGCTGTTCCCATTTGTAATGCCATCGTCCAAGAACCCAAGCCAGTCGCTGACCATGTGGGATGCCACTAGCTCGGAGATGACGCTGAACGTGATGTTGATTGCTGCGGCGATCTTCGTGCCAATCGTATTGGGCTACACCGCGTGGAGTTACTACAAGATGTTCGGTCGGGTGACTGAGTCGCACATCGAACAGAACTCCAACTCGCTTTACTAAGTCACAGGGAACAGAACTATGTGGTATTTCGTTTGGTTTCTAGGAATATTGCTGGCTTGTGCCTTTGGCATCATCAATGCCTTGTGGTTAGAAGCGCAGGAAGCTCTAGATAAAGAAGACGACTGAGCTTAAGTTCAGTTAACAAATAACGCGCAGCCATTTCGGTTGCGCGTTTTTTTTCGCAAATTTTTTACGTTCCGGTCGCGATACTGGCGCCATTCAGTCGATGGTGGATAAACAAGATGAACAAATTAACGGTGCTGTTGTTGGCGCTGCTGACACTGCCGCTGCAAGCTTCAGAGTATCTGATTGGACAAATGCAGCCGTGGTCGCAAGTGGTGATAAAAGCGGAAGTGGACGGCGTTGTGGCCGCCATCGATGCCGAGCTGGGCGATCACGTTGAAGCCGGGCAACTGCTGTTGCAGTTTGAAGCGACCGACGCCCGCTTACAGCAGCAACTCGCCACTGCCAATGTGGCGCTAGCGGCGGCGGATCACCGCCACAAAGCCAAGCAGCTAGAACGGTTGCAGCAACTTAGCCAGCAGCACACCATTGCCATCGCCGAACGTGACGAGCAGTGGCGCCAAGTGGATGTTAGCCACAGTCAATTGCAAGTGGAGCAACAGTATTTGCAGATTGCCGAGCGGCAATTGGCTAAACATCAACTGCGGGCGCCTGCGGCGGCTGCGGTCGTCGCCCGATACGCTGAGGTTGGTCAGCGCTATAGCGTTGGTGATCCGCTGTTGTTGCTGGCGGATCTGCGCCAGCTGCGGGTACAAGCCTTCGCGGTTGAACAAGACATTACCAGTCTCAGTGTCGGCCAGATGTTGTGCGTCAGCGTTGACTCGTTGCCGCCACGCCAGTTGCCGATAGCGCGGATCGCGGCAGCGCCGGCGGTTGATGGCCGTGGCTATCTGTTGGAACTGGACTGGGATAACCATGACGGTGCGCTCCGCTCCGGCTATCGAGCGGAGTTGAGTCTGCCGCAGCAGGGACAATGCGTGATGGGGACAGAACGATGAATGCACTGGCAGCGATCCTGTCGCGGCGCTGGTTGGCCAATGTGCTCACCGTCGCATTGATGCTGGTTGGTGGGTTAGCGCTGTGGCAGCTGCCGATGGCGGAAAAGCCGGTGATTGATGCCGGTGAAGTCACCATTACCACTGACTATCCCGGCGCTTCCGCCGAGGAGGTGGAAGCCAACGTCACCGCCAAGCTTGAAGAGCAGCTGTTAAGCGTTGCCGGTATCGACCAATTTACCTCCAGCTCTGGCGCCGGCTCATCGCGGATCGAGGTGCGTATTGATCCTGCGGTTAGCGATCTTGATGAGGTCTATCAAGCCATTCGTGATGCGGTTAATCGGGTCACCGACTTGCCCGTAGAGGTCACCGAGCAGCCGTTGGTGTGGATTAAGAAATCCTCCAATTTGGATTTTATGGTGGTCGGCATTGGCTCTGATCTGCCTTATGCCGAGCTACGGACCCAAGCGCGGCAATTGGAGCTGCAACTGCGGCGACTGTCTGGCATTGGCGAGGTGCTGCCAATTGATCTGCGCCAGCGTGAGTTTTGGATCGAACTGGAACCGGCGCAATTGAGCCGCTATCAGCTGACTGCCACCGAAGTGGCTGACGCTATTGCCCAGTACAACTTGCTGAGTACCGCGGGCAGTATCGATGCCGCCAAGCAGCAGTTGGAAATCGTGCTGGAGGCCAAACTGGATTCGGTAGAGAAGCTGGCGGCACTGCCATTGCAACAACAACCGTTAGTACGGCTGGGGGATGTCGCCAGCATCCATGATGGCTTTGAACGGCAACAAAGTCTGTCGTTAATCAATGGCAAGCGCAGTATCGGGTTTGATCTGCGCGCCGCCGAAGGCGCCGATGTGGTTGCCACCTCCGAAGCAGTGCGGGCGCTGCTGGCCGCTCAGCAGC
Organism: Ferrimonas senticii DSM 18821; assembly: GCF_000422665.1. GTDB lineage: Bacteria > Pseudomonadota > Gammaproteobacteria > Enterobacterales > Shewanellaceae > Ferrimonas > Ferrimonas senticii. Next base: position 139,071 of record NZ_AUGM01000008.1, on the reverse strand, counting down.
AGCGGCTGGGCAGTGACTATCAGTTGGCGGTCGGGTTTGATGTCGCCAATGAAATTCGCGCTCGGTTTGAGATGGTCAAAATCAACGGCCTCAGCGGCTTGGCGCTGGTGCTGCTGGTGTTGGCACTGGTACTGCACCGCCGCTTGGCGCCGTGGGTGGCGCTGTCGATCCCGTTTTGCTTGCTTGGCACCATTGCGGTACTGGCAGCGATGGGGCAGATCCTCGACAGCTACACCATGGCGGCGCTGATTCTAATTATCGGTATCGTGGTTGATGACTCAGTGGTGATCAGCGAGCGGATCAGCGCCAATTTGCAGCAGCAACCGCCATTGGCTGCGGTATTAAGCGCGATTAAACAGGTGGCACCGGCGATTGCGGTATCGATTGTCACCACCATCATCGCCTTCTTGCCGCTGCTGTGGTTGCCTGGCGATACCGGCAAGTTGCTGTATGTGATGCCGTTGACCATCAGTATCGCTTTGGCATTTTCGTTTTTAGACGCCACTGTAGTTGTACCGGCGCATCTGCTGCGGCAATGTTCTGGCACAGCGCCGGCCACCGCCACTCTGCCAGCGTGGATGCGCCGTTTGCAGCAAGGACTGACGCCGTTGATCGCCGCCGCGCTGGATCGTCCCAAGCGCACCATTGTGGCAGTGTTAGTGCTGGCGACAGTGGCGATTGCGGCGGTCGGACAGCGGTTGCCGCTGCTGTTCTTCCCCACCGATGGCGCCTATTTGGTGGCGATCTCTGCCAGCATGCCGGCGGATCTTAGTCTTGAGCAAAGCTGGCAATTGGCACAGCAAGTCGATCAGATGCTGCAAGACAGTAGCGATGTCGTCGGCTGGTATGGCGAAGTTAATGAAACCAGCGGCAACTGGGAGATCAGTTTAAGCCCGGCCGGCCAGCGAACCACCAGCGCTGAAGCGTGGGTGCAGCGTTGGCAGCAGCAAAGCCAAAGTTGGGGGCTGAATTTAGAGTTTGATGTTGATGGCGGTGGGCCGCCGGGACAGCGGCCAGTGGATCTGCGGATCGTTGGTGGCAGTGATAAAGAGCGCCAGCAGTTGGCCGAAGCGGTGGTAGCGAAACTGGCCAACATCAACGGCGTGATCGCGCCGCAGTTGTCGCAATACCCGCCGGTGGCACAACTCAATGCCGAAGCACCACCGCAGTGGTTGCAACAACAACGCATATCCCCGGATCAAGTCAGTTCGCTGCTGCGATTGGCGATCGAGGGGCAACATGTGTCGCGGCTGTTTATTGACGATGAAGAGGTGCGTTATCGGCTGGTACTGGAGGATAACGATCGCAGCCCGTCAGAGTTGGCACCGCTGCTGCTGCGTAACAGCGACGGTCAGTTGGTGCAGTTAGGGCAGTTGCTGCGCTGGCATCGCAGCGAACGGGCGGAAGCGTTTGAGCATCACAATGGCCTACGGTCGCTGCGAGTGTCGGCACAGATCGACAGCAGCCAAACCGATCCGCTGACGGTTGAACAGGCGCTGCTTAGCCAGTTTGCTGATTACAGTGGCAGTGCCCAACTGATTAGTGTTAGCCAAGCCCAAGAAACTCGTGATTCGATGCAAGCATTGGCGCTTAGTTTGCTGCTGGCGTTGTTGGCAATGCTGCTGGCGATGGTGTTGTTGTTCGATGAATGGCTAACGCCGCTATTAGCGCTGTTGGTGATGCCAGCGGCAGTGGCGGTGGCGCTGCTGCTGCTGTGGTTGCATGGTAAGCCACTGAGCTTTTTTGCCTGCATTGGTTTGTTAGGAATGACCGGGGTGGTGGTTAACAACGCCTTAGTACTGCTGTACCACTATCGGCAGCTGAATTGGCCGTCACAGTCGTCACAGTGGCCGGCGATGTTGCTGGAGGGCGCCATCAGTCGGGTGCGGCCGATGTTGATCACCACCTTAACCACAGTCGCAGGGCTGTTGCCGCTGGCCTACGGCATTGGTGGCTATGATAATTTGATGTCGCCAATTGCCTTGGTGATTGGCTGGGGCACCGGTTTGTCGGCACCGCTGGTATTGCTGCTAGTTCCGGCGGGGTATCTGCTCAAGCTGCGTTGGCAACATCGTGGTTAAATTGGCTAATAGCTATTGGCTTTGACCAAAATATAAACATGGCAATCTGGTTAAATCCGTTATTAATCATGCTGTTAATTGTTGGCCTGAAACTTGACTGACCGATGGCTGCTTGCTTTAACCATCACTACAAGGAGTTGCTTATGTCGGTTTGGAGTTCAGTTCGCGCAGCGGTCATCGCCACGCTGATGTTGCCATTGGCGGTATTGCCGGTGGCGGCGGTCGATTTTGATTTTAGTAATCAGCATTGTCAGATGGCACTGGGTCACGATGTGCAGGTATCGCCAACCAAATTGGTGATCAGCGATACCCAGCAGCAGCGTTACCGATTTGAGCAAGGGCAACTGTATGTTGATGGCCAAGCGGTGCAGTTAACCCCGCAGCAGCGTCAACAACTGCAGCAATTCCAACAACGGCTATTGGACGGTTCGCAAGAGTTGTTGGCGCTGGTGAACGACGCGTTGACCCTAGCGGCGGGGGTGATCAGCGGCATCATGCAAGAGTTTCAGTTAGAGCAAGATCAGCCGGATCAATGGTTGGCAAAACTGCAGCAGCATATTGAGGGTGGGCTCAGCGTTAACGATGGCGAATATCATTTAACGGCCGCTGGCATCGACAGCAGTGGCGAACAGCTTGGGGATGCCATCGGTGCTGAGATCGAACAAGCGATCACCAGCAACATTGGCCAACTTCTGATCACCGTAGGGCAATCGCTCAGTGACGGTGAAGGCAGCTTTGAACAGCGGCTTGAGGCATTTGCCCAGTCGATGGAGCAGATGGGCGAGCGCATTGAACAGCAGGTCGAGCAGCAAGGCCAGCAACTGGAGCAGCGCGGCCAACAACTGTGTGATCAATGGCAACAGATCCAGCAGCAAGAGTCGCAGTTGCATCAAGCGCTGCCGCAGCTTAAAGCGTATCCGATAATCGATGTCGCTGATAACGAGCTGACATGGCTGCGCTGATTACCGCAATGAGCGGGATTCAAACGGCCATTGTTGAGGTTGGCGGTGTATAATCTCGCCATAATTTGAAAAAAAAGCGGTGATATCAATATCACCGCTTTTTTTTGGCCGATAGCAACGCCACAATAGCGACAGTTTTAAAGGGGAGTGTTATGCGCGAGTTGTTGGAACCGATTGTTATCTTTACCCACGTGGTGCGGGCGCAGGGCTTTTCTGCCGCCGCCCGTAAGCTTGGGATCTCTAAATCGAAGGTCAGCAGTCAAATCAGCATGTTGGAGCAGCGCCTTGGGGTGCAGTTGGTACAACGGACGACTCGCTCCCTAAGTTTGACCGAGAGCGGCGAGCTGCTATATGGCCACAGCGAAGTGCTGTTGCGGGATCTCGATCAGGCGATTGCCAGCGTGCAGGATCTGCAAAAAGAGATCCGCGGGGTGCTGCGTGTTGGTATTACCCAAGCCTTCGGTGCCATGTACCTGATGCCACTGCTGCCAAAGTTTATGGCCCAGCACCCAGAGCTGGAGCTGGAAGTCAGCTTCTTGGATCACAAAGTCGATGTGGTAGCTGAAGGGTTGGATCTGCTGTTGACCATGTCAGAGCAGTTGCCGCTGGGGATGGTGGCGCGGCCGATTCTGGACTGTGAGTTTGTGTTGGTGGCTTCGCCGGACTATCTGGCCGAGCATGGGGTGCCGTACCACCCAGAGCAATTAAACCAGCACAACTGTTTGGTGTACAAAAGCGAATGGTATGAGCACGGCAACTGGGAGTTTTCTCAGGGCGACGATAAGTATGAGATCCGAGTAAAGGGTAATTACCGTGTCGATGATGCGCCAGCGCTGAAAGATGCCGCCATCCGAGGTATGGGGGTGGTCTACCTGGCGACTTACCTGTTAGAAGATGAACTGAGCAATGGTCAGTTGGTGCAACTGCTGCCGGAATGGCAACTGGATCATCAACTGAGCCTGCAAGCGGTCTACCCACGTCGTCAGCATCTGCCGCCGAAAGTGCGCGCCTTTGTCGACTTCGTTCGCGGCCATTTTGGCAAGGATCTGCCAGCCTAAGCGAACTGAGTGTTCGTCAAACCAAACAAAAGCCAACCGTTCGAGGTTGGCTTTTTGTTTATCTGCATGAAAATAAACAGATTTAACTGTTTTAGTGTGTGATTGTTGGCAACTGGCGGTGTAACCATTTTGTGATAGTTGCCGCCGGGTACACTTGAGGCCATCGCTGCGCTAGATACAATGGCGACATCAACCGAGGGGGACCCAGAGGCGGAAGTAACGCATCGGTCACTGCAATGCTCGGTACACAGGGCAGCAATCAGCGCAAAGACGCTGAGCACTGTGAAGAAATTACAACTCCGTACCCTACAATTCGGCGAAGTAATTAAAGCGACAGGCCGCGCAAAAAATAACAACAAGCCTGCACTAATAAAAATAAGAAATTGAAAGGAGCCCTCGCGGCTCCTTTTTCTTCGCCGCGACTTACCTATATGTCATTAGAAGCGCCGCCGTGCTACCACGCTCCACTGCCAATCGTCGACATTCGGATCATTGCTGATCGGTCGGGCGAAATCTAAGTGCAGCACGTTGCGGCCACCGTAACTGATGTAAAAACGCAGGCCGATGCCGACGCTTTGTAAGGTGCCAGTGGGGTTATCGATGTAGGGCGAATCGCCGCCAGCGCGGCCGATATCATAAAAGGTGGCAGCGGCGATCTCGGCTAACTGCCAGACGGTAATATTGGGGTAGTAGCGCAGTTCGCTGCTAAGCAAATTACGATATTGGCCGTGCTGGTATTGCAGTGGAAAACCGCGCAGACCGACATCTTCATCCAATACTAACGGCTTATCGATTGGCAGGTTGTCACTCCATTTAGCCTGCCAGCGCCAAAACGCACGCCAATCCTCAGCAAAGCTCCAATACAGCCGATTATCGACGGTCAGGGTTTTACTGGCTTGTTCAGCTTCGGGCAGTTCCAGCCATTCAAGCGCCGTTAACCACAACCAGTCCTGATTGAGTCGGGTGCCCTTGTTGAGCTGCAGTTGCAGATACTGATTTTGGTTGTTGTTGGCGACCTCCCAGCCCAGCCGGATATCGCTGCTCCAGCCTAAATTGATGTCTTCGGTGGCGTTGATTAAGAAGATATTTTGCATCCGTTCAAAGCGTTCTTGCTGCCAAGCAAAACCGCCCCACAGCACGGTCATTTGCCGGTCTTGCGGGGTGACAACGGTGTCTGTGACGGCGCGAAAACGGTGCTCTTCGCCAAACAAACCGATACGCCAACGCTGGCTTTGATGACGCCACAGCGTCGGCGCCCAGCCATACCAGCCACCATAATGACGGCTGTGTTGCTCGAACCGGTTGGCCTGATCGTTGCCTTGGTTGATGCTGTCAATGCGCAGATTGTCATCGAAGATAAAATGGTTGGCATGGGCAGTTTGGCTGCTGACAAAAGGACGGCCGACTTCCGCCAGATAACGCTCGCCGTCTTCGCTGTCGGCCAAGATCAGTTGGCCATAGTGCTTGTCCCAGCCATAAATAGCGGAGCGCAAACGTAACTGATAGCCACTACGCTGATAATCGTCGAAATAGATAATTTCGCTGTCGATGCCGTAGCCCAGTAAATTGCTGTCGCGCAGTCCCAATTCCATCTCGTTTTCGCCGGCACTGCGGCTGAATTCGAAAATTGGCAACAGTGACCAGGTGTCCCAGGTTTGCACGACCACTTGCTCATCGCTGTGGCGGCTGACTTTGGCATCGCGAAAGTAGCGCAGATCGCGCAGATGGCGTTCGATTTCGTAAAGGGCCTCGTCGCTGTTATCGCATTGCGGGAAGTTGGCTAACTCGGTGGCAACGGTGCGCTCTTTGGTGACGATATGCAGTTGATTGCCGAGCTGGTGAAACCACGCATAGTCGGCGTCGTTGGGATCGAAGACGTTATGGCGTTGTTGCCTAAATTCCAATGGCTTACACCGTTCATCTGCGGCGTTGACAGTGGCTAGGCTTAGGGTAAGTATTAGCGCCTCAAACAATGGCATCATCCATGATGGGTTATTACTCAATGATGGCTGCAATTGCGGTGAATTGCACCTCGCCGCGGTTTCTTGCGCTAGCGCAAGAGATTGTCACGTTTGCTAGATTGCGCGGCAAAAGCGATTGAATCTGGCAGCTAAGTAAATAATCTTTAAGACAAATTTTAATGAGGCGGTCATCTCGGCCGCCACTAACGGAGAATGACGATGGATCAACAACAGATGGAACAATTGATGGCGCAGGCGCCAGAACTTGCGATCACCTACGGCACCAAACTGCTGCTGGCGGTAGTGATCTTCATTATTGGTCGTTGGGCTGCGGGTTTACTGGCCAACCTGTCTCGCAAATTGATGAACAAGCGCAAGCTCGATAGTACTGTTGTCGGCTTTATTGGCAACATCGTGTACGCGTTGGTGCTGGTGGTGACCCTGATTGCGGTGCTGGGCCAGCTTGGGGTGCAAACAGCGTCTTTGGTGGCGGTTGTCGGTGCTGCTGGTTTGGCGGTTGGTCTGGCGCTGCAAGGCTCGCTGTCAAACTTCGCCTCTGGTGTATTGTTGGTGGCGTTCCGTCCTGCCCGTGCCGGTGATTACATTGAAGCCGCTGGTGTTGCCGGTACCGTTGAAGAGATCAATATTTTCTCGACCACCTTGGTTACCCCAGATAACAAGCGCATCACCTGCCCGAACTCAGCCATCATGAATGGCGTCATTGTTAACTACAGCGCCAAAGATACCCGTCGTGTCGATTTGACCATCGGCGTCTCTTACGATTCTGATTTGGCGACGGTGAAGGAAGTGCTGGCTAAAGTGGTCGCTGCGAACGAGCTGGTACTGAAAGATCCAGAAGTAACCATCGAAGTGGGCGCGCTGGGTGCGTCTTCGGTCGACTTCGTGGTGCGTCCATGGTGTCGTTCTGGTGATTACTGGACCGTATTTTTTGGCCTGCAAGCGGCGATTAAGCTGGAGCTGGATAAAGCTGGTATCGTGATCCCATACCCACAGATGGATCTGCACGTTCAACAGCTGCCAAAGCAAGACTAACAGCAAGACCAAGCCCCAGCTAAGTCTGGGGCTTTTTCTTGGGTGAACGATCGTAACAACAACAAGGCCCCGCCGAGTTACCTCGGCGGGGCCTTGTTGATGGTATCTGGATTCGACGGTCCGATACCGAGTATGACTGCAGTGATGATGAAATCTACCGAGTAAGGCGCTAACTCGAACCGGTAGGGAGATGTCTGCAATCACACCTCTGCTTGACTGCGGCCATTATGCCGCTGAGACCGACAATTGAGTAGCGATCAAATATCACATTCACATTAATCTAATTAATTTGAAGGCGGAGGGTAGGGTTTTTTGCCGCAGTTTTAAGCAGGATATCCCTTTGGGGATGGCACTATCATCGATATCAATCATGTGATTGTTTTCACTGATTTTGAATGGTGGCGTGTTGATGTTTGCTGTTCAGAATTTGGTCGAGGATAGCAGCAGTCAATCGAGGATTGCGATTGAAGACATAGTGGCTCTACGTCGAAATCGTATGACGAAGAGTGACGGTTGCCAGTTCGACCCTGCAAGGCGCCCTTCGGTGACCAATAAAAGTTCAATTGCCTAACCAAGTTCAATTTACTGTTAAACAGCTTCAACAACAGGCGCGAAAATATATAGCAAAGGTCAACACGCCCTTCGCTCTAGATCGCTATTTGTGGCCACGGCTTATGCTAATCTGCCGCAATATTTTGATGATGATGGCGACTACGATGTTTGATTTTCGTTCCGATACCGTGACTCAACCGACGGCGGCAATGCGTGCGGCGATGGCCAATGCCGAGGTTGGCGACGACGTTTATGGTGATGATCCTACGGTTAATGATCTGCAAGCGTACGCAGCGGATTTAGCTGGCTTTGAGGCGGCACTGTTTACCGCATCCGGCACCCAAGCCAACCTGTTGGCGTTGATGAGTCACTGCGGTCGCGGTGATGAATATATCTGTGGCCAAGAAGCGCACAACTATAAATATGAGGCCGGAGGGGCGGCGGTGTTGGGCTCGATTCAGCCGCAACCGCTAACCAACCAAGCCGACGGCACGATTTTACTGAGCGACATTGAAGCGGCGATCAAACCGAAAGACATTCATTTTGCTCAAAGCCGACTTATCAGCTTAGAAAACACCATTGGTGGCAAAGTGCTGCCTATGGAATATCTGGCGCAAGCGCAGCAATTGGCGTTTGATAAAAAGCTAAAACTGCATCTGGATGGGGCGCGGATCTTTAACGCCTGTAGCGAACTGAACGTGCCACTGCACAGCATTGCTCAGCACTTTGATTCCTTCACCATCTGTTTATCCAAAGGCTTGGGAGCGCCGGTGGGATCGCTGCTGCTGGGGGATGAAGCGTTTATCGAACGCGCCCGTCGTTTGCGCAAGTTAGTCGGTGGGGCGATGCGACAGGCCGGCGTGTTGGCCGCCGCTGGCAAGTTAGCGCTGACCGAACAAACTGCACGACTGGCTGATGATCACGCCAATGCCGCTTATTTGGCACAAGGGTTAGCCCAGTTAAATCAGGTCGAACTGGGTTACCAAGCTACCAATATGGTGTTTGCCCGTTTTAATCACGCTGATCTGGCTGGCCTCAACCAGCAGTTGCTGGAAGCCGGAGTCAAAGTATCGATGGCAGCCAATATGCGTTTAGTGCTGCACAAAGACATCGATCGCAGCGGCGTTGATGCCTTGCTTGAAGTACTGCGGCGTCACGATTAACGCTCTAATAACCAAAAATGCTGCCAATCGGCAGCATTTTTTGTATTTGGTTGGCCAATCCTGCAGCCGAGTTAGCAGCAGCTGGCTATCCGCTCTGGGCGGTCATTGCCCATTTGCTGCAGACGCTCGGTCGCCTGTGCCAGCGCTTCTGGGCAGCTGTGGCTAGCTTGTTCGATCACCTGTTTCGCCCACTGTGGTAGCTGTGGATGCAGTTGGTAAAACACCCACAAACCTTGGCGGCGGTCTTGCAGCAAACCGATTTGCCGAAGTTGCGCTAAGTGTCGAGAGATCTTTGGCTGACTTTGCGCCAACGCCGAGGTTAACTCACAAACGCACAGTTCCTGTTCCTGATGGATCATCAAAATGCTGTGCAGCCGAGTTTCATCGGCCATCGCTTTAAAGAACTGTACCGCTTCCATTATTACGCCTAACTAACCTGTGGGCGGCTACTATAACAAAAGTTGGTTGAATTGAGGCTGTTTGTCAGTGAAGTTGTTCCGCTGATCGGGCAGTGGCAATGAAGGAGGGAAACATGACCGAGCAAAAGGCACCATGGCATCTGTATCTGGTGGCGGTGGTGGGCGTGATTTGGAACAGTGGTGGCGCCTTTGATTACCTGATGACACAAACTCAAAATCCGGACTACATGGCGCAGTTTACCCCGGCACAGTTGGCGTTCTTTTATGGCTTACCGACGTTTGTTGTCGCTTGCTGGGCGATAGCGGTATGGGGCGGCGTGCTCGGCTGTTTGTTGTTACTGCTGCGGCAACGACTAGCGGCGCCGGTATTGGCGTTGTCGTGGCTATGCATGACTTTTACTGCGGTTCGCAACTACGGATTTAGTGATGGGATGAAGGTGATTGGCGATCCGGTATCGCTCGCCTTTAGCGCCGCCATTTTTGTGATAGCGCTGGCGTTGGCCATCTATGCCTACCGTCTCAGTGCGCGCGGGGTTTTACGCTAACCTCGCCAGCGCGTACAATCGCCGCCTTTATTCGACAATCGGCGGTGCCAATGCTTTCAACCATGCCGCTGCTTCGATGCAGCGAACACCCTGCCCACATTGTTGGTGGCAGTGAGCAAGTGCGCCATGCGGTGCGGGCAATCATCACCCACCAAGATAAGATTTTGCTGCTCTACACCCGCCGTTATGATGACTACAGTCTGCCGGGCGGCGGCGTTGATGCTGGCGAATCGTTACAGCAAGCGCTGCTGCGGGAGGTGGTCGAGGAGACCGGCGCCCGTAATGTGGCGATTGTCGAGGCATTAGGGCGCTACGAAGAGCTGCGCCCGTGGTACAAAGACGATGCCGATAATCAGCGCATCCACTCGTACTGCTATTGGTGCCATGCCGATTCTGAGCTTGGCCAAAATCAGCTGGAAGATTACGAACAAGCTAATGGCATGGTGCCCGTGTGGCTGCCGCTGGCGGAGGCGATTGCCCACAATCAGCGGATCATCGCAGCCAGCGATAAAGCGGGCTTGAGTGTCGAACGCGAACTGTGGTTGCTGCAGCTGATCCAACAGCGTCTGGCGACAGTTGCGGCAGTTTAATATTGATTTGATAGAGAAGTTGTTATGGCAAATGGCTTTCACTTGGCAATTTTAGCTTTGGCACAAACTGCGATGGCCGAGCTTGCCCAGGGCAAACAGGCCGGCAAGGTGCCAGCGAACCCGACCTCAGAGGCGCATTTTTTTAGTGCTTGGGTGACGCGGGCGATTAAAACCCAACGTTTTCCAACCAGCTGCGCTAAGCAGCTATTAGCTTGGCAAAAATCCGCTCGCACCAGCGGTGCCAGCGCCGGTTTAAAGTGGCAGTTTGAACAGATCATTGCCACCTATCAGCCACTGTTAGAGCAACCAGTGCTGATCAGCAAGGCATTGCTGGAACAGCTGTTTAGCGAGTTACAGCAGCAGGATTGGTACGTTGAGCGTGACTATCCGGTGACTCGTAAGGTCAGTCATCATACCGATGGCCAACACTCATTGGTGATCTGCTGTGAACAGTGGGGCAAAGCGATCGATGCCGACGGACTGTTGCAAAAGCCGTTGTCGTTGTATGTCCGTGGTGATGTGCGCCAGTTAGTGCAATTAGCGTGGCAACATGGGCTGTTATTGCACAAAGTGACCGATTACAAATCGCTGGTGAAATACCACGGTGAATACCTGATCTATCCGGCCAATGCCGGTACCACGGTGGCAGAGTTTAACTGAAGCTCAGATAGCACAAAGGCGCCGTTAGGCGCCTTTGTGCTGCAATGGTTAACGACTTAGTCGTTACGCACGCTGTAACCGCCAGCGAAGATCAGCGGCGAGAAAGAGCGATCCAAAGTCTTGCTGTGGTAAGACGGCATGCGCATCTGCTCGCTGAAGCGTACGGTGTCGCCCACTTTTACTGCAGATTGTGGTGCAGCGGCCCAGATCTCGGCACCCGCTTCTTCAATCTTTACGTAGGTGTAGCCACCGCCGTTGATGGTTTCCAGCACCTTACCTTGGTGTGGCAGATCCATAGCGGCAACGGAAGTGGAGGCAGCGAACGCGGCCACGCCGATCATTTTCAGAACAGTCTTGATCATGGGAATACCTGTGCAGTGATGCTTTGTTAATGGCGGAATTTAACCAGTGTCGGGCGGGGTCTGTCTCGCACAGTTCTTAAGAACTGTTAGCCAAATCACGGCTTGTTCGCTACCGTCGTTAAAAACGTTAACTTAGCCCGTCTATCGTGGTTTGTTAGGGAACTTATTGGAGGGAACTCAAATGAACATTAAATTGGTATTGCCGGCGTTGCTCGGACTTACTCTGCTCGGCGGTTGCAGTGATAACAAAGGCGAAGTCAGCCTGGGCTGGTTCACCACCAAAGACGTGGTGATCCGCGATTTTGCCGATCCGAAAGTGCCAGGGGTGACCTGTCATGTGGCCTCGGTTGAAGCGGATCTGTCGCTGGCCGATCCCTCGAACTCGTCCATCTCTTGCCGCCAAACCGGTGAGATTTTCTTAGACAATATCGATGCCATCGATAAGTCAGACAACGGCGAATTGGTGTTTAAGCAGAGCAAAAGTGTGCTGTTTAAATCGCTGAAAGTGCGCCGGATCTTCGATGCTGAAAATCAAACTTTGCTGTACCTGTCGTACTCCACCAAAGAGAGCTCTGGCAGTTACAAACATTCGCTTTCCACCGTGTCGTTGTGGGGCAGCAAAGCCTACCAAGCGCAGCGACAGGTTAATTAATCAGAGGTATCCATGTCCGATCTATTGGGCCTAAGCCACCAACAACAGCAGCAAGCGGCAGAGCGCATCAATCAACTACGGGCTGAACGCGGTTTGTCGATGGCTGAAGCGGTGAAAATCGTGGTGGCCGAGCTAAAAGCCCAGCACCAAGAGCAACAGTAGCTTGCTGTAATCACAAAACCGGCCGATTGGCCGGTTTTGTGGTTTGTTGACGGGGGAATTATTGCGCCTGCGTTTGGCGGATATCCATGATCGGCATGGCGCCGTCGCCCATCATCATCGTTGGCAGTTTGCCATCCCAGCTTTGGGCTTCGGTTAGCTTGACGATCAGCGGGTTGTTTTTCAGGGCTTTGGCTTTGGCCTCAATCGCCGCGGCTTCCGCTTTACCTTTCAGTTCAATCGCCGTCGCTTCCGCTTCGGCGACCTTTAAGATCCCTTTGGCTTGGGCATCGGCGGTGTTGACCGCCCGCAGCGCCTCAAGTCGTTGCCGTTCCAGCTTGTGTTCCTCGGCGGCGGCGAGGTTTTTCTCGGTCTGTTTTACTTCAATCGAGTTGATGTATTTTTGCGGCAGAACGATGTTCTCAATCTGAATGTTGTCCACCACCACTGGAAAGGCCGCCATCTCTTCGGTAAGGCGCCGTTCAATCCCTTGAATCGCCGAGGCGCGGTCTTGGATCAGCTGCTCCGCTTCAAATTGCGGGATGGTGTCTTTGGTGGCGGAGCGGAAACGTGGGTCGAGGATCCGCTGCTCGAATTGGCTGAGGCCGCCATAGCGCTTAAACAGATCCAGCGCCGCCTCTTTGTTGACCGTCCAGTTAACCGAAACCTCGATGGTTACCGGCATCTGCTCCTTGGTGCTCGAAGCCATTCTCTCGGCATTTTTGCGGGTGCGAACCTCAATCATCTCCACCGTTTCAATAAATGGGATCTTAAAGTGCAGACCGGGATTCTCTTGATGCTTGGCTTCGCCAAAGCGTTTGACCACGCCAACGTGGCCCTCAATAACGATGTAATAGGATTTAAAGATCAGCAGGGCAATAATCAGCAGCGGCGCAAATTTAAGTAACCCGCTTGGTAATGGTGTTTTTCGCATCGACAACTCCTTTTGTAAAAGGCGCTAACCTGCCAGTGCGCTGCCATGATTCCAAGGGTGAGCGGTAGATTGCTGGCAACAACGATGGAATTGTCGGTTTCCCCTTAGGTTATCCAGTGGATCTGTTTTCAAATAAAAATGCCGCAGAGGTTAAGGCCATATCTCTGCGGCATTTTTGATTCAGGTTTTCGCGGGTAGCTGTCAGTTATGGCGACCGTAGGGCCACCACAGTTGGCGATCGCTGCCCATTGAACGATAAGCGGCAATTTGCGCTTGAGTATCTGGGCGAATCAAAAACGCTTCAAACTGTTTGGCCAGCGCTTCGTTAACGCCATTTACCTTGTCGGCACGGACTACTGAAGTCGCCATTACCCGGTGCAGCAGGGCGCCATCAGCAACCAAAATATCCAGCTTGGAATCGGTCTGATCGGCGTAGCGTAAAAATGGGATAGCCCCCCAGATAAAGTAGGCTTGCTGCTGCTCCGCTACTTTGGCGGCACGCTTCTTGGCGGCTTTGTTGTCGCTGCGCTTCGACAATGGCTCGGCGACGCCGGTTTCAGCATGCAGATAGGCGTCGATAAATTTAGGCCCAGGCAGCTGATTGGCCACAAACTTGGCGTCGCTGGCAGCCAGCTTTTTATAGGCTTCTGGCGCGGATAGGCCGCGAATGCCAACTGGATCATTTTTCGGGCCGATGATCGCCGCTTGGTTGGCAAATACCATCGTTGGCCAATGGCCTAAGCCGTCCATGACAAACTTTTCCATGCCGCTTTTGCCGTAGTGCGACAGCACCAGATCGGCTTGGCCTTGAACGCCGCGTTGATGCGGTGAACCAGAGGAGTGCAGTTCGACTTCAATCCCGGTTTGTTGGGTAAACTGCTGACTAAGATGAGCCATCAACCCGCTGTATTCAGGGGTTTTTACCATGGCAATGCGAACGGTGTCGGCAGCGCTAACGCTGTAGCTGCACAGCAGCAGCGCGCCGCTAACTAATAGGCTTAATTTGGATTTCATTATTGGCTCTTAATAAACAATCCGAGCGCTGGGCTCGGATTGCTTGAGTTATCTAAACCAGATTACTGGGCAGAGAAGGTTGGCCACACTGGGTAGAACAGTGGGGTACCGTCGTTCACTTTGCCGTCGAAGGTCAGCAGGAACTGCTGGATTTCGTCGCTACGCAGGAAATCAGACAGCGCCTTGGCACCTTCGTTGTTCACGCCAGGGTGACGGGCAGGGTTGGCTTCCATCACGATGTAAGGGCGACGCATCAGTGGATCCTTATCAACCAGGATCTCCATCTCTGGGTGTGGCTTCCACTTACCAACAAACACTGGCATCCGGCCGGTGATGATGTAAGCGTTTTGCTTGGCTACTTCATCCAGAACGTTGCTGCCACCTTTGAGGTTGTCTTTCAGAACCCAGTCACCCATCGGTTTGATGCCGGCTTTCTTCCACAGACCGTGGCCAACTTCACGTGGGCCAATGCCACGGAAATCGATCCAGTTGCTTTCGGTTGCGGCAATGCGGCGCATCGCTTCAACGCCATCGTTCAGACCACGGATGTTGGCCGGATCGCTTTTCGGGCCCCAGATAACGATGTCGTTACGGGTCCATGGGTACATGTTGATACCGTGGCCATCGGCCACCAGATCGGTGGTGATGTCGCCGGAGTGCATGGTCAGCAGATCCGCTTGGCCATCGCGGAACAGCGGCGCCAGTTTGGTGCGGACGCTGGACTTGATGGTTTTTACTTCGTAATCGGTTTGCGCTTCAAAGCGCTTGGTGATCTCTGGCCACAGACCGGAGTAGCTCATGCCGCCGATCAGTGCCACGCGGATCACTTTAGGATCGTTGGCTTCTGGGTATTGCTGGCTGGATTCAGTGCTGGTGCTGGCGCAGCCCATCATGGTGCTGGCGGCCAATACCACCAGCGCAAGTTGTTTCAGTTTCATCGTCATTCCCTAATTAAAACGCGTATTTAACAGACAGCATCCACTCACGGCCTGGGCGTGGCAGATACAGAGATTGTTCGTAGTTTTCGTCCAGCAGGTTGTCGACTCGCAACTGCCACGACAGACCTTCAATCGGCAACTTTTGAGTCAGAGCCAAATTAACCAAGGTGTAGTTATCCAGATCGAACTGCTTTTCAGTACCGTTTACTTTTTTGTATTGCACCGCATTGCGGTTGTGCTCGGCCTCGGCAAACAGGGTGAACTGCCATGGCAAGTGCCATTTCAGGTTGGTGCTGAAGCTGTGCTCTGGGCGACCTTGCAATTGGGATTTTTCGCTGTCGGCGCCACGGTTTTGGGCATCCAAATAGCCGTAGCCGAACGCCAGTTGAACGTCGTCGGTCAAATCGTAATTAACCGCAGTGTTGACCCCGAAGAAGCGGTACTCTTCGAAGTTTTCATAGCGATCATCGTTGTTTTCGTTTTTCTCGATGTAATCGTCGATATCACTTAGGTACACCGACATATCCAGTTCAAGCGCAGAACCGAGCTGTTGGTTTAAGCCCAGTTCGTAGTGCATTGAGGTTTCAACGTCGAGATCAGGATTGCCTTTACCGGCTTCAAACATTTGACGCAGATCGGGGTAACGGACCCGACGTGCGGTCGAGGCAAACAGGCGGCTGTCGTCGTTCAACTGCCAGTAGCCGGACAGGGACGCGGCGTATTGCAGCTTGTTGTCGATGTCGCTGTGGTACAGCGCGCCACCGGCTACCATCCCAAGGCCGTTATCGCCTTGGAACTGGTATTCACCGACCAAATCCACTTGGTTGATGCTTTCGTCAGTATGATTTGGGGTGTTGCTACCTGAGCCAGAACCACCACCGGAACCAGAACCACCGCCGGAGCCAGAACCGCCGCCTGAGCCAGAACCACCGCCGGAGCCAGAACCGCCACCGGAGCCAGAAGCGCCACCAGCACGTAATTTGTCAGATGAGGCTTGCCACAGTTCGGATTCCCAACTGCTGTGGCGGGCTGCCACGGCGGTGGTGAAGGTGTGCTGGTCGTTGCTGTACACCAACTGTAAGTTACCGCCGATGGTCTGGGTGGTGCTGGCTTCGTGGGAGGTCAGCTCATCAAAGCTCAGATCTTTGTAGCGATTGGTGTCGCGCTGATCTTCAGCAAAGTAGGCAAAGCCGCGGATGGTGTGGGTGTCATTCAACTGGTGGTTGAGGGTGCCCTGGACGCTGTAGGCGCGCAGATCTTCAACTCGCTCGTTTTTAGCTTTGCTATTGCCGCTGCCGCCACCAGTGCCGCCGCCACCGCCGCCGCCCGCACCGCCGCCAATACCGCCAGTGGTGCTCTTGGTAACTTCGTCAGGTGCACCAAATTCGCCGGTTTGGTAGCTCAGGTTTAGGCCCAGACGGGTGGCATCGCTGGTGTGCCATGCCATTGCCGCGGTACCCGCTTGGCTTTCAGTATCGCTGTTGTTTCGACGATGGTCGCTTTCACCTACGGTCGGTTCAAAGTCATCAGACAGGCGGTAGTCATCGGCTTTTTCGCCGCTGTAGCTGCCGAAGATTTCGAAATCATCGGTGCTGGTCGCGCCAGAGATCGAGGCTTTGTAGCGGTCGTCGTTACCGGCGCCAAACTCCACTTCGAAGGCGTCAGCCATGCTGCCCTGTTTGGTGATGACGTTGATGGCACCACCCGCGGCACCGCTGCCGTACAACAGTGAGGCGCTGCCGCCTGCGGTCAGTTGCACTTCGGCGATTTGTGATACTGGGATCAGCTGCGGATCAAATTGGCTGGAGAACGGGCTGTTCATTGGGATGCCGTTCAGCAGGAACATCACATGGCGGGACTTGTAGCCACGAATGTCGATCTGCGGCACGCCTTGACCACCGACTTTCAATGAGATCCCCGGCAGCGATTGCAGTGCTTGCGCTAGGTTAGAGATCCCTTGCAACTGCATCTCTTCAAAAGTCAGCGATACGGTTGGGGTTGAAAGTTGTTGGGCGCTGGGTTTTTCGCCGTAGACCACAATGGTCTCTGGCGAGGTGGCGATCTGCGCCTGGGCGCAACCACTGGCTGCAATCGCCATGGCGAGCAGAGATTTACGAAACATCAAAGCATCCTTTTCGCTGCATCGTTAGTTGCTGCGCTAGGACGAATTGGCCACGGCACAAACGATGCAAGTGTTGTGATTTCGAGCAGCGATGTTACTGATGAATCGAATTTATTTTGGCGTTCGAGTTGCAACCTTGCGATCTTGATCGACTGTTGATTACCGAAAATTACAGTCTCATTCGATTGTGTCTGGTTTGGTGGTATTTAATGTCGCAACTGGTGTTTTGTGACCAATGCCTTAAAGACGAATTGTCGCGAGGCTAACGGTGTTCAGAGGAAAAAAAACCAGCGTTAAACGCTGGTTTTTAAGGGCATTCGCCGTGGTGGCTTTACCAAGGCAGTTGTTCGCCGTTGAACACCACAAAGGTGCCGCTGTTGGTTTCATCCAGTTCGTCGATGCGCTCAATCATGCCGCGCACGCTCTCCTCGGTAGTGAAGGTCGCGTTGCTGCCGCCCATGTCGGTTTGCACCCAGCCAGGGTGCAGTGCCAGAGTCTTTACGCCGTACTCGGCCAGATCGCGGCTGGCGCAGCGCAGCAGTTGGTTTAAGCCCACCTTAGAGGTGCGGTAAGCCAGCATATTGCCGCTGCCGTTGTCGTCGATGCTGGCGATGCGGCTGCTGATGCCAACGATCGCTTTGCGCTCGGAGGCGATAACGTGGGCTTTAAACGCCTTGATCATCAGCGCTGGCGCCACGGTGTTGATGTTCAGTACATCCAAGAAACGTTGTTGATCCAGCTTGTCCCAGGTGTCGCAATCGTCGCCCAGCACCCCAGCGTTATTCAGCAGCAGATCAATCGGCTGCCCGGCCAACTTAGCCGCCAAAGCGTTGATGCTGTGTTCATCGGTTACCGCCAACGCTTCAATCTGAATGTTGCTGTGCGCTTGCGCTAAGGCGCTGAGCTCCGCCGCCTGCTGCGGATCGCGACAGGTGGCGATCACCTGCCAGTTCGCTGCCGCATATTGACGAACAAACTCGAAACCCAGACCGCGATTAGCGCCGGTAATTAGCACGGTAGCCATAGCTATACCTCATGTGATTGATTCAAAACAAAGTTGCTGCCGGGCATTGTGTTACTAAGGCCGATAACGACAACAAAAATTGCTCCGCCTCCGAATTAAACTGCAGTCAACTTCACAAGTTACTTGGGTTTTTGTGATCTGTAACGATGCGATTGGCTGCTGGCGCAAGCTTGAGTTCAGCGCCGTTGGTTAAGGTGGGTGGTCACTTGCTAACCAGTGTAGGGGGAAACATGAGTTTGGTTTCAATGCCGTTTGCTGGCGGCAGTGCCGATACGGTGCTGCATGTGGCGGCGACAGTGATGATGGTGGCGGTGGTTGGTGCCGCGTTGTACGGCTTCTGGAAGCTGCACGAGATGCCATTGCACCACGCCAAAAAGAATGAACATCGGCAATTAGCGCTGATCACCGTGTTGACGTGGATTGGCTTTATTTGGCACTGGGTATGGGTGCTGGCGGTGATCATCGCCTTTATCGATGGTGCCGCGATACTGCGCAGCGTTCGTGATATCTGGCGTGAACCAACGCCACCAGCACAGCCGGAGGGTGACCATGATTGAAGGCTTGGCGGTATGGGCAGCGTTTATCTATCTGCTGCGACTACTTGGGGTGCCATGGAACAAACCGTTTCAGCTGTTCGCTTTTGGCGGTGGTTTTAGCTGGCTGGTGTTCGTATGGATTGGCCTGCTTAATTACACGCCGATGGATCTTTCCGGCGGCTCGTTCGTGCAGTCGCCACGAATTCAGCTTCGTCCCGGTGATACTCAGGTGCGTGGCCAGATCAGCGAAATTTACATCAGCCCCAATCAAAAACTGCAGGCGGGGCAGTTGGTTTATCAAATCGATCCGCAGCCTTATCAAATTGCGTTAGAGCGGGCGCAAGCGCAGTTGGCGATCGCCAAGGCCCAGTGGCAAAGCGCCGAAGCGCAAATCGACATCAGTGAGGTTGATGCCCAAGCGGCCCAGCATCAGGTCGATGCGTTGGCTGGCGAGCTACAAGCCGCCAAGATGGAACTGGCACTGCAGCAGAGCACCAGCGAGCGTTACCAACAGCAAAATCGCGGCGCTGCCAATACCATCTCAGCGATTGAGATGGAGCAACAGCAAAGTCGTCAGCAGCAAGCCGCAGCAACCGTGGTGGCGCTGCAAGCGTCGTTGCAGCAAGGACGCGCTAACGCCGACAACGCCATCAATCAAATTGCCTTGGCCAAGGCCAATGCGATCACCGCCGAGGCGGACAGCAACCGTGCTACCCAAGACGTTGAACAAGCCCGTTGGCGCTTGCAGCAAACCACGGTGCGGGCACCGATGGATGGTTACGTCACCAACTTTATTGCCCGCCCGGGGCAGATGGTGGCGCTGATCCCGCGATTGCAGATGTACACCAATGAAAAGTACGTGCTGATGCGGGTTAATCACCAAGCGATCCGTAACATTAAGGTTGGCAGTGCGGCCGAGTTCGCCACCCCGGTGTATCCGGGCAAAGTGTTCGCCGCTGAAGTGGAGGGGATCATCGAGGCCACCGGCGAATCGCAAGCTAACTTGCTGGGATTGGAAGAGGGGGTCCGCAGTAACACCGCGCAGAACGCCCGCAACAAGCACCATTTCGTGCGTTTGAAACTGGTCGAGCCGGAAGGTTACGACATTCCGGTGGGGGCTGTAGGGTTGGCGTGGGTCTCTGGCGAGAAGCCGATCGCCTTTATGGGCTTCTTGGATGTTATTCGCGGCATCATCTTGCGGATGAAAGCCCAGCTTTACTTCGTTTATTCGATATGATCGTCTCGGGTTAATCCTCACAACGGAGCCATTCGGCTCCGTTTTTATTGCGCTGCCCGATGTAGTTGCCGCACAAAATTGGCGGCTGCTGCTATGCCTATTTCGAGATAACTCCGCCAGCGCTTGCGGTGCCTCACACAATCACATTTCTGCCGCCAATAACGGGAACCGACACCTAGGGGGCCGAGGTCATAATCGGCGTTATTGTTGTTGTCTATTTCGTTGTTATGACTCTGATTGAATCGATTTCGCTGCTGCTGGGACTGACCTACGCTGGCAGTCTGCTCTATTTTGGTGGGCAAAAATGGGGCGCCGCGGCGATGGCGTTGATGCTGTTGGCGGCACTGCTGGCCGCTATGGTGTGGCCATTGCTGCTGGGGGCTCTGATCGCCGCCGGTTTGTATGGCCTGCTGTTAACGTTCAAGCCGCAACTGGCCAAAGGCGAGGGCCGTGAAAATGCCATTCGCGAACCGATAGCGCACTTCTTTGGGCTATCGATGTTACTGGTGGGGCTGCAGTATCTGGCTTACCACTTAGCCCTGATGAATGGCTTCGGCGGCTACCTGACCCGTCCTGATGTGGTTGATGCGTTTTTGCCATTGGCCGGCGGCATCGAAATCAAAGCGATCGTTACCCTTGGGCTTTGGGATCAGGCACACCCCGCAGCGGCAGTGATGCTGTTTACCGTGATGCTGAGCGCCGTGGTCTGTAAGCGGGCGTTTTGTGGCTGGGCTTGTCCGTTGGGGTTGGCGGGCACTTACTTGTATAAGCTGCGTAAGCGCTTTATCAAAGGCGATGCACTGCCGCCGGCGTGGATTGACTGGCCGCTGCGAATGGTCAAATACCTGCTGTTTGTGGCGCTCTGTTATCTGGTGATCTTCGGTTTGCCGACCATGGCATTACCGGGTTATCTCTCTGGCCACTATCACCTGATGGCCGATGCCAAGATGGGGGCGTTTTTCTTAAAGCCGACGCTGATCTCCGGCACCGTCATTGCGCTGATTTTATTGCTGGCGGCGTGGCAGCAGCAGGGCTTTTGCCGTTACCTGTGCCCGTACGGTGCCGGCCTCGGTTTGCTGAGCATGCTTAGTCCATTTAAGGTGCGCCGTAATGTCGATGCCTGTTTGATCAACAGCAAAGGAATGAAGTGCGATAAGTGCAGCCGCGCTTGTCCGGCACGCATTGCGGTACATCAGCGCATTACCGTGCGCAGTGATGAGTGCCAAGCGTGCTTGCGCTGCGTCTCGGCTTGCCCAAAGAAAGAGGCGTTGGCCTTGTCGAGTCGCTGGGGTTGGCAGTTGTCGGCGCGCGGCGTGGCCGTGGTGATGATGCTGTTGTTGTTTGCGCTGCCGCTGGCGGCTTTTATCGGCGGTTTCTGGCACAGCGCGGTGACCGATGAGATCCGCGCTTACTTATTGCCCTATCTGCATCAACTGGGTATGTGACTGAAAAGTAGAGTCATTTGACTCGGGATTTTAGGAATTGCCGCCAAAGCTTACGCTTGGCGGCATTTTTGTTGATTCAACAATAAAAAACTTCGTTTTTTCTATCACTAAAGTGTTAGCCGGTTCGCCAGTCGAAGCCAGTTCAAGAGTCATTACACAGATTTCAACAAAGACAAAATGTCGCAATTGCAGTCGCTACGGGCTCGCGGTTTGGAATCACTTCCACCCCTAATCTAAACCCATCTCTTAAATAGGGTTTTGATGAAATGACTGAAGTAAATCAACAAGCTCGCCGCCGTTTCCTAAAAGGTTTGGGCGTTGCAGGTGCCGCAGCTGCTACTGCTGCTCCAATGGCGGCTTTCGCCAACACTTCCGCTGAAGGCGTGAAGTGGGACAAGACCGTAGACGTTGCCATCATTGGTTCCGGTTTTGCCGGTCTGGCTGCCGGTATTGAAGCCAAGCGTAAAGGCGCCAAGAGCGTTACCATCTTTGAAAAGATGGGCGTATTTGGTGGTAACTCCGCCATCAACGGTGGCCTGTTTGCAGCGCCAAACACCCCAATGCAAAAGCAAGAGGGCGTTAAGGACTCCGTTGAGCAGATGGTTGCTGACCAGCTGGCTGCAGGCCGTGGTATCGCTGATGAGACTCTGCTGCGCCATGTAGCCGAGCACGCCGCCGAAGCGCTGCAACTGACCATCGAAGCCGGTGCTGAATATCACCCATACCTGCAACAACTGGGCGGTCACGCGGTAGCGCGTACTTACCAGACCACCGTATCTTGCGGTGCTGGTATCACTCAGCCGCTGCTGAAATTGGCTCGTAAAGAGGGCGTTGAAGCAGTAGCACGTATCAAGTTTGAAGGTTTCGTAACCGGTAAAGACGGTAAAATCGAAGGCTTCAAGGCGCGTGAAAACTACTACTTTGGCGACGAAAAGAGCGGCAAAGTGATCTTCGTTCGTGCCCTGCGCGGCGTGATCATGGCCACCGGTGGTTTTGCCCAAAACATCAACCTGCGTATGGCGCAAGATCCAACTTTGACTGGCGAAGTGGGTTGTACCAACCACAAAGGTGCGACCGGTGAAGCGATGCTAGAGATGTTCCGCATGGGCGCTATTCCAGTGCACCTAGCGCACATCCAGTCTGGTCCTTGGGCTTCCCCAGACGAAGGTGGTTTCGGTTACGTGTCTAACTACTCCATCTACAACTTCCCGCACTCTATCGCGGTTGATACCCAAACCGGTAAGCGTTTCATGAACGAAATCGCCGACCGTAAGACCCGTGCTGATGCAGAGCTGAACTGTCGTGATGCCGAAGGCAACCCAATGCCACCGATCATGATCACCTCTTGGAAGCACGCTGACGAGCATCCGAACGCTAAGAAAGTACTGAAGTACAACGTTGGCTGGAAGTTCGATTCTCTAGAAGCGCTGGCTAAGCACTTTAACGTGCCGCTAAAGGCACTGCAGCAGCAGGTTGACGAGTACAACGGCTACGTTAAATCCGGTGTTGATGCGCAGTTCGGTAAGAACATGGCTGAAGCCAAAGGTAAGTTCCTGGAAGCGCCATTCTCCGTGGTTCGTCTGTGGCCAAAAGTACACTACTGCCAAGGCGGTGTGCAGATCACCAAAGACGCCCGTGTACTGGACTCTATCACTGGTCAACCAATCCCGAACCTGTTCGCAGCCGGTGAAGTAGCTGGCGGCATCCACGGCGTAAGCCGTCTGGGTAGCTGCTCCATCCCTGAGTGTATGGTGATGGGTATGACTGCAGCACGCTCGGTAATGGGCGCGTAAGCCAAACCGCTTAGAGGAATATACAGATGAAAAAACTACTGACTGTTGCCGCTGTACTGGCAATCACCTTTGGTGCGCAAGCGGCGGAACTGCAAGCGGACGCGTCTTTGGTAAAAATGGGCGCTAAGATGGGCCGTGACTTCCACGCCATGAACTACGATGACGGCTGTAAGTCTTGCCACGACCAAGGTATCCGTATCCAGCCATCTGACAAGGCGTGTGAGCAGTGCCACGACGTAAACGATCTGGCTGAAGCGACCCAACGCAGCGGCGACGAAGTGCACCAGAACCCACACAATAACCTGCACTACGGTAAAGAAACTCCGTGTACCGAGTGTCACGGTGAGCACGAAGCCAAAGCACCGCTGTGCGCTGACTGCCACACCTTTAAGTTCGACGCACACAAGAACTAAGTAAGTGTCACAGTTACTGTTCATCATCCGGTAACTGAAATGGATAGAAAGAGTAAGCCGATGCGGGTAACCGTATCGGCTTTTTTTCGTTAATATAGTGGCTGATCTGTGAGTTAACTTACATTATTTTAATTGTTGTGGTTTATTCTATATTTAATAATTGTAATAGGTTGAGTTAGATCTCTGAATAATAGCAAAGCCAGCAAAAATGCGCTGCCGCAAGCTTTATTAAGTATTTTCTGGTAAGCCGCTAGATTTGAACTGGGCAGCCTGAAAGTAAATTTCTTTTTATTGCAAACAACTGCGAACTTACCGTAAATATCAAAGTAATTGTGCCGTCAACCATAAATTTAATAATGGACAATTTGGCCAGTCAATATCCCCACTGAATTAGCAGTTTGGAATCAGTTCCAAAATTATCTTGGTTGCATCTCTCACTGATAGGGTAATCAACCATGACTGATGTAACTCAACAAGCGCGTCGTCGTTTTCTAAAAGGACTAGGGGTCGCCGGCGCTGTTGCCGCGGCACCGATGGCGATGCCGGCATTGGCGGTATCCAAAGCAAGCGATATCAAGTGGAACAAAACCGTTGAAATCGCCATTATCGGCTCCGGTTTTGCCGGTCTTGCCGCTGGCATTGAAGCGATGCGTAATGGCGCTAAACAGGTCACCATTTTTGAAAAAATGGGGGTGTACGGCGGGAACTCGGCCATCAACGGTGGCTTATTCGCGGCACCCAATACCCCGATGCAGCAACAAGAGGGCGTAGAAGATAGCCCAGAGCGGATGGCGCAGGATCAGATCAAAGCTGGCCGCGGTATCGCCGATGAAGTGCTGTTGCGCCATGTGGCTAAGCACGCCATGGAAGCGCTGCAGATGACCTTAGATGCCGGCGCGCAATTCCACCCATACCTGCAGCAGCTGGGCGGTCACTCGGTGGCGCGTACCTATCAAACCTCGGTTTCTTGTGGTGCTGGTATTACCCAGCCGCTGCTGAAGCTAGCGCGTAAAGAGGGCGTAGAAACTGTCAACCGGATGAAGTTCGTGCGCTTTGTGCAAGACGACAGCGGTAAAGTTATCGGCGCCGAGATGCGGCAAAACTTCTACATCGATCAGCCTGACAGCGGCACCCCTTATTTTGTTAAGGCCAGCCGTGGGGTGATCATGGCTACCGGCGGTTTCTCTAACAACATCAAACTGCGGATGGCGCAGGATCCAACCCTGACCGCCGAAGTGGGCTGCACCAACGTTGAAGGCGCGACCGGTGAAGGGATGTTAGAGATGTTCCGTCTGGGCGCGGTACCCGTGCACCTGGCGCACATTCAGTCCGGCCCATGGGCTTCACCAGATGAAGGCGGCTTTGGCTACTGTTCCAACTTTGCCATCTACAACTTCCCACATTCAGTGGCTATCGACTGCAACACCGGCAAACGTTTTATGGACGAGATTGCCGATCGTAAGACCCGCGCCGATGCCGAACTGAAGTGTCGTTACCCTGATGGCAGCCCACGTCCGCCACTGATGATCTCCAGCTACGAGCACGCTGATCAGCACCCGAACAACAAGAAAGTATTGAAGTATGGCGTTGGTTGGAAGTTTGAATCACTCAAAGAGATCGCCGCTAAGTTCGATGTTCCAGCTGAAGCGCTGGAGCAGCAGGTCGCCGAGTACAACGAATATGTTCGTACTGGGGTTGATAAGCAGTTTGGCAAAGACATGACCTTGTCGATGCAAAAAGGCGAAATCAAAGCGCCATACACCGTGATCCGACTGTGGCCAAAAGTGCACTACTGCATGGGCGGGGTGCAAATTGACGCGACCGCTAAGGTACTGGATTCACTGACCGGCCAACCGATTGCCGGGCTGTACGCGGCCGGCGAAGTGACCGGTGGCATTCACGGGGTAAGCCGCTTAGGCAGCTGCTCGATTCCAGAATGTATGGTGATGGGGATGACTGCAGCACGCACCATCATGGCGTAAGCAGCGGACTTTAAGGGAATTTATTATGAAAAAATTACTGACTGTTGTTGCCGCTGCTGCCATTGCGTTAAGTGCGCAAGCGGCGGAATTGAAAGCCGATGCGTCGCTGGTGGAGATGGGGCCGACCATGGGCCGTGATTTCCATGCGATGAACTACGATGACGGCTGTGAATCGTGCCACGATCAGGGTATCAAAGTGCGTCCTTCCGACACCGCCTGTGCCGCTTGCCACGATATTGATGAGTTGGCGGAAGCGACCAAACGCAGTGGCGATGAAGTGCATCAGAACCCACACGACAACCTGCACTACGGCAAAGAAACGCCATGTACCGAGTGTCACGGCGAACACGAAGCCAAAGCGCCACTGTGTGCCGACTGTCATACCTTTAAGTACGACCAACATAAAAATTAATTAGTCAATCTGATTAATTAAACAAGCCGTCTTGTTAATGTTGTTGATCCCGACCTCACCGGATTAACTGGCAATAATTAAGGCGGCTTTCCTATTTTTACCTCGGCATAAACCACTAACGTAAATACCGGTTTAGTGGCATTAGTGTGCTTATAAATTTTGATGAGAATCCCAATGAATAAACTAAGTTTGGTTGCGGCAGCGCTGTTTGCTGCGAACGGTTATGCAATCGAGATCCCAGATTTCCTGGATAAAAATGAAATTAGCAATGCAACTTTCCAATGTCTAGGTGATTCACCACGTTACTCTGCGGCAGACCAAAAATACGTCGATATGCTTTGGGCGGAAACCTTGAAATACCTAGAGGGTTACGCGGTCGCCTTAAGCACCAGCGACAGCAATTGTCGTAATTCCGATTTGGCGATGTACCAAACCAATACTCACGATCTAAAAGGGCCACAGTACATGTGTATTATGGACAACCGTGATATGCAGTTGATGGTAAAACATATCCATGCGGTGTTGGCCAACCCAGAGCAAGCTAAGCAGTGCTTTGGTGCCCGTGAGGACGTCAATTGGATCTACAGCCCTGGTGGTGAACTGGAGGCCAATTCGCCGGTAGCTCAGTGGCTTAAACGGGAAACCTTTGCCGAGTTCTTCGACAACAAAGTGACCGATCCAAAAGTTAAAGCCTACGGCAAGGATTACACCGAACACTTCGCCAAGATGGTCACCGGCAGCGACATTAAGATGCCAGCGGCGTTCCCGTTTGATGTTAGTGCCAATGCCTTACCAAACCTATGGGCAGCGGTCGGCTGGTTCCCGATGTACGCCGAAGAGAGCGAGCGTAACCAACGTAACTTCGATAAGACCCGAGGCACTTATTCTTACGCAGAAGTGTTTGGTCACTGGGGCTTGCTGCGAATCGATCAAATTAACAATGAAAAGGTTGGCGCGGAAGTGGGCATGGTGGCGCAGCGGATCGATTCGTTCTACCCCTACCACAACCATGCGATCTCTGAGATTTACTACACCATTCGCCAACCGGCCTGCACCGATGAGTTCCAAAATTTCGCGATTCGTGAAGACAGCCCACTGGTGAAGACCATCAGCGAAACCGATACCGTTCGTGAAGTTGAGTTTGATGCCGGCATGGAGAACGAGTCGTGGTTCTGGGCCAGCACCTCACCGGAAAAAGATGATTTGTCCTATTTCCATCAAAACACCATCCACGCCTTTAATTACAACGGCGCCGATTGCCACGCCAAACCGGAACAGAAAGCGATTGTTTCCGTCTGGGCTCGGTCTAATGCGCACGACACGCGCAATGACTACGGCACTACGCTGTTGTGCGAATCGGCCGAGCGCCCAAACACGCCAGCCATGCGTGGAGAGAAGATCCGTTGTGACCTGACTAAGACCAAATATTGATGGTCAAGATTGGTTGAGTAACACGCAAGCCTCAGCAATTGCTGAGGCTTTTTCTTGGTGTAGCGGCAGGCAAGCGAGGCCAATTACAAGTAGAAAAATTTCCACCAGATAAACAGTGCTAAGAAGCCGAACAGCGCGACCAAGCCCAGTTTTGACAACAGCTTAACCCAGGTCGGGGAGTGGTATTGGGCAGGCAGACGAGCATCGCTGACCAACAGGTAGTTCAACAGCGCAAATACCGGTGTGGTGGTAAACGCGGCGACCATCGCGAAGTTAAGCATTCCCAGCAAACTGGAACTGAACGACACCACAATAGCGACTGAACCGAGGCCCACGGCCAGCAACCATTTGCTGTAGTGGCGCGCATTGGTTTGCGGATCGTAGTTGACGCCCTGATCGCACAGCAGTCGGTGAGATTCGGCCACCGCGCGACTGTAGCCATCTAAGGCGGTGATGGTACTGCCAAAGATGGTAAGGAACGCGACGGTGGAGATCAGATAGTGCGCCCAATCGCCGATCACCGAGGTAAACATGCTGACCAATTGATGGGTAAAGCCGGTACCGGATTTTTCCAACACCACCCCAGTACCATGCATTACCAGTGCGCCAAGGGCGACAAAGACAACGGCCAACACCGCGGTGCCGATGTAACCGACGTTAAAATCCAACAGTGCCTGTTTGAAGTTCACTTCGGTGGTTTTGCAGTGGCGCTGTAGCCACAAGGTGTTGATGGCGGCAATGTCGATGGGTGCAGGCATCCAGCCCATGGTCGCCACCAAGAACCCCAGCGAGGCTAATGTCCACGGCGATGGCGACACAAAGTTGGGATCGGTGATGCTCGGCGCACCAGCGGCGATCGCCACCGCACTGCAAGTAGCGATGGTTAACGCCAACATCAACCATTTCGACAGCGAGTCCAGCAACCGATAGTGACCGCCGATCAGAATCGCTAAGCAGGCTGCCATGATCAGCAGTGCCCACGGCAATCCTGCCCAACTGGTTGGCACAAACAGCAACCACAAACTGGCGCTAAACAGCAGCAGCGCCGCGACGTTAACCACCGCTGAGAATGCCGCCAAGACCGCAAACACCAACAGGTAAGGACGTCCCATTTCGGCATAACCTTCAATTAAGGTTTTGCCGGTGCCCATGGTGTATTGCACCCCGGCGCGGAAAAACGGGTATTTCAGCAAGTTCACCAATAGGATCAGCCCGACCAATTGCCAGCCGTATAGGGCGCCGGCTTGGGTGGAGGCGACCAAGTGGGAACCTCCCACTGCGGCTGCCGCTAACATGATCCCAGGCCCAAGCAGCTGATACAGCTTGATTACGCGTTGTTTCAAACTGCTGCTGGGGTTATCAAGCACTAATGTGACGTCTCTTTGCATGATGTTCTCTGCCTATTTTGCCGGTGTGACCGGGGTGAGCCATTGCCATTTGTCTTCGGTGGTGCCATCAAACAGGCCGAAAAAGGCCCGTTGCAGCTGTTCGGTGATCGGGCCTCGGGCGCCGCAGCCGATGTCGATGCCATCGACGCTGCGCACCGGCACAATTTCGGCGGCGGTGCCGGTCATAAACACTTCATCAGCCAGATAGAGCGCTTCCCGTGCCAACGCTTGCTGCTGGACTTCCAAACCTAACTCTTTGGCCAGCGTCATCACGCTGTCTCGGGTTAGACCCGGCAGAATCGCCGCGGTTACCGGTGGGGTGTACAGCACCTTGTTTTTGACGATAAACAGGTTTTCTCCGGCGCCCTCGCTGATCTGGCCATTAACGTCTAAGGCGATCCCTTCGGCATAGCCGTGACGTTTGGCCTCGCCGGAGATCAGTTGTGATGACAGGTAGTTACCACCGGCTTTAGCGCCAGTTGGCATGGTGTTGGCGGCCAGTCGTTGCCAACTGGAGACGCACACATCAACCCCTTGTTGCAGGCTCTCTTCACCCAGATAGGCGCCCCATGGCATCGCCGCGACCATCACTTCGGCGTTGTGACCGCGGGCGGCGTTGATGCCAAGGCCGACGTTACCGTAAAACGCCAGCGGGCGGATGTAGGCGCTGGCCAAGCCATTGCGGCTCACTGCCTCGCAGCAAGCTTGTTCCAGCTCTGCTTGGCTGTAAGGGATAGTCATCCGGTAGATTTTGGCGCTGTCGAACAGTCGCTGGATATGATCGCCTAAGCGAAACACTGCCGGACCGTTCGGGGTATCGTAAGCGCGGATCCCTTCAAATACGGATGAGCCGTAGTGCAGGGCGTGGCTGAATACGTGAACTTTGGCATCGGCGTAGGCAACAAATTGACCGTTGAACCAAATCGTTTCTGGCAGAGACATGAAGCAGTTTCCTTGAGTTATTATTTTGTTTTAAGCAAAAAAAAAGCCCGCTTGAATCAAGCGGGCTCTGGGAATGCTACATCAACTTAGGGGTACTTTTTGATGTACGGATCCACGCCCGCCAGTGCCATTAGCACTAGAGTAATTCGCTTTAGAATTAGGGCGATAAAATGGAAGTACATGGTAGTTATCCAAGTGATGGTAATTAAGGCTATCCGCCACGGTTGGAGACGAGGCGGAGGTTTATCTTGCGACTGCTGTTAACGATCACGCAATCAGATTTTGCCGAATAGGTTGTTCTGATGGGCGGCGAATCCGCAGCCACATCAAAACCGCCAAGAAGTTAATTAATCTGAGCTACCCCCAGTTCTGCTAAGGAAGCTCGTATAGCCGCGACCAAATTCTGAACACCAAACGTCAACACGTCCTAGCAACTGTTAAGGGCGAAATCGACCAGCCTTAGAGCGGATTTTCGGCCACTAAAAAGGGCTCTGAGTTACCTCAGCGCCCTTGTTTATGACGGCGTTAGTCAGACACTGTTACCACAGTTTCAGTTGTGGCCGCAGCAGCCGGTTAAGGCCGTGGATCATCAGGATCATTGAGCCTTTCAGCGGGCCGTGTAGCGCTAGAATGTGGCGCCGGTACAGCGACGCGTAGACGAAGCGAGCTGGCGAGCCGGCCAACTGCAAACCACCGTGGAAGAACGAGAACATGTTACCGATGGTGTTGAAGTGGGCCAGGTTTACGAAGCTGCCCAAATCTTTGTAGATGTAGCTGTCCATCTTGGCGTTTGGATTGCTGTTCAATCGGATCAAGTTGGTGCCGACCATCAGTGCCACTTGGCGAGCGGTTTGGCCGCGCGGTGGCAGGAAGCTGCCATCTGGCTGTGGAATGCAGGCGCAGTCACCGAAGGTGAAGATCCGCTCGTCCGACAGGGTGCGGCCGGTATCGGCAGCCATCAGCTGGTTGGCACGGTTAACTTCCAGACCCAAGGTGGCCAGTACTTCCGGGGCTTTTACGCCGGCGGCCCAGATCACCAGATCGGCTTCGATGAAGTTGCCGTCTTTGGTGCTTAGACCAGTTTCGGACACTTCGGTCACCATGGTGTTGGTGGCCACTTTCACGCCGATCTCAATCAGTTTGTCGTGCACTGCTTTGCGCAGATCCGATTTTGGCAGCGCTGGCATCACCGAATCGGACGCTTCAACGATGGTCAGATCCAGCAGGTCTTTTTCCAACTGGTAGCCGTAGCGACGCAGGGTGTGATCCATGTGGTGCAGTTCGGCGGCCATCTCTACCCCGGTGGCGCCAGCGCCAACGATGGCGACCTTCATCTTGCCCTGACGTTGGCCGGTGGCGTGCTGCATAAACTGGTGCTGAATGCGTTCGCGCAGGGTCATCGCCTGTTCGGTCAGATCCAGAGTAAAGGCGTGTTCTTTAACCCCGGGAATGCCGAAATCGTTGCTGATGGCACCAATGCCGATAACCAAGTAGTCGTAGTCCAGACGGCGTTCATTCAAGATCAGTCGGCCGTCGCTGCTGTACAGCGGCGCCAGAATAATTTGGCGGTTTTCACGGTCGATGCCGGTGAGCGCGCCGCGCTGGTAGATGTAACCGTTGTTGGTGCCATGCACTTGGTAATCGACGGCGTTGGTGCCTTCGTCCAAGCTGCCGGTGGCCAGTTCGTGCAACAGCGGTTTCCAGATGTGGTGGTTACAGATGTCCACCAAGGTGATTTCGGCTTTGCCAGTTTTACCAAGACGTTTGCCGATCTTGGTGATCAGTTCCATACCGCCGGCACCGCCGCCGACGACCACGATCTTATTCATCATTTGCTCCAAGTAAGGGGCAGCGCAGTTGCCTCTGGGATCACAAGTGTAATCGGCCACAGCAAACTCGCTTGGGAGTTGTTAGTTATTGGTTTTTTACTGGACTCGTTGGCACGGCCACGCGGCACAACCCTAGAGCAACATCGGTCTTTATCAGGGGTGCGGATGGGCGGCTGAACGCAGAGGGTAGGGAGACGCTCTGGTGTCGCGCGTAACTGCCACCAATCTAAGTGATCGGAGCAGTTACGGCGCTGGATTGTAGCGACAAAAAACGCGGTTTTTTAGCTCGATGCGCCAATGTATTCAATTTGATTGGCGGTTATAAGCAAAAGCTAGAGTTTAATCACAACCGCACATCAAAACGCCTGAGCGTGGAAGCGCAAATGCGCTTCGATAAAGCTGGCGATGAAGTAGTAGCTGTGATCATAACCCGGGTGCTGATTCAACGTCAGCGGGTAGCCGGAAACCTCGGCGGCATCCAGCAGCGCTTGCGGTTGCAGCTGTTCTGGCAAGAAGCTGTCACCAAGGCCTTGATCTACCAGTGCCGGCAGTTGCAACTGGCCGCGGCTGGCTTTCATCAGCTCGCAGCTGTCGTATTGTTGCCACGCCGCTTTATCGCTGCCTAAGTAAGCGGTAAAGGCTTTTTGGCCCCAAGGCACTTGGCTTGGGTTAACGATTGGGCTGAACGCCGATACTGAGCGGTAGCGATCGGGATTGCGCAGAGCGATCATCAAGGCGCCGTGGCCGCCCATCGAGTGGCCGCTGATGGCGCGCACGTCAGACACTGGGAATTGATCTTCAATCAGCGCTGGCAGTTCGTCGACGATGTAATCGTACATCCGGTAGTGCTTATTCCACGGCGCTTGGGTGGCGTTTAGGTAGAAACCGGCGCCTTGGCCGAGATCGTAGCCGTCGTCGTTGGCGACGTCGTCACCGCGAGGGCTGGTATCTGGGGCGACAATGGCGATCCCCAATTCGGCGGCGATGCGCTGAGCTCCGGCTTTTTGCATGAAGTTTTCGTCGGTGCAGGTAAGGCCAGAGAGCCAGTACAGCACCGGCACTTTGCTGGTTTCCGCCTGTGGTGGCAGGTAGATGGCAAAGCGCATGTCGCAGCCCAGTACCGCACAGCGATGCTGATATTGTTTGTGCCAACCGCCAAAACTTTTGTTGGCGGAAAGGTTGGTCAGAGTTGTCATCACAGCTCCTCAGATAGCGTTTGGGTTTAACAATTAAAAACCGCCTCAAATTACGAGGCGGTTTGGCTGCGAGTTATTAGCGGTTCATGTGCAGTACGGTGCGGATCGATTTGCCTTCGTGCATTAGATCAAAGGCTTTGTTCACTTCCTGCAGGCTCATGGTGTGGGTGATGAAATCATCCAACTTGAACTCGCCATTCATGTAACGCTCGACGTACTCTGGCAGCTCAGAACGGCCTTTTACGCCACCGAAGGCAGAGCCTTTCCAAACTCGGCCAGTCACCAGTTGGAATGGACGAGTTGAGATCTCTTGGCCAGCACCGGCAACACCGATGATCACCGATTCGCCCCAACCTTTGTGGCAACATTCCAGCGCGCTGCGCATCAGGTGGACGTTACCAACACACTCGAAGGAGAAATCCACGCCGCCGTCGGTCATCTCAACGATCACTTCTTGGATTGGCTTGTCGAACTCTTTCGGGTTAACGCAATCGGTGGCACCCAGTTTGCGGGCCAGATCGAATTTACCTGGGTTGATGTCGATGGCGATGATGCGGCCAGCGCCAGCCATCTGTGCGCCGATGATGGCGGACAGGCCAATGCCGCCCAAGCCAAATACCGCTACGGTATCGCCTTTTTGTACCTTGGCAGTGTTAGTAACCGCACCCATACCGGTGGTTACGCCACAGCCCAGCAGACACACCTCTTCCAGAGGCGCTTCTTTGTTAATCTTCGCTAGTGAGATCTCTGGCAACACGGTGTACTCACTGAAGGTCGAGCAACCCATGTAGTGGAAGATTGGCTGACCGTCGATGGAGAAACGGGTGGTGCCGTCTGGCATCAGGCCCTTGCCTTGGGTTTCACGAATTTTCTGACACAGGTTGGTTTTGCCTGACTTACAGAACTTACACTCGCCACACTCTGGGGTGTACAGCGGGATCACGTGGTCGCCCACTTGCACGCTGGTAACGCCTTCGCCAATGGCTTCAACGATGCCGCCGCCTTCGTGCCCCAGAATCGATGGGAAGATCCCTTCTGGATCGTCACCGGACAGGGTGAAGGCGTCAGTGTGGCATACGCCGGTCGCCATGATCTTTACTCGTACTTCGCCCGCTTTTGGCGGTGCTACGGTAACGGTTTCCTCTTTCAGAGGTTGACCTGCGGCCCAAGCCACCATCGCTTTACAAGTAATTGGTTGTGCAGTCATTGCGTGCTTCCTGTTAGTCAATCAACGTCTATTTGGTTAGGCATGAGGGCCACCGTTGCTATGACACCTCGATTTGATGGCTGACATTATTATTGACCTTGCCCTTGTTGATAATTACCTGTTTTGGTAAATAACTATTACTGGTGTGTAACAATCCGCCGCAACCTAGTGAGACAAAAGTAGATGTTTAATTGGCAAGGGATCAGCGAATTTATCGCGGTGGTGGAAACCAAGAGCTTTACCTTAGCGGCCAAGCGCCTTGAGTTGTCGACCGCACAGGTGAGTCGGCAAATTAACCAGTTAGAACAGCGGCTAGAACTAAAGCTGTTTTACCGTACCACCCGCCAAGTGACGGTGACCGAGCCCGGCCAGCTGTATTACCGCCAATGTAAGCCGCTGCTGGAAGGGCTTGAGCAAGCGCAGCTGCAACTGACCAACCTGCAACAAAACCCCAGCGGCCGCTTTAAGGTGACCGCGCCGGTAACTTTTGGCGAGTTGATGTTAACCCCAGCGGTAGCGCGTTTTGCTAAGCGTTATCCGAAAGTGCAGATTGAGTTGGACTTGACCAACCGCCAGTTGGATTTGGTGGAGGAGGGGGTCGATCTGGCTATCCGTCTGGGCCATCTGGGGGATTCCAGCATGATCGCCAAACGCCTAGCCAGTCGCCGCTTATACGTTTGTGCCGCCCCCAGCTACATCGCCGCCTATGGTCAGCCCCACAGTCTGTCGGAACTGTCTAAGCACAACTGTTTGATCGGCAGTGTTGAGCAGTGGCGTTTTATTGAGCGCGGCCAAGAGCGCAGCATCCGCGTTAAAGGCAGCTTGCGCTGCAACAGCGGTATTGCTTTGTTGGAAGCGGCGTTGGCCGGGGTCGGGTTGGTGCAATTGCCGGATTACTACGTCGATGAGCATCTGGCCAGCGGGGCGCTGCAAGAGGTACTGGCCCAGCAGCGGCAAGCGGACGATGGGATCTACGCGGTGTATCCGCACAATCGTCAGCTGTCGCCGAAAGTGCGGTTATTTATTGAAGAGCTGCAACGGACATTGAATGGGGAATCACAGCAGTCAGTTGGCAGTGGTTAGTTTTTAGCTAGAGCTAGAGCTAGAGCTAGAACAAGAGCAGTACCAGTTCCGCTGAGCTACTGCTTGCTGATCACTATTAACTATTAACTATTAACTGATAACTAACGGCTAACGGCAGTGCCGTTAACCCTGATGCACCAGCTCTTCCAAGTTGGCTTTCAGCAGTGAATGCAGGTGTGCCAAGGCGACGCTGTCAGAGTTTGGATTCACATACAGCGATTCGTTGAAGGTTGGCAGCGGCGGCAGGCCGTGTTCAGCGGGGTCAAGCAGCTGCATCTGATCGTTGAGGCGGAACTCAGCGATCGGAGCAATGGCTAAGTCCTCCTCGACCGCCATGCACAGCGCTTGAGGCGATGGCGTCGACAGTAATACCCGGATTGGCCGCATCGACAATTGATGGTTGGCAAACACCTGCGCCCGAATTGGGCAGTTCTCTGGGTACAGCGCCATCTGCAGTACCGATTTTTCTAACACTTTACCTTGTAGCGCGCCAACCCAGTGGAAGCGTCGCTCAAACAGCAGATGGCCGTTCTCTTGTGGCAGCTGCCAATGAGTAGCAATGATGGCGTCGAACTCGCCGGCATCCAGACGCTTGAACAGGTTGCCAGACACGTCGGTATCGATGGTTAGCTGGTAGTGGGTGAATTCGCGAATAAACTCCACCAACCCCGATTGCAAATACCACTGCACGTAATCGGTTGGCACGCCTAAACGGATCACCTGACGATCGTTGTCGGAACTCAGATCGTCCAAGGCTTGTAGGTTTAACTGCACCAGCTGATAGGCATAGTTGAGTAACTTGCTGCCAGCGGCGGTTAAACTGGCGCCGCGGTTATCGCGTTTCAGCAGTTCTTGGCCGGTGGTTTGCTCTAACTTTTTGATCTGCAGGCTGACTGCTGATTGGGTGCGGCACAGACGATCCGCCGCTTTGGATAGGTTGCCGGTCTCGGCAACGGCGATAAAGCTTTCGAGCAATTCAATCTTGAGCATTGGTCAGTAATCCCGCGAGCCGATTCGGTCGATCCGCTTGCTATTGTAATTCGTCATGATGCTGCAAGTTTTACTCACTTTGGCCTTGGGATGAACCTTGCTACCGTGCAACTGTGAAAATGTTCTCGTATTGGCACGCAGTTGCGTCAGGAGTTGAAAATGAGCGGTAACCAGCAGCGACATGACTTTTTAGTAGCCTGTGCCCAGCGGGCGCTGCAGGGCAAAAAAAGTTTTGACCTGGCTCGGGCGCATCTGGTCGAGCTAAGCGGGATCTCCAAAGGCACCATCTATAACCATTTCGCCAGCGAAGCCGACTTAATTGTGTCGGTGGCAATTGCCGATCTAAAGCAGTTTCTAGCGCAAGCGCAAGAGCTGGAACAGCATCTTGATAATCCGTTTGACATCTATCTGGCGCATCAGTGTCAGCGGTTGCAGATGGTGTTAGAGCAAGATCGTTTCGTGATCTGCAAAGTGATGCCAAACCCTGATCTGGTCGCGCAAGCCAGCGAGTTTTTGCAAGCCAGCCATCGCCAAGTGGCACTGGCCTACCGTGAGTGGAATCAGCAGCTGATCGCGCGGATGGGCGAAGTCAGCGGTTACAACCGCTATGAACTGGCGCAGCAGTTTATTCGTGGCACCTTGATCGACCTAGACGATCACCGTCCGCAAGGCGATTTGGGGCCGGTATATCACCAGTTCTGCTACGCGCTGCTGCAGTTGCTGGGGCATTCGGCTAAGCGGCCGCCGAACCAAGAGCAGATCAGCAATTGGCTGACGTTGCAGGCTCACATCGATGCGGCGCGATTACAAGCCAAGCGCGCTTAACCATCACGGCGCAAGCTCGCAAAGGTAGGGGCAAGTTTGTTATAAACTTGCCCCTGTTTCGTTGTATGAGAAGCCGTTATGGAGTCGTTTGCTCAGATCTGGCAACGCGCCGCCGAGCGCAAAGGCGGTGACGCAGCATTGCAAGCACTGTTACCCCACGCCAACCCCAATCTTGCTAAGATGAGCGACGGCCAACTGCTGTCGAGCATGAGTCGGCAGGTGTTTCGTTCTGGCATGATGTGGCGCGTGGTCGATAACAAATGGCCAGCGTTTGAGGAAGCCTTTTGGGGCTTTGAGCCAACTAAGGTGCTGATGATGTCGCCCGAGCAGCGCGATAAGCGCGCCAGCGATCCGGCGCTGATCCGCCACAGCGGCAAAATCCAAACCATCTTCGACAATGCCCAGATGCTGTTGGATTTAAGCTTCGAACACGGCAGCGCGGTGCAGTGGCTGGCGGATTTTGATAGCCGCAACATCATCGAGCTGTGGCAAGTATTAAAACGCCAAGGCAGTCGTTTGGGCGGCAATACTGGCCCTTACTGGCTGCGAGTGATCGGCAAAGACACCTTTTTGCTGACCAACGACGTGGTCGGCTACCTGCAAGCGCATCAGTTGCTTGATGCCGCCCCGACCTCGAAAAAGGCGATGCAACAAACCCAAGCGCTGTTTAATCAGTGGCAGGATGAATCCGGCCTTGAAATGGCGCAGATCTCCAAAGTGATCTCGTGTTCGGTCGGGGATAATCGGGTTTAAGTGCGGCGAGAACAAGGGCTTTCGTCAACCTTGAAGGCGCAGGGGGATCCAGAGGGCAAAGCCCTAGGCCGCCGGAGGCAAAGATAAGAAAGTTGATAGTGATTAGGGCGTGTTGACGTTTGGTGTTCAGAATTTGGTTGAGGATAGCGGCTGTCAATCGAGGATTGCGATTGAAGGCATAGTGGCTCTACGTCGAAATCGTATGACGAAGAGTGACAGCCGCTAGTCCGACCCTGCCAAGGCGCCCCTCAGTGAGAGCAGAACAGCAAAAATAACCAAGCAAGATCAATTGGCTTTCAAAAACAGCCAACAATGGGCGCAAAAATATACAGCAAAGGTCAACACGCCCTAATTCGCAGTAGTCAGTATGAGCAAAAGTGTCAGCGGCAGTAGCGAATGCCAGCGATAACCAATCTATCCCTACGTTCCATGACCCTCCGACCTCAATGCGCAGCACACCGCTTAGCGCCGCGAGTCAGCCAACCTTGGTTGGCGCAACCCGCAGCGCTTAAAGCAACGTTATGGCGATTGGCTTAGCCAAACAGTACGCGGTTGGCTAGTGCCTTTTGAATGCCGACGACGTTGCTGCCGCGTTTTAGCTCTTGCTTCAGTGGCTCGCTTTGGCCGGAGATCCAAATTTTTAGCTCGGAATCCATGTCGAAGTGGCCAGCGCTTTCCACCTGAAACTGGGTGATCGCTTTGTAAGGCACTGAGTGGTAGCTGACTTTGCTGCCGGTCAGTCCCTGTTTGTCGATCAGCACCAAGCGTTTATTGGTGAAGATAAACATGTCCCGCACCAGCTTGTAGGCCAGATCGACGCTCTCGTTATCCGCCAAAATTGGCGCCAACTCTTCTTGTACGTCACTCACGTCCAGCTCGCTGGCGTTGCCCATTAGGGCGTCTAGTAATCCCATCTTCGTCTCCTTGCAGTGGTTGTGGCACTGACTGTGGCAGTTTTCCAGCTGGTTGTCATTGTCTGCGCGTGCCGTTTTTAATTGCCGTGCGGTTGAATTTTGTTCGCTTAATCTAGGTGCTGGTAGTTTTCGCTTGCGACTTTGTTTTTTGGCCGTAAACTCCCGCGCAATTTGTCTGGAGCCCAGCAAATTTACCAAAATTAAAAACGACAATCTGGAGTCAGCTATGGCGTCGAATGATACCGAATACGGTTTAAGCCCAGTCCCTTCTCATGCGCGAAAGGGCTTTGTGCCATTGACTCTGGTGATGCTAGGTCTGACGTTCTTCTCTGCCAGCATGTGGACTGGCGGCACCTTGGGTACCGGCCTAGCGCTGGATCAATTCTTTATGGCGGTGGCCATCGGTAACTTGTTGCTTGGGGTATATACTGCCTTGCTGGGTTACATCGGTGCCTCGACCGGTCTTTCTACTCACCTGCTGGCGCGCTACTCCTTTGGCGTGAAAGGCTCTTGGTTACCTTCGGCGCTGCTGGGCGGCACCCAAGTCGGCTGGTTTGGCGTTGGCGTGGCGATGTTTGCGCTGCCGGTGCAAAAGTTCACTGGCATTGAGGTCGAGTGGCTGATCTTAGCCGCCGGTATCGCCATGACCGCCACCGTGTACTTTGGGATCTCGGCGTTGATGATCCTCTCTACCATTGCCGTACCGGCGATTGCGATCCTTGGCGGCTACTCGGTTTATCTGGCGGTAACCGACGCTGGCGGCATGGCGCAACTGGCGGCACTGACTCCAGCCGAGCCACTGGATTTTAATGTGGCGCTGGCGATGGTGGTGGGCTCCTTTATCAGTGCCGGTACCCTAACCGCCGATTTTGTCCGCTTTAGCAAAAGCGCCAAAACCGCGGTGCTGGTGACCCTGATTGCGTTTTTCCTTGGTAACTCGCTGATGTTTATCTTCGGCGCTGCCGGTGCCGCGGTGACTGGCCAGGCGGATATCTCC
The DNA here is from genome assembly GCF_000422665.1 of Ferrimonas senticii DSM 18821. Classification (GTDB taxonomy): domain Bacteria; phylum Pseudomonadota; class Gammaproteobacteria; order Enterobacterales; family Shewanellaceae; genus Ferrimonas; species Ferrimonas senticii. The sequence continues at coordinate 99,449 of NZ_AUGM01000008.1, read as the reverse complement.
GAGGTGATGGTGATGCAGGGCTTGCTGTTGCCGGCGATCATTGTGCTGGGCTTAAATATCTGGACCACAAACGATAACGCGCTGTACGCCTCTGGTCTGGGGTTTGCCAACATCACCGGCATGAACTCGAAGATGTTGTCGATGGTCAACGGTCTGATCGGTACCCTATTTGCGATGTGGCTGTACAACAACTTTGTTGGCTGGCTGACCTTCCTCTCTGGCGCCATCCCACCAATCGGCGGGGTGTTGATTGCCGACTATCTGCTGAACCGTCAGCGTTACCATGACTTTGCCAATGCCCAATTTGAGCAGGTGCGCTGGAGCGCACTGCTGGCGGTGGCGATTGGTGTCGCGGCGGGACAACTGCCGTTTGGCGTGGTACCGGTGAATGCGGTACTGGGGGCGGCGCTGGCGTATGCTGGATTTACTTTGATGGCTCGCATTCGCGCGGCCAAGGCTCAGGAGGCCTAATTCGATGCTAGTAACTAATCTGCGTTTTGCCGACCGTGAAGGGTTGTGGCAAGTGGCCTCTGAAGATGGCGTGATCACCGCGATTGAGCCGATGACCGCAGCACTGGCGGTTGCCGGTGAGGTGATTGACGGTCAGGGCGGTTTGGTGACCACCCCATTTATCGAGCCGCATATCCACTTGGATACCACCCAAACCGCTGGTCAGCCGAACTGGAACCGCTCTGGCACCTTGTTCGAGGGGATTGAGCGTTGGGCTGAGCGCAAAGCGATGCTGACCGCCGAGGACGTTAAAGCCCGTGCGCGTCAGACCTTGGAGTGGCAGATCGCCAACGGTGTGCAGTTTGTTCGTACCCACGTTGACGTGTCCGATCCTGAGCTGGTTGCCCTAAAAGCGATGGTGGAACTGCGTGAAGAGATGCGCGAGTTCGTGACTTTGCAGATTGTGGCGTTCCCGCAAGAGGGCATTTTGTCGTTCCCGAACGGTAAAGCGCTGCTGGAGCAGGCGCTGCAACTGGGCGCCGATGTGATTGGCGCGATCCCGCACTTTGAGTTCACCCGCGAATATGGGGTTGAGTCACTGCACTTCATGTTTGATCTGGCGGACAAATACGATGTGCTGGTGGACGTGCACTGTGATGAGATCGACGACGAACAGTCGCGGTTCTTGGAAACCTTGGCGACCCTAGCTTACGAGCGTGGCTGCGGCCATCGGGTAACCGCCAGCCATACTACCGCGATGCACTCTTACAACGGCGCTTACACCTCGCGCTTGTTCCGTCTGCTGAAGATGGCTGGGATCAACTTTGTCGCCAACCCACTGGTAAACATTCACCTGCAGGGCCGTTTTGATGATTACCCGAAACGCCGTGGTGTTACCCGGGTGAAAGAGTTGCTGGAAGCCAACATCAACGTCTGTTTCGGTCACGATGATGTGTTTGATCCATGGTACCCGCTGGGCACCGCCAACATGCTGCAAGTGACCCACATGGGGATGCACGTTTGTCAGATCATGGGTTACGACCAGTTGAACGACTGCTTCAAGCTGATCGGCCGTCACAGCGCGCGCACCCTGCAAGTGGAAGCGGAGTACGGCATTGAAATTGGTAAGCCGATGAGCCTGCTGGTGCTGCCAGCAGAAAGCGAATTTGATGCCCTGCGTCGTCAGGTGCCGGTGCGTTACTCCATCCGTCGCGGCAAGCTGTTGGCACAAACCCAACCTGCACAAACCCAGCTGCATCTGGAAACCACCAAAGCGATCGATTTTCGTCGCTAAGACGGCTGTTGATTGGGTGAAATGATAACGGCCGAGGGCAATTGCTCTCGGCCGTTTCTTTTTGGTGGCAGATCCGTACACTTGCCGCTCTAATTTTTAACTTCAAAGAGAATGCGATGACCGCTGTTGCCATCATTGGTTTAACCAACCCGAAAAGCCCAACCAACGTCGGCGCCGTCATGCGTGCCGCTGGTTGTTTTGGTGTGGCCGAGGTGCGCTACAACGGCAGCCGTTACGATCGCGCCGCGCCGTTTTACACCGACACCCACGATGCCAGCAACGATATTCCACTGACCAATATTGATGATCTCTGTGCTGAACTGCCGGCCGGCACCAAAGTGGTGGCGGTGGAGCTGGTAGAGGGGGCTCAACCGCTGCCAGAGTTTGTTCATCCCGAGCAGGCTATCTATCTGTTTGGCCCAGAAGATGGCAGCTTGCCGCAACCATTGGTGAGCGCCGCTGACGCGGTGGTGTATATCCCCACCGCTGCCTGTTTGAATCTGGCCGCTACCGTTAATGTGCTGTTGTACGACCGTCTAGCCAAATCCCAATACCACGCTGGTGATGAGCTGATCCGTGACAGCCGTGACGTGCGTAATCGCTTGAAAGTGTGAGCTAAAGCTTTAGCGGTTCCGAGGACACCTCCTCGGCTACCAGATACTGCTAGCCTCCGGCGGGAAAGGGTTTCACCCTTTTCAATCCCAAAAGCCTCCAACACGGCGAAAACCCTTCGCTCCTTGTGCTGCTTCTTTCGGCACTGCGCTGATGCGCCATCCTTGGCTTAGCAGCGCACTTCGGCCATCCATGGCCTTCGGCCTCAATGCGCAGCACACCACTCAGCGCCGCGAGTCGGCCAAAGCCCGTTGGCGCAACCGTCAGTGGTTCAATCTAGGTAGCGATTAGTTCGCAGTGAGTAGTAAGAGCAGATCCCCAGACAGTTGGCGCAACCTGCGATAACAACAATCCCGTGAACACGTTCGCGGAATAGCGCTCAAGCCGCGCTGCTCTCTTGCTCTAATTTGACCGCCAAGGTATTCACGGTGCTGGCGAAGCTCGACAGGCTGGAAGATTCCATAAAGATGTGGCGTTTGTTCTGCTGTTTACAGAAGCGCTTGAGCTTGTAGTAGGCGTCGTGGCTGACACAATCCACTGCGCAGATGATCACATCCGCCGCCGCTAACATCGATTCTAAGCGAGCGCGACTGTCCTCTTTGCCACCGTCGTGGTGGCTGAACTGACCATTGCTGCGTTCTACTACTGCTCGGTATTGCTCAACCATTCGGTGTAAGCCACCGACCAACAACACTTTATTGGTGCATAGATCTGGACAGCTGGTGCAATCGGCGCTGCCACAATCGCTGCAGCCGCTGGCGCTGGCACGGGTGCCAAAGGCCGCTTCGAGGGTGCGCATATCTTGGTCGTGCTGAGCGCGGATTTTATCCAGTTTGCGCTGGTGGGTTAGGGCGGTCATCTGCCAGTGGTCGCGCTGCTCGGCGGTGCGTTGCAGGGCACTTTGACTGTCTTCAAAGCGTTGCTGCAACTGCTGGTTTTGCTGGCGCAAGGGCTCGATCTCATCGCATTCGACTTGTGGGGCTTGCTGCAATTGCAGATTGGCCAGCTGCAACTGTTCCAGCTGAGTTTTAAGCGCTTGCAGCTGCTGATCTTTATCCAGCAGTTGTTGCTGCAGTTTCTTGTGCTGTTGTTGTGACTCGGTTTTGAGCTGCTTTAATTCTGCTTCGGCGATCACCAGCCGTTTCAGATCCGCCTGCTGACCGGCGCCAATTTGGTGCGACAACATGTGGATGGTTTCGTACGCCTGTTCTTGCAGTTGCTCGTTGCATTGGCCGTGACTGACGGTGGCCCACAGCGCCGCTGCGGTTTCACCGCGATCCAGCGCTTGTTGCCACAACTGGCGCAGATCCTCGCTGGACTTGGCACTGGCAAATTGGCGTACGGTGGCGCTGTATTTGCGCTCTAAAAACTTAAAGGTGGCCAGTGCCAGCGGATTTTTGTGCTGACAGTTGGTGACGAAAAAGGTGTGCAACCAATAATCGCTGCGGCCCTTGCCATGGCCGTTGCCGTGCTTGTTGGCCAGATTGCGCAGTTCGATATTGGTTAAACAGGTGCCGATCACCGGACAGTGCATTCGCCCTTCAAGTTCCCACAGTTTACGGCGCAAGCGGGTGGTTGAGCCTTGGCAGGTCGCCAGTGGCATTGATATGGCATCAACCGCAACTGGGTTGCTGGCAGTGCTGGCAGTGCTGGCAGTGGTGGCAGGGTGGGCAAGGCACATGGTGTCGGGTCTCAACAGATCGGCATGGAACTTAAGTGTAAGAGCGCTTTAATTAATGTCAATGATAACCATTATCATTTGGTGGGCAGATTCTGTGCTGTTTATCGACATCTATGGTCGGATCAGCGCATCTCGACTTTGTCGCTAGGGCGCTTTACGTTAACCTTTGCGCCAATTTATTTACTTGCGCTGGCACAACCTTTGCGTTCGCCGCGCTGCCTCAGGGATTCGATATGATTATCACGCCAAAGATCCGCGGTTTTATCTGCACCACCACTCACCCAACCGGTTGTGAGAAGAACGTGCAGGATCAGATCGCTTTCGTTAAGTCTCAGCCAAAACTGACCAATGGCCCGAAGCGGGTGTTGGTGGTTGGCTCTTCCAGCGGCTACGGCTTGGCGTCGCGGATCTCGGCGGCCTTCGGTTCTGATGCAGCCACCATCGGTGTGTTCTTTGAAAAGCCAGGCACCGAGCGTAAGCCGGGCACTGCCGGTTGGTACAACAGCGCCGCGTTCGACGCTGCCGCCAAAGACGCTGGCCTGTACGCCAAGAGCATCAATGGCGATGCCTTCTCTCACGCTGCCAAAGAGCAAGTGATTGAGCTGATCAAGCAAGACTTGGGTCAGATCGACATGGTGGTGTACTCACTGGCCTCGCCAGTGCGCAAGCTGCCAGAAACCGGTGAGCTGGTGCGTTCTTGCCTGAAACCAATGGGCCAGACCTACACTGCGACTGCGGTTGATACCAACAAGGATCAGCTGTTTGAAGCATCTATTGAACCTGCCACCGGCGAAGAAGTAGCGAACACCGTTACCGTAATGGGCGGTCAGGATTGGGAACTGTGGATCAACGCGCTGGCCGACGCTGGCGTGCTGGCAGACGGTTGTCGCACCGTGGCTTACAGTTACATCGGTACCGAAATCACCTGGCCAATCTACTGGGATGGCGCGCTGGGCGAAGCTAAAAAAGACTTGGATCGCGCCTCTACTGCCCTGAACAGCAAACTGGCTGCAATCGGCGGTGGCGCCAACGTGGCGGTACTGAAGAGCGTGATCACTCAGGCTTCTTCGGCCATTCCAGTGATGCCACTGTACATCGCAATGGTGTTTAAGAAGATGCGTGAAGAGGGCGTTCACGAAGGCTGTATCGAGCAGATCTGGCGAATGCTGAGCACTCGTTTGTACCACGGCGGCGAGATCCCAACCGATGCCGACAACCGTCTGCGTTTGGACGATTGGGAACTGCGCGATGACATTCAAGATCACTGCAAAGCGTTGTGGCCACAACTGACCAACGAGAATTTGGCGCAAGAGACCGATTACCTGCAATACAAGCAGGAGTTTATGAGCCTGTTTGGCTTTGGTCTGGATGGCGTTGATTACGACGCGGACGTTAACCCAGAAGTTGAGTTCGATGTAATTACTCTGGACTAACTCTTGTTAGTCTTACGAAAGGTGCCCTTGTGGCGCCTTTTTTGTTGCTGTTTTTCACTAGGCAGCAACCACATCAAAGCGCCTTACTTATTCCTTAACTGAATTAATAGCCCGTTTCTTATAAGCAATAATGCGGTCACATTGACTCTTAAGGAACGAGGTACCGATGTCGTCAAAACCAGCGATTGCCGCTGACCGTCGCACCCACTTGCAGCGACTGGAAGCGGAGGCGATCTACATCATGCGTGAAGTGGTGGCGGAGTTTGAAAATCCGGTGATGCTCTACTCGGTCGGCAAGGACTCATCGGTGCTGCTGCATCTGGCGCGCAAGGCGTTTTACCCCGGCACCATTCCGTTCCCGCTGCTGCATGTCGATACCACCTGGAAGTTTCGCGAGATGATCGAATTTCGCGATCGGATGGCCAAACAGCACGGCTTTGAACTGCTGGTGCATCAAAACCAAGAGGGCATCGCCCGCGGCATCGGCCCATTCGAGCACGGCAGCGCGCTGCACACCGACATCATGAAAACCCAAGCGCTCAAACAGGCGCTGGATAAATACCAATTCGACGCCGCTTTTGGCGGCGCCCGCCGTGATGAGGAGAAATCCCGCGCCAAAGAGCGGGTGTACTCCTTCCGCGATAAACACCATCGCTGGGATCCGAAAAACCAGCGCCCTGAGCTGTGGCAACTGTTCAATGGCCGCACCCACCCCGGTGAGTCGATCCGTGTGTTCCCCTTGTCGAATTGGACCGAGCTCGACATCTGGCAATACATCTATTTAGAAAATATCGAGATCCCTGAACTGTATCTGGCGCAGCCGCGGCCGGTGGTTGAACGCGACGGCACTTTGATCATGGTCGATGACGACCGGATGCCGCTGGCTGCCGGGGAAACCCCACAATTGGAGATGGTGCGCTTTCGCACTCTTGGCTGCTACCCACTGACCGGCGCGGTGCGCTCCGAAGCCACCACCTTGCCGGAAGTGATTCAAGAGATGCTGCTAACCAAAACCTCCGAACGCCAAGGGCGGGTGATTGACCACGACAGCGCCGGTTCAATGGAGAAGAAAAAAGTAGAGGGGTATTTCTAACAGCCAGTTAACAGCAGTCGATAGTGGTTAGTTTTTAGTTGGTTGGCGGTGGTCGCATCCGTTACTGCTCAAGCTGCAAACTTTCAAGAGCCAAATTTCAGCATTTAGGTGTTAGTGGAACTGAAACCTCTATTAGACATAAAGGCGAAAATGGAATTGGAAAAGTTAGAGATCTGGCAACGCGCTTGTCGTTTGTCCTGCGAGTTGTACCAAGAAACAAACCAGCTGCGCGATTTCGGTTTTCGAGATCAGTTAACGCGTTCGGGCTTATCGGTGCCGAGCAATATCGCCGAAGGGATGGCGCGCCAGTCTGCTAAGGAAAAAGTGCGCTTTTTGGATATTGCTCGCGCTTCGCTGGCTGAAGCAAGAACTCAGATTTATATCGGCAAACAGGTTGGCTTTTTAAATCCAAAGCGAGCCGAAAGTTGGATCGATGAGTGTCGACAGTTGGCCTCAATGATCAGTGCGTTGATGATTGCCGTCGAGCGCAATTGTTAAGGCTGAGGTAACGGCTCTTACTAATCACTAAAGACTGATAACTGCGAACTGATTACCGATAGCTACTTAAACAAAGGATTAGCAATGATTAAGCAAAGTCAGTTATTGAAAACGGATATTTTGGGCTATCTGCAACAGCACCAAGATAAGGAGCTGCTGCGGTTTATTACCTGCGGCAGTGTCGATGATGGCAAAAGTACCTTGATTGGCCGCTTGCTGCACGATTCTAAGATGATTTTTGAGGATCAGCTGGCGAGCATTGCCGCCGACAGTAAAAAGGTGGGCACCCAAGGTGAAGCCATCGATTTGGCGTTGTTGGTGGATGGTCTGCAATCAGAGCGAGAGCAGGGGATCACCATCGATGTCGCTTATCGCTACTTTGCCACCGATAAGCGCAAGTTCATTATCGCCGATACCCCAGGTCACGAGCAGTACACCCGCAATATGGTTACCGGCGCCAGCACCGCTGACTTGGCGATTATCTTGATTGATGCTCGCGCCGGTTTGCAGGTGCAGACCCGTCGGCACTCTTATCTGGTGTCGCTGCTGGGGATCAAGCAGGTGGTGGTGGCGGTCAACAAGATGGATCTGGTCGATTTCAGCCAAGCGCGGTTTGATGAAATTGTTGCCGATTACCGGCAACTGGCGACCGAGCTTGGGCTTACCGAGGTGCAGTATCTGCCGTTATCGGCGTTGACCGGCGATAACGTGGTGACGCCCTCAGCGCAGATGCCGTGGTATCAAGGCCAGCCGTTGATGCCTTATTTGGAGTCAGTGCCACTTAAGCAAACCGAGCTTAGTGAAGCGTTTCGTTTGCCGGTGCAGTTGGTATCGCGCCCCAACAGCGAGTTTCGCGGCTATGCCGGTACCATCAGTGCCGGTCGGATTGAAGTGGGACAGACTGTGGTAGCGCTGCCATCCGGCCGATCCAGCACGGTAGCGCGGATTGTTAACTTCGATGGCGATTTGCCAAGTGCGCAGGCTGGGGATGCCATTACCGTGACTTTAGCGGATGAGATCGACCTAAGCCGTGGAGAGCTGTTGGTGACTCCGGCACATCACGCTAGCAGCGCCGATCATGCCAAGGCGACCCTAGTGTGGATGGCTGACAAGCCACTGCAAGTTGGCCACGAATACGGCATTAAACTGGCGACCCAAAGTGGCAGCGTCTGGGTGGATCAGGTGCTTGAACAGATCGACGTCAATACATTGCAGCGCTTTGTCAGCGATGGCATGGCGCTGAATGAGATCGCCGAGGTGTCGCTGCGTTTTGGTCAAGCCATGTTGCTGGATAACTATCATCAGCAGCCGCATACCGGCAGTTTTATTGTGGTGGATAAGTTTTCTAATGCCACGGTGGCGGCGGGGATGATCCGCAGCGCCAGTGCCGTTAGCAACACCGAACCGGCGCAATTTAGCCAGTTCGAGCTTGAGCTTAACGCCTTAGTACGCAAACACTTTCCCCATTGGCAGGCGCGGGATCTGCGCACCTTGATCAAAGGTGACTGATGCTGGCGCTTACCCTCGCCCAGTGGCAAGTGATCGGTGCTGCCATCGCCTTGGTGGCAGCGCTGCTGCTGACCAAACTGCGGCCAGAGCTGCTGTTCGCCGCCTTGGCGTTAGGGTTGGCGGTCAGCGGCGTGGTCGCGCCAGAGCGGCTGCCGCAACTGGCGGCCAATCCGGCGGTGATCACCTTGTTGCTGCTGTTGTTGGTGTCGGCGGCGCTGGAGAAAACCGGCTTGCTACAGCGCTTAGGCAGCAAGCTGTTTAGACCCAATTATCACCACACCTTGTTACGTCTTGGCACCAGCACGGTATTCAGTTCAGCGCTGCTGAATAACACTGCGGTGGTGGCGACCTTGGCGGGGATGGTCAATCGTCAGCTAGAACATTTGCCATCACGGCTGCTGTTGCCGCTCTCTTATGCGGCGATTTTGGGCGGCACCTTAACCTTGGTCGGCACCTCAACCCACTTGGTGCTTAATTCGGTGCTGACCGAACAGGGCCGCAGTTCGTTGGCATTGCTGGATTTCTTTCCGGTGGGGATTGCCGCCGCGGTTGCTGGGATGGGCTTGCTGCTGCTGTTGTCACGAGGCATTCCTGACCGACGACCAGCGCGCAGCCAAGAGCAGCCCTACTTTATTGATGCTCGGGTGCAGCCAAACAGTCCGCTTATCGGCAAAACCGTGATGCAAAATGGCCTGCGGGCGCTGGATGGTCTGTATCTGGCGGAAGTGGTGCGCAATGGTCAATTGATTGCGCCAGTGACGCCGGATCTGGTGCTGCAAGTAACGGACAAGCTGGTGTTTTGCGGTGAGGTCGACAAACTCGGTGAATTGGAACGTTTTGCTGGCCTTGAGCTGTTCGCTGGCAGCAATGGTTTGCTTGGCCAGAACCTACATGAAGTGCTGGTTAGCCCGACCTCGAATATCGTTGGCAAGACCTTAAAAGAGTTGGATTTTCGGGCCCGATTTGATGCCGCTGTGGTGGCGATGCGCCGCGGCGGTGAACGCCTCTCCGGCAAGCTTGGCACCATCGAACTGCAAGGGGGCGATGTGTTGGTGCTGGCGGTGGGTGAGCAATACCTGAAGCGGCGCCAGCTCAACCGCCACTTTTATCATATTGGCGGCACCCAACTCAGTCGTAATCTGGTGCCGTGGCAAGAGTATTTGGTGATTGGTGGCTTTGCGGCGGTGCTGCTGGGCAATTTACTGTGGGCGTTACCGTTGTATCTGGGGTTGGCGCTGTTGCTGGTGGGCTTAGTCGCCGCAGGGGTACTGGGCAGTAACGACATCCGCCAGCGTTTTCCGTTTGAGCTGTGGGTGATTATCACCGGGGCGTTAACCTTGGCCGAGGGCTTTCAGCAAAGCGGTTTGGCTTCGCTGTTGGCAACGCAACTGCAAAGTCAGCTGAGCGATGGCGGGGTGATGGCGGCATTTGTCGGCTGTTACCTGTTGGCGCTGCTGACCACCGAATTGATGACCAATAACGCCGCGGCGGCGTTGGTGTTGCCCTTGGCGCTGGGGCTGGCAGATGCTTTCGGTGTCAGTGCGATGCCCTTTATTATGGCAGTGGCTTATGGCGCCAGTGCCAGCTTTATTAGCCCCTTTAGTTACCAAACTCATCTTTTAGTAATGAATCTAGGCGGCTATCGCAAACGCGATTATCTGCGGCTGGGCTTACCATTGTCGTTGCTTTATAGCGCGGTGGTGCTGTGGTTAGTGCCGAAAGTGTTTCCTTTTTGACCTTGTAAATAACCAGTAACGTTGTTTATGACGGCTGCACTGGGACTCGCTGGTAACAACTGGCACAATACCGATAATTTTTTTCATGGTGTTGTGCGCCAGTCGGATGGTGCACCAATCTTAGTGAAGCGTTATGTCTCGTAAATACTTCGGCACCGATGGTGTCCGTGGCCTGGTTGGCCAATTCCCTATTACCCCAGACTTTGCCATGCGCTTGGCATACGCCGCTGGCTCCGTGATGGCGAAAACTGGCACCCGTCAGGTGATCATCGGTAAAGATCCGCGTATTTCTGGTTACATGTTGGAATCGGCGATGGAAGCCGGTTTCAGCGCCGCTGGTGTTGGTGTTCAGCTAACCGGTCCGCTGCCAACCCCTGCGATTGCTTATCTGGCGCAAACCTTCCGCGCCGATGCGGGCGTAGTGATCAGTGCCTCGCATAACCCGTACCACGACAACGGCATTAAGTTTTTCAGTCAAACTGGCACTAAGTTGACCGACGAAGACGAGTTGGCGATTGAAGCGGAACTGGATAAGCCGATGGGCTGCGTATCGTCTGACAAACTGGGCAAAGTGCGCCGCATTGATGATGCCGCCGGTCGTTACATCGAATTTTGCAAAAGCACCTTTGCTAAAGACGCCAGCCTGGCGGGGATGCATATCGTATTGGACTGCGCCAACGGTGCTACCTACCACATTGCGCCGAACGTGTTCCAAGAGTTGGGTGCTCAAATCACCGTGATCAATGCGGCGCCAAACGGCATCAACATCAATGACCGCTGTGGTGCAACCCACATGGACGGTTTGGTGGAAAAGGTGTTGGAAGTTGGCGCTGATCTGGGTATCGCCTTCGACGGCGATGGCGACCGAGTAATGATGGTCAACAAAGACGGCGCGGTGATCGATGGCGATCAGATCCTGTATGTGATTGCCCGCCACTTTAAATTGGCTGGTGAACTGCAGGGCGGTGTGGTTGGCACGCTGATGGCCAACTTGGGCTTTGAGTTGGCGCTGGGCCGTTTGGATATCCCATTTGCCCGCTCCAAAGTGGGCGACCGCTACGTGGTGGAACTGCTCAAAGCCAATAACTGGTCGTTAGGCGGCGAGAACTCCGGTCACGTGTTGTCACTGCGTCATCACAGCACCGGCGATGGCATTATCGCGGCGCTGCAGGTATTAAACGCGTTGCAAGCTCGTGGTGAAACTCTAGAGCAAGCGCTGGCGGATCTGACTATGCTGCCGCAGGTGTTGGTCAATGTCCGTTTCTCTGGCAAAACCGCGCCGCTGGAAGATGAGTCGGTGTTGGCGGTAGCAGCCGAAGTGGAAGCGGAGATGGCTGGCCGAGGTCGCGTGCTGCTGCGCAAATCCGGCACTGAGCCGTTGATCCGAGTTATGGTTGAAGCGGAAGCGGACATCGATGTTAAAGGATTGGCCCAGCGAATTGCCGATCAAGTGCACGCGGTCGATAACGCCTAAGCGCCACCGCAAAATGAATAACAACGGGAGAGGGCAACCTCTCCCGTTTTTGCACCGACAATAAGGAAATAGCATGCGAGTCGGAATCGATCTCGGTGGCACCAAAATTGAAGCGATTGTGATTGATAATCAGGGGGTACAATTGTGGCGCCAGCGCTTGCCGACGCCGAAAGGGGATTATCAAGGCACCGTCGCTACCATGGCGACTTTGATTGCTTTAGCTGGTGAACATTGCTCGGCTTTAGGCACTACCATTCGCGGCGTTGGTGTCGGCATTCCCGGGGTGTTATCCAAGCAGACTGGCTACGTTAAAAATGCCAACTCCCAGTGTCTTAACGGCCAAAATTTGGCGGGGGATCTAAGCGCTGCTTGCGGTCTGCCGGTGCGTCTTGCTAATGACGCCAACTGCTTTGCGCTATCGGAAGCGACTGATGGCGCCGGTAAAGGTCATCAAGTGGTGTTTGCGGCGATCATCGGTACCGGCTGTGGCGCTGGTATTGTGGTTAATGGTGGCGATTTAGTTGGCGCCAATGGCCTCGCAGGAGAGTGGGGCCACAATCCAATGCCGTGGCTAGAGGCCAGTGAGTTTCCGGGGCCCGAGTGCTTTTGTGGTCGCCATGGCTGCATTGAACAGTACGTCTCCGGCAGCGGCTATCAGCGCTTGTACCAACAGCTAACCGGTGAGACGGTAACTGCCCAGCAGATTGAACAGCGCGCCGAGCAAGGCGAGGTGGCAGCACTTAGAGCGCGCCAGCAACTAAGTCATTACCTTGGCAATGCCTTAGCGCACGTGGTCAATCTGCTCGATCCTGATGTCATTGTTCTTGGCGGCGGCCTATCCAATCTCGATTGGCTCTACCCGCAATTAAATAATGAGTTAGCCAGCCGAGTGGTCGGCCAAGAGTGCATTACTCAGATAGTTAAAAATCATCATGGTGACAGCTCTGGGGTGCGCGGCGCCGCTTGGTTGTGGGAGGCACAGTGCTAGGGTTTTGGCTTAAAAAAGGGATCAGTGCGTTACTGCTGCCGTTGCCCTCGGCGCTGTTGTTGATGGCACTGGGATGGTTGTTGATGCGCCGCTGGCGGCGCTTGGGGCAAGCACTGCTGCTGTTGGGACCTGTCTATCTGACGCTGTTGTCGTTCTCGCCGGTGACCGTATGGTTGGCCAATTCGCTAGAACAGCGTTATCCGGTTTATCAAGGACAGCGGGTTGAATTTGTCGCGGTATTGGGTAGCGGCCATCACAGCGATCCAGAGCGGCCGATTGAACAACAACTGTCGGCGGTGGCTCGTGGTCGCTTGCTAGAGGGATTGCGGTTGCTGCAGATTAACCCACAGGCAACCTTGATTGTCTCAGGCTACAGCGGCGAAGACGGTCGTCCCCATGCCGAGGTGATGCACGAGGCAGCGCGGCGTTTCGGTGTGCCAGCGCAGCGAATCGTCTATTTCCCCAAGGCCAAAGACACCCAAGAGGAGGCTGCCGCCACCTTGGCACTGGTGGGGGATCGACCTCTGGCTCTGGTGACCTCGGCGACTCATATGCATCGGTCGATGCTCAGCTACCGCCTAGCGGGTCTTACGCCGATTGCGGCTCCAGCGGATTTTATCGCGACGCCAACGCGCAGTTGGTATCTGAGTGCGCAAAACCTGTGGACCAGTCAGCGGGTGCTGCACGAATACATCGGCTTGTTGTGGTTAGCGATCAAGGGCTAGGGGCAGTGCCATGAGCTTGTTGCCAATGGTGCTTGAGCAGCTCAAGCATCGCATCAGGGGAGCGGTCGAAACTGCCGTGCGGCAGCAGCAGATCATAACCCAGTTGCTGTCGCAACAGCCGTCGCTGTTTGCTAAATGCCGCTAACACACCGCCGTGACTGCTGCTTTCAACCAACAGCATGGCGTTGTTGGTTTGGCCCCCACTGGCCAGTATCGTCAGCGGCCGCTGCTCGCAAAATAGCGCCAGCGCCAAGCGTGGGGTTAGGCCTGTCAGCGGCCGCTCAGGTTGGCGTAGGCGAATACCGATAAAGGCCAAATCATCACCCTGATGACGGACTTGGTCGAGTCGTTGGCAGCGTTGCCAGCAAAGCCGCAAGGTACCGCGCCGGTGATGGTAACTTAGGCCGCGGCGGCTGATGGTCATCGACACCGCCGGGGTTATCCATTTACTCAGCCCCAGTACCAGCGCCAATATCGCTGCAAACAGCAGCCCTAGAGCGACCACCTTATTTTGCCACAACAGATAGCATCCCCACGCGGCGAGTAGACTGCTGCCGCCCGCAACCATCAAAGTCAGGCAGTTACGACGGCTAAATGGGCTGACATAAAGGTGTGATGTGCTTGATAGTGGCATGGGACTCCAACAAACCAACGCCTCGGCGCAGTAATCAATGTTACGACGGCGTCACCGAATTAGATCGAGGCCAGTTCGATGGCTGGCGCGGGGCAAAACTGGTCGATGTTCTTCTGTTGAATGTACTCTGCCAACGCAGGGCCAAACTCCGGATGGTGCAGGGCGTAGTCGAGGCAGGCGCGCATGTAGCCGACTTTGTCGCCGCAGTCGTGACTGCGCCCTTGAATGGCGAACGCGTGCAGCGGTTGTAGCTGCAATAGTTTGGCAATGGCATCAGTCAGTTGGATTTCATTGCCAGCCCCCTCTTCGGTGCTGGCCAGCAGCGGCCAGATGGCTGCGGGCAATACGTAGCGACCAACAATTGCCAGATCCGAAGGTGCTTGTTTGATAGTTGGCTTTTCGATTAGGCCATGCATCAAGGTGTGTTCGCCGCTGGCAAGCTTAACGCCGTCGACATCGACGATGCCGTAGTTGCTGATCTGCGCCTTTGGTACCGGTTCCACCATCACTTGACCACAGCCGTTTTCGGCAAAGTTTTTCACCATCTTCGCTAAGTTATCTTGGCTTGGGTTGCACTGGTATTTGTCGATCAACACATCTGGAAGTACCACCACAAAAGGGTTATCGCCAACCACTGGGCGAGCGCACAGCACCGCATCACCAAGCCCTTTGGCTTCCGGCTGGCGGACACTGATGATGGTGACGTCGTCAGGGCAGACCGATTTTATCTCCTGCAATTGCTGCCGTTTGACCCGTTGCTCAAGCGTGGTTTCTAATTCAAACGAGGTATCAAAGTGGTTTTCAATGGCGTTTTTGCTGGAGTGAGTCACCAACACAATCTCTTTGATGCCAGCGGCGATAGTCTCTGCCACCACATGTTGGATCAGCGGTTTATCAACTACCGGTAGCATCTCTTTAGGGATCGCTTTGGTGGCGGGTAACATGCGGGTGCCTAGGCCGGCGACAGGGATAACCGCCTTGGTGATGGCTGTTGTGCTAGTTGTGGGCATCCTTGCTCCTGAAACGTTAACGACAGTGCAGAAACGAAGTGTAGTTGCTGGGATCGATTAAGGTGGTAGAAGGGGACGTATTGCGTCCCCAAAAGATGAAGTAAAACACTTACAACTCAATAAGGTGATAGTTTGAGGCGATCAGCGAAGCACCGATGCCTTTGACTTTAGTCAGGCCGTTGATGTTAGTGAATTTGCCGTGCTTTTGGCGGTAGTCGATGATCGCTTGCGCCTTCTTTTCACCAATGCCCTTGAGACCAGCAGCCAATTGCGATGCGCTGGCGGTATTGACGTTGATTTTGGCCAACGCCTTCGCCGTCTGCTCGATTTTTTTGGTACTGGCTGTGGTAGCGACATTGGCGGTGGCAGCAAGGCTCGGTACAGCAATAGCGAGCAAGCAAGCGATAATGAACGGGTAAGCTTTTCTCATTGGGTGTGCTCCTCTAGCGGTTCGGTGCCGGTAATGACACTTTGATAGCTAACGACAGCGGTAGAAGCGCTGGTGCAGCGGCTTTACAACAAATGTGTCGCCTCCGGCTTGATTGGCGTGATTGGGTAATTCCTGTGCGAACGATCGCCAAGGTATTGCATGGCGGCAGGGCTGTAGTCATAATGCGTCTGCGCTTGTCCGAGCGCACCTTTCTATGGTGCCCCGGTCCTCTCGCAACGCTAATTCGTGTACCTGGTCAGGCCCGGAAGGGAGCAGCCACCGCGGAGGACGTGTGTGCCGGGATGTGGCTGGGGTGCCACCCAAATCTTCATAAAAATTTGTCGCTTCAAGCATAAGTCTGCATACTTCAAGCAAAACCCTGCATAACTTGTGGCATAAGTCTGCATAGACTAAGTTTTGATGTAGTAAAACTACATTGAGGCGTCAGCAGATGTATCGACGCAATCTCGGCCACTCTCGGGTCAAAAACCTCTTTCGTTTCGCCAGCCCTAAAACGAACAGCGTACTGACGGTCGAATCGTCACTCGAATTCGATGCCTGCTTTCATTTTGAATACTCTCCTGTCGTTGAATATTTTGAAGCCCAGCCCGAAGGATTTTTCTATGCGTTTAATGGACGTGACTGCGGTTACACACCCGATTTTGCAGTAGTAGAAAACGGGGTACGTCGTTTTATTGAAGTAAAACCCCAGCGCAGAACCTTACGTAGTGATTTTCGAAGCCGTTTTCATGCGAAGCAGATAAAGGCAAAAGAGTTGGGGATCTCTCTAGTTCTGGTGACAGACAAGCAGATCTGCGTAAACCCAATCCTTAACAATCTCAAATTGTTGCATCGATACTCGGGCTTTCAAGCCATGACCCCCTTGCACCTTCGCTTGCTCAAGCTTGTTAAATGCATCGGGGTGGTCAGCGTTGCTGAACTCGTTGGCGAAAGTGGTGAAGAACCTGGCTCGGTGCTAGCAACAACACTGTCGTTGGTGGCTGGAGGGCAGATAACGACTGATCTTCTCAATAGTGCTCTGGGTTTTGATACTCAGGTTTGGTGTTAGCCATGCCTGCTGATACACGCGGCACGGTATTCCCAAGCTTTGAAGATGAGTTTGTTTCGGAATTGCCGCTTCAGGAGCGGGATCAAGCACCCCAAGGGCCGGAACTGATCCCACGTGATATCGCTAGCTACCCCGAATCAGTGCGAGATGAGACTTATCGGCGCGCTGACTACGTGCTTTGGTTTCGAAAGAACCTTAAGGGAGGATGGACTCAAAAGAACATTGAGCCATTGCTGGCTGAGGCGGAACTGGCTGTAAGGCGACCAGCACCGAGCTGGCGCACGCTAGCCTCGTGGTGGCGAATTTATAAACAAGCCGGTTGTGAGATTCTCGCTCTAGTGCCGAAGCATGCAAATAAAGGCAATACCAAATCGAGAACCAGCTCTCGTGAGCAGAAGATCTTTGATAAGGCAGTGGAGCGCTATCTGATCCCACAGCGCCCCTCGGTTGCGGCGGTTTATCAATTTTACAAAGACTCAATATGGGTTGAAAATCAGCATACCCTCGGAGATAAAATTGAGCCAATTTCACATCAGGCTTTTTATGAACGAATCAATCGGCTTCCTCCCTATGAAGTGATGAAGGCTCGGCATGGCAAGTACAAGGCTGACGTGGAGTTTGATGCCGTCGGTAGCCACATTCCACCGGCGAGAGTACTTGAGCGGGTAGAGATCGACCATACACCGTTGGATATTATTCTGCTGGATGACCAACTTCACATCCCGCTAGGCCGCGCGTTCTTGACCTTGCTCATCGACAGTCATAGCAAGTGCATAGTCGGCTTCCACATCGGTTACAAAGAGCCATCTTATTACTCCGTAAAGATGGCGTTGCTCAATGCGATGAGGCCGAAGGATGAGATTTGCAAACGATTTCCTCAACTGAAAAACGATTGGCCGTGTCACGGTAAGATTGAAACGTTGGTTGTGGATAATGGTGCTGAGTTCTGGAGCAAAAGCTTAGAGCAGGCTTGTCTGGAGGTGGTTACTGATATTCAGTTCAACCCGGTAAAGCGACCTTGGCTCAAACCTTTGGTGGAGCGTATGTTTGGTACGATAAACCGTGAGCTGCTCGTCTCTATGCGGGGCAAGACCTTCTCGAATATTCTGGAAAAAGAAGACTACAATCCAGCCAAAGATGCTGTGATACGGTTTAGTACTTTCATTGAGGTTTTCCATCGCTGGATCATTGATGTGTACCATATGGATGCCGATAGCCGATTTGATGGGATTCCCTATCACTCTTGGCTGCAGTCAGTAACGAGCCTACCACCGCTTCCATTGTCTGATGATGACCAAAAGAAGCTCGAAATTGTGTTGGCGCAAAGCGATGACCGCCAACACCGTCGTGGAGGCATCCATATCCATAATCTTCGCTATGACAGTGATGAGTTTGCTGCCTACCGAAAGTACCATACGGTAAATCGTGGCCGTGGTGAGCAACCATCGCTACGCGTGAAAACCAATCCTGACGACATCTCCTATATCCACGTGTTCGTGGAACAATTGGAGGGCTATCTGGCTGTGCCTTGTGTAGATCCTGTGGGGTACACCAAAGGCTTGTCTTTGCAGCAACACAAAGTGAATTGCCGCTTACATAGGGAGTTCATCAGAGAGCAGTTGGATCTTGAGAGCCTCGCGCAAGTGCGCATGGCGCTCCATCAGCGTATTGAGCAAGAAGCAGAAGAGATAAAAGCGGGCAAACGCAGCGGCAAAGTGAAGCCGGCGGCAAAGCTAGCCCGTCAGCAGAATGTATCCAGTGCCGGTACTGGTACAGTCGTTCCTAAGTCATCTGATGGCGAGTTTGCACCTGCTAGCGCAGTTGAAAAGAGTAAACCTGCGTTACCCAGCCAGGACGGATGGGATGAAATGATTTCCGAGTTAAAACCTTATGAGTCCTCTTGACGACGAGCAAATTCAAAGGCTCGAAGCGTTTAAAAACTGCTTCGTTGAATCACCTATTGTCACCCAAATCTTTGATGATTTTGAACGACTTCGCTTCAATAAGCAGCTAGGGGGAACCCAGCAGTGTATGTTGATAACCGGCGATACGGGAACGGGTAAAACTGAACTGATAAAACATTACGTCCGGCTGGTTCCGCAAAGGCAAAACGGTGGGTATTCACACCGCCCGATATTGTTAAGTCGGATCCCCAGCAACGCTAATTTAGATTCGACGCTCATCCAACTTCATGTAGATCTTGGTCAACCATTTAACGCATCTAGGCGAAGCAAGGGTAATGATCAGGCATTGACCGAGTCACTGGTCAGGCTGCTGTCAAAGTGTCACACCGAATTGATTATTATTGATGAGTTTCATGAGCTCCTTGAGTTTCAGTCTGAGGCCAGCAGAGCGGGAATAGCAAACCGATTGAAGTTCATTAGTGAAAAAGCCGAAATTCCTATTGTTTTGGTTGGCATGCCTTGGGCTGCAAAGATTGCTGACGAGCCACAATGGGGACGTCGTTTAGTTAATCGCCGAATGATCCCTTATTTTAAGTTATCCGATAATCCGGCTGATTTTGTGAAATTTTTGATGGGTCTGGCTCAGTGCATGCCTTTTGCATCACGGCCAAAACTAGAAGAGCAACATACGACCTATGCGCTATTCGCATCCAGCGCTGGGCGAATTAGTTTCCTGAAAGAGTTTCTTTATGAAGCGACGAAGTTGGCTTTGTTGGACGGTGCAGAAACACTAACTCCTGTTCACATGTCAAAAACGTTCCGCTTATGGTCACCCGAAAACTCAAACCCATTTGATCTCTCAGTCGATAAAATCATGGCAGCTGAGGTATCTGAATACTCAGCATATGATTTTGATGCACCGAAAGGTACTGATCCAATCCGTTCTACTCAGTTCATGGATCTGCTGCCGATTTCTCAGCTTCTCAGCAAGACTCCGATGTTGAAGCGAAGTAGCCCTTGAAAACTAAGTTATCCTTAGTACACTTTTAAGCTTAAACTAAGAAAATCTTAGCTATTGATTGCTTTTGGATAGCTGATGATTGATGACAACTCCTTTACCGGTAAGGCTTAGAGTGGCGCGTAAAGCGGTAGGTTTAACTCAGCAACAGCTAGGAATGCGCTTGGGAATGGACCCAAATACGGCCAGCGCAAGGATGAACCAGTATGAAAAGGGCAAGCATACTCCTGACTACCAAACGATGAAGCGAGTTGCTGTGGAGCTTGGGGTACCCGTAGCGTATTTCTATTGTGAAGATGACTTGCTTGCCGAAATCATGTGCGCGGTTGCCAAACGCTCGAAAGAAGAGCAGCAGGAACTGCTTGCGTCGCTAACAAAAGCTTAATCTCGTTAGTTTTTTACCATGATTGGAAATTGATACTACCCTAAAACTAAGACTTTCTTAGTTTTAGGGGGTAGTAGTGGAGTTACTTGTCAGGCCTTCACCGTTTGATGACGAGTCGCTGGAAAGCTATGTGCTACGTCTTGCCGAAGAAAATGGGTTTGAGTCGTATCAAGCACTGAGTACCCCCATACACGAATGGTTAGCGCAACAAGATCACCGAGCAGCAGGCGCATTCCCGAAAACGTTACGTTTATTGAATGTCTATCACGCCAACCTCAGTAGCAGTCTTCGAGTGCGCGCAATCCAACTTTTTCAACAACTGTCGCGTTCGGACGAACTGCCGCTGCTGAAGCTTGCGTTGATGCATTCCGCAACAACCTTTGGAAGCGGAGCGATTTCAGTTTTTCGAGACGGTATCGACATTCCCCGCAAATTTTTTCGCCGAGAGGGCGTCCCTGTTTGCCCTGAATGTTTGGAAGAGTCGCCGTACATCCGACAGCATTGGCACCTTTCGCTATATAACGCATGTCATCTTCATGGTCATAATCTAGTAAGCCATTGTCCTGAATGTCATCAACAACTGGACTATCAAATAACCGAGCGAATTGGGCACTGTGAATGTGGTTTTGCCCTGTCTTGTGCGCCGAGAAATCGAGCCGATGCAACGGTGCTGGAGCTTAGCCAAGTCGTTGCTGGCGAAAAAGTGAGCGGCGACAGCCCGCTGGCTTTAACTTGCAACCCGTCCACTCGTTTTGGGGCTTTGCTTTGGTTTCAAACCTTTCTGGATGGCGTCGTCACGGAAGCTGAAGCTTGTAACAATGCCATTACCTTTTTTAAGGCTTGGCCAAACGCACTTGTCGACGAGCTCGAGTGTCGTCGAGAGCAAGCGGAATTGAGGCTAATAAAAGGCCTTAACCACACGTCTTTTAAAGACGTGTTTGGCAATCTGCTCATTGATGCTCGCAAGCTGCCAATGCGAGATGTCGGTCGTAATTTTGTGCTGAGGGCGATTGTTCACTATTTGACTGAGTTGGTTCGTGTGAATCCGCTGTCAAAGCAAGCCAATATTGGTGACGTGCTGATGAGTTTGCTGGAGGTTGCCGCTGCTTTGTCCTGTAATGTCGATGCCGCATATCGCCTTAGCCGAGAGGGCTATTTACCATTGGCCGTGCGAGTAAAGAAGTATGGAAAGCTTCAACCACACACTCCTGCGTTTCGGTTGCGTGATGTGATGGAATTGCGCTTAGCACGGATGCAATCATTAAACGACGGCGGTGATGAATATTTGCCCGCATGGTGATTTAAATGCATTTGAGTGAATTGCTTAAAATCCCAGATATTGAGGAGCGGGATAAACAATTACGTCGAGCTTTTTCACCGGCAACGGCGCTCATAGAGGTTTCAGGTAGCGAACTTAAGGCGTTAACGATCCTGTGCAACCTGACTTTCAAACGAAATGATGTGCAGGATTTACTGTCTATCAGCCAAGCCAAGCAGGTTCTTTCTGATCCAGTTCATTTTGAGCGTTGTCTCAAGGAGGCTAGGTGGTTCCACAGCCATAACTTGAAGTATCCAGACCCCAGAGTTAGCCATCAACGTCTTATCCTACCGCAGCCCCAGACAATCTTTGGAGCCATCACTTCGTCAGCAGAACCGGCACTTTGGGGCTGGTCCCATAACAGCTCGGAGGTCAATCGTGCCAGGTTATTCAGTACAGCCTTCCTGATGGGCGGGGAAGCAACCTGTTTGGCAGAACAAGTGATCTTGTCGCCATCAAAGTGGTTGCCTAAATTGGCACAGCGTGCTTTGCCCTCAGAAACGCGCAAGCAATTGAGACAAAGGCTGTTAGAGCTTTTGGAACAGTCGACGCTTCCCGAAGAGATCAGCTCATACAGTAAGCAGATTAGAGTATTCGATGGTCGGGATTATTGCTCAGTAACGCCGGTGGTCAGTCACAGCCTGCAAAGTAAGATCCAGCAGTTGGCCAATAGTCGGCAGTTAAGGGCGATCACCATAGAACATGCTCACCCTGCATCGGTTAGTGATCTGGTTGCCAGCCAAGGAGGACGAGTGCGAGCGTTGTTTTACCCCCCTCCGGTGTATGTGCCTAAATCCCAAGGGTTGGCTGGTGCCCTAAGCAATAAAATAAGGCATAGTGGAACCGCTTTTGATTATAAGGCTCTGAGCAGCAGACACTTTGTGTTTGCATTGGAACAATTAGTTGGAAGCCAAGGATTCCAGACTCTGCGGGAGCGAAGAAGAATGCGAGCCGCATCGCTACGAGTCATCAGACGAAGTTTGGCCCAGTGGTTGAGCCCGATACTAGAATGGCGTGATGATCTGGAAGAGCGTGGTCTCAAGTTGAATTTGCCTGCCGGTCTAGAAAGAGACTTGTTGGTGATGCCAAAAGAGTGCCTTCCTGAAAGTTTGCTTCCGCTGTCGAGCCGCTTGCAGGCAGAGTTGGAGCAGTCTCACTACAGCAAACCGTATGCCTATCACCCCGAACTACTATTGCCACTGAAAAATCAGTTGAAATGGCTGCTCAATGAGTTAGCAAAAGAGGATGAGGCCATTAGCGAAGAGTCGACATCGTTGAGCTATCTGCACCTTTCAGGGCTCCGTGTATTTGATGCTCAAGCGTTGAGTAACCCCTACCTAGTTGGGATCCCTTCACTGTCTGCGCTATGGGGACTAGCACATCAATACCAGCGGAAATTGACTGAACTGTTGGGGCGACCGATTCAGATTGCAGGAACGGCTTGGTATATCGCTCAGTACAACCTTAATGAATCAAAAAAGCTGCCAGAGCCTCGAACTCCGCGTAAGGTTTCCGCACCGTCAGAGGTAAAGCGTCCAGGCATTCTGGACAACAAGTTGTGCGACATGTCAATAGAGCTAGTTTTTAAACTGGTGTCCGTAGACGGCGAAGCACCGTTGTCACCGGAGGAACTCAACCTAGCTCAAGCCGCCTTCCCCTCTCGCTTTGCCGGTGGCTGTCTGCAGCCTCCATGCCTTTATGAGCATACCCATTGGTGCCAACTACACACGTCGCCTCAAGAGCTGTTTGATGAGCTAAAGCGCCTTCCTAGGGGGGGGGCCTGGGTGTATCCCACAGCAACAGGTGTTACGGCTCTGGATGAGCTACCTGAACTTCTGACAGAGAATCCCAGTTATCGTCCAGCATCGATTGGCTTTGTGGCGCTTGAGGAGCCTCAGGAACGAGCTGGCAGCCTGGAGCGGACTCATTGCTATGCTGAGCCTGCGATTGGCGTGGTTAACTGTGTGGGGCCAATTGAGGTGCGGCTTGCTGGGCTGAAGTCTTTTCTTGAAAAGGCTTTCTGGCAAATGGATGTGGACGGAAGAGCTATGCTTTTGCACAAAGCCACTCTGCTGGAGCCTTTTTATGGAGTTAGGCCGACATCTTAATTACATCCGCTCGTTGTCCCCAGGCAAAGCGGTATTTTTCTATCAAACCCAAGACAGCGACTTTGTTCCGCTCCCAGTAGAAGTAAACAAGATCAATGGACAGAAGGGTAATTTCTCTGCGGGCTATGACGCACGTTTCCGAGCAAAATCGACCGAAACCAAAGACTTGGCCTACGGCAACCCCCAAACCATCGAAGCATGTTATGTCCCACCATTGGTTGAGGAACTACTGTGTCGTTTTTCTCTGCGTGTTGAAGCCAACTCTTTGGCTCCCACTGGCAGCGACAATCCCAAGGCGAATCGTTGGCTAAGGAAGTTGGCTGCTGGCTACAAACAAGCTGGAGGATATCAGGAGCTGGCCAGGCGCTATGCCAGGAACATCCTGATGGGCACATGGCTTTGGCGGAATAAGCAGACCATGGGAACCGAGATAGAGGTGATCACTTCCAATGGCGAACTCTATCTGATTGGTGATGCGCGGCGATTGGATTGGCAATCTCAATGGTCGGAAATGGATAATGCAACGCTTGAAGCCCTCACCTGCGAGTTGTCCCAAGCATTAAGCGACCCGAAACAGTATTGGTTTGCCACGATAACCGCGAAGATGACAGTGGCTTTTTGTCAGGAGATTCACCCTAGCCAAGAGTTTACCGAAAATGTGGAGCAAGGACTGCCCTCAAGAGAATTGGCCAAAGTGCAGTGTATTGACGGGCGTAAGGCTGCGAGTTTTCATGCAGAGAAGGTTGGCGCCGCACTGCAGACGATTGATGATTGGTGGGATGAAGAGGCCGACATGCCACTTCGGGTGCATGAGTATGGCGCCAACAAGCACAGCCTAGTTGCTCTCCGGCATCCGACGACAGGCCAAGACTTTTATCAACACCTGAGGCGCACTGCCTACTATGCCCGCCAGTTAAGGCACTGTAAAAAAACTGATGGCAGCGATATTCCCAGTGAGATCCATTACCTCATGTCTGTGCTTCTCAAAGGTGGTCTATTCCAGCAGGGAAGAAATTAGATGAAGCAACGATACTTTTTTGCCATTCGTTATCTTCCCGTGGATGTCGACGCTTGCTTACTAGCTGGTCGCTGTATCTCCGTACTCCACGGCTTTCTCTGTCGTCACCAAGTGGCTGGTGGTATCGGTGTAAGTTTTCCTGATTGGACGGAAGCATCTCTGGGGAACTCGATAGCATTTGTCTGCGCTAACAAGGCGTTGCTTGAACATTTTAGTAAGCAAAATTATTTCGATATCATGGCTAGCGACCAACTGTTTGAATGCACTGAAATCCACCCAGTTTCGAGGAGTTGCCCAGAGGTCCGCTTCAAGCGGAATCAGAGTATTGCTAAATGCTTCCCTGGAGAGAAACGCCGAAGGTTGGAGCGTGCTAAGCGTCGTGCTGAAGATAGGGGCGAAGTTTTTCAACCTGTTGTTGATGTAATAGAGCGTCGGATAGACCCCTTCCATAGTGTGTTAATGCACAGTAAGAGCACAGGCCAACAGTTTTTGCTCCATATCCAGAAAGAACTGAACCTATGTGAAAGGTCCGATAGCTACGGGCAGTATGGCTTGGGCACGAACCAGCAGTACCTTGGGACCGTGCCAGAGTTCAGGGACTGTAAGACCAACTTTTTTGGCTAGAAATATTTAACGCATTTAGTCAATGGCTTGGTGTTAGTTCTAGAAAAAGGGTGGATCAGCCCTTTTTCGGTGAAAAGTCAGTAGGAGCGCGGATATTAAGCCTAGAATCAACAGTGAACCGCCGCAATGGCAGCCGAGAAATACAGTGTTGATGAGGCGTTTATGACGCTGGCGTGAACCGCCGCAAAGGCAGATGAGATCAGGCCAAGAAGCAAGCAGCCACCACGAAGAACGTGATTCTACCGAAGAAGTAGCACTTCCAACTAAAGCCTGCGGCGATCGCTGGAGGCTTTTCACATCTGGCCATTGTGCAGAGGAGCCTGCCGGAGCGCTAACTCCGCTTGACTGACATACAGCTCCCAGACTGGCTCAATGGGCTGTTTTCGGATACTGAACAAGCGGCTTAAGGCCTGTTCAGCCGGAGTAAACCGATTGAACATGATCCGCACCAGTATTTCTGGACACCGAGCTAAGTGAGTAAAATCACTCAACGAGGTGAACCATGACATCGAAAACCAAACGCAAATCCTACACGGCTGAATTTAAGGCAGATGCCCTGAAGTTGGCACATCTCAAAGGCGTTAGTGCAGCAGCCAAAGATCTTGGGATCTATGAGTCTCAGATCTACAACTGGCGAGCATCTTCCGAGAAGAAAGCTAACACCAGTCAGCGTGAAGCTGAGTTGGCAACCGAGGTAGCTCGCCTTAAGCGGCAATTGGCTGAACAAGCTGAGGATCTTGCCATATTAAAAAAGGCGGCTACCTACTTCGCGAAGAACCAAAAGTAAGCCGGTTTGAGTTCATGCTTGAGCACCAACACCACCTCTCTTTGAAGCGGATGTGCTTGGTGCTCAAGGTATCGCGTAGTGGGTATTACAATTGGCGTAACACCGGTGCCATCTGCAACCAACGACAGCAGATGCGTGATGATCGGGATGTAAAAATCAAAGCGGCGTTTGATGCCAGTAAACAGCGTGATGGTGCTCGTCGTATTCAAGCAGAACTGGCTGATAACGGCGATGCGGCCAATGTAAAGACCATCGCAAACAGCATGAGAAGGCAGGGTTTGGTCCCCAAGGCTGCTTGTAAATTCAAAGTTACTACGAACAGTGATCATAAATTGCCGATTGCGCCAAACCCGTTGCAGCAAGATTTCAGTGCGTCGGCACCAAACCAAAAGTGGGTAGGCGAGATCACATATCTAATGACCAGTGAGGGCTGGTTATACCTAGCCGTCATCATTGACCTTTTCTCAAGGTGTGTCGTCGGTTGGTCGATGAGTACGCACATGACCGCAGAGTTGGCCTGTAACGCACTGAAAATGGCTATCTTTCGACGAGGCAAGCCGAAGGGAGTTATCGTGCATAGCGATCGTGGAAGCCAATACTGCTCCCATGCTTATCGAGAATTGGTTTTAGCGCATGAGTTGCAACTGAGTATGAGTCGAAAGGGTAACTGCTGGGATAATGACTGTGCAGAGAGTTTTTTCCACTCATTGAAGGTTGAAGCCATTCAGTATGAGCCAGTTATGGATCGTGAAACTACGCGGCAAGCCGTATTTGAATATATTGAGGTTGATTACAACCGAACCAGAAGGCACAGTGCGCTTGGGTATCTCAGCCCTGCAAACTACGAACTGAAATATGCAGCTTAGCCGTGTGTCCAGTTTTACCGGTGCAGATCATCGATGACGAAGAAACCAGTCATGGTGGCCCAGAACATACTCACGAATATCCGTCCAGCCTCGGGCACCTGCAATGACGGCACAAAGGGCACCAAACAGGATATCGAACAATGGGTAATCGACTTTGGCACTTTGCCGACTGTCTTGAATGATGCTGAAGTGTGCTTTGATACCGTCGATGACCATGCTGGTACGCCCGAAAAAGAGAGCATGAGATCACAGACCGATCTGTGGGTCAATCAGACGCCCAAATTGGTCAAGAAACATTCATGATCTTGCCTTGGACTACCATCCCTCAGAGCAACGTATCATAGTCATAACGACGGGCACGTTAAAAGTTCTGTACGAGAGCCAACTTCTTGACGGTAAGTTGGGCTTCAAAATGTTTCGCCTAAAATGTTGATATTTGAGTGTTGTTAATGTCACGCTATGCAAATCTTGACAGCTGAGCGTCAAAAAACCGACAGGAAGTTGGTTTTGTTTTAGCTATGGAACTCAAATGGAGATTGGTGCCGTGCTAGGGAAGCTACTGCAATTCGCGATGTTGATTGCGTTTACAGTGTCGTGTCATGTAAACGCTGACACGCTGATAAAGTCGTCAGAATTTTGCTCTATTTATCCTCTCGCAATTTCAGAAGCGACTCTTGGTTCTCCAAAGCTTAATACAAATTTCGCTGATATTCCGACTAAATCAGGTGCAGGTAATTTTTCTTTCTTGAATTGGGACGGCAAGAAAGATGCTAACACCCTAGCAAATAGCTTAATTCCTCCTGGAAATAGCGAGGATTATATCAATCCCAATAACCCCTCTGATAACAAGGTCGATATTGGAGACTGGGTGCAGGGGACTCCTGGAGTTAAAAATAGCAGTTCTATTCGCTCTAACCTAAGCGCGTTAATTGATAAGTCGATCATCATCCCCGTCTGGCAAAAAAAGCAAGGTAAAGGTTCTAACCAAAATTATCTTATCCAGAAGTTTGCCATTATCCGCCTATCTGGCTTTAAACTGAACGGAAAAGGATGGATCAGTTTTACATTTGAAGGCTTCACACGCTGTTATAACGAACCACCCACAGTAGCCGATGCTTTCCTAGAAACAGAACAAAATAAACCAGCATCCATCAATTTACCGGCATCTGATCCCGATGGCGACGCTTTGACTTTTGAGGTTGTAACACCGCCTCAGCATGGCACCTTTACTTTTCACAACTCAGAGTTAACATATACCCCGAACCTTAACTTTTACGGCGCAGATGAACTGACTTTCAGGGCGAACGATGGTGAAGATAACTCCTCTGTTGCTAAAGTGACAATCAACGTAAAAAGGACAAACAAGCCCCCAGTAATCATTAGTCAAGCAATTGAACATGCAGTAGAAGATTCAAATTATTCTTACCCCGTCCTAGCTGAAGATCCAAATGAAGATGATGTTCTTAATTATCAACTTGTTGCTGCGCCAAGGGGTATGCAGATTGTTGCCGACACTGGTGAAATAACTTGGTTGCCCGATGCTGCTTACGTAGGGACTGTTCCGACTCTAAATAAACAGTGCTATGTAATACCTGCCGGTGCTGTTTCGACGACTAACGACATTGCTAGTGATCCGGCTAGCGTAACGTACATAGCGCCTTTATTCCGCCGAGTCCAAGAGGCTCTGGAGATAGCAAGTACCTACACAGCAAATGAAGCGGTAAGGTGGGATAAACAACATAATTGTTTGGGGTGTCACGTTCAAACCCAAAGCCTTTTGGGTTTAGAAACGTCTATTGATAAGATTAATGTTGACTTGGAAGCGACTGAATATCTCCTTAATGAGCTATTAACCAGCCAACAATCCGACGGTTCGATACGGCAGTCACATCCGGAGTACTCAAAAACACAAACTGCGTTGGCATTGTGGGCTTTAGGTGATAATCCTGACCGGCAAAGAACGGCTCTAGTGAGAGCGAATGCGCTAAAATTCTTTTATGACAAGCGCCAAGGTTCGTCGAGCCAGACGTATTGGACTCAAGATCATAATACTGCTTGGCTCAATAATCCTACCCCTATTACAGCGCTTGTTGCACAAGCTGCGGCTAAGTTGATAACTGATAGCGAACGGCTTCCATTTGCTGAAAGTGAACAACAGATAATTGAAAATTACAAAGCATTGATGCCATCCATTGCGGAATATTTGCTAGCTAATTATCAAGATAACAACAGCGACACGTTATACAGTGTATTTAGGTACATTGGCTTAAGCGAGATAAGTTCTTCATTCATTAACGAAGAGCTTAAGCTACGTATAGACGCTGCAACTGTTCACATAGATAATCTTTTACGTCAGCGCCAGAACCAAGATGGTGGTTGGTCGCGATATAATAATAGCGCAAGTGATCCGTTAACTACTGCATGGGTAGGAACTGCACTTAATTATGGTCAGCCGGAGTTGACTGATCCAGTAGTTATAAATGCCATCAGCTACTTGCTGAACGAACAAAAGGTTAGTGGCACTTGGTCAACAAATTCGGGATTGTTTAGCACTGCTTTTGGGCCTACCAGTCTCGTTATGTCTTATTTGCCTATTGCCTTAGAGCATTTAGGTAATCCAGATCTTCGAGTTGGCAGCCTTCATTTAAATGAAGCTGACGAGGGTAAATACACCCTATCTGCTGAAATATCGAATAGAGGGATAGCGGATGTTTCGGAGCAAGTTGTCGTTCATTTCTATGCGGGCATAGATGAAAATGGTGAGTACCTTGGGTATAGCCCAGTAGCAGCACTTCAAAGTGGCAGTCAATCGTGGGCAACTATTCCACTATCAGACGTCAGTGTTTTACAAACCGATGTTTTTGCTGTTTTGGAAGTACCTGCATCTGTAGATGAATGTGATGTCCTTAACAACCAATCTCGTGCAGCAGTCGTTCGCGTAGATGTTACCGATATTGGCGGATTGTCTGATCAGCAGGTTTATTTACTGAATGTGCATGACAATAACAAAGCACCTGTTATTACAAGCGAAGCGACTGTTACCCATCAAGCAGGTCAAGTTTATGATTATCAGGTAACGGTCGAGGATCAAGATATTGGTGATGCCGCAATTTTTTCTATCGCGAACGGGCCAGAAGGTTTGTACATTGACCCACGCACAGGTCGTATGTCATCCGATCCAACCCTGCTTCCTCCTGGTGAGTATCAGATAACCGTATTAGTAGAGGATTTGCGAGGCGCGCAGGTCACTCAGACCTTTACGTTAGTTGTCGAACAAAATCATGCCCCTGAATTTGTGACCGAGGCACCGACTATGGTTGCCGAAGGAGAGGTTTATCAATATGCCTCGCAAGCTCGGGATCAAAACCCTGGTGATGAGCTGGGTTTTATCCTTGAGCAATCGATTGCTAGCGCTGACGTTGATGGTACGACTGGCCTATTAACTTGGTCTCCTACAAGCGACTTTACAGGTTCATTACTAAGCACTCATACGCAGTGCTTAGCCGAACCAGAGTCATTGGATGCGTCATTGCAGCCGATTGTTAAGTGGGAATGGAACGGCTCAGAGCCAGAATCCCATGACAAGAAAGTCATTCACGCGGCTATTGTCGTACCGCTGTTCGATACCAATGGAAATAGTGAGATCGATGATGGCGATGAAAGGGCGATCATCTTCCACAGCCATAGCAATGACTATAGCAGCCTGTTAAGAGCTATCAGTGCAAAAGATGGTTCGCCCATTTGGACATCTGACCTTTCTGCGCACACTTTCGCGCTTGGTTCTCTTGCTGCGGCTGATATCGATCATGATGGATTCTTCGAGATCATTGCGCCAAAAGATGGCGGCGGTCTACTGGCTTTCGAGCATGATGGGACGGTTAAATGGGAAACTTCTATTCCCTCTATCGTTAACCGTGGCGGGGCTGCGATTCATGACCTAGAGGGCGATGGAACACCTGAAATAATGGTTGGAGGCGTAGTCTTCGACGCTAACGGTCATGTTATTTGGCAAGGTTCTAACAGCACAGGTCCCAGCGGATACGGTCCTATCACATTTGCTGCCGATATTGATTTGGATGGTTCAAAGGAGGTCATCGCTGGCGGAACTGTGTACAGCTATGATGGCATCAAACGATTTTCCAAAGGGGAACGACTCGCCGCTGTTGGAAACTTCGATAATGATGACTTCGCTGAAATAGTCCTGACAGGTGACGGCCATGTAACTCTCATCGAACATGATGGTACACAGATCTGGAGGGTAACGCTACCTGGCGGCGGCGATGGGGGCGCACCTACGATCGCTGATATAGATGGTGACGGTAAGCCAGAGATTGGGGTTGCTGGACGCAGTTATTACAATACGTTCAATGCAGATGGTTCCTTGCTTTGGAAGCGTGCGAATCAGGATTATTCCTCCCACAAAACCGGATCATCTGTATTCGACTTCAACGGTGATGGGCGCGCTGAAGTTGCCTATGCGGATGAAACAAAACTTCGGATATTTGATGGTCCTACAGGCGACGTTATTTACGAGATCGCCAATCCATCAGGAACTACCTACGAGCTTCCAATCATTGTAGATGTCGACAACGATGGTCACGCTGAGATGGTCGTGGTGGCAGGTAATGGATCTAGCGGCTTTGCCGGCATCCGTGTCTTTGAAGAACAGCAGGATCGCTGGGCTCCAACTCGTGGGATCTGGAATCAACATGCGTATTCCGTTGGCAATATCAATGACGATGGCTCTGTGCCTTCAGAGCCAGCACACAGTTGGTTGACCCACAATACCTTCCGCCTTAACACCTTCATCGACAGTGAAGCTCTCGCGCAACCAGATTTGGTGGTTAGTCATCTTTCCCTAGGTGACAATGGAACAAAAATTATTGTCGATGTACTGAACCGAGGATTAGCACCAACGCGCAAATCAACTGTTATCTCGCTTTACCACGGTCATTACTGGAATGGCGAAACTCAATTGGGTGACCTTAGTGTGCCAGCATTATCGGCAGGTGATTCGGTCCGGTTAACCTTTGATGTTGCCAATCCTGAGGTATTGTCAGACACATTGCGTGCGGTACTTAATGTTCAAGATGAAGAATGTCTGGATAACAACAATTCGGCCAAAGCTAAGCTAGTTGAGCTTGGAGTTTACGACCCCGCAGGTTTAAGCGACCAGCAGCGTTTCAGTGTTCAAATTGAAAACCTGAATGACGCCCCCAGTGTTACCAGTGCATCAACATGGGAAGCAGTATTTGGCCAGCCAGCGCAGTTCCAGATTCAGGTATCGGATCCGGACATCGGTGATGCCTTCGCCTACGCGTTGCAAGATCAACCTGCGAGTGTCGAGATCGATCCGTTTACAGGTTTGGTAACCGTTTCCGCTGATCAGATCGGTATCTACCTGTTTACCGTGACGGCGACCGATCTGGCTGGCGAAGTCGCCACGCAGGATGTGGTTTTGACCGTCGTTGAGCCAGATAACTATGCGCCGGTGTTTACATCCGAGCCTGGTCTGGCAGTCGAGGCGGAAAATCAGTACCAATATTTACCAATGGCCACCGACACTGATGGAGATGAAGTTTACTTTATTGTTGCTGCTGGCCCGCAAGGGCTGGTGTTTGATGCTGATTCCGGATTGATTCTTTGGGACACCACAGAGGCGGATGTAGGCATTTACAATGTCACGTTAACCGCTATCGATGCTCGAGGGGCTAGCACACAACAAGAGTTCACATTGGAAGTCATCGATCCGGATCTTGGAAATACCGCGCCAGAAATCCGAAGTCAGCCGTCAGGATATGTGTATGCAGGCCAGACATTTGAGTATCAGTTGGTTGCTGTTGATGCTGATTCCGACCCGCTAACTTACTCGCTCGAGCGTGCACTCCCTGAAATGGCCATAGACAATTCTGGGCTATTTACTTGGGTACCGTCTTTCGATCAAATTGGTACCTCTCTCGTTTTTGACATTAATGTCAGCGACGGCCGCGGCGGCTTTGCCAGTCAAACACTGACTCTGCCGGTCAACGAGACGGCTAATCAGGTACCACAGATTCATTCAGTGCCACTATCGGTGGTGAACCTAGGGAATAACTACCACTATCAGATTGAGGCTAAAGATCCTGATGGCGATGCGCTGTCATATGAATTGCTCATTAAGCCCAATGGCATGCAACTCTCCACTGATGGCGTTGTGAATTGGATGCCAAGCGAAGTGCAGGCTGGCCAAAGCCACAATGTCCAAGTAAAGGTTACAGATGCTCGCGGAGCCCAGGTAATTCAAACCTTTATCGTATTTGTGAATCTACCTTCAGAACAAAATGAAGCGCCACAGATCCGTTCTTTGCCAACTGCACCAGCGATGGTTGACGCGGTCTATTTGTATAAAGTAATTGCGGTTGATCCAGAAGCGCTACCGCTGACCTACGGGCTAAGTACCGCGCCTAGCGGCATGGCTATAGATGCCTCTGGTTTACTGATCTGGAATCCGCAAGAAGGCGATATTGGTGAGCACTCGGTTGTTGTTACGGTGTCCGACGGCGCCAACATTGCTACCCAAAGCTTCACGCTGCCTGTGATTGCGGCGGATTTAAGTAATCAGCTGCCAAATATTTCTAGCATTCCTCGTCATCAAGCTGTGGTTGAGGCTGAGTACAGATACGACGTAATCGCAGAAGACCCAGATGGCGATGCACTAGCATTTGGCCTGCTACAAGGGCCTATTGGTGCCGGCATTGACCCAACAACTGGAGTATTGAGTTGGACCCCTCAAGCAGATCAGAACGGCAACCATAGTTTTGAGTTGTTCGCAGACGATGGCAAGGGAAAAACACTGCAGCGCTTCTCTGTCTTCGTAACTGACGAACCTCTTCCATTGCAATTAACGATTTGGCAATCCGGGGATTATTTAAACGAGGGGGAAGAGCTCACTCTGACCCTTGAAATGAGTGGCGGGACCGGCAATGTTAGTTCGTCACTGACTATTGATGGCCAACCATTGGCGCTGGATCGTTATGGGCAGGCTCAGTGGGTTGCAAGTGCGCCTGGTCAATATTTGATTGAGGCCCAAGCGAGTGATGATCTGGTAACTGAGGAAGCTACTGCTGTGGTTAATGTTGCAGATGCTAACGATACTCAAGCGCCTGTGGTGCAGTTGCTATCTCCGGCTTCGGATGACGTGCTGTGGAACAGTTCTGACGTAATCGCGAGCATAGCTGACGATAACTTAGCAGGTTGGGTTCTTTATCTTTCCTCCGTTGGCAATCAACAATGGCAAGAGTTGGCTCGTGGCGATGCGGTTGCCAACAATCAAGCAATTTCAGTACTGGATCCAAGTCTGCTGGTAAATGGCCAGTACGATCTTGTTTTGCAAGCGACTGATATTAACGGGGCCCAATCACAAGATGGCATTACCCTTGCTGTAGAAGGCGATCTCAAAGTAGGTAACTTTTCTATTACTTTGACGGATCTTGAGATCCCAATGGCAGGCCTGCCAATTCAAGTAAATCGGACATACGACAGCCGCCGTCGCCATGAAGCACTGGACTTCGGTTATGGTTGGAGTATTGATTATCAGGATGTGAAAATCGAAGAGTCGCGCACTCCAGGTAAGTTCTGGGCGATGAACGCTTATCCTTCTGGTCCTTTAGGCTTGATCCCGAACTACTGCATCGAGCCACAAGGTGCACCAGTGGTTACTGTAACCCTGCCTGATGGCGAAGTTGAACGCTTTGAAGGTTACGCGTCGCCACACTGTAATCTTGCCTCGCCGGCCTTGGATGTGGAGTTAAAATTTGAAGCGAAAGGAGACACTCAATCAACGCTAGAGCCGCTAGACGACAGGTTTGCCCGCTTAGTTGATTCTCAGTTAGTAGAGAAGGGTTTCTTTGCTGCGCCAATCAATCCGCAGCGTTACAAGCTTACTACCCGCACAGGCTACGTCTATTACCTTGACCAATCTTATGGCATTGAAAAAGTCGTAGAACCTAATGGCGCAGAATTGGTGTATACCAATGATGGTATTTTCCACTCATCCGGTAAGGCGGTTATCTTTGAGCGCGACAGCGAAGGTAAGATCCAGACGATCACCGATCCCATGGGGCATAAGCGCCATTATCACTATTCCGACGACAATGATTTGGTCGCCAGCGACGATCAGTTAGGCCACCAGACCAGTTACACCTACAACCTTTCACACGGCTTATTGGATATCGTAGATCCACTGGGGCGCACCATCGTCCGTAATATCTATGATGATGCTGGCCGCTTGACTGCTCAGGAAGATAACCAGGGTAACCGTACTGAGTTCGATCATGACCTGATAGGCCAGCAATCGGTGGTCACCGATCGTTTGGGTAATACCAGCCTCTACTACTATGACGATCGCGGCAATGTTACTTCGATGGTGAATCCGCTTGGTGAAGTGACGAACTACACCTTTGATGATCGTGGTAATCAACTGACAGAAACCAACGCGTTGGGTGAAACCACTACTCGAACCTTCAGTGCAGCTAACGATGTACTGACCGAGACGGACCCACTGGGGAACGTCACGCGCTACAGTTACAACACTCGTGGCCAGGAAACCACCATCACAGATCCTCTGGGTAATAGCTACACCAACAGCTATGACAGTGTCGGTAACCTCTACCTGGTGCAAGATCCCACAGGTAAGCAGGCTGGTAATCATATTAATGCCGCAGGCTTAGTTACCAAAACCGTTGATATGCTTGGTAACGAGACCAACTATACCTACGATAACGAAGGGAATAAGCTCACTGAAACTGACGCGCTTGGCCATCAAACCCGCTATAGCTACGACGCTAACAACAACCTATTGAGTGAAACTCGCACTCGTAAGTTGCCTGATGGCAGTAATTCAGAGGACACAACAACCTACCAGTACGATGCCCGTAATCAGTTGGTGGCGACTATTCTCCCAGATGGACGAGCCTTGCGTACGGAGTATGACGCTTTAGGTCGTGAAGTGGCTCAAATAGGTACCGATGGCTTGCGTACCGAAATGGTTTACGACCTTTACGGTAATTTGTTGGAAACTCGTTACCCTGACGGTACAAAATTAAGTCGTACCTTTGATGCAGAAAACAACAAACTAACCGAGACAGATCGTGCTGGGCATAAAACTTACTATCAGTATGACGCTCTTAATCGGCTAGTACAAACCACCTATGAGGATGGTTCAACTGAATCGACTCATTACGATGAGGCTGGTCGCATATCGTCAGTCACCAATCGTAATGGCGCCATTACTGAGTATCAATATGACGCTGCTGGTAGACGCACTAAGGTGATTGATGCGTTAGGTAATGAGCACAGCTACCAGTATGACGAAAATGGCAATCTCGTCTCAGATAGCGATGCGTTAGGGCGCACGACTCGTTATATCTACGATGCGTTGGATCGTAGAGTTCGTACCGAATATGCAGATGGTTCTAGCATTGGCGAAAGTCACGATGCAATGGGGCGCACCATTAGCCGCACCGATCAAGCAGGTATTGTCACTAGCTATCAATACGATGCGTTAGGCTCGTTGATTAAAGTGACTGATGCACTAGGTGGTGAGACATCTTATGGTTATGACGAACAAGGTAACAAACTCACCCAGACAGATGCCCTTGGTAGAGTGACCCACTGGGAATACGACAGTAACGGAAGAGAGGTTGCACGTGTACTGCCGCTGGGGCAGCGCGAGACCTTTGCCTATGACGACAGCGGCGGCCTGATCAGCCATACCGACTTCAACGGTGCACTTACCCTGCACAGTTATGACGACAATGGCCGACTGATACTGACTGACTATGCCGACGGTACCCAGGCCAGCTATCAATACGACGCTAACGGCAACCGTACCCAGGCCACAACCGAGAACGGTACCTGGAACTATGAGTACGACTTTGCCGGCCGATTGATCCGCGAAGCGCAGCCGGACGGCACGATACTGGAGTACAGCTATGATGCCGAGGGTAATCGACAGCAGTTGAAGGTTACCTATAGTGATGGTAGTGAGCGGATCGAAGCCCAGAGTTTTGATGCACTGAACCGCCTGAACGATCACACCGACCAGACCGGTGCGATCACGGCATACCAGTATGACGCGGTCGGCAACCTGCAACAGGTGACGCGTGATAGTGGTTTGTTCACCCGATACGAATACGACGTTCTAAATCGTTTATGGCGAATGGGCGACTACCAGGGCACCACAGATACGGTAGTCAACCGGATCTCCTACACCCTGGATTCAACCGGTCGCCGGACGGAGATCCTTGAGCACGACGGTCGCCACAGCCAGTACACCTATGACCTTTTGTATCGCCTGACAGCTGAACAGATCACCGATCTGTTTACCGGCGGTCATACTGCCAGCTACCAGTACGATAAAGTAGGTAACCGGATCCAGAGTGACATCAATGGCGTGCTGGCCAGCTTCAGTTATGACGACAATGATCGTCTGCTACAGCAGGGCAGCGTCAGTTACAGCTATGACGAAAACGGCAACATCCTATCCAGGGACGACGGTGCAGACGTTGTCAGCTACAGCTACAACGCCATCAATAAACTGAGTGGCTTCGACAAGGACGGCAGCAGCCATACATACCTGTACAACCCTGATGGGATCCGCATTGCACAGGGTAAAGACGGCGTAATCAAACAGTTCGTTATCGACAGCAACCGTGATTATGCCCAGGTAGTGGCTGAGACTGGCGATAACAATGGCGTGACCTCTGAGTATGTACACGCCCATGATCTGCTCAGTCAACACCAAGCAGGGCAACGTGCTGACTTCCTGTACGACGGATTGGGTAGTGTACGCGCAATAAGCGATACCACAGGCGTGGTAAGCGATACGTATAAATACGACGCTTTTGGTAATCTGCTGGAGCAACAAGGGACAACAGAGAACCCATATCGCTTTACTGGGGGACAGTTTGATAGTGAGTTGGGGCAGTACTATCTGCGAGCTAGGACGTATGACGCTGAGATTGGGCGTTTTGGGCAGATGGATGAATGGAGAGGCATTGGCGGTCAGCCGATTACACTGCATAAGTACCTTTATGCCAATGCTGATCCAGTATTCTATGTAGATCCTACTGGAAACTTTAGCCTAGCTAGTATTGGTTCTGCGAGTAATATTCGAGCAAGAATGGCAAGTGTTGCAACTCCATCTTTCCAGCGAACATTTTCAAGAGCACTTTGGGGAGAAGTTAAGAAAGATTTCACTAAGGGCCAAATAACAGAGCAAGCTTTCGGTATTATCGGTGAGTTTGTTGTGCAGCGAATGGTGGATGCCGTTGGAAAAGTTGTCGACTCAGGGCAATCTGCGCAGTCTTTCGGGTCGTCTGCACATAAGAACCTAGAAAAGCTCATCGAAGACGATGTTGATTCCATCAATCGGTACTTGAGAAAATTCAATGCGCAAATAGAAGCAGAGGTTTTCAGATTCGAAAATGGTCAAAGAACGCTAAATCAAGGGAAGAATCGTTCAAAGGGAGCGATGGGGCTGGACGTTACCGTAGTAGACTTGCGTACAGATAAGGTAATATTGGGCTTTGATCTTAAAACTGGACGAGCAGGAACCTCAAAACGAAAAGTGCCAGGGTATCGGAGAAGTCACTTCGATGCGCCTATCATTGATGTTTTTGTAAAGAGGAGATAAAAATGACTAATTATAAAGAGCTTTCAGTTATTGCAAAAAATGTAGGGTTTATTGAAAAAATAGAAACGCTAGGCTTTAAGCTAGGCCCTAAACAATTTTGGATTTATAGAGAGCGGGGGAACTTTATTGATTACATTGGTCTGCAACTCAGTCGAAGTAAATGCTATGTTAATGTGCCAATCACATGCTTTAAAAAATCACTTATAGAGCATTGCGATATGTCTCAATTTCCCAAAGGGTTTAATAATGGCTGGCCTACATATTCGAGTACTTGCTTAAAAAAATACTATGGCGTCGAAATCGGCAACGATCCTCGCAAAGTTGAAACGCCCAAAGATATCGAAGCGATGTTTAATGAGTTATTGATAAACATTGTCAATGATGGTGACCCTTGGCTTAAAAATATCGATTCAGATCGTAAATTCTATGAGAGTTTTACCGTAGTTTTTAAAGAATCTGAAGAGGGACAGAAACTCAAGGATATATTGATTGGTGATTGATCATTAAAAATACCGATGTGCTCCAAAGCAAACCACCAGCTAGTACGTATAAGATGCTCTATAGGCTTCTTCATGTCATGTTGAAAAATGACAAAGAACTAAAAATTGGACAAGCAAGAAAAATTGGGCTGGAAGAGAATTGCTTTATAAACACATCGAAGCGGCATCGGGTTTAGTCGATAAATTCTGCCATCTCAAAAAACAGAATAACTTAATGCACTATGTGAAGAAGAGTCGAGCGAAGTTTATTGGGGGCGCTAATGAACAAATCAAAGATAGAATATGTCGAAAAAAACTTAGGATTCGTATTTGAAGGGGAATTTCAATCAACAATAGAAAAAGGTCATCTTTGATGAAGATGAAGTTAATGAATGGGTCAGCATGGCTTACTTGTTTTTGCAATCTTATGCAGAGGCCGCGCTTGAGATCGAAAACAATTATGATGCGTTTTCTTTGATTCAATCTTTATACATTGAAGCTAAAATCAATTTGGCAATGGGATTTTCAATAGAGGAATTAGATCTTGAAGACGTTTTTGATGGACATCCTTTCGATATCAAACAGTACCGTCCTTTAGTAGAGCAGGCATATCAATTAATAAAAACAAATGGAATTAACATACACACTCTTCCATTTGTTTAGTTGACAACTTCACACTGCGCTAATGGACGAAAGGAATAAATTAATAATGGAAATGATTCACTACTCCCAAGAGGGTTCAAGGCTTACCTTAAGGGGAGGGCTTGAATCTGAGGCATGCGAAGAAATAAAAAAGGGAACCTATAGAGTCTTGCATTTAAAGACTGGGTCATGGCCTGATTTAAGCGTTTTACGAGGTCTAAGCCTTGAAGGGTTGATTATAAGTAGTGACGATATAGATTGGGATTCCCTTTATCAGTTGAAAGGACTAAAAAGGCTAGAACTCAGGGTGCCATTTAAGCACGCGGTAGATTTTTACAAATTTCCCCAGCTTGAGTTTGTCAAACTAATATGGAGTAAGTGTTATAACGAAGGTTCCTTCTACCTTGAACATTTAGAAGTTTTGATTATAGAAGGCCACAAAGGTGCAGATATTTCTGAGTTTCCTTGCCTGAATAATTTAAAATATGTCGAGTTCATACGTTGTGCTTTTAACTCGATGGATGGTATTGATAGATTTGCAAATCTGAAGGGGATTTATCTGTACTCTCTTCCAAAATTGCTTGATATCTCAGCATTTACACGACTACACCAATTGAAGTCGTTGGAAATCGACTGCTGTAAACGTATAGGTAATTTTGAGGCAATAGGTGCTATCACTCACCTCTCTTACCTCATGCTCACTGGTGGTGGGGTAATTTCTTCTCTTGATTTTATAAAAAAACTAAAACAGTTAGCTTATTTGGCATTTGGCAATGGTACTAAGGTCGAAACTAATGATTTAACCCCTCTATATAAAGTGAAGAGTTTGAAGAGATGCCGTTTTCATAATTCACGTGGGTACAACCTCAAGCAGAAAGATGTTGAAATGGAATTAATTAAACGTCATGGAAAACTTTATGAACCAGAGGAACTCATGTGGGATCAGCCCAGAATGCGTTGTTGAACTATTATGCCAGATATTAAAATATTGAGCGTATTTGATTTTAAAGTCGGTAGGGCGTGTTGATCTTTTGTGACTGATTTTTGAGCAGCATGGTAAAGGGTTACAATTTGCTTCGCCAAAAGTAAAAAAGGAACCCAATACCATGCCTAGAACAATGTTAACCGACGCACGCTGGAAACTGCTATTTAATACGATGAAAAGCACTGGTCGGGTTTACGATAAACCTGAGCACCGTATGACCTTTGAAGGGATCCTTTACCGAATGAGGACTGGGCTACCATGGCGCGATCTACCCATTGAATTCGGTGATTGGAGTGCTGTTTATCGACGATTTAACCTGTGGTCAAAAAAGGGAATTTTAAGGATTCTTTTCAATAGGTTATCTGAATTTTCTGACTTTGATTGGGTGTTCTTAGACGGCTCCATCGTTAGAGCCCATCAGCACAGCACTGGAGCTGCGACAAAGAGTTCAGAACAGATAGGCAAGAGTCGTGGTGGAAACAGCACAAAGATACATTTGGCTGTAGACAGTGGCGGATTACCCATTTGCTTTGATTTGTCAGAAGGGCAGCGGCACGACATTGTTCATGCAAATAGCTTGGTTGCGCAGTTACCTGAAGTAAATACTGTTATCGCTGATAAGGGCTATGACAGCGAATCTTTCCGTACCTTTATCGAGGAGCAAGGCGGGACATCAGTGATAGCCAAACGCAACTACGGCCAAGATCTAAACAAAGACAGCATGGACTGGTGCTTATACAAGCATCGACATTTAGTCGAAAATGCGTTTGCAAGAATTAAGCATTTTCGAGCAATTTCAACACGATATGACTAGTTAGAAAGGAACTATGCCAGCATGCTGTCGCTGGCATTTATGCTAATGTGGCTGCCAATGCACTGTTGAGCAATATGTGTACAGCAAAGATCAACAGCCCCTAGTAATTGGTTTAAAAAAAGTGGCTGGTACTCGAACCAAAAGGCTCGGCTCAAACTTATTCCAAATCTACGTTATGCCAAAGAGGTAGTCATGACGACAAAGTTGCAACTCAAAAATTGGGCTAAAGATAGGGTAGCCCTCCCATTTTAACCGCACTTAAACGTTGAGCTGAGCTCGG
The DNA here is from genome assembly GCF_000422665.1 of Ferrimonas senticii DSM 18821. Lineage (GTDB taxonomy): Bacteria > Pseudomonadota > Gammaproteobacteria > Enterobacterales > Shewanellaceae > Ferrimonas > Ferrimonas senticii. The sequence goes on along the minus strand of NZ_AUGM01000008.1, from coordinate 57,911 downwards.
TGCTTTTTGCCTTACGTTGTGTTGTAAGTTTACTAGCTAATTGCAGAGTGAGATGTCACTCTATGCAGCCTTTTGCTTTATTTTTATGCAATGTTTTGCCTCGGAAGTTTCGCTAACAGACTGAGCTATCGTTAGGGTTTATGCAAACTTATGCTTGAAGCAACAAAATTAATACCTTAATCGTATCTTTCCGAAGTGAGACACTCGGTGAGACATTTTGCGTACCTACTCGCCGCATTCTGCCGGTTCAATTCCCTATCTGTTTCAGTCCCGTCATGGGGTTTGGTATGCCCGGTTAGTCGTGCCCAAAGCGCAGCAAGCCGAGCGTGGCTGCCGAGAAGTGAAACGGTCACTTCGAACCCATTGCCGCAAAGAGGCGATAAGGCGCTCTTGGCGAGTGCTGGATGAATTGGCTGACATTGTTCATGGCCGTGAGCCTGAGGCTGTTAGCAGCCCTGTCCGTGGCACTGATGATGTGCCGCAGCCAAGCGCTCCAGCGCAAACCACACCAGACATCAATTTTATGATTTTCAAAGCCCCAACTATCGTAAAGGCGTTGATAAAGCTCTTCATCAGAGAGCTCTCTAACCTCTTCTAGGTCATAGATAACTTGTTCTAAAGCCATGATTTCTATTCAAACAATAAAGGGAAAAAAGCAGCGTTTAAGCTGCCATTAATGTGTGCCAGAACCTTTCACCGTGTCGACCTCAACAATCGCATCCGTAAGCTGAAGTTAGGTTTGTTGGCTATCGCGAAGGCGTTGTTTTAGTTGGTCACATATTGCTGTTAAGTCATTCACCATGCCAACAATTCTTGATTGTTCTTCCAATGCTCAAAGGATAGCTTGGATATGTCTAGTATACTGGGGATATTCAATTTTCATTCTCTGATCTCAACTAAAAAGCTCCATCAATTGGCAGGGCTAAGATAAATAATAAGACCACACTTATTTCTTGCTACAGGCGTAAGTCATTTTACGATCGATAGAAGTTCCAAAGTGCTCTGCTGTAATCGTATTTGTTGACTTGTCCCAAGTAATTGAGCCAAAACCATCCTCAACGATAGTCAGCTTATCTCCGACACTTACAACCCTATCGTTCATAAACATAAACCTGCCAACTTGGGAAGTGTAGTGCTTAGTGTTGAAGTAACCGTCGTGGATGCTTCCAATATGCCCAGCTTCCTCTCTGTGTTGGCTCCCGTCCCCAGCATAAACAGCATCAGAGACTAACACGCACTCAATGCTGTACGGGTTGCTCTTAGAATGGACATAAGCCTCAATAAGTGAATCTAACATTGACGGATCTCTTGTTATGCCATTTTAGGCAGAAAGTTATTTGGTGCAGTCGAACTGCGCATCACAACATTTTAAATTAATACTATCAATAAGCTAGACCCGAATAGTGCATTAGCTCGAAGTCAGTACACTGTGTTAATGCATTGTGATGTGGCCTTCCCATTTTTAACCATATTCAAACATTAATTTGAGCTGAGTTTGATGCTATCTGCTGTGCGTCAATGTTGTAAGTTTACGAGCCACCTACAGCGTGAGAATGCCATTCTATGCAGCCTTTTGCTTTATTTTTATGCAATGTTTTGCTTTAAAGGTTTCGCTAACAGCTTGAACTGTCGTTGTGGCTTATGCAGACTTATGCCTTAAGCAACAAAAATTAATACCTTAATCGTATCTTTCCGAAGTGAGACACTCGGTGAGACATTTTGCGTACCTATTCGCCGCGTTCTGCCGGTTCAATTCCCTATCTGTTTCAGTCCCGTCACGAGGTTTGGTATGCACGGTTAGTCGTGCCCAAAGCGCAGCAAGCCGAGCGTGGCTGCCGTGAAGTGAAACGGTCACTCCGAACCCATTGCCGCAAAGAAGCGATAAGGCGCTCTTGGCGAGTGCTGGATGAACTGGCTGACATTGTTCATGGTCGTGAGCCTGAGGCTGTTAGCAGCCCAATTCGTGGCGCTGATGATGCGCCGCAGTCAAGCGTGCCAACGCCCACCACACCAGCAACCAAGCCCGTTAAAGCCCCCACAGACGACTCGCCGAAGTTGTCGGAAGCCGTTGCCCAGTTCACCGCCGAAAAGCTGCGAGCGAACGCGTGGGGTGAGCATGAGCAGTCCCACAATGAGTTGGTCTTCAAAGAGTTCATCAAGATTGTCGGCGACGTCCGAATCCGCCGCTTTGATGCCAAGTTGGCCATGAAATACAAGCAGCGACTGTTGGATGAGGGGCGATTGTCTATTTCGACCATCAATAAGCGCCTTGGCAGGGTAGGGACGCTGTTCAAATGGGCGATGCCTTACTTCGGCAACGGCAATCCTTTAGCGGGCATGACCATCCGCAATAACACACCGGCCAAGAATCAACGTAAAGCGGTGTCAGACGGCAAAGTACGAGAGATGCTGCATCGAGCCAAACGCGACTATAGCGCCAGTAAAGACGCCTTTAAACGATGGTTGCCGTTCATGGCAGCATACACCGGCGCAAGGCTTGGCGAGCTGTCACAGCTTTATCTGGACGACTTTAAGGTTATCCAAGGGCTGCCGTGCATATTGATTCGTGCCAGCCATCCAGACCAGCGAGTTAAGAACGCCACCAGCGAACGGGTGATACCGATAGCGCAGTCATTGATTGCTGAAGGGTTCTTGCGGTTTGTTGAGCAGCAACGGGCGGCAGGGCATCAGCGACTATTTCCCGAACTGCCCAGTGGTAACCAACGGGGCTATGGCCATAAACCGTCGCTGTGGTTTACCAAATTCAAAGCCAAATTAAATTGGGAGGACTGCCATGTCATTTGGTTTATTTATTTTAAGAAATGGCAAGTTGCAGTATTAAATTGTATGGATTAGCCTTATGACAACTGAACTTGTGAAAATGGTCCATATGAAAATTTTGGAAAACATGTTTATGGTTAATCCCACAAAAACAATGTAGGGAAGTGTTTTCTGAAAATAGATTTAACTTTGACGCAGGAAACTATATCTAATGGGGAAGCGCCAGGTGGAACCACTTTATGATAATGAGCATCAACAGGAATAGAGCAAGCGTCCTCGGCTAATGCTTTTGAATAAGGGGATGCACCTCGTGATAATAGTTGCTCTACCAATTTATCATCATTGTGAGCACATGCAATATGCAATGGTGTAATACCCTTATCATCACATGCATTAACACCAACTCCGAGTTCTAACAACTGAGATACGATCTTATCGGCAATCAGTTCTCCATCCTCATCATAATTTTCACGCTGGTAAGAAGTTGCACAAATCAAAGGACTTTCGCCACTTGAGTTTCTCAGTTCGATGCAAGCTCCATGTTTTACTAACATCAAAATTGCATCAACCACACCTGGGCCATAAGCACCATATGGTCCATTACAAATTTCATGAATTGGGGTATTCTTTTCATTATTTTGTGAATTAGGGTTACATCCTGAGACAAGTACTTGACCAAGCAAATCTATATCTATCCCCTCTTCCGGATTATTGCATATTATGTGCAATAAAGAATTATTCCACTCATCTTTAGCCTGAGAAAAAAATTCAAGCTTTCTCCTAATATGACTGTCTTTAAATCTATAGCCATCAGAATCAGTAGCCGTTATAAAAAAATACTCTAGTCGTGCTTTTAATTCTTCCGAATAAACTTCTTTCAAAATTCCTCCGAATCATATTCGTCGAGTGTTGCTATAACTCAATAAAGTCAAGGTACAACTACGTTCTAATCAATAGCAAGAAAAAATACGAAACAAAAGAAAAACAGCCAACAATCAATATTCTTGAGTGGCATTCAGTTTTTTGCGATAACTCCTGCATTTTAACCGCAGTGAAAAGTAGCGGTCAGGCTGCTTGGGAAAGTGCTGTGGTTTTGTTGAACAAAAGCAGATTGTAAAATGAACTGTGCTCATACCAACGGTTGAATCCCTCTTTCAGGCCGCCCGTGAGCATCTGCATCCACTATTGATGGAATCAACTAAAGAAATTACGCCAAGACGAAGCACAATGTATGTTTAGGCAACAGCGCCAAGTACTGAAGACCCATTTGTGTTATGAGCTTGTTGAGTGGCATTCCATTTTGAATAATTAAGGCGAAAGACTTCATCTTCACGCCTTAATTGTTGGTGCCGATCAAGCTTTTCTGTAAGCATTCACCAAGTAATCAGTTACCAAAGCAATATCTTTAGATAGATTTTGTAGGTCGTTCCACTTACGCTCGATCTTCATACCATCAAGATCTAACCCAAAGTTCCAGGTGCCCCGACTCCAGCAGCACAGCGGGTAGATAGCTCGTAACTCGTCTGCGAACAGCTCGATGGTTGGGATATCGTCCCAACCATCGGTGTAGCCTTTATGGGTTTCATAGATCTCATCCATTAAAGAGCCTAGAGCTATAACACCAACGCCGTGGAGCAAGCGGGAGCGACGTGGAGGCAGTTCCCACTCATCTTTGAATACTTGCTTTACTGCACCCCAAAAGTTGTTGAGCAATGTCACCATCTTAGTTTCGTCGCCCATGCCTGTTTGTGCATCGCGGAAGTGATGAAGCGCACCCTCACGCAAACTGCTGTCAATCATCTTAATGATTGAGTTGTCTGCAATAACACCGCTAGGATTGGTTGCTGTCTTGATCTTACCGTTCAGTGGGCCTTCACCAAAGTTCAATCGTTGGGTCAATAATGATGGAAACTTGCGAGCTTGCAGGTCGGACGGAAGGCGACCTTCAGTGTGTGGCGCTAATTCATGTAGAAGCGTTTTGGGCAGTGGTTTAGTTGAGTTGACAAGCATGAACTGCTCGCGTTGTTCAGCATCATTGTTTGCAATGAAGGCAGAAACAGGCATTACAAATGAGTTGATCTCTGCTTCGCGAAGCGCAGCTGTGCGCTGTTGACCATCAACGATAAAGCCTGGCTTTACAAAATCTTCCGCGTCGTCGCAGGGAATCACAAGATGACCGATGCTGTCTTCAGCATCACCGAACGGTTCGAATCGAACGCGATGGTCAAAAGCAATGATCACTGGATTAGGGATCATTGGGTTGTCGCTTTCGATGTATCGCTGGATCTCACGGATATGGTTTTGTACCTCTGGGCGTTGATAGCCAATGAGGTTTTCATTACCGCGCTTGATTCGCGAGATTGATGCAATCTCGGTGATCTGCTTACCTTCAATCGCCAAACTGAAAAGTTGACGTTTTGGGCCTTGCTTAATACGCAAAGCCGGAACTCGGATTTCTGACATGAATAAACCTATATTGCCTCACCGTGTTACAGGGTGAGGGTGTGTTGCAATTTCTTGTAAAGCACCTGGATATTGTGAAAACCACGGCGGCGATTACGTTCGGCACCGCGGAAGATGATCACGTTAATGCCAATGCTCTGGCAGACTTCGCAATCGCACTTTTCCCAAGGGCGATCACTCAAGGTGCGCATATAACTAGCACGGATCTTACCCGCTTTGTCTTCGCCTGCATGTAGAGTTTCGTACTCCATGAGTACGTTTAATGTACTTTCAAGCTCAATCTCGCGGTTGTCGTAGGCTCGCAGTGCCTTTAACGTCAGGCGCTCAAGAATGCGAGCTCTGTCCTGATCGACTTCACCGGATTTGATCTTGCGACTCAGGGTTAAATTCCCGTCAGATTGCGGGACGCGGATGGCGACATAAGCGTCACCATCAACCACGTGGTAGTTGTTCTTTTTGTCCTTGAACGCCTGTGCCAATGGCGTGGTTGAGTCGATACTGGTGACGCCAAGCCGAATAAAGTCGTTAAAACTCTCAGGGCGGGCGATCCCCAAAAGGTGGACTTGAGTATCCGTTTTTAGGTGGGGTTTTATCTCCGCAAGCGTTTCTAATATCTGAGGGGTTTTTAACGGAACCATACCCCCCATGGTAATGCGTTTGTAACCCATCTTGAGCAGTGCCTGTACTGACTCGGCATAGGTTTCCTTATTCCAACCGTGGGCTACGCCAAAAGGTTGAAAATGCGCGTCTTTAGAAGCTATTAAGAATTTTTCTGCAAGCTCTAACGTTAGTTGCTGACGGCGACAGCATTCGTCGAGGTCAGCACCAGTGATTATCTTTTTGGGTGTGTCATAGCCAAATACAATGTGGTCAAGAGAAACCCCATAATCGAACTGACTATCTTCGTAAAAATCGATAATCTCATCAATGCGATACGGAGGATTTTCGTGGTGAACATATGTAAATGCACCACAGTCACCCATCGAAAGCATCTGTTCTGGCAAACGGAAGAATCGCTTCATTTTAGCGCGGTAAAAACGCAGACGTTGGGCACGAGTGTATTTACTTTCACCGTTTCCTAAGCCGTCAACTACTGCCTTTGAAACCAGCATCCCATCGTAAGGGAAGGGGAAGTCCCGCTTAAAGACTTCATGAGGGTAGAGATCATCGCGTTGGCGCACTCTGTGCTCGTTACGAGTTTCCTTTAGAAAATCGAAACTTGGATCGACAAAGTCCTGACTGTCCGGGAAAAAATAGTTCAGCTTTGACAAGGTGCTCTCCCAAGGGCTTCTGAAGTGTAAAACTGGCGGTGAAAAAAAAGTGCTGTAGGCTACCACAGAGCACCTCAATCATCTAATTTCGCGCAGCGGCAACCTTGGTAAAAATCGCTTTGAAGCGCTTTTCTTCAAAACTGTTTCCACTGTCCCTGAAGTGTCTTAGGGCAGGTGTGGGCTTCAACGTCGGATTCTGTGCGAGTGCTTCCTTCAGATACTGCTCGACGTACTCTGGAGTGCGTCGTATACGATTCTCTTGATGATTTTCAGTAGTTCCTTCTATCGTTCTCAGGAGTTCCTGTTTGATTTTTTCAACAGGTATTGACCCGCTTTGTTCCCGCCACTGAAGCACGCGCTTTGCCAAGTTGATATTGAGGGTCAGCATGTTCGCTTCTAGTGCTTTGGCCATAGTGGCTTTGCTTCTGAGGATGTACGTATCCAGATCTCGGTATTGTCGCGTCCCGGAGGTGATAATCACGAGTTGGCGAGTTGGATTGGGCAGGACGTGAATGGCATTCAATACATCATCGTTAATCGCAGAAATATAGTCATTGGATCCTGCGATGATGAAGTTGTCGTCAGGGTGCGTTGAGAACAAGTCAAAGAAGCCAAAGCGGCTCTCTTGACACAGAAGGTGCCACCACTGCTGATACGCGTCTGCCCGTCTCTGTCCCATATTCGGAATTGTGTCGGGGGAATGAAGTGAAAAAGTAGCTTGGTAGTCAGGGATTAGTTGTTGACTATAGATGAGCCCCAGACCTGCTGACATGACCCAAAGTTCCACTCCCTCCTGTTGGCCACAGGACAACGCTGTCTGCCAGTGAGCCCCCATGTAGCGTTTGTGTGCCGGCATCTTATCATCTTGCGACAAAGAATTAACTTTGTTTAACCAATCTTTCGCTAGAGACTCTAAAGAGTCCACGTGCCGTCTCTCATTCAGGCACAGTCGTTGCTGTCCAGGTTGCTTGCTGTTGGTGCAGGTTGTGATTAGGTGGGTTCGGGTCACGACATTGGTCCAAATCTGAAACGGAGCGTCTGCCAGTGTAAAGCAAAAGTCAGAGAGCAGCCACTGTTCGTTGCCGCTCTGGTCTGGGTATACTTGGACAATAATTTTTAAGGCTCAATCATTTCACATGGAAGTTAAGGCTACAGATTTACCAGAGTTTATTCCCGGTCAGTTAGTTCGTTCCGATTTGTTTTCTGGAGTAGGTAAATTCCACGGTACTGATGAAAGCGGCCTTGCGATAGTTAACTTTTTTGAATCACCAGCAGCGCCACGTGCGCGGGAACAGCACTTAAAGCTGGAACACTTGCAAGTGTCAGTTCTTAGTGAAAAAGCTTTAGTTTTTTGCTTCGATGAGATAACACAGATTTGGCGTCAAGGTGAGTACCTCAGCGCCATTCCTGGCGATATGCATCGCGTGTATTTCAAGAAAGACGAATACGCAGATTTACCTTTGACAGAGATCTACGTCCTAAATGCCGAAGAGCGAGAATTGTCGCCGGTCGAATTTTTGGCTGCACGCAGCAATAACGCCCCTTTCTTCTATCCGCTGCGACGCGAATTTCAGCGCAGTTACATTGAACAGCGTTGCGCCGTAAATTCGATTAAGTCACTCAGCAGCAGTGGCATCGAACTTGAAGCCCATCAATTGGCCGTGGTGCGAAGGGTGCTAACTGATCGAAACAAGCGCTACTTGTTGGCCGACGAGGTAGGGTTAGGTAAAACCATCGAAGCGGCGGTGATTAGCCGTGAGCATTTGCTGGAATATGGCAATCATGCGCGGATTTTGATTGCTGTACCCGAAGGTATGGTCGGTCAATGGCAACATGAACTGTCCACCCGTTTTCAGATGGAACCATTTATCAATCTTGAACTTGAGGACGCCGGTGATCCCGCCTCGCAGGTTCAGGTATGTGTCCATCAGCAATTAACCGAGTTTGCCGCCGAATGCCAACCAACCATGGTGGTGATAGACGAAGCGCACCAAGTGGCGCCCTGGGCTTGGGATCCAGAGCGACAATCGCAGTTCTACGACATTGCCAGTTGTTGCCGCGACGCCGACTGGGCGCTGCTGCTTTCTGGTACCCCGTTGCACGGTAACGAAAACAACTTTTTGGCGATGCTGCATTGCCTCAATCCACAAGGGTACGAGTTGAGCCAGCAAGGCGTCGATCGGTTCAGCCAATTGGTGCAGCAACGTGAACTGCTCAGTGGCCTGTTTAGCGCTATTACCCCGACCTCAGACAACGTCAGCTTAACCGATACCATTGATACCTTAGAGCAGACCCTAAGTGGCGATGCCGAGTTGTTAGCGCTTATTGAGCAGGTACGACCGCATATCGACTGGCTTAGTAGCGGAGAGGGGGAAGTGCGCGAGCAGGCGATCAATGCACTGCGGGATTTCGTTGGCGAGAACTATCGTTTACAGCATCGGATGTTGCGAAATCGCCGCGACAACAAAGGGATCGAACTGCTGTTCCCTGGTCTCGCTGGAGCCAAGCAGAGCCAGTGGAGTGTCGGCCCAGTTTCCACTGAGTACTTGTTTGAGTCTTACCGCGCCTCTGCGATCGAGACGCCAGATCAGTATCCAGTTTGGCACCTAATTGGCCTCGATGCTTGGCTTGAGGCCGCAGTTGCCAGCCCGATGAGTTTAGCCATGCTCGCCCGAGACTCCCTTGACATTCACGACCAGCAACTCGCAGAGTCGGAGCGAGAGTTACTGAACGAATTGTATCAGGTTGGCCGTCAAGAGCAGCGAAGCATGGATGATGCCTTGACGCACGAACTGCAACAGTGGTTAGACGATGGCGATGGCAAGGCTGTGGTGTTCTGTGACAGTAGCATAGAGGCGGATCGGATTGCGGTTAAGTTGCAGATAAAGCTTGGGCATAGTGTTACTCGTCACAACCCGGATGAGCCAGTCGACCCATTGCCTAGCCATACTCGGGTGTTGGTGTGCGATCGTCGCGGCGAAGATGGCTTGAATATGCATGGTGGCAGTCGTTTGGCGGTGCACTATAGCTTGCCGTTGGATTGCGGTCGCATCGAGCAACGACTGGGGCGATTCAACCGCTACAGCGGCAACCTACCGTTGGTTAAGCCTGTGGAAAGCTTGGTGCTGGTGCCGGAGCACAATGGTTTGCGTCGCGCGTGGATGGCGTTGCTGGACAATGGTCTGCGGATTTTTAACCGCACCACCGCCTCTTATCAGCACGCTCTAGCAGGCTATTTTGATGGGTTCTGGCGCCGCTATGGTGAGCAAGGTATCACGGTTCTTGACCACGCCATTACTGAACTGGAAGGCAGTGATGGATTGCTAGAAAAAGAGCGGATTAAGGTTTCAAACCAAGAACAGTTGCTGGCGATGGAAGCAGACGTCGCCAAGGCGTTTGGGTTCAGTCAGCAAATGCGGGCGGCGGACGAGAAGGCGGAAGAAGAGTTTAAAGCGATCCAAAACTGGATTAAGCAAGCACTTCACTTTCAGAGTCGAAGAGAAAAAGATGGGGTGAGGTTTAGCTTTGAGATCGGTGGTCGTGGCCCCAAAACCGCAGTGGATATTGATACGCTGCTGCAACGATGCATCGTAGGCTTTGATGGTGACGCTGGCTATCCGCCATCTACACACATCATGACGCCGTCTCGCACCATCAGCGGTCGGGAGGAAAACATCTACCCGCTGCGCTACGGTCAACCCTTTGTGGATCAGATCTGGCAGATGATGCAGCATGATCCTCGTGGCCTTAGTTGCGCCTTTTTGCGTTTTGTTAACATCCCATTGTCAGAGCCTAAACCTTTCTTTAGGTTGGATTATTTCCGTAATGTTGAGCGCTACAAAGACTACAACCAGCAGCGCCAGCAAGACGAGTCGCGGTCACCACAGTTTTTCTCGGTGTGGGTCGATCAAAATGGCAATGCGGTTGATCCACAACTGATCGTTTGGCTGGAAAAACCCTACAGCAAAAGTAGTGGCAGTGCTTACCAAGATCTGAATTTGCGCCCGGAGGTGTGGCAACAAATGACCGCCTACTTCCCGCAAGATCACTGGCAGCGTTTGGTCACGAACGTGACGACCAAGATTACCGACGAACAACAGGGCCTCCTCAGCCATGGTGAATCAATTCGCGTCATCGGCATGCAGGCGGTGATCCTATGCAGCAAATCAGAGGGGTAACGCAAAGTGTCGATTCAAACCCAATGGGACCAGTTTCAGACTGAAGTATTCGGACGCTTGCACCATGGGGGGCAATCTCAGTTGGAACAACATGTTCCCCTTTGGCAGCGTTTACTTATCCTGATAGATGCCAACGCTTCGGGCTGCGATATCCTGGCGGGGTATCGCGATGCCTTGGCAAGCGCGACGGTTCTTGGTATCGACAGCGTAAGTTTGCCTGCGCTTCATCCATTTGCATTTGAGTTGCTGGCTAGGTTTGGTTTACAGCAACAGCCTGCGTCGATGGAGATTTGCCTAGCGGAGTTGATTGAGCCGGGCCTCACTGCAGTATTTCAGCATCAATTGCGCCGTAAAGTGTTGCAGGTACCGTTCGATGCCACCTTACAGCGACGCTTAAACGCGCCAGAGTATCAACACTACAATGGCACTGGTCAGGCAACGGCAGTGCGGGCAGTTCTTAAAGCGCCGATCGATGCGGCGTTGTTGGTCAATCTACCAACAGGTTGCGGTAAAACACTACTTATCGATGCCCAGGTTGCGATCACCCCAAAGGATCAATTGGTTGTGGTGATCGTTCCGACGGTGGCGCTGGCCTTGGACCAAGCTGAGCGCATGCGAGCAACCCTTGCTAAGATGGGCGAAGATCATGGTGGAGATTACGCGTGGCATTCGGATCTGTCTGCTGATGCCAAAGAAGGGATCAGACAACGCCTCATACAGGGTCAACAGCGAGTCCTATTTTCCTCGCCAGAAGCAGCTACTTCGAGCCTAACGGTGCGTCTGTTCGAATTAGCCCAGCAACAGCGACTTGCAGCAATGGTGATTGACGAAGCCCATATCTTGGCCCATTGGGGGGCTGAGTTCCGTCCCGAGTTTCAGTTGATGCCAGCGCTGTTGCAGGCTCTGCAAAACAGCAGTACCAAACCGATTCGACATATTTTAATGTCGGCGACGCTGACTCAAGCCACGATCGATCTGCTTCAGACCTTATTGCCAACCAAGCAACCGGTGATCGAGGTGAATGGCAGTTTTCTGCGGCCCGAGATCGACTACGTGATTGAACAGGCCGACAGTCAACGGCAGCATCAAACTCGAGTCAGCCAACTACTGAAGCAATTGCCACGACCGTTGATCCTCTACACCACCAAGGTTGAAGATGCGAACCAGTGGTTTGAACATCTACGACAGCTAGGCTTTGAGCGCATTGGCTTGTTTACTGGTAAGACCAATAAGAGCGAGCGCTTGCGTTTGATGGATGACTGGCGCAAAAACCGTTGCGATCTGATGGTGGCCACCTCCGCCTTCGGGGTGGGTATCGATAAGTCCGACGTGCGCTCGGTGGTTCACGCCGCCATTCCTGAAAACCTCGACCGTTATTATCAAGAGTGCGGCCGTGGTGGCCGCGATGGTCATGCTTGTCGTGCTCATCTAGTGTACTACTTTGAGCAAATGAATGCGGCCAAGGCCCTCAGCAGCAAGCGCCGTATCGGCCGAGAGAAAGGTTTTGCCCGTTGGCTGGCAATGTTCCAACGAGGGAAACCCAGCGACGTGGCGGAGATCGCGGTATCGATCGACACGGTTCCGCCCCACGGCACCAGCAGCAATGAATCCAACACCGACTGGAACTGGCGTACCCTGTTGTTAATGCAGCGCTCTGGCTTGCTGACCATCCGCTTTGCCCAACCGCACACACCAGAGCGGCAGCCTGGGGAAGACGATATTCACTACAACGTTCGGATTGAACATTATTATGCTCAGTATTTCCGTACTGTACATGTGGATCTTAACTCCGGCCACAGCAACGAGAGCGAGTGGTGGGCTAGGATTTCGCCGCAACGGGATGAAGAGAAGCGTGCGGATCGTGATGACTTTAAGGCGATGGCGGCGGCCATCAATACCCCGGATTTTTCGATGTGCCGCTTGTTGCAGCGCCACTACCAGACCTCAACTGGGCTACCGCAGCGCAGTTGTGGTGGTTGCCCAGGTTGTCGCGCCAGCGGTCGGATTTCGAGAAAACGGCAACTGGGCCAGCATGTCTGGTGCAGTTACCGCAATAGTGGCGGCACAGCGCTAGCGTTGCACTATCCGCAACATAGCGATCTGCGGGGCCTGTTGCACACCCTACGACCACGGTTGCATGCTTGGTTGAGCAGCGGTGAGGTGCAAGCAATCCGCACCGACAGAGAAACCCAAGCGGTGCTGCAAAAGCTTTTTCAAAGCAGTGGCTTGGTTTGGATCGATCTCGATCTCGATGCCTCTAACCCCCATTGGAATGAACTGGTGCTGTTGTCACCGAGCGCCGAAACCATGATTCGACCCGATCCCCTTGGGCCCAATACCATCTTAATTGCGCCGGCAGAGTTGGCTGACCTCGATTCTCCCTATCGAACTTGGGCGGAACACCATCAACATGCTATGCCGTTAGATCAATTTTTGAAGCGATAACCCTATGTCCATTATTAACAACGCTAACCCCGGCAGTGATTTTAAACTTATCGCTCTTGTAGACCGCCTATTGCTGCGTAATAAAAAGCCGAGAACCATCGAGCAATTGGTGAAGGATTGCTGTCCCGACAACTTGCCTTTGAATGCCAACTCCGAGGGCAAATTGCAGGAAAACATTCGCTTTTGGGCTGATCTCGGCTTGTGGAAGCAGACCGAAGAGGGGTTGTATCCAACTGACAATCCGCTTGGGCATGATTCCCTGCCGCGGAGAATGCTCGGCATCCTGTTTCGCCGCTATAGAGATCAAAGCGTGATGACCGGCAACGACGGCGAACCGTTGCTGCGTAACGCGGTGTTGATGCTGGTGCATGCTCCCTTGACCCTCAATGACAGCAAGCCAGTGATGAATAACATGGTCGAAGGCTTTGTAAAAGAGCACTGGCCCACTGAGACCATGAACTCCAACGTTAAAGGCACCCTGCTCGGTTATCTTGAATTTCTGGGGGTGTTGGAGAAAATTGATGCTAAAAGTTACTGCGTTGATCCCACCCGTGCCATCCTGCCGTGGTTACCGCAGGTGTTTAAGCAGCAACAGCGATTATCGATCACCGAGTTCTTGGCTAACTTAGCGGAACTGATGCCGATTGTTGATGGTGGTGCCATGCGCCAAGAGGTGGAGCTTAGCCTGCCGAAGATTAAGACATTGCCGCCGCATCAACTGAGCGCCAGTTTAAGTAACGCCTTGTGGCGCTTGGATCGTAATCGAACCATTAACTTGATCGAAAAAAGTGATGACCCTGACGCTAAGGTGATCGACAGCGCCGCCATCGCGCGACGAAGCATCAGTGCCGTTGAATTTATTCAAGGAGCCGTGCAATGGAGCTAATGAACTATTGGCCAAGCCAAGAGGGCATTCGGCAATGCATCCGCACCGAAGCGGAAGAGTTGGCAGAAACAACCTTGCTGGCGGTGCACGAGCCGATGGTGTTGCGCAAAGATGGCATGAGTAGTAGCACCTTAAGCAGTGATAATGATCTACTGGCGGAATTCATGGAAAGCGAGCGGCCACTGCCGATCATCGGTCGCTCTGGGGTTGGCAAATCCCACTTAATTCGCTGGTTGGATGCTAAGTTGGCCACCCACCCTGAAAGCGTCGATTGGCATAGAGTCCGCATCCCGAAGAACGCCAGTCTGCGCCAGGTGTTAGAGAAGTTGCTGGATGGCCTTGAGGGCGAACTATTTGAAGACGCTCGCAATAAGATCCACCAAGTGGGTGAGCAAAAACGGGTTGATGAATTGGCGGAAGAACTGCTGCTGGAGATGGGGCAGCAGTTGACGCGGATTGAGGTCGAGGCCAGAAAGGAGGCGCTGCATCTCAGAGAAACCGGTCAACTCACCCCAGAAAAAACCGAGCATCTGCAAGCAAGAGTAAAACACTGCGGGCGTAACGGTTTGCGGGTGATGCTCAACGATCCTGAAATTAAGGATAAGTTCTTCCTGACCCCAGATCACTGCATCTATCAGTTCGCTCAGCGGATGTTGCAAGGGGCATCGAACAAAACTCTCGAAGGCAAAGACTATAAGATCCACGGGAAGGATCTTGATTTTTGTGACGCCTTGGAGCTAGATGACGTTTCCGCCCCGGCGGCGCAGTACATCCAGCGCAGTCGTCTTAATACCGATGCGCGTATCCGTGATGAGATTGCCGACATCCTTAATGAGGTACTCGGGGATGCAACTCGGGTTAAGTTCGAGCAGATGTTCCGCTATCGCGGCGGTTCGTTCCAAGATCTGTTTAAGGAGATCCGCCAATACTTGCATCAGCAAGGGCGCACTCTGGTGGTGCTGGTGGAGGACATGGCGGCGATCTCGGCCATTGAAGATGTATTGATCGACTCGCTGTTGGAAGAGGGGATCCGCGATGGCGAGCGGACCTTATGCCCATTGCGCTCGGCCATCGCTGTTACCGACGGTTACCCTGGCTACGTACGTCGCCAAGGCACCATTAAAACCCGTGCCCAAGCTGAATGGTGGATTGAAGAGTCCAGCGATGATCAGCAGCAGTTGATGCAGCGGATCATCAATTTTTGCGGTCGCTACCTAAATGCGGCCCGCTACGGTGCCGCCGAACTGAGCATTCAATACAAGCAGTGCGATGAGCACACTTGGCCGCCGGTTTGGCACGATAGCGACGGCGAAGCCGATGCGCTGCAGTACTTTGGCCAGGCCGAGAGGCCCCATGTGCCGTTGTTCCCGCTAAGTCGCTATGCCATTGAGGTATTAGTGAAACACCATTGCCTTGATGGTCACGGCCAACTGCAGTTTAACCCGCGGTTGGTGATCAACCTGGTGCTGTTGGCCATCGTCCGCGACAGCGCGGTGCAGGTTCGCCAAGGTACATTCCCACACGGTGGCTTTGCCGGTATCAACGGCGAACTGGAACTGCAGTCTGAATTGATTGACTTGGGTATCGACGATCTTGGTCGGGCAATGAGCCTAGCGGCGATCTGGGGGGGGCGGGCCGAAAACCTAAGCCAATTGCGCCAGCGTCTTCCTGCACAGGTGGCAATGGCGTTTGGTTTGCCACAGTTAGCCCAACATCTTAGTCAGGATGGGGTTAGCGTGGTGCCAATTCAGCCAATTTCGATGCCCACCGCTGGGGGCGTTGGTAGCGCGCCGACGCCGAAAGCGGCACCAAAGGCTGAAGCACCAGCAAAAGACCCATTTGTTAAAGAGGTTGACGCTTGGTTGCAGCAGGGGACGCAACTGTCGCAGAACACCGCTAAGGATTTAAGAAATGCGTTGAAAAAACAGTTGGAGTTGAAGGTCGATGAAGAACTGATCGCCGCGAAAGTGAAAAAATCGTTGACGGTCAACAAGGTGTTCATGTGCTCGATCCCGAATGCAAACGGCAACAACGAAGCTATGCGGATGCGCTTCTTCGATGACAAATTGCTTAAGGAACCGTATGCAACCGCGGCGATCCGAAAGGTGACTCTGGCCCTGCTGCGCTGGGCCTCGGCCAATAACGGTAATGACATCGGTTACGGTTACAGTCACGGCGCGGAAGACTACATCGCCATTAAAGACTTTATGGATCAGTGGTTGCCAGCCCAGTTGCCAATCATCATCAATTCGCAGCGTGAGGCTCAGTTAGAAAAGGCTTTGCAGCAGCACCTTAAACTGGCCTATCAGTTGGCGTTGATCGATTCGTCGATGACCACCGAGGTGAAGCTTAATCAATTGCTGTTAACGGCCAACAATCTTCTCAGTCAGAACAAGGAGCTGTACCGTTTGGGCATCGGTGAGTTGCGGTTAGACAACGCCCGCGAGGTCGATCGAGATTACTTGGCCAAGGCGCTGGCTAAATGGGCTGAGGCACAATCTGCGTGGTTGGATCTGGTTAATAGTCAAAACCGAGCTATCGCCGGCGATCTGGTCAAAATCGCCTTGCTGCGTGCAGATAAACAACTGCGTGGTGTGGTGGATAGCGCTTTAGAGAAGCAGGTGAAGCGCAGTCATCGCGATATCGAAGAGCTAGAGCAGGGAGTAAAGCTGTTTGCTGGTTGCAGCCAAAAAGAGGAGTTCGAGCAACTCATCGAGCGCTGGCTAGAGGTGTTAACTCAATTGAAGAAAGCCGATAAGTACCCGGTTGATGCCCCAGTTAAGGTAGAAACGATGAGAGCTCGTATCAAGTCTCTTACCGATGAGAATTTCTGGACGATGATCAAAGCGGTTCGTGCGGTTGCGCTGAAGGAAGATGTGCACCAACAATGGATAGCGTTGCAGCAACTGCCGCTGCAACTGGCGAAGAAGTTCGGCATCACCATTGAGTCTTGGAACACCATCCACGGCCAGATCAGTGCCCGCTTACAAGCGGAGAATGCCGGTTCCGATGCACAGCTTGTGGTGGATGCCCGCGAACGTACTGAAAGTATTCTCAACCAGACTCAGAACGATCTTAATTCGTTGATGCAGGAATCGTAGCAATGACGAACTTACAAGAACAACTGAACGAGTTAACCAAACAGTTGGACGCCAACCAATCTGCCGCTGATGTGAAACAAAAACTGGCCGTTTACGACACCATTGCTGATCGAGTGCAGTCTATCGCTAAACCTTTGAAAAAGGCTCGACTAACACAGCAAGCACTTAAGAGTGTGGACCCTAAGTTGGCGCAATTGCCTGATTGGGATGACGAGCAACTGGCACAGCTTAAAACCAGTGCTGCCAGCATTACGGCCTTGGCAGCGGAGTGGAATCAAGGTGCCGATTTGACCCAAGGGGAGCAACTAAACAAAACCATTAGCTCCTGCAAGGCCAGCCTGAAGCAGGTGGATGAAGTTCAGGATGCTACTTGGCGGCGTTGGACCCAAGCACTGAAAGAAAAAGGGTTGGTGCAAGAACAGATGCTGGAGATGCAGCGTAACCTGACCAGCGTCAAAGAGGTGGTGGCGCAATATCGGCGGCGAGCTGACGAATTGAATGGCTTGCTGCAAAGCACACCAACGGATGTGGCGGTGGTCGAGCGCTGCCAAGCGTTGGCGCAACAACTGGTGGAACTGCAACAACAGATGGAGTTCAACATCCCCGAGGACGTAGAAAAGTTCCTTAACGAATTTAGCCTTAATGCTAAGCCGACCTTGGCGATGTTAACTCCAGAGGTACTAGCGTGGTTAACCTCCAAGGGGATGTTAAGCAATTTCCAGCTGAAACAGGTGCTTTGATGCCGTACTCATCTGAGGTGCTGCTCGAAGCACTGGATCTGCTGGAAGAGCAAGAGAGCAAACTGCTGGTATGGGGCGACACCAGCGGCTTTTTCAATCAGCAAGAAGTGTTAGATCTGTTAACGCCAACCTTGGCGTGCAAAGCGGACCCTACCGATCTGTTCTACCAATTGCTTGACTATGGCTACCTGTTTCCGGTTGAGACGATGCTTGGGGTCGAAGGGTATCGCACTCGAATGGCCGAGGCGGTCAACCTGTATCGAAATCAGCGCCAATGGTTCCGCGGCCAAAAGCTGAAGAACACTCGGTCGCTGGTGGCGGATTATCGCTTTTTGCGCCGCCGTCGCCGCTACCCCAAGCGCGAGTTAGAGGCGGAAGCATTGCTGCAGTGCTGGCAACCGTTGCTGCAGAAAAGGCCACTGCGGCAGGAGGCGATAACAGCATTACTGAAGGGCTATACCTTAGCCAACTTTCAGGCGCAATCGACGGATCGCATCCTACGGGCTTGGGAGCGTCACAGCCAACCGATGCGAACCCCATCTGGTACCATTGTCTGTGCTGGTACCGGTAGCGGTAAAACCTTGTCGTTTTACCTACCTGCGCTGACTGCGCTGGCCGCCGATATTGTCGCAGAGCGAACCGAGCGAGTGCGGATCTTGGCGATCTACCCTCGAAAAGAACTGCTTAAAGATCAGTTCAACGAAACCTGGCAACAGTGTCGAAAACTGGATCCCTTATTGACTCAGGCTGCTGGTCGTAAGATTTGCATTGGCGCCTTGTTCGGTGATACCCCAGAGGATCAAAAGGCGGTCGCCGCTAAGAATCAAGCGGGTAACTACCATTTTAGTTTGCTGCAGTGCCCGAGCAAGGGGTGCGATGGCCAGATGGTGTGGCGCCAAGACAAACAACAGCGCCAACAACAGCAGTTACAGTGCGTGAAGTGCGGTGTTCACACCGGCGACGACGAGATCTCGATTACCCGACGAGCGATCTTGGAGCAGGTGCCAGATATCCTGTTTACCACCACAGAGATGCTCAACCAGCATCTGGGCAACCGCCGCTATCAAAAGCTGTTCGGTATTGGTAAAGATAATCCAGGGCCGAAATTGGTGTTGCTCGATGAAGTACACACCTACACCGGCAATACCGGGGCGCAGACTGCTTATCTGCTGCGGCGCTGGATGCAACGGGCCTTTTGCCGACCTCACTTCGTTGGCTTGTCGGCGACCTTAGCGGATGCTGAGAACCTCTTTGCTGAGCTGGTAGGGGCGCAGACCAAGCACGTTCGTTTGATTGAGCCCAATAACGATGAGATGACCGAAGAGGGGGCCGAATACCTGATGGTGCTTCGCGGCGATCCGGTGTCGCAGACCTCGTTGCTGTCAACCACCATCCAGACCAGCATGCTCACTCGGCGGATCCTTGATAATCGCAACAAGATATCCAAGGGGGTTTGGGGCAACAAAACCTTTGTGTTTACCGACAACCTCGATGTGGTCAACCGCTTGTATCATGACTTAGCGGATGCCGAGGGCTGGAACAGTAACTTTAGCTTGACGCCTAAAGATTCCTCGTTAGCGGCGTTACGCCGTACTGATGGTAGCGCCACGGCAAAGTTGCAACATGCTCGTTATGGTCAGGACTGGTCGATGCCTTTGGCCATCGGTCATACGTTAGCAGACGAAGACCGGGCGATCGTTGAGCGTACCTCCAGCCAAGATGCTGGTGTCAGCCGTGAAGCGGAGATTGTGGTGGCGACCGCCTCTTTGGAGGTGGGCTTCAACGATCCCGACGTTGGCGCCGTGATCCAACACAAAGCCCCAAGGGACGTTGCTTCTTATCTGCAGCGTAAAGGTCGTGCTGGTCGAAGCCGCACCATGCGCCCATGGATGTTGGCGGTGATGTCTGATTTTGGCCGCGACCGTATGGCATTTCAGCAATATGAGAACCTGATTGATCCCGAGGTGAAACGTCAAGGCTTACCGTTGGGTAACAGCCACATTCAGAAGATGCAGGCGGCGATGGCGACCCTCGATTGGCTTGGTCTTCATAACCAAGCCAAAAGCCTGTGGAATCTGCTTAACTGGCCCCAAGACGGAGGGCAAGGCAACGATAAGCAACGCCAGTTGCAGCAGTTACTAGAGCAAGTGAGCACGGTGCTGACCGACAGCCAACAGCAGCAAAAGCTGAGCGCTTATCTTGGTGGCGCCCTGGGGTTGGATGAGCACTCGCTGCAGCGAGTATTATGGCATCCGCCACGGGCGATCATGCTGGAGTTCTTGCCGACTTTGAAGCGACAACTTCAATCAAACTGGAGCGAGTTCGGTGAACCATGGAAGGGCGTGAGTAAAGAACGTTCCCCGGTGCCCGAATTTATTCCTAGTGCTCTGTTTGATGAATTGAACCAAGCAACTCTCAACATTGAACTACGACGCGGTCGCGATGGAGCGTTCTCCGATTGGCAAGCACTTAACTTCTTCCAAGGGATGCGTGAATTTGCCCCAGGGCGGATCTCCAAACGTTACGCGGTTAAAAGCCGTTATGACGCCGACTGGTTGGTGCCCAGTGATTTCGAACCGGCAGCGAACATCTGTCAACAACTGCCGTTTGAGATCAGTGAAGCCTTTGGCAATGGGGTTATTCATGCAGAAGGCGAAGTGCGTTGCCCAGAGCAGGGGGTAATGAAGGTGTATCGACCTACTGCGGTCGCGACACAGCAACTTCGTTACGATGCGGGGTTAACGGAGAAGAGCAACTCACAACTGCACTGGCAGGTGACGTTTCATTGTGATTCACCAGCTCAGCGCTTCAGCCCGCCTAAGGGCCCATGGAGCAGCCAGTTGGAGGAGATCCAATTCTTTACCCACCAACAGCTGGCACCGCTGGAGATAACCCGTTATTGCACCGGTTCCACCGCGTCGATGCGGTTTCGCGATGGTGCTCAGGGCCACGCACGTTTTCATTGGACCCACAACGACCAAGCTGTGGTGATCGGCAACAAGCAGTGGTTCGATGGCCTGTGCTTACGCTTCAATATCAACGAACAACAATTACTGGCCTTGGTGGACTCGCCAGCACTGGCTAAGGCGTTGCGCAGCCAGTTCTTTGCCGCCCAAGTGAAGGCGTTGTCGGCGTTCGAATTTGACCCCTTTAGCGCCAACTGGATCAGCGAAACCTATTTGGCCGCCATCGCCCTAGCGTTGATGTCAGAATCGAGCATCGACAAGGTACTCGATGACCTGACTGGACCGCAAGCGGGACAACGACTGATAGCCGTTTCTGACTCACTGTTTCAATCCGGTCTTGAACTGGATGGTGAGGAGGCCGAGCCGGAACGACTGCAAGCACAGATGCGGGATATGTTTAGCCAGCCATCGTTGTTGATGGAATTGGCGCAATGTGCCGAATATCTGCGTCGTCCGTTAACGGACAGTGGGGCTTATCTGCCGTGGCTGAAAACCCTGCTCAGCAACAGCATAGCGGCGGTGGCACAGAAGTGGCAGTTAACTACCTTGCCGGACGTAGACGAGCGGGCGTTGATCATCGATACCCAGTGGCACGGCGGCCAACTGCAACTGTGGATCAGTGAAGCGGAACCTGGTGGCAGCGGTATCGTTAGCCGGATTGCTGATCGCTACCGGGTCGATCCGGTGCAGGTATTGAATATGTGGGTGCGTTCGATGACCGCTGGTGATTACGAGCAATTGGACGAGGATCTGTTCCAACTGCTGCAAACCCTGCCCCAGCAAGCGCCGTTGACGGAGACGCTAAAGTCGATCCGAACTGCCACCAACTACCAACAGCGTGCCGCTGCCAACAAAAACCTGCAGCATCTATTACGGGAATCGGGCTTTGTGGTCTCTCACAGCTTTATGGCGGTGCTACATAGTCGTTTGCTGCGCCCGGGCAGCAACGAACGTCACGACAACAACCTGACGGAGTGGTTGCTATTATGGCGAGAGTTGGAGGACAAGGCCAATCTCGAGCTGAACTTAAACGCGGTTTGCCACGCCATCGCCAAACAAGCTTATGGCACTAACAGCAGCCAAGTGTTTAACGAATACTGCCGCCTTCAGGGACAGTTATGGCCTCGCGGCAACGTTATCCGCCAAGCGGAACTGAATCACTACAATCCCTTTACTAAACCCGGCCAAGGTACTGAACGATTGCTGCTCGCCAACTTGTTCTCTGAGCAATTGCCGTCTGTTAACGTTGCCGATCCAGAATGGTTACCGACCTTGCATCAACTGATTGGCAGTCACGGCAGCGCCGAGGTCAAGGTGCCACGAGCGCTTATCCATCAGTTCAATGAGATGATCACCACCGTCAATGTGAAGCCCATCAACTATTACGGTTTAGTTCTTTATCCACGGCTAGCTGGGATCCGCCGTGATCGCAGCGACTTGATGGCTTGTTTCGAGTTAGCGGAGGCGTTGCAGTAAATCGAACTGCTAGCAAAATATCATGACATCACAACGACAGATTTTTCTACACGGTCCTTTGGGTAAACGACAAACCAAAGAGGTGATTGCGGCGCAATTAGCGGCATTGATTATGCGACCTGAGCCTCTGTGGCTAGTGTCGCCGTGGATCAGCGATTTTGAGCTGTTGGACAACCGCGGTGGCCATTGGGATGCGGTGGAACCCTCTTGGGGGCAGCGTGTGGTTGGCTGGGAAGAGGTGTTGGCTTGTGCAATCAACCAAGGGGTGCCATTGAAACTGGTAACTCGCCCAGATGACCGCAATAAAAATTTTGTGGCGCGATTACAGCATCGGCTCCGTCCCGGTGCGGATCTGTGCCTTTTGTTTACCGAGGAAGTCCACTCGAAAGGGTTGCTGTGCAATAGCTTCTTTTTGAAAGGCTCGATGAACTTTACCTATAGCGGCGCTAACCTCAACGATGAGCATCTGGTGTTAAGTAACGACAAGGATCTGATCGCCGAGGCTCTGTTGGAGTTTGGAGCACAGTATCGGTTTGAGGCGCTGTGATGAGTCAAATGCCATCCTGGCTAACGCCATTTTTTACTGCACCCAATAAGCTCAATCTAGAAGTCATTGCGGCCAAGCGCCCGGAACTGACGCAGTTGCTGCAGCCGCTATTGGATACCGCCTCTACGCCAGCAGGGCCAACGGTAGTGCCATGGACCGACGGCAAACAGTGGTGGTTGTACTGCTGCAGTGCTGACGGTAAAGCTACCCGAGAGCTGCAGCGGTTGCTGCGAGCTCGCTTAGGCAGTGTCCATAGCTACCCTGAGGTTCTGTTGGTGCAACAACCGCTGCATCAGTCTGAGCAGTTGCTATTGACCCAGTTTCCCGAGGGGATCCTCAAGCTTGAGTTATTCCCCTTCAGCAACCGTGAGCAGATCCGCTATGCCTTGACCGAGGTCATCGCTGCGGTGGTTGAAACCCTAGAACTTTTGCAAGCACGGCCGCCGATGTTGGCATCCACTCGCCGCCCCGTTGGCCAGATTCTACGTAACCTGATCACCGCTTGTGCCGCCAAGGACAGCGTCAGCAGCGGCGACTATTTGGACGAACTCAAAGCAAGCGGCGATTTGTCGAACCAGAATCTGCTGCTGATTGAACTGCAGCGCTTGGGCCACCTCGAGCAATGGCAAGAGTTACTGCAACACCCGAAATTGGTGTCTCTGATGATGGGGCGAGTTCCAAGCTCGCTGGTGGAGCTGTTACTTACTGGCCTACATACTACGGTGATCGACGCGCCAGCAGCGCAGCTTACCCCAGAGGCGCTGCGCGGGGCATTATTGGCGTTTGAGCCTCTGTATTGCCGGGTGCCGCTCTTTGGTCACGATGACCAGCATGAAGCCCAGTGGCGAGTCTGGGGCTGCGGTGCGGCGTTGCTGGGTCTGGAACACTGGTCGCAGTCGGTGCCTCGGCAACTGATTGCTGAGATTGAGGGCTTAACTGGAGTTACCGCCCCCACAGTTGCCGAGGCCCCGCCAGAGGTTGAAACCACCCCGATTCCTCAATCCTTAGAGCAGTTGGTTGCGCTTTTGAATCAGCAAGTCAGGTGCAACCAGGATTCGGCTTCGCAGTTGCAACACGCGCTGCAGCAGTTGTCGCCGCAGTTGCTGCAACAACTGCAACAGTTTGTGCCGCTTCAGCAGCAGATTAATAGCCTGCACGATGACGTGGATGCGCTCACCGAAGGCTGGAGCGCTTGGCTAACGCTATTGCAACAGGGCACTACCGAAGGCTTGCTACAGCAACTAACTCAGCATCAGGCGCAGTGGACCGTTGACAGTTATCAAGAGTCACAGTTGCTGGCGCTGTTGTCGCAAGACCTCTCGTTGTCTCAGATCGAACTGATTCGAACCATGTTGCCGTTGTGGCTGTTGTGGACCGAAAAGCATGAAGTCTCTGCCAGCACAGACGTGATGGTGAAACTGCTTGAATTGCTGGCCGCCGATGATGTGACCAATCCGGAAGATTTGCGTCTGGCTCAGATGATGCTGGAACGTTTGATGCTCGGCAGTATGGTTAAGCAGGATTACCAGCATGCTCTGGAAGCGTATCAGATGGTATTCGAGAAAAACGATTCGGTGGTAGCCATTGATCGTGCTTGTGAATCGTTAGAGTGGTTGTTAGATCAAGCCGTCCTATCCATGGATGCACTGGAGTTGTTATGGCGCGCGATTCTGCAGGTTTCACTCGGTAAGTGGCGTCGGCTAGATTCTGAACTGACCCAAGTTTTGCGGTTGCTAACTCGTGACTTTAACGAAGGCGAGCAGTTTCTACCACCGGAGGCCCAAGATAAAGAGCCAGAACAGTACAAGTTGCCGGACCTGACAGGTAAGTTGCTGGCTATGTATGGCCTGACCGAAGGTGC
This sequence comes from Ferrimonas senticii DSM 18821, assembly GCF_000422665.1. Taxonomy (GTDB): domain Bacteria; phylum Pseudomonadota; class Gammaproteobacteria; order Enterobacterales; family Shewanellaceae; genus Ferrimonas; species Ferrimonas senticii. Next base: position 33,196 of record NZ_AUGM01000008.1, on the reverse strand, counting down.
TCTGCGCCGCGCGAAAGCGATTTTGCAGCAACGATATCCAGAGTTGCAGATTGACATTAACCACGACCATTGCGCTACATCGAAGCTAAAACACTTAGCACAAAAGGCAGATTACTTTTTGTTTATGACTGGCAGTGCAAAACACCAAGCGTTCTACCCAGTTAGCGAAATACGAAGTGACCTTATCTATCCCAAAGGTAAGGGAACGACATCTATTGTGAGGGCTGTCGGTGAGCGAATAAATGTAAAGGTGTCAGAGTAGCAAACGGCTACTTTTTGAGGTAACGGTCTTTGCCTACCTGTTCGATGAGTCCTTCCTCAAGCAGGGTGTGGCAGTGAAGGTGGCACTGAGATAGCAACTCTTGATGGTTGGTATGCTCACCAGAAAGACTAAGAACTGCTCGAGCCAAAGTGGCACAGTCGAAATCCCCCACGGAGTGGTTAATGATACTTCTCGCTAACTGTTCGTAGGGGATTTGATTCATTGTCTGATCCTATTCGTACGTAAGAGGGTCGGTGGCATTATTCAAGCTGAATGCTTCGAGACGTTCAACGCAACTACCGCATTTGCCACAGGCATTTTCTCGGCCATTATAGCAGGTCCACGATTTACCATAGTCCAAACCCATTGTCAGGCCATCGGTTAGGATCTCAATTTTGGATTGATTGAGATAAGGGCTAACTATTTCAATAGGGTCGTAGTTCGCAATCTTTGTCACTTCGTTCATCTTCTCAACAAACTCTGGTCGGCAGTCAGGGTAGATGGCATGATCACCAGAGTGCGCGCCGTAAAACACTTTCGAAGCCCCAACAGTAACAGCGTAGCCAGTTGCTAAAGAGAGCAAAATCATGTTGCGATTTGGAACAACCGTTGATTTCATGTTCTCCTCGGCGTAATGCCCTTCTGGGATGTCGCCTTGGCCAGTTAGTGAGGAATTGGCAATCAACTGATTCATCGCTGTGATATCGATGACTTTGTGTTCAATTTCTAACTCTTCACAAACTCGAGCGGCATACTCGATTTCTTTATTATGGCGTTGACCATAATCAAATGTCAGAGCGAACGGCTCATAACCATCTTTGATCACTTTATGCAGAACTGTGAAGGAATCCATCCCTCCTGAATAGACGACTACAGCTTTGTCTTTCATATTGTCCTCAGATAATAAATTGTGAATCAGTCTCTGCAACTGCGTTGTGGCCATGCAAGCTCTCTGCGTGGACTACTTTTACTTGGTAGTCGCCGAGAATTTGACTTGAAGCCAAGACCGAATCAATCGCTCGTGCAGCATCTTCACAGAACTGCGGGTTCTGCCCATTTAGCCGCGCGAACTCTTGTTCGTCTTCTCGTTTTACAACCGCTTGTACTGGCGTTTGTATCACCTTTTCAACCAAGCAAATAAGCTGGTTGATGGGGATCAGTAATGCCGATTCAGGCAGTGAACCACCAACTATCGCTGTACTTCTTTGGCTGTGTGGTGTCGCTACTATAGCCTGGTTGCTTGCTAGCCAACTGTGGATAGCCTCAAAATTAAGGTTACTGGTGTCTTTAAATTCATTTGCAAATGCTTGTTGAATTAGCTGGCGTGAAAGTGCAGCCGAACACGGGCACGTTGATGAATAATCGATCTCGACTGAAAGCTTAAGCTCAAACCTACCATTAATAATGCATGCGTCAATTGTAACTGGATAGCATGACCAGCCTTGATAAGACGAAACAAGAGATGGTCGCTTGATATGGTAGTCGAAGCGGAAGACCAATCTAGAGCCATTACTTATTTCTGCATGACACTCGATCATCTTCTGCAATAGTTCGTTTAAAGAAGACTTTGTTAGCAAGTTGTTGTCAGCAAAGTCCTCAAGCAGCAAATACAGGCGTGACATATGGATCCCTTTTGCTTCGGGATCACATAAGTTGACATAACTACTCACTCTGGCCGATACAGTTTGTTCCCGGTTAGCATCGAGTTTGACGCTCAACGGAAGCTTTATCTCTTCCATACCAACCCAGCGTAATGGACTAAGTACAGAAGGTAACACCTGCGTGACTACATCTGGCATAGCTTTCTTGATCATTCGGTACCTCGATTCGGAGAGACGGAAGCCATTGCGCCCTTCCCAACGCCTTCAAAGGCATGCACTTCGATATGAGAGCTAGGATTATCAATTGCTAATAGGTTTGCTACGTATTCAGCAATGCACTCAACCGTCGTGTCTGTTGGCATAATCTCTGCTCTTTTGCGCGGGAGAACGAGCTCAAATAGCCCTTGTGGACTCGTGTAACTAGTGCAGATAGTCGCGGCGTTACAAACCTCTTGAGCGGCAACAGAAAGTGATTCTTTGTTTACGACATCTTCCTCTGTAATTAGGTAGATATCGTTCCATCGGGATGCCCAAGTAGTTTGTAGATCTCGATCTAACTTGCCATCTTTGAATATTCGAATTCGTGAGCGATGACCGTGAGCGATGCGTTGGCAGTTACCATCATGTTTTTTCAAGCCGTGACTGTATTGGTAAAAAGGCTCATCGATTGCTTCGCTTCTCAGTGCTAAATTGAGCCCCACAATATTGTTTGGCAACTCAGGCAGTATTTTCTGCTCTAGATAGTTGGCAACAGATTGTGGAGTGACCTCCTCACACGCGATGAAGCAGAATGCTTCCTTCGGTCCATGTACATGGCACATCGAATCAGCGCTGTGCATGTTGCGGACCCAAACCCCTTGATTTTCTTCGCCGTGAATGATTGAGCTGTGTAAAGACGGGATCACTAGGCGATGATCAACTAAGACATCAATCAAGTGCTTGATTTGTTTTTTTACTTGTCCAAAGTCCAGAACCATAGATTGTTGGTTCAAATCGCCCTCTAGGACTAAATCTACGATCCAGCTTTCACCAATGATACCGCGCTGGGTATCCAGAATTGAGGAATCAATGACCGTTAGGTCATTTACAAACATTTTCATCGTACGTTACTCAATGCCTAGATATTTGTGGGTTTGAACAGATAGTCTCCAGTTACGGGCGATGCAAACGTCAATTGCCAGTTGAGTCGCTCGTGCTTTTTGACTAATGGGTTGCAGACAGACTTGTGCTGAGATGCTTGAGCTTTGCGCCAATAAGGCATCAAGTTGCTCGATATCATTTTCAGTTGCAACTGGGTGCTTGATCTCATTGGCTCGCTCAAGAGCACTTGTTTGGATTTCTAATCCACCACGCATGTTCACTTTTGGTGAGACTGTCACCCATGTACTGTCGCTGGCCAGGACAGGGTAAGTACCACTCGTTTCGATCTGAATGCTATAGCCATGAGATTCGAATATTTCACAGAGTGGGCGAAGGTCGTAGAGGCAGGGTTCACCACCGGTAATCACAAGGTGTTTCGCACTGTAAGATTGAAGGCAATGAGTTAGCAAACTGTCGGTTGAAGCGTCTGCCCATTTTGCTGATTCGTTCGTTTTCGCTAACAGATCGGTTAATGCAATAACGTTTTGGTCAAGCTTGTCCCATGTGTGTTTGGTGTCGCACCAAGCACACCCAACTGGACAGCCTTGAAGTCGCAGAAAAATCGCTGGAACACCAGTATGGATACCCTCTCCTTGGATGGTTTCAAAAAGCTCATTGACGGGATATCTCTCAATCATCTTACACCTATCTTTACCTGCGCTTGGCTTATGCTAGTTAGCCCGCGAACGTTGGAAATAAACGCGGAATATTATCACAATTGCGATTTTGAAGTGTGGAAAGAGAGGGTAGTTCTCCCATTTCTAACCGCATTCAAACGTTGACCTGGGCTTGGTGCTTTCGCTCGGGGGATACCGGGATAAATGTTGTAAGTTTACAAGTTGGCTGCGGAGTCGGTTGTCAGTCTATGCAGCCTTTTGCTTTATTCTTATGCGATCTTATGCTTCAAAAGCTATGGTAAGTGTCTGATGTTGTGGTGCCACTTATGCAATAAGCCGCTTCAAGCAACAAAATTAATACCTTAATCGTATCTTTCCGAAGTGAGACACTCGGTGAGACATTTTGCGTACCTATTCGCCGCGTTCTGCCGGTTCAATTTCCTATCTGTTTCAGTCCCGTCATGGGGTTTGGTATGCACGGTAAGTCGTGCCCAAAGCGCAGCAAGCCGAGCGTGGCTGCCGTGAAGTCAAACGGTCACTTCGAACCCATTGTCGCAAAGAGGCGATAAGGCGCTCTTGGCGAGTGCTGGATGAACTGGCTGACATTATTCATGGCCGCGAGCCAGAAGCCGTTAGCAGCCCAGTTCGTGGCGCTGATGATGCGCCGCAGCCGAGCGTTCCAACGCCCATCACACCAGCAACCAAGCCCGTTAAGGCCGCCACAGACGACTCGCCAAAGTTGTCGGAAGCCATTGCCCAGTTCACCGCCGAAAAGCTGCGAGCGAACGCGTGGGGCGAGCACGAGCAGTCCCACAACGAGTTGGTCTTTAACGAATTCATCAAGATTGTCGGCGACGTCCGAATTCGCCGGTTTGATGCTAAGTTGGCCATGAAATACGAGCAGCGACCGCTGGATGAAGGGCGACTGCCTATTTCGACCATCAACAAGCGTTTTGGCAGGGTAGGGACACTAACGCCTATTTCCATTAGCTTATACCAATGCTTTGATAACAATTATCGGCAAAGCGATGTTTCATGCTTAAATAGTTAATTAGCTTCGATTTTCTTTCGATATTTAATTGTGACTGGCAAGGCTCAAAGTTGCTGCGATATTTGGTTTTTAGGTTGGGCAATTTACTGGTTATATTATTTTTGCCTGTTTCTTTGGCTAGTTTAAATATAATCCTGTTATTCCGTGCGGTAGCGATTGCAATAATATCGCTTTGCTATTTATCAAGTCTGATTGATATTTGATTTAATATTTCCAAGTGAAGTTATTTTGATTGCGACTGCTATTCTGGTTGGTTGCTTGATTAAGCGCATTTGCTTGTGAGTTTATTAAGCTCGGCGAGATTAACTTTGACTGGTGGTATTGTTGGGCGAATAGTGATTAGCTGCTCATTAGTTTCTATTTAGGTGTTTTTATTACGCATGCGACAGCATTGATACTTTTCAAAAAATTGCTGATATGCTCGATTTCACTTGGAGCACACTCCAAGTATTTGTAGAGGCGCGTTGCCTATCAGTAACCAGTCGAGGTTGACCCCGATGACGCTGGCCAAAGGAGTCAACGCCGAAGTGCAAGAGGCGTCATCCTTTTGTGCTGGGGTGGTCTTTAATAGGGATCACACTGTCACGGCTCTAGTCCGTGGAGTGCTACTGATATCGCGCAAGTTCGCTGACTTGTGTTGCCGATCGGCAATGTATCAACAGTCCCTCCCTACATCTTGCAGGCGTTTAGCACGCCAGATTCTTATAAAAAGATCAGGATGTAATTAATGGAAAGTTTTGGTTTTTGGGCGGTTGTACCACCGCTGTTAGCGCTGATATTGGCGTTTACAACGCGGCATGTGGTGCTGTCTTTAGGGGTGGCGACCTTTACCGGTATGTTGATTATTCACGGTGGCCAGCCAGTGGATGCGCTTCAGGGGCTACTCGTGGATGGGCCATTTACCCAGCTAGCCCAAGGCGGTAATGCTCAAATCATCGTAGTTATCACCATCATCTCCGGCTTTATCTATTTGGTTGAGCAGTCCGGTGGGATGAAAGCGTTTTCGCAATTAAGCACGCGTTACATTACTTCGCCGGTTAAAGCGAAGCTCGCCAGTTGGCTTACTGGGCTGGGGATATTCTTTACCGATTCTGGTAACTCGCTCATTCTCGGGCCGATGTTTGCGCCGATATTCGACCGTCTGCGCGTCAGTAGAGAAAAGTTAGCTTACATCATCGATTCCACCTCATCGCCGGTGTGTGTGCTAGTTCCCATCATCAGTTGGGGCGTATATTCCCAAGGATTGATCGAGAACGCTTTTACCAACTTAGGCCAAAAAGTTGATGGTTTTACGGTGTTCTTGCAAGTGATCCCCTATCAGCTCTACCCATTGCTAGCGTTGGCAGCGATCCCGATGTACGCCCTGTTAAATCAAGACTGGGGGCCAATGGCCGAGGCGCAGCGAGCCGCCAAGGAAGCGCAGCAGCGTCAGCTGCAGAGTCAGCAACAACAGGCTGCGGTCGACATTAGCTTAGTGCTGCTGCCGCTGGCGGCGCTGTTCGGCACCTTAATTTGTCTGTTTATCTACAACTACGGCGTTCAAGGAAAAATCAACGGACCGGTGATCCGCATGTCATTGGGCAGCAGCTATGTGGTGGCGACCTTGGTGGCGATGGTGCTGTATTGGCGTAAGCGAGTAATGACCCCGTCGCAGTCGTTCAATACTTTCCTTGCTGGGATGCAGCGCATCACATTGATTTTAGTGATCTTATTGCTGGCCTGGACGCTGGGCAGCATCTGTAAAACCTTGGGCACTGGCGATTACATTAGCCAGTTGTTGGACGGCCGCCTGCCGATCTTCTTGGTGCCATCGTTGGTGTTTGTGATTGGCGCATTCGTTTCGGTTGCTACCGGATCGTCTTGGGGCACCTTTGCACTGCTCATTCCGATTACGGTGCCGGTCGCGGTGACGTTAGGCGCCGATCCATTGGTGTGCATTGGCGCTGCGCTTAGTGGTGGCCTGCTTGGCGATCACGCCTCGCCGATATCTGACACCACCATTTTAAGTTCGATGGCGACCGGTTGTGATCACGGCAGTCACGTTCGCACTCAATTCCCCTACGCGATTCTGACCGGCGTAGCGGCCTGCATCGGTTTTATGGTGGCGCAGTTAACTCAGAATCCATGGACTGTGCTGCTGGCGTTGCTGCTGCAGTTTGGCTTGATAGTGGTGATGACTCGACGTCAACGTCGCAATGAACAACAACAGCTGGTGACCGCGTAGTCGCCATTGGTAAAAGATAAGGAACCAGATTATGAATCCTCTGTTTTGGCTGCGTGCCGAAGTGAAATCCGGCGAACGTCGTAGCCCGTTGACCCCGGCGGGCGCAGCAACGCTGTTGGCCACTGGTGCCGACGTGGTGGTGGAGCGCAGCGAAGAGCGGATCTTTACCGATCAAGAGTTTGCGGCGGTCGGGTGTCAGTTGGTGAGGCCAGGCAGTTGGCAGGAGGCGCCCAATCACGCCTACGTACTTGGCTTGAAAGAGTTACCGGTAGCAGACCATGCCTTGGTACATCGCCACATCTATTTTGCGCATGTGTTTAAAGGGCAGGATGAATCGGCGCAAGTGCTAGGGCGTTTTCATCGTGGCGGTGGCCAGATTTTTGATTTGGAGTTTTTGCGAGATGACCAAGACCGTCGACTGTGTGCCTTTGGCTATTGGGCCGGTTACGTTGGGGCGGCGGTTGCCATTGCCGGTTACTATCATCACGCCAATAGCGATGAACTTTTCCCAGCGCAGTGCAGCTACCCCAACAAGGTGCAGTACTTGCAGCAGCTTCGAGCGTTACAAGCTTGCGGCACAGCATTACCGAAAGTACTGGTGATTGGCGCTAAAGGCCGTTGCGGTCGCGGCGCCGTCGAACTGTGCGAGGAGCTGGGCATTACCGCCGTGCAATGGGATCTAGCGGAAACCCAAGCGGGCGGTCCGTTTGCCGCAATCAATGATTTTGACATCATGATCAACTGTGCTTACTTGGCACCGGGGACTGCGCCGTTTGTGACTGCCCAAAGTCTTGCTGAACCGCGCCGCTTGAGCATCATCAGTGATGTTAGCTGCGATCCGAATAATCCCGACAATCCAATTCGGATCTACGATTCCATCACCACCTTGCCACAGCCAATTGTGCCATCGAATGTGGATGGCGTTTACATTCAAGCAGTCGATCACCTGCCAACGGTGTTGCCGAAAGAGAGCAGCGAAGAGTTTGCTGGGTTGTTATTGCCGCATCTGCTGGAACTTGCCCGCAGTGGCGAGGGAGCTGAAGTGTGGCAGCGAGCGGCAACCTTTTACCAAAATGCCTTGGTGCGTTACTTTGATTGAGGCCGGATAATTACCGCAACGTTGCTAGGCGAAGTGATTTACGCACTTCGCCTTTTTTTATTGTTCACTCAGCGGTAGCGGACGCTGTGCAGACCTATTCGGTGATAGATGACGCATGCCAACGCCATGCAGCAGTGTTGGCAAGTTAACTGCGCTTTAGCCGCACCACTTTCATGATTTCGACCTCAAAGCCGGCGACCACTTCGACATCTGGGTAGTAGGTCAGGTTTACGCGGGCGCCTTTCAGGCTCTGGTATTGTTGTTTGCGTTTGTATTTAAACGGTACGGTTTGCCCTTCCAGCATCAACGTATTTAGCCACCAATCGCCAGATTCGCGCTGGGTGTGAGAACTCACTTTTTGGTTGTCGCTGTGGGTTAACTGTTGATGGCGTTTAAGCAGTTGCTCGGGATCAGTAGACATGCGCGGTACTAGTTAAAGGGCGGTAACTACAGCCTATCACGCTGAAAAATCGGCTGATACCGACGTATAGCCAATAGGGCTGCACTACTGAACCCGATCAGATAGGCAGCCGTTGATGTTGTAGGTGATAACCCTGCGTTGGCGCTGGTTACTCGGCCATTGCGGTAGGTTCAAATTGCAGATAGCGATAGCCATCACGCCCCAGCTTTTTGGCTTCATAGAGCGCTTTATCGACCGCATCGAGCAACTGTTCACGCTCTACCTTGGGTTGTGGAATTTGGCTCGAAACGCCGATGCTGATGGTCACCACTGGCGCCAGATCGTTGTCGGCGTGCGGGATCCCCAGTTTGCGCATGGCACTTAACAGGCGCTCGGCCATCTGTTTGGCGGCCTCGCTGGGGGTATTGCCCAACACAATCACAAACTCTTCGCCGCCGTAGCGGCAGATCAGATCGCTAGGGCGCTTAGCAAATTGACGCAGCAGCTCTGCAATTAATCTCAGACACTCGTCGCCTTTTTGATGGCCATAGCGGTCGTTGTAGTGCTTGAAGCGATCGACATCGATCAGCAGCAGCGATAATGGCTGTTGTTCACGACAAGCGCGGCGCCATTCCCGTTCAAAGAACAAATTAAAGTGGTGGCGATTGGCCAGCGAGGTCAACGAATCGCTTAGGGTAAGTTCGCCAATTTGCCGTTCAACCAGTTTCTGCGCCGAAATATCGCAGCGACTGATGGTGGTTAACCGTTGTCCTTGCCAGTCAAATGGGGTGGCGGTCAGTAAAAACCAGTGGGCTTGCTGTTCGGCGGTAAAGCACATTTCGGCACTGTAGCTGGCCTGTTTGCCGCTTAACACCTGTTTGATACCAAAGACGTCATTGGGTTCGTCATTGCACAACTGCCAATAACTAAAACCTACCCAGTCGTGCACCAAGCCATGCTGTTGAGAAAACAGCAACCACGCTTGGTTAACAAATAAAATGGTGCCCTGTTCATCGATGATCGCTACTTGATTTGGCAGCGCATCGCAGGCGGCGCGGAAAAACGGATAGGGGAAGTTCACTGACACTCGTTCCGTGAGATGCGGATTAAATCGACATTTTGACCCTGTAGTGATGTCGATGGCAGTGATGATTGATTGAATTTTGATGCACTTAACACTATTTGTGTGGTGAATCGCCATTGCTGGATGGTTTAAAATTGCCAGCCACAAATTGGGAGAGCATTCGTGACACAAGCAACTGCGCAATCATCACATCAATATTGGATGAGCTACGCCATCAATTTGGCAGCGAAAGCCGAAGCCTTGGGAGAAGTGCCCTGTGGTGCGGTGTTGGTCAAAGATGGTGAAGTGGTGGCAGAGGGTTACAACCGCTGTATTACCGATAACGATCCGACCGCCCATGCCGAGATCCAAGTGCTGCGCCAAGCTGGAGCAAAGCTGGATAATTACCGGTTGCTGGATACCACCTTGTACATCACCTTAGAACCGTGCCCAATGTGCGCCGGGGCGATCGTGCATGCGCGAGTCGGTACTGTAGTGTTTGGCGCCAGTGATCTGAAAACTGGAGCCGCCGGTTCAGTCATGAATTTGCTCGACGACGCACGCTTAAACCATTGGCCAGAGGTAGTTGCTGGGGTGTTAGCCGAGGAGTGTGGTGAACAACTTAGTGCGTTCTTCCGGCGTCGTCGCCAAGAACAAAAAGCGCTGAAACAAGCCCGCAAAGCCGCCGAACAAAACGGCGATTAATCGTTACTGGCTATTAGCCACTGATTAGCTTGCGGCGTTCGCGGCGGGCGTTGGCGCGGGCATTACTGCGCAGATCAATTACCACCGTCGAGGCTATCTTATCGTGGATCCCTTGGCGGTTGGGATCCCAAAATATCTGAATAAACCCTAACATGCCGGTGGCGATCCCGGCGCCATAGCCGCCGTAGCGACTGAACGCTTCCCATAGGCTTAGTGGTTGATTATCGAGCCGCCGCACCTGGATCCGCATAATCCGCTTACCTAACGTTTGTCCCTTAAAGCGGGCAGTAAACAGCGAAAAATAGAGCGCCGCCCAAGATAGCCCCAAGCCTAATGGCGAGTCGCTGGCGATGTTGGTGCGGTTGCTGCCTAAATCAGTGGCGTCATTGATTCTGGTATAGCGCAGCTCGTGCGCCCACGATTCTGGCAGTAACTCAATCACCACCGCCCCCGCCAGCCATAATCCCATCGCCGCAAACACACTGGTGGTAATGGCGCGGCCCACTTGCCAGCCGTGCCAGCGAAACAGCGCCACCAGCACGATGGTGGTCAGCAACACACTAAGGCTTAACTCGGCCAACAGCAGCACCAGCAGTAGATCGATAAACAGCGCCAGCGCCCGTCGCATTGGCGAAGCCAGTGGCCGATGCAGCAGTGTGTCGGCCACCGTAAAGGCGTATGGGGTCACGATGGAGCGAGGATCGACGTCCGGTGTCATGGTGGTGGCTCGCAGCGGCGTTTGCCCCACAATAACACGCCAGTGGATGCAGTTCAGCGCCAACTTAGTCTGGGAAGTTCATTGCTAAGTGATTGGGCTATTTGCCATTGTCAGTACTATTAAGCGGTGGCGTTGATGGCAAACGTAGAGCGTTGAAATGAACAGTGGCGAATGCCAGAAATAATTAGAGCGCCGGTTTTCGTGAGGTCGGGTTCAGTGAACCTCAACGAAAAGCATGGCGCTCGATGGGATTGCCCGATTTAGTTGCAGTGGGCGCTGCTGACGACCTCAGGAGTAATATCCTGATAGATGGTGCCAAACAGTTTGGTGCGTTGTACTACGCGGATCTGGCTGCGCTTGCGCGCAATCCGGCGTCGTTCACACAAACTGGTGGTTGCCAACCGTCTACGACGAGTGCGATTCATGGCGAACCTCCTTTTTACTTTCCTTTCTTAACTACGCAACCGACGACCTTGTCGGCTGTAACTGGTGTTGCACGGGGCAAACTAAAACGTCCAGATGACGCTTGGCCGACCGCCGTGTGACACTTGCATGACCATAGTTAAATCAACGTGTTATACGTGGCGATAAGCGCCACCGGTTCACGCAGACTTAACAAATCAGCAGACGTTGCAAACATTGCAAACAGAATGCCACTTTGTATCGAATCACCATGTAGGTCAATGGGGTCGTATCGCAAATGCCGCAAGGGTTGGTGGTTTTTAACGCGATCTGTCGATGGTGTCGATTAATTGTCGCAACCGTGATGTTGGCCGCTACCTCTAAGAGGTTAGGGCGTGTTGACCTTTGCTGTATATTTTTGCGCCCATTGTTAGTTGCTTTTGACAGCAAATTGTTTTTGGTCGGTTAATTTTGCTGTTCAGAGATCACTGAGGGGCGCCTTGTAGGGTCGGACTAGCAGCTGTCACTCTTCGTCATACGATTTCGACGTAGAGCCACTATGTCTTCAATCGTAATCCTCGATTGACAGCCGCTATCCTCGACCAAATTCTGAACACCAAACGTCAACACGCCCTAGAGCTTCAGCACCGATTTTAGTTGCATTAGCGCATCCGGTTGACTTGAGGACTGCTGTTGCTCGGTGTTGGGCTCGACTGGGGTTTCTGCATCAACATCGCCGTTGGCTTCGCCAGCGTCCGGTTCAGTTAACTCCGGTTCGGCGTCGGTGCTCGCCTCTGTGGTTGTTGGCGGCGGTGTTCGCTCCGGTTCAGGCTCGGGAATAGTGGATTGGCTGTCCAGCCACAGCAAGGTGTCGTAGTAGCGGCGAATATTTTCCACATAGTGCGCTGCTTCGTCGCCTCGGGCATAGCCGTAACGGGTGCGTTGATAGTGCTGCTTCTTACGCAGCAGCGGCAGATGTTCGGCAACATCGTGCCAGTTGTTGGGATCAAAGCCCATTCGCTGGGTGATCACCCGCGCGTCTTCCAAATGGCCAAGGCCGATGTTGTACGCTGCCAGCGCAAACCAGAAGCGCTCGTCGTTGGGAATGTTAGGCGGCAGGCGATCCATCATCTGCTGCAGATAGGCGCTGCCACCTCGGATGCTTTGCTCGGGATCTAATCGATTACTGACTTTCATCCGCTTGGCGGTCGGCAGGGTCAGCATCATCAGTCCGCGCACCCCAGTTGGCGATTTGGCTTTCGGATTCCAGTGGGATTCTTGGTAAGACAGCGCCGCCAACTGGCGCCAATCAAATTGGTTGGCGTGGCGTTTAAACAGCGCTTCATACTTGGGCAGGGTGTTCTCGACCTTGCGAATAAACGCCAAGGTATCGACGTAATCAAACCGCTGCACATGGCCGAAGTATTTCGCTTCTAGCCGTGCTAGCCGCTCTCCTTGTAATTCGTCGCTCCAAAAATCGAGCATAATGCTGGTCAGCCACGGATTTAGTTTGTTGTTGATAACCCAGCCGATCGATTCTGGTGTGGTCAGTTCTAGGCCGCCGCGCAAACTGGGGAAATAGCGCTGTGACAGGGCCAGTTCGGTGGAATCGGCAATGGTGTAATCCAGCACCCCGTCGGCTACCAGTTTTAGCAGTTGCTGGCTGTCTTGTTCGACCGTTTGCCAGCTTAGGCTGGGCAGTTGCTGCTGCTTTTGTTGCAGTAACTCTTGATGGCTGGAACCGGCTACCACTTGCAGGGTGCCTTCCAGTTGCTGCCAGGTCTTCGGTGGCCGACGCCCTTGGCGATAGACCAACTGCGCGGTGACTTGATACAGCGGCGGACTGAAGGTCCAACGCTGCTCCCGCAGTTCGGTTCGGGTCAGTCCGGCAGCCATGATATCGAGCTCGCCTTGCTGAAAAGCGCTAAACAATGTTTCCAGTGAATCGAACGGGGTGATCCGCATCGGCAGCCCACTGTACTCGCTAAATTGCAGTGCCAGCTCGTAATCGATCCCCACCGGTCCTAGCTCACGCATCTCGTAGGTGGCTGGGCCAATCAGGGTGCCAAAGCGCACCACGGTAGGCTTTGCAGGGCGAACCGTGGTGGTTTGTTCTGATTGGTTGCTGCAACCGCTGCTTAACAGGGTGGTAAACAACAGCAGCAGTGTCGTCAAGAGGGGTCGATAAACTGTTCGGTACACGTTCCGCTTAGATCCTTTTATGCCTTTTGAGTCAGGCTGTTATGGCTGGGGCTTTGGCCTATAATAGCGCCACCTCAACCCTACCTGATACCAATCGCATTAATTTATTGGTCCTGCTAGTGCGTCGCCCAAGTCGTCTTTGATAGGCGTTTAACGCCTTCGCCTAGGGGTTTGAGCCCCGCAGCACATCGATGATTACCCACGCCGTAGTGACCATGCCATTAAGCAGAGTGGTACAACACATAACTACAAAAAGGTAATTGACGTGATTGAGATCCTCCGTGGTGCTCCTGCGTTATCGGCATTTCGACTAACCAAACTGTTGAATGCATGCAAGCAAAGCGATCTGCCAGTATCCCAGCTGTACGCCGAACACTATCACTTCGCCCATCTGTCAGCGCCGCTGTCTGATACCCAATCAGAACAACTTGCCAAGATCCTAACCTACGGTCCGAAACTGGAAGAGCACGAGCCCGCCGGCAAACTGCTGCTGGTGGTTCCGCGTCCCGGCACCATTTCGCCGTGGGCTTCCAAAGCCACCGACATCGCCCGCAACTGTGGCCTTAGCCAAGTCAAACGGCTAGAACGCGGCTTGGCGTGGTATGTCGAGCTGACCGACGAACTGACCGACGCCCAGCAAAAGCAGCTGCTTAGCTTAATCCACGACCGCATGGTGGAAGCGGTGCTGCCAAGCTTCGAGTCTGCCTCGGTACTGTTTGAGCAATCCGAGCCAAAGCCTTTTACCAGCGTTGATATCCTTGCTGGCGGCCGCGAAGAATTGGTGCAAGCCAACATCAAGCTGGGTTTAGCGCTGGCGGACGATGAGATCGACTACTTGGTCGAGAACTTCAGCAAGCTGGGTCGCAACCCCAACGACATCGAACTGTACATGTTCGCGCAGGCTAACTCTGAGCACTGTCGTCACAAGATCTTTAACGCCGATTGGACCATCGACGGCGTAGAGCAGCCAAAGTCGCTGTTCAAGATGATCAAAAACACCTTCGAACAAAACCCAGAGCACGTGTTGTCAGCTTACAAAGACAACGCCGCGGTGATGGTCGGTTCCAACGCCGGTCGCTTCTTTGCCGACACCGATGGCAGCTACCGCTACCACCAAGAGCCGGTGCACATCTTGATGAAGGTGGAAACCCACAACCACCCAACCGCAATTTCACCCTACCCGGGCGCAGCTACCGGCTCTGGCGGTGAAATTCGCGATGAAGGCGCCACCGGCCGAGGCTCTAAGCCCAAAGCGGGCTTAACCGGCTTTACCGTATCCAACCTCAAGATCCCGGGCTTTGAACAGCCGTGGGAACAGCACGATTCCATCAAAGCCTACGGCAAGCCAAACCGCATCGTTTCGGCGCTGGATATCATGACCGAAGGGCCACTGGGCGGCGCCGCCTTTAACAACGAATTTGGTCGTCCGGCGCTGACCGGCTACTTCCGTACCTTCGAGCAACAAGTCGACAGCTTTAACGGCCGTGAAGTGCGTGGTTACCACAAGCCGATCATGCTGGCGGGCGGCTACGGCAACATCCGTGAAGAACACGTCCAAAAAGGCGAGATCCCAGTCGGTGCCAAACTGATCGTATTGGGCGGCCCAGCGATGAACATCGGCCTCGGTGGCGGTGCGGCGTCCTCTATCGCTTCCGGTGAGCAAGCGGAAGACTTGGATTTTGCCTCGGTACAGCGTGACAACCCAGAGATTGAGCGTCGCTGCCAAGAGGTGATCGATCGCTGCTGGCAACTGGGTGACGCTAACCCTATCGCCTTTATCCACGATGTCGGCGCTGGCGGTTTGTCGAACGCCATGCCAGAGCTGGTGGACGACGGCGGGCGTGGCGGCAAATTCCAGCTGCGCGACGTCCTCAATGACGAACCGGGCATGAGCCCACTAGAGCTGTGGTGTAACGAATCGCAAGAACGCTACGTAATGGCGGTGGCGCCAGAAAACCTGGCCACCTTTGAAGCCATTTGTCAGCGTGAGCGCGCGCCGTTTGCGGTGATCGGTGAAGCCACCGAACAGCGTCACCTGACTCTGGAAGACAACCACTTTGGCAACAACCCCATCGATATGCCGATGGAGGTGCTGCTGGGCAAAGCGCCGAAGATGCAGCGCGATGTTGAAACTGCCCAATCCTCGGCCAAGCCGCTGGATTTGGCTGGGGTAACCGTGGCCGATGCGGTACGTCGGGTGCTGCGTCTGCCTGCGGTAGCCGAAAAAACCTTCCTGATCACCATCGGTGATCGCTCAGTCACCGGCATGGTGGCGCGGGATCAGATGGTCGGTCCGTGGCAGGTGCCAGTGGCCAACTGCGCCTTGACCACCGCCACTTTAGATAGCTACCACGGTGAAGCGATGGCGATGGGCGAGCGTACCCCAATCGCGCTGATCAACCACGGTGCTTCAGCGCGGATGGCGGTCGGTGAATCGCTGACCAACATGGCCGGCGCGCAAATCGGCTCGCTGGAGCACGTTAAGCTGTCTGCCAACTGGATGGCCGCCGCCGGTCACCCGGGCGAAGACGCCGGTTTGTACGAAGCGGTAAAAGCGGTCGGTGAAGAGTTGTGTCCGGCGCTGGGGCTGACCATTCCAGTGGGCAAAGACTCAATGTCGATGAAAACCGCGTGGAACGATGACGGCGAAGAGAAGTGCGTGACCGCCCCGCTGAGCCTGGTGATCACCGCCTTTGGCCGCGTGGAAGACGTGCGCAGCAACGTCACCCCACAGCTAAGCCAAGCCGACGACACCATGCTGCTGTACCTCGATATCGCCGCAGGCAAGCAGCGTCTGGGCGGCTCGGCACTGGCGCAGGTGTACAACCAGTTGGGCAACCAGGCCCCAGATGTCGATGACGCCGCACGCTTAAAAGGCTTCTGGCTGCTGATGCAGCAACTGGTAGCCAACAACCAACTGCTGGCCTACCACGACAAAGGCGATGGCGGTCTGCTGGTGACGCTGGCGGAGATGGCGTTTGCCGGCAACATCGGCATCGACGTTGACCTTGAAGGCTTGGGCCACGATCCATTGGCGCTGCTGTTTAACGAAGAGCTGGGTGCGGTCATTCAAATCCGCAAGGCTGACTTCGAAGCGGTGATCTCCGCCGCCATCGTTCATGGTCTGGATACCGGCATTCACGCCATCGGCACCGTTGCTAAGGGCGATCAGATCCTGATCCGCCAAGGCGAGCTTGAACTGCTGCGTGAATCGCGCACCGAACTGCGCACCATCTGGGGCGAAACCACCTACCAGATGCAAGCGCTGCGGGATAACCCAGAGTGCGCCAAAGAGGAGTTCGACGCCAAGCACAACGCC
Organism: Ferrimonas senticii DSM 18821; assembly: GCF_000422665.1. Lineage (GTDB taxonomy): Bacteria > Pseudomonadota > Gammaproteobacteria > Enterobacterales > Shewanellaceae > Ferrimonas > Ferrimonas senticii. The sequence continues at coordinate 16,393 of NZ_AUGM01000008.1, read as the reverse complement.
AACGATCCGGGGCTGTCTGCCAAGCTCAGCTTTAACCCAAGCGACGACATTGCCGCGCCACTAGTTCGTAGCGTAAGTATCAACAAAGGTGCAGCACCGAAGATCGCCATCCTGCGCGAGCAGGGGGTTAACTCCCACGTCGAGATGGCGGCGGCGTTTGACCGCGCTGGCTTTGATGCCATCGACGTCCATATGAGTGACATCCTTGAAGGTCGTTTGACGCTAGAACAGTTCCAAGCGTTGGTGGCCTGTGGCGGTTTCTCTTACGGTGACGTATTGGGCGCAGGCGAAGGCTGGGCCAAGTCGATTCTGTTTAACGACCGTGCCCGCGAGCAGTTCCAAGGCTTCTTTGAACGTGCCGATACCCTGTCATTGGGCGTCTGTAACGGCTGTCAGATGTTGTCCAACTTGAAAGAGATCATCCCAGGTACCGATCTGTGGCCGCACTTTGTTCGCAACCGCTCCGAGCGCTTTGAAGCCCGTTTCTCACTGGTGGAAGTGCAGGACAACCCGTCCAAGTTCTTTGCGGGGATGGCAGGCTCGGTAATGCCAATTGCGGTATCCCACGGTGAAGGCCGCGCCGAGTTCGCTTCTTCTGAAGCGTTCTTAGCGACTGACACCTCCGGCACCGTGGCACTGCGCTATCTCAACAACCACGGGCAGATCGCCACCAGCTACCCTGCCAACCCGAACGGTTCGCCAGCGGGTATCACTGGGCTAACCTCCCGCGATGGCCGCGCCACCATCATGATGCCGCACCCAGAGCGGGTGTTCCGCACCGTGACCAACTCGTGGCACCCAGCCGAGTGGGGCGAAGACTCGCCATGGATGCGGATGTTCCGCAACGCCCGCGTGGAGCTTGGCTAAGGGCTAGCGGTTAACCCTGAGAAATAATGAAAAACCCAGCTTATGCTGGGTTTTTTGTGCGTGAAAATTTCTACCTGTAATGAGTTATTTTTTATTTTGATAGTTAGAGTCTTATTCGTAATCTGAGAACATATCTTGTTGACTATCTATCAGTGATTTTAGATGGCGGTGATTTTTTCCTTGTGTCGTTTCAAGGAAAGTACCCTCATGACCATTTTCGATCACCGTATCTACGGAATACCCTGTAATGACCACCTCTCCAACTTCATCGAGTTTACGATGAATGTGCAGTACACATTTGATGGCGGCTCCGTGCGTAAAGCTAAATTTTTTTGTCAATACATCATTTTTGAAGTCATTATCCTTCATCGAGAAATTAATGCTTTCACCGTTATAAATCCCTTTCCATTTGTGCTTGCCTGTCCTCAACACTGGAGAAATGATTTCAATAACAGCTTCATTTTCAATAATCATAGGCAAGGAGTTTGAATGAAGAATAAATCTTTCAAATTCTTTCCGGTCTACAATAACCTCATCAAAAGCATCTTTTCCTTCGACATCTAAACCATTGACGCCAATTTTAGTAACTCTATGAGTATTATTTAACTTCTTATAAAAATTTGACTTTCGAGTTACTATTTTATGATTGTTGTCAACTATCTCAACAATATTATTAACGGTTTCTTTAGTGATGTTTTTTGATTTAATTTCTTTGTCTAGCTTAGCTAAACGCGCCTTGCGTTCTAGTATGCTCAACTTCAAATCTTCTTTTTGAAGTTGAGCAAGTTCTGGATCAGTTGCTGGAACATTTGAAATTATAAGGCTAACAACACCAATGATAACTGATAGTATCCCAGCATTTGCATTAGTTAAAGTCCAGATATCTCGAAGACCACCTTCTTTCCAAGCCTCTGAATCGATAACGATATGAGCATTTAAAATGCAGGCTACTTCTTGAATGATCGCTAGTAACTCTGCCTCACAAGTATTTCGAGCTAGTGCATCCATTTTGTGCAAATCGTCTTGCAAGTAATAGTGCAACTGAAGTTTAGTAGAAAGAGTTGGTTGCATGGAATCACCTTTTGTATTTGTCCATGCACTATGTGTGCTTTACTAAATGAAAATCAAGAGATTTTTAGTAAAATGGTGCTTCGGTATGGTTATCAGTGAGTCTACATTTAACTTAATGTTAACGTATGAGAAACACCATCACGGGATTCAAGAATATAAAAGTAAATACAAAAGCCAATGGTGGAATGGAGTTGCTTGTTATTAGAAGTCACTTTTAATTGATTTGTTGTGTTCATTCATATTTTCAATTAATAATTTTAATTTCATATCCATATTTGATCATTAATAAAGTCCTCTCGTTTTGGTCATACATTGACAACTTGCTAGTTAAGTGTGTTGGCAAGACCCGAAATAAAAGCGAACCTCGGACTACTAGCCCGAGGCGTCGTTGTTGGTGTGCTAGCGCGATTGCAGAACAGAACGGATTAGCCGAATTGAATTCCAAACTGCTGCCTTAGCTGCTGCTCGAATTCGGCTTCGCTGATCTCGGTAAAGTCGTCGACACCGGCGGCGCGGTAGCGATAACCCTCTTGGTTGTGGGTTAGAGTGACTCGCCCTTGCGGGCTAAGTCGAGTAACCACTTTGCTTTGAGTGAAATGCGATTCCGGCGAGGTTTGAATGTAGTGGCTGGCAACAGCAAAGCTGTCGCGGCTAACCGCTTCGGGTAATACCAGATAGCGCGGTTGCCAGTCGCCATCGGCGCTGCGGAAGTACAGGCCAAGATGGCGGCCATCGTGGCGCATCAACCGGTATTGCTGGCCTTCCGCTTGGCTAATGTCGGTGCTGGCATTAAACGGCGCTTGCTTAGTGGCAAAACGCAGCGGCTTGCCAAAATCGAGGCCATTACCAACATCCACCAGATAGCTATCGCCATCAATCTGTACCCGCAGCGCCATGTGGCTGTAATGCGGTGAGCTATCGCTGCACATCTTGGCCGCCAAAAACTCAACTTGAAATCCTAGTTCGGTCAGCAGATCGTACATCAAGCTGTTGTTTTCAAAGCAGACGCCGCCACGACCTTGGCGCACCAGTTTATTAAACAGATGTTCCGAATCGAATTGCAGCGCCACGCCACGGTGAATATCGAGATTTTCAAAGGCGATGTGTTCGACAAAACGTTGTTGCAGTTGGCTGACTAACGCCAGCGGCGCTTGGTCGAGTTCGATGCCGCCAAGGCGGTCGAACAAGGCATTCAAATCCATTTTTAGTGTTGCTCCATAGGCGTTGCGACGGGTGCTTGTGCTGCTACAGGTGCAGCCGCTTGGCTGGCGGCCAGCGACATCGCAGATTGAGGCGCGAGTGAAAGCTGTTGTAACTGCTGCTCTAGCTGCTGTCGCGCTTGCTGATTGTCGCTGCGATCCAGCATCGCGCCGTGAATAACCTCGATTTTACTAACGCCCAGCATTGCAAACTGCTGGCGTAACTGACTTTCGATGTGATCGACGTTGCCGCCGCCGTAGGTAAGCACCACATATACCTGCAGATCGGCCAGCGGGCTGGTGAACGCCTCGCGGTAGCTGAAGGTGCGGCCGCTGCGGGCGATATGATCAAACCACGCTTTTAAGGTGGTCGGGAAGCTGAAGTTGTACACCGGCGCGGCGATGATCAGGGTGTCGATCCCAAGCAGTTCGTCAATCAACTGATCCGACAGCGCAGCGGCGGCGCTGGCGGCCGGGTCTTGTTCGCCGTGGAAACCGCGATAGGTATCAATGGAGAAGTGCGGCAGTGGCGCTAGCGCCAGATCTCGTTCGAGGTGACGGATTGGCTGCTGCGATTGCAGTTGGGCGATAAGGCGGGCGCTGATCTGACGGCTGTGGGATTCGCTGCCGCGAATGCTGCTTTGTAAGCTAAGAACGTGATGCATAGAGAGATAACAATTGTGGAATTGGCGGCAGGATAAAAGTTGAAGTTAACTTTAAGTCAAGCTACTTTGCCGACAAAATTATTCTCCCTTAAACGGTTGCTGTGATGCCCAATCAATCTTCATCGACTTTGCCCAATGACGGCGCGCTGATGACCATCAGTGAAGTGGCGCAGCGCTGCGATATCGCCACCTCGGCCCTGCGCTTTTATGAACAGCGTGGCTTGATCTTTAGTACTCGCACCAGCGGTAACCAGCGTCGTTATCACAGTTCGATGGTGCGGCGGATTTCGGTGATTAAGGTGGCGCAGAGCCTTGGCCTGAGTTTGGAACAGATCGCCGCGGCGCTGGCGACCTTGCCGAAACAGCGCACCCCGACGCAGGAGGATTGGCAGCGGCTGAGCCAGTTATGGCACGATGATCTGCAACAGCGCATCGAACAGATGCAACGATTGCGTGATAATCTCGGCGGCTGCATCGGGTGCGGCTGTTTGTCACTGAAACGCTGCCAGTTGATGAACCCCGATGACAGTGCCGCCGGAGCGGGCGCAGGCCCCCGTTATCTGCTGGATTAACGCAGGCATTGAACACCATAACAAGAGAGAACCCATTGGAAAAAATCGCCCTGTTTGTTGATGTGCAAAACGTCTACTACACCACCCGTGATGCTTATCAACGCCGCTTTGATTACAACGCCTTTTGGCGCCAAGTCACCGCCGGGCGAGAAGTGGTGCAAGCGGTGGCCTACGCCATCGACCGTGGTGATAAGAAGCAGCAGGAGTTTCAAAACATCCTGCGCGCCATCGGTTTTGAGGTGAAGTTAAAGCCGTTTATTCAGCGCCAAGATGGCTCGGCCAAAGGCGACTGGGATGTGGGGATCACCATCGATGTGATGGAAGCGCAGGCGCAGGTCGATACTGTGGTGTTGGTTTCCGGCGATGGCGACTTTGCGTTGTTGGCGGATCACGTTGGCCGCAAAGGCACTGGTTTTGAAGTTTACGGTGTACCCAACTGGACTGCCCAATCGCTGGCCAAAGCCGCCTCGCAGTTTCATGCAATTGAAGAGCCGCTGTTGCTGTAGAAATCCAAAGTGTAGAAACAACAGAGCCAGTCGTGATGACTGGCTCTGTGCGTTTAGGGAGTTATTGCGCCAGCGGTTCGGCGGCGCGGCGGGCGCGCACCAATAACCACAGCGGCAATAGCGCCACCGCCACCAGCAAGGTCGCCCACGTACCGTTGTGAACTACCCCAAACTGGCTGGCGACGATGCTGCCCAGCAGCGCGCCACCGCCGATGCCGACGTTAAACAGGCCAGAGAAGATCGCCATCGCCACATCGGTGGCATCCGGTGCCAGTTTCAGCGCTTTGGCTTGCAGTGATAGCGCCACCAACATCATGCCAACGCCCCACAGCACGCACAGCGGCAGCAGTAACCACAGCTGCTGTGCCACCAATGCCAGTACCGCCAAACAGGCACCAAGCAGAACAATGGCGATGGTTAGCAGGTTACGCGGCGCTTGGCCGTGGTAGCGGCCAAACAGGGCGCTGCCGATAAAGCCGGAGCCGCCGTACAACAGCATCATCATGGTGGTGACGTTCGGCTGATAGCCAAAGTGTTCCTGCAGCAGTGGTTCTAAGTAAGTAAACACGCTGTAGTGGGCGGTGACCACTAACACGGTGAGACCGTACAGCCACAGCAGCGCGCGGTTACGCACTAGGGCGGGCAGACTACGCCAATCGCCGCCGCGTTCGGCGGGTAGGGCAGGCAGACCGCGCCATAGAATGGCCATCGCAATCAGCGTCAGTACCGCAAAGCTGGCAAAGATCAAGCGCCAACCCATCCAGTAGCCGAGCACGCGTCCCAGCGGCACCCCTAGCACCAACGCCAGAACACAGCCGGTGGCAAACAGGCTGAGTGCCTTCGCGCCTTGCCCCTCTGGTGCCAGACGCATCGCCAGTGCCGGGGCGATTGACCAGAACAAGGCGTGCGCTAGGGCAATGCCGATGCGGCCGGTCATCAGCCACGGGTAGCTTGGCGCCCATGCACAGATTAAGTGGCTAAGCACGAACACCAGCATCAGCCCCATCAGCAGTTTTTTGCGTTCGAACTTGGCGAACAGCAGCACCACCGGCAGTGACGCCAGTGCGACAATGGCGGCGTAGACGGTCAGCAGCGGCCCCATCTCGACTGCGGTCATGCCAAAGCTGCTGCCAAGGCCAGCCAATAGCCCCACCGGCACAAATTCGGTGGAGACAAACAAAAATGCGGTCAGCGCCAGCAGTAATACCGGCGCCCAAGCCACCATTCTCGACAGCATTACAGCTACCCCTGAAATTGAAAAAAAAGCGGCGAATACTACGCCGAATTTCCGGCGGCGGCGAGGGTTAATTGGAGGCTGCGGTTGAATAATTCGGTTAACGCTATCGGTGCTTATCCGCGTTGCCTGTGTGCCTGACTACTAAGCTGTTTGGGATGAGTGGACAATAAAGCGAGGACGCAGATGAGCAATCAACCGACAGGACGCTGCCCAGTAATGCACGGCGGCCAAACCGAAAGCGGCAAGTCGGTCACCGATTGGTGGCCAACCAGTTTAAATTTGGACATCTTGCATCAGCACGATGGCAAGACCGATCCGATGGCCAGCGACTTTAACTACCGCCAAGCGCTGGCCAATTTGGATGTGGCGGCGTTAAAGCAAGACTTGCATCAATTGATGACCGACAGCCAATCGTGGTGGCCCGCGGATTGGGGCAGTTACGTCGGCTTGATGGTACGGATGACGTGGCATGCGGCGGGCACCTACCGTATTGCCGATGGCCGTGGCGGCGCCAGTACCGGCAACCAACGCTTTGCGCCGCTGAATTCATGGCCAGATAACGGCAACCTGGATAAAGCGCGGCGGCTGCTGTGGCCGATTAAGAAAAAGTACGGTAACAGCTTGAGCTGGGCGGATCTGTTGGCCTACGCCGGCACCATCGCTTACGAACAAGCGGGACTGAAAACCTTTGGCTTTGCCTTTGGCCGTGAGGATATTTGGCATCCGGAAAAAGACATCTATTGGGGCGCGGAGAAAGAGTGGCTGGCGCCCAGTGGCAGCGAGGGCAGCCGTTACAGCGGCCAGCGGGATCTGGCCAATCCATTGGCAGCGGTGATGATGGGGCTAATTTACGTTAACCCAGAGGGGGTCGATGGCGAGCCGGATCCACTGAAAACCGCCGCTGACATTCGGGTGACCTTTGCGCGGATGGCGATGAACGATGAGGAAACCGCCGCCTTGACCGCCGGCGGGCATACTCTGGGGAAATGTCATGGTAACGGCGATGCCGCCAATTTGGGGCCAGAGCCGGAAGGCGGCGCCATTGAGGATCAAGGCTTTGGCTGGCTCAATAAAACCGCCCGTGGCATTGGTGCCGACGCCATCACCAGTGGCGTGGAAGGGGCGTGGACGTCCGAGCCGACCAAGTGGGATAACGGCTATCTGTCGATGTTGCTCGATCACGAATGGACCATCACCAAAAGCCCCGCCGGAGCTTGGCAATGGCAGCCGGTGGGGATCACCGAAACTGACAAGCCGCTGGATGCCGAAGATCCTAGCCAGCGCCGAATGCCGGTGATGACCGACGCCGATATGGCGATGAAGTTCGATCCCAGCTATCGCCACTACATCGAACGCTTTGCCGCCGATCCTGACTACTTTGCTGATACCTTTGCCCGCGCTTGGTTCAAGCTGACCCACCGTGATTTGGGGCCGAAAAGCCGTTACTTTGGCCCCGATGTGCCGAGCGAAGATCTGCTGTGGCAAGATCCGGTGCCGCAAGGCAACCGCAATTACGATGTCGATGCGGTTAAGGCAGCGCTGCAGCAATCGGGCTTAACCATCAGCGAGCTGGTGTGTACCGCGTGGGACAGCGCCCGCACCTATCGCGGCAGCGATAAGCGCGGCGGCGCCAATGGCGCTCGCATCCGCTTGGCACCACAAAACCAATGGCAGGGCAATGAGCCGCAGCGACTGGCCAAAGTGCTGCCGCTGTTAACCGATATCGCCAATCAGCATGGTGCCAGCATTGCCGATGTGATTGTGCTTGGCGGTAATGTTGGGATTGAGCAAGCCGCCGCCGCCGCTGGGGTGACCATCTCGGTGCCGTTCAGCGCGGGCCGCGGCGATGCCAGCGAAGCGCAGACCGATGTCGAATCCTTTGCGGTGCTAGAGCCGCTGCACGACGGTTTTCGCAACTGGATTAAAGACGATTACGTGGTGACCGCCGAGGAGTTGCTGCTGGATAGGGCGCAACTGATGGGACTTACCGCGCCGGAGATGACGGTGCTGCTTGGCGGTATGCGGGTGCTGGGCACCAACTACGGTGACAGCAATCACGGGGTGTTTACCGCCAATGTCGGCCAGCTCACCCCAGATTTCTTTGTCACCTTAACCGACATGAACCTGCGCTGGCAGCCGCAAGCGGATGGCAGTTACCAGTTGCTTGATCGCGCCACTGACCAACTGAAATGGACCGCCAATCGGGTCGATCTGGTGTTTGGCTCTAACTCGATATTGCGCAGCTACGCCGAACATTACGCCCAAGATGACAATCGCCATAAGTTCGTCAGCGATTTTGTCCGCGCTTGGGTCAAAGTGATGAACGCCGATCGCTTCGACCTTTAAATTGGCAACGGCTTAATCTGCAGCAAGCCCCCAATCTTGGGGGCTTTTTAACATCTCGCTTAGGTGCATTTGCGGGTCGCGCTGTTTTTGTTTGTAAGGGCAGGTGGCGGCGCTATAATCCCGCGCCGCTTTTTGGCATCGATTAGGCTTACCCCAAGTGATTGGGGTAGCAGTACACATTGAGGTAGTTATGACCAAGCTTGGCTCAAAGCACTGGGTAGAGATCACCGATCTCACCGACAAAGGCGACGGAGTAGGTACTCTGTTGGGCCGTCCCCTGTTTGTTGAGGGCGCACTGCCGGGCGATGAGGTGGAAGTGAAGCTGACCCAAATCAAGCCTAACTACCTGCACGGCCTAATCGGCCAAATCGGCACCCCAGCCGCAGAGCGGGTTGACGACTTCTGTGCCCATCAAGCCTGTGGCGGCTGTCAGGTGCGCACCCTGTCTTACCAAGGTCAGCTGGCGCATAAGCAACAGCTGGTGCAGCGCGAAATGCAGCGCTTTGGCTTGAACTGTGAAGTGAAGCCGGTGCTGGGGATGGCTGAACCGTTCGCTTGGCGTAATAAAGCCCAGTTTGCGGTTCGTCAGATTGACGGCGGCGCCGAGATCGGTTTCTACCGTAAGCACTCGCACCAGTTGGTGGCCTGCGATGACTGTGCGGTGCAAGATCCGCTGCACATCGAGCTGTTAGCGCGGTTGCGTCAATGGCTGCAGCAGCACGATGTGCGCGCTTATGATGAACACAACCATAGCGGCGATCTGCGCCACGTAGTCACCCGCAAAGGCTTTGCCACCGGTGAAGTGATGTTGGTGCTGGTGACCCGCACCGAGGTGCTGCCAGCGCAGGCTGAATTGCTGGCGCAGCTGGCGGATCTGAACCTGACCACCATCGTCCATAACGTTCATGGCGAACGTGGCAACCGGGTGATGGGGTTGGATAACCGGGTGCTGACCGGCAATGGCGTGATCCGCGATACCCTCGATGGCCTTGATTTCATTATCTCGCCGCTGTCGTTCTATCAGGTCAACCCAAGCCAAACCGAGGTGCTATACAAGCAGGCGCTGCAGCTGGCCGAGCTGACCGGCAACGAAACCGTGTACGATCTGTACTGCGGCATCGGCACCATCTCGCTGTTTTTGGCGCGTCACGCCAGCAAGGTGATCGGCATCGAGCTGATCCCAGAAGCGATTGCCGATGCCGAGGAGAATGCCAAGGCCAACGGCTTAAGCAACACTGAATTCCACGTTGGCCGTGCCGAAGTGTTGGTGCCGGAGCTGTACCAGCAGGGCGTGAGCGCCGATGTGGTGGTGGTCGATCCGCCGCGCAAAGGCTGTGACCAAGCGTTGCTGCAAACCCTGACCGCGATGGCGCCAAAGACCTTGGTGTATGTCTCTTGCAACCCCAAGACCTTGGCTCGCGATCTGGCGTGGCTGACCGCCAACGGCTTTAGCCTAGAGCAGCTGCAACCGGTAGATATGTTCCCGCATACCCTGCACGTTGAAGCGGTAGCGCAGCTGCGCTGGCAGGGTTAAGGGTAAGCCAACAAAAAAGCGGGCTTGGATAATTCCAAGCCCGCTTTTTTATGCGCTGTTAGCTGTTAATCGCTTAGCTTTCCACTTAGCTCGTGATTTAGCTCAGCCAAGGCCTCATCCAAGCTGGGGTAGAAGGTCAGTACGCCCTCAATCGGCTGCACTTTGGCGCGAGCTAAGGTCTTCAGCGGCTGGAATTGCAGTTCGCAGATCATCAGCTCGGTGCCATTGGCTTGCGAGCGCCTAATCAACTTATCCATCGCGGCTAAGCCACCGGCGTCAAGCAGGTGAACCGCATCCATCTGCAGGATCAAGCGGCGGCAATCGTTGGTTAGCTGGCTGATCTCGCCAAACACGTTTTCGGCGGCGGCGAAGAACAGCGGCCCCTCAATCCGCACCACTTTGGTGTCATCCGGCAGCGTCATCGGCACAAAGCGGCTAGAGCCACTCACGTCGCGAACACGGGTCATCTCCGCTACTTGCTTCATAAACAGCAGCGCCGCCAACACGATGCCAACGCTGATGGCGATCACCATGTCGAACATTACTGTCAGTGAGAAGCAGACCAAGAACACCAAGATGTCGCTGTGCGGGGCGGTTTTGAGTAGATGCAGCGCTTTTGGCGCTTCACTCATGTTCCACGCTACCACCAACAGCAGGGCCGCCATCGCTGCCATTGGCACGTAAGCCAACACCTGGGTCAGCGCCACTAATGCCAGCAACACCACTAAGGCGTGGACAATGGCGGAGATTGGGCTGGTGGCGCCGGCTTTGACGTTGGCGGCGGAGCGTGCAATGGCGGCGGTGGCCGGAATGCCGCCAAAAAATGGTGCGACGATGTTGCCAAGGCCTTGGCCTAACAATTCGCTGTTGGCGCTGTGGCGGGTGTTGGTCATGCCATCCAGCACCACCGCACACAGCAGCGATTCGATGGCACCGAGCATGGCGATGGCAAAGGCCGATGGCAGCAGTGCTTGGATCATCTCCCAGCTCAGCCCCAATGGTTGGCCATCGACGCCATTTTGCAGCCATGGCAGCACAAACTCTGGCAGTACCGGCGGGATCCCAAAGCCGCTGGTGCCATCGCTTAGGGTGTAGCTGAAGCGGCTGCCAATGGTATCCACCTGCCAACCCTGTTGGTTGAGATAGAGACCAATCAGCGTGCCGACGATCACCGCCGGCAGGTGCGCCGGTACCGGAATTTTCAGCTTCGGCCACAGCAGCATCACCACCAAGGTAACGCTGGCGACCACGATGCTTGGCCAATGGGCGCTAGGGGCGGCGTTGACTAAAATAGCGATCTTTTCCCAGTAATGTTCCGGCATCGCGCTGAGGTTAAGACCAAAGAAGTCTTTCATCTGTAAGGTGGCGATCACCACCCCGATCCCGGCGGTAAAGCCCAAGGTGATCGATTCCGGGATGTATTGGATCAGTCGTCCTAGTCGAAGCAGCGCCATCAGTACCAAGATGATCCCCGACATCACCGTTGCCACCAGCAGACCGGCTAACCCGAACTGTTCGGCAATCGGATACAGCAACACCACAAAGGCGGCGGTAGGGCCGGAGATGCTAAAGCGCGAACCGCCAAAGAGGGCGATAACGATGCCGCCGACAATCGCGGTGTAGAGGCCATATTGCGGTGCCACGCCGCTGGCAATCGCCAATGCCATCGCCAGTGGAATGGCAATAATGCCGACGGAAACCCCCGCCAACAGATCGCGACTAAAGCGCGCCATGTTGTACGGCTGATTACGGCAGCCTTGCAGCATGGCATGGCCAGGAATAAGTGAGAATAGGTGAGCTCGGTGCGGCACCGGTTGATGTCCAATCAGTAGAACGGATCGGTAATTTTAGGCTTCGGTTCAGCAATAGATGGTGACCTAGATCACTAACGCTGGGTTGCTCGGATGATTTGTTTAAGTGCGCACAAGATGACAGTTATCCACAAAGTTGCTGATGGGGCAGTTTAGCCAGCGCTAACTAGGCTTTAAGTGAGATGGACTACCACAAGGAAGTGGCAATGGAACAGGTAATTGTCGCCGCTGTGCGCGGCCAGGCGTTTTTTGTCGAGTACAGCACCGGGCAGATGCATCCGGTACGCGAAGGAATGGTTCTGGCTGAAGGCGATATTTTACTTACCAGCAGTAACGGTGAAGTGGAACTGCGCCAATCTGGCCGCGAGATGTTGTTGGTAGGCCCGAGTCAGCAGTTAGAGGTCGTAGACAACGGCGATGAACAGCCACTGGATATTGCCGGTTTAGCTAGCCAAGACCTAACTATCGAGCAGATCCAGCAAGCGTTGCTGTCCGGGCAAGATCCGACAGCAGTGATCGAAGCTCCGGCAGCCATTGCGCTGTTGGTGTCCAGCGCCCACAACAGCGGCGCTGATCTATTGCGTCACGCCAAGGCCACTTTGGCACAGGCGGGTTACGACACCGAGTACCGCCGCGTTGAGCCGGAAGTCGACGATCAATTCGGTTTGGCCAGTCAAGCGAGTCAGGCCACCGGCGGCATCTTGCCGATCCAGTTTCAATTGCTGGAAGGTGAAGGTGAGCAGGGTAATTTGATTGTTGATACCGGGGCGCAGCTGGCAGGGTTCGGGCAATTGTTGTTGATTGCCGGGCGGCCGCTGGTGGAGTGGCCATTAGTGAGCGACGGTGAATTTGTCGGTGCGCGCCAGGTATCGCTGCCATATGGTGAGTTCTATGTTTATCCCGACGGCAGCTACGCCTTCCAATCTCTGCCATCGCTGGACCACAGCAGCAGTGATTCACTGCCGCAAATTCCGTTGAATTTAACCTTTCAAGATGCCTTTGGCGGCATTGCCGAAACCACGGTAATTGTCACCATCGATGACGGTGCCGATCCACAAGGGATCACCGCTGACGCGGAGGTGACTGATGCTGGTGGTAGCGATGAGGCGCAACTGCGGATCTTTGGTGGCTCTGATGCGATTGATGCCTCTACCCTGGGGTTTGATGTTGCGGCAATTGTGGCGGGGCTAACGCCATTGCAGCTCACGAACCAAGGCGTTGCGCTGGACCTTGATAACCTAAGCGTTACCGATACGGTGCTGCTGATAAGCGATGTTAATGGCAATCCAGTGCTGCAATTGACATTGCAGCCGCCGTTGCTCGGCAATAACGATCTGTTTGTCACGGTTACTGCAACCTCGCTGGCACCATTGGATCACGTCGATAACGCGTTACAACTGCCGATATTCCTCGCTGGTAGCGACAGTGATGGCGATCCCTTCAGTGCTGAACTGTTGTTGACGGTGACCGATACCGTGCCGTTGGCCGCTGACGTCAGCAATAGCTTGAGCGAAACTGAAGGCGGCAGCCAGGTCGCTGGCAACTTACTGGATAATACTCAGTTTGGTGCCGATGGTGCTGCCGCCGCCGGTGGTGTTACCGTGGTTAATGGTGTGGATCTATCTACTCAAACCGCCATTAGTGGTGGAGAGTTTGATGGTTATATTCAGGTCGATGTTGATAACGGCACTCTGTACGTCAAGCCAACCGGCGAGTACATCTTCGTTGCTGATGACAACCTCGATCACGGCGCTGGCACTCAACAAGAACCTGAAGCCGACATCGTCTTTGATGTGCCCTTTACCGTCGAGGATTTTGATGGTGATCTTTCTGATGCCAATCTTAATCTAACCATCGTTGATGGCGCTGCACCAACCGCCGCTACCGTCAGCGTGGATGTCTCGGACGATGGCAGTAGCGATCAAGTTAACTTAGTAATTGAGCGCGGCTCCGATCAGCTAGATCCCGCCAGTTTTGGTTTTGATACCGATGCCATCAGCAGTGCGATTGCGGCGTTGAATCTCACCTCCGGAGGCGTTGCGGTCGATGGCAGTAACTTGTCGGTGAGCAATGGGGTTCTGACCGTATTTGATGCCAACAACAATCCAGTTTTAAGCGTTACCTTAGGCAACCCGACGGACAACAACGGTGATTTGTCATTCCCGGTTACCGTTAACCCATTGGCACCGCTCGACCATCTCGGTTCAGGCAACGGTGCCAGCCTTAGTCTGCCAATCTTCATCAAGGGTCAAGACAGCGATAACGATCCGGTTACTGGCCAAGTGACGGTCAATGTCGCCGATACCAGCCCAACCGCCGCTGGCGTCAGCAATCAAGTCACCGAAGCGGAGGGCGGCGCACAGGTTGCGGGCAACTTGCTTGATAACACCCAGTTCGGCGCCGATGGCGCTGCCGCCGCCGGTGGTGTCACCGTGGTTAATAGCGTGGATCTATCGACTCAAACCGCCATCAGTGGCGGTGCGTTTGACGGCTACATCGAGGTTGCTGTTGATAACGGCACTCTGTATGTCAAACCAACCGGCGAGTACATTTTTGTTGCCGATGACAACCTCGACCACGGCGCTGGCACGGCTCAAGATCCGGAAGCCGATATCGTCTTTGATGTGCCCTTTACCGTTGAAGACTTTGATGGCGATCCCTCTAATGCCAACCTCAATCTGACCATCGTTGATGGCGCTGCACCAACCGCCGCTACCGTTAGCGTGGATGTCTCGGACGATGGCAGTAGCGACCAAGTTAATCTAGTGGTAGAACGTGGCTCGGATCAGTTAGATCCCGCCAGCTTTGGCTTTGATACCGGCGCCATCAGCAACGCGATTGCGGCGCTCAATCTCACCTCTGCTGGGGGTGCGGTTGATGGCAGTAACCTCACGCTGCTAGGTAGCACTCTGACCATCCTTGATGGCAACGATAACCCGGTGCTGGAGGTGATACTCGGCTTGCCAACCGAAACCAATGGCGATTTGAGCTTCCCGGTTACCGTTAACCCACTGGCACCGCTCGACCATTTTGGTGCAGGCAACGACACTAGCTTCAGCCTGCCAATCTTCATTAAGGGCCAAGACAGCGATAACGATCCGGTTAGCGGCCAAGTGACGGTCAATGTCGCCGATACCACCCCAACCGCCGCTGGCGTTAGCAATCAAGTCATTGAAACGGAAGGCGGCGCACAAGTTGCGGGCAACTTGCTGGATAACACCCAGTTCGGTGCTGATGGCGCTGCGGCGGCTGGTGGTGTCACCGTGGTTAATGGTGTGGATCTATCTACCCAAACCGCCATCAATGGCGGTGCGTTTGATGGCTATATCGAGGTTGCTGTTGATAACGGCTCTCTGTACGTCAAACCAACCGGCGAGTACATCTTCGTTGCTGATGACAACCTCGATCACGGCGCTGGCACGGCTCAAGATCCGGAAGCCGACATCGTCTTTGATGTGCCCTTTACCGTTGAGGATTTTGACGGCGATCCCTCTGATGCCAACCTTAATCTGACCATCGTTGATGGCGCCGCGCCAACCGCTGAGGTGGTGGCGGTTGAACTGACCGATGGCTTAGACAGTTTTACGGTATTTCCTACCTTTACCCGAGGTTCAGACCAGCTCGACCCAGACTCTGTTGCCTTTGATGTTGCCGCAATTGCTGCTGCATTGGCAGACGCCGGATTGACTAGCGTCGGCGTCGGTTTGGATCTCGATAATATCTATCTGACTCCAAGCGGCAGTACCATGATTATTCGCGACCTAAATGGCAACGAGGTAATCAAGGCGACTCTGAATCCACTGCGTATCAGCGATGGGGAGATTACCGCGCCTGTAAATGTGCAAATTGTCGCGCCGCTAGATCATCAGGGTGATCAACCATTGGAGTTTCCGCTCTATCTCAGCGCCAGTGATATAGATAATGACAGTGCTCAAGCTCGCATCGATGTCACCGTGATTGATGGTGACGGACCTAGTTCCGATGGCGCTGCGGTGACCTTGGATGATGGCGTTGATAGTTTTACTGTACGGGTGTTGTTTGAACCAGGCAGTGATCCCTTGGTTAGCGACACGGTGGCATTCGATATTGCCGCTATTCAACAAGCGTTGGCGCCATTGCAGCTATCCAGTGGCGGTGCCGATTTGAATCTGGATAACATTTTCATTAGCGGCAATACCCTGATTATTCGCGATGTCGATGGCAATGAGGTGATCAAAGCCACCATCAATCAGGTGGATCAGCAAGGCGATGATGTAAGTGTGGCAGTCAACGTGCAGTTGGTAGCGCCACTAGACCATCAGGGGGATCAGCTGCAGTTCCCCGTGATTTTGACTATCGATGACAGTGATGGGGATAGTGTTCACGGGCAGATCGCCGTTACCGTTACCGATGCCGAGCCGCAAGCGGGCGATGTCAGCAACAGCCTCACAGAAACTGAAGGCGGCAGTCAGGTCAGTGGTAACTTGCTGGATAATACCCAATTAGGCGCCGATGGCGCGATCGATGGTGGTGCCGTTGTAACGGTAAACGGCGTGCAGCTGGCGCAACAACCGCAGGTATTGGGTGGAGAGTTTGACGGCTACAT
>NZ_AUGM01000007.1:316614-338483 GCF_000422665.1 Ferrimonas senticii DSM 18821 | reverse complement strand
AGGCAGGGTGTGTAAGCGTTGTGAGGCGTTGAGCTAACCTGTACTAATGACCCGTGAGGCTTAACCATACAACACCAAAATGGTTTTGCTCGGATATCTAAGTCCTTGTAAGAAAATTGACTGAGAAAGTCAGCTTAATCCAAATTCAGTTTTTGTCTGATGACAATAGCGCTTTGGCCCCAAAGGGTCCCATGCCACTCTTTGCTAAGCCCAAGAAGTGGAACGCCGTTGCGCCGATGGTAGTGTGGGCCAAGCTCTAATAGAGAGTCCATGTGAGAGTAGGTCATCGTCAGATACCAGTTATTGCTTGGTGGCAATAGCGCTGTGGCCCCACCTGATCCCTTGCCGAACTCAGAAGTGAAACGCAGTTGCGCCGATGGTAGTGTGGGAGTTCCCATGTGAGAGTAGGTCACCGCCAAGCGCCATTTAGAAAAAGCCCTGTTCGAAAGAACAGGGCTTTTTCGCATTTTTAGTTTGGCAAAAACATCATGGGTTGCAGCCAACAAGCCTGCTCCCTTGCCGCTATGCCAAGTGCTGCGAAGTGAAACGCCGTTGCGTCGATGGTCGTATGGCAGTGATGGCATCGTCCATGTGAGTCTTGGTCACCGCCAAGCACCTTTTAGAGAAAGCCCTGTCCTTCGGAACAGGGCTTTTTCGCATGATGAATTTTTCCTTCATATCCCTTACCAACTGTTTGTTGCTTTGCGCTATCCAATCGAACGGCACGTAGTTATGCTTTGGCCATTGAGGTAACGAGATAGGGATAGTGATGCGGATCGAGATGTTGTGTACCGGCGAAGAGGTGTTGTCGGGACAAATTGTGGATACCAACGGGGCGTGGATCGGGCAACGCTTACTCGAAGCGGGTTTAGAGCTGCATTCTCGATTGACCATCGGTGATCGAATGGCAGATCTTATAGCGGCTTTTCAGAGCCGAGCCGGAGTCGCTGATGTGGTGCTGGTTAATGGCGGTTTAGGGCCCACCGAGGATGATCTCTCTAGTTTGGCGATGGCAACGGCCATGGGGGTGGAACAGGTATTAAACCAGCCGTGGCTCGATACCATCGAAGCGTGGTTCAGCCGCAATGGTCGAGTAATGACCGCCAATAACCGCAAGCAGGCATTGTTACCGGAAGGCGCGGTAATGATCGACAATCCGGTTGGCACCGCTTGTGGTTTTCGGGTGCAGTGGCGAGGGACCTGGTTTGTGTTTACCCCAGGTCCGCCGCACGAATTGAAAACCATGATTGAACAGCAGATTTTGCCGTGGCTGACGGCCGAATATGCCATTGAAACCCCAGCACAGCTTTACCGCATGTTGACGACCGGCCAAGGTGAGTCAACCTTAGCGGATTCCCTTAAACACATCACCATTCCTGCAGGCGTCGAACTGGGCTATCGGGCGTCTATGCCTTACATCGAAATTAAACTGTTGCAACGTCGACAGGTTGAGCAGATGGCATGGCAACGATTACTGACGGACGTGCGCCAAGCGCTGGGTGACAGTTGGCTTGGCGATAATGCGTACAGCGTTGCTGAGGTGGTGCATCAGCAATTGCTAGAGAGTAAGCGAACACTGACTACGGCGGAATCGTGCACTGGTGGTCTAGTTGCCAGTAACTTAGTCGATCTGGCGGGCAGTTCAGCTTACCTTGATGGCGGCTACGTTACCTACAGCAACCAAGCCAAACAGCGCAAGCTGGGGGTATCTGCAGTGACATTAACCGAGCACGGTGCGGTATCACTGCAGACGGTGATTGAGATGGCCCAAGGGGCAAGATATCGCAGTGAAACTGACTTGGCGATCAGCGTCAGTGGCATCGCTGGCCCTGATGGTGGCAGCGCAGATAAACCGGCCGGTACCGTGTGCTTCGCGCTGGCGTATGAAGGCGGTTGTGTTGCGCAAACCCTGCAATTTAATGCGGCTCGTTTAGGTCGCAATGGAGTGCGTCGATTTGCGGCAACCATTGCACTGGATATGGTACGTCGCCATCTGCGCGGGGAGAGGGTTTTGGCCGATTACGGTTATCTGCCGCGCATCGACCAGTTAGAGATATAGCGAAGTGACCGGGTTAGGGCTTGAGAATGAACTCAAGCTTGCCCGGTTTGACCTTAATTTCGCGACCAAACTGGCCAATCAGCTCTTGCCGCCAGTCGTTTTGATCTAGGGTGTAAACCGGTTGGCTTTGTAATATCAGGCTAAGCCATTGGCTGGTTTGCTGCCCTAGCGGTTTGAGCAGCGCTTCTACCTGTTTGGGCGAGGCCTCAACGGTACTTAGCTCGACGTCACGCAGGTAGATCGCTTGCTCTACGGGGTCGTAGTAGGGCTTGGCCTTAAATTCAAGACTTAACCCAGCCCGCAGCGGAATGATTGGCGTATCCAGCTGCACTCGCGCACTACTGGTCACCGCTACCTTGTCGCTGTCGGCACCAATTTTGACCGAGGTGTCGCCCAACACAAAGCTGGCTCCTAGAGGGGCTTTACTCTGAACCGCATCGTGCTGCTTGCGCAGTTGCTGGTTAAGGTAGCCCTCTAGCTCCGCTTCGGTGACGCTGTAGGTGGTCGAACAGGCTGCCAGCAGAGTGCTGGCAGCAACGACCAATAAACGCAGTGGTTTCATTGGTTACCCGGTGTTACGCAGGCCCGCAGCGATACCAGCGATGGTCAGCATCAGTGCTTGGCGTAGCTGCTCGCTGTCTTGTTCGTTACGAACTCGGCGCAGTAGCTCGGCCTGCAGGAAGTTAAGTGGATCAATGTAGGGGTGACGCAGTGCCACCGACTCTTTGCTCCACGGTGTGCTGTCCATTAGACCCTCGGATTGAGTCAGCTGCAATACACATTCAATCCCCAGTTGCAGACGCTGGCGCAGTTCTGCCCCAAGGTGATGCAGCTCCGGCTTCACTAGCAGTTGCTCATAGTAGCGGGCCAGATTCGGTTCGGCTTTGGCGTACACCATCTCTAGCATCGAAATACGGGTGCGGAACAGTGGCCAGTGCTGGAACATCTCCTGCAGCTGTTGCTGCTTGCCTTGCTCTAGCAGCTTGGCTAGCCCTTCACCGGCGCCAAGCCAAGCGGGCAGATTGAGGCGATTTTGGGTCCAAGCGAAGATCCACGGAATCGCCCGTAGCGATTCAACCCCACCGTCGGCGCGACGTTTGGCTGGACGACTGCCAAGTGGCAAAGCGGCCAGTTCCTGTTCCGGGGTGGCTGCGCGGAAATAGGGCACAAAGTCCGGTTCTTGCCAGATCATCTGGCGGTAGGCTTCGACTGAGTGAGCGGCTACTTCGTCCATCAGTTGGCGCCATTCTGGCTTTGGTACCGGTGGTGGCAGCAGGGTGGCTTCCAATACCGCCGAGGTATATAGCGCCAAACTTTGCACCGCCACTTTCGGTACGCCGAACTTAAAGCGGATCATCTCGCCCTGTTCGGTAACCCGCAGGCGGCTATCAACCGAGCCCGGAGGCTGAGACAAAATCGCTTCGTGAGCAGGGCCGCCACCGCGACCAATACTGCCACCGCGTCCATGGAATAGGGTGAGGGCGATACCAGCGTCTTGAGTGACTTTCACTAGTGCTTCTTGAGCACGGTATTGTGCCCAAGAGGCGGCCATTACGCCGGCATCTTTGGCAGAGTCAGAGTAGCCAATCATCACTTGCTGACGGCCTCGGCAATATCCGCGATACCAATCCACACTGAATAGCTGCGCCATCACTTCAGGGGCGTTATCGAGATCCGATAGGGTTTCGAACAGCGGCACAATTGGCATTACAAATGGACAGCCACACTCTTTAAGCAGCAGCGCGACGGCGAGCACATCCGATGGCGCGGTGGCCATTGAGATCACGTATGGACCCAGAGATTCTGGGCTTTGCTGGGCGATCATCCGGCAGGTATCGAGCACCTCTTGGGTGTCGTCGCTGGCTTGCCAGCCGTGTGGTAGAAGTGGTCGCTTACTGGCCAATTCATTCAGTAGGAAGCTCTGCTTCTCTTGCTCTTGCCAGTGGGCGTAGTCACCAAGACCCAGATGCCGAGTGATCTCGGCGATGGCGTCGGCATGACGATCCGAGCTTTGACGGATGTCGACTCGCACCAGGGTACAACCGAAAGCGTGCACGCGGCGCAGGGTATCAAGCAGCAGCCCGTTGGCGATCAGGTGCATCTTGCATTCAATCAAGCTGTCGTAAGCCAGTTGCAGCGGCGCCAATAGATCCTGCTTTTGCCAAACTAGCTCGTCGGTGGTGGTCTTCGGTTGGTAACCTTCGAGGCGTTGTTGCAGATATTCCTGAGTCAGATACAGCTTGTCGCGAACCTGACGCAGCAGCGCTCGATAAGGTTCACGGTGCTGGCCAACTTCCTCGAGCAGGGCGTGATTGGCGCGGTTCATCGACAGTTCGCTGATCAGCACATTGAGGTCGTCAATATACAGGTTGGCGGCGGTGATGCGGTTGCGCAGCAACACCTCTTGGGTGACCTTGGCGGTAACAAATGGGTTGCCATCGCGGTCGCCCCCCATCCAACTGGAAAACTTTACTGGCGAGATGTGTGGTGGCAGTTGCTGGCCGGTTTGCTCTTCCAGTTGTTCCGATAATTGCCGCAGAAATTCTGGGATCGCATGCCATAGGCTGGCTTCCACGGTCGCCATGCCCCATTTGGCTTCATCCACAGGGGTGGGTCGTTTCGAGCGCATCTCGTTGGTGTGCCAGATCTGCGCTACCAGTTGCCGTAATCGCAGTTGGTTGCGCTTGAGTTCGTGCTCTGACAACTGCGGGTTTTCACGCTCGCCAAGGTTATCGATCAACGCCATGTACTTGGTGATCAGCGTGCGGCGGGTAATCTCGGTTGGGTGAGCGGTGAGAACCAGGTCGACTTCCAGCTTTTCCAGTTCGGCCAGCAGTTGTTGCGGCGCCAGCTTAAGATTGCCACGGAGCAGACGGCTTAGCAGCAACTCCACCGGATCGGGAACGCAGATCAGTTCGTCGCAGTTGCGGGAGATGGAATGGAACTGCTCAGCGATGTTGGACAGGTTCAAAAACTGGTTAAAGGCGCTAGCGAACGGCACCAACTCATCGTCTTTGAGTTCACCAAGCAAGGACAACAACTCGCCGCGGGCTTGTTCATCGCCACTGCGCGAAGCTTTTGAAAGTTTACGAACAGTTTCAATGCGTTCGAGAAACTCGCTGCCTAACTCAGCTTCCATAGTGTCACCTAAAATGGTGCCTAATAGATGCACATTTGAACGCAGTTGGGCGTATACGTCCGGCATGGTTCCATCCCCTCTTATTATAAATATTAACCTACGGATATTGTGGTTTGCTGCTCAGTTGGTCAAGTCGACGGTTCGATTCCACCACGCAGTTATCGCTGTTGCTTATCGTAAATTTAATCCGGATGCGTAATTTACTTTCATTGGCTGCAGATGATAAAAATAAATATGCACAAAGGTTGAATTGTTAGTTGCTGATGGTTAAGGTGTAACCATCAACGATACAGAGTACAACGACCATGGTTTTCTTGTTTTGCAGCATTCATGAGCGACGACGATAACTGCCGATTTATCTCTGCAGTTATGACCCTTTGATTAGGGCCGATTCACGCTTACACGCTTCAAAACGAGGACGATATGACCAAGGTGGCAATCATCGGTGCCTCTGGCTATGCCGGAGCGCAATTGGCGCAGCTTATTCAAACCGCGCCGCAATTTACCCTTCATTCACTGTTTGTTTCTGCCGCTAGTGCCGATCTCGGCAAGCCGTTGGCACAGCTCTATCCGCACTTGCACGGCATTATCGATCTGCCATTAATCGGCATTGATGAGCAGCAAATTAGTGCGCTTGGTGACAAGGTCGATGCCGTGTGTTTGGCTACTGAGCATGCGGTCAGTGCGGCGATGGTGCCGCAACTGCTGGCTGCAGGAGTGGTGGTGTTTGATCTCTCGGGTGCTTTTCGTTTTGCCGATGCCGCGGTTTTTCCCAAGTTTTATCACTTCGAACATCCTTCGCCACAGCTGTTAAACGACGCGGTTTACGGCTTGCCAGAATGGCATGCCGATGCCATTGCCACGGCACAATTGGTTGCCGTGCCTGGCTGTTACCCAACCGCGTCGTTATTGGCGCTTAAACCGCTCAAGCAAGCAGGATTGATTGCGGCGCACTGCCGCCCGGTGATCAACGCGGTTAGTGGTGTCTCTGGTGCCGGTCGTAAGGCGACATTGGCGAACGCGTTTTGTCAGGTCAGCCTGAGTCCCTATGGCGTGCTCAATCATCGCCATCAGCCGGAAATTGAATCGCAATTGGGGCAGCAGGTGGTGTTTACCCCGCATCTAGGGGCGTTCAAACGGGGGATCCTGGCCACCATCACGGTCGAGCTGGTCGAGCATGCTGATGCCGAGCAGATCGCCGCCGCTTATCACTGCTATGACTGCAGCGATAAGGTGCAGCTATTGCCGCAAGGGCAGTGGCCGAAGGTTGATGATGTCGCGCTGAGCGATCGTTGCCTATTGGCGTATGGCTACCAGCCGGAGCGGCAGTTGTTGGTGGTCGCTGCCGCCATCGACAACCTTATGAAGGGCGCCGCCAGTCAAGCGCTACAGTGCATGATTATGCGTTTTGCCAAGGAGGAGCAAGCATGAAGCCAATTATTATCAAAGTAGGCGGAGCGTTGCTCCAGTGCGACGTGGGTATCGAACGTTTATTCAACACCTTAGTCAAGCTTAACCACGCAGGCTGGCAGCCGTTATTGGTACACGGCGGTGGGGTGTTGATCGAGCAACATTTGGCAGCGCACGGATTTAGTAGTGAAAAGCGCCATGGTTTGCGGGTAACCCCAGCAGAACAGATCCCAGTTATTGCTGGTGCCCTGTGCGGCACCGCCAACAGCGCGCTGATCGCCGCGGCGGTAGCCAGCAAATTAACCCCGGTCGGGCTGTGTTTGGCCGATGGTGGCATGACCGAAGCGTGGCCACTGGATGACGACCTGGGGATGGTCGGGGTGGTTGCGGCGGCGGATGCCACCTTGCCGCAATGGCTGTTAAGCCAAGGGATGTTGCCGATTGTCAGTTCCATTGCGGTCGATAGCGATGGTAATCGCTTAAATGTTAACGCCGATCAGGCAGCAACGGTGCTGTGTCAGTTGTTGGGCGCGCCATTGGTGCTGCTGTCAGATGTTTCGGGGGTGCTTGATGGCAAGGGCAAGCTGATCCCGCAATTGAATGCGACTTCGGCTCAGCAACTGGTGCAGCAGGGGATCATAGAGGGCGGCATGAAGGTCAAAGTTGATGCCGCATTGGCCGCCGCTAAAGCGATTAACAACACCGTTTTGGTCGCCAGTTGGCGTTATCCAGAACAGCTTGAAGGCCTAGTTCAAGGTCAGCCAGTTGGCACTCAAATCAGCCCAGCGTGAAAGGGATCAGCATGCAGCATTTACTTACCATCAATGACCTCAGTCAAGCCGAGATCTTGGATCTGATTGCCCTTGGCAAAACCTTGAAGCAGGACTACACCCCTTATGCGCAAGCGTTGGCGGGCAAGAGCATCGCCACGATCTTTGAAAAACCAAGCCTGCGGACGCGAGTGAGCTTCGACGTCGGCATCAATAAGCTTGGCGGTCACTGTGTCTACCTTGATCAGCAAAATGGTGGACTTGGGCAGCGGGAGTCAGTGCAGGACTTTGCCCTAAATCTATCGCGCTGGTGCGATGCCATTGTGGCGCGGGTGTTCAGTCATCAAACACTGGAACTGTTGCAGCAATACGCCAGCGTGCCAGTGGTTAATTCGTTAAGCGACCTCTACCACCCCTGCCAAGGGCTGGCGGATTTTATGACCCTGGCTGAGCACCATGATGATCTAAGCCAAGTGCGCTTGGGGTACGTCGGTGACGGCAATAACGTCACCCATTCGTTGATGATCGCCGCCGCCAAACTGGGTGCCAAGATGGTGGTGGTGTGTCCGCCGAACCATTTCCCCGATGGCCATGTGGTACAGCAGTGCCAACAGTTGGCAGCGCAGTCCGGTGGGCAGTTGCTGTTGTCCAGTGACATTGCCGCGCTTGAGGGTTGCCACTGCTTGTACGCCGATACCTGGGTTTCGATGGGCGATAGCACCCCGCTCGAACAGGTAACAGCGACCTTTGCCCCCTACCAAATAAATGCCCAATTGCTGGCGCTTAGCGGTGCTCAGCAGGTGCTGCACTGTCAGCCAGCACATCGTGGCTACGAGATCAGCTCGGAAGTGATGGACGGTCCGCAGTCGCTGATCTTCGACCAAGCTGAAAATCGAATGCATATCCAAAACGCCATCTTACTGACTCTACTCAAAGGATAATTAACATGAACAACATCAATAAAGTGCTTTTGGCTTACTCGGGCGGATTGGATACCAGTGCCATCATTCCTTGGCTAAAAGAGCAATACGATTGCGAGGTAGTGGCGTTTGTCGCTGATGTCGGCCAAGGCGCTGAAGAGCTAGAAGGGGTTGAGCAAAAAGCCAAACAATCTGGTGCTTCAGCCTGTTATGTGGTTGACCTTAAAGAAGCGTTTGTTGCCGACTACGTCAACCCAATTTTGAAAACCGGCGCGGTTTATGAAGGTACCTATCTGCTGGGTACCTCAATGGCGCGGCCGATTATCGCCAAAGCGCAGGTCGAATTGGCGCTGAAGATTGGTGCCGATGCCCTGTGCCATGGCTGTACCGGCAAAGGCAATGACCAAGTGCGGTTTGAGTCTACCTACGCGGCACTGGCACCACAATTGACGGTGATTGCGCCATGGCGGGAATGGACCATGAAATCGCGTACTGATCTGCTTAATTACTTAGCCAGCAAAAATATCCCAACCAGCGCCAGTGCCGAGAAGATCTACAGTCGTGATGCCAACGCCTGGCACATCTCTCATGAAGGCGGTGAATTGGAAGATCCGTGGTGCGAGCCAAGTGAGCAAGTGTGGACCTGGACCGTTGCCCCCGAGCAAGCGCCAGAACAACCACAATACGTCAGTTTGGGGTTTATTGCCGGTGAGCTAAAAACCGTAAATGGCGAAGCGCAAAGCCCCTATATGGCGCTGTGCAGCTTAAATGAGATTGCCGCCGCCCACGGCGTTGGCCGGATCGATATCGTCGAAAACCGCTTGGTGGGGATGAAGTCGCGTGGTTGCTACGAAACCCCAGGGGGCACAGTGATTAACGCCGCGCTGCGTGGTTTGGAAACCATGGTGCTGGATAAGGCCGCATTTAAATTGCGCGAGCAGATCGCCACCGAATTTTCCCATGTGCTGTACGACGGTCGCTGGTTTACCCCAGTGGCTAAAGCGTTGCTAGCGGCGGCCCAGAGTCTGGCGGAGCCGTTAACCGGCGAGATTGTGCTGAAGCTGTACAAAGGACAGGCCACGGTGACTCAGCGAAAGAGCATCAACTCGTTGTATTCGGAGGCGTTCTCCACCTTTGAAGAGGACGAGGTATACAACCAGAAACACGCCGAAGGCTTTATCCGCTTGTTCAGCTTATCAAGCCGGATTGCCGCCACTAACAGCGATCACCAAGTCAAGTAGCAGAGGTAGTTATGGCGTTGTGGGGAGGTCGGTTCGCCGATGCCGCCGATCAGCGGTTTAAATTATTCAACGATTCGCTGCCGGTGGATTACCGCTTGTTGCAGCAAGACATTGCCGGCTCAATTGCGTGGGCTGGGGCGTTGCAACAGGTTGGGGTGTTGAACGAACTGGAACATGGTTCGTTAGTCAGAGCGCTGCATGAACTGGCCGAAACCACCAGTAATGAACAGATCCTAAGTTCCGGCGCCGAAGACATTCATAGCTTTGTTGAAGCGGCGTTGATTGCGCGGGTGGGGGATCTGGGCAAAAAGTTGCACACCGGCCGCTCCCGTAATGATCAGGTTGCAACCGATTTAAAGCTGTGGTGCAAAGATCAAGGCAGCGAGGTGCTGGCGGCGCTGCTGAAAGTGCAAAAGCAGTTGCTGCTGTTGGCGCAGCGAGAAGCGAAAACGGTGCTGCCCGGTTACACCCACTTGCAGCGAGCGCAGCCGGTCAGCTTTGGCCATTGGTGTTTAGCTTACGTCGAGATGATCGAACGCGATATCACTCGGGTTAATGACGCCCTCAAGCGGCTCGATACCTGTCCGCTGGGCAGCGGCGCTTTGGCGGGCACCGCTTACGATATTGATCGGTTGGCGTTGGCGCAGGCGCTGGGTTTCAGCCGTGCGTCCAGTAACAGCTTGGATTCAGTCTCGGATCGCGACCATGTGATTGAACTGTGCAGCGCCGCCGCCACATCGATGATGCACCTGTCGCGGTTAGCGGAAGATCTTATCTTCTACAACAGTGGCGAAGCGGGCTTTATTGAGCTGGCGGATGCGGTGACTTCGGGTTCGTCATTGATGCCGCAAAAGAAAAACCCCGATGCGTTGGAGCTGATCCGTGGCAAAAGTGGCCGAGTGTATGGGGCGTTGATGTCAATTTTGACCACCATGAAGGCGTTGCCGATGGCCTACAACAAGGATATGCAGGAGGATAAAGAGGGTCTGTTTGATGCCATCGATTCTTGGCTGCTGTGCTTAGATATGGCCGCGTTGGTGCTGGAAGGGGTTAAGGTTAATCAGCAGCGCACCCTTGAGGCGGCGCAACAAGGCTACGCCAATGCCACTGAATTGGCCGATTATCTTGTTGCCAAAGGGATGCCGTTTCGCCAGGCGCACCATGTTGTTGGCGAAGTGGTGTTGGCCGCGATTGCCGCCGGTAAGGCGTTGGAACAATTTGAACTGGCCGAACTGCAGCAGTTTTGCGAAAACATCGACGATGACGTTTATCAGCATCTGACTATCGAATCGACCTTAGCCAAACGGGTAGCGATGGGCGGTACTTCGCCGGTGCAGATTGCCTGGGCACTGGATAACCACAATAAACCGAGCTTTGTATCGATGGCGACGGCGTTGGAGCAAAGTGTAGAGCGCTTAAATGCCCATAAGGCCGAACTGCTGTCGGTGCGTCCCGCCAAATTGAGCGACGTCGAGCAGATTAAAGCGATCAATGACCACTGGGCGCAGCTTGGCGATACCTTGCCGCGCAGTCGCGATCAGATCCTGCGGGATATCCTTGATTTTGTGGTGGCGGATGTCGATGGTGTCGTGGTTGGTTGCGCTTCGCTGTACATCTATGAAACCGGATTGGCAGAGCTGCGCAGCGTTGGTGTTGATCCCAACCATCGGCATCATGGCCAAGGTCGCGCGTTGGTGGACTTTATGGTTAATCGTGCCCGCGAGTTAGAGCTTGAGCGCTTGATTGTGCTAACTCGAGTGCCACAGTTCTTCGCCAAGATGGGCTTTACTGACACCAGCAAAGACAGTCTGCCAGAGAAAGTGATCAAGGACTGCGACGCTTGTCCGCGGCAGCACGCTTGCGATGAAGTGGCGATGGAATACTTGCTCATCTAATACAGCTAAACAACAAAAGACCGCTCAACTGAGCGGTCTTTTTATTGGTCGCTGACGGCGTTAGAACAGCTCAGGTTCCGCCTCTTGTTCAAAGATTGGCAATTCTGGTTGCCGTGGCTGTTCGACCTCGGTGGGCACGGTGCCATCGATAAAGTATTCAAACATCGAGCTGGCATCGAGTTGGGTCGACAGCTTGCCGCTGTTGCGATCGATGCGCGCGGTAACAATTCCCTCTGGGATCTCCAGCGGCTGCTCGGCGACTCCCTCTAATTGATACTTCATAAAGTCGTTCCAAGCTGGACCTGCGGTTTTGGCCCCTGATTCACCGGCGGTGATCTGGTTTTGCGGACCGTTGGCGTCCCAGCGGGTGCGACCGAGTTTGCGCCCATGATTGTCAAAGCCGACCCAAGTGGTTGCGACGATGCCCGGCGCATAACCAGAGAACCAGGTATCGCCAGCTTCGTTGGTGGTGCCGGTTTTACCGCCGATATCGTGGCGTTTCAGCAGGCGAGCAGCACGCCAAGCGGTGCCGTTCCAGCCGGTGCCAGCTTGCCAGTCACCTCCGCCCCAAATCACCGATTGCATGGTTTGGGCAATCAAGAAAGCGTTCTCGGCGCTAATTACCCGTGGAGCCAGTTGTTCTGCGGCGATGTCGCATTGTGGTGCGGCGCTTAGCTCGGCCAAGGCCGCTTGCTCAAGCAGATTGTCTGCCGCCAACTGCATTGTTGGTTGTGGTTGCGCTAACGCTTGCTCGCACTGCAAGCTGGCGATTTTTGGCGTGGCTTGCTCAATCAGTTCACCCTCGGCGTTTTCGACGCGGGCGATAAAGTACGGATCCACCAAGAAGCCGCCGTTTTTAAATACGGCGAAACCTCGGACGTTTTCCAACGGAGTGGCTGAGGCGCTGCCTAGTGACAGTGATTCATTGCGCGGCAGGTCATTACGATCAAAGCCAAATTTGACCGCATGATCGATAAAGGTATCGATGCCGATGTCTCGTAGCGTGCGCACCGCCATCACGTTGACCGATTGCGCTAAACCCTGGCGAACTCGGGTTGGGCCGGTGTACACATCCGGAGAATTGCGTGGTCGCCATGCGGTGCCTTGACTGCGATCCCACTTGGTGATCGGCGCATTATTGACCAATGTCGCTAAGGTGAAGCCGTTATCCAGTGCCGCTGAATATAGGTATGGCTTGATGTTCGAACCCAACTGACGTTTGGCTTGGGTAACGCGGTTGTATTGGCTGCGACCAAAATCGTAACCGCCGATCAGCGCCAAGATAGCCCCATCTTGAGGATTCAGGGCGACAAAAGCGCTACTGACCTCTGGGATCTGCGCCAGCATCCATTGCTGGTTCTGCTGTCGCAACCATACCTGCATGCCCGCTTTAAGCACATCTGCGGCGGTTTTTGGTGAGGCGCCTTGACGAGTATCACTGCGATATTCGCGCGCCCATTTAATCCCATCCCAAGCCAGTTCAATGGTGTCGCCGCTGGCATTAATAGCGGTGGCTGACTGGTCGGCGACCGCCGTGATCACTGCCGCTTGCAGTTCGCGATGAGTGGCGCTTTGTTGTAGGTGGCTGCGGATCTGTTCGCTGCTCCACGCGGTTGATGGATCGCTTTGCGCATCCCACAACTGTGCTTGCGGGCCGCGATAGCCGTGGCGCATGTCGTAAGCGAACAGATTGTCCAGCACTGCCTTTTCTGCGTTGAGCTGGGTTTGGGAATCAACGGTTAGATAGACATCAAAGCCTTGGGTATAGGCCGCCTCTTCACCATATTTTGCGACCATCTCATCGCGAGCCATCTCCGCCAAGTGAGGGGCGTACAATTCGATTTCGGCACCGTGGAAGCGAGCGCTGATCGGTTCGGCGCTGGCGGCATCAAATTCGGCTTGGGTAATCGCATTGACCGCTAACATGCGTCCGAGTACCACGTTTCGACGAGCGATTGCTCGCTCTGGATTGCGCAGCGGGTTGGCGGCTGATGGCGCTTGCGGTAGACCCGCAATCATGGCGATCTGAGCCAATGTCAGCTGGTCGATCTTTTTACCGTAGTAAACTTGGGCCGCAGCGCCAACGCCATAGGCGCGGTTACCCAAGAAGCTGCGGTTTAGATACAGTTCCAGAATTTCTGGTTTGCTTAGCAGGCGCTCGATTTCCAGGGCAATAAAGATCTCTTTAATTTTGCGAATGTAGGTCTTCTCGCGAGTTAAAAAGAAGTTACGCGCCACCTGCATGGTGATGGTTGATGCCCCTTGTGCTTTACGACCGGTGGTCACCAACACAAAGGCGGCACGGACTACGCCGATAGGATCGACGCCGCGATGTTCAAAGAAGCGGGCGTCTTCTGTCGCCAAAATGGCGTCGATGAGTTGTTGTGGAACTTCATCGTAAGTTACTGGTATACGACGTTTTTCACCAAATTGGGAGATCAGCAGCCCATCGCTGCTGTAGACCCGCATTGGCGTTTGTAACTGCACGGTTTTCAGTGAATCAACATTAGGTAGATCCGGTTTGACCCATTGGTACATACCAACAATGCCGGCAACCCCAAGCATCGCCATTAGTACGATAAATATCGTAAGCCGTTTAATCCACTTCACCCAATCTGCTCTCATAAACTGTTTTAACGGCGACAATTATACATGCACAAATTGATCGCCCAAAGGCTACCGCTTATTTACAAGAGTACGTAATATAATCAATGATTTGTTGTGCTAATGTTGTTAAGTTAGTAAAACGAAACAAAGTGGAATTTAACCAACAGGCAAGGAATGATCATGTTGGCTGACTGGTTTAAGCCCCGCACACCAGCAATGGTGGGGGTTGATATCGGCACACAGGAAGTGAAAGCGGTACTGCTTAGTGAAAACGCCGAAGGCTATCAATTAGAAGGGATCACCCGGGTGGCATTGCCTAAGGGTGCTGTAGTCGATCGCGAAATTCGCGATCCTAATGCGGTTGCCACCGCGATGCGACAAGTGAAAGCGCAGATGCCCAAAAGCGCCAAATTTGGCGCAGCATCGGTGTCTGGCTCAACGGTAATGACCAAAGTGATCTTCATGGATGCGTCATTATCCGATGAGGAGTTGGAAGCTCAGATCGAGATTGAGGCGGATAATTTAATTCCGTATCCATTGGATGACGTCAATATCGATTTTGAATCGCTGCGTAAGGATGAAGCTAACAATCGAGTCGAGGTGTTGTTGGCGGCCTGTCGCTCTGACAACGTTGACGCGCGGGTTGACGCTTTGGAGGCTGGCGGTCTGGAAAGTCGGGTTATCGACGTTGAAGGTTACGCCTTAGGTCGCAGCTTTAAACTTCTGGCTGAACAGTTGCCCGGAGCCGGCGTAGGCCAAGTGGTTGGGGTGGTTGATCTGGGCGCCAGTATCACCACTTTTGCGGTGATTGTTGATGGCGAAACGGTGTTTATCCGTGAACAAGCGTTTGGCGGCGAACAATTCACCCAATCGATCGTCTCTTATTACGGCATGAGTTACGAAGAGGCCGAGCGTGCCAAGGTCAGTGGCGAGTTGCCGCGTAACTACATCTTTGAAGTATTAGCGCCGTTTCAAACTCAATTTTTGCAGCAGATCCGCCGCACCATTCAGATTTTTGCTAACTCTAGCAAATATGAAAACCTCGATAGCATCATCCTCTGTGGCGGTAGCGCCCAAATTGAGGGGCTGGACAATATGCTTAGCGAGGAGTTGGGGATCCCTGTCCATATTGCCAACCCCTTTGCCGGACGATTGCGCGCCTCAGAGGTGATGCAGCAACGTTACGGTAGCGAGATTTCACGCTATATGGTGGCTTGTGGCTTAGCGTTACGGAGCTTTGAACCATGGCACATATAAACCTACTGCCTTGGCGAGAGGCACAACGGGCTCGTCAGAAACAGCAGTACTTTGGTGTGCTTGGCATCGTTGCGGTGTTTTCGGTAATGGCATTGGTCGGCGTCAGTATGTGGCTCGGCCAATTGCAGCAAGAGCAGCGCGAGCGTAACCAATATCTGCAAGCGGAGATCTTAAAGCTCGATATCCAGATCAAAGAGATCCGCCAGATCAAAGAGCAGAAAAAGAAACTGGTTACTCGTATTGACGTGATCCGGCAGTTACAGCAACAGCGTCATGTACCGGTACAGGTGATGAATGAACTGGCGCGAGTGATGGTGCCTGGGGTGTATTTGACCAAGGTGTCAGTGCGCGGATCGAATGTTTCGATTGAAGGCTTTTGTGACTCCAACAACCACCTTGCAAGCATGATGCGGCAAGTTGAAAGTGCACGCTGGTTGTCCGATCCGCGGGTGCACCAGATTGTCGCTGCGGATGACAATGAGCTGCGTGAAAACGCCTTTAAGTTGGATATGGTGGTGCTACCTCTCGGTGATGGTCCGCTGGAAGTGGAAGATGAACTGGCGATCGTTAAGGGGGGCAAGTAACCATGGATATGAAACAACTTGGTGAACTGGACTTCGATAACATCGGTTCTTGGCCGACGCCAGCTAAGGTGCTGTTAGCACTGGTGTTAGCCGGTTTTATTGGGGCACTTGGTTATTACGCGGTGATCCGTGACTCGATTGAGCAGTTGGATACCTTAAAGGCCAAAGAGGTCGAGCTAAAGAGCGAGTACAAGCAAAAGTACAAGCTGGCGGCCAACCTGCCACGTTACCGCGAGCAGCTCGCTGAAATGCAGCAGCAATTTGCAGATCTGTTGACGATGCTGCCAACCGCCACCGAAATGCCGGGGCTGCTCGATTCGATGACCTATTTGGCCACCGATGCCAGTCTTGAGATCCAGAGTTTGAACTGGAAACCTGAAGTTAATAAAGAGTTCTACATCGAGATGCCGATCGAGATGAAGGTCGATGGCAGTTACCACGACTTCGGTGCGTTTTCTTCTGGGGTCGCGGGTCTACCGCGGATTGTGTCGCTGCACGACTTTACTATGGTGCGTGGTGAAGAGACGCCGTTGACGATGACCGTAACCGCCAAAACCTATCGATTTGCTGAACCGGCCACCGACGTGGAGGCGAAGAAATGAACAAGTTATTCGTTTGCCTAAGCGTTAGTGCGTTGTTGGTTGGGTGCGGTAACAGCGTTAGCGATCTGCAGCAGTATGTGGCGGAAGTACAAGCCGATCCCGTGGTGTTTACCGAGAAAACCCCAGAGCCGCCAGAAATTACCGTCGTGCCCTACAGCGTGGCGGATTTGCGAAGCCCGTTCCAGTACCAACGCGTTCGGGTGGATGAGCGCAGCAGCGATGGCCGCAGTGATTGCCCGCAACCAGATTTGGCTCGGGAGCGTGGTCCGCTAGAAGCCTTTGGGGTTGATAGCTTCCGTCTGCGCGGGGTTATGGCGGATCAACAGGAACGCTGGGCGCTGCTGCAAAGCAGCGATGGCACCGTGTATTCGGTAAAACGTGGTGATTATCTTGGTATGTTCCACGGGCAGATTGAATCAATTGGCCAGATTGAACTGGTTGTCGCGGAATGGATTCCGGATGGGCGCGGTTGTTGGACACGCCGTGAAACTCAGCTGGCCATGGCCAATAACTAAAAAATTTAGACAGATTAAAGGTAGAAACCATGCAAGGACATAAGTGGTTTTCCAATCGAGTGGTGACACTGCGTCAAAGTGCACTTTCTCTCGGGGTGATGTTTGGCTTATCCGCGAACGTAATGGCGGGTGATTTGGTTGATTTGCAATACCAAACGCAAGTTGGTGACCAAGTAGAATTAGCGTTTTCCTTTACTGAAATCGACAGCGCGCCAGAGGTACTGCTGGCAGCGGATCCGGCCCAGATCCAGTTGAACTTTGCTGATCAAGACTCGGCGCTGACCATGAACTCAATTCCAGTCGGCATTAATGGCGTTGAAGAAGTGCTGATCAGCGACACTGCGGCTGGCGTAACCGCCAGTATCAAGCTAGAAAAGATTGCACCGTACCAAACGCGTTTAGAGGGCGATAAGTTCTATCTGGTGCTGAATGACACCTCGGCGGTTTCGGCGGCGGTTGACAGTGGTGCGATGATTGAAGCGATTGAGTTTCATCGGGGCGACAACGGCGCCGGCGAATTGATGTTGGATCTTAACAGCACGTCCGCCGCCACCAACTTTGAACGGATTGGGGCAGATCTGCTGCTGACGCTCTACAACACCCAGTTGCAAGATGACCTGTTGTACGCGGTTAACGTTGAAGACTTTAATACCCATGTCCGCGGCTTCGAGACCTTCCAAGAGGGCGCCAACAGCCAAGTTCGTTTAGACATGGGGGGGCGCTCGTTTGAATACGATTATCGCCAAGAGGGCGACAAGTTCTACATCTCCGTGAGCGAGCCAGAGATCAAGGTCGATCCGGCCAAGATCTTTAACGGCAGCCAGCTGTCGATGAACTTTCAAGATATTCCAGTGCGGACGGTGCTGCAGATCATCGCCGATCACAACAACTTCAACTTGGTGACTACCGATAACGTCGCTGGCAACCTGACCCTGAACCTGGACGATGTGCCTTGGGATCAAGCACTGGAGATGATCCTGCGGATCAACGGTCTTGATAAGCGCATCGAAGGCAACATTTTATTGGTAGCCCCACGGGATGAACTGATTGCGCAAGAGAATGAGAAACTGCGCCAAGAGCAGGAAACCAAAGAGGTGGCGCCGCTGTTCTCTGAATACATTCAGATCAACTACGCCAAGGCCACCGACATCGCGTCGTTGCTGTCCGGCCAAGGCGGTACTCTGCTGTCAGAGCGCGGCACGGTATCGGTGGATGAACGAACCAATATCTTGTTAGTGCAAGATACCGCCGAGCGTCTGCAAGATGTACAGCGGCTAGTCGATGTGCTGGATGTGCCAATCAAGCAGGTGGTGATTGAGTCAAGAATGGTGACCATTCGTGATGGCGTCGCTGAAGAGCTCGGGGTGCGCTGGGGGGTAACCGACATTGGTAATGATGGCGAAGGAGGATTGTCTGGTTCTCTGGAGGGATCTGGTTCAAACGTCGGTTCTACTGGCCCGATTACTCCACCAGATCTGGGTGATCGTCTTAACGTCAATCTGCCGGTTGCCGAGCCTGCCGGCTCGATCGCCTTCCAAGTGGCCAAGCTCGGTGATGGCACCTTGTTGGACTTGGAGTTGTCGGCACTGGAGCGTGAAAACAACGCGGAAATTATTGCCAGCCCACGTTTGACCACCGCCAATCAGTACACCGCCTTTATTGAGCAGGGGGTTGAGATCCCGTTTGTTGAGTCCACCTCCAGTGGCGCCACCTCGGTAGAGTTTAAAAAGGCGGTACTGAGCCTGACAGTAACGCCGCAGATCACTCCAGATAACAGCATTGTGCTGGATCTGACCGTGACTCAGGATACCCGTGGTGAAACGGTGCAAACGGGCACTGGCCCGGCAACCGCAATTGATACCCAGCGGATCGCTACTCAGGTATTGGCGAAAAACGGTGAGACTATTGTCCTGGGTGGCATCTATCAGCAGCAGAAGATCAACACCGTAACCAAGGTGCCGCTGCTGGGTGATATTCCCTACTTAGGGGTGCTGTTCCGCACTACCGCGGATCGTAACGAAAAGTCTGAACTGATGATTTTCGTAACGCCAAAGATCGTGATTGATCAATTTTAAGTAAGTGATATCAGTGTGGCGGGCGGCGCATTGCCGCCCGCTGTCTATTGCGTTGCTTGGCGATTCCTTGCGATAATCAGCCACCAAAATTAGCGTCAAAGTGGGTAATTTTCCGCCGCCGGAACCGGTGGTCGCTAAGTTAGTGTTTTACTAATTCGACTATAGAAATGGCTGAAAAAAGAAATATTTTCCTAATTGGCCCAATGGGCGCTGGCAAAAGCACCATTGGCAGACACCTCGCGCAACAGTTGCACCTAGAGTTCTTCGACTCGGATCATGAGATCGAAGCGCGCAGCGGTGCCGATATCTCTTGGGTATTCGACGTCGAGGGCGAAGAAGGCTTCCGCAAACGTGAAGCGAAAGTGATTGAAGACCTGACCGAGAAGCAGGGCATCGTACTGGCGACAGGTGGCGGCTCGGTGCTGTCCAAAGAGGTTCGTAACCGTCTCTCTGCTCGCGGCATCGTGGTGTACCTAGAAACTACCATCGATAAGCAGGTTGCTCGTACTCAGCGTGACAAGCGTCGCCCACTGCTGCAAGTGGATGAGCCGCGTGAAGTGTTGGAGCAACTGGCCGAAGAACGTAACCCAATGTACGAAGAGGTTGCGGATCTGGTGGTTCGCACCGACGATCAAAGCGCTAAGGTGGTGGCTAACATCATCATCGAGCGTCTGGGTTTCTAAGTTAAAGAAATCCTTCCTCCCACGTAAAGGGAACCCAAGATGGAACGGATTGATGTGCAGTTGGGGCAACGCAGTTACCCCATCTTTATTGGCTCAGGGTTACTGTCCTGTGGTGACTCGCTAATCAACACATCGCTGCCGCGGCGCGTGCTACTGATCAGCAACGATGTCGTGGCGCCGCTCTATCTTGATGCTGCAACCGCCCTGTTGCAGCGTTGTGGCTGTCAGGTAGACCACTGCGTTTTACCTGACGGCGAGCAACACAAAACGCTTGATACCCTCAATCTTATCTACACCAAAGCGTTGCAATTGAGCTTAGGGCGCGATTGTGCCTTCGTCGCGCTTGGTGGCGGGGTAATTGGCGATATGGTCGGCTACGCCGCTGCCAGTTATCAACGCGGGGTAGCGTTTATTCAAATACCGACCACCTTGCTTGCCCAAGTCGACTCCTCCGTCGGTGGCAAAACCGCAGTTAATCACCCACTCGGCAAGAACATGATCGGCGCATTTCATCAGCCCTCGTTGGTGCTGATGGACATCGATACCTTAAATACCCTACCTGCACGGGAATTCAGTGCCGGCATGGCTGAAGTGATTAAGTATGGCATCCTCTGGGATGCGGACTTCTTCTGCTGGCTAGAGCGTCATCGTGGAGCACTGTTGGCGCATGATGGCGACGCAATCAGTTGTGCGATCCAGCGCTGCTGCCAGATCAAAGCCGAAGTGGTGGCCGAAGATGAGACCGAGCGCGGTGTCCGGGCGCTGCTGAACTTAGGCCATACCTTTGGTCATGCTATCGAGGCAGAGCAAGGCTATGGCAGTTGGCTGCATGGTGAAGCGGTGGCCACAGGGATGGTGCTCGCGGCTAAACTAGCGCAGCAGTTGCAGTGGCTGGATGGTGCTCAAGTGGCGCGGATTGAGTCGCTGCTGGCCTGCTTTGGATTGCCGTTGAATCCGCCACCAGAGATGGGGCTGACGCAATTTTTACCGCATATGCAGCGAGACAAAAAAGCGCAAAATGGCCAAATTCGGCTAATTTTGCCGACCGCCATCGGTCACAGCAAAGTGGTTAGCGACGTCAGTACTGACCAACTGGCACAGCTGTTTGTTTAGGATCTCCGTATCGTTCGCCGCCGATGTCCGAGTTGCCCACTTTTACTCTGCTAGCTAGCCAGCGTGGCCTGATTGAACGGCTGCGTTACCTGGTCGAATATGGCGACCATTTAGTGTTGCTGCACGGGGCCACTGGCGCCGGGAAAACCACCTTACTGCACAGCTTAATCGAGCAATCGGAAGGCTTTAATCAAGCCTATGTGGCGCTGCGTGCGGATTCCGATCCGGCGCTGTTGCGACAATCGTTGATTAGCCAACTGTTTCAACAGGCGGTGTTTAATCCTGAAGAACCCTTGGGTGAAACCTTAGAGCGATTGTGTTTTCAGCAGCAAGGACGCTTGCTGTTGCTGATCGATAATGCCCACCTGCTGGCTGACACCGTGCTGGCGGAATTGCTAAGCCTGCTGGATGACCCACGGCTTGGTCACCTTGGTATTACCTTAGTGCTGGCTTCGGCGCCAGAGCTGCTTGGACGATTGCAGCAAGAGTTGCCGCGGCGCTTCAGCGAGCGGTTGCTGCCGGTGGCGGTGCCGCCGCTGGCGGTTAATGAGCGCAGCCAGTTGTATCGGCAAGTTAGCGGTGGCGATGGCCATACCCGTTTGGCATTTGACCGCGATATCGAGCAACGTTTGCAGCAGTGCGATGGCAGTGCTGCCGCCGTGGTGGCGTTGGCTGAAGCGATGCCGCCACCGCCGGCCGAGCGCTCTAACTCGTTGTCGCGAT
The DNA here is from genome assembly GCF_000422665.1 of Ferrimonas senticii DSM 18821. Classification (GTDB taxonomy): domain Bacteria; phylum Pseudomonadota; class Gammaproteobacteria; order Enterobacterales; family Shewanellaceae; genus Ferrimonas; species Ferrimonas senticii. The sequence goes on along the minus strand of NZ_AUGM01000007.1, from coordinate 316,890 downwards.
TGCCATTGTTCGGCGGCATCGTGCTGGCGCTACCACTGCTGTTATGGGCATGTTGGCCCGAGGAACAGCAAGCGCCGTTGGCGTCAGCGGTTGCGCCCGCCAGTCAGCGAATTGCGGTACCACTGCCGTCGTTGGCGACGGTGCCGCTTGAGCCTTTGGCGGCAACTTGGCCTAAGCCGTCGACAGCGATTGAACCGTTGCCTGGCGAGGGGCAAGAGGACACACTCTTGCCAGAGCCAGAGCCAGAGCCAGAGCCAGAGCCAGAGCCAGAGCCAG
>NZ_AUGM01000007.1:0-316604 GCF_000422665.1 Ferrimonas senticii DSM 18821 | reverse complement strand
GCCAGAGCCAGAGCCAGAGCCAGAGCCAGAGCCAGAGCCAGAGCCAGTCGTCGCGCCAGCAGCAACCTTACCATTAGCTCAGATGGCGCTGGATCAGCGGCCGGCGGACAGCGTGGTGCTGCAATTGGCGGTTTACTCCTCAATTGAATTAGCCCGCGCATTTATCGAGCACAACCAACTGAGCCAAGCGCCGCTGTGGATCTACCGCAATCAACGGCAGCCGCAGCCATTTTATGTGGTGCTGTACGGTGGTTTTGCTGACCGTGCAGACGCCTTAGCGGCCGTAACCCAATTGCCGGTCGCGGTGCAGCAACTGCGGCCGTACGTAAAATCGATAGCGGCGGTGCAAAAAGAGCTCGCTTGGCAGCAACAAGTGGCTGAGTTCCTGTCGCAACACAGGTAGAATCCGCGGTTTACTATTTTTCGATAGATGGGCAGATGAGCAAATCCAGAGCGTTTTTGAAATGGGCCGGTGGCAAGTACAAACTGGCTGACCAGATCGCTGCCCGTTTGCCCGAGGCACAGCGGCTGATTGAACCTTTTGTGGGGGCGGGATCGGTGTTTCTTAATACCGATTTCGAACACTATCAACTGAGCGACATCAATCCCGATTTGATTGGTCTGTATAACATGCTTAAGCATAAGCCGGACCAGTTTATCGCCGACGCGGCAACGTTGTTCATCGATGCCAACAACGACAAACAGGTGTACTACGGCCTGCGCGCTGAGTTTAATCAGAGCACTTCGGTGTGGGATCGTTCGTTGCTGTTTTTGTACATGAACCGCTTTGGTTACAACGGCCTGTGCCGGTACAACAAAAAAGGCGGCTTCAATGTGCCATTCGGCTCTTACAAAAAGCCCTACTTTCCAGAGAAAGAGCTGCGCTTTTTTGCCGAAAAAGCCCAGCGGGCGACTTTCCATTGCGAGGGCTACGCTGAATCGATGGCTCGAGCGCAGCAGGGCGATGTGATCTACTGCGATCCACCGTATCTGCCGCTGTCGAACACCGCTAACTTCACCAGTTATGCTACCGGCGGCTTTTCGCTGGATGATCAGGCATTACTGGCGGATTGCGCCGCCGCCGCCGCGGCCCGCGGCGTGCCGACGCTGATCAGCAATCATGACACTCCGGTGGCGCGTAAGCTGTACCACGAGTCAACCATGGAAACCATTCAGGTGCATCGTTCTATCAGCCAAACTGCCAATGGCCGTAAGAAAGTGAACGAGTTGTTTGCGTTGTACCGCTAAGGTCGCGTGCTTAACTCAGTATCCATTGGACGATCGCCACGAGCGAGAGCACAAACAACGCAATCAGCAGGATGCCAACCACGATAAAAGGCAGGGGAGAGTGGCGCTGAAAGTCGCGCTGACGATTGGCCTCGGTTTGTACCCCAAACAGCGCGGCGATCACGCTCAATAACGTTTGGCTAAGCCGAATTGGCATTTAGAAGTGATTATTGTTGCTGGGGCGGTGCAGTAGCTCAAGCAGGTCGACAAAGTGCAACTGGCCGCTGCTGGCGATCCACTTCAACCAACCGACTTGCTGATCCGGCTCGAACTCAGCACCAGCGAATTTATCGACAGCAAACCAAGACGCTACCAGTAACAACAGCGTTAGCAATAAGGTTCGCTGTTTCAATCCTTTAGTCATAGTCGCTCCCTGCTTTGAACGTGAAGCGAGTATAACAACTGCAACAACCACTGGCCAATATCTGACCAGTGGTTGTTATACCAATTCGCTTAGAAGCTTACGCCAACACCGACTACGTAGGCGTCTTTGCTGTCTTCTTGGTAGACCGCACCGGCGAACAGTTCGACGTTGTCGTTCAGGCTGTAACCCAGTGTGACTCCCAGATCGTAAGCGCCATCGCCGGCATCAGGTTCGGCATAACCGGCATGGGTGCTGACCACCATGTTTTCCGCCACATCCAGATCGTAGTTACCTTCAAAGTAGTAGCTTTCCAAATGTTGATCGTAATGGGCGGCTAGGCCCAAGCCATACACATCACTGAAAATGGCGTATTCGGTGGTGTGGCCACCAACATCGGCGTAGTAGTAACGGGTAACGCTGGTACCAACGCTGATGTTGTCGTTTACCGCAAAGCTGTAACCGGCCCACCAGTCGATCTCATATTCAGTATCGCCGCCATTGTCGTAGCTGGAACCCCAGATGCCGGCGTATAAGCCGGATTCGTGTTCCAGATCGGCGCCCACTTGGCCGGCGACTTTGTCGTCCGAAAGGCTTACCCCACGGAACAGATAGTTGCTGACTAACGCGGCATTAAACGACAGTGAGGTGCCGGCGCCTAACTCGATGGCGGCGACGTTACTGCTGCCGCAAACCAAAGCGGCGATCAGGCTGGTTTTGATTAGATTGTTCATCATCTATCCCTTAGTGTGAATCGACCGTAATTTTAGCGGAATGGTCGAAGTGATTGCTAAAGCCGAGAATGAACCTAGGGGGTGTTTGTTACCTTAATGGGTAATTGTGGTTGCTGCAATGTAGCCATAAAAACCGATTTGGGTCTGATAAGGCAAAACGATAGAATGTGACCACTTTTTGCTATGGATCAGAGATAAGGTAATGACGAAGCATTTGATTGCACCATCTATTCTGTCGGCGGATTTTGCCCGCCTTGGTGAGGACGTAGCCAAGGTGTTGGCGGCCGGCGCCGACGTGGTGCATTTCGATGTGATGGATAACCATTACGTGCCGAACTTAACTATCGGGCCAATGGTGTGCCAGGCGCTGCGGGATTACGGCATCACCGCGCCGATTGATGTGCATCTGATGGTTAAGCCGGTGGATCGGATCATCCCTGATTTTGCCAAGGCCGGTGCCTCCATCATTACCTTTCACCCAGAGGCCAGCGAACATCTGGATCGCACCATTCAGCTGATTAAAGACCACGGTTGTCAGGCCGGTTTGGTGTTCAACCCGGCAACACCACTGCACTACTTAGATTACGTGATGGATAAGCTCGATGTGATTCTGCTGATGTCGGTTAATCCGGGCTTTGGCGGCCAATCATTTATTCCAACCACCATCGATAAAATTCGTCAGGTTCGTCAGCGTATCGATGCCAGCGGCCGTGATATTCGCTTGGAGATCGACGGTGGTGTTAAGGTCGACAATATTGCTGAAATCGCCGCCGCCGGTGCCGATATGTTCGTTGCCGGCTCGGCGATCTTCAGCCAGCCGGACTACAAGGCGGTCATCGATCAGATGCGCGCCGAACTGGCCGCTGTCTGATGGCTAATAATCCTATCCGTGCCATCGCCTTCGATCTGGATGGTACCTTAGTTGATTCGGGCCCAAGCTTGGCCGCGGCGATGGCCGAGGCATTAGTGGAAGTTGGGCGAGCGCCTTGTACTCACGCCGATGCCTTAAGCTGGATTGGCAACGGCGCCTTGATGCTAACCAAGCGAGCGCTGTCGAATGCCATCGAGCCGGATCCGCAGCTTGAACCGCAGCTTATCGAGCAAACTTTAGCGGCGTTTAACCGCTGCTACGCCGGCCACCAACCGTCGCCACAAATGCTGTATCCACAGGTTGCTGAGGTGCTAGCGATACTCAAACAGCGCGGTTATCGGATCGCGGTGGTTACCAACAAACCAAGCCAATTTGTTGCCGAGATCCTCGCTGCTACTGGCATCGCCAGCTACGTTGAGTGCTGGTATGGCGGCGACTGTTTGCCGGAACGCAAGCCCAGTCCGCTGGCCCTAACTACGCTGCTAGAGCGCTGGCACCTCAATCCATCGCAGCTATTGATGGTCGGTGATTCGCGCAACGATATCCAAGCAGCGCAAGCGGCGGGGTGCGCCAGCGTAGGTCTGACCTATGGCTACAACTATGGCGAACCGATCGCATTGGATCGACCAAGCCACGTTTATGATCATTTCAATCAACTGCTGGCACTGCTGCCGGCGTTAACAGAGAACTGCGCACAATGAGCAAACCAATCGTATTGAGCGGCGCCCAACCATCGGGTGGCCTGACCTTAGGCAACTACATGGGAGCACTGCGCCAGTGGGTGAATCTGCAGGAGACCCATGACGCTCTGTACTGCGTAGTTGATCTGCATGCCATCACCGTGCGCCAAGATCCGGCCAAACTGCGTGAAGCCTGCATGGACACTTTGGCGCTGTACTTGGCGCTGGGCATCGATCCAAACAAGTGCACCCTGTTTATTCAGTCGCACGTGCAAGAGCACACCCAACTGGGCTGGATCCTCAACTGTTACACCCAGATGGGCGAACTGAACCGGATGACTCAGTTCAAAGACAAGTCGGCTCGCCACGCTTCTAACATCAACTCTGGCTTGTACACCTACCCAGTGCTGATGGCAGCTGATATTTTGTTGTATCAAGCCAATGAAGTGCCGGTGGGTAACGATCAGAAGCAACATCTGGAGTTGGCGCGGGATATCGCCACTCGCTTTAACAACCTGTACGGTGACACCTTCGCGATCCCAGAGCCGCACATCCCAGAGGCGGGTGCTCGGGTAATGAGCCTGCAGGATCCAACCAAGAAGATGTCGAAGTCGGACGACAACGCCAACAACCGCATCGGCCTGTTGGAAGATCCGAAAGTGATCCTGAAGAAATTCAAAAAAGCGCTGACCGATTCTGAAGATCCAGCGGTAGTGCGGATGGATTGGGACAACAAAGCCGGTGTTTCTAACCTGATGAGCATCTACTCGGCCACCTCTGGCAAAACCTTTGCCGAGATCGAAGCCGAGTTTGAAGGCAAGATGTACGGTCATTTGAAGATCGCCACTGCCGAATCGGTAATCAACCTGTTGGAGCCGATGCAGCAGCGCTTCAAAGAGATCCGCGCCGACCAAGGTTACCTAGACCAAGTGATGAAAGCTGGTGCTGAAGCCGCCCGTGCGCGCGCCGCGGTCACCATCGATAAGGTCTACAACGCCATCGGCCTGCCAGCGATGCCACGCTAATCGCGTCCTCTAGCGCTAGATACGACAAGACCGGCCATTGGCCGGTCTTTTGTTAACGGTGCTCGGTAAGCGAATTGGTATTACAGGTATTCGAAGATCTTCACCACTTTGGTGACACCGGCGGTGTTGCGAGCAATATCAACCGCGCGGTCAGCCTGCTCGCGGCTTACCACGCCCATCAAGAACACTTCGTTGTTTTCGGTAACCACCTTGATGCGCATCGAGTTGAGCTCGCTGTCCATCAACATCCGCGATTTGACGTTGGAGGTGATCCAGCTGTCATGGGACCGAGCCATCATCCCCAGTGGCGTGCCCTGACGCAGCTGATCGTGGATCTTGGTGATGCCACCGACCTGCTTGATCACTCCCAGCGCCATCTCATGCAGGCGCTGATTGGGGACCTGACCGACCACCAGCAGTTGCTGGTTGATGCTGGTGACGCTAACTCGGGTTTGGTTGGTCAGATCGTTGTATTTGTTGAGCTGGGCGTTTACTTCCAACTCGATGGTGGAATCGTCCATCTGACTGCTGACGCTGCGGTTGTCGTTAACCACCATGGCGGTGCCGACGGTACCGGCGACAATCGCCGCAGCACAGCCGCTGAGCTGAGTTAATACCAGTAATGCCGCCAATAGACGTAGCATGATCAGTCCTCCTGCGGGAACAGGGTGCGGTCGATGGCATCGCCAAGGCAATGGATCGCCAGCGAATGCACTTCGTGGATGCGTGGAATGCGGTTGCTCGGAACGCGCACCTCAACATCGCCATCGCTTAACAGTCCGGCCATGGCGCCGCCATCACGGCCAGTCAGGGCGATGATGGTCATATCGCGGTTTACCGCCGCTTCCATCGCTTTGATGACGTTATGGGAATTACCACTGGTGGAGATCGCCAGCAATACATCGCCGGATTGCCCCAGCGCCCGCACCTGTTTGGAGAAGATCTCATCAAACGAGTAGTCATTGCCAATTGAGGTAATGGTTGAGGTATCGGTAGTCAGCGCAATCGCCGGTAAGCTCGGGCGCTCTGTTTCAAAGTGGTTCAACAGCATGGCGGAAAATCGCTGTGCTGAATCGGCATTGCCGCCGTTGCCGCAGGCCAAAATTTTATTGCCGTTAAGAAGACACTGCACCATCACCATTGCGGCGCGCTCTAGCGGTTCTGGCAACGCCTCAAGGGCATCGATTTTGGTTTGAATGCTTTCTGTAAAGCTCTCTTTGATCCGCTCAAGCATGGGGGCGAACTACTCCTTAAAAGGCGTTTTGAATCCAATTGATGTTATCGCCTTCGATGGCGATAACATCAAACCGGCATGGCTGCTCTAGCGAACCATGCTGCTGTAAATACCAATGCGCACACTGGCGCAACTTGCGTTGTTTGCTGGCGGTGATTGCCGCTAAAGCGCCGCCAAAGTGTTGCTGTTGGCGATATTTCACCTCGACAAACACCAAGTGTTGCTGATCTTGCATCACCAGATCCAGTTCGCCAAAGCGGCATTGGCAATTGGCGGCAATAAAGCGCAGTTGTTGCCGCTCTAAAAAGCGTCTGGCTTGTTGCTCGTAAGCCTGGCCTTTGGCACGCACCGTGGTTGTTTACTCGACTATAACCAGGCCGTTGCGTTGATACTGCGACCAGCTTAGGCGTCGACTGAGCTGGCCATCGGCAGCCACCACCAGTTCACCGGACAGACCGACGGTGGGGTAGCCGGCAAAGGCGCGCATCTGGGCGAGACGATCGATTAAGCTCCAGCTGTCGTAGCCCATGGCATACAAACGCTGCAGTGGCAGCGGTCGGTCTGGCCATAACTGTTGCACTTGTTGACGTTGACTGTTGTCGCTCAGTAGCCATGGCATTTCGCTTAAATTCAGACCACGCAGCTCTTCGGCTAAGTTGGCATCATCAAGACTGCCATGAGCACGGCTGCTGCTGTACTGTGCCAAAGGCTCGGCAAATACCGCTAGGCTGACGTCGACAAAAGGTTTCAGCAGGCGCACCTCTTCGGCACTGGCCACCAAATAGACACTGTCGATATCGCGGCGGCTGCGAAAATCCGCTTGGGTGTTACTGCCAAATAACTGTTTGATGCGGCTGATGCGTTGATTACTTTGGTCGACGTGCAGTGCTTGCTGCACCGATTGGCGCATCTGTGCGCTCTGACCGAAGTAGTGGATCTCAACGGCGTCGCCATCCTGCTGCCATTGCTCGACGAACGCTTCGGCCATGCGTTTGCCAATGCTGTTACTGGAGGCCAGCACCAGCGGTTGCTTTAGACCTTGCTCCGCGATCCGCTGTGCTGCTTGCTGCGCTTCGGCCTCTGGCGTTAGCGCAAAGAAGTACAGATTTTGGTGGCTGCTGGCCAAGTCGCTGTGGTTCAGCGCCAGCAGTGGCACCTCGCCATCGTAAACCGCCAATACTTTATCGAGATTGCCCTTCAGCAGCGGGCCGATAACGAACTCGGCGCCTTGATCGAGCGCCTGCTGATACGCCTCGGCGGCGTCAATGACGTTGGTATCAATGAATTGCACTTGGCGATTACTGGCCTGGCTAAGCAAGTTCGCCAGCAGGCCATCTTGCAGTGCCCGTGCTTGTGATTGCACTTTGCCGGTTAGTGGCAGCAACACCGCGACCTTACTTGGCTGGTAGGGCTGAACGTTGATGGTGCGATCCAAACTGGCTGGCAGTTTGCGTGCTGCAGGGTGAGCCGGATGAGTCTGCTGCCATGCGGCCAACTGCTGCAACATGGTGGTTGGATCCATGCTGTATTGCTGGGCGATACTGGCCAATTGCAGCCAGCCTAGCCACTGCGGATCTTGGCTCTGGGTTTGCAGGCTCAGTAGTTGTTCGGTATCCACCTGCACCAACGCTTGCCACAAACTGTCCCAGTTGCCTTGCTGTTGTTGCGGCGCTAGATAGTCGCTCAGGCGATGATGGCCAAAGGCAACATTAATGGGGTCTGCCAGTTGTTGATGGGCGGCAATCTCGGTTTGCAGAGCATCGCGCCACTGGGCCGCTGGCAGCGACCAGCCGCTTGGCCATTGCAGCAACGACAGTGCCCCTTGAGGGTTGCCATCTTGCAGGGCTAATTTGGCGGTAAGCAGTCGCGATTCAGCGGCGAGGGTGCCGCTGCTGGGCAGCATCGCTTGAATGCGGTTAAGCAGTTCCCGTGCGGGCTGCGGCTGGCCTTCATTGAGGTAACTGCGTGCCGCCAACAATAAAAAGCTTAAGCGCCGTTCGCCGCTGCTGGCATCGGCCAATTGCAGATATTGAGTCGGAGTATCACTGGCAACGCCCAGCGCCACTGGTGGCAAGACCGGTTCTACCGATTGTGGGGCGCTGGCGCAGCCGACGAGGGTGGCCATAAGCAGACCGACGGCGGTCTGTTTGAACGAGGACAGATAAAGGCTTTTCACCAGCGAGATCCACTCTGATAAACTTAGCCCCTTAGTTTAACCCCCTGATTGGCGTAAACCAATTGGCTTACCTCCTAAGGTTCTCTTAAGTATGTCTTTAGACCTCGCCCTTTATGTGGTGCCGACCCCTATCGGTAACCTTGCTGATATCACTCAACGGGCGCTGCAGGTGCTAGAGCAGGTTAGCCTGATCTGCTGTGAAGACACCCGTCACAGTGGCAAATTGTTTAGCCATTTCGGTATCTCCACCAAGACCTTATCGGTGCATGATCACAATGAACGGCAGCGCGCAGGTACCATCATCGGCAAATTGCAGGCGGGTGAATCGGTCGCGTTGGTGTCCGACGCCGGTACGCCGCTGATCTCCGATCCCGGTTACCATTTGGTTAGCCAAGTGCGTGCTGCTGGCTTTAATGTGGTGCCGCTGCCAGGCCCATGTGCGGCCACCACCGCGCTGTGCGCCTCTGGCCTGCCATCGGATCGCTTTACCTTTGAAGGTTTCTTGCCGGCCAAAGCTAAAGCCCGCACCGATGTGCTGCAAGCGTTGCTGCAAGAGCCGCGCACCATGATCTTTTATGAATCGCCACGTCGTGTACTGGATTCATTGGCGTCAATCGTCGAGGTGATGGGGCCAGAGCGTGAAGTAGTACTCGCGCGGGAGATCACCAAAAGTTTTGAGACCATCAAAGGCTTGCCGGTGGGCGAGCTGATCGACTGGCTTAACGAAGATGAAAATCGCACCCGTGGTGAGATGGTGCTGATGATTGCGCCGTTTCGTGACGATGGCGATAGCCTGCCAGCGGAAGCCTTGCGTACCACCGAATTGTTATGCCAGGAATTACCGTTAAAGAAAGCGGCGGCACTGGCGGCGCAGATCCATGGGGTCAAAAAAAATGCACTCTACAAATATGGGCTCGACCAAGGCTGGTAGAGCCGCTATACTCCGCCGCCTTGGAGTTGGCTAGACAATCGCTGCTTCGTCGTTGTGCCTTCGGGCAGACGGACGGAGGGGAGGAAAGTCCGGGCTCCATAGGGCAGGGTGCCAGATAACGTCTGGGGGGCGCGAGCCTACGACCAGTGCAGCAGAGAGTAGACCGCCGATGGCCTTCGGGCACAGGTAAGGGTGAAAGGGTGCGGTAAGAGCGCACCGCGCAGCTAGTAATAGTTTGTGGCACGGTAAACTCCACCCGGAGCAAGACCAAATAGGCCCCCATTGGCGCGGCCCGCGTTGGGGGCGGGTAGGTTGCTTGAGCCTAGGAGTGATCCTAGGCCTAGAGGAATGATTGTCCTAGACAAAACCCGGCTTATCGGCCAACTCCAACCTATTTGTGAAAAAGCGGCAGTATCTTCGGATACTGCCGCTTTTTCACATTTGGGACCTAGTCAAAGCGCAGAGGAATGCTTGCCCTATCCGCTAACACAGAAACCGGCGGCTTATCGGCCAACTCCTCCTATCCAGAAAAACCGGTAACATCGGAAGATGTTACCGGTTTTTTCACATCTATTGCTTCGAAAAGCGCAGAGGAATGCTTGCCCTATCCGCTAATACAGAAACCGGCGGCTTAGCGGCCAACGCCAACCTATTTTGTGAAAAAGCGGCAGTTGCCGCTTTTTCACATTTGGGGCTTAGTCAAAGCGCAGTGCTAGAGGGAGCGTTCGGTCGTCCCAAAGGGGATCAAAAACAATTCGATATTGTGCTGATGGTGCAATAGCCAGTCGATTTACATCGTCATGGCGTTAGGGTTAACAGATGTATCTAGCGATGCCTGTTACTGCCGCTTCATCATAATCTTGAGTCAGTTGCGACTGCTTTTGCTGCTTTGCTAAGTTGCTGCAATACACATTGATTAACAAATCTCGCGCTCACAATAGCAATGATAATCGCGAGGGGATGCCGACAAAGGATTTGGGGAGCGACAGGGATGACCACCTTTATTAACTATTTGCGCGACAGTAAGCAGGAAAAATTTCTGTTTCTGACATTTGTCATCGCGGTGTTTTGCTCCACCGGCATTGCCGCGGATTGGTTGCTGCAACCTGGCGAGGGTAACGGCCAGATCGGCGTATGGCTGCGCTACTTTGATTGGCAGATTTTCTTCTTTACCGTGGGTTTCTCGACGGCATTGGCGTACACCTTGTATGCGATTGTTCGCATCAGCCAGCAGTTTCGCCATCAAGCTTTGGTGGCCAATCAACTGGGTTACATCACCCGTTGTATCGATAAGCAGTTGCGGCAGTTGTTGCTAACCGAAGCGCAGTTGCGTCAACACGGCACCGAGCAACCGCTGACGGCAGCGTTACTGCAGACGATGGTCGGCAACATTGAAACCATGCCGTACGATGGCAATCGCCTGCTTAATCACAACAACAGTGCCGATGAGCACAGCCTGACCTTACGGCTGAACTTAGTGCAGCAGTATGCGATGCACGTCGAGATCATGACCGGTTTGCGCGGCCAGGTGGAACAACTGAAACGGTTGGCGCGGGATCTGCAGCCGCAGCAGCGGCAGCAGGTCAATAAGCTCAACCAATTGTTGGCCGCGTTTAATCACGACTTACTGTTAAATACCGCCCAAGAGAAATACGCCAAGTTGTTTAATGCCTATTTAGGGTTGTGCCAGCATTTATCGAGGCAAGATTAAGTCTGATTTAATTGGATAATCTAACAAAGCGACCCCAAGGGTCGCTTTGTTGTTTTTAGGGCGCTAGCAAAGACAAATGAGTGCATTTGCGGCGCCACAATCAAATTAAAGCAAAGCGTGTCACGGCGCGGCTTGACAAGGTTTGCACCCACTTCATACACTGAGCAATTAGTGGGAAAAAGTGTATTTTTGTGGATCAAAATGGATCATTAGGCCAAGGATGATCGCCAATGTTTCGGGGTGCTAGCGCCATATCGCTCGACAGCAAAAGCCGGATCACAATACCAACTCGGTATCGTGAGGCGTTGCGTGAGCGCGCCGAAGGCCAATTGATCTGCACCGTTGATCTACGCTCTCCCTGCCTTTTGCTCTACCCCCTGCCAGAATGGGAGCAGGTAGAGCGCAAACTGCAACGCTTGTCTGATACCGTGCCGGCGGAACGCCAGACTAAGCGGATCCTACTGGGCTACGCCACCGATGTGGAGTTGGATAAAGGTGGACGGCTGCTGCTAAGTGCGCCGCTACGCCAATACGCCCAGTTGGATAAATCCCTAATGCTCGTAGGGCAGTTGAATAAATTTGAGATCTGGTCTGAGGCGCTGTGGCAGCAACAATTGCAAGCCGCCACCCAGATCGATCCATACGCCTTTGATAACAACCTCCGGCTACAGGAACTGACACTCTGATGAGCGAATCATTTCGCCATGTGACCGTACTGCTTGATGAAGCGGTTGACGGTCTGGCACTGAAGCCCGATGGGATCTACGTCGATGGCACCTTTGGTCGTGGTGGTCACTCGCGCCACATTCTGTCGCAGTTGGGGCCAAATGGCCGTTTGATCGGCATCGATCGCGATCCACAAGCGGTGGCGGTTGCCGAGCAACTGGCGGCCCAAGACCCACGTTTTCAAATTGTCCACGGGCCGTTCTCCGGGATTGCCGACTACATGGAACAGTTGGGCTTAACCGGCAAGATCGACGGCGTACTGCTGGATCTGGGGGTATCCTCGCCACAACTGGATGACGCCGAGCGCGGCTTTAGCTTTTTGCGGGACGGTCCGCTGGATATGCGGATGGACAACAGCCGCGGCGAAACCGCAGCGCAGTGGTTGGCTCGTGCCGAGGTCAACGACATCGCGTGGGTACTGAAGACCTTTGGTGAAGAGAAGTTCTCCAAACCGATCGCGCGCAAGATCAAAGAGCAGATCGCCGCCGGTGAGCCGATGGATCGCACCCATCACTTGGCTGACTTAATCAGCGCTATGACCCCGGCGCACAAGCGCGATCAGGGTAAACACCCAGCGACCCGCAGCTTTCAGGCGATCCGCATCTACATCAATAGCGAATTAGAAGAGATTGAATCGGCACTGCAAGGGGCGACTCAAGCGTTGGCGCCGGCGGGACGGTTGTCGATCATCAGCTTCCATTCGCTGGAAGATCGCTTGGTTAAGCGCTTTATGCGCAAGCAAAGCCAAGGCGCCGAAGTGCCTCGTGGGCTGCCGATGACCCAAGCTGACATTGACAAGACTCGCGTGTTAAAGCTGGTGGGTAAAGCCCTAAAACCAAGCGATGTCGAGGTTGACGGTAATGCTCGTGCTCGCAGTTCGGTGCTGCGGGTCGCCGAGAAACTGTAACCATGTTCAGCCTCGAACTGCTGCAACTGATCGGCGCCGATCTGCGTCGTTACTGGTATCTGCTGCTGTTAGCGATGCTGGTGCTGATCAGTGCGTTTTGGGTGGTGTTCACCGCCCAAGATGCGCGTCAACTGACGGCTCGCTACAACGATCTGTTGCAGCAGCGGGATCAGTTGGATGTGCAGTGGCGCCATCTGTTGCTCGAAGAGCAAACCCTGGCGGAGCATAGCCGGATTGAAACGTTGGCCCGCAAGCAATTGGATATGCAGCGGCCAAAACCGTCCAACGAACAGGTAATCAGACAGCCATGAGTCGGCAAGGAAAGCGGATCGTAAAACCTCAAGCCAGTGACGGCCGGATGCTGTTCGCGCTGCTGATCTTGTTCGGGGTGTTTGCGCTGATTTTGGGACGCGCGGCTTGGATCCAGGTACTGGATCCTGACTTCTTCCGTTACGAAGCGGATAAGCGTCACTTGCGTGCCACGGTAACCGATGCCGAGCGCGGGATGATCACCGATCGCAATGGCGAAGTGTTGGCGGTCAGTGTGCCAGTGATGGCCGCCTATGCCGATCCGAAAATGGTTCGTGATGGCGATGGTTTTAATGACATGCGTCGCTGGCAAGCGTTGGCGAATGTGTTGGAGATCAACGTCGACGATCTGGTGAGTCGGGTACGTGACAACAAAGGCCGCTTTGTTTACATCAAACGGCAAGTATCGCCGTTGGTGGCAGATTACATTCGTAAACTGAAGATCCCCGGTATCGCCTTAAAAGCGGAATCTCGGCGCTACTATCCTGCTGGCGAGATCGCCGCGCAATTGGTGGGCATTACCAACATTGACGATCGCGGCATTGAAGGGCTGGAGCGCAGCTACAACGATTGGCTGACGGGATCGCCATCCAAGCAACTGGTGCGCAAGACCCCTAACGGCGCCATCATCGAAAACCTATCGGTGTTGGAAGAGGGAGAAAACTCCAACGATCTGGTGCTCAGCCTAGACATGCGCTTGCAGTCGTTGGCGTACACCGCGCTGAAAAAAGCCACCGCTTACCACATGGCCACCTCGGCCTCGTTAGTGATCATCGACATCCCCACTGGGGAAGTGTTGGCGATGGCCAATACCCCAAGTTATAACCCCAACGCCCGCGATGGTCTGAAACCGTTTCAGATGCGCAATCGGGCGATTACCGATGCCTATGAGCCCGGCTCCGTGGTTAAACCTCTGGTGGTGGCGCGCGCCCTTGATATCGGCATGATTCAGGCGGATTCCACCATCAACACCTCACCGGGCTACATGCGGGTGCGTGGTGGCACTGTACGTGACGGTAAAAACTTAGGCACCAAAGATATCGGCACCTTGCTGGTGAAATCCTCCAACATGGCGATGACCAAGTTGGCGCTGCAGATGGATGTGCAGGAACTGCTGGGGTTCTACAGCGGTTTTGGTTTTGGTGGTGAGAGTGGCATTAGCTTATCCGGTGAATCCTCCGGTTACCTGCCCAATCGCAGTCGCTGGTCGGAACACGAACAAGCCACCTTGGCCTTTGGCTATGGCCTGACGGCGACGCCGCTGCAGTTGGCGCGGATGTACGCCATTTTGGGCGGCGGTGGCATCAGTCGACCGCTGTCGATCTTCAAACAAAAAACCATTCCCGCAGGTCAGCAGGTACTGTCCGAGCAAGCCGCCGATGAGGTGGTGAAGATGCTGGCTGGCATCGCCAAAAAAGGCGGAACCGCGCCACGGGCCGCGATTGATGGCTATGAGGTTGCCGGCAAAACCGGTACCAGTCGAAAAGCGGTTGCTGGTGGCTATGGCGAGGATTACGTCACCCTGTTTGCTGGCCTGGCCCCAGCGGACAATCCGCGCTTAGCGATGGCGGTGGTGATTAACGAACCGAAAGGCCAAGACTATTACGGCGGTACCGTCGCTGCACCGGTGTTTGCCGAAGTGATGGGCGGTGCCTTGCAATTATTGAATGTCGAACCAAGCCGGCCACAAACGCAACTGGCCGCGCTGTTTGGGAGTAACGATGTCGCAACTCGATGAGCTGCTGTCCCCTTGGGTCGAGCTAACCACAGGGGTGGAGATCAGCCACGCTCACTTAGACAGCCGGCAGGTACAAGCCGGTGATCTGTTTGTGGCGGTTGCCGGCCATCAAAGTGATGGTCGTGATTATATTGAGGCGGCGATCGCCGCCGGTGCCGTCGCGGTAGTCACTCAAGTCGATTCGCCGCAACAACAGGGGCTGCAAGCTCGTGCCGATGGCGTGCCGGTGGTCGGCATCGCCAACCTTGCCGAGCGCCTGTCGTTGCTTGGCTTACGTTGCTACCCCGATGCCGCTACGCCAACCTTGATTGGCGTGACTGGCACCAACGGCAAAACCACCGTCAGTCAATTGTGCGCTCAGTTACTGGAGGCCTTAGGTCAACGCGCTGGGGTGATGGGTACCGTCGGCAATGGCCTGTGGGGTCAGCTTGAAGCATCGGCAAATACCACTTCGGATCCGCTGACCGTGGCGCGCTCGCTCGCCGCTCAAGCCCAAGCTGGTGCGACCGCCGTGGCGTTGGAGATCTCCAGCCATGGTTTAGCCCAAGGGCGGGTACGACAGTTGCCGATAAGCACCGCAGTGTTTACCAATCTCAGCCGTGATCACCTTGATTATCATGGTGATATGGACAGCTATGCGGCGGCCAAGCAACGGCTATTCAGCCAACCTGGGTTGCAGCATGCGGTGCTTAACCTGGACGATCGCTATGGCGCGCTGTGGCATCGCCAGTTGCAAGGGCAGCTGCACACCATCGGCTACAGCCTTGATGGCGCCGAGTGTCGCGGCGATTACCTGCAAGCGTGTGAGATCGAATACCACCAGCATGGGGTTAGCGCCACCATCCGCAGCAGCTTTGGCGATGGTCAGCTGCACAGCCCACTACTGGGACGCTTTAATCTGGCCAATGTGCTGGCGGCCTTGGCGGCGCTGCTGGCCGAAGGCTACCCGTTGGCGGATCTGCTGCTGGCGGCGCAGTCGTTGCAACCAGCCTGCGGACGGATGGAGTTGTTCGCGGCCGCAGGCCACCCGTCATTGGTGGTCGATTACGCCCATACCCCTGATGCATTGGAACAAGCGCTGCTGGCGCTGCGTCGTCATTGTCTGGGGCAGCTATGGTGCCTGTTTGGCTGCGGCGGCGATCGCGACCGTGGCAAACGGCCACTGATGGCGGCGGCGGCCGAACGCCATGCGGATAAGTTGGTTATCACCGCTGATAACCCTCGCAGTGAAGCGTTCGAGCAGATTATTGCCGATATGCAGCAGGGCTTAAGCCAACCGCCGGCGTTGATCGAATTCGATCGCGCGTTGGCGTTAACCCAAGCCTTTGCGCAAGCCGGTGGCGACGATCTGATCCTGTTGGCTGGCAAAGGTCATGAGGATTATCAAATCGTTGGCAACCAGACTTTGATTTACAACGAACGGGCGCTGGCGGCTCAGTTATTGGCGGAGGCGCAATCATGATAACGCTGACTTTGGCGCAACTGGCAGAGATCCTAGGCGCCGAATTGATCAATCCGACTGATGCCCAAGTCGTGCGCGTTAGTACCAACAGCCGCGATCTGCAGCCGGGCAGCTTGTTTGTGGCGTTGGTGGGCGAACGTTTCGATGCTCACGATTTTATCGACCAAGCGCTGCAAGCTAAGGCGGCCGCGGCTGTGGTCAGCCGTCCGCTTGAGTGCCCGTTGCCGCAATTGCTGGTTGCCGACACCACCCTGGCGCTGGGGCAGTTGGCGGCTTGGCTTAAACAACAGTTGCAGCCATTCACGGTGGCGCTTACCGGTTCGGTTGGTAAGACCTCGGTAAAAGAGATGACCGCCGCCATTTTTGCCCTCGCGGGCAATACGCTGGCGACCAAAGGCAATCTCAATAACACCATTGGCGTGCCGCTGACGCTGCTGGAGCTGACCGAAGATCATCGCTACGCGGTGCTGGAACTGGGCGCCAACGCCCCAGCTGAGATCCGCTATACCGCCAGTTTGGTTAAGCCGCAGGTGGCGCTGATCAACAACGTGCAGCCGGCCCATCTGGAAGGGTTTGGTGGCATCGATGGCGTGGCGCGGGCGAAGAGCGAGATCTTCGAAGCGCTGACGCCAGCGGGAACCGCGGTGGTAAATCTGGATGACGATTACGCCGAGTTTATGCTGGCGCAATTGACCGACCGTAAGGTGTTGACCTTTTCCGCGGTGGGCGCCGCGGATCTGTGGGCCGATGATCTGCAGGCCAATGACAACGGCTGTTACGCTTTTACCCTGCATTGCGGTGAGTGTAGCGAGCGGGTGCAATTGCCGCTGCCGGGTCGTCATCAAGTCAGTAATGCACTGGCGGCCGCCTGTTTGGCCCATGGCGCCGAGTTACCGCTGGCATTGATCGGCAAAGGGTTATCGGCGGCACCACAGGTGCCGGGTAGAACTGAGTTTCATCAACTTTCACAGCAACTTACGGTGATTGACGACAGCTATAACGCCAACTTGGCGTCGACCAAGGCGGCGATCGAACTGTTGGCGACCCGCCAAGGCACCAAGGTGCTGTTGTTTGGCGATATGGGCGAGCTTGGCGACAGCACTGACGAGCACCACGCGCTGGTGGGAAAATTCGCGGCCGAGAAAAGCATTGACCATATGCTGTGTGTGGGTACAGTAAGCCGCTTTGCGGCGCAGGGCTTTGGTAATGGGCAACATTTTGCCAACCAACAGCAGTTGCTAGCGCATCTGCAACCTTGGTTATTACAACTACCTGCACCGATCACCGTGTTAATAAAAGGCTCGCGCAGCGCGCGGATGGAGCAATTGCTGCCACCGCTGCGCCAGCTTTGTGAGGATTACGCCCAATGTTAGTTTGGCTGGCTGAATACCTAACCCAGTATTTCAGCGCATTTAACGTGGTTTCATACCTGACTTTTCGCGCCATCATCAGTTTGCTGACTGCGCTGTCGTTTAGCCTGTGGCTGGGGCCAAAGCTGATCCGCCATCTGCAGCGCAAGCAGATTGGTCAGGTGGTTCGTAACGACGGCCCAGAATCGCATTTCAGTAAGCGCGGCACGCCAACGATGGGCGGCATCATGATTTTGGCGGGGATCTTCGTTGCCACCTTATTGTGGGGTGATCTCACCAATCATTACGTGCTGGTGATGCTGTTTGTGTTGGGCGCTTTCGGTTTGATTGGTTACGTCGATGACTACCGTAAGGTGATCCGCAAAGACCCGAAGGGATTGATCGCCCGCTGGAAATATTTTTGGCAATCCGCCGCCGCATTAGTGGTGGCGATCTACCTGTATTGGCAGGGGCAGCCGGATGGCCACGTTCTGGTGGTACCGTTCTTTAAGGACGTGATGCCGCAACTGGGGCTGCTGTTTATCGCCTTAGCCTACTTCACCATCGTTGGCTCCTCCAATGCGGTTAACTTAACCGATGGCTTGGATGGTCTGGCGATTGTGCCAACCGTATTGGTGGCGGCGGCCTTTGCGCTGGTCGCTTACCTGTCTGGTAACGTTAACTTTGCCCAATACCTGCATATTCCCTATCTGCCGGGCGTTGGCGAGATGGTGGTGGTGTGTACTGCGATGGTGGGCGCGGGCCTTGGCTTTTTGTGGTTCAACACCTATCCGGCTCAAGTGTTTATGGGCGATGTCGGCTCGTTGGCGCTGGGCGCCGGCCTTGGGGCGATGGCGGTACTGACTCGGCAAGAGTTTCTGCTGGTGATCATGGGCGGTATTTTTGTCATTGAAACCCTGTCGGTGATCCTGCAAGTGGGCTCGTACAAACTGCGCAAAAAGCGGATTTTCCGGATGGCGCCAATTCACCATCACTTTGAACTTAAAGGCTGGCCAGAACCGCGGGTGATTGTCCGTTTCTGGATCATCTCCATCTGTCTGGTGTTGCTGGGTCTGGCAACGCTTAAGGTGCGCTAATGATGACGGCGGCGACGGCGAATACCATCGTGCTTGGCTTGGGCATTACTGGCCTCTCGTGTGTGCGCTATCTGCGGCAACAGGGGGAGTCGGTGATGGTGTGGGACAGTCGCAGTCAACCGCCGGGCGCTGATCTGCTGGCGGCGCAGTACCCAGAAGTACTGCTACGAACAGGTGCTCTGGATGGTGCGGTGTTATCCCAAGCGCAGCGGTTGATTATCTCGCCAGGATTGGCGCTGGCGACGCCGGCCGTTGCCGAAGCGATTGCCAATGGCGTTGAGGTGATTGGCGATATTGAACTGTTTGCCCGTGCGGTTGCTGCGCCGGTGATTGCGATCACAGGCTCTAATGGCAAATCCACTGTTACCACTATGGTGGGCGAGATGGCCAAAGCGGCCGGTTGGTCGGTTGGCGTTGGTGGCAATATCGGCGTGCCGGCGCTGGATCTGCTTGGTCAAGGCCATCAATTGTATGTGCTAGAGCTGTCCAGTTTTCAGCTAGAGACGACCCACAGCCTCAACGCAGTGGCGGCAACCGTTTTGAACGTCAGTGAAGATCATCTGGATCGCTATCCCGATTTTGAAGCCTACCGCCAAGCCAAGCTGGCACTGTACCCACAGAGCCAATTGTGTGTCGAAAATGGCGACGATCCGTTAACCGTCAGCGGTGTGGCCAACGCCGTGGCGTTTTCGGTGCAAGGTGAAGCCGCTTACCAGCTGCATGATGGCCAGCTTTATTGTGGCGCGGTGGCGCGAGTGGCGCTGGCGGAACTGCCATTTTTCGGTAAACACAACTACGCCAACGCCCTAGCGGCAATGGCGCTGGCGGACGCCGCGGGCATTCCGGCCGAGGCCAGCAAACAGGCATTGGTTAATTTTCAAAGCCTGCCGCACCGCTGCCAGTTGGTGGCCACCAAAGCGGGGGTGCACTACCTCAATGATTCCAAAGCCACCAACGTTGGCGCGACCGCAGCCGCGCTGGCGGGGCTGGCGGATGAGCCGGGCAACATCTATTTGATCGCCGGTGGCGATGCCAAAGGCGCTGACGTTAATGAGTTAGCGCCGCTGCTGGCGCCACTGGCCGGGCTATACACCTTGGGGAAAGATGGCGATCGGATTGCCGCGCTGCGCCCCGATGCGGTGCCGGTCAACAGCATCGAGCAAGCGGTGCAGCTGGCTGCCAGCCAAGCCACCCCAGGCGATATCGTGCTGTTGTCGCCGGCCTGTGCCAGCTTAGATATGTTCCGCAGTTTTGAGCATCGCGGTGAAGTCTTTGCCGCTGCCGTTGAGGCACTGCCATGCTGATGGCGCTCAAGCAGCGACTCGGCACTCAGCGCTCACCTGCGCGAGCCAATGCCAAGCGGGCGCCGAATGCCGACCGTTTTCGCTGGTCGCTGCCGGTACTGCGGTTGCCGCAAGCGAGCGCCGATCCGCGCTTGTACGATCGCTTGTTGTTGGTGTTGATTGTTAGCTTAATGATGTTCGGCTTGCTGATGGTGACATCAGCGTCGCTGGCAGAAGCATTAAAGCTGAAAGACAATTCGCTGCATTTTGCCATGCGCCAAGGCTTTTTCGTGGCGGTGGCGCTGCTATTACTCGGCGCCTTTAGTACCGTCACCATTCAGACTTGGGAACGTTTTCGGGTGCCGATCGCCTTGATCGCCCTAGGGTTACTGATCGCCGTATTGGTGGTGGGTAAAACCGTAAATGGTGCTCAGCGCTGGATCCCGATCGGGCCTTTTAACCTGCAGGTCGCCGAGGTCGCCAAGTTCGCCCTTGTGGTGTTTATGGCCGGCTACCTGTCTCGTCGCAGCCAAGAGGTGCGCGAAGACATCAAGGGGTTGATCAAAGGGATTGCGCCTTTGGTGGTGTTCGGCGTGTTGCTGATCTTTCAGCCGGATCTGGGCTCTGGGGTGGTGATGCTGGTGATCACCGGCGGCATGCTGTTTTTGGCCGGTGCGCCGGCTGGCGTATTTGTCGGTCTGGTGTTGGCGGCGATATTGGTGGTGGTGATCGCCATTATGGGCTCCGACTACCGGATGGCGCGGGTGCAGAACTTCCTCGATCCGTGGCAAGACGAATACGGTGCTGGCTATCAGTTGACCCAAAGCTTAATGGCCTATGGCCGCGGCGATTGGGGCGGCCAAGGGCTAGGTAACTCAATTCAAAAACTTAACTACCTGCCAGAAGCGCATACCGACTTTATCTCGTCGGTGATCGGCGAAGAGCTGGGCTTTTTGGGGATCGCCACTATTGTGCTGATGCAGCTCGCGTTGGCGCTGCGAGCCTTGTGGATTGGTCATCTGGCGCTGCGGGTCGAGCAAGCCTTTGCTGGCTACATGGCCTACGGCATTGGTATTTGGTTTAGTTTTCAAACGGCGGTAAACATCGGCGCAGCGGTAGGCATTTTGCCGACCAAAGGGTTGACTCTACCGCTGGTTTCTTATGGTGGCAGTAGCCTGTGGGTAATGACCGTCGCAGCGGCAATTTTGGTGCGAATCGATTTTGAACGACGATTGGCGCAGAGCGCGTTAGTGGCAACCCCAAACGCAGAACAGGAGACGCCATGAGTGGCAAACGTTTATTGGTGATGGCCGGTGGCACCGGTGGTCACGTTTTTCCAGCCTTAGCGGTGGCGCGGCAACTGCGCGAGCAAGGCTGGCAGGTACAGTGGTTAGGTACCGCAGAGCGGATGGAAGCGCGCTTAGTGCCGCAGCATGGTTTTGAGATCAAGTTTATTGATATCAAAGGGGTGCGCGGTAACGGCTTGCTGCGCAAGTTGTTGGCGCCGCTGCAGATCCTAAAGGCCACGGTGCAAGCTTTACAGATCCAGCGCCAGTTTAAACCGGATGTCGTGCTGGGGATGGGCGGGTACGCCTCTGGCCCCGGCGGCATCGCCGCGTGGTTGCGGCGCACGCCGCTGGTGCTGCATGAACAAAATGCGGTTGCTGGTGCCACGAATAAGATCTTGGCACGCTTTGCCAGTAAGACCTTGGTGGCCTTTGCCGATGTGTTGCCGCAGTCGCAGCACGTGGGTAACCCGGTGCGGCGCGAGCTGATCCGCTTAGGTGATGCGCAACCGGTGATCGCCAATGAACAGCTTAAAGTGCTGGTGGTGGGGGGCAGTCTTGGTGCCAAAGCGTTGAATGACGCGGTGCCAGCGGCGGTCGGCCGCATTGCCGCCGAAACCCACATCACCGTCTGGCATCAAGTGGGGCGTGGCAATTTGGAGGCGGTGAACAGCCAATGGCAGCAAAATGCCCCTGGCGTTGGCGCTCAAGTTACCGAATTTATTGATGATATGGCCGCAGCTTACGCTTGGGCTGATGTGGTTATCAGTCGCGCTGGCGCGTTAACGGTGGCCGAATTGGCCGCCACCGGCCGACCGGCGATTTTGGTGCCATTTCCGCAGGCGGTGGACGATCATCAAACCCGCAATGCCGAGGCTCTGGTGGCGTGCGGAGCGGCGGTATTGCAGCCGCAAAGTACGCTGACCGCCAAGGGCTTGGCGGCGCAGCTATTGGCGTTTAGCCACAATCCAGAGCAATTGAATCAGATGGCACAGGCGGCACGACAGGCCGCAGTGCTGGATGCTACCGAGCAGGTGGCAGCCATTTGTGAACAGCTAACAGTTCGAGGCGGTTAATGAAACCGACACAACCTTCCGAGGTTAAGCCGATCCCCCACGGCGCAATGGGGCGAGTACGACGGATCCACTTTGTTGGTATCGGTGGCGCAGGCATGGGCGGTATTGCTGAAGTGCTGGTCAACGAAGGCTACCAAGTCAGCGGTTCTGACATCGGCATGAACGCCGTCACTCATCGCTTAAGTGATCTAGGTGCGGTGATCTACAAAGGTCACCATGGCGATTGGGTTAAAGACGTTGATGTGGTGGTGGTTTCCACCGCGATTGCGGCGGATAACCCAGAGCTGGTGGCGGCGCAGCAAGCGCGGATCCCGGTGGTACGCCGAGCTGAAATGCTGGCGGAGTTGATGCGTTTTCGCCACGGCATTGCCGTGGCTGGTACCCACGGCAAAACCACCACCACCAGTTTGACCGCCAGTTTGTTTGCTGGCGCGGGGCTGGATCCCACCTTTGTGATTGGCGGCAAGCTCAACAGCGCCGGCACCAATGCCCGTTTAGGGCAAAGTCATTATCTGGTGGCCGAAGCCGATGAATCCGACGCCAGTTTCCTGCATCTGCAGCCGATGCTGGCGGTGGTGACCAACATCGAACCGGATCACATGGACACCTACGGCGGCGACATCAACAAGCTGTACGACACTTTTGTTGATTTTCTGCACAACTTGCCGTTCTACGGCACTGCGGTGATGTGCTTGGATGATGAGGGCGTACAAGCAGTGTTGCCACGCATAGGTCGGCGGATTGTGACCTACGGTTTCCATCCCGACGCTGATGTTCGTGCGGTCGATTACCGCCAAAACGGCACGCAAACCCTGTTTACCTTGGTGCGCGAAGGCCATAAGCCATTGCCGCTGATCCTCAATCTGCCTGGCCGCCATAACGTCCAAAACGCCCTAGCGGCGATTGCGGTGGCGATGCAAGAAGGGGTAACCGACGAGGTATTCAGTTCGGCGCTGCTGCAGTTTGAGGGGGTGGGTCGTCGCTTCCAACAATATGGCGAGTTCGAGACTGGCAAAGGCTCGGTGCTGTTGGTGGACGATTACGGCCATCACCCATCGGAAGTAGCCTGTACCATTAAAGCGGCCCGTGCCAGTTGGCCAGAGCGGCGCTTGGCGATGGTGTACCAGCCCCATCGTTACAGCCGTACCCGCGATCTCTATGAAGATTTCGTGGCGGTACTGGCCGAGGTTGATTGCCTGCTGCTGATGGAAGTTTACAGCGCTGGGGAGGAGCCGATCCCGGGCGCCGATAGCCGTGCTCTGTGTCGTTCATTGCGACAGCGCGGTATCGATCCTGTGTATGTGCCGTCACCAGAGGCGCTGCCAGCGCTGCTGGCGGAACAGATGCGAGATGGCGATGTGGTGCTAACCCAAGGGGCGGGCAACATCGGAGAGCTGGCTAAACGGTTAGCGCAGCTGCAATTATCAGTAGAAAAGTTACAACAGGAAGGCGCAGATGAGCGGTAAGACTGCGGTATTGTTTGGTGGCACCAGCGCCGAGCGCGAGGTGTCGTTGCGTTCCGGTCAAGCGGTGCTGGATGGCTTGCTGCGTGGCGGCATTGATGCGGAAAAGTTCGATCCAAAAGAGCGACCGCTGACTGAGCTAAGCCAGTACCAGCGTGCCTTTATCGTTTTGCACGGCCGTGGTGGCGAAGATGGCAGCATGCAGGGCGCTCTGCAACTGCTGCAGATCCCGTTTACCGGCAGCGGTTTACAGGCCAGCGCATTGGCGATGGACAAAGTGAAAACCAAGCTGTTGTGGTCGGCGCTTAAGTTACCAACCGCGCCGTTTGCGGTGGTAAGCAAGCACAATTACCAGCCGCAGCAACTGACCGAAATGGTTGAACGTCTTGGTCTGCCATTGATGGTGAAACCGGCCAACGAAGGCTCGTCAGTGGGGATCGCCAAAGCCAACACCGTTGAGCAGTTACTGGCGGCGGTCGATACGGCGCTGCAGCTGGATCACAGCGTGCTGCTGGAAGCGTGGATTGATGGCCCAGAATACACCGTGGCGATCATCGGTGATGAAGTGATGCCGGCGATCCGCCTGCAAGCGGCCAACGAGTTTTACGACTACCAAGCCAAGTATCACTCCACTGAAACCCAATACCATTGCCCATGCGGCTTGTCCGAAGCGGACGAACGGGAACTGCAAGCGCTGGCGCTGCAAGCGTTTCAATCCGTTGGTTGTCGCCACTGGGGACGCGTTGATGTGATGCGCAGCAGCGATGGCCAGTGGCAGTTGCTGGAAGTTAACACCGTTCCTGGCATGACCGAAACCAGCTTGGTGCCAAAGGCGGCCAAAGCGGCGGGGATCGACTTTGATGCGTTGGTAAAGCGCATCTGGGCGATGGCGGAATAGTTGCGATGAAACTGGCGTGGCGACCTCGGCTAAGTGCGCAAGCGGGCTGGCATAACGTCCGTTGGGAGCTGTGGCTTGGGGTGGCCTGTTTGCTGCTGACGTTGGCGGGGTTGGTACGGGCGGCGATGGCGTTGGCCGACATTGCTAACGATGCCAGCCAAGTGCCAATCACGGAATTGGCATTGTTTGGCGAACGCCGCTTCACCAGCGATGCCGATGTCGCAGCGGCGATGCTGCCGTTTACGGAACAATCGCTGTTTAGCGCTGACGTCAGTTTGGTCAGCGATACCCTAGTGGCACTGCCGTGGATCGATCGCGCGGCGGTGCGACGGGAGTGGCCAAATCGACTGCGGGTGTTTTTGCAAGAACAGGTGCCGGTGGCGCACTGGGGTGAACAGGGCTGGTTGAATCAACGGGGCGAAGCGTTTTTAGCGCCGCGCCGGGACGAACTAAGTCAGTTGCCCTTCCTGCAAGGGCCGGCGGGCAGCGAACAAAAAGTGTGGCAAATGTGGCAGCAACTGAGCGCCATTTTGGCGCATAGTCAGCATCAGGGGCAGCGCTTACAGCTGAGCTCGCGGCATGCTTGGCAGTTGCAACTGCATGGTGGCATTGAGCTGGCGCTGGGGCGCGATGACACCTTGGCGCGATTACAGCGATTTATTGATGTGTGGCCGCAGTTGGCACAGCAGCCGCGGCAGCCACAACGAATAGATTTACGATACGACACGGGCTTGGCCGTGCAATGGCAGGAACAACATAATGACAACCAGTCATGAAGCCGGTGTGATTATCGGATTAGACGTCGGCACCGCGCAGACCACTGCGGTGATCGGCGAAACCTTGCCGAATGGCGAGATCACCGTACTCGGTTATGCCGTGCAACCCTCTCGTGGCATGGACAAAGGTGGCGTCAACGATCTCGATTCGGTCAGTCGCAGCGTGCAGTTGGCGCTGGATCAAGCGGCTTCAATCGCCGAATGCGAAGTGGATGCGGTCTACTTAAGCATCTCTGGCCGTCATATTCAGTGTCAGAATGAACACGGCATGTGCTCGATCGATGGTGCCGAAGTGACCGCCGAGGACGTTAAGCATGTGATCCACACCGCGCAGACGGTCAAGATCCCCACCGAGCGGCAGATCTTGGACGTGTTGCCGCAGGACTTCATCATTGATGAACTGGAAGGCATTCGCAGTCCTGTAGGGATGTCTGGGGTGCGGATGCACGCCAACGTCCATATGGTCACCTGCGCCGCAGATTGGGCGCGCAACATCACCAAATGCGTTGAGCGCTGCAATGTGCGGGTGGATAAATTGGTGTTTTCTGGCATCGCTTCAGCCCATGCAGTGCTTACCAGCGACGAGAAAGACCTTGGCGTTTGCTTGGTCGACATCGGTGCCGGTACTACCGATATCGTGGTGTATGCCAATGGCGCCCTGCGTCACTGCGCGGTATTGCCGGTGGCCGGCAATCAGGTGACTAGCGACATCGCCAAGATTTTCCGCACGCCGATGAGCCACGCCGAGCAGATCAAGGTCGATTATGGCTGCGCCCGAGCGGCATTAGTTGGCCAAGAGGAGAGCATCGACGTGCCCTCGGTCGGTGGCCGTCCGGCGCGAACCATGTCACGCCAGACCCTGTCTGAGGTGGTTGAACCACGTTACCAAGAGATCTTTGAGCTAGTGGCACAAGAATTGCGTCGAAGTGGCTTTGAAGAACAGGTGGCAGCGGGTATCGTACTCACCGGCGGCACCGCCCGCATAGAAGGGGCGGAAACCGTTGCCGAAGAGATTTTTGGGATGCCGGTTCGAGTGGGATCCCCTCAGCCCGTTAAAGGCCTAACGGATTACGTTAATGAGCCGAATTTTGCTACCGCAGTGGGGCTGCTGTATTACGGCGTAGCAGAACAGAACAAAAAAACCGAATCGCAACCGGCAGAGGGCGGCATCGGCCGAGCCTTTGAACAGTTGCGCAACTGGTTTAATAGCGCTTTTTAATTGTCGCTACTAGCGGCAACTACGATTTTGGACGCGGACACAACGGAGATAAATGATGTTCGAGATTATCGACACGAATGATGGTGATGCGGTCATTAAAGTGATCGGCGTAGGCGGTGGCGGCGGTAACGCCGTTGAGCACATGGTTGAACAGACCATTGAAGGGGTGGATTTCATCTGCGCCAACACCGATCTGCAAGCGCTGCGCAAATCCTCAGCGCAAACCACCATTCAATTGGGCAAGGATGTCACCAAAGGTTTGGGTGCAGGTGCCAACCCAGAAGTGGGTCGCGAAGCGGCACTGGAAGATCGGGAAACCATCCGTAACGCCATTGCGGGTTCCGACATGGTGTTTATCGCTGCCGGTATGGGTGGTGGTACTGGTACCGGTGCGGCGCCAGTGGTAGCACAGATCGCCAAAGAAGAGGGCATTCTGACCGTTGCGGTAGTCACCAAGCCATTCTCTTTTGAAGGTAAAAAGCGCAGCTTCTACGCCGAACAAGGTGTCGAACAACTGGCGCAGTACGTTGATTCACTGATCATCGTACCAAACGATAAATTGATGAAAGTACTGGGCGGTCGCACCAGTCTGTTGGACGCCTTTAAAGCGGCCAACAACGTCCTGCTGGGCGCGGTACAAGGCATTGCTGAGCTGATCACCCGTGAAGGTCTGATCAACGTTGACTTCGCCGACGTGAAAACCGTGATGTCGGAGATGGGTAACGCCATGATGGGTACCGGTGTTGCTCGCGGTGAAGACCGTGCCGAAGAAGCGGCGGAAGCGGCGGTTGCCTCGCCACTGCTGGAAGATATCGACTTGACCGGTGCTCGCGGCATTCTGGTGAACGTAACCGCCGGTCTGGACATCAGCATCGAAGAGTTCGAAACCGTGGGTCACCACGTTCGTGCCTACGCGTCTGATAACGCCAACGTGGTGGTGGGTGCGGTGATCGATCCTGAGATGACCGACGAACTGCGGGTAACCGTGGTTGCTACCGGTATCGGTTCTGAGAAGAAGCCGGACATCCAACTGGTATCCAAGCCAGCGGTAGCTAAACCAGAGCCAGCAGTGCAACGCCCAGAAGTGGCGGCACAGCAGCCAAGCGCGGCGCAGCAAGCGATCGATGGCATGCAAAGCTTCGGCTCTGCGGCAGCAGAACCAACCGCACCTGCCGGTCCGGCGGCTGCGGCGGCGAAACCAAAGACTCACTCTGCAGCGGATCTGCTGGATGTCCCAGCGTTCCTGCGTCGTCAGGCCGATTAAGGCAATCGACAAGCATAGTGGTTATTGATAAGTACAGAAGTTGGCCAATTGTGAACGGCGTGATATCATTCGCGCCCAATTTACCGAATAGGCAGTAGGAGCAGCTGAGCAATGAGTAAACAACAGACTCTACAGCGTCCGATCCAAGCCGCAGGTGTAGGCTTACACTCCGGCAATAAGGTGACGATGGTGATCAAGCCAGCCCCAGTGAACACTGGGATTGTCTTCCGTCGCGTGGATCTTGATCCCGTGGTGGAGGTGCCTGCCCGTGCCGATTTGGTTAAAGAAACCACCTTGTGTACCGGTTTAAGCACCGACGCTGGCGTGAAAGTGCTGACCATCGAACATTTGATGGCGGCCATCGCCAGCCTTGGCATTGATAACGCTTACATCGAGGTCGACGCCCCTGAGGTGCCGATCATGGATGGCAGTGCCAACCCTTACCTGTTCTTGCTGCAAAGCGCCGGTATCGCGGAGCAGTCCGTGTCCAAAAAGTATCTGCGTATTCGCAATACCGTACGGGTAGAGGATGGCGACAAGTGGGCAGAGTTCCGCCCGCACAACGGTTTCCGTTTGGATTTTTCCATCGACTTTAACCACCCTGAGATCAGCCGCAGCGCCCAGCGTTTGGCGTTAGATTTCTCTGCCGAAAGTTTCAGCCGTGACATCAGTCGCGCCCGTACCTTCGGCTTTATGAAAGACATCGAGTTTTTGCGTGCCAATAACTTGTGTCTGGGTGGCAGCATGGAAAACGCCATCGTTTTGGATGAGTTCCGTATTCTTAATCCAGACGGTTTGCGGGATCCAGACGAGTTTGTGAAGCACAAGATCCTCGACGCCGTTGGCGACTTGTATCTTGGCGGCCACGCGATTTTGGGTGAATTCCGCGCTCACAAATCCGGTCACGCGCTGAACAACAAATTGATCCGAGCGGTACTGGCGGCGGCAGAAAGCTACGAACTGGTTAGCTTTGAACGCCCAGAGCAAGCGCCAATCGGCTTCCTTGCTCCTAGCCTCGCTTAATCAGCATTAGTGATTGCCTAAGATTGGCCGCTCCGCAGAGCGGCCAATTTTTTTATCTTTTCGGCCAACTCGCCATCCAAACTATCGGCTAGGGCATTGAGGTGATCGCTGGCTTTAGCGCTTAATTGCTTGGTGTGTTGCGGCTGCTCCCGGCTGATTTTGGCCATCAGCGGATTTACTTTCAATTCGATGCTCGAGAGCATTGGAAAGCCGTTGCGGCGCAGCTGTGATAGGATTTCCAGTCGTTCATATTGCAACCGAGTCGCCCAAACTGCCGAAGCCACCTCAATAACAAGAGTGCCACTTCGCATATTTGCAACTCGGATTTGGGAATGCAGCGCCGGATCGGTAGCATCCAGAAGCGCTTGCTGCAGTTTGCCGGTTTGACTGGTTTGCTGCTGCAACTGTGCAAATCGTTGTCCCGCCAACATGGCGAGATCCTGCGGTTTGGATTTCATCTTAGGTAATACGTAACTTCTTCTGACCAACGCCATGAGTGTAACAGTTCTTCTTCGTACTAAGCACGGTACGCACCGCTGGCAACCGGGTAAGCGTTGGTTTTCTCTGCCAGTGATGCTGATGCTGCTCTCTAGCGGCCTGTGGTACTGGCACCAACAGCAACTGGTGCTGGCACAGCTTGAGCAACAGTCCAATCAGCAAGCGCGCACTGAACAGCAGCAGCGCTATGCCCAGTTAAAACAGCAAACCGACGCACAATTGGCGTTATTGGCCAGCAAAATCGGCCAACTGCAAGCGCGGATGAATCGCCTTGATGCCATGGGCGCGGCGATGGCCGAACAGGCCAATTTGGCTGATCAATTTCACTTCGACAGTGCCGTGGGTCTTGGTGGCCCAGCCAGTGCCGATCAACAAGCGCTTGAGCTTTCCGAGCTAATCCAGCAACTTGAGTTGCTGCAGCAGCGACAGCAGCGGGCAGATAATCAACTGCCGCTACTTGAAAGCTTAACCCGCAACCACCATATCGACTTTGACCGTTATCTTAGTGGCCGACCACTGAAGAGCGGTTGGCAATCTTCCACCTTTGGTTATCGTAACGATCCCTTCACCGGTCGACGGACGATGCATCGCGGCACCGATTTTGCCGGTACCGAAGGGGGAGAGGTGATTGCTACTGGGGCAGGGGTGGTCTCCTACTCTGGTAAGCTGTACGGTTATGGCAATCTGGTAGAGATTGACCATGGCAACGGCTATAAGACCCGCTACGGGCACAACAAAGCGAATCTGGTGGAGTTAGGCCAACTGGTTGCCAAAGGGGAAACTATCGCGCAGATCGGCAGTACCGGTCGCTCGACAGGGCCTCATGTGCACTACGAGGTGTTAAAGAACGATAAGCAGGTTGATCCCGACCGCTACGTGTACCGCAAACCACGCAGCGAATAGGCGACGGCCATACAGAATCACCAAGGATCGGTGGCGATCCACAACTTCAGTAGCGAAAGAAAAACGATGTTAGCGAAACTCCTCACCAAAATTTTTGGTAGCAAAAACGAACGTACTCTCAAGCAGATGCGCAAAGTGGTCGAGCGGATCAACGCCCTTGAGAGCGAGTGGGAGGCGTTGACTGATGAGCAGCTGCGTCAAATCACCGTAGAACTGAAACAGCGCGTAGCCAGCATTGATGATGGCGGCAAAGGCGAAAGCCTCGACAGCGTGTTGCCAGAAGCGTTTGCGACCGTTCGTGAAGCTTCCAAGCGGGTGTTTGGTATGCGTCACTTCGACGTGCAGCTGATTGGCGGCATGGTGCTGCAATCTGGTCGCATCGCCGAGATGCGTACCGGTGAAGGTAAAACGCTAACGGGTACCTTGCCGGCCTACTTGAACGCGCTGACCGGTCAAGGCGTGCACGTGATCACCGTCAACGACTACTTGGCCCGTCGTGATGCAGAGTGGAACCGCGCCCTGTTTGAATTCTTAGGCATGACCGTTGGCATTAACTTGTCCGGCATGAGCTCACAGCAGAAGCAAGCCGCTTACGCTTGTGACATCACCTACGGCACCAACAACGAATTTGGTTTCGATTACCTGCGTGACAACATGGCGTTCTCCGCCCAAGAGCGCGTGCAGCGTGAACTGAACTACGCGGTGATCGATGAGGTGGACTCGATTCTGATCGATGAAGCTCGTACCCCGCTGATCATCTCCGGCGCCGCCGAAGACTCTTCCGATCTGTATATCCGTGTGAATACCTTGATTCCGAAACTGATCAAGCAGGATAAGGAAGACACCGAAGAGGAGATCGGCGAAGGCGATTACAGCGTCGACGAAAAAGCCAAACAGGTGCACATGACCGAACGCGGTCAGGAGAAAGTTGAGCAGTTGCTGATGGAGATCGGCCTGCTGCCAGAAGGTGACTCGCTCTACAGCGCCACCAATATCTCCTTGCTGCACCATGTTAACGCGGCGCTGCGTGCTCATACCCTGTTTGAAAAAGACGTGGACTACATCATCGATGACCAAGGTCAGGTGGTGATCGTGGACGAACACACCGGCCGTACCATGGCAGGTCGGCGCTGGTCTGATGGTTTGCACCAAGCGGTGGAAGCCAAAGAGGGCGTTAAGATCCAGAACGAGAACCAGACTCTGGCGTCGATCACCTTCCAGAACTACTTCCGGATGTACAACCGTCTGGCCGGTATGACCGGTACCGCCGATACCGAAGCGTTTGAATTCCAAAGCATCTACGGCCTCGACACCGTGGTGATCCCAACCAACAAGCCGATGATCCGTAATGACATGGCTGACTTGGTGTACCTGACCGCTGAAGAGAAGTACGAAGCGATCATCGCCGACATTCGTGACTGCATCGAGCGCGGCCAGCCAGCACTGGTGGGCACCATCTCGATCGAAGCGTCTGAGTACCTGTCGCAGTTGCTGAAGAAAGCCAAGATCAAGCACAGCGTTCTGAATGCCAAGTTCCACGAACAAGAAGCGCAGATCGTCGCTGATGCTGGTCGTGCTGGTGCCATCACCATCGCCACCAACATGGCTGGCCGGGGTACCGATATCGTGCTAGGTGGCTCGTTGCAAGCGGAACTGGACGCGCTGCCAGAGAGCGCCACTGACGAGCAAAAAGCTAAGATCAAAGCGGATTGGCAAGAACGTCACGACGCGGTATTGGCGGCGGGTGGTTTGCACATCATCGCTACCGAGCGTCACGAGTCCCGTCGTATCGATAACCAGCTGCGTGGCCGTTCTGGTCGTCAGGGTGATGCTGGTTCGTCCCGCTTCTACTTGTCGATGGAAGACAGCCTGATGCGTATTTTCGCCTCGGATCGCGTTTCCGGGATGATGAAAAAGCTGGGGATGGAGCGCGGTGAAGCGATCGAGCACCCATGGGTTAACCGCGCTATCGAAAACGCCCAGCGTAAGGTAGAAGCGCGTAACTTCGATATTCGTAAGCAACTGCTGGAATACGATGATGTCGCCAACGATCAGCGTCAGGTGGTGTACGCCCAGCGTAACGAACTGATGGATGGCGATGACATCAACGATACCATCTTGGCGGTACGTGAAAGCGTGCTGACCGATGTGGTTGGCCAATACATTCCGCCACAATCGGTGGAAGAGTTGTGGGACGTACCGGGCTTGGAAGAGCGTCTGGCTAACGACTTCGATCTGAAACTGCCAATTCAGCAGTGGCTGGATGAAGAAGACGATCTGCACGAAGACACGCTGGTTGAGCGCATCGTTGAGTCTTGGGATGCCGCTTACCAGCTGAAAGAAGAGCAGGTCGGCGCCAGCGTGCTGCGTCAGTTTGAAAAAGTAGTGATGCTGCAGACCCTCGATAACCTGTGGAAAGATCACCTGGCGGCGATGGATCACCTGCGTCAAGGGATCCACCTGCGTGGTTACGCGCAGAAGAACCCGAAACAGGAGTACAAGCGCGAGTCGTTTGAACTGTTCCAAGGGATGCTGGAAACCCTGAAAGCTGATGTGATCAGCCTGCTGTCGAAGATCAAGGTGCAAGCGCAAGCGGACGTTGATGAGATGGAAGCCAAGCGTCGCCGTGAAGAGGAAGCACTGGCTCGTCAACGTGAGTTTGAGCATCAGCAAGCCCAAGGCCAATTGGCGCAACAGTCCAGCGAACCGCAGCAAGTGGAGCGTGATGGTCCGAAAGTAGGCCGTAATGAACCATGCCCATGTGGCTCTGGCATGAAGTACAAGCAGTGCCACGGTAAACTGAACTGATTCAGTAGCTTGAAAGCAAAGGGTGACTTAAGGTCACCCTTTTCTTTTGCCGCAGGCAAAAGGGAAGAGGCAGAGAACAGCAGTTATTAGCAATTAGTTGTCAGTGATTAGTTAAAGCGATAGAGCAGAAGCGGAAGCGGGTATTCGAGACGGTATGAAGATTATCAATGTGGCGATTGCGGTGGTGTTTCAGGATAACCACGTATTAGTGGCTCTGCGCCACCCTGAGCAGCATCAGGGCGGCTTGTGGGAGTTTCCTGGAGGTAAAGTGGAGGCCAACGAAACCTTTGCTCAGGCGGCGATTAGAGAGCTTGCTGAGGAAGTTGGGGTTATCGCCCCAAGCGCCGAGCTTATTTGGCAAACCAGCCACGATTACGGCGATCGCCAAGTGAATCTGCAGGCCTTTGCGGTGCGCCAGTGGCAGGGACAACCGCAAAGCAACGAGGGCAACCCACTCCAATGGGTTGCCCTCGATAAACTCAGTGAGCTTGAGATGCCAGCGGCGAATCAGCCGCTGCTGCAACTTTTGGCCGCAACGATTTAGCGGTGGGATAGAGGTAGCGACCACGTTCGGCAGTTTGTTGCATCAGTTCGGTTTGCCCAGTGGTTGCATAAGCGTTTGCCAGCAACACAAAGGCACCAACCGATGGCCGCTGTTCGACTTCATCTTGCAGTAACTCAATTGCCACTGGCGCTGCTTGTGGATCGCCGCTTTTTAATAGTGCTTCGGCCAATAGCATATTCAGCAGGCTGGGCTGCATAAACGGATTGACCAGTCGCTGTAACTGCTGAACTTGCTGAGTTTTAATAAAGTCATGAGCCACCGTCATGGCATGCAGGTTGGTCAGCATCAATGCGCTGGTTAGCACCACGCTTAAACCGACAATGAACTTAGGCAGTATTTGCAATGGGTTGTTAAAGCCAATCGTCCGAACGGATGCGGTCGGAGTGGCGGCGACGATTAATAGTGACAATACCGCCAAATGAGCAACCGAATGGTACAGCGGATATTCGGTTTGGGTGTGCAAAATAATCGGAATGGTGCACAGCCACATCGCGTGATTAAAGCGATCGCCACGGCGCCAGACATGAACGCTAAACCACAGCGCAAATGCTAATAATGCCATGACTGGCAGTAATCCGGCCTCTACCCCCCAGAACAGCAATTCATTATGCGGGTGAGTGGATATCTGGGTCATCATCGGCGTGGATGGGTCTTGCTGATAGGCGTCAGCCAGTTTTTCGGTATAAACCGATGGGAAGCTGCCGATGCCATGGCCGAGCAATGGCTTCTCGGCAATCAGTTCAAAGCTCTGGCTGTATAGCGTGGTGCGATAGCCGGGCTTATCCAGTTGGCCGCGGCCTTCGACGGTTAAGGTGCTTTGCAGCGCTAAGGCGGCCAAAACCCCCAAAGTGATGCTGCTTAGGGTGTACTTGTTGGTGCTCGCGCTTCGTAGCAACCATAACAGGCCCATGGTGACCGCAACGGCAGCCAGTACTCCGGTGCGCGACATCACCAGATAAAGCACAGTGCTGTGCAGCAGGATATTGGCCGACAGGGCGATTTTCAGCTTTGGGGAAGCTTGGTTCAGCTGCCAGATACACAGTGCCAGTGACGTACTTAATAACGAGGCTAATACGTTGGGCTGGTAGAAGCTGCCAACCGGCCGATGGTTTTTAATCGCTAAAAACCACTCTGGCTGCAAGAACTGGGCAAGGCCAACTAGCGCTTGCAGGGTGGAGCCGAGGATCAGTAGCCACAGCAGCAGATTCAGCAATTTTTGTTTATTAAATTGCACTAGAGCGACGGTCAGTGCCCACCAACCGAGGATGCCAAACAGACGGACGGTGCCGCTGTAGTTGCTGTCAGACCACAGGTAAGGCAACAACAGTGTTAAGCAGACTAGTGAGAAACCACTGAGCACCGTATTCCACTGCAGTTGCTGGCGGTTGATGATGGTAAACCAACCAACGGCGGCGATCAGGCTGATGCTGATCCAGCTGCTGTTGTTGTTGGCGACATACAGCCCGGCACCACCGGCGTTAGGTTGAAAGTAATGCATCGCCAGCAGCAATAGGCTGGCCCAAGCGGCTACCATCCAGCTGGCATTTTTCTCATCCTTGAGATTTAACATCGTTAGTGCTCTTGTTGGTCGTTATCGTTTAAGAAAAAGTCCGGCTCGCTGATATCAAACTCATCCGGCAGTTCGGTCTTGCCGGGAATAGCATGGCGTTCGTCGGCCCATTCGCCCAGATCGATTAACTTACAGCGTTCGCTGCAAAATGGTCGGAATGTTGAGTCGCTAACCCACGGCACATCGGCGTCGCAGGTTGGGCACTTAACGATTAAGGTCATTGTTGCTCCAAAGAGAGGGACAGTTGCAACGGCAGGTTGCGATGGTCAGATTTGCCAGTATCGGCATTGACCAGATGAATGGTAAAACGGTTACGGTGGGCGCTGATGGCCGGATAAACCCGATGTTCAGCGGGAATACGTACCCGTAATAGATCGATGTTGTGTTCCGCAGTCGCTTGATAACAGCCGGACATCGCCAAGGAGTCCTGCCAATGGCCGCTGCTGCGCAATAGCTCCAACATGCGGCTGATGGTATCAGTATAAGGCTGCAATAGCTTTAGCCATGCTAGCGCTTGCTGCTGGCGCTGCTCTAGCGGCTGCGCTAACCAAAAGTGCAGTAGTGGCAGATCAAAGCTGCCGCAACCGCCGGGAATGGTTAACCGCTGTCGCAGCGCCGCTAACAAATTATCGGTTTTTAGTTCAGCGGTGGGGCGGGCTTGTTGCTGTAGCTGCTGTTGATTGCCGGTTAGCAGCTCAGCGAAACTGGCCAACTGCTGTTGATCGACCCCGGGATATTGACGCCAGCGCTCAATATTTTGCAGTTGTTTGTCGATATCCTTGAGCAGATCGCTGCGCAGATCGGCGCGATCGACCAGCTCCATCAGCTCAAACAGGGATCGAAAAAACGCCAACTCACCATGGGCAAGTTGGAATGGTTGGTGCGCTTGCACCTGCTGGGTAACCGCCTCAATCCGCAAGTAGCTGCGGATTTTTTCATTTAACGGTTGTTCAAACAGCAACCACATTCGTCGTCGTTCAGTTCTCGCTTAACGCCAGATATTGTTGATGCAATCGCAGCACTTGGCTGTCGAGCTCGGCAATATCGCCACTGTTGTCGATGATATCATCCGCCCGTGCCAATCGCTGTGCTCGTGAGATCTGACTGTCGATGATTTTGTTGACCAAACTCGGATTATTGTTATCGCGAGCGCAAGTGCGGTCGATCTGGGTTTGACGATCGACATCGATCACCAAGATCCGTGCCACCAGTTGATGCATATCGCCCTCCAGCAGCAGCGGCACCACCAGCAGTACATAGGGGCTACTGGCGGCCTGGCATTGGCTAATGGCTTCGGCTTGGATCAGCGGATGCAATAGTTGATTTAGCCACTGACGCTGCGATTCATCGGTAAATACCCGCTGTCGCAGCGCGGCGCGATCCAGTTGGCCATCGCTGGTTAATAGTTCTGGGCCAAAGTGCTCGATGATGGCGGCAAGGCCAAGGGTGTTTGGCTGCACTACTTGGCGGGCGATAAGGTCGGTATCAACCACAGTTATGCCAAGAGCGGCAAAGCGATCGCTGACCTGAGTCTTGCCCGAGCCGATACCACCGGTGAGGCCGATAATCAGTTTATTGCTGTCCATTGGTTACAGACCCAACATCGAATGCCAGTACCAATCGATCAGTTGTTCACCGCAGAACAGGTAGGCTAAGCCACCAAGGATGATCCATGGCCCAAACGGCATCGGCTTGCCTTTGCCAAGTTTGGCTAAAGCGGTCAGGGCAATACCAACAATGGCGCCGCCGATGGAGGAGAGCAAAATAATCGGCAGCAGTGCCTGCCAACCAAACCAAGCGCCAAACATCGCCAGCAGCTTAAAATCGCCATAGCCCATCCCCTCTTTGCCGGTCAGTAGCTTAAAGCCCTGAAACACCGACCACAGCGACAGATAGCCAAACACACAACCCAGCACCGCATCGGTCAGTGCGACAAAGCCATGATTAAGGTTAACCAGCAGCCCCAACCATAGCAGCGGCAAGGTTAGGCTGTCTGGCAGCAGCATCTTGTCAAAATCGATTGCGGCCAGTGCCACTAAGCCAAAGGCCAACAGCCACGTTGGCCAAAACAGTTCGGTTGGCCCCAGTTTAATGGCGATAGCTAAGCACAGCAGCGCGGTGCCCAGTTCCACCAATGGATAGCGCACCGAGATTGGGCTGTGACA
The DNA here is from genome assembly GCF_000422665.1 of Ferrimonas senticii DSM 18821. GTDB lineage: Bacteria > Pseudomonadota > Gammaproteobacteria > Enterobacterales > Shewanellaceae > Ferrimonas > Ferrimonas senticii. Next base: position 279,209 of record NZ_AUGM01000007.1, on the reverse strand, counting down.
GTGGTGGCATTTACCGCCTTGCAGCAGATAACTGACTAGTGGAATGTTGCGCCAAGCGGGAATCGCAGTTTGGCAGTGCGGGCAGTTGCTGCCTGGTACCAGCAGGTTATAGCGGGCTGGCCATGAATCATGTGGGGCGGCGACCTTGATCCCTTCGGCACTTAAGCCGTCGATGCACTCGGCACGCCATTGACGCTCCATCATGATCGGCAGCCGGTGGATAACCACATTTAAGAAGCTACCAACAATAAGGCTGACGGCGGTCACCGTCAGCCAGAATAGCCAAGGATATTGGCCAAAAAGCTCGTTCCAAATTGCCATTTACTGCTTTTAATTCAAAAGTTAGCGGGTTTCGTTGATTCTACCGCAGCGGCTAACCAACCACGTTACCCATCTCGAAGATTGGCAGATACATCGCCACCACCAGGCCACCGACCAGAGTGCCCAGTACCACCATCAGCAGCGGTTCAATCAGGGTTGATAGGCCATCAACCGCATCATCAACCTCCATCTCAAAGATGTTGGCCACTTTATTGAGCATATCATCGAGGGCCCCGGATTCTTCGCCGATCATCACCATCTGCGTCACCATATCAGGGAACAGATTAACGGTCTGCATCGCCACATTCATCTGCAAGCCGGAGATCACCTCTTCGCGCATCTTTAAGATCGCCTTGCGATAAACCGCATTACCGGAAGCGCCAGCCGAGGCTTCCAAGCCTTCAACCAATGGCACACCCGCAGCAAAGGTGGTGGCAAGGGTACGGGCAAATTTGGCCATCGCCCCTTTATGCAGAATATTGCCAACAATCGGCAGTTTTAGGGTTAGCGCATCCAATTGGTCACGAAACTTGGCAGAATTTCGATGGCTGCGAACAAACATCCACACGGCAATGACGCTGATGCCGAAAAAGTAATACCAACTGCTTTGCAGGAAGCGCGAGATATTGATAACGATCTGGGTAAAGGCGGGTAGTTCGGCACCGAAGTCATTGAAAATAGATTCAAATTGCGGCACCACAAACAGCAGCAGTAGCAAGGTTACGCCGATAGCAACGGTGACCACCGCCGCCGGATAGAACATCGCTTTTTTGATCTTTGATTTCAGCGCTTCCGATTTTTCGCGATAGGTGGCGATGCGGTCAAACACCTTATCCAAGGTACCGGATTGTTCACCGGCGGCAACCAAGTCGCAGTACAGTTCATCAAAATAGAGTCGGTGCGGTCGCAGCGCCTGCGCCACCGGGGTACCGGCTTGGATCTCATCCAAAATCTCCCCCAGCAGTTTGCGCATCGATTCGTTGCCATGACCTTTAGCGACCATTTCCAAACCGGTGACCAGTGGCACCCCCGCTTGCAGCATGGTGGCGATCTGGCGGGTGACTACCGCAATGTCTTTAGAGGTGATTTTGGCTTTTTTCTGAAACAGCGATTTGGGCTTTTTAACCACCTTGGTTGGGGTAACCCCCTGCTTGCGCAAAATCGCTTTGACTTCATTGGCGCTTGCGCCGCGCATTTCGCCCTTGATCGGGCTGCCTTTTTGATTTTTTCCCGCCCAAACAAATTCGACCACTTCGGCTTTTTGTTTGCGATCCAATTTGGCTTTTTTCTGTTTACGCTGATCCGCGCTGCTGCGGGCTTGAAATAACTGCGCCATCGAGCAAATCCTTATGCTTGGTGCTTATTTTTACGACTAATTGTTAACAAGATCAGTGACTGGTTACCCGGTTAACTTCCGCCAGCGAGGTGACGCCGTCAATCACTTTTTGTAGACCGGCTTCGCGGATGGTGGTCATGCCATCCTGTTTGGCTTGCTTAGCCAGGTCGATGGCGCTGCCGCCATCCATAATCAGTGATGCCAGTGCCGGAGTCATCTTTAGCATCTCATACAGGCCAACCCGACCTTTGTAGCCGCCGTTGCAGTTATCGCAGCCAACCGCTTTGTAACAGGTAAAGTCGGTGGCGATCTGCTCTTGGCTAAAGCCCTCTTGCAGCAGTTCGGCGGCGGGGATCGACTCTGGTGCTTTGCAGCTAGGGCACAATTTGCGGCCCAAGCGCTGGGCGATAATCAAGCTGACTGAGCTGGCGATATTATACGCTGGAACCCCCATATTCAGCAGACGAGTCAAGGTTTCTGGGGATGAATTGGTGTGCAAGGTGCTCATCACCATATGGCCGGTTTGCGCTGCTTTTACCGCAATTTCAGCGGTTTCCAAGTCGCGGATCTCACCCACCATCACAATGTCGGGATCCTGACGCAGGAACGATCGCAGCGCCTCGGCAAAGCCCAAGCCGGCCTTGGGGTGGATCTGTACTTGGTTGATGCCGGGCAAGTTGATCTCGACCGGATCTTCGGCGGTGGAGATATTACGCTCTTCGGTATTTAAGATATTCAGGCCGGTATACAGTGATACCGTCTTACCCGAGCCGGTGGGACCGGTAACCAGAATCATCCCCTGCGGTTTTTGCAGATTATCTTGGTAGAGCTTTTTTTGGGCTTCGCTAAAGCCCAAGATATCGATATTCAGATTGGCGGCGGAAGAGTCAAGAATACGCATCACGATCTTCTCGCCAAACAGGGTTGGCAGCACCGATACCCGAAAATCGACCATCTTTTTATTGCCGACCCGAAGCTTGATCCGACCATCCTGCGGCAACCGTCGCTCGGCGATATCCAGCTTCGACATCACCTTAATTCGCGCCGATATGCGCGGCCCTAGCCCCTGCGGCGGTGAAGCGATGGTGCTGAGCATGCCGTCGATGCGAAAACGGACTCGGTATTGATCTTCGTAGGGTTCAAAGTGCAGATCCGAGGCGCCCTTGCGGATCGCTTCGGTCATCAGTTTGTTGATAAACACCACCACTGGGGCATCATCAGCGGAACTTCCCTGTGCTTCCTCTTTAACTTCGGTTTCGGCGGCGTCGATGCCCGCAAGACGCTGTTCATCCTCTTCGGTGATCTCTAGGCTATCGATCTCGCCTTCAAGGATCCTGTCGATCACTTTATCCAGTGCATCTTGCACCACGATAATTGGCTCAACATGAATGCCGTGGTTGAACTGGAACTCTTCAAGGGCAACGAGATTGTTGGGATCGGAGATGGCGAGCAGGAGGCGGTTGTTGCGCTTGCGCAGGGGCAGGCAGCGGTGTTTTTCGATGAGCTTACTGTTAATAAGCTCATCGGAAATTATTGTCGTATCCAGACAGGATATGTCTATGAAAGGCAGACCGAAGGAACTACTTATCTTATTCATTTTCATGTAGCCCGAGAAAGTTATCTCGGGCTTTATAAATTCTTCTTGCCCTATTTAATCACAAGGATTGAATTTTGCAATTTGACCTGATGAGCCTGAAATTGAACAGCTCCAAATGCCTGTGGTTGCAGCTCTGGTTAGTGTAATGAAGTCATTTTCTACAATAGCGTTTACATTTTTCAGTGTGCACTTCAGCGAGCCATCAGCAGTAGCAGTTCCATTCACAACATCAATATCACAGTAGGTTCCAGTTGTGCCTGAAATTACCTCATCAGGATCGGTTCCTTCATTCTTGGCGATTTCGAATGCAGTTTTGTATGGAGAAATCTCGGCAAACGCTGCATTGACTTGCGACTTCACGGTGTAATCCTGATAAGCAGGGATCGCGATTGCCGCCAAAATACCGATAATGGCCACTACGATCATCAGTTCGATCAGAGTGAAACCCTGTTGTGCTTTCCGTTTCATCTTTGTATCTCCGTATATGAGAATCGACATTGGCCTGTGAATCTTATTGCGGCCCCATAAAAAAAATTGGGTTTGGTGGCCAAGTGCAGCGCCAGTGTACTTTACTAATATTGCCCGCCGAATGGTAACGAACATTGCTGTACTCGCTTGGTGTTGCAGCCCCTTCATTGATGGCAACAACCTAACCGAAGTTAGTACAGGATTTAGTCTATGCAACTAATGTTGCTAACACAACCGTTACCTGCTGTTTTATTTAAGTAATTTTTTTGGTCAAAGCATCGTCAAAAAGGTGACTTTGGCTGGATTTTTGACCATTTTGGCTCGCTGAATTGGTGTCAGATTGTTGCAGAAAAGAGATGGTGCAATCATTGCAACTGGTTGCAGTGACGGATGATTTGCGTGAGGTCAATTCAAGACTAGGGCGTGTTGACCTTTGCTGTATATTTTTGCGCCCATTCTTGGCTGCTTTTTAAAGCAAAATGAAATTGGCTGGTTTGTTTTGCTGTTCCGAGGTTACTGCGGGGGCGCCTTGTAGGGTCGGACTAGCAGCTGTCACTCTTCGTCATACGATTTCGACGTAGAGCCCTGATTTTGATTTCAGAAGAGAGGGCCTTCAATCGCAATCCTCGATTAACAGCTGCTATCCTCGACCAAATTCTGAACACCAAACGTCAACACGCCCTAATATTGAACGACAATATTGGCAAAGAGGATTCGGGTTAAATTACCGTTGGAATTGCATGATAAGAAAAAATAAAGCCGCAATAAGTTAACGAATTGAATCACCAACTGATCGCGGCTTGAAATAACGCCAATTCAACAGCGGACTTTTTTACTAGCAACTAGCGAAAGCGCATCGACAGATCCATCGCTTTAACGTGCTTGGTCAGGGCGCCAACCGAAATAAAATCCACCCCAGTTCGGGCGAAATCAGCGATGGTGTCGATGGTGACATTGCCGGACACTTCCAGTTTGGCTTTAGCGCCATGCTGGTTATTGATGGCGACCGCTTCAGTCATCATGGTGACATCGAAGTTATCCAACATAATGATGTCGGCACCGGCCACCAAAGCCGCATCTAGCTCCGCCAGATTTTCCACTTCCACCTCTACTGGTGCTTGCGGTTTTAACCGCCGCGCCGCGGCGATGGCGGCAGCGATGCCACCACAAGCGGCGATGTGGTTTTCCTTAATAAGAAAAGCGTCAAACAACCCGATGCGATGGTTTTTGCCACCGCCGCAGGTAACCGCGTATTTTTGCGCGGTGCGTAGCCCCGGAATGGTCTTGCGGGTATCCAGTAAGCGGCAGTGGGTGCCTTGCAGTTTGCAGCTGTAACGATGCACCACGGTGGCAACCCCAGATAGGGTTTGGATAAAGTTCAGCGCGGTGCGTTCGCCGGTAAGCAGAATTCGCGCAGGGCCGGCCAGTTCCACCAAGGTTTGGTTAGGCACCACCAGATCGCCATCATCGACATGCCAGTGCAGTGCCACATCGCCACCAAGCTGGTTAAACACCTGTTCTACCCATGCTTTGCCGCAGAAGATCCCGTGTTCGCGGGTGATCACCGTGGCCTCGCTGTAGCGATCGGCGGGGATCAATTGGGCGGTGATATCGCCGTCGGTGGCATTAAGACCGCCAAGGTCTTCGTTCAAAGCGGCGGCGACGGTGATGCGAATGTCATTTTCCAGCATTGGCTAGTACTTCCTTAGCGTCAATGTATTTCCCCGTTGAACCAGCTCCAGATCTTTTAGGGCATTCATCCCCAACAAAATGGTATCGCCGGTCAATCCCGGATTTAGGTGTGCGGCCAGATCATACATGGTCAGGCCGCCGATAGAGAGGGTATCGATGCGAGTTTGCCGCACCTGCACCAAGCCGTTTGCGGTGCTGACCATCGACGCCGCGCCCGCCTGCAATTGCAACTGCTGCGCCAGATGGGCTGGTACCGAAATTTGGGTGGCACCGGTATCCAGCAGCAAGGTCACTGGCTCGCCATTGATGGTGGCGCTGGTGACGTAGTGGCCACGGGCGTTTTGCTTAAGCGTCAGCGTTTGTTGGCTAAATTGCGGCTGCTGGTTGGGGTTGTATTGACGTTCGATCTTGTTATCGAAATAGAGATACAACAGTGCTGCCAGTGCCACCCATGCTAATACCAACATCAGTTTGCCCGCAGGCTTCGGTGAGTCATTCATAGGTTGCTGATACACTTAGCCGTAATCATTTTCGTAGTATGTGGTAACGCCACTGGATTTGCCATGCGGTTAGAACCTTTCGGGCGCTGGTTTGAACAGGCGCAACATCGATTTAGCGGCTTTGCCGGAGCGCGGCCCAAGTCAATCAGTCTGTTGGTGATCCACAACATCAGTTTGCCGCCGCAACTTTACGGCGCCCCTTATATCGATCAGCTGTTTCTGGGCTGTGTGCAAACCGATTACCCGATTCTGGCGTCGGTTAAAGGGCTGCAAGTGTCGGCCCACCTATTGATCCGTCGCGATGGTCAGGCGATCCAATATGTGCCGTTTGACCGACGGGCTTGGCATGCGGGGATCAGCTGTTTTGCTGGCGAAGACAACTGTAACGATTACGCCATTGGTATCGAGTTGGAAGGCAGCGATCAGTACCCCTACAGCGACAGCCAATATCAGCAGTTAGCTGCGATAACCATCGAGCTGCAACGCCATTATCCGGCCATCAGTAGTGATCGTATCGTTGGTCACTGCGATATCGCTCCCGGCCGCAAGACAGATCCCGGCGAGGCTTTCGATTGGAGCTATTTTCGTCAGCTATTGCAGCGGCTTAGGGGCTAAAATAGCCCGAGTTGCTGAGTCGTATTCAGTGTTGCTGCTGACGCAGTTTTAACCACCTTGGCGCACTGATCACCCTCAATAACCAATAAAATATCGATTATTTCAAACAACTGGAATGACCTGTGACTGCCGTCAAATAAATTGCGTCGCAGTTCTGATAGTTGTTATATTTCTCCATCAATGGATATTGGTAATACCAATTTACCTGCTCGCCCTACCTACAAGAACGGAACTTGCAACAATGTCTTATCGACGCATTAGCCAACCCAAATTATCCGACATCATCATGAAGGAACTGGAAAAGATGGTGCTGGAGGGCAGCCTAAAGCCGGGGCAAAAGCTGCAACCGGAGCGCGAGCTGGCGGTCAAATTTGAAGTGTCGCGGCCATCGCTGCGCGAGGCGATCCAAAAACTGGAAGCCAAGGGGGTGCTGTACCGTCGTCAAGGTGGCGGCACCTATGTCCGCGAACAACTGTGGAACAGCCTATCTGATCCGCTGGTTGAGTTGCTGGGCAACAACCCAGAGAGCCAATACGACCTACTTGAGTTCCGTCACGCCACCGAGGGGATGATGGCCTATTACGCGGCACTGCGTGGCACCAATGCCGATCACGAGCAGCTGCGTAGCCGCATGAACCGGATCAAAGAGGTGCAGGGCAACCCGCAGCAAGAAGCGCAAGCGATCGTTGATTTTCATCGTACCGTCGCCGAAGCCTGCCACAACGTGGCGATGCTGCATTTGGTGCTAAGCCTGTCGCCACTGCTGGAACGCAATGTCGAGCAAAACCTACAACTGCTTTATCGTCGCGAGGGGTCCTCGGATGTCGCCAACATCCATCGGGAAGCCTTGCTGGACGCCATTTTAAAACGCGAGCCAGAACTGGCTCGCCGTGCTTCTAACGATCACCTTGCCTATATCGAAGAGGTGACGTTGGAGGTGCGTCGAGAGGATAGCCGTCAGCAGCGCAGTTTGCGACGGATGCGCAACGACCACGCATAGCACCATGTCGTAACACTGACATACCAGCCGAGGACATGGCTGCTTTGCAAAGAAGATAATTCAGGGAGAATCGATGTCAGATCCAAGTTTAACCACCGCCAATCACGACGTTGATGCACAAGAAACCGCCGAGTGGCTTGAAGCGCTGCAGGCGGTTTTAGCGGAAGATGGGGTAGAGCGCGCCAAATATCTGCTGGAGCAGATGATCACCAAGGCGCGCAATGAAGGGGTGGCGTTGCCGACCGGCATCACCAGTAACTACATCAACACCATTGCCCCGTCGGCGGAGCCGGCCTATCCCGGCGACATCAGCATTGAACGGCGGATCCGTTCCATCGTCCGTTGGAACGCGATTATGATCGTCCTGCGAGCCTCGAAAAAGGGGCTCGATTTGGGCGGTCATATGGCATCTTATCAATCGGCGGCGGCGTTTTACGAAGTCGGCTTTAACCACCTGTTCCGCGCCCCCAACGCCAAAGATGGCGGCGACTTGGTGTACTACCAAGGCCATATCTCTCCGGGCATTTACGCCCGCGCCTTTATGGAAGGGCGGTTAACCGCAGAGCAGCTAGATAACTTCCGCCAAGAGGTTGATGGCAACGGGATCTCCTCCTACCCCCACCCGAAACTGATGCCAACCTTTTGGCAATTCCCGACGGTCTCGATGGGCCTTGGTCCAATCGCCGCCATCTATCAGGCGCGGTTCCTGAAATACCTCGAAGGCCGCGGCCTAAAAGACACCTCGGAACAGCGAGTTTACGCCTATTTGGGTGATGGCGAGATGGATGAGCCAGAATCCCGTGGCGCGCTGTCGTTTGCCGCCCGTGAAGGGCTGGATAACCTCTGCTTTTTGATCAACTGCAACCTGCAGCGACTCGACGGCCCTGTGATGGGCAATGGCAAGATCATTCAAGAACTTGAAGGCTTGTTCAAAGGCGCCGGTTGGAATGTGGTGAAAGTGATCTGGGGCAGTGGCTGGGACAAACTGCTGGCTAAAGACACCACCGGTAAGCTGCTGCAGTTGATGAACGAAACCATCGACGGCGACTACCAAACCTACAAGTCGAAAAACGGCGCTTACGTGCGAGAGCATTTTTTCGGTCGTTACCCAGAAACCGCGGCGCTGGTGGCGGACATGACCGACGATGAAATTTTCGCGTTGCAACGTGGTGGTCATAGCCCATCGAAGTTGTATGCGGCCTATAAAAACGCCATGGATACCAAAGGCAAGCCAACGGTGATCCTGGCCAAGACCGTCAAAGGTTACGGCATGGGTAAGGCGGCGGAGGGGATGAACATCGCCCACCAAGTGAAGAAGATGGATATGTCGCACGTCACCCATCTACGTGATCGTCTAGGCCTTAAAGAGCTGGTTAGCGATGAACAAGTCGGTGAACTGCCATACCTAACCTTGGCGGAAGGCTCAGCCGAACACACCTATTTGCATCAGCGCCGTCAAGCACTGCATGGCTACACTCCACAGCGACTGCCAAACTTTACTCAGGTGTTAGAACTGCCAGCACTGGACAGTTTCCAAACCTTGCTGGATGAGCAAAAGCGTGAGATCTCAACCACCATGGGCTTTGTCCGTGCGCTGAATCTGCTGTTGAAAGACAAAGCGATTGGCCAGCATATTGTGCCGATCGTCGCTGACGAAGCTCGTACCTTTGGTATGGAAGGGTTGTTCCGCCAGATTGGCATCTACAACCCGAAAGGGCAGGAGTACACCCCGCAGGATCGCGATGTGGTTTCTTACTACAAAGAGGCGACCTCCGGCCAAGTGCTGCAAGAGGGCATTAACGAGCTGGGCGCCATGTCTTCATGGGTGGCGGCGGCGACCTCTTACAGCACCAACGATCTACCGATGATCCCGTTCTACATCTACTACTCGATGTTCGGCTTCCAGCGGGTTGGTGATATGGCGTGGATGGCAGGGGATCAACAAGCTCGTGGTTTCTTGCTGGGTGCCACTGCTGGCCGCACGACCCTGAACGGCGAAGGCTTACAGCACGAAGACGGTCACAGCCACATTCTGGCTAACACGGTACCGAACTGCATCTCCTACGATCCGACCTACGCCTATGAAGTGGCGGTGATCATCCAAGATGGCCTGCGGCGGATGTATGGCGAGCAGGAGAACGTGTTCTACTACCTGACCCTGATGAATGAAAACTACGCCCAGCCAGCGATGCCAACTGGGGCGGAAGAGGGCATTCGTCGCGGCATCTACTCGCTGAAAACGGTTGCTGGCAGTAAAGCGCAGGTGCAGCTGCTGAGCTCCGGCACCATCATGACCCAAGTGCTGGAAGCAGCGCAGATCCTCAAAGCCGATTACGACATCGGCAGCGAGATCTTCTCGGTGACCTCGTTTAACGAGCTGACTCGCGACGGCCAAGCGGTGCAGCGCTGGAATATGCTGCATCCCACCAGCGAGCCGCAAACCCCATATGTGGCGACCGTGCTGGCTGATAAGCCAACCATCGCCGCGACCGACTACATGAAGAACTACGCCGAGCAGATCCGTGGCTTCCTGCCGACTGCCAGCTATCGGGTGCTGGGCACCGACGGTTTTGGCCGCTCCGACAGCCGCGCCAATCTGCGCCGTCACTTCGAGGTGAACGCCCATTATGTGGTGGTGGCGACCTTGGCGGAATTGGCACAGCAGGGCCAGATTGACCAGCAAGTAGTGGCGGATGCCATTACTAAGTTCGGCATCAATCCAGACAAACTCAATCCACTGAACGCATAAGGGAAAGCACGATATGGCAATGGAAATTATCGTACCGGACATTGGTGCCGATGAGGTGGAAGTCACCGAGATTTTGGTCAGCGTCGGCGATCGCGTCGAGATCGATCAATCGCTGCTGACGGTGGAAGGTGATAAAGCTTCGATGGAGGTGCCAGCCTCCCACGCTGGGGTGGTCAAAGCGATCAAAGTGGCGGTCGGCGACAGTGTCGCCACCGGCAGCCTGATCATGCTGTTTGATACTGAGGCGGCGCCAGCTGCCGAAACCGCACCTGCGCCCGTCGCCGAGGCAGCAGTCCCAGCGGCGGCAGCGGAGCAAGTGATTGTGGTGCCAGACATTGGCGGCGACGAAGTCGAAGTCACCGAAATCTTAGTGGCGGTTGGTGACAGCATCAGCGAGGAGCAATCGCTGCTGACGGTGGAGGGCGATAAAGCGTCGATGGAGGTGCCGGCACCGGTAGCTGGGGTGGTCAAATCGATCGACATCAACGTTGGTGACAGCGTCAGTACCGGCAGCGCGATTATGCTGTTCACGGTGGCCGCGGGCGCCGAGGCTAGCTCTGCCGCAGCGCCAGAAGCGGCACCAGCAGAAGCCGCTGCAACGACAACAGCAGCACCGACCCAAGCGGCTGCACCAACCCCTGCGCCGGTCGCACCGACTCCAGCCCCAGTTGCTGCCGCCACTGGCGAGTTTACTGAGAACCGTGCTTACGCCTACGCTACTCCGCTAATTCGCCGTTTAGCGCGGGAGTTCGGGGTTGATCTATCGAAGGTAACCGGCAGCGGTCGCAAACAGCGGATCGTTAAAGAGGACGTGCAAGCCTACGTCAAAGCGGCGCTGGCCAAGGTGCAGTCCGGCCAAATCGGCAGCAACGGCGGCGGTTTGGATCTGATCCCATGGCCACAGGTCGACTTTGCCAAGTTTGGTGAAGTGGAGCAGATCCCGCTGAATAAGATTAAGCGCCTGACCGGCAGCAACCTCAGTCGCAACTGGGCGATGATCCCCCATGTGACTCAGTTTGATGAAGCCGACATCACCGAAGTGGAGGCGTTCCGTAAGGAGCAAAACCTCGAAGTGGTCAAGAAAGAGCTTGGCTTTAAGATCACCCCGTTGGTGTTCATCCTCAAAGCGGTGGCTAAGACGCTGGCGGATCTGCCGCAGTTTAATGCCTCGCTGAGCGCCGATGGCCAAAGCGTTATTCGCAAGAAGTACATCCACGTTGGCGTGGCGGTCGATACCCCCAATGGCTTGGTGGTGCCAGTGATCCGCGATGTCGATCAAAAGGGGATCTACCAGCTATCGCAAGAGCTGCTGGCGGTCTCCAAGAAAGCCCGCGATGGCAAACTGACCGCCGCTGATATGCAGGGCGGCTGCTTTACCATCTCAAGCCTTGGTGGCATTGGCGGTACCGCCTTTACCCCAATCGTCAACGCGCCGGAGGTGGCAATCCTTGGCGTCTCCAAGTCGGAGATCAAACCGAAGTGGAATGGCAGCGAGTTTGTGCCACGGCTGATGTTGCCACTGTCGCTGTCATACGATCATCGGGTGATCGATGGCGCCGATGGTGCGCGCTTTAGTTCGACGCTGGCGGCCTATCTGTCTGATATCCGTAAGCTGACGTTGTAATAGATCGTCTGTAAAGCTCACAGTAAGCCGGATCTTTGTGATCTGGCTTCTGGTTTAGGTCGACGGCAGATACAATGGCCGCGACCCCAATGGATTGCATAAGAATAAAGAGGAATATCATGAGCCAAGAGATTAAAGCTCAGGTTGTGGTACTGGGCTCTGGCCCAGCGGGTTACTCCGCCGCCTATCGCGCAGCGGATCTGGGTTTGGAGACCGTGCTGGTCGAGCGTTACAGCACCCTCGGTGGCGTTTGTCTGAACGTCGGTTGTATCCCATCTAAAGCGTTGCTGCACATCGCCAAAGTGATCGATGAAGCCAAGCACGCGGCGGATCATGGGGTCAGCTTTGGCGCGCCGCAGATCGATCTGGATAAGATCCGCAGTCATAAAGATCAAGTGGTTAGCAAGCTGACCGCCGGTGTGGCTGGCATGGCCAAGATGCGCAAAGTGACCGTGGTTAACGGTCATGCCCAGTTCACCGGCAGCAACAGCATGGCGGTTGAAGGCGAAGCGGGCACCACCGTGGTTAACTTCGATAACGCCATCATCGCCGCCGGTTCTCGGCCAATTCAGCTGCCATTTATTCCGCACGAAGATCCCCGCATTTGGGATTCTACCGATGCGCTGGAACTGAAAGAGATCCCTGGCAAACTGCTGATTATGGGCGGCGGCATCATCGGCCTGGAGATGGGTACCGTCTATGAAGCGTTAGGTTCTAAGGTGGATGTGGTCGAGATGCTCGATCAAGTGATCCCAGCGGCGGACAAAGACGTGGTGCGCTACTTCACCAAGCGGATGAGCAAGAAGTTCACCTTTATGCTGCAAACCAAAGTGACCGCCGTGGAAGCCAAAGAAGATGGCATCTACGTATCGATGGAAGGCAAAAAAGCGCCGACCGAGCCAGAGCGTTACGATGCGGTGCTGGTGGCGATTGGCCGTACTCCAAATGGCAAACTGCTGAACGCCGAAGCGGCTGGGGTGAACGTCGATGAACGCGGCTTTATCAACGTGGATAAGCAGATGCGCACTAACGTGCCGCACATCTACGCCATTGGCGACATCGTGGGCCAGCCAATGTTGGCCCACAAAGGGGTGCATGAAGGTCACGTTGCCGCCGAGGTGATCTCCGGTAAGAAACACTTCTTCGATCCAAAAGTGATCCCATCGATCGCTTACACCTCGCCAGAGATCGCTTGGGTTGGTTTGACCGAGAAAGAAGCCAAAGAGCAGGGCATCAATTTTGAAACCGCGGTGTTCCCTTGGAGCGCCTCCGGTCGTGCTATTGCGCAGAACGCCTCTGACGGCATGACCAAGCTGATTTTCGACAAAGACAGCCATCGGATCATTGGTGGCGCGGTTGCGGGCGATAACGGCGGCGAGCTGCTGGGCGAAATTGGTCTGGCGATTGAGATGGGCTGCGATGCCGAAGATATGGCGCTGACCATCCACGCTCACCCAACGCTGCATGAGTCGGTTGGTCTGGCGGCGGAAGTGTACGAAGGCAGCATCACCGATCTGCCAAACGCCAAAGCTAAGAAGAAGTGATCCTTAAGCTGTTAGTGGTTAGCGATTAGTTTTTAGTAACAGCAAAAACAAATCGCACAGCGGTAGCAATGAACAAGGGCAGCCAAGTGGCTGCCCTTTGTTGTTACAGTGGTCGCGGCTATGATTGAACCACTGACGATTGCGCCAGCGGGTTTTGGCCGACTCGCGGCGCTGAGCGGTGTGCTGCGTATTGAGGCCGAAGGGCAGGATGCCCGAAGTGCGCTGCTAAGCCATGGATGGCGCATCAGCGCAGTGCCGAAAGGAGCAGCACAAGGAGCGAAGGGATTTCGCCGTGTTGGAGGCATTTGGGATTGAAAAGGGTGAAACCCTTTCCCGCCGGAGGCGAATACCAATCAGAAAAATTATTTGGTGGCTCCAACTTCGCACCAGAAAATCACAACATTAATCTAATTGGTGTTATCAGCTTAGAACTGCAACTCCTCAAGCGATCGCAGTTGCAGATCGGCGATCGAAAAACGCGGATCCTGTTGTTGGTTAGCTTCTGGAATGGCGACAACCTTCATGCTGGCGGCTTTGCCGGCGATAACCCCTGTGACGGAATCTTCAATGGCGACACAGTTACTCGGGATAATGCCGAGTCCCTCGGCGGCGTTGAGATAAACCTGCGGGTGCGGTTTGCCATAGGGCAATGCTTCGGCGGAGCAGATCACCTCAAATGCATCGGTTAACCCCAGCCGTGCTAAGGTGGCGTCAATCAGTAGCGTCGGTGATGAGGTCGCCAGCGCCAAACGTAATCCTTTGGCTTTGATGGCGACGATCGCTTGTTGTACGCCCGGTAGCGGTTGTCCTTGGTGGCGCACCAGCTGGGCGACCTGCTCGACAATCTCATCGGCAACTTCGGTAACGGTGGCGCCGGACCACGGATGGCGCTGCTGATACATCGCCACGATCAGATCGATGCGGATCCCGGTGGTGCGCACCGTATCTTGCCAAGTCAATGGCACCCCATAACGTGGTAGCACTGCCATCTGGGCTTGTTGCCAAAATGGCTCGGAATCAACCAGTACCCCATCCATATCGAAGATCACCGCTTCGATGCCGTGCCAACTTAGTTGCGTTTTGTTCATTGGTATTCGACTTAAGTCTTTGTCTTTAGTGACTATATTAATTTTTTCGGGAATGGTCATTATCGCCGATAGCAACGGTTGCCATACATCAAGTTTACTGGCGCTTTAGTTGAGCATTGATTCAAAATTGACCCCAATCTCGCTATACTGCCGCCACCTTAAGGCGCGATGTCGGTCACGGATAAGGTGATTGCGTGCGTCGGTTCACAGGATGTGCAGCTTGTCGTGAGCTTGCAAGATGAAGAGGAATGTCATTGTGTTAGAAGCCTACCGCCAACACGTCGCAGAACGTGCCGAACAGGGCATTGTCCCCAAGCCCCTGGATCCTCAGCAAACCGCTGATCTGATTGAACTGATTAAAACCCCGCCTGCCGGTGAAGAGGCGTTCCTGCTGGATCTGTTGGAAAACCGTATCCCACCGGGTGTGGATGAAGCCGCCTACGTTAAAGCCAGTTTCTTGGCCGCCATCGCCAAAGGCGAGGTGAGCTCGCCGCTGGTCAGTGCTGAAAAAGCAATTCAGCTGCTTGGTACTATGCAGGGTGGTTACAACATCGAACCACTGATTGCCGCGCTGGACAACGATGCCCTAGCGCCAATCGCCGCTGAAGCGCTGTCGCACACGCTACTGATGTTCGATGCTTTCCACGATGTGGTAGAGAAGATGAAAGCCGGTAACGCGGTGGCCAAGCAGGTTGTGGAATCTTGGGCCAACGCCGAATGGTTCACCTCTAAGCCAACCTTGGCAGAGAAGATCACCCTGACTGTATTTAAGGTCACCGGTGAAACCAACACCGATGACTTGTCACCGGCGCCTGACGCTTGGTCACGCCCTGATATCCCACTGCATGCGTTGGCGATGCTGAAAAACGCCCGCGATGGCATTGAGCCTGACGTGGCTGGCGAAGTGGGCCCAGTAAAACTGATTGAACAACTGAAAGCCAAAGGTCACCCAGTGGTTTACGTTGGTGATGTGGTGGGTACCGGCTCTTCCCGTAAATCCGCCACCAACTCGGTGCTGTGGTTTATGGGCGACGACATCCCATTTGTGCCAAACAAGCGTGCTGGCGGTTTCTGTTTCGGCGGCAAGATTGCGCCGATCTTCTTCAATACCATGGAAGACGCCGGTGCTCTGCCAATCGAGATGCCGGTGGATGAGATGGCGATGGGCGATGTGATTGAGGTCTACCCCTATGAAGGCATCGTTAAAAACCAAGCCGGTGCGGTGATCTCCGAATTTAGCCTGAAGACCGACGTGCTGCTGGATGAAGTGCGCGCTGGCGGTCGTATCCCATTGATCATCGGCCGTGGTTTGACCGATCGCGCTCGCGAAGCGCTGGGGTTGGCGGCGTCCGAGGTATTCCGTCGTCCGCAAGATGTCGCCGACAGTGGCAAGGGTTACACCTTGGCGCAGAAGATGGTGGGTAAAGCCTGCGGTGTGACTGGGGTGCGTCCTGGCCAATACTGTGAGCCGAAGATGACTACCGTGGGGTCGCAGGACACCACTGGACCAATGACCCGTGACGAACTGAAAGACTTGGCGTGTTTGGGCTTCTCTGCCGACTTGACCATGCAGTCGTTCTGCCATACCGCCGCGTATCCTAAGCCGGTGGACGTAAACACCCATGCGACCTTACCTGACTTCATTATGAACCGTGGTGGGGTCTCGCTGCGTCCGGGTGATGGCGTGATCCACTCGTGGCTGAACCGGATGCTGCTGCCGGATACCGTTGGTACCGGTGGTGACTCCCACACCCGCTTCCCGCTGGGGATCTCATTCCCTGCCGGCTCCGGTCTGGTGGCATTTGCGGCGGCCACTGGGGTGATGCCGTTGGATATGCCGGAATCAGTGCTGGTGCGCTTTAAAGGCAAGATGCAGCCGGGGATCACCCTGCGCGATTTGGTGCACGCTATCCCGTATTACGCTATTCAAAAAGGGCTGCTGACGGTCGAGAAGAAAGGCAAAAAGAACATCTTCTCTGGTCGAGTGCTGGAAATTGAAGGTCTGGAAGATCTGACCGTTGAGCAAGCGTTTGAACTGTCCGACGCTTCGGCGGAACGCTCTGCCGCCGGTTGTACCATTAAGCTATCGGAAGCTTCGATCTCTGAATACCTGCAGTCCAACATCGTGATGCTGAAATGGATGATCGCTGAAGGTTACGGTGACCGTCGTACCATCGAACGCCGCATTCAAGCGATGCAAAACTGGCTGGCCAAGCCAGAGCTGATGCAGGCGGATGCCGATGCTGAGTACACCGAAGTGATCGAAATTGATCTGGCTGAGATCAACCAGCCGATTCTGTGTGCGCCAAACGATCCGGACGACGCACGGCTGCTATCCGAAGTGCAGGGCGAGAAGATCGATGAAGTGTTTATCGGTTCGTGCATGACCAACATCGGTCACTTCCGTGCCGCTGGTAAGCTGTTGAACGAGCACAAAGGAGCATTGCCAACCCGACTGTGGGTAGCACCGCCAACCAAGATGGACGCCAAGCAGTTAACCGACGAAGGTTACTACGGCATCTACGGTAAAGTTGGGGCGCGCACTGAGATGCCGGGCTGTTCACTGTGTATGGGTAACCAAGCACGGGTGGCGGATAACGCCACTGTGGTATCGACCTCGACCCGTAACTTCCCGAACCGTTTAGGCACTGGCGCCAATGTCTACTTAGCGTCAGCAGAGCTGGCGGCGGTATCGTCAATCATGGGTAAACTGCCGACGGTGGAGGAATACTTGGAGTACGCCAAGGTGATCGACTCGCAAGCGGCGGACACCTATCGTTACCTCAACTTCCATCAGATGGAGCATTACACCAAGCCAGCCGGTGAGGTGATTTTGCAGCAACCGGCCTGATCGCTGACTGTGGCGTCGATTTTTCGGTGCCACGTATCTGTCGGCCAATAACAAAGCCCCGCGAGAGCGGGGCTTTTTGGTTGCTGTCGGTAGGGAAGTTAGGACGCTTGGGTTTCTGGATGGTGGATGTAGATGGTTTCCAGCATCTGATCTTCCAGCGCAAATCGTTCCTCCATCGCCTGCCCAAGCTTGGACAGATCCTGATCCAGAGACACCAGTTGCTCATCGCTGAGGCCGTTGGTGTAACGGTCGTTAAAATCGAGGGCGACATCAGTGCAAAGATTGATTTTCGGGATCAGCTCTTCAGCCAGCTTACGGCTTTGCGCGCCATTGGTGTCGCAGGCGGCAGCGACCTGGTCGTACACCTCAAAATGACCAGCGGAGGCGTAATCCATCAGCAAGCCACAAAATTGTTTGATGGTTTGCTCGTCGGGCAAGGTGCGTTGTTCATTTTGATAGGGGGGCAACCCGGCAAGCTGGCAATAGCTGACCAGCAATTGACGTCGGCTTTCCAGCCACTGATCGATCAGTTTACTGGCGCCGCCCCACGCATCGACAGCTTGTTCTAGTTTGCTCAGCATCTTGCCGTCTCCCTCGGTAATTGGTTTTTGTTTATCCAATTTAAGTTGCTCGGTAGCGATCGATCAACGGTTTTTTGTTGTGAATTTGTGATTTGGGTCATTCCACTTTAGCTGGCTTTAAGGCAGTTGCTGTTGGGCGATTTCGATTCAGCATTCGTGGCGAAATAATCGCAATGATTCGGTGCTAAGTTTATGAAATAAAATAACTTTAAGCTGGTGCTTGAGCGCCGATTGGTAAAAGTGTGTGTTACGTCACTGTGGCATCTGTGTGGGTCAATGGTGAGAAATGAGAAACAAATCACTGCTAACTCGTGAATTTGTGGCGGGCTTCACGCCCGCTTCGTATCAATTGCTAACCTCGGTGCTACAATGGCTGCCACTTTTTGCTTATGCCATTCGCATTCGGTTTTTTGGCCTAGCCGAGTTCGCAGGAATAACAGTCTCTGTAGCGCGAACCTGACACTGTGACCAATCAACCCCGCGAAGTGGTTTTGTATTGCTGTTATTGGATTAGAACAGATGTCAGAACTGAAGAACGACCGCTACCTGCGCGCGCTGCTGCGTCAGCCAGTTGATGTGACCCCAGTGTGGATGATGCGCCAAGCCGGTCGCTACCTACCAGAATACCGCGCGACTCGCGCTCAGGCGGGCGACTTTATGAGCCTGTGTAAGAACCCTGAGCTGGCCTGCGAAGTAACCCTGCAACCACTGCGTCGTTACGAGCTGGACGCCGCCATTCTGTTCTCCGACATTCTGACCATTCCTGATGCGATGGGTCTGGGTCTGTACTTTGAAACCGGCGAAGGCCCACGTTTCCAAAAGCTGGCTGACAACATGGCTGCCATTGAAGCGCTGCCAATTCCAGATCCAGAGCAAGAGCTGGGTTACGTGATGGATGCGGTACGCACCATCCGTCGTGAACTGAAAGGCGAAGTGCCGCTGATCGGTTTCTCCGGTTCACCATGGACTCTGGCGACCTACATGGTTGAGGGCGGCAGCTCGAAAGATTTCGCTAAGACCAAAAAGATGGCGTTCGCTGAGCCACAGATGCTGCACCTGCTGCTGGATAAGTTGGCCGATTCAGTAATTCTGTACTTGAACGCCCAGATCAAAGCCGGTGCGCAAGCGGTGCAGATCTTCGACTCATGGGGCGGCGTGCTGTCTGGCCCAGCTTACGAAGAGTTCTCGCTGCGTTACATGCACAAGATCGTTGATGGCCTGATCCGTGATCACGACGGCCGTAAAGTGCCAGTGGTACTGTTCACCAAAGGCGGTGGTCAATGGTTGGAAGCGATCGCTGCAACTGGTTGTGACGCGGTTGGTCTGGACTGGACCGTTAACATGCACGACGCTCGTCAGCGTGTTGGTCACAAGGTTGCACTGCAGGGCAACATGGATCCATCCATGCTGTACGCGCCAATCCCGCGCATTGAGCAGGAAGTTGAGCGTATCCTAGGTGAGTTCGGCCACGGTGAAGGTCACGTCTTCAACTTGGGCCACGGCATCCATCAGTTCGCTGATCCAGAGCACGCTGGCGCCTTTATCAAGGCTGTACACGAGCAATCCCGCAAGTTCCACATCTAATGCTTGCTTGGCTCCACTAGAGCCGACAGTTAGAGAAATCAAAAGGTCGCTTCGGCGGCCTTTATTGTTTCTGAGCATTCATGCTGTACGCCATACCCAAGAGCCCGCGCATTGAGCAGGAAGTTGAGCGCCTTTAAGGTTGACGAAAGCCCTTCGTTCTCACCGCAATCGGTAGCCGCGAACGGGTTCGCGGGATTGTTGGTTGGCAGGTTGGAGTCTCGACTTGTTGTAGCACCGCTGCACTTTGTAGCTTTTGCCTCCGGCGGCCACGGGGCTTCGCCCCTTTGGATTCCCCTTCGCCTCCAAGGTTGACGACAGCCCCTCGTTCTCACCGCACTTCGCGGCAGCACCGGTCCGAGGCGGCATCCATGCCTTCACGGGCCTCTCGGGCATCCTGCCCTCGGCTCGCCGCTGCGTTTGCGGTTTCACTCGGCGTCAACTAGTCGGCTTAGAGCGCTCCGATTTACCCTCATCGGAAACAGAAACGTCAGCAGTTTTACTGTAACGGTTGCGCCAACTGGCTTTTGCCGACTCGCGGCGCTGAGTGGTGTGCTGCGTATTGAGGCCGGAGGCCATGGATGGCCGAAGTGTGCGGCTAAATCAGGGATGATGAATCCGCGCAGTGCCGAAAGGAGCAGCACAAGGAGCGAAGGGATTTCGCCGTGTTGGAGGCATTTGGGATTGAAAAGGGTGGAACCCTTTCCCGCCGGAGGCGAATACTAATCAGTGTTGTTCGGGGCAGCGTTAGATAAAGCAAAAGGTCGCCTTGGCGACCTTTTGTTGTTCTTTCGGGCAGGCAAAGCTGTCTGCAAACCTTATCGCGTTACTGGCTTACGATATCCAGTAGATCCAGTTCGGTGCTGTGGGTGGTGCGCTCGATGATGCGGCCAATCTCTTTACCGCCCTGCATGACGATGATGGTCGGAATACGGGTAAAGTCGTAGTCGGCGGCGAGGCCGTCGGCATCTTGTTTGTCGCGATCTACGCCAATGTAGCTGACTTTGAGCTGTGGGTTGGCGGTCTCGGCCAGTACTTTGGCAAGACGTGGGGTTTCGCGATGACAATCTGGACACCAGGTCCCTAAAATCACCACAATTTCGGTAGGCAGCGACAGCTGCTGCAGTTTGGCGATTACCGCATTTTCAGGCTGGTAGCGGTCATATTCGGCTTGGTAGTCAGGTTGTTGAGCCAATTGCTCGGCATTCAGTAGACCGGTCAAAATCACTTCACTGTCCTCTTTGGTGCAGGTGGCAAACAGCCCCGTTGAACGCTCGCCGGTTTGAAAACCACAGCCGCTGTCGGCATAGGTTGGGGCGATCAGCAGGGGGCTGAGTAGGGCGGTTAGCATTAATCGACGCATGGTAACGTACTCCACGGTTTCAGTGTCGATAAGACCATCCATGGCTGGGAAAGTTACAATTAAAAACGGCGAGCTTGGCTCGCCGTGATATTGATCAATCGCTTGCGATTATTGCGCGTCTTTTAAGTAGTGGGCGATATCTTTAGCGAAGTAGGTCAGCACGCCGTCGGCACCGGCACGCTTGAAGCACATCAGCGCTTCCATCACCACTTTCTTCTCATCCAGCCAGCCGTTTTGGGCGGCGGCTTTGATCATCGCGTACTCGCCACTAACTTGGTAGGCGAAGGTCGGTACCTGCAGTTCGGTCTTAACGCGGCGAACGATGTCCAGATAAGGCATCCCCGGTTTCACCATCACGTAATCGGCACCCTCTTCGATGTCCATCGCCACTTCCTGAATCGCTTCATCGGAGTTGGCCGGATCCATTTGGTAGGTGTGCTTGTTGCCACTGCCAAGGTTACCAGCAGAGCCGACCGCATCACGGAATGGGCCGTAGTAGCTGGAGGAGTATTTGGCGGAGTAAGCCATGATCTGAGTGTTGACGTGACCGGCGACTTCCAGCGCATCGCGGATCTCGCCGATGCGGCCATCCATCATATCGGATGGGGCAACGATATCGGCACCGGCTTCAGCGTGGGACAGCGCCTGCTGTACCAGCACTTCGGTGGTGATGTCGTTAAGGATGTAGCCGTCTTCGTCGATGATGCCATCTTGGCCATGGGTGGTGAATGGGTCCAGTGCTACGTCGGTGATAACGCCCAGTTCAGGGAAGGCCGCTTTCAGCGCCCGCACAGCACGTTGTGCCAAGCCTTGTGGATTGTAAGCCTCTTCCGCGCCCAAGGATTTTTGCTCTTCAGGGGTTACTGGGAACAGTGCCACCGCAGGAATGCCCAGCTCGACCAGCTCTTTGGCTTCTTCCAGCAATAGGTCAATCGACTTGCGCTCAACCCCCGGCATCGATGGCACCGCTTCGCGGCGGTTTTCACCTTCCAGCACAAACACCGGGTAGATCAGATCGGCGGCGCTGATGGTGTTCTCAGCCATCAGGCGACGGGAAAATTCGGCTTTACGGGCACGACGCATACGACGACGTGGGAAGGCTCCAATAACTGGACTCACAGTTAGCTCCTTGTTGATAAAGTGTCCCTATGCGAGCGCAAGGGTGACAGTGCGTTGCTGTCTATCGGAGCATGTTAGCAAAAGGCGTTAATGTTGAACTGAGATCACCCACAAACAAAACGATTTGTTTACAGATCTGGTTCAAGCTTTTGATGGTTGGCGCTGAAACTTTGGCTGGCATGGCGGCGGCATTCGCGGCCAACCACCACACCAGATAGATTGCGATTACAGGCGTTTTACCCGAACCCGTTTGTTGCTGCCCTCGCGGCTAAGCAGGAACGATCCAAGTGAGGCGCGTTCGATGGTGACGCTGTCGCCACGGCGTACTTTAAGGTTACTGCTGTCGGTTTGTTTCCAGCGCTGGCCATTGGTGAGGGTTAAGGTCCATTTGCCATAAGGATCATTAGCGATTTTTTCCACCGTGGCGCTGATCGCATCCAGCGTTTTACTGGCAGCAATGGCTTTGTTTTCGTTACCAAAGCGAGCCTCGGCATCGACTTCAGGGGCTATCGTAGTGGCAGTGGTGGAAGTCGTTGTTGCCTGTGGTGCGGGTCGGCTAAAGGCGTCGCGAACGAGGCTGTTGATGTTGTCGTAGCATTCCAACCGTTCTAGCTTGTCGCTTTTGCTTTGGCAGCTGCTGATGGCGTCGGCCATCTGATCGTAACAGGCGAGGCGGTCGCTATGGCTGCTTTGACTTTGGCAACCGGCGCTAGATGCAAAAGCGGCGCTGCTTAGAAGCAGCGCCGCCATCGATAGGGGTAGATAACGCATGAATCCCTCCGTGGCGTAACGTAGATTGTTACCCTAACCACGGCGAGTGCACCTTAGGCGCGTTCTTCGGCGTCGCTCTGCTCCTCTTCTTCGTCGTCTTTTGGCTGGTACATGCGGGCAAACACCAAGCCGGCTTCAAACAACAGCAGCATCGGCACCGCCAGCATGGTCTGTGAGATCACGTCTGGCGGGGTTAGGGCCATGCCGATAACAAAAGCACCGACAATGATATATGGCCGTTTCTCTTTTAAGCTTTCGACGCTAGTGGCGCCGGTCCAGCACAGCAACACTACCGCGATTGGGATCTCAAAAGCCACACCAAAGGCAAAAAACAGCTTAAGCACAAAACTTAGATAGCTGTTGATGTCAGTGGCGATCTGCACCCCTTCTGGGGCGACACTGGTGAAGAAGCCAAACACCACTGGGAACACCAAGTAGTACGCAAAGGCGATACCGGCGTAGAACAGAATGGTCGAGGAGAACAGCAGTGGCATCACCAACCGTTTTTCATGCTTGTACAAGCCCGGAGCAATAAATGCCCACGCCTGATAAAGCACTACCGGGATAGCGATGAAAAACGACAACACTAACGTCAGCTTGAATGGCGCGAAGAATGGCGAAGCCACCTCAGTCGCAATCATCGAAGCTGATTCTGGCATCACCCCTAACAGTGGTTGTGACAGATAGTTGTAGATGTCGTTGGCCCAGTAAGCCAAGCAGGCGAACACCAACAAGATGGAACCGACAGCTCGCAGTAAGCGAGTGCGTAGCTCCATCAGATGGCTGATAAGCGGTTGTTGATCAGACATGGTTTAATCTTTTGCTGGCGAGCTGGAAGAAGCCTTAGGCGCCTCTGCTGCTGGCGCAGGAGCGGCCGTAGCAGTTGCATCAGCGGCGGCTGGGGAGGCTGCGCTGCTGTCATCAGTGGCGTAAGGACGGTTAACCGAAGCAGCCGCTTCGCGCAGCTGCTCGATCGACTTTTGCAGTTCTGGATCCAGATCCGCAAGTCCTTTTGACTCTGCTTTTTTAAGATCCGCTTGCAGCTGTTCAATCTTCAGCTCTTGCTCCAACTCAGTGCGAACCGAGCTGGCCATCCGCTTAACGGTGGTAAACCAACGGGAAACGGTGCGCACTGCCACAGGCAGACGCTCTGGCCCTAGTACCACCAAACCGATGACACAGGTTAGAACGATTTCAAAAAAGCCGAATCCATCGAACATTGGGGATTACGCCTGTTCTTTTTTCTGCTCAGCTTCGGTCTTTACCGCAGCTGGTTTGTCCGCTGCTGGCTTTTCTACGGCTGGTTGCTCGGCCACTTTGTTGTCTGCGGCTTTTGCTTCTTCATCGCCAATGGCTTTCTTAAAGCCCTTTACCGCGCCGCCTAGATCGCTGCCGATGCCGCGCAGTTTCTTGGTTCCGAACAGCAGAATGACGATCAAAGCAACGATCAAAAGTTGCCAAATACCAAAGTTACCCATTGATGGCTCCATCTTTGTAGGTTGAACTGATGAAAAAATAAGTCACCAGTGAATAAGCTTACCGTGGCTTATGCGGGTTTTCTAACCTGCCATGCAATAAACCAAGCCACAACACCAACCGCTGCCAGAGCGATTGAAGGCCAGATTGTAATGGTTTTATCCAGTAAGATTGTGCTTGAGATCACTAAAACACTGCCCCCATGGAACAACAAACTGCTTTTGTGCAGTCGCTTCCGTTGTTCGATATAACTGGCCAGAATTCGCTGTGGTTGACGCAGTAATTCGCCACCAAGTTGTAAGTTTTCATGTATTAGGGCTGGTATTTCCGGCAATTTTTCGATCGCTTCAGGGCCGTGATCCTGCAATCGCTGCCATTGCTGTTTGGGGCTGACTCGCTGCGCTTGCCAATGCTCGAGGTATGGCTTAGCGGTGGCCCACAGATCCAGTTGCGGGTACAGCTGTCGCCCTAGGCCCTCAACGTACAGTAGGGTTTTTTCCAATAGCACCAGTTGCGGCTTAACCACCATGCCGAATTCGTGGGCGGTGCGAAATAGGCTAACCAGCACGTGCCCAAAACTGATGTTGCCCAGCGGTTGGTTCTGCAGTGGTTGAAATACCTTCCGTAAGGCGAACTCAAACTCGTGGATGTCGGCGTTGCGATCGACCCAGCCGGTCGTCAGAAACACCTGCGCCAGTCGCTGATAATCGTGGCGGAAGAACGCCAGAAAAATCGCTGCCATGTCGCTTTTGTCTTGTTCCGACAATTGGCCGACGATGCCGTAATCGATGCCGATGTAGTTTGGATCGCTCGGATCGCTAACGTCGATAAAGATGTTGCCCGGATGCATATCGGCGTGGAATAGGTTGTCGCGAAATACCTGGGTAAAGAACACTTCAACGCCACGTTCCGCCAGCTTTTTCATGTCGGTACCGGCCGCGTTCAGCGCCTCAATGTCGGTCACGGGAATGCCGTAGATCCGCTCGACCACCAGCAGGTCTTTATGGCTGAATTGGTCGTACACCTTGGGTACGTAGAGCGCATCGGAACCGGAAAAATTGGCGCCAACGCGCATCGCGTTGTGGGCCTCACGGGTTAGATCCAACTCGGCCAAGATGGTGCGGCGATAATCGCTGACCACTTCCACCGGATGCAGCCGTTTGCCTACACGAGTTGCGGCCACCAGCTTGGCTGCCAGTAACATCAGCTGCAGATCGCTGTTGATCACTGCCTCGATCCCGGGGCGGATCACCTTCAGCACTACCTCATCGCCACTGTGTTTGAGCTTGGCGCTATGCACTTGGGCAACCGAGGCCGAGGCCAGCGCTTCGGCGTCGAAGTCGATAAAGAACTGCTCGATCGGCGCGCCGAGCGCCGCTTCGATCCGCTGTTTGGCCTCATGGCTGGCAAACGGTGGAACGCGATCTTGCAGCTGCGCCAGCGCCTCGGCCAACTCATCGTTAAGCAGATCGCGGCGGGTCGAGAGCATCTGCCCGAACTTGATAAACACCGGCCCCAGAGTCTGCAGCGCCAGCTTGACCCGTTGTGGCAACGGTTGCTCTGAGTGTTTGCGGCCAACCCAGAACAGCGCGCTATCCAGCCAGCGCAGTGGTCGCGGTTGTTGGGCGGCGGGCAGAACATCTAACAGTTGGTATTGGCGGAAGGTTTTGGCGATGGTGTAACCGCGGCGCAGCGCTGTTAATGGCATGGTTTGCCCTCGTGCTTGGCCAGTCGTTGCCGCAGTGCCGTTACTCGTTGTTCAAGTTGGCTTACTTGCTCGGCAAATTGGTTCAGCTCTGGGGTGGTTACCCCTGGTTGCAGTTCATCGCGAACAAACTGACGGCTGTGCTGTTGCAGGCGCTTTAGGTCGTCGCTGGCGCGATTAAATAGGTTGCGGCCAAATCGATCCAAGCGGTGCGCCATGGCACCGCCAACCACCTTAGACAGTGGTTCGGCCAGATCCGGTTCGATCGCCGCCAGCAGGTTAGCCAGTTGCCCAGCCAGCTTGAGATCGCCATCGATATAGATCTCGCCAGCTTGCGCCAACTCGGTCAGGTTGGTGCCTTGCTTTAGCTGTTGTAGTGCGCTGATGGTGACGATCAGCGAGCAATCAAGTTCGCCGTCATAACGGCTGTAGACCTGAACCGGATCGGTCATCACCAAATAGAGTGGCACTGGCAGCGGTTGCAGTTGTAGGTGGATCACCTGACCACGCCATTGAGTTAGCGGTTGGGGGTTGGGGTGCTGGGTTAACAGCTTGGCCAGAGCCGTTTCGACTGCTCCGGCTAACAGGGTCGCAAACTGCATGGATCCGTCCGAGTGTGCAAAAGCGAACGGGCTCTATCTGATATCAGCGAGCCCGTGGCGTTGATTTAGTACTTGTAACCGCGATGTAGCGCTACCACACCGTTGGTCATATTGACGTAATCCGCTTGGTCAAAACCGGCTTCCAACATCATCCCTTTGAGGGTTTCCTGATCCGGGTGCATGCGGATCGATTCCGACAGATAGCGGTACGAATCGGCGTCGCCAGCGATCATCGAGCCCATCCGCGGGATCACTTGGAAGCTGTAGAAGTCGTAAGCCTTTTGCATAACGGGGTTCAGTGGTTTAGAGAACTCCAGCACCAGCAGCTTGCCGCCTGGCTTTAAGATCCGTTGCATTGACCGCAGCGCTTTGGCTTTGTCGGTAACGTTACGCAGACCAAAGGCGATGGTGATCACGTCGAAGTAGTTGTCGGGAAACGGCAGTGCTTCGGCGTTGGCTTGAACGTAATTAACGTTGCCAACAATGCCGCGATCTTGCAGTTTGGCGCGGCCGACCTTGAGCATTGATTCGTTGATGTCGGCTAACACCACTTCGCCCTGTTCGCCCACTAAGCGGGAAAATTTGGCGGTCAGATCACCGGTGCCACCGGCCAAGTCCAAAATGCGCATGCCCGGACGAACCGCTGCGCATTCAATGGTGAAACGCTTCCAGTAACGGTGCACGCCGAAGGACATCACATCGTTCATCAGATCGTATTTGGACGCTACCGAGTGGAAAACGTCGGCCACCAAATCGGCCTTTTTGTCCGCCTCTACACTTTGGTAGCCAAAATGGGTTTTGTTATCGCCTTGGTCGGCCATGCTGGGGTGTTCCTGTGGTTACATCCGCAAAATTGGTCACAGTCTACACTCTTAAGGCAGGCAACCAAAACGGCCAAATAGCAAACCTTTGAGCTAACCCAATAATGTGCTTGCGACCGTGGTGTTACCGCTTGGCGAACTGCTATCACCATCGGTATCGGTGCCATGGAGGGCAGTTTGACCTTATTTAAGCTTCTGTTTTGGGGATTTCTGGCACTGATGGTGGTGCAAAGCAGTGTGCAACTGACCTTGAGCTTCAATGGCAGCCAACATCTTCTTAAAGCGCAGTTGCAGCAACAGGCACAGCAACGTGCGGCCTTGTTGTATCAAGCGCTTCAGCCAGCATTGCAAGCGCGCGACTATCAAGCCATCCAGGCTGAACTGCAGCGCCAAGTAGAGCAACAGCGATTTCACCACCTCGGCCTGCGCCTGCCGCAGCATCGGTTGGAAGCCACCGCGAGCGAGCCACGCCAATCATTGCCTCGCTGGTTTCAGCTGATGGTCGCTTTTGATTTTTCCAAGACCGAGCAGTCGTTCCCTCAAGCCACCTTGGTCTGGCAACCGAGCACGGATGCGGCAGCGGCGTTCCTGTGGCGGCAAACTCTGCAGTGGCTGCTGGCGCAATTTTTGCTGGTGGTGGCGGGCATGTTGCTGTGGTTGCTGTTGCTCAAAGGGGTGCTGCGGCCATTGCAGTTGGCTGAGCGACAAGCCAAAGGGTTACATCGTCATCGCTATCTGCGCCAGCGCCACGTCCCCTACATCCGCGAGGTTGCCTCATTGGTGCGAGCGATGAACCAGATGGTGGATAACAGTGAGGCGCAGTTTAAACAGCAGTTGGCGCGGTTAGAACGGTTACGTAAACGTACGTTGCATGATGAGGTGACCGGTTTAGGCAACCACCGCTTGTATCTGCAGCAACTCGAGCAGGCGCTTAATGATCGCGAATATCAAACTGGGGTGGTGCTGCGGTTGCACCTGACTGGGCTGGATCAGGTGGTACTGCGCGCCGGGGTAGGTGCCGAGCAGGGGCTATTGCAAAAAATCGCAGAGCAGTTGCAGCAGTGGGCGCTGCAACTGCCTTATGGCAAAGCGTATCGAGTGGCAACGGCCGAGTTTGCCCTGCTGTTTGCTGGGGTTACGTCGGCGGATGTGGCGGCGCTGGAGCAGCCGGTGCGGCAGCGATTAAGCGTGTTGTTGCGCCAAGCCGGTGGTCAGCGATTACTGCTGGCGGGCTGTGATTATCGGCATCAACAACCGCTGCAACAGTTGCAGCAGCGTCTGGAACAAGCGTTTTCCGAGGCGTTGGCATGCACCGGCGTCAGTGTGTTTCAGCTGCTGTCGCCAGCCAGTACTGCTGCCGAGTTGGCGTCTCAGCCGCAGCAGTTACAGCGAATTTTGGCGACCCCGCCTAAGTTGTTGTTGCAAGCGGCGCAGCGAAGCGATGGCAGCGTGCTACATCACGAGCTTTTGGCGCGCTTTAGTGATGGCCAGCGCTGGTTTAATCCAGCGCCGGTGCTGGCGCTGGTGATGCGCCAGCAGTGTCAGCAGCAGTTGGATCTGTGGGTGCTGGAACAGGTGCTGGCGCGGCAGTCGCAGTGGCCGTCGCGGCTCAGTTGCAACCTGACTGCCGAATCGGTGCTCGATCCATTGATGGCGGGTCGCTTGCAACGGTTGCTGGCGCCGCATTGGCGGCGACTGCAGTTGGAGATCCCAGAGCGGGCGTTGCAACTTGATCTGGATGGTTGTCAGCGTTTTATCGATAAGCTCAGCAGCCACGGGGCGCAACTGTGGTTGGATAACGTCACGCCAGTCAGCATGGCGCTGTTAAATCGCCATGGACTGGCTGGGATCAAGCTCGATCCGAGCTATACCAAGATGTTAATCCAGGCACACGACCACGATGACCTGCTGGAGTTGATGGTCGCCACAGCCCACAGCCGCGGCATGCAAGTGATAGCGCAGCAGGTTGAACAGCCGCAATTGGCTCAGCGCTTATGGCAACTTGGGGTTGATGGGGTGCAGGGGTTTGCGGTTGCGACCCCCGAGGCATTTGCTGATGGTGAATCCAGCCAAAGCTGAAACCGAGACCACCATGGCCGAGGATCACCAACTTGTCGCCGAGTTGTCACCGGATTGTCACTGCCGCTGGCCACGCTTGGTGCAGTAATCGCAACAAGCTGGAGGCCAACCAATGTGGCGACAATTGGACCATTGGGATCAGGCGCTGATGCGGCAACTGCAGCATTTACCGCAGCTTAACTGGTGGCGCACGGGGGCGCGTTGGTTGTCGCTCAGTGGCGATGGCGGCGGCTATCTGTTGTTGACGCTGCTGCTGGCGTTGCTCGGCGGCGACCACGGTCGGTTGTTTTTGCAGTTAGCGCTGATCGCCTTCGCGATTGAGTTGCCACTGTATTGGCTGCTGAAGAACACCTTGAAACGGGCGCGCCCCTGCCATGCGCTCAGCGATGTCGTGCTGCTGTTTAAACCGCACGATCAGTTCAGTCTACCTTCTGGCCACAGTGCCGCCGCCGTGCTTTTTGCCTCGTTACTAGGGTGGTACTGGCCGCCACTCATGCTACTGGCATTTGCATGGGCTGCTCTGGTGGCGTTATCCAGAGTGGTATTGGGAGTGCATTATCTTAGTGATGTGTTAGCGGGGGCGTTGCTGGGAATGTTGGCAGCGCAACTGAGCTTTTGGCTTATGGGGCAACATTAACATGCGGATCCTTTATGGGGTGCAGGGCACAGGCAACGGCCATCTAACTCGAGCGCGAGTGGTGGCTCCGGCGTTGGCGCGAGCGGGAATTGAGGTGGACTACCTGTTTTCCGGCCGCGATCGGCTGCAGCCGTTTGGTGATTTTCGCTGTTATCAAGGACTGACCTTCGCCACCAGCAATGGCCAGATCCAATTGGCGGCAACCGCGCTGAATAACAACCTGTGGCGCTGTTGGCGTGACATTCAACAACTTGACCTCAGCCGTTACGATCTGGTGTTGAACGACTTTGAGCCGATCAGCGCCTGGGCGGCTAGGCGACAGCAACTGACTTGCATCGGCATCAGCCATCAAAATGCGTTTTTGCAAGCGGTGCCGATAACCGGCGACAGTCCGCTGAACCAACTGATTTTGCGTTACTTTGCCCCAGCAACGGTGGCGCTTGGCTGCCATTGGCACCATTTTGGCTGTCAGTTGTTGCCGCCGTTTGTCGAACCGATAACGGCAGCGTCACGGTGCAGTGGTCGAGTGTTGGTGTATCTGCCATTTGAGCATGCCGATGCTATTGTGGCGCTACTGAATGCGCTGCCACAGCAGCGTTTCTCGGTGTTTCATGGCAGCCAACCTAATGTCGCGTGCGGCCCTCATGTGCAGTGGCATGGCTTCAGTCGAGATGGCTTCGCCGCAGAGCTGCGCGCTTGTGCCGGAGTGATCGCCTCGGCGGGTTTTGAACTGGCCTCAGAAGCGTTAGTGCTTGGTAAAAAATTGCTGCTTAAGCCGCTGCAAGGTCAGTTTGAGCAACTGTCTAACGCTTTGGCATTGGAACTGTTGGGAGTGGCGACGGTGATCAATCGTTTAGAGGTCACTGCCGTTAATACCTGGTTAGCTGCGCCAAGCATCGAGCCAATCGGTTATCCGCCGGTGGCAGATACTTTAGTGCGGTGGCTACTGGCTGGCGATTGGGGTGATATCGATGGCCTATGCCAACAAGCTTGGCAGCCGGCGAAACTGCCGGATTCATGGCAGCATAAATGGGCCACCGCCTATTAACCGCAAGTAGTTGCTAGCCTTGCGCAAAAACCGAAGTTACCGCACTGGTGCCGCAAATAAGTTCGCAACCGCCGCGGTTGTGCCCTAATGATCAAGTGATTGCGGTTGGCCGTAATCCTATGGTGGTGATCAGACAAGGGGACGGTATGGAGCGGGTGTTGATTCTTGGGTCCAGTGGTTTTGTTGGCAGTAACTTGGTGGCGCAGTTACAGCGCAACGGTCACCCCCTGCGCTTGGCCAGTCGTACGCCGGCCTTACTAAATCGCAGTGCATGGCAACAGCATCAACGGGTGCAGGCGGATCTGCTGGTGCCAAGCACCTTACCGGCAGCATTAGCGGACATCGATGTGGTCTATTGCCTTGTCCATGGGATGACCGAAGGCCGAGATTATCAACGGCGCGAGGCCGATGGCGCGCGTAATTTGGCGGCAGCGGCGGCAGATGCTGGGGTAAAACGGATTATCTACCTTGGTGCGGTGTGCCCCGATGGGGCGCAATCGACCCACCTAAGTAGTCGTACCGAAACCGGTGAAATCTTGCGTCAGGGGAGGGTGCCGGTGGTAGAGCTGCGGGCGCCGGTGATCATTGGCCCGGGATCAGCGGCGTTTGAGGTGATGCGAGATCTGGTAAGCAACCTGCCGCTGATGATCACCCCGCGCTGGGTGCGATCGAAAATGGCGCCGATAGCCTTGGACGATCTGCTGTTCTATCTGCAGCTGCTGGCGCAAACCGATGAGTGCGATGGCCAGATCTTAAATGCCTGCGGGCCCCAGGTTTTAAGCTACGAGCAGATGATGCAGCGTTTGGCTAACAAGCTCGGCAAGTCGATCAAAATCATCCAAGTACCGCTGCTCAGTCCCGATCTTTCCAGCCACTGGTTGCGATTTATCACCTCCGTGCCCGATGGCATAGCCAAAGCGTTGATCGGTGGGTTGAAGCAGGATTTGCTGGTGGACGATCTGCCGCTAAGGCAGCGTTTTCCGAAACGGCTATTGAGTTTTGATGAAGCGATAAGCGTGGCGTTAACGCAGGAACAGGGCAATTTATTGGCGCAAGATCCCAGCCTTAGCGCTCTGTTAAAACGGCGCTGGCAGCCTAACTTTGCTTTTTACCCCAAGACCGAACAGGCGACCGTGTTGATCGACGCAACACCACAGCAGGTGTGGCAACAGCTGTGTCAGATCGGCGCCAAACCGCGTTACTTTGCGCTTGACCCTCTGTGGCGGATCCGCGAACTGATGGATGCGATGATCGGTGGCGAAGGACGCAATTACTACCGTCGTGATCCATTCCATCTGCAACTGGGTGATCGCATCGATTCGTGGCGAGTGGCCGAGTGCGATGAGCCGACCAAGTTAACCCTGCATTTTGGTATGAAGGCGCCGGGGATGGGCGGGCTAACCTTTACTCTGCGGCCACAACAGCAGCAAACCGAGCTGACGGTGAAATGCTGGTGGCATCCGGCTGGCGCGCCAGGATTGCTGTACTGGTGGGCGATGTTGCCCGCCCATGCGGTGATCTTTCAAATGATGGGCGACAAGATCCGACGGCTGTCTGAGGACAGCGCGGTGGTGTCGGTTACTTGAAATTGTGCAACCCACCCCAAGGTCTAATTAACCAGTTTGTTTATGTCGCAACCGACGATGGAGCAGCTTATGGACCGGATCAGCAATGCCCTATTGCCGCTGAAGCAGGGGCTGCAATTGAGCGCGATGGTGGTGTGCTTGCTGTGGCTGATCTGGTTGTTGGACTGGAGTTTTGACTGGTCGCTGTATCAATATGGTATCTACCCACGACAAACCTTTGGGTTGGTCGGCATTGTTGTTGCTCCCTTGATTCATGGCTCAGCCGAACACTTGGCGGCCAACAGCACCGGGGTGTTGGTGCTTGGTAGCGCGCTCTATTTCGGTTATCCACACAGCCGTGGCAGGGTGTTATTGCTGGTGTGGCTGGCGGCGGGGATTGGGGTATGGCTGGCCGGTCGTCCCAGCTATCACTTTGGCGCCAGCGGGTTGACCCATGGGGTGTTTTTCTTTTTGCTGATTAGCAGTTTGCTGCGCCGGGATCTGCGTTCTATCGGCTTGATGATGGTGGCCTTTTTGCTGTTCGGCGGCATGGTTTATGGGGTGCTACCGCAAGATCCTGGGATCTCGTTTGAATCGCACCTATTCGGTGCGGTCGGCGGGGTATTAGCGGCGCTGTGGTTTGCTCGTCGCGATCCGCAACCGACGCGCAAACGCTACCGCTATGAGCAAGATGACAGTGATCCCACTGACGGTCTATGGCAACAGTTGCCAGAATCGGAAGAGGCGCAGCGGCAATATCGCCACTCCCGCCGCGAGCGACTGTAACTTTGATGAGCCGATAGTCAGTGGCGAATATGCTGGTGCTGTAGTTTCTCCACCAGTTCAATGTAAAGCCGCATCGCCTGTTCGGTGGTCATGCCTTTTAAGTCGTGCCAAGCGCCATACTTGGCAAAGGCGACCGCATCCCACGGCGCCGGTACCGGTTTGTTGCAATCTCCGATTAACGCCTGTTGGTGTAAGCCGTACAGACGCAGCTTGCTGGCGCTATCGAGTGTTTTCGGTAGCTGGGTTACGGCGTGTTTTGCGTGTTGAAATTGTTGTTGTAAGCGTTCCATCGGCGACACTCAGGCAAAATGTTAGACCTTTTATTTACCTGAGTGTGGGCGCGAATGGCTTGCTGTAGATCAAACTCGCTCGTTGTCGCTGGGCGATCAACTCTTGTATTCGACTTCTGAGATCTGTGATTGACCAGTCTGATGGTCGTAGGTCAGTTGCAGGGTCAATGGGCGCTTACCAATGAAGTAGCGACTGATGTAGATGCAGGTGTTGTCGCTGTAAGTCATACCGATGTCGGAATCGATGCCAACGACTGGATTGTTGCTGTCTACCCCTTCGATGGTTAATTCGCTGTCGATTAGGCCATGCCAAAGACTCAAACAACCATCCCAGCGCTTATTGTCGGCGTAGCTGACATCAACCCCAAATGGCCACCCGTTATTGGTCGAGCTGACATTGCCTGCACCAAAATTGGGAAGTGCATCGATGGCACCGCTGTGACCCGCTGCAATCCAGCCGGCGTGGTACAACTTAGTGGCGGCAATAAAGGCGGCAAATTCGCTGCGGAGCTCCGCTTCAACGGCGTCGTCTTGCAGGTCGAGATAGCGTGGCAATGCTACCGCTGCCAAGATCGCTAAGATAATAATAACCACGATCAATTCCACTAGGGTAAAGCCGCTGTGGCGATATTTCATAACAACCTCGTATCGATTAATTGGCCGCATTTTAGCATTCGTCCGTGGCGGAGTGACTGACTTTTATCAAGGGTATTTAAATCGCGTCCAGCAAATAGACTATTGTTATTGGTTTCTCAGGGTGTTAGCGATAAGGATATCGACATTGCCTGCAGAACAATCAATAACACGGCAATCGTGGCTATTGCCAAACACCGCTATGGCGGGAATTGCCACTATTTGGCTTGTCGGAGTCGCGGTTTCCGGGTCGGTGATGTGGTTACTGCAACAGGGTCAGCAGCGAAGTTTACAGCAGCAATTTGAGTTGGATATTCGTGAACGGGCACTGGCGTTGCATCGTGACATCAGCCTTAATCTAGAAGGGCTGCATGCGCTATCGGTGTTGTTTGCCCAAGGTCAGCCCAGCTTTGCTGACTTCAACCGCGAGGCGGAGAAAATCTTAACCCGTCATCCAGATATCCATGCGTTGGAGTGGATCCCCAAGATCACTGCTGAACAGCGGCAAACTTGGCAGCAGCACAATCGTCAGCACTACCCGGATTTTCAAATCACCCAACGCCAAAGCCAGGGGCGGATGGTGGTGGCAGCGGAGCGCGCGGTTCACTTTCCTGTGGCCTATGTGGTGCCGCTGCAAGGCAATGAAGCCGCACTGGGGTTTGATTTGGCGTCGAACCAAACACGGATGCAAACCCTGCAGCAATCGCAAGATACTGGCCAGCCGCTGGCCAGTGCCAGCATTAACCTAGTTCAAGCCCAAGGTCAGCAACAGGGGATCTTAGCGTTTCTGCCTATCTATCGCGGTAACCCACGCACCGTCAGTGCTCGCCGTCAGCAGCTATTGGGATTTGTGTTGGCGGTCTATCGCATCGGTGACATCGTTGCCCGTTCGGCGCTGTATCGAGACAGTGCCCATCTGCAATTGACCCTGACTGACGTCAGTGACAGTGGCCACAGCCAACAGATTTTTGCTGCACCATTAGCGCACGCGCAGCAGCTAAGCGAATCGTTAAGCTATCAATTGCAGTTGCCGGATATTTGGGGGCGGCGCTGGCAATTGCAGGCGGTCGCTGCTGATGGTTACTGGCGTGAGCAAGTCTCGATGTTGCCGATGTTGATGCTGCTTGGCGGCACTTCGATGGCGACGATTTTCTGTCTGTATTGTCTATTGTTGTTGCGTCGTTCGACGCGGGTGTATAAGAAATTACAGCGCAAAACCGCAGAGTTGAATGCGGCCAACTGTCGCTTGTCGGAACTGGCGAAAACCGATCCGTTGACGGGGGTGGCCAATCGGCGGGCGTTTAACGAAGCGTTAAAGCAGGTATGGCAACGCTGCCATCGGCATGGCGGTCAGGTCGCGCTATTGATGATCGATGTCGATTATTTTAAGGCTTACAACGATCGTCATGGCCATATTGCTGGTGATCGTTGTTTGCAACAGGTGGCCAGTTGTTTGGCGCAGCAATGCCGGCGCAGCAACGATCTGTTGGCGCGCTATGGCGGTGAGGAGTTTGCGATGGTGCTGCCCGATACCGATAAGCCACTGCAATTAGCGCAGCATTGCTTGCAGGCGGTGAGTGATCTTAATTTGCACCATGGCGGTTTGCCGGAGGTCGAGCGGATCACCATCAGTATCGGTATTGCCAATTTGCAGCCGCGCCAATGTGCCGGGATGGCGGATCTGATCCATCAAGCGGACCGCGCCTTGTATAAAGCCAAGCAGCAAGGGCGTAATCGGGTAGTGGAAAGCGACTACAGCAATGGCCAAGTGGTGCCGTTAGTTCAGGTGGAATGAAGCCATTAAAAAACCCAGCATCGGATTGCGATAGCTGGGTTTGTGAGTCGGTTAAGCGGCTAGCCGATTAACGTGGGTATGGGTGCGCTACGCCTTTGTGACAGTCAACACAGGTCTTGCGATCTTCGGCTGCCTTTTCAAAGTTACGGGTGTGCATGCGCTTGGCCATCTTGCTCATCGCTTCTGGCTGGTTCTCGTACACGTTGGTGTGACAAGTACGGCAGCTGATGGAGTCGTTAGAGCGGAAGTATTTCAGTGCCAGATCCGCTTGTTGCTTACGGTTTTCATCCAGCCATTCTTGGGTGTTGAAACCGTCGATGGTCAGGTAGCCGATGATATCCTTAGATACGATGATTTTGCGCACAAGGTAGTCGATCTGACCTGGTGGCAAGTGACAGTCCTGACATTGTACGGTGATACCCATGGCGTTGTTGCCGTGAGCCGATGCCATCACTTCATCTTTCAGTGAGTGATTAGAGTGGCAAGTCATACAGAAGGCATCAGAGCTGGTGGCGTGCAGCACGTTCTGGGTGCCCCAGAAGCCCAAAGCGCCGATTACCAGACCAGCGGCAACCAGGCCCATGCCTGGTTTAATAAGATTACGTAAAGACATTGGTGTTCTTCTTTTGAGTCACGGTGTGTGCCAAGACGCACCGCGTTAATAAACTACAACGCAAAAACCTCAACCGAAGTTGAGGTTTTTCGCTATCGACGGCGATCGATTAACGTGGGTATGGGTGCGCCACACCTTTGTGACAGTCGATACAGGTCTTACGATCTTCCGGCGCTTTTTCGAAGTTCTTAGCGTGCATACGCTTCGCCATCTTCTTCATCGCTTCTGGCTGGTTCTCGTAGATGTTGGTGTGACAGCTCTGGCATGACGCAGAGTCGATGCTGCGAATGTAATCGCGAGCCAGCTCGGCTTGCTCTTTACGATTCTCTTCCAGCCACTCTTGGGTCTCAAAACCGTCGATGGTCAGGTAGCCGATAACGTCTTTGGATACGATGATCTTCTTAACCAAGTAGTCGATCTGGCCTGGTGGCAAGTGACAGTCTTGACACTGAGCTACGATGCCCATGGCGTTGTTGCCGTGAGCGGACGCCATCACTTCATCTTTCAGAGAGTGCTGCGCGTGACAGGTCATACAGAATGCGTCAGAGCTGGTGGCGTGCAGGATGTTCTGGGTGCCCCAGAAGCCCAAAGCGCCGATCACCAGACCAACCGCAACCAGGCCCATGCCTGGCTTGATCAGGTTACGTAAAGACATTGTTGTCCCCTACAATTCGCAAATGTCGATATTCATCATGTGGATGTCGTCACCTGCGGCTACCTCACAGTCACAAGCGACACTGTCATCCAGTGGCCAATAGGGTAGGTAGCGGGAAAAACTTGGTCAATCAGTGATAAGTGTGAATGGGATCAAGCTCTAGTTCTGGCTCGGGAAAGTGTGAGATTCCCCAGTAATCAATCTATCGCTTTGTTTTTTCAAAAACCGTGTTAACTATCACTTTATGGGTATTATTCCAAAAGTGATATGTGATTTTAGCCATAAATATCAGTCACTAATTGAAAAGGGCACCTTGGATGGTGCCCTCTGTTGATCAGGATCGAGGTTCGCTGGCGTCGTGGAACTGTACCGCGATGTCGATCAGTGGTTCACGACTGGCTTTGGCGGCCTTGATGCGACTCAGGTAGTTGTCCCAGTGAGTCGCTTGGTTGCGCCCCAGTTCATGCAGGTAATCCCAGCTGTAGATGCCGGTGTTGTGGCCATCGTCAAAGTGCAGTTTTACCGCGTAGTTGCCAACCGGTTCGATCTTGTCGATGTTGACCAGCCGCTTGTTGGTCACTAACACCGGATTGCCATGGCCGTGAACCTCGGCCGATGGTGAGCACACCCGCAGCAGTTCGCTGCTCAACACAAAGTGGTTGTTGTTGGCGAAAGTCACTTCCAACAACCGGGATTGGCGTTTCAGTTTGAGTGCGGTGACGTTCGGTGCGCCCATGGTCGTTTCCTTAGTGATTACAGAATAAAGCGAGCCAGATCTTCGTCTTCTACCAGCGCATCGAGGTGGCCGTTAACGTAATCGGCGTCGATGGTGATCGCTTGACCGCTGCGATCGGAAGCTTCGAAAGAGATCTCCTCCATCAGGCGCTCCATCACGGTGTGCAGACGACGGGCGCCGATGTTTTCGGTGCGCTCGTTGACCTGCCACGCCGCTTCGGCGATGCGCTTGATGCCATCTTCGGTAAAGTTGATGGTGACCCCTTCGGTGGCCATCAGGGCGATCTGCTGTTCGGTCAAACTGTGGTTCGGCTCGGTCAGAATCCGGGTAAAGTCTTCGGCGGACAGCGCGTTTAGCTCAACGCGGATCGGTAGACGACCTTGCAGTTCTGGGATCAGATCCGATGGCTTGGCCAGCTGGAATGCCCCAGAGGCGATAAACAGAATGTGATCGGTTTTAACCATGCCGTGTTTGGTGGTGACGGTACAACCTTCCACCAGTGGCAGCAGGTCGCGCTGCACCCCTTCACGGGATACGTCTGGGCCGGAGGTGTCGCCGCGCTTACAGATCTTGTCGATCTCATCAAGGAATACGATGCCGTTTTGTTCAACCGCGTCGATCGCTTTTTGTTTGAGCTCTTCTGGGTTTACCAGTTTGGCCGCTTCCTCTTCGATCAGCGCTTTGAAGGCGTCTTTCACCTTCATCTTTTTGCGCTCTTTTTGCTGACCGCCCAAGTTTTGGAACAGGCTCTGCAACTGGCTGGTCATCTCTTCCATGCCCGGTGGGGTCATGATCTCAACGCCCATTTGCGCTTGCGACAGATCGATGTCGATCTCTTTGTCGTCCAGCTGGCCTTCACGCAGTTTCTTGCGAAATACCTGACGGGTGGAGTTGTTGTTGCTGGATTCTTCGTTGCCCCACTGATCTTTTGGCTTTGGCAGCAGCGCGTCAAGGATACGCTCTTCGGCGGCCTCTTCGGCGCGGAACTTGTTTCGTTCCACTTCCAGCTCGCGGATCATTTTGATCGCCGAATCGGTCAGATCGCGGATGATCTGCTCCACCTCTTTGCCGACGTAGCCCACTTCGGTGAATTTGGTCGCTTCCACTTTGATAAACGGCGCTTGCGCCAGTTTCGCTAGGCGACGGGCGATCTCGGTTTTACCTACGCCGGTTGGGCCGATCATCAGGATGTTCTTTGGGGTCACTTCTTGGCGCATCTCCGCCGGCAGCTGCATCCGGCGCCAGCGGTTACGCAGGGCAATTGCTACTGCTTTTTTGGCACCAGACTGGCCAATGATGTGACTGTCTAGCTCTGAAACAATTTCCCGTGGGGTCATGGCGGTCATCAGTTGGACTCCTTCGCTTTGGTGGCCAACTCTTCGATGGTTTGGCTGTGGTTGGTAAAGACGCAGATATCACCGGCGATGGTCAGTGCTTGCTCAGCGATGGCGCGGGCGTCCATATCGGTGTTTTTCAATAGCGCCAGTGCGGCGGCTTGGGCGTAGTTACCGCCAGAGCCGATGGCGACCAGATCGTGTTCTGGTTCAACCACATCGCCATTGCCGCTGATCACCAAGCTGGTTTCAGCGTCAGCGACGATCAACATCGCTTCTAACTTTTGCAAGCTGCGCTCGGTACGCCACGCTTTGGCCAGTTCGACCGCGGCGCGGGTTAGATGACCTTGGTGGGCGTTCAGTTTCGCTTCTAATAATTCAAACAGGGTGAAGGCGTCGGCGGTGGCACCGGCAAAGCCAGCAATCACTTTGCCACCGGCCAGTAGGCGCACTTTGCGGGCATTGCCCTTCATTACGGTGTTGCCCAGCGAAACTTGACCGTCGCCAGCGACAACCACTTTGTCGCCACGGCGAACAGATACGATGGTGGTCATGAATAAACCCTTAATTTGCGTTGGCGGCAGGGGCTGCCACCTGTTGTTAAGGGTAGATGTGGGGGAGGAGTTCGCACGCTTCAAGCCCTTGATGCGGTTATTTGCATGCGCCACTGGTTTTATTGACGACGGTAGGAACAGTTACGCTGCAAAGTTGCCCAATCAACTGCCAAT
The DNA here is from genome assembly GCF_000422665.1 of Ferrimonas senticii DSM 18821. Classification (GTDB taxonomy): domain Bacteria; phylum Pseudomonadota; class Gammaproteobacteria; order Enterobacterales; family Shewanellaceae; genus Ferrimonas; species Ferrimonas senticii. The sequence goes on along the minus strand of NZ_AUGM01000007.1, from coordinate 238,906 downwards.
TTGGTGCATTGTTTGGTCTCGGTGCCAACCCTGTTGGTATTGCGGTTGTCGGTTATCGCGCCATTACTAAAAAATACTGGCGAAAAAAGTTGTCGTAGCGCATTCATTTAAGTGTCATCCCGATTTGCAATTGTGCCGTCGTTGCGGCGCAACACGCAGCGACAACAACTAAGGAGAACTTTCATGGAACGAAATGTAGCGTTGGTAACCGGCGGTTTAGGTGGTATTGGCTTAGTTATCAGTAAGGTGCTGTCTGAGAACGGATTTCATGTGGTGGCAGGTTGCCGCCCAAATAGCGCTAACGCCGACAAGTATCAAGGCGAATTGGCTATGACCCACCCAAACATCACTGTGCTGCCGTTTAATGTTGGTGATTATCATGAATGTCAGCGGGTGGTGCTGGATATTGAAGAGAGCCACGGGCCAATCAAGGTGTTGGTTAACAACGCTGGGATCACCAAAGATGGCCAATTGAAGAAGATGACCGAAGATCAGTGGCAGGACGTGCTCAGCACCAACCTCGACAGTGTGTTTAATCTAACTCGCGCAGCCCTAGGGCCAATGCTGGAGCGCCAATACGGTCGAATCATCAGCATCTCATCCATCAATGGTGAAAAGGGTCAGTTTGGTCAGTGCAACTATGCCGCGGCCAAAGCGGGGATGTACGGCTTTACTAAGTCACTGGCACAGGAAGTGGCGGCTAAAGGCATCACCGTTAATACCATCTCGCCAGGGTATATCGAAACCGACATGATCCGCGCCATCAAGCCGGAGATCCAAGAGGCGATCAAATCGCAGATCCCAGTCAAGCGCTTTGGCCAACCGGAGGAGATTGCCCGTTGCGTGCAGTTCCTTGCCGATGAACAGGCGGGTTACATCACCGGCTCGAACTTGTCCGTCAACGGTGGTCAGCACATGGCTTAAGCGTCGACAAGACCTAGTTATCAGTGGTCAGTTATTAGTCATTAGTAAGAGCTAGAGCTAGAGCTAGAGCTAGAGCTAGAGCCAGAGGTTGTGGTTGGCGGTCGCTTGGGAACACTCTGCCAACTCATGCGGCTCCAGCTTAGCTATCTAAGATAGGGTGACACTGCTGATAGGGTTTGAAGTGCAGCGGTTGTTGCTCGGTAAGAGGGCGGTTGGTTGCTGATTTTAGATCGCCGCTGCACTCTAAGCACAACTGCCACAATACCTGTTTACTTTGCGGATCTAAGGCCTGCAGTTGGGCGACACAAAGCTGGCCATCGGCCATCAATCGCTGCAGCAGTTGTTGATCCACGCTGATGTTTACCTTGGCCATCAAACTTCCCCGCCATTAACTTAGATGATATTAGTTATCATTAAGATTAATGGCGTTTGCTGAGAAAATCCAGAACCACCAAAGCTGTTATCATCGGGTAGCTCTTAGGTGTCAGGTATGAGTTGTTAGTTATTAGTAAGAGCCTGAGCTTGCGGTTGCCGGCAATTGAGAAATAACCTGCCCAACTACCAACTACCAACTACCAACTACCAACTACCAACTACCAACTACCAACTACCAACTACCAACTACCAACTACCCACGGCTTTTACCATATCGGGCTTGTACCTCGGCGGGCATATGCGCCAACTGGCTTTGTTTGATGGCGTCAAAGGCTTGATACAGTGGTGCGGTGTTGCACTGTTCCAGTTGCTCTAGGGCGTATGCAGTGGCTTCAAGGGTCGATAGGCTATCGTCGCGACTGGCTTTGCGAATTTGATAATCACCGCTGGGCGGATTGGCAAATCCCAAGCGGGGTAGGTTGCTGATCCACGGATGTAGGTGCAGCAGTTTTAGAGTTTTGCGCCAGGTGCCATCCAGCACCAGTAACTGGCCAATGGCAAAGGATTGGTCGGTTTGTTCAACCATGATGGCGTTATCATCGGGGTAGAGCAGATAGACCGGTTGTGGCCCCTGTTGCAGTTGCAGTTTTAACTCAGCGAGTTCCTCAACGGTTTCACCCACCCACAGTGTTCCCTGCGACAGCGATAAACACAGCGCGCGGGCGGTGCCTTTGGCATTGTTCAGTTCAAACGGGTGCATCAAGACTTGCACTAAGGTTTGATGCTGGGTTGGCTGGATGGCGCTGCACAAGCACACCTTTTGTGGGCGATTACAGCGTTGGCAAATTGGGCGTTTCGACATTATGGTCATGCAAATACAAAAAAGGACCGGCGAACCGATCCTTTTGTAAGTGGTGTTAGTTCCAGTTCCACATCTGGCAGGTGTTGATCCCTGCCCGCTGCAGTTTGTGGCGGGCGGCTTCACCGTGGCGACGACTGTCCAACGGACCAACCACCACGCGATACCAAACCCCATTGCTGCCTTCGGTGCGACGCACTTGCGACTCCATTCCGGCAAAGGCGATAGTGGCCTTCATGGTTTCCGCCTGTGCTTGAGTGCGGAATGAACCGCACTGCAACTGTTGCGGGACCACGTCATTGCGCTCTTGCACTTCGACCTCAACGGTCTTGTTAGGCAACTCTTTTTCGTAAACCCAAGTGTTGCTTGGCGGTGCTTCTGGCAACGGTTTCTGCGGCTTAGGCTCTGGTTTTGGTTGTGGCTGCTCGACAACGGGGGCCGCTGGTGCGGCTTGCTCGCTGGCTCCTTGAATGCTTAACAGCACATAACCAAACAGACAGATCAGTACCACCACCAACAGGAAGGGAACGATCGGCAGTTTTTTAGCCGGGGCAGCTTGGCCCCGGCGGACGGGCGCTTTGCGACCACGACCAGAACTCCGTTTTCCGGCGTGTTCTCGAGCCATAACTTACATCCGTTCCAGTACGTCGATACCCAGCAGGCTTAGGCCCACTTTCAGGGTGTTGGCGGTGGCCTGACACAGACGCAGACGGCTGTCTTTGGCTTCCTCAGATACGCCCTCTTTGTTGATCGGGCAGGCTTCGTAGAAGCTCATAAAGGCGCCAGCCAGTTCATACAGGTAGGTACACATCAGGTGTGGCATGCCTTTGTTCGCTACGCCGTGTACCGCATCGTTCAGTTGCACCAGTTTTTGCGCTAGCGCTTCCTCTTTGTCATGCTCCAGCACGATGTTACCGGTCAGTTCGCTGCCAACCACACCGGCTTTGCGGAAGATCGACTGAATGCGGCTGTAGGCGTACAGCATGTATGGCGCGGTGTTGCCTTCGAAGGTCAACATGTTGTCCCAATCGAACACGTAGTCGGTGGTGCGGTTCTTGGACAGATCCGAGTACTTCACCGATGCCATCGCCACAGTGGTAGCGATGCGGTCAAGCTCTTCGCCTTGCAGATCAGGGTTCTTATCGCCGATCAGTTTCAGTGCACGCTGATGCGCTTCCTCAAGCAGATCCGCCAGTTTCACGGTACCGCCAGAGCGAGTCTTGAATGGCTTACCGTCTTTGCCCAGCATCATGCCGAAGGCGCAGTGTTCGGTGGTGGTGGTGTCGGTGATGTAACCGGCTTTGCGAGCGATCAGCCAGGCTTGCTGCAGGTGCTGCGCTTGGCGAGAATCGATAAAGTACAGAATACGCTCGGCACCGAAAGTGGCCGCACGGTACTTAGCCGCAGCGATGTCGGTGGTGGTATATAGGAAACCGCCGTCACGCTTACGGATGATCACCCCCATTGGGTTGCCATCTTTGCCTTTGAATTCGTCCAAGAACACCACGGTGGCGCCGTCGTCTTCAACCGCTAGACCCTGTTCGGTCAGATCGGCGACCACTTCTGGCAGCAGTGGGTTGTAAAGTGACTCGCCCATCACGTCCGCTTCGGTCAGTGACACGTTCAGGCGGTCGTAGATCGCCTGGTTTTGCGCCATGGTGATATCGACCAGTTTCTTCCACATGGTCAGACAGTAGTCGTCACCACCTTGCAGTTTCACTACGTAGTTACGGGCACGTTCGGCAAAGGCCTCATCTTCGTCGTAGCACTTTTTGGCTTCGCGGTAGAACGCTTCCAGATCCGACAGATCCATATCGGCGGCGCTGTCGTTTTCCATCTTCTCTAGGTAAGCGATCAGCATCCCGAACTGGGTGCCCCAGTCGCCGATGTGGTTGGCACGAACCACCTTGTGACCCAAAAACTCTAAGGTGCGGGTTACCGCATCGCCGATTACGGTAGAGCGGATGTGGTGCACCGCCATCTCTTTAGCCACGTTCGGCGCGGAGTAGTCGGTAACGATGGTTTGCTGTTGCTGGTCTTGCGGGATGTTGGCGCGCTCGCTGGCGGCGATCGCTTCAATTTGCTTCGCCAGCCAGTCGCTGTTGAGGAAGAAATTGATGAAACCTGGGCCAGCGATCTCCGCTTTGGCAACCAGTTCTGAGGCTGGCAGGTTGTCGATCAGCAGTTGCGCCAGTTCACGTGGATTTTTGCCCGCAGGCTTGGCCAGCATCATTGCCAAGTTGGTGGCCAGATCGCCGTGGCTTTTGTCGCGGGTACGATCAACCTGAACGCGTGGCTCCAGCTCTGCTGGGATCACCGCTTGCTCTTTCAAGCGGCTGACGGTTTGCTCAAGTAATTGTTGAATATGATCTTTCATCATTATTTCCCGCGAAAAGCACAAAATAGGGGGAGTGGATGACCGCCAGATAATTCTGCTCAGCCAAACTTCGAACCCCCTATTTTAACGGCGATAAGTGACAAAAACTATACGTTTACACAGGGGGATGCTGGCTAGAGCAAGTCCTGTGGATCCCGCTCTAACTGCCAGCGGCATTTTTTGCTGGTTTCAAGGGTATGCAGTTGTTCGAGCCACGGTTCCACCAGTTGTTGCAGTGCTGGCCTACTGGGTGCAAGTAGCAGCGCTTGAAAGCGAAAACGACCGGATTTGCGCTCCAGCGGCGATGGCATCGGTCCAATCATCTGTACCTGCAGTTGTAACTGCTCCTTAAGACCATTCAGTAGCCCTTTGGCCTGCACTAAAAAGCCTTTGGCTTGTTCCGGGTAGTTGGACTCAGCGCGCAGCACCGCTAACTGCCAATAGGGCGGCAACTGCGCTTGTTGGCGCTCGGTTAGAGCATCTTCGGCAAAACCGGGGTAGCCGGAGGCCATCAGCTGGTGCAGCAGCGGATGTTCCGGTTGATGGGTTTGCAGCATCACCTCGCCCGCTTTGCTGGCACGGCCAGCGCGGCCGGCCACCTGAATGTACAACTGGGCTAAGCGTTCAGCAGCACGAAAATCGGCGGAGAACAGCGCCGAGTCGACATCAATCAAACCGACAAAGGTGACGTCGGGGAAGTGGTGACCTTTGGCCAGCATCTGGGTGCCGACCAAGATCTGCACTTCGCCGCGACGGATCTGTTCGAGCTTGGCATCAAGACTGCCTTTACGGCTGGTGCTGTCGCGATCGATCCGTACCGCTTTATATTCCGGGAATAAGCGCTCTAACGCTTGCTCTAGCTGTTCGGTGCCGACACCGCGGGTGAACAATTGAGTTGAGCCACAATCGGGGCACTGGCGCGGAATGCCACGCATCGAGCCACAATGATGGCACTGCACCATGTTGGCGGACTGATGGACGGTGTAAAAGGCGTCGCAGCTTTGGCATTCATGCAGGTGGCCGCATTCGTGGCACAGCAGCGCGGGGGCAAAGCCGCGCCGATTAAGAAACAGCATCACCTGATTGCCGGCATCAAGGTGATGCCGCAGCCGCTCGATCATCGCCGGCGACATCCCGGCATCCAGATGGGCGGTGCGAATGTCTTGCAGCAGCTGTTTAACTGGACGGCCTAAACCGGCGCGTTTACTCAGTTGCAGGTGGCGGTAGCGACCACGCTGGACGTTAGCAAGGGTTTCCAGCGAGGGGGTGGCACTGCCAAGAATGATTGGAATGTTGTGTAGCTGCGCCCGCATCACCGCCAAGTCACGGCCGTGATAGCGAAAGCCCTCCTGCTGCTTAAAGCTGGAGTCGTGCTCCTCATCGATGATGATCATCCCCAGTGTTGGCATTTCACTAAACAGCGCTGAACGGGTGCCAAGCACCACTGCGGCACCACCGGCGCGGGCTTGTTGCCATGCAGCCAAGCGCTGGTTGTCGTTGACGGCGCTGTGCAGTACCACCATCGGTAGCGGAAAGCGTTTTTGGAAACGGCTGATGGTTTGTGGGGTTAAGCCAATTTCCGGCACCAGCACCAACACGCTTTTGCCTTGGCGCAGCACTTTGTCGATCACCGTTAGGTAGACCTCGGTCTTACCGGAGCCGGTAACCCCATCCAGTAGGAAACAGTTAAAGCCCTCGGCGTGGTTGATGGCGCTCACCGCGATCGCTTGCTCTTTATTGAGGGTCGGAATGTCGTCGTCGGTGTGCCAATCCAGCGGCCAGTCGTTGGCCAGCAGCGGCTGTTGCTCAAGCGATTCAATCAAGCCCTTTTGCTGCAGCGCTTTGATCGGTGTGCGCGGCAGTTCCAGCCCGGCGATATCGCTGTCGGCTAACAATGGCGTACGTTTTAGTTGAGCCAGCCAGCGGGCTTGCTGTTTGGCACGTTTAAAGTCGTTGGCATCGACTTGCTGCCCCGCCTCAGTTAAGCGCCAGAAGGTTTGTGGTTCTGGCTCGGCGGAATCGCCCTTGCGCAGTTTGACCGGTAGCAGTTGCGGTAGCACCATGCCCAGCGGCGCGAAATAGTAGCGGGCGGCGGTATTGGCCAGCTTCCACAGCAGTGGGCTAAACAGCGGTTGGGCGTCGAGTTGCGCGATTACCGGTTTGAGTTTATCTGCAGTTACGTCACTGTGGTCGCTGATGTTTACCACGATGCCCACTTGCTGTTTTTGACCAAACGGCACCAGCACTCGACAGCCTGGTTGCGGCAGTGGCTCGCCTGCGATAGGCAGATAGGAAAATAGCCGCGACAGCGGCACCGGCAGGGCAACCTGAATAAACACAAACAATACCGTAGGCAGGAGAATTGCAGCTATCCTAGCATGAGCTTTGCTGGTGGTTTGTGCAGCCGATTCTCTACTGGCGGCTAACGCGCAGAAAATCGCCAGCGATGATTGCTCTGAACCGGGCTTTACTATAGAATCCTGCGCCCTGAACCTATTTGTAAACCATACGTGTGGTGTCCGGCTTTGAATCGGATAGCGACACGGCCTTTGATTGAGGTTTTTCCATGAAAAACGGTATCCACCCAGAATACGTTGCTATCACTGCTAACTGCTCTTGCGGCAACGTTATCAACACCCGTTCTACCGTAGCTAAAGATCTGCACCTGGACGTATGTTCCGAGTGTCACCCTTTCTACACCGGTAAGCAGAAGCAAACTTCTACCGGCGGTCGCGTAGAGAAGTTCAAGTCTCGTTTTGGCGCTCTGAAGTCCAAGTAATTGGTCTTTGTCGAAATGACGAAAAAGGCACCCTAGGGTGCCTTTTTTAATGCCTTGAGATCAGGAAGCGCGAACAGCGTTACCATCTAGAAGCTAGAAGCGCGTTACTCCATCTCGAACAGATTAACGGTTACTCGGCGCTCGTTGCGGCTGCGCTGGGCGGTTGCGCCTTGCTCGCCGGTGGACTCGATCACCACCCGATCGGCGCTTATACCGTGTTGGATCAGCAGCTCTTGTTGCACTGCACGAGCCCGCTTCTCACCCAAAATTCGATTGTATTCGGGGTTGCCAGAGGCATCGGTATGACCCACCAATTCGGCGCGTACTTGCGGGTAGGCGTTCATGTAGCGGCCAATATCGGTCAATTTCTGTAGCTCGGCACCGCTGACCTCTGCCGAGTTGGTATCAAAGTACAGCACCGTTGACGGGGCGACCTCGACTACTTGCTCTACCACTTGTTCGACGATGATCACCTCTTCGATAACCGGCTCTGGTTCAGGGGCGATGACCGGTGCTGGAGCTCGGCCGAAGTGGTAGCTGAAGTTAAGCCCCCAGTAGTGGGTGCTGGTGCGGTTAAATTGGGCGTCATTGGTTTCCATTTCGCGGAAATGGCGCCAGCGGAAACCGACCTCAAACGCTTGGTTAATAGCGTAGTTAAAACCGGCGCCGATGTAGGGCTGAAAGCCGTTATCGTTATCGCTGTCGCTGCCACTCACTCGCTGAAGTTTGATGTCGGCATCGTAATAATTGACCCCTAATTCGGCGGCCAGCGAAAATTCATCGTTTAATGGCAGCAACCCAACCAGCCCCAAACGCGCCCCTTTGGCTTGGTGGCTTCGCGTTTGGTTGAGAGTGTCGCGCCAATCGGTTTCACCGAGATCGAAATAACCCAGCTCTACGCCAACGACATCGTTAAAACGGTAGCCGCCGAAAATATCGAAGGCGAAATCTTCATCATCACAGTCACCGTTGTCGGGGCAGACCCCCTGCCAATCACTCATTCCCAGACCGAAACCGAGATACCAAGGCTGATGGTCATCGGCGACCGCTGGTACAGACAGTGCTGTCAGCAGCGACAATGCGACAATAGAACGTTTCATCATACATCTCCTTATCTATGACTTTGGCGGTAGCGCCCCGTCAACAAACCGCACTGAGCGTAATCAATGGCGATCGCACCAAGTGTAGTGTGATTGCCCTAATTTGCTCAGCGGCATTACTGATAACGAAAAAATAACAGATGGTTAGTTGCCGTCTTTGCGTTGGGATAAGGAAAGCGCAGTAAACAATCGGCGGTGGTTGGTTTTGACTTATTTCGCTACTAATTGCAAAGAGGACGCTGGGCGTCCTCTTTTTGGGGGTTGCGGAAACTACTTCATCATCTCCGCCACGTTAATCACCTGCGCTCGATAACCGGTGGCAAACAACTGATGGCTGTCGATGTTGATCCGGACCGCTGGCTGCTGCTCGCCGTAGCGGTGCTCGGTCAGAATCGATTTCACCTTACCGGTGGTCTCGTCCATCTTGAGGTTGCCGTAGCCGCCGCCAATGCCAAATAGGCCGGCAGACGCGAAGTAGCTGAGCATCGAGTCTTTATCGGCTTGGTACTTGGTGATCGAGGTCACCGGCGAGTAACCGGCGTACTGCAACTCATCCTTACCGTAAGCCCAGATCTGCTGCACCGTCATCGCCTGTTCATCGATCTTATATTCCACCGAACGAGAATACTTCTCTTGGGCAAAGAATGGCTGGGTTAGGTTACGGCCGTCGCCGTTATCAAATACTGTCCAGGTGCCTTTCTCATCGACCTTATAGGCGGTGTGCGAAGTCCAGCTGTATTCGAAATCGGGATCGTTACAGTCGCCTTTAACGGTACAGCTAATCTCAGTGCCATCGGCCGTGATCGGCTGCAGCAACTTGGCTTGGAATTCTGGCTTCCAACCGGCGGCCGCCGAGAGGATCCACTTCACTTGCTTGTCACGACCAATCTTGATCACCGCCGATTGGTGACGGGAAGAGATGATGATCGAATCATCCACCGGATCGTAATCGATCGAGTTGATGTGAGCCCAGTTGCGACCCGGCTCAACCCCATGAATGTCCCCCATTGGCGCATTGGCTAGGTCTTCGGCGGTGGTCTGATGGCCGGCTTTCTTGGCGTCGATGTTCAGACAAACGGCGCCGGCATCCAGCGACAGCAATGCCGCGTCGCGCATTGGATCAAGGATCTGATTAAGATCCCAGTAATCCACCAACTGACCGTTCATATCCACTTCGATGATCTGATCGCGCACGGTGTTAACCATGCGGCCATCCGGCAGACGGTAGTTCTTACGGGCAGCGCGGATCATGACGTTGCCGTTTTCCACCTGGATCCCTTCATGGGAAGCATCGATAAAGTCCCCCGGCAGGCTGTGGTTGGCGATCATCCGTCCCATCAGGGTCATGTGTTTCCAGCCTTGGCCCTGCACCCACACCATATTGCCCTTGTCGGTGACGTTCATGCCCATGGCGTAACCGGCGTCTTCATAGGACTTGGAGTCATGGGTGGTATACGGGTTTAGGGTCCAACGAATGTCACCGGCGGTGTCGATGATCATAAATCCCGGCACGCCATCCCAAGAGAACGCGCCGTGGGCGCCGGGATTGTTGTGGGTCAATTGCCCCACTTTGCCGTCGTTCTTGGTCCAACTGATGAAATACAGCCGGTCTTTAAAGTCCTCATCCACCTGTACCGGTTCGATGATCGGTGCATGGGCCCACTGGTTTTCGGCGTAGCCCAGATCCACCTGTGGCGTCAGCATTTGGTAGTCGTGGCTTTTCTGTTCGCCGTTTTCACTCCAGCGGACGGTGAAGGTGTTCATGTAGTTAGGGTAGAGGCCGAAGATCGGCACGCCGCCCTCATCCATTACTCGGATATCACTGACTGGATAGCTGATCGGAACGCCGCCCTCTTTGGCGTGCACGGTCACGCTGACGTCGCTGATCTGATGGCCATCAAGGGTCACCAGCGCGGTCAGTGGCGCGTTTTCGTGGGGGTTATGCACCAAGTAACCCAGTGGGGCGCCTGGGGCTGGCATCGGCTTCATGCCAATCAATGACATGGCGTTCACGGAAAAGCTGCTGGCCAACAGAGCCAGCGCCACGGCGCTTGGGCGTAACATCGAGAGTTCCTTGGAAAATGAATGGGGTTTAGCTGATTGACCGTGATGGTGGCAATTGGTGCCGGTAACGGCCAGTTGCCGTTGTCAAAATGGGATCTGGCCCGCTAAAACAACCGCGCCTGTCGGGGAACGACAGGCGCGGTGAGTGGGGAAGTAGCTAGGGCGTGTTGACCCTTGCTATATATTTTTGCGCCCATTTGGGCTGTGTCGAGCAGCAAATGAGTTTGTTCAGTCAATTTGAGTGTTCGAGCGTCCCTGAAGGGCGCCTTGTGGGGTCGGACTAGCGGCTGTCACTCTTCGTCATACGATTTCGACGTAGAGCCACTATGCCTTCAATCGCAATCCTCGATTGACAGCCGCTATCCTCGACCAAATTCTCAACACCAAACGTCAACACGCCCTAATGATGATTAACGCTGCGCTTTGATGACGCCGTCGGCAACCATCTGATCGTGCAGGATCCCTGCTTGCTTCAGGTAGTGATCCCACGAGGTGGAGTACTTGGTGAAGCCGGTTTGAGCGTAGCTGCCGCTGTCGCCGGTGGCTGGCAGATCCTTGATGTCGAACATCGAGCCGCCGCCGACCACATGCTCATTCAGAGCATCAAACATTACGTTGAAGCCAATGCGCGCAGGCTCTTCGTAGTTGATCGATTGGTACTTGGATTGACGGTAGAACTTCTTCAACGAGGCATCGGCGATCTGACGCTGTTCGTCGGCGAAGATCTCATCGTAGTAAACCTTGGTGATCTGCTGGCTGTTGCTGTCCACCACAAAGCGCAGCATGGCGGTTACCCCAGTCCACTTGCCCTTGCTGTCCAGCAGCTTTTCGGCGTGCTGGTAGAACTTAAGGGTGGTGCCGGTGCTGTTCAGCTGCTGGTGGATCTTGGCCGTCAGCGGCACCATCGACTGCTGGATGGAGTTAGAGGCGCCGGCGACGATATCCAGATCGCTGTATTTCAGGCGGTTTGGCTCGTTCAGCTTGTTGAGCTTGCTCTTATCCCAGTTCGGGTTTGGGGTGAAGGTCAGCTTGTCCTCTTCGATCATCAGCTGTTCCATGGTCAGCGACGATTGCACCCAAGCGGTGCCTTTCTTGGTGCCCATCGAGAAGTTGTACTCGGACATCCGCTTTGGCACGTCTTGATACAGACGGGTGTAGTAGTTCGGGCGGCCAGATTCGTTAAATTCGGCGAAAATCACGTCTTGCGGGTTGTTGCTGTCAACCACCACCGCCATTGAGCCCATATGGCCCTGACGGAAGCGCGCTTCTTGGTAGTAGTAGTCGCCCTTCAGCAGACCCAGCTGTGGCTGGATCGACCATTTCAGTTTGAATGGGGCTTTGTCGCCATCGGCTTTCGGGCCAACGGTAACGTATTCTGGGGTGCTGCCATCGGTGCGTGGCAATTTGTTGATGGCGCTCAAGATCCCGTTAGAGGACTGAGTCGCGCCAGAAACCGCATCGATCCCTTCGTGACCGTTGTTGCTTACCACCTGCGGCAGCAGCCGCTCGGCGTTCAGAAACAGCGACTCGGTCTCTTTGTGGGAAACGGTACGGATCGATTGAATGTTGCCGTTGGCGACCTCGACCTGCAGGACGATTTCGCTTTTCTTGCCTTTGCCGGATACCTGATGGCTGCCATCAACGTACTTGCCTGCTGGGGCGGTGGCGGCACAGCCGCTTAACAGAGCGACGATGGCGCCGCTTAACAGAGTCATTTTCAGAGGATGCATAAGATCACCTTGGGCTACATAAGTGGTTATGCAAGCAGCTTAAATAGCGGCTTTGCCGCTGCCATTAGTGGTTTTCCGCAATGGTGCCGAAACTGCAGATCTGGTCACATATTGGCGAGTTTCGAATACAGGTAAAAAATCACCATGAAAAGCTGGGGAAAATCGTTACTGGCACTGCTGTTGTTGCCATTGCTCACCACGCCGTTGCAGGCCAATGATGCGGTGGTGGATCAGTGGGTGCAGCCGTCGGCGGAGGCGCTAAGCCGTTGCCAGCAGCGGGGGATGCTGGCGCAGCATACCGATTATCTGGAGCTGACCACCCTCAACTACTTCGGCACCTCGATCTCAATTCGGTTGTACGATCCCTTGGCCGATGGCGAAGCGCTGCTGTGCCAAAGCCTCGATAGCATCGAACAGATCCATAAGCTGGCGTCGGATTACGATACCTACGATGGTGTGGTGAACATTAAATCGATCAACAACGATCCGACCGCGCTGCATCAGATTGATCCGCAATTGACGGCGTTGATCGCTGAAGGGATCGACTGGGCGGAGCGTTCCTCTGGCCATTTCAATATCGCCATGGGGCCGTTAGTGCAGTTGTGGCGTCAGCAACGTTTTGCCTGTGAGCGCGGCGAGCTATGTCAGTTGCCTGATGCCGCGGCGCTGGCGGCAGCAGCCAAGCGGATCGACATCAGCCAGATCGCACTGGATCGTGACGCCAATACCATTCGCCTAGCCGCGGGGATGAGCTTGGATCTCGGCGGTATTGCCAAAGGCTGGATGGTGGAGCGGGTGCTGGAGCAACTGCAAGCCGGCGGTGCCCGCAATGTGGTGATCAACGCCGGTGGCAACGTACGTCATCTGGGGCAGCATCCGGCCGCGCGGCCGTTCACGGTTGCTATTGAAGATCCGCTTTGCAAAAAATCCAATTATGAAAATTTCGGTTGTGACAGCGTCGAGGGGATCTATCAGCAGATCATCCGTGGTCACGATCTAACGGTGGTTTCTAGCGGCAACTATCTAAAGTATTTCGAAGTGGATGGGGTCGAGTATCATCACATCATCGATCCGCGCAGCGCCGCCCCGAAGCAAGGGCTGGTGTCGGTATCGGTGATCTTAAACGATCGCCATCAAGACGCCGATGCGCTGTCGACCACCCTGTTTTTACTGCCATTACTGGAGGCGCACGCCTTGGTGGAATCACTGTCTCACGTTGAGGCGATCTGGACCTTAAATGAGCGCGGTGAACAGTTGCTCTCCAGTGGAGTCGAACGTTACTTATGAGCCTCCCAATGCGCTGGCTGACGATGCTGCTGATGGCCATGCTGTTGCCGTTTAATGTGCTGGCGGCGGACTACACCGTCGGCGTGGCGGCGTTCGACCATCCACAGCAGGTACAGCAGCGCTGGCAAGCGACCATTGATCACCTCAACCAGCACAGCGGCGCGCTGCAGTTTCAGTTGCTGGCGTTGCCACTGCCGGAGTTGGAGCGGCGACTGGAAGCGGGTGAGATCGATTTCGTCATTCAAAACTCAGTCAAATCGGTGCAGTACAAAGAGCGTTTCGGTGCTAGCCAACTACTGACCGCCAGACCGTTGTGGTCGGCCTCGGCGCAGCAAGCGATCGGTTCGGCCTTGGTTGGCCGCCGTGATCGGCCGATCGACGATTGGCAACAGCTGCGATCGCTGCGGGCGGTGTCGGTATCACCACAAGCGTTCGGCGGTTACATCGCCCTGTGGCCGGAGCTGAGCCAGCGTGGTGCCGAGCCGATGCAGTTCTTTAAGCAGTTGCAGTTTGTCGGCACGCCGCAGCGGCAATTGCTGAAGTTGCTGTTGGCGGGGGATGCCGACGTGGCGATCTTGCCCAGCTGTTTGTTGGAGAGCATGCAGCAACAAGGCGTTAGCGGCAGCGAGCAGTTGCAGGTGCTGCTAGATCAGCGACCGGCAGGCTTTCCCTGTGGCGTCAGTTCGCGGCTGTATCCCTATTTTATGCTGTCGAAACTGGGGCATGTTCCTAATGAGGACGCCACCGTGGTGGTGCGGGCATTGTTGCAGCTAGACAAGCAGCAGCGGGCGTCACAGCAGGGGCAATACAGTCAGTGGACGGTGCCGGTAGACGATCGGGCGGTTTATCAACTGCTGCGAGAAACTCAGCAATGGCCGTTTGCGCCGGATTGGCGCACGCTATTTTGGCGGCTGTTGCCGTGGCTGCTGCTGGCGGCCTTGATCCTGTTTTTGGGTTACCTGCATCATCGCCGAGTGCAGGCGCAGGTAGCCAAGCGTACCAAGCAGTTGCGCGATGAGATGGCCGAGCATCAGCAGACCCAAGCGCGCCTGCAAGAGCAGCAACAGGCGTTTTATCAAGCGCAGCGAGTGCTGCTGACCGGCGAGATGGCGGCGGGGATGGCTCATGAATTAAGCCAACCGCTGACCAGCATCGGTTATTTAGTGCAGGGCTGTCGCAGTCAGCTGCAGCGGGGCAATCAGCAGCAGCTCGATCAGGGTTTGGCGCGGATCGCCAGTCAAAGCGACAAAGCCAGTCAGTTGATCCACAAATTCCGTCACTTTGCCGCGCAGCGCGGCAGCCATCGGCCGTTGCAACCGCAAGAGCTGGTGCTGGAAACCTTGGAGCTGATGGTGGCGGATCTGAAACGGCATCAATGCCGTTGTCAGTTGGCCAATCAGCTCACCGAGCCGCTGACGATCGTTGGCGATCCGCTGCTGTTGCAGCAGGTGTTGGTGAACTTGCTGCGCAACGCCATTGATGCCATGGCCGAGATGGCGCCAGCGCAGCGATTGATCAGTCTAAGGCTGTGGCAGCAGCAGGGGCGACTTCATCTGAGTGTTGCCGATAACGGCCATGGTTTGACGCCAGAGGCGTTAGCGCGGCTGTTCCAGCCGTTTGGTAGCAGCAAAGCGCAGGGGCTCGGATTAGGGATGATGATCTGTAAGCGGATTATCGATCAACACCAAGGTCAGATCAGCGCGATCGCCTTAGAACAAGGGCTGCGGATTGAATTGAATCTGCCACTGCAGGGGACAAACCAATGATGGTGTATTTGGTTGATGACGAGCCAGATCTGCTGGAGTCGTTAAGTTGGATGCTGGCGGCAGAGGGGATCGACAGTCAAAGCTTCAGCGATGGCGCCAGTTTGTTAGCGGCGCTGCCGCCGCAGGCGGTCGGAGTGGCGGTGCTGGACATTAATATGCCGCAGCTGGATGGGCTCGAGCTACAACAGCAGTTGCGGCAGCTGCATCCAAGCTTGGGGCTGATTTTTCTTACCGGCTATGGCTCGGTACCGAAAGCGGTGCAAGCCCTGCAAGCTGGGGCGTTGGACTTTCTGGAAAAACCGGTGGCACCGGCGCGGCTGTTAACGGCGATCGCCGCGGCGCAGCAGTGGGCACAAACCCATGCCCAGCAACACCTCCAGCAGCAGGCGTTGCAGCAAAAATTGGCGCTGCTGACCGAACGGGAAGCGCAACTGCTGCCGCTGGTGGTGGCGGGCAAAGCCAATAAGGTGATCTGCGCTGAACTGCATCTGGCGCAGCGGACGGTGGAGATCCATCGGCGTAATCTGTTCGCCAAGATGGCGGTAGCGAACGCCGCGGAACTGGCACTACTGCTGGGATCGCAGCGCAGTTAACAACAAAAAATCCGCCGAATTACGGCGGATTTTTTATGAGTGTCAGAAACGTTCTCGATCAGTCGTCGAGGTTTTCCCAGTTGATCCCCAGTTCAGTCATCACTTCGCGGGCGTTGGCTGGGATCGCATCCGGCTTGTCTTTGCGCAGATCGTTGTCTTCTGGCAGTGGCTGGCCGGTGTAGGCGTGGAGGAAGGCTTCGCACAGCAGCTCGCTGTTGGTGGCGTGGCGCAGATTATTCACCTGACGACGGGTGCGTTCGTCGGTCAGGATCTTTAGCACTTTTAATGGGATAGAGACGGTGATCTTTTTCACCTGCTCATTTTTTTTGCCGTGCTCTGCGTATGGGCTGATGTAGTCGCCGTTCCACTCGATAGTCATCGAATCACCTAGAAATACTGTTAATGGGCAGATTTTAACGGCATCGATAAAAAGGTCAAATGATTGCCATCTTGATACTTATACGTTTAGACGGCTAAACGTCTTGACGCCTTTCTTGCTTGTGCGCTACGGTGAATTAATAGTCAGTTGTAGCCAAGGGAAGTTCGTCATGAGTCAGCGTCAATCTGCCACCATCGCCGCCCGGGAAGGGATCGACAGTGATAGCCAATATGGAGCGGTGGTAGCACCGATCTATCTATCCAGTAACTACACCTTTGCTGAGTTTGGTCAGCCGCGTCAGTACGATTACGCCCGCAGCGGCAATCCAACTCGTACCGCGCTGGCCGACGCCCTAGCGCAATTGGAAGGCGGCGCCGGCGCGGTGATCACCGCCACCGGCATGGCGGCAATCACCCTCTGTACCGCGTTGCTGCGCCCCGGTGACAAACTGCTGGTGCCGCACGACTGTTATGGCGGTAGCTATCGGTTGTTTACCTCGCTGGCGGATAAGGGCGCGTTTGAGCTGCTGGTGGTCGATCAAAACGATCAAACCGCACTGGCCGAGGCGCTGGCACAACGGCCTAAGTTGGTGTGGCTGGAAACCCCTTCTAATCCGCTGCTGCGACTGGTGGATGTCGCCAAGGTTGCCGCCGAAGCGCATCAGGTCGGCGCGTTGGTGGTGGCCGATAACACCTTTTTATCACCGGTGCTGCAACAGCCGCTGAGCCTCGGCGCCGATATCGTGGTGCACAGCACCACCAAATACATCAATGGCCATTCCGATGTGGTTGGCGGCGCGGTGATCGCCAACAGCGTTGAGCTAACCGAACAACTGGCTTGGTGGGCTAACTGCCTTGGGATCACCGGCGCGCCGTTCGACTCTTTTCTTACCTTGCGCGGCCTGCGTACCTTGCCACTGCGGATTAAACAGCACCAAAGTAACGCCGAAGCGGTCGCGCAGCTGCTGAATGAACATCCGCAGGTACGGCGGGTGAATTACCCGGGCTTGGCCAGCCATCCGCAGCATCAGTTAGCGCAAGCGCAGCAGCAGGGTCCTGGGGCGATGCTCAGCTTTGAACTGCATGGTGGCGAAGCCGAGGTACGCGCCTTGTTATCGCAGCTGACGCTGTTTTCCTTGGCGGAGAGCTTGGGTGGGGTGGAATCGTTGGTGGCGCATCCAGCGACCATGACCCACGCGGCGATGAGCGCGGAAGCACGCCAAGTGGCGGGGATCAGCGATAGCCTGATCCGCTTATCGGTGGGGATCGAAGATCCGCAGGATCTATTGAACGATCTACGCCACGCCTTGGATGCGGTGGCCCTGCTAACTAAGGAGGCCGCCGATGAGTCTCAGCCTGCATAAATTTGGCGGTTCTAGCCTCGCGGATGCCGATGGCTATCGGCGGGTTGCGCAGATCCTCCTCGATCACAGTGAAGCCGATGATCTGGTGGTGGTTTCCGCCGCTGGCGATACCACCAACCGACTATTGCGCTTGCGCCGGGTGGCTCGCAGCGGTGGCTTCGTGGCTGAGCCATTAGCGCAGTTGCAGCAATTTCAACAACAGCTGATCCAGCAATTACTGATCGTCGAAGCCGATGGCTTATCACTGCAACTGCAGCTGGATTGTGACTGGTTGGCGCAACAACTGGCGCAGGTGAATCAGCTAACCGGCAGCGATAATTGCGGCAGCCAAGCGGCGCTGATCGCCCTTGGCGAGCGATGGTCAGCCCGGTTATTGGCGGCGTTATTGCGGCAGTTTGCCGCGGCGGCGACAGCGATCGACGCCGATCAATTGCTTGAGGTCGATCTGCTTAATCGCCCGGATCAGCGTTCGAGCCGACAACGATTGGCGACGCTGCAGCGCCAATATCCGCAGCAGCGGTTGGTGATCACCGGTTTTATCGCCTGCAATAACAGCGGCCAGTTGCAGCTGTTGGGCCGCAATGGCTCGGATTATTCGGCGACGGCGATCGCGGCCATTGCTGGGGCGCAGCGCTGTACCATCTGGAGTGATGTGGCGGGGATCTACGATGGCGATCCCAATCAACTGCCGCAGGCGCAGCTGCTGCCGACATTGTCGCTGGCGGTGGCGGAACGGTTAGCGCAGCTTGGTTCACCGGTGTTGCACCCGCGCACGCTAGAGCCTCTCAAGGGCGACGGTTCGGCGGCGGTGCAATTAAGCCTGCGTTCCAGCTTTGCGCCGCTGCAACCGCATACCACGGTGGTGACGGGGGCGGTGGCCAGTAAGCCGATCGTTACCAGCATCGATCGCGTTGCGGTACTGCAATGTCCACAGCAAGTGGAGTTGGCGGAGCAGCTGTTGAGCGAAATTGGCTTAACGGTATTGGCGTGCTATCCGCAGCAGCAAGCCTTGGTGTTGACCGAAGAGCACAGCCTGTTAGCGCTGGAGGCGCTGGAACACCATTTCTTGCAGCCGCTGACGCTGCGTCACGATTTCGGCTTGGTGGCGTTGGTCGGCGAGGGGCTGGCAGCGCAAGCACAGCACGTTAGCCAGCATCTGCCCGACAGCGCCTGGCCACTGCAACAGCAATCCTTGGCGCTGGTCAGTTTGCTGCCCTGTGAGCAGGTGGCAGCGGTGACGGCGCAACTGCATGGTCGTTGCGGCGGCGATCGCCAGTCGATCGGCGTGGTGGTGGTCGGCAAAGGCAACATTGGCGGCGCTTGGCTTACTCAATTTCCCGCGCAGCAACGGATCTTAGCCGAGCAGCTGGCGGTGGATCTTGAAGTGGTGGCGATCTTAGGCCAGCAGCAGGCGTGGCTGGCACCACAGGGGATCGTCACAGATAACTGGCAGCAAGGTTTTGCTGATCAGGCGCAACGCTATCAGTTTAACCAGCTGCTACAACAGCTACAGCAATTGCCACAGCCGCTGATCCTATTGGATCTGACCGCCAGTGATGGCTTTGCGGCACATTATCCTGAGTTGCTTGAGGCCGGCATCCATCTGGTGAGCGCCAATAAACAAGCCGGCTCTGGGGCATTGGCGACTTATCAGCAACTGCAGCAACAACAGCAGTCGCAATGGCGTTATAACGCCACTGTGGGCGCCGGTTTGCCGGTGTTTTACGCGATCGATGATCTGCGCCGCAGCGGCGATCAGATCGAAGCGATCAGTGGGATCTTCTCCGGCACCTTAAGTTGGCTGTTTGCCCACTTTGATGGCGCGCAACCGTTCTCGCAGCTGGTCGAGCAAGCTCGTCAGCAAGGCATTACCGAACCGGATCCACGGGATGATCTCGGCGGGGTGGATATGCAGCGTAAATTGCTGATTTTGGCGCGGGAGCTGGGATTGCCGCTGGAACTGAGCGATATCGAGCTGCAGTCGTTGGTGCCTCCGGCGTTGGCGGCCTTGCCGCTGCCACAATGCCTGAGTGAGCTGAGCCAATTGGATCAACCCTTGGCGCAAGCGTTGTCTGAGGCGCAGCAGCGTCAGCAGTGCATTCGTTATGTTGCTGAGCTGACGGTCAGCGATGGGCAGATTCAAGCGTCGGTGTCGTTGCAGGCGCTGCCGCAGGACTCCTCATTGGCCACCCTGCCGGCGGGGGACAATCAATTTGTGCTGCGTACCCGCAACTACCCCAATGGTTTGGTGATCCAAGGCCCCGGAGCAGGGCGCGAGGTGACCGCCGCGGCGGTGCAGTCGGATTTAGTCGCAATTTGCCGCCGCTTAGCGGCCTGAGGGGAAGTTATGTCGTTTCACCATGCGCAACAGATCGAAGCCTTAAATGAAGGGCTGTGTAGCCTGCGGGATATTAATGTCTCGTTTGAATTCTTCCCACCGAATTCGGAGACGATGGAGCAAACCCTGTGGCAATCGATCGAACGCTTGTCGCCGTTGAAGCCATCGTTTGTGTCGGTGACCTACGGGGCCAACTCTGGGGTACGGGATCGCACCCACAAGGTCATTGAGCGCATTCACCAAGAAACCGAGCTGCAAGCCGCGCCGCATCTGACTTTGGTGGATGCCAGTGATGAGGAACTGCGGCAGTTGGCTCGGCAGTATTGGCAACAAGGGGTACGTCATATCGTCGCCCTGCGCGGTGATGTTCCAGCCGGTCAGCCCAATCCCAATCGCTACGCCAGCGATCTGGTGGCGCTGCTGAAATCTGAGCACGACTTTGAGATTTCGGTGGCGGCCTATCCGGAAGTGCATCCGGAAGCCCGCAGCGCGCAGGCGGATCTACTCAACTTAAAACGCAAAGTTGACGCCGGTGCCAGTCGTGCCATTACCCAGTTCTTCTTTGACGTTGAATCCTACCTGCGGTTTCGCGATCGCTGTGCGGCGGCGGGGATCGATGCTGAGATCGTTCCAGGGATCCTGCCGGTGACCAATTATCAGCAACTGCTGAAGTTTGCCGATTTTGCCAAGATCCGGGTGCCTAACTGGCTGCATCATCTGTTTGATGGCCTAGAGAATGACGCCGCCACTCGGCAACTGGTGGGGGCGAATGTGGCGATCGAGATGACCAAGGTGTTAGCCAAAGAGGGGGTGTCGGATTTTCACTTTTACACCCTTAATCGTGCCGAATTGTCGTATGCCATTTGCCACGCGCTGGGGGTGCGCCCCTCGCTTTAGTTAAGTTGCACTTAAGTGCCTAACTGATAGCTTGTTGGGCGCTTGCGAATTCAGTTTGCGCACGACAGCAAGAAACTGATCTGAATAGCAAAATAGACCTGAAAATTAAGCTAAATTGGCATACTAATCGAACCAAATTTAAGAGTCCTTCTGATGCAGCAAGCGCACTCCGTCACCCCGCAACAACGTGAGTATCCTGCCGATGCGATCTTGTTGTCGACCACCGATCCGAATGGCGTGATCAAGTTTGCTAACCCGGATTTTGCCGAAATCTGTGGCTATTCAGTAAAGGAACTTCAAGGCTCACCGCACAATATCGTTCGCCATCCCGATATGCCGGCACTGGCATTTCGGATGATGTGGCAGACCATTCAGCAGGGTAAGCCGTGGATTGGCATCGTCAAAAATCGCTGTGCCAATGGCGATCACTATTGGGTGCATGCGTACGTTAATCCGGTCAAAGAAGATGGCCAGATCCACGAATATCAATCGGTGCGACGGCGGCCATTGCCGCAACACGTTGAACGCGCCGACAAACTCTATCAGGCGATCAACCAAGGTAAAACTCCCAGAGCGATAACTCCCACCAAGCTGGGTTTTTGCGGCCGCTTAATTACCGCCGCCAGTATTGGTGCTTTTGCCACGATGTTACTCAATACGTGGTTGCCGTTGTGGGGCGGGATGGCTGGGGTGCTATTCAGTGCCGCGCTCATGGCGTGGCTGTTACAGCCACTCATGGGACTCGTTGCGCGTTCGCGCACCGTGATCGATGATCCGTTAGCGACCGCGGTGTATACCGGCCGCCGTGATGAACTGGGCCAGTTGGAGATGGCGCTGACCTTCTTATCTTCAGAGATGACAGGGGTGATGGGGCGGGTTGCCGATTCTGCGGTGTCGTTAAATCAGTTAAGCGAGCAATTAAGTGACACGGTTAAATCGAGCCTTGCTTTGGCGGAAAATGCCAGCGGCCAGAGCGCAACGGCGGCCGCCGCGGTAGAGGAGATGAGCGTCAGTTTCACCGAAGTGGCCAACAATGCCGGTAGCGTAGCATCGGCATTGCAGCAGAGCCAAGCTAGTGCTGCTAAGGGCAGTGAGGTGCTGGCCAAAGTCACCCAATCGATAGAGGCATTAAGTGACGAGGTCGAGCAATTGGCCACGGCGGTCTCCACCATTGAACGTGACAGCGCGGCGGTGGCGCAAGTGTTGGATGTGATCCGCGCCATCACCGAACAAACTAACCTGCTGGCATTGAATGCCGCGATTGAAGCCGCCAGAGCGGGGGAATCGGGTCGAGGCTTTGCGGTGGTAGCGGATGAAGTGCGCAGCTTAGCCAAGCGCACCGCCGATTCTACGGTAGAGATTGAAACTATTATCAGTCAGTTTCAACTGGCCAGTCGCCAGGCTAGTGAAGCGATGAGTGCTGGCGCCAGCACCGCCAAAGCCACGGTCTCGTTAACCAGCGAGGCGGATGCTGCCTTTGCCGAGTTGCGCCAAGCGCTGGATCACATCAATGCCATGAGTATTGCCACGGCGGCGGCGATGTCGCAGCAACAGACGGTGGCGGCAGAGATCTCTAACGCCGTGCAAGAGGTGCATAAGATGGCCGAACAGAACCAGCAAGAGACCGAATTGATGGTGAACAAAGGCCAAAACATGTCACGGCTTGCGACCAAACAAGCGGAGTTGTCGCAGCAGTTTTGGCAAGTGGGGGTAGAGCGGGCTAGCGACTGATTGCTTGCTGACACCTGTATGGGTAGACTTTGGCGCGCATCGTATAACCTCATGAATAGGGCGTGAGGGTCTCTACCAGAAGCCGATAACTTCTGCTTACGACGCAATTGATACCAATTCACTTAAATATCTGATCACTATTGCTGGTTTAAATCGCCTCACTCTGCGTTACTCAACTTACTGGTAGAGCCACTAGCAGTGGCGTTGAGTGCCTTGATTGAGGAGATTTCTCCTTCGCACTAGATAGGCCATTTACTCAAGCGAATTGGTATAAGACGCCGTGTGTTGCGACACACGGCGTTGTTGTTTGCAGCGCTCGAAGTAGTGGAGGCTAGGATGAGACAAGGTAAATTTATTCGTACATACAGCGGCGTGCAGTTTTGGCCGCTGGATCCCCGCGATGATGAGATCGCCCCGGTCGATATCGCTCACAGCTTGTCGTTGCTGTGTCGCGCCAATGGCCATTTCAGCCATTTTTACAGTGTTGGCCAGCATTCCATCGCCTGTGCGGTAGAGGCCGAGGCTCGCGGTTATTCCCTGCGAGTGCAATTGGCTTGTCTGCTGCATGATGGCTCCGAAGCCTACATGGGGGATGTGACCCGTCCAGTCAAAAGCCAAATGCCCCAGTTTTTGGCGGCCGAAGCGCAGTTGCAAAATCTTATCTTTGAGCACTTTGGTTTAGCTGATTTAACCGCAACAGAGCAACAACAGGTGGCGGACGTAGACGACGCCATGCTTAAGCATGAGATGACCCACCTGATGGGCGACAGCAGCATCGGCCGTGGTGAAGTGGTGCTGGCGCATGACCTGTCGTTCCAGTTGATGACCGAGGTGCGCGAACGGTTTTTAGCTAAGTTGGCACAACTGCTATCGTAGGTTTTTCCGCAGCCAAATGGAGTTGGTGATGCAGATTGAACGCCCCAGTTATCGGATCAGGCCGCTGCGTCAAGATGATGCCAGGGCCTTGTTTGCAAACTACAAAGGCTGTTCCAGTTCAGCTAAATATCTTAGCAGCCCCTGCCACGGTAACGTGCGGCAGACCGAGGGGGTGATTGCGCGAGCTTTACTGGCTTATCAGCAGGCGACTCCGAAGGTGTTGCCATTGGCGATTGCGTTGCCCAGTGATGATCAGGTGATCGGTTTGTTGACCTTTGTACTGCATGATGACTACGCCGAGCTTCACTTTGGTATCTCCCAAAGGTACCGCGGACAGGGAATAGTATTAGCAGCTTGTGCTGATGCGCTGCTTTGGTTGCAACAGCGTGGTGTTGGCGAGGTGCGCACTCACCCGCATCATGCCCATGCTGCTAGCATCCATATTTTACAAAAGTTGGGATTTCGCCGTGTTGGTACCATTGAACAGTATGCTCTGTTCCCACAAATCAGCTCGCAAGCGCAAGATTGCGCCGATATGCGCTTGCGATTTGGTGACTCATTGGCGTCGGTGTGAATCCAGTTTGTGAGTCAGTTGGGCGCCAATGACAGTATTAAGATAAAACAACTTTTTTCAATTTAAGTTCGAAAAATCATTAACTTAAATTCAATTCAAGAACGCTATTATTAATTCAAAAGCCGAGCTAGATCATGCTTTAGCATTGCTGACTGAGCCATAGTGAGCTCGTGAATCAGGGTTAATTGGCTAGACCAATCTCGATTTGAGTTGCTGTGCCACTGACTCTGATGCCAACGATTTTTCTGTTAGCAAGGAGTGCAAGCAATGGAATTTCTCTGGGTTATTTTTGCCACTTTTTACAGCATGCCGGTGCTAGCCGCATTGAGCTTGGTTGTCTGCTTAATTGCTCATGTGGCGTTAACGTTGCTGACTGATCAGCATCGTCTGTTTCACTGATTGATGTCGATCAGCGTTTCAGTGCCATAAACAGCAGATACTGATGGGGCGATATTGGCCAGAGGAGCGCATATCGCCGCTTTACTGGTTCAAAATTTGCTATCGGAAACGGCGATCACAAGGAGTACCAAGCGATGCTATGGTGTTGGTTGTTGATGGCGATACTGCTCAGTTTCCCGCTGCTGGCGCTGGTCACCTGGTGTTGTCACCGGTAAACGAAATTACTGAGCGAAAAAGCCCCGAGTCTTTTAGTCTCGGGGCTTGTTGTTTGCGCTCAGGCTTAAGCAAAAATTCGCTGCGCCCACAGGGTGAGGCCGCTGGTGACACTGCCGAAGTTATCGCCGGCCACCAAGGGCACCTGATAGCGTTGGCGCAGGAATCCGGTGATCAATGGTGAATTGGCGCTGCCGCCGGTGATAAAGATCCGATCCGGCTGGCGGCCGGCATCGGCGATCACCTTATCCGCCAGAGCGGCAATGCGGTTAAGCAGACGTTCGCTGGCTTCGGCAAAGGTGTCGGTGCTGACGTTGCTGTTGAGGCCTTCCCACAGGTAGCTCAGATCCACCGTGGCGCTGTCCTGCTGACTGAGGGCAATTTTGGCCTGTTCGGCATCGGCGCTAAGACGGTAAGTCAGACGCTCGCGCTGCAGGGTGATTAGGCCGTTTAGCATCTCCAGTCCCGGCTGACGCACGTATTCTCGCAGCTGCACCAAGGTATCCAAGCTGTAGAACTCGGTTTGTGCTGGCAGCACGTTGATGCTGGCGGCATTGAGGAACGGTTTGATCGGCATCGATCGTCCCTGCGCTAACTCTTTACCCAGTCCCAGAGCCGGCATCAACCCGCGATAGTTCAGGGCGATATCGAAATCGTTACCGCCAATCCGCTCACCGGCAAAACCGTGCACCAGCGAGCTGTGCTCGCGAGTATTAAGGTAGTCCGGGCCCATCTGCAGCATCGACACGTCCGAGGTACCGCCGCCGATATCCACCACCAGCACCAGCTGTTCTTCGGTCAGTTGCTGCTGATAGCTCAGACCCGCCGCCATCGGCTCATACAGAAATTCAACCTGTTCAAAGCCAGCAAATTTAGCGGCATTGCTGAGGATCGCGATCGCCTGTTGGTTGCTGGTTTCGGCATCAAAGCCTTGGAAGTTGACCGGACGGCCAATCACCACTTTACGCATCTCACCACGGCCACTTTGGCGCACCTGAGTGGCGATGTGGCTCATCATCGCGGTGGCGATATCTTCAAACTGAATTTGCTGACGCTGCGGCAGGCCATTGGCCCCCAAAAACGATTTCGGCGAGCGCACATAGAAACAGTCGGCGGGATCTTCCAAGTACAGCTTCAGTGCTTCGGCACCAAAGGCCAGTTGATCGCCGTAGCCATCCAAGCGGGCTTCCTTTAAGGCAAAGCGGCTGGCGGCCAAGCTGGTGGCGCGGGCCTGACGATAGGCATCGACGTTACCTGACTGCGCCAGTTGCTGCTCAACCCAAGCGGCGATCATCTCCGGTTGTGGCGCGTACACCGTCGAGGAGAGATAACGGCTGTCGGCGGCCAGTGGCAGCAGCTGCGGTTGGCCTTGTTCAATCATGCCGACGGCGCAGTTGGAGGTACCGAAGTCAAAACCGGCGATGTGGCTCATGGGTTGGGCTTCCAAATAAAAACAGGTCGCGCACAGTAACCGAAGGCGTTAGCCACATCAACTGCCGACCAAGTTCGGCGCTGGGGCTTACACTCTATTGTGGATTTGATTGGTTTTTGACCGTCGCACATGGCTTGGTGCTCTGCTACAATCCCGCCTCCCGCGGCACCAGTGCGGGCTTTACTGAGGTGAATCGATGATCCAAACCCCGAAAAACAAGCTGTTTAGCTACCCCAAATATCGGCAACAGGCGCCGGCGCCATTTCTGCCGACCAGTCGCAAAGAGATGCAGAAACTGGGCTGGGATAGCTGCGACATCATTGTGATCACCGGTGATGCCTACGTCGATCTGCCGTCGTTTGGGATGGCGATCGTCGGCCGCATGTTGGAGGCGCAGGGGTTCCGCGTTGGGATCATCGATCAGCCGGATTGGCACAGCAAAGACGACTTTATGAAGCTGGGCAAGCCGAACCTGTTTTTTGCGGTTGGCGCCGGCAACATGGACTCGATGATCAACCACTACACCGCCGATCGCCGCCTGCGTCACGACGACGCCTACACTCCGGGCAACGTGCACGGTAAGCGCCCGGATCGGGCGGTGATGGTCTACACCCAGCGCTGTAAAGAAGCCTACAAAGGGGTGCCGGTGACCATCGGTTCGATCGAAGCCAGTCTGCGCCGGATCGCCCATTATGATTACTGGCAAGATAAAGTCCGCCGCTCGATCCTGTTCGATGCCAAGGCGGATCTGCTGATCTACGGCAACGCCGAACGGCCGATCATCGAGCTGGCGCACCGCTTAGCGGCGGGCGAGAACATCAATGACATCAAAGACATTCGCGGCACCGGCTTCTTAACTAAAGACGCCTTGCCGGAGTGGTCTGGGCTTGATTCCACCACCTTGGACACCCCGGGTAAGATCGATCCGATCCCAAATCCTTACGGTGCCGACGATATGGGGTGTTCACTGGGCAGTAAGTTCGACAACAGCCCAGTGGAAACCGCGGTTAAGGTGCAACCAGCCAAGCCTAAGCCATGGGAAAAGCAGTACATCTTGCTGCCCGCTTATGATCAGGTGCGCGCCGACAAGGTGCTGTACGCCCACTCATCGCGGGTCTTCCACCAAGAGACCAACCCAGGCTGTGCACGGGCGCTGATGCAGCGTCATGGTGATCGCCATGTGTGGCTGAACCCGCCAGCGATCCCGCTGGAAACCGACGAGATGGATTGGGTGTTTGGCTTGTCCTACGCCCGGGTGCCGCATCCGAAGTACGACGGTCAGAAGATCCCGGCGTACGACATGATCAAGACTTCGGTCAACATTATGCGTGGCTGTTACGGCGGCTGTTCATTCTGCTCGATCACCGAGCACGAGGGGCGGATCATCCAAAGTCGATCCCATGAATCGATCATCCAAGAGATCGAAGAGATCAAAGCCAAGGTGCCGGGCTTTACTGGGGTGATCTCCGATCTGGGTGGACCAACCGCCAACATGTATCAGCTGCGCTGTAAAAGCCCGAAAGCGGAGGCTACCTGCCGCCGCTACAGCTGTATCTACCCGGATATCTGTGGCCACATGGACACCGACCACACCCCAACCATCGAGCTGTATCGCAAAGCCCGTAAGGTTGAGGGGATCAAAAAGATCTTTATCGCCTCTGGTGTGCGCTACGACTTGGCAGTGGAAGATCCGCGCTATGTGAAGGAGTTGGCGACTCACCACGTTGGCGGCTATCTGAAGATCGCTCCAGAGCATACCGAAGAGGGGCCGCTGTCGAAGATGCTGAAACCGGGGATGGGCAGCTATTACCAGTTTAAGAAGCTGTTTGATAAGTACTCGGCAGAAGCGGGCAAGAAGCAGTACCTGATCCCGTACTTCATCTCGGCGCATCCAGGCACCACCATTAAGGATATGGCTAATCTGGCGATCTGGCTAAAGCAGAATGACTTTAAGCTCGATCAGGTGCAGAACTTCTACCCATCGCCACTGGCCAACGCCACCACCATTTGGCACACCGAGTTTGATTCGCTGCATAAGGTGACCAAACAGTCGATCAAGACCAAGGTGCCGGTGGCCAAAGGCGGTCGTGAACGCCGGATCCATAAAGCGATTCTGCGCTACCACGATCCAGAGGGTTGGCCATTGGTACGCGAAGGCCTAAAGAGTGCCGGTCTTGGCAAACTGATCGGCAGCGGCCCCAACTGTTTGGTGCCAGCGGAAGGTCAAGGTGGTCGTGGCCAAGGCTATCAAGGTCGTGGTAAACCGGCGTTGTCGAAGCACACCGGTTTGCAGCAGTTTGATGGCACCCGTCGCGCCGCCAAAGTGGCTGCCGGCAGTGGCAAGCCGGCGTACGCAGGCAAAGGCGGTAAAAGTGGTCAGGGCCAAGGCAAACCGGCGGCTGGTAAGGGCGGTTATGGCGCCAAACCCGCTACTGGCAAGGCAAATGCCAATAAAGGTGGCCAAGGCAATTGGAACGGCAAACCGGCCAAACCGATCAAGCCAAAGCGCGCCAAGTAAAGCGCCAAGCCGATAAACTAAGCCGATAAAAAACGGAGAGCCCAATGGCTCTCCGTTTTTGTTGATGGCGATTGCCAAGGGCTAGCTCTGCTCTTTCCCGAGAACCCGTTCTCGGCTACGACTGCTGCAAACGGCTCTTAATAGCTCTGACTAGGGCGTGTTGACCTTTGCCGAATATTTTTGCGCCCATTATTGGCCACTTTTGACAGCAAATTGAACTTGGTCGGTTAATTTTACTGTTCGATGGTCACGAAGGGGCGCCTTGCAGGGTCGGACTAGCAGCTGTCACTCTTCGTCATACGATTTCGACGTAGAGCCACTATGCCTTCAATCGTAATCCTCGATTGACAGCCGCTATCCTCGACCAAATTATGAACACCAAACGTCAACACGCCCTAATAACTGACAGCTAACAACTGATAACCGGTCGCTAGACTCTTACTACCGCTTCGCCTTGGACGCAGGGCTTGCCGTGCTTGTCGAACACCTCAGTGGTTAGGGTGACCACCGGTTTGTCGTCGCGAATGTCGCTGACGGTCACCGTGGCGGTAACCGCATCGCCGACGTACACCGGCCGGACGAACTTTAGGGTTTGCCCAAGGTAGATGGTGCCCTCACCCGGTAGGTGTTGCCCCAACAGGGCTGAAAGCAGACTGGATAGCAACATGCCGTGGACAATCGGCTGCTTGAATGGGGTTTGCGCGGCGAAGTTGGCATCCAGATGCACCGGGTTGCGATCCTCGCTGAGATCAGCAAAGGCGCTAACCTCGTCGCGGCCAAATACTTTGGTGATACTGGCACTCTGGCCGACCAGTAAACTCATGCGGCACCCTCCATGGTTGAGGCTAACCGTTGTTTGACGTAATCCCCCGGGGCATCAGCCAACTTGCTGTCGAGGGGGCGAGCATCGACCGGATCCAGCACATTGCGCTCGGCCAGCCATTGCATCCAGGTTGGCCACCAGGAACCCTCTTGCTTGGCGGTCTGCTGCAGCCACTGCTCGGGGCTGAGCTCATCACTGCCGCTACCGAGGTAGTGGTGGTATTTGCCTCCGGGCGGATTAACGATACCGGCGACATGGCCGGATTCGCCCAAGATAAAGGTTTTATCGCCGCCCAGACGCTGCATCCCCAGATAGGTGCCTTGCCAAAGGGCGATATGATCGTCGATGGTGGAGACAAACAGGGTGGGCAGCTTGATCTTGCCGAGATCGATGGCGGTATCGCGGATAGTGAATTGGCCGGCCTCAATCAGTTCATTGTTGAGGTAAAAGCGGCGCAACATGGTGTTGTGGGCGCGGCCGCTAAGATTGGTGTTGTCGCAGTTCCAGTGGAGGATATCGAACGCCACCGGACTTTTGCCCTTCAGATAGCCATCGACGTAGTAGTTCCAGTACAGGTTGTTCTCTTTCAAAATCGAGAACGCCACCGCCAGTTGGCGACCATCCATTAGCCCTTTCTCTCGGTTTTGCTGCTCCAGTGCCGATACCACAGTGTCATTGATAAAGGCGCCGAGCTCCCCCGGCTGGCTGAAATCCAAGATGGTGGTGAATAACGTCGCCGATTTGATCTTTTGTTTCAGTCGCTTAGCACTGGCGTAAGCCATCGCGCAGGTTAGCGCGGTACCGCCGATGCAGTAGCCGACGGCGTTGAATTCGTTCTCTCCCAACAGCCGTTCGGCGTTATCGACCGCATCCAGCACGCCATCAACCACATAATCTTCAAAGTCGACACCGACATGACGTTGGTCAGGGTTAACCCAGGAGATCATCAGTACCGTATGGCCTTGTTCGACCAAGTATTTCACCATCGAGTTTTGCGGCCGCAGATCGAGGATGTAGTACTTGTTGACGAACGGCGGCACGATCAGCAGCGGCCGCTTGGCCACCTGTTTGGTGGTTGGTGCGTATTGGATCAATTGATACAGCGGCGTTTGATGGATCACCTTGCCCGGCGTGGTGGCCAAATCTTGCCCCAAGCTAAAGGCATCGCTGTCGGTCATGCTGACATTCAGGCTACCGGCACTGCGCAGCAGATCTTGCTGCAGCTGCTCGGCTCCTTGGCAGAGGTTGCTGCCGCCGCTTTCAAGGGTCATCTGCAGCAGCTCCGGGTTACTGCTGATGAAGTTGCTTGGTGCCATCGCATTAACGGTTTGACGGGTGAAAAATCGCAAGCGGTCGCGGGTGGCGTCGTCTAAACCGTCAATGGCATCGATGCTGTGCTGCATCTGCTTGGCGGTCAGTAGATAAGATTGCTTAAGGTAATCAAACCACGGCAATTGCCAGCCCTCACCACTGAAACGCTTATCACCGCGCTCAGGCTCAATCAGCGGCTCTACCGCTTGTCCGGCTTGCTGCATCATGGTGTTTTGAAACAGATTCAGTTGCGCTTGCCACCACTGCATCTGCTGTTCCAACAAGGCCTGCGGCTGGGCGCTGGCGGCTTGAAAGGCCTGCTGCATATCTTCGGCGTTTTGCTGCAATACCGCTTGGCTGGCGTCTTTGCCCTGTTGCTGCAGTAACTCCTGCCAGTGCTGATTACACTGCATCATGCTGTTGAGCAATTTATCGTACGATCCATGGTCCATTGCGTTGGGCACTCCCTGTAGCGGATGGGTAAGTCGATGCTGGCGCGAGTTAATTACACCTTGATGGCTTAAATATTGTGCATCGCACAATAAAACGCAAAGTCACCACTTGTTCAGTTATTGCTCAATAACCATCCGCGGATGACAATAAGTGATTGCATATGGCAAAGCGGATATATAACATTCGCCGCATATTTGATTTTGCATATGTTGTTGAGGTGGCCAGATGGGGCTGTTTGAGCGGTATTTGTCACTGTGGGTGGCATTGGCGATTGGCTTAGGGGTGGTGCTCGGTAGCACCATGCCGGGCGCATTCGAGACGGTTGCCAGTTGGCAAGTGGCGCAGATCAACCTACCGGTGGCGGTGCTGATCTGGCTGATGATTTTGCCAATGATGATGCAAATTGATTTTGCCTCGGTGAAGCAGGTGGGTAAGCAGCCTAAAGGACTGGTGCTGACGTTGGTGATCAACTGGCTGATCAAGCCATTCACCATGGCAGCGCTGGGGTGGTTGTTCTTCCGCGTGGTGTTTGCCGATCTGGTGCCAACCGCCGATGCCGATCAGTACATTGCTGGGATGATCCTGCTGGGGGTCGCGCCTTGTACTGCGATGGTGTTCGTTTGGAGCCAACTGACCAAAGGCAATCCGGCTTACACCTTGGTGCAGGTGTCGGTGAACGACATCATTATGATGGTGGCGTTTGCGCCGATTGCGGCGCTGCTGCTGGGGGTATCGGATATTTTGGTGCCGTGGCAAACCTTGATCATCGCCACCTTGCTGTACGTGGTGTTGCCGCTGGTGGTCGGGATGCTGTGGCGGCAGGCGCTGCTGAAATCCGGTGAGGCCAAACTCAATGGCGTGATTGCCAAGCTCAAGCCATTGTCGATGCTGTCGTTGCTGGCGACCGTGGCACTGCTGTTTGCCTTCCAAGCGCAAACCTTGTTGGCGGAGCCGCTGGTGATGGTGTTGATCGCCATTCCGCTGCTGCTGCAAAGCTACGGTATTTTTGCAGTCACTTATCTGTCAGCAAAGTGGCTTAAACTGCCGCACAATGTGGCGGCGCCAGCCAGCATGATTGGCACCTCGAACTTTTTTGAATTGGCGGTAGCGGTGGCGATTGCGCTGTTTGGTCTGCACTCTGGTGCGGCGCTCGCTACCGTGGTTGGTGTGTTGGTGGAAGTGCCGGTGATGCTGAGTTTGGTGGCGTTTGCCAACCGCACTCGTCATTGGTTCACGGCGCCGGCGCAGGCATAACAATTAAAGGTAAATAACGATGACCATTAAAATTGGTATCAA
This sequence comes from Ferrimonas senticii DSM 18821, assembly GCF_000422665.1. Taxonomy (GTDB): domain Bacteria; phylum Pseudomonadota; class Gammaproteobacteria; order Enterobacterales; family Shewanellaceae; genus Ferrimonas; species Ferrimonas senticii. The sequence goes on along the minus strand of NZ_AUGM01000007.1, from coordinate 206,449 downwards.
TGGCTTTGGCCGCATGGGCCGTTTGGCACTGCGGGCCGCATGGGATTGGCCGGAATTTGAGTTTGTGGCGATCAACGATCCGGCTGGCAATGCCGAATCGCTGGCGCACCTGCTGACCTTTGATAGCGTCCATGGCCGCTGGAACCGCGATGCGCGCGCCGAAGGCACAGAGATGGTGATTGATGGCAAGCGCATCGCCGTGACCAGCAACAAGACCTTAGAAGAGACCGATTGGTCCGGCTGTGACATGGTGATTGAAGCCTCTGGCAAGTTTAAAGACAAAGCCAAGCTGCAAGCCTATCTGGATCAGGGCGTCAAGAAAGTCATCGTCACTGCACCGGTGAAGCAAGAGGGTGTGTTGGACGCGGTTTATGGAGTTAACCACCATTGGTATAACAAGGAGCAGCACGACATCGTTACTGCCGCATCTTGCACTACCAACTGCTTGGCCCCGGTTGTGAAAGTGATCCATGAAAAGCTGGGCATTAAGCATGGCTCGATGACCACCATCCACTCGATCACCAACACCCAAACCATTTTGGATGCGCCGCACAAAGACTTGCGCCGCGCCCGCTCGTGCGGCGAAAGCCTGATCCCAACCACCACCGGCTCGGCAACGGCGATCACCCACATCTTCCCAGAGCTAAAAGGTCGTTTGAATGGCCACGCGGTGCGCGTACCGCTGTGCAATGCGTCGATCACCGATTGCGTGTTTGAGCTGCAGCGCGGCACCACCGTCGAGGAAGTTAATGCACTGCTGAAACAGGCGGCCGAGGGCGAACTGGCCGGGGTTCTGGGCTACGAAGAGCGACCACTGGTGTCGATCGATTACCGTACCGATCCACGCAGTTCGATCGTTGATGCGCCATCGACCATGGTGGTTAACGACACTCAGTTGAAGCTGTACCTGTGGTACGACAACGAGTGGGGTTACGCCAACCGGACGGTGGAACTCGCCCGTTACGTTGCCCAACAAGGCTGGTAACGCTGGTGGCAACGGCGAACTGCGGCGTTGGCGCTCCCGCTGCGCTTTGCAGTTCATCCGTTTCCCCTGCGCTCGTAATAGAGCAACTAAGTTTGCAATGGTCAGTGTGAAACTGACCATTGCTGTTTCTGAATACTGATAACTGCGAACTTGTACGTCATGTTTTCGAGCTTTGCTAACCTCTCTCATGAGGTGAAACAGTACCTGCTGGTCACCTTTAACTATTGGAACTTCACCCTCACCGACGGCGCGCTGCGGATGTTGGTGGTGCTGCACTTCCACCAGTTGGGCTATAAGCCGTTAGAGATCGCCGCGCTGTTTCTGTTTTATGAGATCTTCGGGGTGGTCACCAATCTAGTCGGTGGCTATCTGGGGGCGCGCTTGGGGCTGAATCGCACCATGAACGTCGGCCTTGGGCTGCAGGTGCTGGCGCTGCTGATGTTGGCGGTGCCAAGCAGCTGGTTGAGTGTGCCGTACGTGATGGCGGCTCAGGCGCTGTCGGGGATCGCCAAAGATCTGAATAAGATGAGCGCCAAAAGCGCGATCAAAACCCTGGTGCCGAAAGGGCAAGAGGGCACCCTGTATAAGTGGGTGGCGATCCTGACTGGTTCGAAGAACGCCTTGAAAGGGGTCGGCTTCTTCATCGGCGGCGCGCTGTTGGTGGGACTCGGTTTTCAAGGGGCGATGGTGGCGATGGCTGCGGTGTTGTTGCTAGTGCTGTTGCTAAGTCTGAAGTGGCTGGGCAGCGACATTGGCAAAGCCAAAACTAAGCCGAAGTTTACTGAGATCTTCTCGAAATCCGGCAGCGTTAATATCCTCTCGGCGGCGCGGCTGTTCCTATTTGGTGCCCGTGATGTCTGGTTTGTGATCGCTTTGCCGATCTACTTGGGCGCCACCTTTGGTTGGCCGCATCTGTGGGTTGGCGGCTTTATGGCGACTTGGGTGATCGCCTACGGCCTGGTTCAAGGTTTTGCGCCGCGTTTAACTGGGGTGAATCGTTCTGGGGTAACCCCGGATGGCGCCGCAGCGATGCTGTGGGCCGGGGTGTTGCTGGCGGTAACCGTGCTGGTGGCGGTGGGCATCGAGCAACAGTGGCAACCGCAGCTGACCATCATCGGTGGCTTATTGCTGTTCGGCGCCGCCTTTGCGATCAACTCCAGCCTGCACTCGTTCTTGATCGTCCATTACGCCGGTGAAGATGGGGTGTCGCTGGATGTCGGTTTTTACTACATGGCCAATGCGATGGGGCGGTTGATTGGTACCGTGCTCTCCGGCTGGGTTTATCAAGCGGCGGGGCTGGCGGCCTGTTTGTGGGTGTCGGTGCTGTTTTTGGCGCTGACGCTGGTGATCTCGTGGTGGCTACCAAGGCACCAAACTCGCGCCGCTTAACTTAGCCTAGAAACAGTAACGCCCAGCAAAATGCTGGGCGTTACTGTATTAATTCGGGGCTTAAACCACCGCCAGCAATTTGCGGCCGAGGTACCAGCCAAGCTCATTGGTTTCAGACTTGGCCTCGGATTTTGCACCGTCGTTGTTATCGCAGCGGTTGTTGTGGCTGTGATTGTCCGCTTTGTTGGTGTGGCCGCGATCGGCCAGCATGCAGTCGGCCTCTGGCATCAGCTTGTGGTAGCCGTTGTGCACGTAGTTGATGGCGGTCATGATCATAAGATGCGTCCTGCGAAAGCGGTTAAGTGCCTTGGTAATGAGCTTATCGGCATCGACGTCGTCCGCTTTAATAAATTTGCTGGCCTCGGCACAATAGCGCTTTGATTGATCTGCCTTGTCCTATTGTATGCCGCTTGCGTTGCCCATCGATCCGCTCAAATCTGAATTTATCGCCCAGTTGCGCCAGCACCATCTGGTGGTGGAAGCGCAAACTGGCTCCGGTAAATCAACGCGCTTGCCACTGTGGGCGGCGCAGTCCGGGGCACGGGTATTGGTGGTCGAGCCGCGACGGATCGCCTGTACCGCGCTGGCGGACTTCGTCGGTCAAGGTCGCGATGATGTCGGTTACGTCATCCGCTTTGATAGCAGCGTTGATGATCGCACTCAGATCGCCTTTGTGACCCCCGGGATCGCTTTGCGCTGGCTCAGCGAAGATGGCCTAGCGAGCTTTGGCACCATCATCATCGATGAATTTCACGAACGGCGCTGGGATACCGATCTGCTGTTGGCGCTGCTGAAACAAGCCAAGCGGCATCGACTGGTGCTGACCTCGGCCACCATCGATGGTGAGCGCTTGGCTAACTACCTTGGTGGTATGCGCTTGCAGGCCGAAGGCCGAGTCTTTCCGGTTGCGATCGAATATCACGCCAGCGACAGCCAACAATTGCCAAGCGATCGCGAGCTGATCCCGCGGTTGAAGTCAGTGGTGTTGGCGCAGTTGCCGTTGATCGACGGCGATCTGTTGCTGTTTTTGCCGGGACGCAAAGAGATCGCTCAAGCGCAGGCGGCACTGAGCGCGGCGTTGCCGGATTTTCTGGTGCTGCCACTGCACGCCAACGTCGATAAAGCGCTGCAGCGCCAGGCGCTGACCCCCAGCACTGGTCAGCGGCGGATTGTGCTGGCAACCAACGTCGCCGAAACCTCGCTGACCATTCCCGGCATCACCTTGGTGATCGATTCCGGCCTTGAGCGGCGCACCTCGCAGCGCAATGGTCGCACGGTATTGTCGCTCACTCGGATCTCCAAAGCCTCAGCGGCACAGCGGGCGGGGCGGGCAGGGCGTACCGCTGCAGGGCGTTGTATCCGCCTGTGGGGACAGCATGCACCGCTAGAATCGCTAACCCCGCCAGAGCTGCAACGGGAAGAGTTAGTCGAACCGATGCTGGCGGCGGCCTGTGCTGGGGCAGATTTAGCGGCGTTGCCATGGCTTGATCCGTTGCCAGCCAAATCGTTGCAACTGGCGCAGCAACGGCTGCAAGCGATGGCGGCGATCGATGCCGCTGGTAAGGTGACTGAGCACGGCAAACGGTTGTTCCCGTTGCCGATCGACACCCAGTTTGCCCATCTGATCAGCGCCATGCCCAGTAACGATCTCACCGAAGCGATGGTTGATCTGGCGGCGGCGCTATCGATCGGCGGGCGCTTATGGCAACTGCCGCAAGCGGAAGCGGCCTTGCAGGCGTTGACTCAGTGGCAACCGCTGCCCTGCGATGGCACCACTTTGGTTAAGATCGTGCGCGAGCAACCGCCGCTTGAGTTGAATGTCGATCCGGCACTGCGACAAGAAGCGCGGCAACTGGCGGAGCAAATTCGGGCGGCGCTGGAGTTGCCGCAACTGACCGCCGCCTCCTATTTGGATCGCCCGCGTTGGCTCAAGGCGATGCTGGCGGTGATGCCCGACCTGGCGTTTGTTCGCCGCGCTAAGCGTCGTGAGGCGTTGGGCAACGGTTTAGTTGAGCTGCAGCCAAGTCGCGATACCCGCTTTAGTGACGATGACGAAGCGGCCTTAGTGCTGGATCAATTTGCCCTGCCAGGGCGGGGCGTGCGCCAGACCATCAGCTTGGCCACCTGCATGTTGCCGGTCAGCCTGAAAAGCTTGTGCGAGGCCGGATTAGGCGACGAGCAGTTGGCCGAAAACGGCGCCGATGAGCAAGGGCAGCGACTGCATCAACGCTACTATGCTGGCCGCGTGATCGGCAGCGAGTGGCGCCTGCCCGAAGGCTCATTGGGCTTTGAATTGATGGTGCAGCAGATCCTCACTGATCAGCGGCTTAGCCCCGCCGGATCGACGCTGATCGCCGATGCCCACGCGTGGGCGCTGTACCTGTCGCTGCAGCAGGCGGGGCTGAATGATCAGCCCGATTTGGGATTAGCGCCGATCAGTGGCGATCCGATTGAGCCCCAGCTTTGGTTGACGCAACGATTAGCGGAATTAGGGGTGGAATCCGCCGACGATCTGGCACTGATCGAGCCGAGCGATCTGCGCTTTGCTGGGATCCCCGATTGGCAACGAGCTGAGTTTGACCAGCGTTACCCACAAACGCTGGCGTTGCCAGAGCTGCAACTGCAGGTGGAGTACAGCCCCAAAGGCAAGCAGATCCTGCTGCACTACCTTGATGGCCGTCGCAAAGACGCTCCTAAGCGCTGGGAACTGCCAGCGTGGTCGGGCTGGCGCATTCGCTATCGCAAAGCCAGCAAGGTGGTCGATGTCCGTTAAGGTGTCGGCGGAAACTGGCTGAGCAGCTGATCGACCAGTTTGCTGATATCGGCAGTGCGCTCGGTCGGTGATTCATCGGTGGCCAAGGTGATCGCATCCTCGCCGCGCCATACCAGTTTCCCTTCTGCCACCACATCTAGGGTAATGGTCAGCTGCTGTTGCACCCGTTCGCCGACGGGCACACTGGCACCGCCACTGATGCCGCCGCGACTGCCGATGCTGCCAACGCCGATGCCAATGCGAAAGCTCGGCTCTTTGCTTACTTCACCCACTTGGCTGCGATAAAACAGCTCGGTAGCAGCGCCGGTGTCGGTCGACCAGCCTCGCTGCTGCAGATGGGCAGTCACCGCTTGGTCAATGCGCTGGGCGATCAACGGGCTGGCTTGCTGGTCGGCGGCGCGAACGGTGAAGCTGGTCAGTTGGCTAAAGTCGGTTTCGGTTTGGTAATCGATTTGACCGGATTGGCTGGCGCAGCCACTAACTAACTGACTGCCGATAAGCAAACTGCTGCATAGCAATGTGCGGAACGAACTCATGACACACCTCCATTGGCGATTATCTGTTCAGTATCGTTGATTGTTAAAGTCAGTGCTCGTTATCTTTGTTTAACAGGATCAATCGTTTTGGAGGGGCGCATGGAGTGGCGCAACCAAAAATTGCCGTTTCAAAGTGCCTTAGGGCGGCTGTTGGCCATCCTCTTAGTGGCTGGATTATTGGCGTCGCAGGGCTGCGCACCAACCCTTACGGATGAGCAACAGCAAGCACAGCAGCGTTGGCTTAAGTGGCGCCAAGACAATAATGCGGCGGCGACCGATCCCGAGCGATCATTTCTGAATATTCGCGATGCGGTGTATTTGGACCTAGGGCAACAGGTGTGGCTTGATAGTCGGGTTAATGCCAGTCAGATCGGTTGGCAACTGGCTAATGAAAATACCGATTTAGCACTAACCCACCAAGGCGAGCATGCCCAAGTATTGTGGTATCACAGCCAACTGCAATTGCGCGATCAGCAGTCGCTGGATCTAAACCCGCAGTTGTTTATCAGTGTCGGTGAACTGTATCAAGGCAAGATGCGTGCCTTTATTCGTGATCGTCGCCATCCGCTGCTGGCGGATTTTCAAGGATTTGAATTTTACCCCTACAACCCACAAGCACGGGTTAGCGCTAACTTTACCGCGACCGAGCCAGCGGCGGTAAAACTGCAAACGGTGCAGGGGTTAGTCAATCAATTTTACCGAGTGGGATTGGTCAATTTCACTTGGCAGGGGCAGCAATTGACGATGCCGGTCTATCACAGTCAGGCGCAGCCGCCTTTTGATCACTTACTGCTGCTGTTTCGCGATCAAACCAATGGCGATACCACCTATGGCGGCGGTCGTGAATTGGTACTTAAACTTAACCAGGGGCTGCAGCCTAGGGTAACCATCGACTTTAACTACGCGGTTAACTTTTACTGCGCGCGCTCTACCTTTTGGAACTGCCCAGTATTGCGGGATCCGCCACTGACGGTGGCGATCGATGCCGGCGAACAATACCGCTCGGTATATTAGCGCAGTTGTTTGATGAAGCGATTACTGCCGCCAGTGAGTGATCATTTGTGATCAACAAGTCGGTAACAAGTTGAGTGATTTGGCACGCTAAGTTCAACGACAGTAATTGAACGGACCTGCTGATGACCGCCACTTCAATCGCCTTTGCGTTGCAGATCATTATTGGCATTGCGGTGATTGCGTTTTTGCTGCACCGCAAACGCCCAACCAGCCATAAACTTGCTAAGAAAAAAGCGGCAAAACGTAAAGCGAAACGGCGTTAAGCCTCGTCTCTTACTACTTTGATATCTTTAAAACCCAAGTTTTTAAAGTAGTTATCACGAAAGTCGCGGTGCGCTTTCTTATCGCGGGTGCTCATCTGTACTTGGTGTTCCAAGGTCTGATAGTTGCTGATGTCTAACCCTTCTGCGCGAGCGGCGGCCTCAAACATGCTTTGATGTTTATCGTTGGCGTAACCGATGGTTTTGGTTACGCCCTTGAAGGTGTATTGCAGTGACAGCGCCATGCTGACTCCTAAAGTTAATCTTTACCAAAATAGCGGCGGCGAATGATGCCATAAAACGATCATTGGCTCATCACACCAATCGGCTGAAATCATCCACACTGTAACTGACCTAGCCGACAGGGAGAGCTTAGCAATGACAGTCAAAGCATTGGCACCACAATTAACCCATTCGCAAGCAGCGGTGCTGCAGCATCACCTTCCCTGCCGCGACTTTTATCGTGAATGGTTAACCATTAAGCCCGTAGAGCATCGTTGGCAACTGGTATTGGCCGATGCCGTTGAGGATTATCGCTTGCAGCTGGATGCCGATGTTGATGCGCAGTTGGCTACGCTGTTAGTCGCAGGTGATTAGGGCGTGTCGACCTTTGTTGTATATTTTTGCACCCATTGTTGGCTGCTTTTGAAAGTAAATTGAACCCGGTCGGTTTGTTTGGCTGGCCAGTGATCACAAAGGGGCGCCTTGCAGGGTCGGACTAGCGGCTGTCACTCTTCGTCATACGATTTCGACGTAGAGCCCTGATTTTGATTTCAGAAGAGAGGGCCTTCAATCGCAATCCTCGATTGACAGCCGCTATCCTCGACCAAATTCTGAACACCAAACATCAACACGCCCTAGCTTCGCTGGTCGATTTATTGTTGATACGCTGCGGTGATCTCGATCAACAAACCGCTGCAAATGGGCTTAGACGATTGTCTTAATTGCCGAATTTGTCGCCATGGTCAATTCCGCCAAGGGTGTTCTAGGTGGTATAAAGTGAGTAGTTGTTGGCCACTATGCCGCCGCCGTTTGAGTGATTGAAGGGCAAGCGCTGGTGCCGCGAAGATGGAATACCACGAGCATAAAATCGGAGTGAGTTATGAACCTAGCCACTGGGCAAAAGGATGAGAGCGGCGATCGTATCTGGGGGATCGCGCTGATCGTAGTGGGGGCGCTGTCGTTACTGTTTACCGAAAGCAGTGCTTGGTTGCTGGAGCGATTGTTTGCATTGGTGATTTTGGTCGTCGGGGCGTTTTTCATGTTCACCTCGAAAAAACCACTGGGGATCATCGGCGGCATCTTGGCACTGTTGATGGGTGGTAACCTATTGGTTAAGCCGGGCGATGGCATTCTGCTTTTGGCGTTGGCAGTGGGGTTGTATTTCGTTTTCAGCGGTTACCAAGCTTACCAAGCTGTGGTGCAAACTGGTTGGAGCAAGCTTAATGGGGTGGTTACCATCCTGTTAGGGCTGCTCACCTTGTGGCAGTGGGGCGATGCAACCGCCACCATCATCGCCGTGGCCGTTGGTTTGAAACTGATGCTGATAGGGCTGTATTTTAATGCTAAAGCAACCGAGCAGGCGAAACACAACGCCTCGGTGGCACAGCCATAATCCGATTTTACGGATATAAAAAACGGGCGCTCATTGAGCGCCCGTTTTGTTTGTAGCCGAGTTATATCCACTGGTTGTGCTTGATTAATTGACATGTATAAGTAGCCAGTGACGACATGTCCTTAAAAGCTACCTATTATCTTCCGAGCCAGATGATGGCGAACGGACTGAAGATGAAATTAATCATAGGTGGATAGAGTGAATGGATTGCCGATTGCTGTTGTGGCGTTGATCGCGGCCTATGCCGGCTTGCTGTGCGCTTTACGTTATGTATCGCCGCCGGCGATGTTAGTAGTGATGGCAACCTCGATATTTGTCATCTGCTATCAACTGCACCGGCAAGCACAGGCAAATCATAATCACCTTCGGGCTAAGTTTTTTGCCGCGATGACCGGATTGCATGCGATTGAGGTGTTGCTAGTCGTGGTCGTCGCCTGCGTTAAAAATAGTCATCATGTTGGCTATGGCGTTATTTTGGCTGTACTTGTTTTATATGCGAGCAAGCAATTACTACAGCTACTGCTTCCTTGGTTTGAAAAACAACTGCAGTAATCCTTGTCGAATTACACATTAAAAATGTGAATTCGCCAGAGAATGTTATTCGGCTGCAGTTGTTAGCGATTTGACGTCGTCGCATTTCGCATTTTTATTCTTAAGTTAAAGCAGCATCTGGCATTCCACTTACAATTAAGTGTATTTAATTAAATAACTAAACCTCATTGTAATAGAGCAGTAAATGACCACCCAACTTGTAAATAAATGGTGCTTGCCCAAAGGGTTAGCTGAACAATGGCAGCTTGGTATCGATGAACAACAACGCGCTGATATCGCCAAAAAATCGATTGCCCGTGATATTAAAGCCTTTGTTGATGATACCACTGTTGCTCAACCGAGCCCGTTGTTGCAGTTGTTGCACAGCACTTATCAGCAAGTGACTGAGGAACTGGCGGCGGAGCGCTGGGTAGTACTAACCGAGAATCGTTATGTTGATAAGAAAGCCCAAGGGGTTTGGATAATAGATGATGGTTGCGGAAGGTTTGACTCTGGCGCAGCAGTTGTTGAAGTTAATAAACAGATAAATGCATTACTTTTAGAGTCATTGAATCACTGGGTAGTTGCTAATGAAGCAACAATGCGACATTTGTATCGAATTCCAAGTGCACCATTTGAACTGTCATACTTACGTCCACATGTAGATTCTTACTTATTATATTGGGATGGTGATGAGCACGTTTTTGCTAAAAACTACAATGATAGTAGCTATCGCTCAGTTAGTTATGGATTTGTAATTCCTTATTTAAATATGCACTCGTGTAATCATCCGAAACATTTATTTATTGAGCTACTTAAAAAAGGTTTTTATCCAAAATCACTCAGTTCGAACTTAGATTATGAAACCCTGATGGAGATAATCCAAGAGGAATATTACAGCGAATATCCAGATGCGCAGCGAATTGTCACTGCGTTGGTTAACAGCCAAAATTTGGTTAATACCGAAAAAGCGCTGTTGCAGGTGGATAAGTGGCGTGCCGACCTCACCCCTTACCACAGCAAAATGCTGCAGGATACCGAACAGGGTCATTGGGCATTGTGGCCGCAGCCTGAGTCGGACCATCACGCCGAGGAATGGGTCAGCATTGACTTAACAAAACCCTTGGTGGCCCGCGATCCCAAATCCAGCATTAATAATGGTGTGGTGGGCATCGACTTTGGCACCAAAAGTACCGTAGTGGTTTATCAAAAAGATAACGTCAATATTCACCCGATGCGGATTGGTACCGGCGATCTGACTAAAGCGGTGGCGGCATCCCATTACGAAAACCCCACCATTATGCAGTTTTGCCAGTTGGCCGAGTTTATCGAGCAATACCAGCAAAGCGATTTTCGACCGCATACCCAATGGCAACAGTTAACCATTTCACATACCGCCCACAGCGCCTTGTTGGGTAGTCCATCGAGCCAGTTCAATACCTTTTTGGACGAACTAAAACAGTGGGCTGGGGATAAGAATCGCCGTCTTAAAATTGTTGATCAACAGGCCACAGTGATTGATCTGCCGCCGTTCTTAGAGATGAGCGACGATCAGTTTAATCCGCTGGAGATATACGCCTATTACTTAGGTCTGTACATCAATAACCAGAATAACGGCATCTTCCTGGATTACATTCTGTCGTTCCCGGTGACCTATGAACTGGCGATCCGTGAACGGATTTTGGCCTGCTTTGAACGTGGCTTGAAAAAATCGCTGCCGCCGCAATTGGATGCCGACAGCATCAGCCAGTTGTCGGTAACCCAAGGTGCCAGTGAACCGGCGGCCTATGCCTTGGTAGCGCTGCAGCAGTACCAGTTCGCCCCGCACGATGATCAGCGGATTTTCTATGGCGTGTTTGATTTTGGTGGCGGTACCACTGACTTTGATTTTGGTATCTACCGTGAAGCTCAAGGGGCCAAAGAGCGCCGCTTTGATTTTGTGATTGAACACTTTGGCGCTGGTGGTGATCGCTTCTTGGGTGGCGAAAACCTACTGGAACTGATGGCGTTTGATCTGTTTAAGCAAAATTCGGCGACCTTGCTGGCCAAAGGCATTCAATTTGAGCGTCACCCAGAACGGGACGCCTTTGCTGGCAGCGAACAGTTGCTGGCCCATTCACAAGAAGCCAAGACCAATACCAAAGCACTGTGCGAGCTGCTGCGGCCATTCTGGGAAGGACAAGCGGTTGATTTTAATTCCGGGGTGATTGGCTTAAACCTGACGGACGTTAATGGCACCGTTCATTCCAATGTCGAACTGGATATTGATGCCGAGCAACTAGAACAACTGCTGCGGGATCGCATCGAACGCGGCGTCGCCAACTTCTTTAATGCCTTGCGTTTGGCCTTTAGCCAGCAGCATTCGCTGCAGGACATTACCGACATTAAGATCTTCTTGGCTGGTAATTCGAGCCGCAGCAAATTTGTAACGGAGCTGTTTGCTAAGCACATTCAGCAGCAAGAGCAGCAGATGGGGCTAAGCGGAGAACAGCATTGTTTTGAACTGTTTGCCCCTCTGGGCAGCGATGCCAACGATATTGAACGACCTACCGGCAAAACAGGGGTAGCGTTCGGTCTAATCGAATCACGCCAAGGCGGCCGGATTAAAGTGGTGGATCATAACGTCCAAGACGATGAGATCCGCTTCCGCTATTACTTGGGCGAAAACCGCCGAGGCCAGTTTAAAGCGCTAATAAATCGGGAAACCGCCTTTGGCCAGTGGATCGATTTTATCGATGCCGGTTACCACAAGTTTGAGATCTACTACACCGAGCAGCCGCTATCTAGCACCAATCAACTGCCGATTAACGACAGCAGCGTTAAAAAGCAGGTGGTGCGGATCGATCATATTAATGAAAACGCTTTGGTATATCTGCGAATTGTATCGCCCACGGCGATTGAATGGGTGGTTGCCAGCGAAGATGGCATTGCCGCCGAACGCTATTTGACCGAACCACAACGCGTTGAATTTTAATTTCTAACACAACCTTTGGTGCCTGATGGCCAGGCACCACTTTCACATGGAGTTTATTGTGATTGCACTTATCCCTACCGCTATTCAAGCCGCAATTGCCGCCATCAGCGGTGCTGCAGCAACCTTTGGGCCAATGATTACTAAGCATGCGCCGATCTTGCTTGATATTGCCTGCCGCAATCTGCCGTTGGTGCTAAACGCCATGGATGCGGTTAGTTCGTTGCTGGGGCTGAATAAAGACAACGCTACTGATTTGGGCGCCAAAGCGGCCAAATCGGATCTGAAACCAGAAGATTTCGATAGCATCGATGCCTATATCAACCACCTAAATCACAACGTTGAGTTAACCCCAGAAGAGCGAGAAAGTGAAGGACTGCAGCAACTAATCAATAGCGCTGTCGGGGTGACATTGAAAATCAAAGCGGCGGCCGAAAAGCTGCATATCGGTGATATTTCAATACCGCTGCTGGTGGGAATGGCATCGAGCCGGTTGTCACCGCAAGAGATGCTGGAGGTGATTAAAGTTTATGATGCCAAGCCGCAACACAGTGACACCTTTGCCGATTACTTATCCGGTAAGTTGTCGTTAGCCGAATCCGCCAAACACAGCAGTCTATTAATGACGGCGTTAGCGGCGGCCAATCCTGATCTGACCGAGATTGAGATCGAAGACAAAGTGATGGGGCTGAAATAATGACCATTAAAGAATCTTATCGCCATAACTATCACCACAAGCAGTTTGCTAAGGCTCAGTCGGTAGCGTCACAACCGCAATCGCTGATTGAACTGCTGCGTTCGCCACATAAGCATGGGGAACGACCTTTGCAATTGTTGGAACCGAAACAACTGCACGACTACGAGTTCTCCCTGTACCACATCAAAGAGGTTACCTTTGATGAGGAGTCGCCGCGCAAAGAAGCGTTTGAGAACGTGTTAAATGCGATGAATATTGACGGCGTCAGCTTTGTTTATCTGCTGTTGGGTGACAAAGATCGAGTGTATTTCTCCTTTGGTATTGCTCGTGATAAGCGTTTTAACGGCGCGTTGGCGCTCGATGTTGATGAAATTGCTCAAGCGATCTTAAAGCCGAGCTTGGAAGGTAACTTCCGTGGCAGTGTGGTAGAAAAAATTGGTAAGCCACAGCGCTGTGCAATCAAAAATTTGTTGGCGGAATTTAGCCATGTGGCGGCGCTGGAAGGGGTGCCGAGTGTCAACGAAGACAATGAGCAATTCCAAGGGGTTGACCGCTTAGTGGACATCATGAGCGGCGATCAATTCTGCTTGATGGTGATGGCCGATCCGATGTCATTGGCTGAGATTAATGCCATTGAGAATGAGCTGTATAGCATCTACGACAAGCTCGCGCCGTTGGCGAAGAAGAACCTGCAAACCGGCAACAACAACAGTAAAACTGTGGGTACTTCAACCAGTAGAAGTAACACCAAAAGTACCAGTGTTAATGACAGCGTCGCTTACACCAGTAATAGCGGCAAAAATGATTCGGTAACTAAGGGTACTAATCGCAGTAACAGCAATAACGGCAGCAGTTCAAGCAGCAGCTCTGGCACCAGTCAAAGTCGCTCTGAGGGCACCAATAGCGGCACCTCAGAATCGAAAACCAAACAGACCAGTAGCGGTGACCAAACCAGTAATTCAACGACGCAAAACGATTCAACTCAAGAGGGAGAATCCAGCAGCACCAGCATTGAGTTTACTGATAAGCATGTGCAGGAGTGGTTGAATTACATCGATGAGGTGTTGTTGAAGCGACTGCAGCATGGCAAAAACAAAGGGCTGTACCTTTCCAACATTTACCTGTTTGCCAATTCACAGGAAACGGTGATTAAACTGGGTAATAGCGCCCGGGCAATCTATTCCGGCGGCAACATGAATAAATCACCGCTAACCTACCGAGCGGTCACTGATCAACATGAACGCGCCTCGGTTAACAATTTGCAGTTTCCGGCGATTAAAGCAGAGGGGCAACTAAGCGCTGGTTCACAAGCGCAGCAACAGTTTGATCTGTTGATGTCGAATCGACACCAAAAGTACAAAGCCAATTGGTTATCGACTGAAGAGTTAAGTGTGGTGGCCGGCTTACCGCAAAAAGAGGTAGTTGGGCTGGCATTAAAAGAGGAAGTGGAGTTTGGCCTTAATCTGCACAAAAAAGTGGATCAGACCAACCAGTTGTTTTTAGGCCACTTAGTAAAAAGCGGTATTCCGCAGGATATTGAGGTGGCGATTGATCGTCGCGATCTGGATAAACACACCTTTATCGCCGGAGTAACAGGTAGCGGTAAAACCACCACCTGTCATCGACTGTTGGAATCGGCCAAGATGCCATTTTTGGTGGTTGAACCGGCCAAAACCGAATACCGTGTGTTAACCAAGAAGCATGACGATATTCTGATCTTTACCCTAGGTAACGACAATGTTGCGCCGTTTCGCTTGAACCCGTTTGAGTTCTTCCCGCACGAGAACATCACCTCGCGGGTCGATATGATCAAGGCCAGTATTGAATCGGCGTTTGAGATGGAAGCGGCCATTCCGCAGCTGATTGAAGCGGCCATTTACCAGTGTTACCAAGAGAAAGGCTGGAATATTGCGACCTCGCAAAACCGTCGTTATGCCGATCCTTATGCCGCTGGTGTGTATGCCTTTCCAACCTTAAGTGATCTGCTGGCAATGACCGAAAAGGTGGTTGGCCAACAAAATTTCGATGACCGGTTAAAGCAGGATTACATCGGTTCGATTAAAGCGCGGCTGCAGGGATTGCTGATTGGTGCTAAAGGCTTGATGCTTGATACGCCAAGGTCAATTAATTTTAAGGATTTGGCCAAGCGCAATGTGATTCTAGAGCTGGAAGAGATCCGTAATCCTAGCGAAAAATCACTGATTATCGGGTTTGTGCTGGCCAACTTAAATGAGGCGATCCGCGCTAACTACGAAGAATATCGTAAACGCGGTGAGCAGTTCCGTCACATTACCTTAATTGAAGAAGCACACCGCTTATTGGCTAAGTTCCAGCCTGGCGATAGCCAAAATAAGAAGCAGGGGGTGGAAACCTTCGCTGATATGTTGGCAGAGGTACGTAAGTACGGTGAGTCGCTGATTATTGTCGATCAGATCCCCAATAAACTAACGCCGGAAGTGTTAAAAAACACCAATACCAAGATTATTCATAAGTTGTTTGCCCAAGACGATAAAGAGGCGGTGGGAAATACCATGGCGCTTAATGAAGAGCAGATGAACTTCCTCTCTAATCTTGAGCCAGGACGGGTGATCCTATCCAGCAATGGTATCGCTAAACCGCTGCAGGTGCAGATTAAAGAGTTGGTTAGCACCACCACCGAAGCGGAGGTAGAGCCGCAGCAGATCAGCCGTATTGCCTTGGAGTTTTATGCCCAAAACTACCAATCAGGATTAGTACCGGGGATGCAATTGCTCACTGAAAAGCCAACGCCGGAGCAGGTGAAAAACTTTATTAGTGGTTTATTTATTGATGAGTGGCGAGAAACGGTAATCACGAGGCAAATTTCACCGGTATTGGTTTCGGCGTGCCGCCAATATGGTGCCAAGTGGTTTACTCAGTACCTATTGACGGTTTGTCAAAACACGGTGTTGGAAAAAGATAAGTCTGAACAACAACAACATCTACTCGATCTGTTTGGGATTTTGCTTACTGAAGATACTGCTCGTATTGGCATGCGTGCTCATGAAGCGTTTTTGAAAATGGTTAATTAGGGGGAACAATGGGATTTTGGAGTAGTGTAAGCAGTTTTGTTAGTAGCGTTAGTAGTGCGATCTCTAGTGCTGTTTCTAACTTAGGTTCGGCGATTAGCAGTGCGGCAACCAAAATTGCCGAACTGGGAGTGGATCTGGCTCAGCGTGTTGGTGAAACCATTCGCGCTATCGCTACTGGACTTGGGGTTTTATCGCCGAAGGACAACCTGCAAGAGTTGGGTGAAAAGGCACTAATGTGCGACAAAAAGCCTGAGGATTTTGATTCGTTCAACGATTACATCAATCACCTGCGTACTGAAGTAAGCATTGATAAAGAGAAGTTCGCTGCGCTGGATGAAAAAGAGCTGCTAGCTCGGGCGGCGATCGGTGCTTCAATTACCTTAAAAGGGATTAATGAAAAGTTGGATATGGCGATCACTCCAGAATTCTTGGCAACGGTAGCCAAGCAAGAACTGGAAACTGAAGAGATCATGGCCACCATCCATGCCTATAAAGACAGTGGCTTGAAAGTCGATGATTACAACCGTTACATCAATAACGAGTTATCACTCGATGATTCCAGTAAGCACGCCAATACCTTGGTTGAAGCCTATCGCAAGTTAGAGCCGGATCTGTCGATCGAACAAATTGAAGACAAAGTAATGGGGTTAAAGTGAACGACTACCTAATTACAGTACGCAACGGTTTGGCGAAGGTAGCCCGAATTGTTGATGGCGAATTAGAGCCAATCAGTTTTCGTGGCATACAGTTGGTTGAACAAGCCCAGTTTTGGGGGCAGTTTCTGCAAAAGATTGAATATCAGAACAACGAACAGTTAGCGCTGGTATTGATCTGTGACGATCCGAATTTCGAAGTCGATCCAACCATTCAAATTGCCCCGCAGTTTGCTAATGATGCTTCACAATTGGCGTGGTTGATTGACGAGCAAATGATTGCTGAAGCGCAAGTTCAATTATGCCCAGAGATTGAGCTGATGTTAGCGGAGGTGGCGGTAACGGCGAAGTCACACTCTATGACAACCGATGATGTCGAGTGTGAAAACCACAGTATTCAATCCTATTTCCGTAAGCAAACTCGAGCGTATTCCAATGGCTGAAGTAACCGTTGAACAATTGTTAGAACTATTGCGACATCCACAAGTGAGATCCGAGATTCGGCAGATCATCGCCGAACAGGATGCCCCGAGCTTGGCTGCTGAAATTGAGGTAGAGGCAGCGCAACCGCAAGAAATTATATCGGTAGCGGCGTCTGAGCAGCCGGATCAGTTGTTTGAACTGCAACAACAAATTGAAGAGTCGGATCAGAAGATCGCTAAGCTAAAAAAATGGTTAGGTCTGGCAGAGGCCAACAGCCAGCAACTGACTGAACAGTGCCAACAGCAACAGGCAGAGAGTGCTCAATTGCAACGTCAATTAGCAACGGCTCAGCAAGTGGCACAAGTAGCTCAGAAGCAACTGCAGCAACAGCAAGATGTGCTGACGGATTTGGAGCAACGGTTGGCGTGGTATCGAGATAATTTTGATCGTGAACTGCGCTTGTATGAAACCCACCAAGGCTTAAGTGACGCCACTAAAGCCTCACTATCGGGAATTTTTAAAGATGTTTCGATTCAGGGGTTAATCGCTTGCGGCGTGCAAGAGAGCAATATCGCGAACTTATGGGAATACATCAAAGCACAAACAGTCGAAGGCAATAATGCGGATTTAGCTAAATTGCATTACTTGTTTGACGAACTGTTTGCTCGATTTGTTTTGGCTTATCCAATGTATCAACGCACAACCGGCGAAACTGGCACTGCGTTTGATGCGCAATTGCACATCAAACACCATAGCAGTGTTGCGACTTCGGGCTCGATTCAACAGGTTATGTTGAGTGGTTACCGTAACTTGCGTACTGATAAAGTGATTAAGCAGTCACTCATCCTGTTGTAAGACTGTTTGGTGTTATTTAGCAAACGGGCGCTCAATGAGCGCCCGTTTTGTTTTCTTACTGCTGGGATTACTGTTGTTCGCGGGCGATGGCGCGGTAGCCGATATCGCGGCGGGTGAACATCCCTTGCCAACTGATTTGATCCACGAGCTGGTAAGCGCGCTGTTGCGCTTCGGTCACGGTGTTACCCAAGGCAGTAGCGCACAGCACCCGGCCGCCGGTGTTAATGATGGCGCCGTTGGCTTCTGCGGTGCCGGCGTGGAATACCTTTTCGCCTTCAGCGTACTCGGTTTGCAGGCCGGTAATGGCAAAGCCTTTCTGGTAATCCGCCGGGTAACCGCCGGAGGCCAGCACCACGCCAACCGCAGCGCGAGGATCAAATTCGGCCACTTTGCCCGCCAGTTGGCCGTTGGCGCCCGCCAGACACAACTCGACCAGATCCGATCGCATCCGCAGCATGATTGGCTGGGTTTCTGGATCGCCGAAGCGGCAGTTGTATTCGATCACTTTCGGGGTGCCGTCGGCGTCGATCATCAGTCCGGCGTACAAGAAACCCTTATAGGCGTTACCTTCGGCTTTCATGCCATCGACGGTAGGGCGGATCACTTCCGCCATAATGCGATCGTGGATTTCGTTGGTGACCACTGGCGCTGGCGAGTAGGCGCCCATGCCGCCGGTGTTGGGGCCAGTGTCGCCATCGCCAACCCGCTTGTGATCTTGGCTGGTGGCCATCGGTACGATGTTGTCGCCATCAACCATCACGATAAAGCTGGCTTCTTCGCCGTCGAGGAACTCTTCGATGACCACGCGGTGGCCGGCATCGCCAAAGGCGTTGCCCGCCAGCATATCTTTTACCGCCGCTTCGGCTTCGGCCAAGGTCATCGCCACGATCACCCCTTTACCCGCCGCCAGACCATCGGCCTTAACCACAATTGGCGCGCCCATCTGATGCAGGTATGCCAGTGCCGGTTCAACTTCGGTGAAGTTCTGGTAGGCGGCGGTGGGGATGTTATGGCGAGCCAAGAAATCCTTGGTAAAGGCTTTAGAGCCTTCCAGCTGCGCCGCCGCTGCGGTCGGGCCAAAGATGGTTAAGCCAGCAGCATCAAAGGCATCCACCACGCCATCCACTAGCGGCTGCTCTGGGCCAACAATGGTCAAGGCGATGTCGTGCTCTTTAGCAAAGGCGACCAGCGCTTCATTGCCAGCGACATCGACGTTTTGCAACTTCGGCTCAGTCGCGGTACCGGCATTGCCAGGCGCCACAAACACCACTTCCACGTCAGGATTTTGCGCCGCTTTCCAAGCCAGCGCGTGCTCACGACCACCGCTACCAATCACCAATACTTTCATTGGATTTTCCTTATTGTTGAGGGCAGCTTGCAGCGCCCTCGAAATTTGTTCCGTTTACCCCGAGGAGTTGTCCTCGGCTACACACTCAATCTAAGCGCAGCGGAAACCGATGAGATGCAAGGCGTCGATTCCGCAGAGCCCCTGAGCTTGCTTTAGCAAGTGATGGGGGCGAGGACAATCGACAAGCCGCAGCTCGCGGTTTCCGCAAGCGAAATCAACGCTCAGTGTTTAAAGTGGCGCATCCCAGTAAACACCATCACCATATCGTGTTCGTTGGCCGCATCGATCACTTCCTGATCGCGCATCGAACCGCCCGGTTGGATCACGCAGCTAATGCCTGCCATCGCCGCCGCATCAATGCCATCGCGGAATGGGAAGAAGGCATCAGACGCCATCACTGACCCCGGAACCGTCAGACCTTCGTCGGCGGCTTTAATGCCGGCGATCTTAGCGGAGTACACGCGGCTCATCTGGCCGGCGCCGACACCGACGGTCATGCCATCTTTGGCATAGACGATGGCGTTGGATTTTACGTACTTGGCGACTTTCCAGCAGAACATCAGATCTTGCAGCTGCTCGGCGGTTGGCTTGCGCTTGGAGACCACTTTTACGTCGTCCAAGGTCACCATCCCTTGGTCACGATCTTGCACTAGCAGGCCGCCGTTAACCCGTTTGATGTCGAACTCAGTGGTCTTGGAAGACCACTGGCCGCACTCCAGCAGGCGCACGTTTTGCTTATCGGCGACGATCGCTTTGGCGGTTTCGCTGACGCTTGGAGCGATGATCACCTCGACAAACTGACGATCGACGATCGCTTTGGCGGTGTCGCCATCCAGCTCGCGGTTAAAGGCGATGATGCCGCCAAACGCGGAGGTGGGATCGGTCTTAAAGGCGCGATCGTAGGCGTCCAGAATGTTGTCGCCCAGCGCCACGCCACATGGGTTGGCGTGCTTGACGATCACACAAGCCGGAACATCGAACTCTTTAACGCACTCCAGCGCCGCATCGGTGTCGGCGATGTTGTTGTAGGACAGTGCTTTGCCTTGTAACTGGGTGGCGGTAGCAACCGAGGCTTCTTGAACGTTGTTTTCGACGTAGAACGCCGCGCGTTGGTGGCTGTTTTCGCCGTAACGCATATCCTGTTTCTTGTGGAACTGCAGGTTCACGGTGCGCGGGAACACCGATTCCTCATCGCCCTCTTTGTTGTCACCGTAGCTTGGCACCATGGTGCCAAAGTAGTTGGCGATCATGCCGTCGTAGCCAGCGGTGTGTTCAAAGGCGGCGATCGCCAGATCAAAGCGGGTGTTGTAAGTCAGTGAACCATTGCCTGCGTCCATCTCGGCGATAACGCGCTGATAATCACCGGCGTTAACCACGATAGCGACGTCTTTGTGGTTCTTGGCGGCGGAACGCACCATGGTTGGGCCACCGATGTCGATGTTCTCAATGGCGTCTTCGCGGCTGCAATCGGCCTTAGCGACGGTTTGGGCGAACGGGTAGAGGTTGACCACCACCATGTCGATTGGCTTGATGCCGTGGCTGGCCATGATGGTTTCATCTTGATCGCGACGACCCAGGATGCCGCCGTGCACTTTGGGGTGCAGAGTTTTAACGCGGCCATCCATCATTTCAGGAAAACCGGTGTAGTCGGACACTTCAGTAACGGTTAGACCCGCTTCGGCCAGCAGTTTAGCGGTGCCGCCAGTGGACAGCAGCTCGACGCCACGTTGGCTTAGGGCAGTGGCAAACTCAACGATGCCAGTTTTGTCGGACACACTCAGCAGAGCGCGGCGAATAGGGCGAGGTGCATTCATGGGTACAGAGTCCTTGTTAAAGTCTCACGGTGCTCTAACGGCACTTTTTAGTGTGAGCGTAGGGAAGATATTTCGGCAGCCGATTTGGATGCATAGGAGGCAGCAAAGTGGTTGCCGAAATACCCTAGGGATTGCCCGAATTGCGCGCGTATTGTAAAGAAAACTGTGATCGAATTCAGCGTTAAAACATTAAAAAACAAACTGTTTTAAAAAGTGCGGCAATGGTTGTTGACCTTGGACTTAACTCAAAGGTTTATAATTTGGCTATCAACTTAAAAAGGAGTGCGTCGATGTATCGGATCGGCGAGTTAGCCAAGCTTAACCAGATTAATGCAGACACCCTGCGTTATTACGAAAAAAACGGCTTGTTAAAACCCAGTGGCCGTAGCGCCAGCGGCTACCGCGTTTATAACGACGCCGACGCCCAGCAACTGCGCTTTATTCTGCGGGCTAAAGCGATTGGATTTTCATTGACTGAGATCCAGGAGCTGCTGGAGATCGATCACAATCGTGCCCAGTGGGCCTGTCAGGATGTCAAAGGGATGGTGGAGGCCAAGGCGGTTCTGATCCAAACCAAAATCGACGAACTGGTGCAGTTTCGTGACTCATTACAACATCTGGCTGACGCCTGTTGCGGCGGCCCTGAAAGTGCCGAGCATTGTTCGATCTTGGATGCTCTGGAGGCAAACTCGTGAATACCTTAATGGCGCTGGCCGCTAACTTCTTCGACCTATTTTTAGATTCCGCCCCATGGCTGCTGCTGGGCCTGTTTATGGCGGGGATGATTAAGATGTTTGTGCCGATGAGCTGGATGGAAAAGCAGCTTGGCGGCACCGGCATTAAGCCGACCATCAAAGCGGCGTTGTTTGGTGCGCCGTTACCGTTGTGCTCTTGCGGGGTGATCCCAGCGGCAGTAGGGCTGCGTCGCTCTGGTGCTTCCAAAGCGGCGACCACCTCGTTCTTGGTGGCGACCCCAGAAACCGGGGTTGATTCGGTGTCGGTGTCATACGTCTTGCTTGGCCCCTTTATGGCAGTGGTGCGACCGATTGCGGCGGTGACCTCGGCAATCGTCGCCGGTTTGTTGGTTGGCCGCGATGATGAAGCGCCAAAGTCAGGACCGGCGCCGAAAAGCTGCTGTGCCAGCAAAGCGCAAGCGCAGCCAGAGCCGGAGCCAGCGAAAAAATCCTGTTGCGGCGGTAAAGCAAAGCCAGAGCCGGTTGTTGCAGAGAAAAAATCCTGCTGTGGCGGCAAAGCCAAAGCACCTACGCCAAGTTTTGCGCCGATGGCCGCTCAAGCGGCTCCAAGTGGCATTATGGCGGTAAAACCGCAGGTCAAAGCGAGTCGCTGCTGTGGTGGCAGTAAAGCTAAACCGTTACAAGCGGAGGCACAGCCACAGTCACAATCACAACCAACTAAGGCCAGCTGTTGCGGCAGCAAGCCGGTTGCGGAACAGCCAAAATCCGGCGGTTGCTGCGCCTCGAAAGCGGCGGCACCGGCTGAGAAAACCGTGCTGCAAAAACTGTGGGCTGGGATCACCTACGCCTGCAACGATCTGGTCAAAGACACCACCGTGTGGTTGATGGTGGGTTTGTTCTTTGCCGCGCTGATCAACACCTTTGTGCCGGCGTCATTCCTGACCCAATGGGGCAGTGGCATTATGGCGATGGTGGTGATGGTGTTGGTGTCTATCCCGATGTATATCTGCGCCACTGCCTCAACCCCAATTGCTGCGGGCTTGTTGCTGGCGGGGGTTTCCCCGGGGGCGGTACTGGTGTTTATGATGGCCGGTCCGGCCACTAACATTGCCACGCTGGGCGTGGTTCGCAACGAACTGGGCAAGCGGGCACTGTGGGCTTACCTGGTGGGCGTCATCGGTACCGCGATGGTGTTTGCCTTTGGGGTCGACTGGGCGGTAGCGGAGTTTGGTTTTGAAGTGATGCCGATGGTCGGTGAAGAACACCGGATGCTGCCACACTGGCTGGTGTACGGCAGTGGCGCGTTATTGGCGGTATTGATGGTCAAAGGCTTGCTGAAAAAGTTATCCTTAGGTCGCGTTGCTACCGCTTAACCGATATCGGAAAGTTTACGGAGCGCTGCGGCGCTCCGTATTTGTTTAGAGGGATAGAACGATGAAATCACTGACGCTGCTGGCAAGCTTGCTGGTTACTACCTCGGTTTACGCTAACGATGCCGTGATGGCGGTCGGCGGCGATGTTGCCGAGCCACAACGTTACCAGTGCCAATTGGCTAGCGATCAGCGCGTCATTGAGGTGCGCTACCCTCAGGGCACGTCGCTGCCATGCGAAGTGGTCTATCAGAAACAAGGCGAGTCGCAAGTGCTGTGGTCAGCGCTGAACACCGAAGGCTACTGCGCCGATAAAGCCGCAGTGTTTGCCGATCTACAACGCAGTTGGGGCTGGAATTGCCAGTTGATGACCGACACGGCCAGCGAATAAACCGCGTGCTAACGCCAAAGAGGCCAACTCAATCGAGTTGGCCTCTTGGTTTCTAGCAGGGCTTACTTAAACTTCGGGTAGTCGAAGTTATGGCACTCCTGACACAGCGCTTTTTTCGGGGTGTGCTCGCCGTGACATTCCATGCAGGGCGCATCTTGGCCGTAGTGCATGCTGTCGTGAGGGTTCTGCAGTTTCTCTTCCCCTTCACGGGCGGTTTGCTCGGCCACCTCGGCTGGATCGTGGCACTGCAAGCAAGCCTCGTCCGACGGGAACTTGTTCATGCCCTGATCGTGGCAGCTGTCGCAGCCCTCTTCGTACAGTGGTTGGTGATAATCGCGTTGATCCTGGGCGTGGACGCCACAAGCCAATCCCAATGCCAAGCTGGCGCAAATGCAGAGTTGTTTGATGTTCATAGTGATTACGCCTTCATGATGGAACGGGCGGCGATAACGCCGAATGCCAGACACTCTGGGGTGGAACACCCCCCTAAGCGGCTAACGCCGTGGACGCCACCGGTTACTTCACCGGCGGCATACAGGTTGGGGATTGGCTGGCCGTTGCGAGCGGCGATCACCTGCGCTTGCGGGTTGATCTGAATCCCGCCTTGGCAGTAGTGCACTTTCGGCCATAAGCGTTGGACGATGAACGGCGCGGTCAGCTTAATGCCACGGCCGGCGTCCATGCGCTTACCAAACTGCGGATCTTCACCCTTAGCCACAAAGTCGTTCCAATCGTTGATCTGCTGCTGCAGCGGCTGCAATGGCACATCAAAGTGCTTGGCAATCGCCTCGACCGAGTCAAATTCCCAGGCGACGTTGTACTTCAGCACTTTCTCCATCGATGGATCGTTTTGGGCTTCATGCTTGGGCGCGATCAACAGTGCTGGGTTAGGGTTGCCATCCTTGTCGCGGCGTTGCAGTTCCAGATCGGCACGGGTTTTGCGGTCGGCGATCTCGTTCATAAAACGCAGACCGGTGTTGCGATCGATGGCGATCGAATGGGGGAAGTTATACAGCGAGAAACCGGCACCGTAGCCGAAGCCGCCTTCGTCTGGTGACGCCCATGGGCCCGATTGAATGTGCGACAGGTGCACCGGAGTAGCACCGGCCGCCAACATTTCGATTAGGCCATCGCCGGTGGCACCTTTGGCGTTGGTGCAGCCCACTTCGGCGGTCAGGGTTGGATCTTGCGCTTGGCGCAGGCTGACGTTGTAGCCAAAACCGCCGGTGGCCATCAGTACCCCTTTGTGGGCGCGAACGTTGATCAGCTCGCCGCTGTCTTCGTGGCCAAAGTGGTAACCGCGACGCACTTGGATGCCGATCACCGCGCCGTTGTCATCGCGGATCAGGTGTTCAAACTTGTGGCGAATGACGGTTTCAACCCCCATCTTGCGGGCGGTTTTTAGCATCGGCTGAATAAAGCCAGCGCCAGAGCGCTCTTCGGTTTGGTGGCTGCGGGTGGCGCTGGTGCCGCCGGTGGTGATGATGTGGTCGCGATAGCGCACGCCACAATCTTTGGTCATCTGGTAAACGTATGGACCAATTTCGGCACTGGCCATCAGCAGCTCTTTACTGGCGATACCACGGCCTGCGGCCAATTGGTCTTTTACCATCAACTCGGCGCTGTCTTCGATGCCGAGTTTTTTCTGCAGATCGGTACCGGCAAAGCAGGCTTGGCCAGCGTTAAGGGTGCTGTTGCCGCCGTAGACCCCCATCTTCTCAATCACCAATACGCGTTTGCAGTTGAGGCGCTTGGCCTCAATGGCGGCGGCCAATCCGGCGAAACCGGAGCCGACGATTACCATGTCGTATTCGGCATCCCAGTTAACGCCATTGCCACTGGCGTGGCTGGCAAACGGCAGCATTGCACCAGCGGCTGCGGCGCCGGCACCCAGTTTTAAAAAGGAACGTCTGTCTTTCATCATCCTATCTCCATCAATTCGAAGCTCGCAGACAGAATGCAATGACTAACACCAGGGCAAATGTGATGGCGATCACCAGCAAATTTCGCCAGAAAAAATGTTTGCGGCGGCGCCGTTAAACTTTTTTCTGAAGGTCGTTGGCGATTTTTTTCTGTGGCCGAGGCGACGCTTTTAGGGGGGCGGTAACAAATTATTTTCTGGTTGTGCGGTGGCTGTTGGTCAGCCATTTAAAATCGTCATAGATTTTGCTGGATAAGCTGCATTAGTGACTGATTAGAATGAAGTTTGTGACTGTGTTCGCGATAAATTTTCTAGCGCTATCGCAGATCCTGAAGTTGCCGTAGAGGCCAATTTCAGCGCATGGCAGACTGCCATTTTCCTCTTGAGAATCGCCCACTTGAAGTGCCCATCGACCAACCTTGAACGATTGCAATGCGATCAATTACTCAACGCCGCTGAAGCCTTGTTGGATGAGCGCGGCTTGGTGTCGTTTCGGTTTGCTGAGATGGCCAAGTTGGCGAGCTGTTCCAACCATGTGTTGTACAAGCACTTTAAGTCGAAGGAGGATGTGCTGGTGTGCCTATTTCTGCGCAACTGCACCTCCAATTACATGCCGATCTTCTTAGCGCAAAACCCTGATATCGATGCTCGGCTGCTGGCGGCGATGCCGGCGATCTTCTCTTGGTTAGCGGTGCAGCGCAGTCCCACTTTTAATACCTTACGGGTGGTGTCGATCAACAGTCTGTGTTGGCAGCTGGCCAGCGACGAAAAGGTTAATGCCATGCGCCAGCGGGTTAACCTGTTTTGGAGTCGAGTGCAGCTGCACATTGAGCAAGCGCAGCAGCAAGGGGTATTGCTGGAGCCGGAGAATCGGGTCACGGAAGTGACTCAGGCGTTGTATTTCTTTTTGGCGGGGATCTTATCCAGTTTCGAAAGTCAGTTGATGGAGTCGCGCTATTTGGGAGAGCCGCAGCATACCTTCTATCGTCAGCTCACCAGTTTGCTAAACAACTACCAATGGCAGCAGCGCTTCACCGTGGCCGAACTGACCCAATTGGGACAGCGGATTGAGCAGTTCTTTGAACGGCACTATCTGGAGAATAAGAGTTGTCGCAACTGCCAGCGTCTTAATGGCTTAACCGACTGTCGCCAGATCACCCCAGAGATCGCGGTGTTGGGGGCGGTCTAGCTTGTCATCGCTACTACAGGGTCTTTAGATGGCGATATACCCCAGCATCGCGCCAGCGCCGACAATCAGCCCGAACGCCGCTGGCTTGACGAGGTATTGGCTTACCCCTTGGCTGGGGCTACCCGGCTCAACCAGCGCTTTGACTTGTCTGGCAAAGGGTTGGTGATCCCGTTCCAACTGGCATTCAATGCTGTGATTTAACACGCTGCAGACCCGCATTTTGATGCGGTAGTGGTGGCCGTTGTGTCGAAATGGGTGTAGGCCGGTCAGTCCCCAAACCCGTTTGCTGGAGATAACCTTGTCGTTGAGATAGACGGTTTCTTTGCCCGAGT
Source organism: Ferrimonas senticii DSM 18821 (assembly GCF_000422665.1). Lineage (GTDB taxonomy): Bacteria > Pseudomonadota > Gammaproteobacteria > Enterobacterales > Shewanellaceae > Ferrimonas > Ferrimonas senticii. Next base: position 179,637 of record NZ_AUGM01000007.1, on the reverse strand, counting down.
GGCCGCAGCCGTGGGCGACGATTTGATCGTCGCCATCATTGAAGTAAAACCAAAACCCGTTGCGGATGCTGGTTTCGCCATTGTCCTTGAGGTTCGCCCTCTGAGCCGCCATTGCGCCGTGATCCTGTTTCGCAAGCCAGTCATTACCGTGCCTATGGCGCTGCTAAATCGCAAGTTATCGGCCAAATTAGCTACGCGTTGGCTGTACAGCGGCCAACAAAAAACGGCACCGTTCGGTTAGGGCGCGTTGACCTTTGCTATATATTTTTGCACCCGTTATTGGCTGTTTTTGAAAGCCAATTGATATTGGTTGGTTACTTTTGCTGTTCGGTAATCACTGAGGGGCGCCTTGCAGGGTCGGACTAGCGGCTGTCACTCCTCGTCACACGATTTCGACGTAGAGCCACTATGCCTTCAATCGCAATCCTCGATTGACAGCCGCTATCCTCGACCAAATTCTTAACACCAAACGTCAACGCGCCCCAGTGATTTGCGGTTAGCCGAGCATCGGTTTTAAGAAGCGTGCGGTGTGCGAATCTGGATGTTTAGCCACTTGTTCTGGGGTGCCGGTAACCAAGATCTGGCCGCCGCCGGAGCCACCCTCTGGACCAAGATCGACAATCCAGTCGGCGGTTTTAATGACATCAAGGTTGTGCTCAATCACCACCACGGTGTTGCCGTGATCGCGTAAGCGGTGCAGCACGTCTAGCAGCATCTGAATGTCTTTGAAGTGCAGGCCGGTGGTTGGCTCATCCAAGATGTACAGGGTTTTGCCGGTGTCGCGTTTCGACAGCTCCCGCGCCAGCTTGACTCGCTGCGCTTCACCACCAGATAGGGTGGTGGCCGCTTGCCCCAAGCGAATGTAGGAGAGGCCAACGTCCATCAGCGTCTGCAACTTGCGGGCGATCGCTGGCACCGCGTCAAAGAACTCGCGCGCTTCCTCGACGGTCATCTCCAGCACTTGGTGAATGCTCTTGCCCTTGTAGTGCACCTCTAAGGTTTCGCGGTTGTAGCGTTTGCCTTGGCACTGATCGCAGGGGACGTACACGTCTGGTAGGAAGTGCATCTCCACTTTGATCACGCCATCGCCCTGACAGGCTTCACAGCGGCCGCCCTTAACGTTAAACGAGAACCGCCCCACCTTGTAGCCGCGGGAGCGGGCTTCGTGGGTGCCGGCAAACAGTTCGCGGATCGGGGTAAAGATCCCAGTGTAGGTGGCCGGATTCGAGCGTGGGGTGCGGCCGATCGGGCTTTGATCGATATCCACTACCTTGTCGCAGCGATCCATCCCCTCCACTTTTTGGTACGGCGCCGGTTCATCGACGCTGGCACCGTTCAGTTGGATGTGGGCGATCTTGTAGAAGGTATCGTTGATCAGCGTCGATTTGCCGGATCCTGAGACCCCAGTCACGCAGGTCATTAGCCCCACCGGAATGCTGAGATCAACGTTCTTGAGGTTGTTGCCAGAGGCGCCGTACAACTTGATCTGGTTATCGGGATCGTTTGGCGTACGGGTCTTTGGCACCACGATCTGTTTGCGGCCAGAGAGATAATCGCCGGTCAGCGAGTTGGGGTTAGCGAGGATCTGCTTCAGGGTGCCCTCGGCCACCACCTCACCGCCGTGGACCCCAGCGCCGGGGCCGATATCGATGATGTGATCGGCGGCGCGGATGGCGTCTTCGTCGTGTTCCACCACCAGTACGGTGTTGCCCAAATCGCGCAGGTGTTCGAGTGTGCCGAGCAAGCGTTCGTTATCGCGCTGGTGTAGACCGATGGAGGGTTCGTCAAGTACGTACATTACCCCCACCAAACCGGCACCAATTTGGCTAGCCAAACGAATGCGTTGGGCTTCACCACCAGACAGGGTATCGGCGGAGCGCGACAGGGTGAGGTAGTTCAAGCCAACGTTGACCAAGAAGCCCAAGCGATCTTGGATCTCTTTGAGGATCTTAGCGGCGATCTGCGCTTTTTGACCCTCGAATTTGAGGCCGTTAAACCAGTCGGCGGCTTCGCCAATCGACCATTCGGTGAGCACTGGCAGTGGGGTTTCGGCGACGAAGACGTTACGCGCTTCTTCCCGCAGGCGGGAACCGCCACAGCTGCGGCAGGCGCTGGTGCTGATGTATTTGGCCAGCTCTTCGCGAACGGTGTTGGATTCGGTCTCTTTGTAACGGCGGTTGAGGTTGTTGAGGATCCCCTCAAACGGGTGCTTGCGCACCACGGTGTCACCGCGATCGTTGTTGTATTTAAAGCTGATGCTGTCGCGGCCGCTGCCATCCAGTACCAGCTTGCGGATCTTCGCCGGCAGATCCTGCCATGGGGTTTCCAGATCGAACTGGTAATGATCGGCCAGGCTTAGCAGCATCTGGTGGTAGTAGAAGTTGCGCCGATCCCAGCCGCGAATGCAGCCACCTGCTAACGACAGCTCTGGGTTGGAGACCACCCGTTCTTCGTCGAAGAACTGCTGCACCCCTAAGCCGTCACAACTGCTGCAAGCACCGGCAGGGTTGTTGAAGGAGAAGATCCGCGGTTCCAGTTCACTCATCGAGTAGCCACAGATTGGGCAAGCAAAGTTGGCCGAGAACAGCAGCGGTTCGCTGCCATCGTCATCCATGCTGGCCACGGTGGCGATGCCGCCGGACAGCTCCAGCGCGGTTTCAAACGATTCCGCCAAGCGCTGGGCCAGATCGGCACGCACCTTAAAGCGATCAACCACCACTTCAATGGTGTGTTTCACATGCAGTTCCAACGTCGGTGGATCCGACAAATCGCAGATCTCGCCGTCTATCCGGGCACGGATGTAGCCCTGTGCAGCCAAGCTTTCCAACAGCTTTTGATGTTCGCCTTTGCGCTCTTTGATCACCGGAGCCAGCAGCATCTGTTTGCTGCCCTCCGGCAGATTAAGCACCTTGTCGACCATCTGGCTGACGGTTTGCGCCGCTAACGGTTCACCGTGGGTTGGGCAGCGCGGCTCACCGATGCGGGCGTATAGCAGTCGCAGATAGTCGTAGACCTCGGTGATGGTGCCAACGGTAGAGCGCGGATTATGGCTGGTGGACTTCTGCTCGATGGAGATCGCCGGTGACAACCCTTCGATATGGTCGACGTCGGGCTTTTCCATCAGCGACAGGAATTGGCGGGCGTAGGCCGACAGCGATTCAACATAGCGGCGCTGACCTTCGGCATAGAGGGTATCGAACGCCAGTGACGACTTACCCGAGCCCGAGAGGCCGGTGATCACAATCAACTTATCCCGTGGGATAGTCAGGTTTACGTTTTTCAGGTTGTGGGTGCGGGCCCCACGAACTTCAATTTTGTCCATCACAGCAACTGGTTGGCGGCAAAGTGTTAACAGTATCGCATAACTGGCGCAGGCTCGGCAGGATTGTCACAGTTATCGGCCGACGAACAGCGATGGCGTAGCGATCGGAGTATCGTGACCGCGGCAAAAAACTTCATCGGCGTGGCAGAGGCATTTGTTACACTGCGCCGATTACTTTCAAAGAGAGGAACACTGGGTGAGCCAAGCGCTAAATCCAATTGAAAAACGGGCGGCTTTTTCGCTGGCGGGGGTATACGGCCTGCGCATGTTTGGTCTGTTTTTGATCATGCCGGTATTGGCCACCTACGGCCAAGCGCTGCAGGGCTTTTCGCCGCTGTGGGTCGGTATTGCTATTGGTGCTTACGGCTTAACTCAGGCGTTGTTGCAGATCCCGGCCGGGATCGCTTCTGATCGCTATGGTCGCAAGGTGGTGATCACCTTAGGGTTGCTGATGTTCGCCATCGGCTCGGTGGTGGCCGCTTGCGCCGATTCGATCTACGGCGTTGCCGTTGGTCGAGCGCTACAGGGCGCAGGGGCGGTGGCGTCGGCAGTACTGGCACTGGCGTCGGATCTTAGCCGTGACGAACAACGGCCGAAGGTGATGGCGGTGATCGGTTCCTTTATCGGCGTTGCCTTTACCGTGGCGCTGGTGGCCGGGCCGCTGCTGGCGCAACATTTGGGCGTCAATGGCCTGTTCGCGTTGACCGCGGTGTTGGCGTTAGCGGCGCTGGCGATGGTGCATCTGTTGGTGCCCAATGCAGTGCAACGAGCGCCGTCCGGCGACTTGGTGGCGACCCCGAAACGATTGCTGGCGATGCTCAAAGATCCGCAGCTGCTGCGGTTGGATTTTTCGATCATGGTGCTGCATCTGTTGATCACCGCGATCTTTGTGGCGCTGCCGCTGGCGCTGTTAGAAGCCGGCTTAGATAAGGCCAATCATTGGCAACTGTATCTGCCGATGCTGCTGCTGGCGTTTGCGCTGATGGTGCCGATTATCCTTTACGGGGTGAAGAAAAAAACCACCCGTGGACCGCTGTTGTTTGCCATTGGCTTGCAACTGATCGCCTGTGTGGTGCTGGCGCTGGGAGTCAATAACTTGTGGCTGTTGGCGCTGGGGACCTTGCTGTTTTTTGTCGGTTTGAACTATCTGGAAGCGGCGTTTCCTAGCTTGATTTCGCGCTTAAGTCCGCCGGGGGATAAAGGCTCGGCAATGGGGATCTACTCGACCGCCCAGTTCGGCGGCGCGTTTATCGGTGGCGTGCTTGGTGGCGTGCTTTACCAGTACCTTGGTGCCGTTGGGGTGTTTACCCTGTGCGCCGCGTTGATTGGGTTGTGGTTGCTGTTGATGTGGCCAATGCAAAATCCGCCACAGGTAAAAAGTGTCACTTTAGAGGTTCACTGTGATGCCAACCAAGCCAAGGCGATTGCCGCTAAGCTGTCGGCGCAGCCAGGGGTAGTGGAAGTGATCCTACTGCCAGAACAGCAAGCGGCGTTTTTGAAGGTGGCGGATGGCTTTGATGTCAGCGCCGCCAAAGCCTGCATTCACAGTTAAGTTTGGACAACTGCAACCCGATGGGAACCGTGATGACCACTATGAAAGTTTGGTTAATGCTGCTGTTGCTACTGGTGGCCGCGCAGGCGACGGCGGCGGTCGAACACCTTAGTGTTAACCGCGTAGAGCAAAGTGCTGATGGCGCGTTAACGGTATTTATTAACGTGGTGGCCGATGATCGCGATAAACAGCAACTGCGCTTTCATCTGCAGCAGCGTGGTCAATTGACGCCGCTGCGCTATCAGCGGGTCAACGATTATCAGTTGCGCATAGCTCTGCCAGATGCCAGCGCCGCTGGTGCTGAACTGCTGGCCAGCAGCTGGTTGCATGTTGGCAATGAGGCGTTGGGGCGCTTTAGCTTGCCAACGGCGCAAACTGCCCAACTTAGCACGGTGCCGGTAACGCCAGCGGTGGCGGTTCAGCCAATTGTGATTGCGCCCCTGACTAAGGCATCTCAGGCGCCGCAGACCAAGCCAGCCAGTGGCCAATGTCAGTTAGCCCAAGGGGAAACCCTGTGGCGTGCGGCGGCGCGGTTAGCCCCGCAATTTGCACTGCAGCGTTACGGCATGCTGAAAGCGCTGTATGACGCTAATCCTCGCCATTTTCGTGGTGGTCCGAACCAACTGCTAAGTCGGCAGTTGCAGTGCCCCGAGGATATTGCCGCTTATCAGGATGAGAGCTCGGCTAAGCAGTGGTTTCAGCAGGTGCAATAATGGCGTCCAAGCGACCGCTTGAGCAGGGCTAAGGGATCTTATTCGAGATAATTCCATGCTGTGGTTCGCCATAGCCTGTGGTAAATTGAACGGATCGAAAAAACACCCGTGGAGACAACGATGGCCGGCGGCATCAATAAAGTTATCTTGGTAGGTAACCTGGGACAGGACCCAGAAGTACGTTACATGCCAAATGGCAATGCGGTAGCAAACATCCGTGTTGCAACCTCTGAATCATGGAAAGATCAGCAAGGTCAGCGTCAAGAGCGTACCGAATGGCACGCGGTGACTCTGTACCGTAAGCTGGGTGAGATCGCAGGTCAGTACCTGAAAAAGGGCTCCAAGGTTTATATCGAAGGCAAACTGCAAACCCGCAAGTGGCAAGATCAGAACGGCAATGACCGTTACACCACTGAGATCATCGCCGATCAGATGCAGATGCTGGACTCTCGCGGCGGTCAAGGCGGCGGTAACTTTGGCGGTCAGCCTGACAACAACTACGGCAACCAGGGTGGTTTCCAAGGTGGTCAGCAGGGCGGCAATCAATACGGCCAGAGCAACCAAGGTGGCTTCAACCAAGGTGGCAACCAATACGGTCAAAGCAACCAAGGCGGCCAACAGGGTGGTTTCGGCGGTGGCAACCAAGGTGGTCAGCAAGGCGGTTACCAACAGCAGCAGTCTCGTCCTGCGCCGCAGCAAGCTGCCCCTGCACCACAACAGCAAAAACCAGCACAAAGCTTTACCCCAGAGATGGATGAAGGCTGGGACGACGATATCCCGTTCTAGCAGTGACTTTGTACCTGAGGGTGCAACAATCCAGCCTTTCAAAACCCGCTTCGGCGGGTTTTTGCTGTTTTGACTAGCAGGCTTACTGCTGCTTTGGCTAAATCCCGCAACTTATTGACTATCTTCGTGTTGTTCAGTTGCTATTGGTTGACATCCCGCATCAGCAAGGCACTCTGAGCCTGACGAACCGTGGCAGGAGGCCGACCATGAAGCGCAATCGAGAACAAACCCGACGACTGATCCTATTTTGGGCGGCGTCGCTGTTGTTTGTGCTGGTTAGCGTCGCCGCCAGTACCATCAGTGCCAGTTTCTCTGCCGTTAGCCATGCGCGCTATGCGGCAGCCGATACCATCATCGAATTGGTCGAACTGCGGTTACAGCGAGACCCCAATGCCGAACAGCTGAACGATTGGTTGCCCGACGTGCTAACTCGGTTCGACGCGCAGCAGTTGCGTCTGACTAATGCCGAGGAAGCGCTGCTGACTTGGCGTAATGATTTTGTCTATCTGGGACCACAGGCGATCTTTGAGCGGCAACTGGCCGGTGGCTACCAGTTGACCATGAGCATTCCTGCTCCCAGCCTGTTTAATCTGTTCGCTTGGCAAGAGTGGTTGCTACTAATCAGTGGGGTGTTGGCGTCATTGCTGGCGGTTGGCGTTGGCCATCGCTGGTTGGTCCGAGAACTGCGTGGCGTCGAAGAGCTGGCCTACTTGGCTAATCGAATTAATAACGGCGATCACCACGCTGCAGGCGAGAACCTTAAGGGTCTGCGGCCATTATCGGTGGCGCGGGCATTTAATATCTTGCACGGTCTTTGGCGGGATGAACGACGCGCCAAGTTGGAATTGGATAAGCAGATCCGCACCAACGTATTTGTAGACCATCAAACAGGATTGGGTAACCGATTGTTCTTTGAACGGCATCTGTTAGCGCTTAGCCAACAGCAGCAGATCAAAAGTAATGCGGTTATCTATCTGCTGCAGTTTGAAGGGCTGGACCGGGTTGATCACCGCCAGCGCTTAGAACTGCTGCGCCAGTTTGTCGATCTGACTCAGCCGCTGCTTAAGGATCTTGGCAAACAGGTGTTTGCGCGGCTGCAGCGGTTGCAACTGGGATTGATGATCACCGGCCTGACCCTAAAAGAGGCCGAGTCGCTGGCGGAAAAACTGCAACGTTTGGCTAATCGACTGCACTTGCCAGATAAAGCCGATCCGGAACACTTACTGGATATTGGCGTGAACTACTTCCGCCGTGGTGAAAACATTGATCAGGTGATTGAAGAGGCGGAATTGGCGCTGCGGGCGGCGCAACTGCAAGGGCATAGCAACTGGTTTATCTATGAAAAAGCGGCCATCGATCAGCAGTTGGAACAAGGTATGGTGCGCTGGCGAAGCATCATCGAATCGGCACTGAGGCAGCAACGGATCCAAGCCACTTACCAAGGGATCTACAACGATCAGCAGCAACTGGTGAAGCGCGAGCAGTTCAACGAGCTGTTGGATGCTCAAGGCAACATTCTGCCGGCGTCGCTGTATCTACCGATGGCGCAGCGCTGCGGTTTGCGGCCGCGGATCGAACGGGATCTATTGGCATTGGCACTAAAGCAGATGCAGCAACAAGGCTGGGATCAGCAGGTGGTGGTTAATGTCTCGGCGGAATCGGTGCTGCATCCTCGGTTTGGGAAATCCGTCGGTATGTTGTTGGCTAACTACCAAGTGCGGCGGGCGCAGTTAGTGGTTGAGGTTAACGAACGGGAACTGGTGCGTGAAGGGGCGGCGATGGCCAAAGTGTTGTCAGAGCTGAAGCGGATCGGGGTGCAGTTGGCGGTCGATGGCGTTGGCTATACCGTTGAGCATACTCAGTACATTGATGAGTTCTCGGTCGATTGGCTGAAGCTGCACCCAAGCTTGGTACGCGATATCCACTTACGGCCGGAAAACCAACTGGTAATCACCAGTTTGCTACAATCAACCAACCATCGGCCGCTGCAACTGATCGCAGAAGGGGTGGAGCAACAGCAAGAGTGGCAAACGCTGCTGGAACTGGGGGTGACGCTGGGCCAAGGCAGTTTTTTCAACCAGCTTAAGGATGATTCTTAAGCGACTTGATCTAGCTCTAGTTAAAATTCCGATGTTGCCGTCATAATATCGACGCTAATCCTAAAAACATTGTCAAATCATTGCTTTGTTATCAGATGGTTGCAATTTAAAGTCAGTTAGGAATCCGTTGTGTTTGGATTATTTCGCAAAAAACTTCCGGCACGGATCTGCGGTGGCTGCTTACATGCCGACAACAAGTTGTGGTTGCTGGATGACAATGGCGGCTTCGAGATCGATGCCCGTGATGACAAACAGTGGCAGCAGGCCGCCGCTAAGCTGGGGCCGGCGCAACTGCAACTGGCCTTAAGCGCCAGCCATTATCAGTTGGTGGCGATCGACCGTCCTGCCGTTGCTGACCACGAACTGCCGCAAGCGCTGCCATTTCTGGTGCGTGACTTGGTCAATGTGCCGGTGCCTCGGATGCAACTCGATTACTTCCAATTAGCCGCCAACCCCGCCGACAAAGATCCATTGCAAGTGGTGGTCAGTGACCGGCAGCCGCTGGCCAAACTGGCCAATAAAGCCAAACAACATGGTTTTGAATTGTCGTTGATAAGCATCGAAGAGCTGCTGTTGCTGGAGTTGCTGGGCAGTGGTGATCGACCGCAGATGCTGTTGTGGTTGTTACCAGAACAGCCGCTGAAAGTGCTGTTGGCTGTGGATGGTAAATTGCTGTTCTCGCGAAATATTCGTGGATTTAATCAACTGGATACACTAACCGCGCTGGAACTGGAGGCGGGCCTGTTCGATGCCTTACAGCTGGAATTGCAACGGTCGATGGATTATCTCGAACGGCAATTGCGACAGCCGCCGGTGGAACAGATCTGGCTGCTGGTACCGTCGCAACATCGACAGCTGTTAGCGGATAAACTGCAGCACGGGCTCGGAGTACCGGCCAAACCCCTGGGGGAAGCCCAGCACAGCGCGGTGCAGATGTTGGCGCACGGCGCGGCCTTAGCGCGGGGGCACCATGAAAACACGAATTAACCTATTCAACGCGCAGTTGCTGCCACCGCAGCCACGGCTGACGTTGCCGCGGCTGTTGGCGGTGGCGGCGCTGCTGCTGATCCTGCTGATTGCGGTGACCGCAGTCAGCCAATGGCGCTTGGATCAGCAGCAACAGCGCCTACAGGCTGAGCAACAGCGGCAACAGCAACTGAGCCAGCAGTTGGCCTTACGCGCCAGCGAACTGGCGGCGCTGCAACCGTCGCTGGCACTGCAAAACCAGATTAAGCAACAGCAACAGCAACTGCAGGGGCTAGAGCAGATCGCGCAGCTGCTGCAGCAGGATAAATTTTTGATTGAGCCTGGGTACGCCAAGCTGATGCAAGACCTATCGGCCAGCGCCGATAAACAGGTGTGGCTGCAACAGTTTGAGTTTGCCAATAACTATTTGCTGATCAGCGGGTTGGCACAGAATGCCGCGGCGGTGCCGACGTGGATCGATCGCTTGGGCTCGCGGCCATCGCTGCAAGGGCGGCCGATCCGCAATCTGCTGATTGAAGGCGATGAACAGGGGCCGGTGCGGTTCACCGCCAGTCATCAGGTGACCGCAGCAGTGTCGGAGGCCAGCCAATGAAGCAGCAATGGCAGCAACTGTGCGCCCGTTTTCAAGCCTTAAGCCAGCGGGAACGGGGGCTGATCGCCAGCTCCGTGCTGGTAGCTCTGCTACTCCTTGGTTTTACCTACGTGGTTGAGCCAAGCCTAAACGCCAGTGCCGACACTGAGCGGCAACGGCAGGCGGTAGCGCAAGATATCACCCAGATGCAGCAACAGCTGCAACTGCTTGATGGTCAGCTGCAACAAGACCCCAACGCCCCATTGCAGCAACAATCGCAGCAACTGGCGCAACAGCTGGCGCAGCTGCAGCAGGGGCTGGATAACCAACTGGTTGATCTGGTGTTGCCAGAGCAGATGGCGGCGTCGCTGGCGCAGTTGCTAGGGCAAGCTCAAGGGGTACGGCTTATTAAGCTGCAGATCAACGACAGTGAATCATTGTCGCCACAGGGCGGCTTGTACCGTCATGGGGTCGAACTCGAGTTAGAGGGGCGTTTCTTTGATCTGCAACGGGCGCTGGTGCGCATGGAGCAGATGCAACGGCAGTTTTACTGGCGTCAATTTAGTTATCGGGTGACCGAATTTCCGCTGGCGCGTTTGCGCTTGCAACTGGATACCCTTGGAACCGAACAGGAGCCGATCCGTGTTGGCTATGACTCGCAACGCGCTGCTACTGCTACTGATTAGTTGCGGCAGCTACGCCAATGGCATTGATCCGACCGAACCGCCTGCATGGGCAGAGCCGGCAGCGGCACCTGCGGCGACGGCGGCCACAGGCCAATTACAATCGATTTTGATCAGCGGTAACAACAAACTGGCAGTGATTGGCGGCAAGCAATACCGTCAAGGGGATCGTTGGGGTGACCAACGGATCCGCCAGATCCGCTCCGATCGAGTGATCTTGAGCAGCGGCCGCGAACTGCGGTTGTTCCCTCAGATCAGTGTCTTGACTCAGGAGTAACCATGGCACGCACTCGCACACAGATTTCAATGGTGGTACTGACGCTGGGATTGGCAGGATGTCAAAACCTGCCGTCGCAACATTTGCAGCCCAACAACAGCTTGGGGGCACTGCAACAAGCTCAGCAGCAAGTGCAGCAACCAAGCGCGCCGCCACCGTTGCCGCTGCCGGTTCAACAGCAACTCAAGCACAGCAACCCGGCGCTTAAGCCAGCGTCGCAACCGCTGATCGATGTCGCCGCCAATGGCATTGATGCACAGCTATTTTTTGCCAGTTTGGCGGAAAATAGCCGCTACAACCTAGCGGTGCATCCAGGAGTTAGCGGCAGCATCTCGCTTAACTTAAAACGCGTCACCCTAACCCAAGTGATGGAAACCGTGCAGGACTTGTACGGCTACGACGTGCGCATCAACGGCAACGTGATTCAGGTCTATCCGATTGGTTTGCGTAGCGAAACCATTCCGGTTAACTACCTGATGATGCAGCGTAATGGCTTAAGTCTGACCTCGGTTAATTCTGGCCGCATCAGCGACGATGAGGACAGCAACTCGAATAACTCTGATAGCGACGATAACGGCAGTGGGGGCGGTTACAGTAACGGCTCTGACAGCAGTAACGGCACCTTTATTGAAACGCGCACTGAAACCGACTTCTGGACCCAGTTACAACTGGTGTTAAGCCAGATGGTTGGCACAGGCCCGGGTCGGCAAGTGATCGTGTTGCCACAGGCGGGTCTGGTCACCGTTAAAGGGGCACCAGCGGAGATCCGTGAAGTTAAGGATTTCCTTGCCCAAGCGGAAACCAACCTAACCCGACAAGTGGTGCTGGAAGCGCGGATCTTGGAGGTACGCCTGTCCGACGGCTATCAGCAAGGGATCAATTGGACCGACGTCAGCGCCAGCGCCGGCAACAGCGGCAACATCGATATTAACGGCAGCTTCTCTGGTAACGCTGGCCTCGGGGATGTGATCACCGGCGCCATTGGCGGTATCACCGGTCTTACTTTCAAAGGCGAAGATTTTGAAGCGGTTATTAATCTGCTGGACACACAAGGGGATGTCGACACTCTGTCGAGCCCACGGGTAACCGCAGTCAACAACCAAAAAGCGGTGATTAAAGTGGGTACCGATGAGTACTTTGTCACTGGCTTTAGCACCACCACTGTCGCATCCGATAACCCAGTAACCACACCGGATGTGGAACTGACGCCGTTCTTCTCTGGCATCGCCTTGGATGTCACCCCACAGATCAGCGCCAACGGTGACGTCCTGCTGCATGTGCATCCATCGGTCAGTGAGATCACCGAACAAGAGAAAGCGGTGTTTGGCGATGATTTTTCATTGCCACTGGCGCAAAGCGAAATTCGTGAATCGGATACCTTGGTTCGTGCCCGCAGCGGTGATGTGGTGGTGATTGGCGGTTTGATGAAGACCAGCACCTCACAGGTGGAATCAAAAGTCCCGCTGCTGGGGGATATCCCGGTGGTCGGCGAACTGTTTACCAATCGTGCCCAAGAAGAGGTTAAGACTGAGCTGGTGATTTTGCTGCGACCAACGGTGGTTGAGCAGGGCACCTGGCAGCAGCAGTTGCAGCAAAGCCAGCAGCTGATTAAGGGCTGGTACTGATACCGGTAATTGTTGATGTATCTGTACCACTATGGCCTGACGCGGTTGCCATTTACCCTCACGCCTAATACCCAGTTCTACTGTCAGTTGCCGCCGCATCAGGAGGCGCTGCAGGTGCTGCATACTGCGCTGGCTGCGGGGGAAGGCTTTATCAAAGTCAGCGGCGAGGTGGGTACCGGCAAGACCATGATCTGCCGCAAGCTGATAAACGATCTGAGCGATCATTATCAGTTTGCTTGGCTGCCAAACCCCTACCTTAATGGCCAAGAGCTGCGACGGGCGTTTGCTGCCGAACTGGGTTTGGGAGGCGATCTGGACCCGCTGCAGTTGACCCAAGCGATCAGCGACAAACTGATGGCCTGCGCCATGGCCAACAAACCGGTGGTGGTGGTGGTCGATGAAGCGCAGGCGCTGCCGGACGACAGCCTTGAAGCGCTGCGGTTGTTCACCAATCTGGAAACCGAGAGTTTTAAGTTGCTGCAGGTGGTGTTGTTGGGACAACCGGAGTTGGATCAGCGCTTGGCTGAGCCGCAACTGCGGCAGTTGCGGCAGCGGATCACCTTTGCCTACAAATTACGGGGATTATCTCAGCAAGAGTGCTTTGATTATCTGCAACATCGATTGCAGGTAGCGGGCTATCGCGGCACGCCGCTGTTTAGCCCAGCGCTGGCAACGCTTATCTGGCGTCGCAGCGGCGGCATTCCACGATTGGTCAACGTGATCGCCCATAAGTGTTTGATGCTTGGCTTCGGCGGCAATGTTGCGCGGCTGAATCGGCAGTTGGTCGAGCGCGCGATTGCCGATACCGAAGCGGTGGAGCCGCAGCGCTGGTGGCGCTATCTGCCAACCAGTGGCATTACCTGGTTGTGCATTTGGGCACTGTTATTAACTGGCTTTTGGCTGCGATTTTTTCCCGAGGTCGGGCTATGAGCGTTATCAACGATGCCCTAAAACAGCTGGAGCGTAGCGGGCGCCACGGCAATATCCCTTACCGTGCTCGGCAACCTTCTTCGACGGTTGTGGCCGCTGCGCGCTTCGATAAGCGTTGGTTGCTGCTGCCGCTATTGCCGCTGCTGTTGTGGTTGTGGTGGCCAACGCTACAGACGCTGTTGCAGACACAGACACAGACACAGACACAGACACAGACACAGACACAGACACAGACACAGACACAGACACAGCCATTGCCGGTTTCGACGCCGTCGCCAGTAGCGCCACAGCCGACTGTGGCTGCAGACGCGCCAGCAACCGTTGAGGCGGCCAAGACGAGCACCGCACCAGTGGTCGCTAAGGTCGTCGTTAGCGAACCGCCAAACGACCAAGCGGTGCCGCAACCGCAACCGAGTTCGGCAACCGCGGCCGTAACCGCGCCATCAGCGCCGCTGGCGCAGGCGAGCAGCGCTGCTGTCGAGGCTGAGGCGCCAAGCCGCCAAGCGTCACCGCAACCAGCCAAGCCAGAACCGACTGTACTAGCACCAACTGCACTAGCACCAACGGCGACGCCGCATAAGACGCCATTGGTTGCTAGCAAAGTGGCCAGTGCTGACGCCGTTAACGCTGACGCCGTTACGGCAACACCAGCCAGTACGGCGCCCCAAAGCGTGGCTGTGGCACCGCAACCCGCACTGCAGGTGGCGCCATCGCCGCTATCGATTGGTGAACAAGCTGCGGCCTTGTGGCAGCAGGCGCAGCAACCGGGCCGCAGCCAAGCTCAGCAGCAGAATCTACTGGAGCAAGCGTTGGCGCTGCAGCCCAGCTTGCACCAGGCGCGGCTGCAGTTGCTGCAACTGCTGCCTGCCGCGCAGGCCGAAACTCTGTTACAGCAGGCGCTGCAGCAGTACCCGCAGCAGATCGACTACGTCCTGATCAGCGCCGAACAAGCGCTTGCCGTTGGCGATAACACGCTGGCGCTGCAGTGGCTTAATCGTAGTCAGCATCTGCTTAGCGAACCTCAGCAGCAACTGCAACGAGCGTTACTCGCGCAGCAACTGAACCAGCATCAACTGGCGGTGGCGGATTGGCGGGCGCTGCTGAATCAACAACCGCAGCAGGCTCATTGGTGGCTCAGTCTCGGTTACAGCTTGGAATTTACCGGTGCGGTTGATCAGGCTAGACAGGCCTACCAACAAGCACTGGCACTGCCGGGACTGGATCCCAGCGGTACTGCCTACAGCCAACAGCGGCTGCAGTTCTTAGGAGTCGGGCAATGAAGCAACAATTAAAACAACGCCTGGGAGATCTGTTGGTCGAACAAGGGGCGATCAGCGAGCAACAACTGCAAGCGGCCTTGGCGGCGCAGCGCAGCAGTGGTCGAAAGCTGGGGCGCACCTTAATCGACATGGGCGCTGTTACCGAAGAGGTGCTGCTGACTATCTTGTCGCAGCAGATGGCGATCCCATTTTTGGATATTAGCCGTCGCCGCATTGCGCCGGCGTTGGTGCAGTTACTGCCAGAGGTTCATGCCCGCCGTTATCGGGCGCTGGTGATTGAAGCCGATGAAGCCACGGTGCTGATCGCCATGAGCGATCCGGCCGATCTGGCGGCGTTGGATACCCTCGAAATGCTGCTGGCGCCACGGCAGATCCAGTTGGCGGTCGCCACCGAAGGGCAGATCTTGGATGCCTTCGATAACCTTTATCGGCACACCGAAAAGATCGCGTCGATCGCCGGTGAACTGTCGGAAGAGTATGGCGAGCAGCAAGACTTTAACCTCAGCGGTTTGCTCAGCGACGAAGAGGATGGCGCTGATGCCACGGTAGTGCGGTTGCTGCAGTCGATCTTCGAGGACGCGCTGCAGGTACGGGCGTCGGACATTCACATTGAGCCGGACGAACAGATACTGCGCATTCGCTATCGGGTTGATGGCCAACTGATGGAACACACCCTGGATGAGTTTCGCATCGCCAGCGCGCTGGTGCTGCGGATCAAGTTGATGTGTGGCATGGATATCTCGGAAAAACGGCTACCGCAGGATGGCCGCTTCCACTTTAAAGTGGGTAGCCATGACATCGATGTGCGGGTATCGACCATGCCGCTGCAGCATGGCGAGGCAGTGGTGATGCGCTTGCTGGATCAATCCGCCGGTTTGCTGGATGTCAGCAAGACTGGGATGCCAGACGAGTTGTTGCGACGGTTGCGGGCGCAAGCCAATCGCCCGCACGGGATGATTTTGGTTACCGGGCCAACCGGTTCGGGTAAAACCACCACTTTGTATGGCTTGCTCAATGAATTAAACCTGCCGAGTCGCAAGATCATCACCGTTGAAGATCCGGTGGAATATCGGCTTGAGCGGATCAACCAAGTGCAGATCAATCCTAAGATCGGCCTGACCTTCTCGCAGGTATTGCGCACCACCTTACGTCAGGATCCTGATGTGATCATGGTTGGTGAGATGCGCGACCAAGAAACCGTCGAGATCGGTCTGCGCGCCTCATTGACCGGTCACCTAGTGCTTTCGACCTTGCACACCAACGATTCGATCAGTTCCGCGCTGCGGTTGATCGACATGGGGGCGGCCCCCTATCTGGTGTCATCGGCACTGCGGGCGATTTTGGCGCAGCGGTTGGTGCGCCGCATCTGTCCCCACTGTCGCAATGAAACCCCGTTGGAGCCACAGGAAAAAGCCTGGTTACAACACATCAACGATCCGCAGCTGTTGGCGCAAAGCTACCATCGTGGCAGCGGTTGCCAACGCTGCAATCAGACCGGCTTCCGTGGCCGCATCGGGGTGTTTGAACTGCTGGAGTTGGATGAACCGATGATCGATGCGCTGCGCGGCAGCGATCCGTTGGCGTTTGCTAAGGCCGCTAAAGCCAATCCGCTGTTCCGACCGCTGGCACTGGCGGCGCTGGATTACGCCGCGCAAGGCCAAACCACCCTGTCAGAAGCGATGCGACTGGCGGAAGACATCAGTGAGCTGAACCAGAGTCTGGCGCAGCGGCTAAGCGAGTAAGCGCATGAGTCAATATCGCTATCAAGGGCGCGATCCCAGTGGCGCGCTGGTGAAAGGCACATTGGAGGCCAACAGCGAAGGGGCGGCGATGGAGCAACTGATGCGCAAAGGGGTGATCCCGCTGCAGCTCGAGCCCTACAACGAACGCCAGCGCCTAAAGTGGCAAGCCTTGCTGCAACCCAAGGTGCCGACGGCGGTGCTGTTATTGGTTACCCGGCAGCTGCAATCGCTAACCAAATCTGGGGTACCGCTGTTGCAGGCGTTGGCGGGGCTGGCCGAGGGTCAAGACAACCAACTGATGAAAGCGACCTTGGTGGATCTGCGCGAACAACTGGTGCAGGGCTTCAGTCTGTCGGCGGCGATGAATAAACACCCGCGGGTGTTTAATCCGCTGTATGTCGCGATGGTTCACGTTGGCGAGAACACCGGTAACCTGGATGAGGCTTTTGGCCGGTTGTATCAACATATCGAGCAGGAGACCGCCACCAAGCGCCAGATCCAAGCGGCGATGCGCTACCCAACCATCGTGGTGACAGTGATCGCCATCGCCATGGTGGTGTTGAATATTTTGGTGATCCCCAAGTTTGCCTCGATGTTTGCCAAATTCGGCGCCGAGTTGCCGCTGCCGACGCGAATTCTGATCGGCACCTCCGATCTGTTCGTCAATTACTGGTGGGCGATGTTGCTGCTGTTGTTTGCCAGTGTGGTCTCGGTGCGCGCTTACCTGACTACCGACACGGGCCGCTATAGATGGGATCGCTACAAACTGCGCCAGCCGATCCTTGGCAGTTTGATCAGCCGCGCCACCTTAAGTCGCTACTGTCGTAGCTTGGCGATGATGTTGCGGGGCGGGGTGCCGATTAACCGAGCTCTGCAACTGGTGTCGGCAGCGGTCGATAATCATTTTTTTGAACAGCGGATCGTGGCCATGCGCCGGGGCATCGAAGGTGGTGAAAGTTTGCTGCGGGTGTCGGGGCAAAGCCAGATGTTTACCTCATTGGTGATGCAGATGATCAGCGTCGGCGAGGCCACCGGGCGGCTGGATGAGCTGCTGGATGACGCCGCCGAATTTTATGACCGCGAAGTGGATCATGAACTGAAAGGGCTGACCGCCAAAATTGAGCCGATCATGTTGGCGGTGGTTGCAGTGATGCTGATGGTGTTGGCGCTTGGGATCTACCTGCCGATGTGGGATATGTTCAGCGCGGTACAAGGCCGTTAATGATGGTGCTGTTGGGGCGTCGCCGCGGCTACCGACCACTGCTGCCGTTGGCGCTGCTGCTGTTGCTATTGATGGTGTTTTACAGCACCACACCGACCATCGATCTGCATGCGCCAGCCAACGGCTTGCTGCAACAACGGCTGCTGATGTCGGTCAATGGCGTGCGCAGTGAATGGCTGTTGCAGGGGCAACCGCTGCAGGTGCGCTGGCGTAACCCAGAGCAGATCACCATGTTGTTGCCGACTACCAACGGCTGGCCGCAGCCGCAGCAAGGTTGCCGCTTGTTGTGGCAACAATTGATGGGGGCGCCGGCGCTGGCGCTGCTAAGCCACAGCCAGTGGCAGCAGGATCACTGCCATTTTCAACTGCAAGTCGAGCGGCAGCTACGTTACTTCCCTGCCACCGGCAGTGTGGTCAGCCAATAAACCTCATGATCAGAGGCTGGCGTGACCTAGCGCAGGGTATCGGGGCTGGATAGATGTAACAATTGTGTCGCCAAATTAAAGATATTTGGCGGCCGGATTGTAAGCGCAAGTGAGGTTAACTTGGACTCAGTAGCAAAACGCAACCAAGGTTTCACTTTTGTTGAACTGGTCGTGGTGGTGGTCGTGCTGGGATTGTTGGCGGCGGTGGCGTTGCCGCGCTTTATTGATGTCGTTGATGAAGCGGAAATTGCCGCCGTCGAAGGCGTCGCTGGCGGCTTTGCCAGTGCCGTGATGCTTTATAAAGGGCAGTGGCTGACAGAGGGAAAACCCAGTGAAATCAATCTTGATGGCGTTACCATCGGGATCAATCGCTACGGCTACCCGAGCGCTGGCCGTAATCAGGACGGCACCAACATCAACAATCGCAGTTGCCAACAAATGCTGAACGAGGTGTTACCCAGTGCACCAAAAGCGGCGATAGCTAATGCCGATGTCCGCGACTTCGACTATTATGCACGCCGTCAAAATGTCGACATCGACGGAAACTCGTCGCGCTCGCAATGCAATTACTTTTGGGTGCCCTCATTAGATGTGCGCCAAGACAATGGCCGAGTGCGCGGGCGCAACCGCTTAACCGACAGCAGCGCTGGGGTGCTCGGCTTCAGTTTCAATGTCGTTACCGGAGAGGTAGCGGTATTTAATCAGCTCAATCAGAGCAACTAAATGGACTTGGACTTTGTGAGAAAAGGGGTATCAACCATGAAAACCAAGCAACAGGGCTTTACCTTTGTAGAGCTGGTCATCGTCGTCGTGGTACTTGGCTTGTTGGCCGCAGTGGCGCTGCCACGATTTATCAATCTGACTGATGAGGCCGAAGTGGCCTCCGCCGAAGGCGTCGCTGGTGGCTTTGCCTCCGCCGTTGGCTTAGTGCGCGGCCAATGGGAAGTGGATGGTCGTCCGGCTGGCGAAGTTGCCATTGATGGCATTACCGTAGATGTGAATGGCAACGGATACCCAGATGGCAACAGTGGTGTAGATGAGCGTCAGCAATGTGCACTTGCTATGACGCAATCGTTGAGTAGCAGCCCCAAGCTGACTACTGCTGATACCTTTGCTGACGGCGATCGCTTCGTAGTCTGGGGTGAGGGTGCTGGCGCAGATCGCTTGTGTACCTACGTGCAGCTGTACTCGTTGGGACTGGAGCAAGGTGATGAGGTTCCTGCAACTGCTGATGCTGTTGAAGCTGGTCGCAGTTATGTCGGTTTTGAATACCGTCCTGAAACCGGTCAAGTGACCACCTTTAGTCGCACTAATTAATCCCTTTTAAGTCGTTTTAAAAAGTAGTTGGAAGTAGTTATGAACAAGCAAAAAGGTTTTACCTTAATCGAACTGGTAGTGGTAATCGTGATCCTCGGCATCCTCGCCGCAGTGGCAGCACCGAAGTTTATCGATATCTCCTCTGATGCGCGGGTGGCGACCCTGAATGGCCTGAAAGGTGCCATCGACAGCGGTAACTCCATCGTTAAGGCCAAGGCAATTATTGATGGCAAAGAGAAAAGTGAGGTTGCCGCTGGCGTAGATGTGGGTGGTGTCTTAACGATTTACGGTGAAGCGCTGGCTAAGGATACTGCGCTGACTGCACTGCTTGATGGTGAAGTTGCTGATTGGGAATTTGTCACAGAGGATGTTGATGCTGGTTCAATTAAGATTAAGCAAAAAGGTGTGGATGCAGAGAAGTGTTACCTGCAATACAATCAAGCCACTTCTGGCGCATCTGCGAGCTTTAATGAACTGACCAACAGCGAAGGTACTGGCACCGCTGACGGTTGCTAATTTGCCCTAAGCGAACAGCGCATGTCGCACCCTAAAACGCGCGGTTTTACCCTGATAGAGCTGGTGGTCACCACGGTGTTGATCGCCATCCTCGCTGTCACGGTAGCACCGCGCTTTTTTGCATCCAGTGAATTTCAGACGCAGCTGAATGCAGATGCGCTGGTGGCGCAGTTGCGGGCGCTGCAACAGTCCCGCTTGGCTGGGCAGCAATGCCAACTGCAAGTCACTGACCAACAATTCAAATTGGCAGGGCAATGCCAGCAGTTGGGTACTCAGCCATGCCTTGACGGCAGTGACCAACATTGTCGCTTCGCTGCTCAACCGCTCGGTGATGCGCCGCTCAAACACGGCAATCGCAGTCAGTTTACCGTTAGCCTTGATGATCTGGGGCGTCCCGCCTTTGATAACTGCCTGCAAGGATGCCGGTTGGTGATCGCTGGAATACCGCCGATTAGCGTGCAGATCGAAGCCGAGGGTTATATCCATGCATTGCCCTAAGCGCGGTGCCGGTTTTACTTTAGTTGAGTTAGTTGTCGGGATCACCGTGTTGGCGATTGCACTGACGCTGTTGGCGACGTTACTGCTGCCGCTGGCCGAACGCAGTGCCGACAGTTTGCACCGAGCCAAAGCGGCGCAACTTGCACAGGCGGTGCTGGGTGAATTGGCCGGTCGGCCATTCGATGAACAAACACCGGTGGGCGGTGGCACCATCCCTTTTAGTGGCGCTCTTTGCTGTGCCGGGGCGCAGTGTGGTGATCCTGCGCAGGTGGGTCATTTTCATGAACTTGATCAGTTCCACGGCTTTGATGGTAATGGCGAGCAACTGCTAGGGGAGCCGCAATACGCTCGCTATTTGGTTACGATAGCTGTCAGTTGCGAGTCGTCATTGACGAACCCAACATGGCGTGGAGGGGCGAAGTTGTTGACGGTTGCGATTACCACTCCCAGCCAAGAGATACTGCAATTTCAGCAATTGCGAGGCAATTTTTGATGTCTCGATTAACGACTCGGCGTCGCTTGAAGTTACTGGCGGGGTTCACGTTAGTCGAACTGGTGCTGGTGATTATGGTGCTGGGGATCCTTGCTGTTGGGATCACCAGTTTTATCGGTTTTGGGGCGCAGATCTACGCCGACAGTACCTCGTGGCAACAGCAGCAGGGAGATGTCCGTTATGCTTCCCAGCGACTGACGTTAGATGTGCAAAATGCCGTGCCTGGCAGCATCAACGTAACTCGTAGTGAAGGTGGCGTTGAAGCGGAGATCTGCTTGTCACTGACCACCTTAGCGGGATCAGAACGTTACCTTGCGGCGCCACTGGCGAGCAATCCCAAGGCGTTGTTGGCTTACCCCCCCAGCTGTTGTGGCAGCACCAATAACTGCCGAGGCTGTGAAGGAAAAACTCTGATATTGATCGAACGTTTTGCTAGCAACGGTCAAGACCAGATTTTCAGTGCGGCGATTGAAAGTGCGCGGTGCTTGCCTACCCAAGCGGATTGTCAGACGGTGCAATTGCAACTTCAACAGGCATTAACTGCAGTCAGTTATGCGGTTGGAGAGCGTTATTTCATCGTTGACGAGAAGATTCGTTGGTGTGCCAATGAGCGCGGCCAATTGAGTCGTAATGGTGTGCTGATGGGACAGGGGCTTGGTAACGATTTAAACGGTTGCGATCTGAATCAAAGCATTGATCGTGAGTGTCCCTTTGTATCGCTACCGCCTACTCTGACGCAAAACAATCTGGTGCGTTGGCAATGGTTGCTGACCGCTGGCGACGACCAGCAGTGGTATCAACAACAGGCGCAGGTGTTCAATGTCCCGTAACGCGCAACAGGGGGCGGCCCTGCTGCTGGCGGTGTTTGTTATCTCAGTGATGGCGCTGCTGGCATTGGTATTGGCGGAGTCGCTTCAGTTGGAAGACAATAATCAAACCTTAGATATTTTGGGCAGTCGCAGCCTAGCGGCGGCCAATAGCGGCGTTGATTGGGGCTTGGCTGAAGTCTTAAATCGCGGTGCCAATAGTGCCGTTGAGAGTTGCCGTGGCGCTAACCGCACTCTTGCTGTTGGCCAAGGCCTTGCCGATGTGATTGGATTTAATAACTGTAATGTGACGGTCAGTTGCCGCCATCAAAGCGTTACCGAAACTCCGATTCAGCAGCGCTTTGTCATAATGGCGAAAGCGACTTGCGGCCCAGATAACCTGGCGGTCAGCCGCACCATAGAGGCACTGGCCTATGATTAAGCGCACGTTGTTTGGCTGGTTGGTTATGTTCTACTGCTGTTATGCCGCGGCTGCAGCGCAATGTGATGCGGTATTTCCAAGCCTATTTCAAAGTCATGCCGCTGGAACTCTAACGGTAGATACTACCGGAGGTTTATTTAATGATCCCGACAAAACCTATGAGTTTGTTGCCTCTGCCTGTAACAAGCCTAGCTGTCAGATTAACAATATCGTCACCGCTAAAATTGCGTTGCCGCCATTGGAAGTTATTGATGATTTTCCAGAATATTCAGGTAATAAAATAGTAACCTGTACTACCAGTGATGAAATTGAACTAGGGGAAGATGATTACACAGGTAATAGTTTTGCCGAAGTAAGCATATCCCATCATTGTGAGCTTGAGTTGTCCGATGACTACCGAACCTATTATTTTGACAAGCTGACACTAAGTAATGGCGCAAAGCTATATTTAGAGGGGCATACCATTTATGTCAAAGAGCTTATAATTGCTACTGATTGGGGCGGTGGCATCTTTGCTAAAGAGGGGAGCAATACCCTCCATGCCAAAAATGTCAATGGTCAATATGATGGCAAAATAATCCAGTCTGGTGGTGAACTAAAATTGGTAGCGTACCAAGATTGGCTGTTTTCTGGCAATTTTGAAGTAGATGCTAAGTTATCTGCTCATCCATTTAATAAGTTACAGATTAAGACTTATCGCAAGTTTAAAGTCGCCGCATATGAATCAGTAATTAATGTAGTTGATTTTAGTGTTGGCCACACAACGGAATTTTTAGCAGAAGGATTAACAACCCTTAATGTTAATAAGTTAGATGTCGATTTAGGAAATTCATCATCGGCATTTATTCAAGAAGCGGGTAGTAATGAGCATGTGGAGATTTATGCCAGGGGCGCAATAAATATTGCAATGCAAAATAAACTTAAAGCAGCAATATATGCGGAAGGCGATCTTACGCTAACCGCCAAAGTCGCCTTTTCCGGGGTTGCCAGTGCTGCCAATGTGTCATTAACCACGTGGAGTTCTGCAACCTATGACAGTTCGGTGATCCCCGCTGGCATGGGGGGCAGTTGTGATGCCCCAGTGTCGCAATTTCAATGCCCAGTGGGGACTGCATTAGATAACGGTTTGCAGTGGTCGGTATATAAAACCAATGGTTTCAAGCCGGACTCTCCGCAAAATGCGGCGGATTTTCAACGGATGGTGGATCGGTATGCCGTACCGAAACGCTTGTTGGGGTCTTCGATACTGGCGCAGATTAATGAGCCACTGAATTTCGAACACCCCCATGGTAAACATCAAGATAACTATCTTGGGCTGATCAACGGCGCTATTTATATCCCCAATGATGGCGTTTATGAGATTGCGATTAATGGTGATGATGCGACCGAACTGTGGTTTGCTGGCAGTTACGCCACGGGTTATTACGGTACCCACTCCCCAGCGTCTGAGCATGAGGTGAATCAGGGCAAGACCAATCCGATCACCCGCACTTTGACCAAAGGCTGGTATCAACTGCAGTTTCGACATCATGAGTTTCGGGGGTGGGCTGCTCAACGGCTTTATTGGCGCTTGAAAGGTGAACCCGAATTTAAGGTGGTGCCGGCGGCCAACCTGAATCACTGCGCCCCTGCTACCAATCATTATCGCATTGAGCATGATGGCGAAGGCATTAGTTGCTTGGCCGAAGCGGTTACTATCAAAGCCTGCGCCAACCAAGATTGTAGTGAGCTACGCAATGATCGAAGCGTGGTTCAATTGAGCCCCGCTGGCGATTGGCAGCAGGGTGATGTCATCAGCTTCACAGGCGCTACCACGGTAAACTTGTGGGGACAGCCAGACAGCCTGACGCAAGTCGCGATTCGGCCAAGTGATGATGCTGAGGTTCGTTGCTACGTCGCGGGAAAATTGGATCCAAACTGTGGAGTGTATTTTGCGCGCAGCGGCCTGCAACTTAGTTCCGCCTCTGCCGTAGGCCTTGGCTGTCAAACTCAGCAAATTGATATTGCAGCGGTTGCCAGCAATAGTGGCGATCCGCGCCGCTGCGATCCACTGTTGGTTGGGGCGCAAACACTGCAATTGACTAGCCGCGCTTTGCGACCGGCCAAGCCGTTGGCCGATGTTGATATTGTGGTGACCGGCGCTGGCGATAGCACGCTCAACTTAGACCCGATAAGTGGTCAAGGTGAACTGACGGTTGAATTTGATCAGTCCGGACGAACCCAGTTGCAATACCTTTACAATGACGTTGGTCAATTTGCATTAGCGGCAAGATTGCAGATTGGAACTCCACAGCGGCCGGTTGAACTCAGTGGTGAGACTGAGATCAGTCTAATTCCGGATCGTATCTTGGTTACTTCCGATCTCGTCTGCCCAGCGGCAGACAGCAGCTGTGAGGCCACTGGTGTGGCTCAAAAAACCTTTGATCTTAGCGTGATTGCGGCGTGTTATCAGCCGCAACACGATAAAGATGGCGATGGTTCGATTGATTACGATGTCGCTACGCCAGACATTCTTGTGACGCGTAATTTTAGCCATGACTCGGTAGTGCTTAAGCCACAGTTGCTTGCTCCTATCGGCGGAGCTATCAGTCCTACCAGTAGCAAGGTGCGCCTGAATCCTGAAAATTTAGGACGTCGCACCGTTGATGCCCGAACCACGGAAGTTGGAGTGTTTCAGTGGTTACCAGACAGTAATCAAGGCTGGACTTTCTTGGGTTACCCGATTGCCGTGGAAAGTCGGCCTATGGGGCGGTTCACGCCGGCCTATCTCAAGGTCGATTGGCAACTCAGCGACCAGGGGAAATTGGCCAGTTACTGCGGGCCAATGAGCTATCGAGGACAGACGATTCCGTTTGCCGTGGCACCGAAATTAGCGTTGCAAGGCTACGGGGCTAGCGATGATCTTACTGAAAATTACATTGATGAATTTTGGCGCATTGGATCAAGCACTGGCGCCACTGAAACCACACCAATGGGCGATTACCTCAGCGGTAGCGATGGCGCTGAACTGGTTCAGCTTAGTGGGTTACGGCTCGACGCCAATCCAGCAGCCCGAACCTTAACTTTGGCGGATCTACTTGTCCGTTATGACCGTGCCGTTACCCCCAAAACGCCATATTCGGCACAGTTGGATTTGACTGTCGAAAGTGCCCCGCTGACCGATCAGGATGGTATCTGTGTGCGTCGCCGTTCCACTGCACCGGAGTGCGAATCGGTGTCGTTGAACGACATTGCCGGGACCCAATGGCGTGATGGTCGATTGGCGCTGCAAGCGGTTTATGGCCACCCAGAGCAATCGTTGTCGGTGCCGGTTCAGGCGCAGTATTACAATGGCAGTTATTACCAACTGAATGGCGACGACAGTTGCAGCGTGATAGATCCTTCGGCGGCAGTTCTATGGCAAGCCAGCAGTGTCGATGAGCCATTGATAGAAGATGCAGTGAGTGGCGGTGGTCAGTTGCAGGGTGGTCAGGGCAGCGTAACCGTGGCAAATGATGGCAAGCGGCAGATGCTAACTCTTGAACCGTGGTTGCAGCGCTCGAACTTATCGCATCTGCAATGGTGGTGGCCACGTGATGATTCTGATCATAGCGAAGTGCTCTGTAATAACGGCAGTCATCTATGTAATCCACAAGCCACCATCACTTTTGGCCGCTACCGTGGCAATGATCGGGTGATCTACCGCCGCGAGCTGCGTTAGTGCCGATTCTGAATGGATCCCGAATTGGGTTAAGGCATTGTTAGAGCTTTTCCGCAAAACCGCCATTTATCGGGGCTTTGTGAGTGATATCTACCTTGTGCCACTTCTGGGGGGTTGGTAAAGTTACCCATCTTTCATCTCTCCCCCAGTTTTCGACTCACGGGTACGGTACATGTTTAAAAAAATTCGTGGTCTGTTTTCCAATGACCTTTCTATCGATTTGGGTACAGCCAACACCCTGATCTATGTAAAAGATCAAGGCATTGTGTTGAATGAACCCTCAGTAGTAGCGATCCGTCAGGAACGCTCCGCAGGCCCGAAAAGCGTGGCCGCGGTAGGTCACGATGCGAAGCAGATGCTCGGCCGTACCCCTGGCAACATCAGCGCCATCCGACCAATGAAAGATGGCGTAATCGCCGATTTCTACGTCACCGAGAAGATGCTGCAGCACTTCATTAAGCAAGTACACGACAACAGCGTTTTCCGCCCAAGCCCACGAGTGCTGGTGTGTATCCCTTGTGGTTCGACCCAAGTAGAGCGTCGTGCTATCAAAGAGTCAGCGATGGGTGCTGGCGCCCGTGAGGTGTACCTGATTGATGAGCCAATGGCAGCGGCCATCGGCGCGGGTTTGCCGGTTTCCGAAGCGACCGGCTCCATGGTGGTTGATATCGGTGGTGGTACCACTGAAGTGGCGATCATCTCCCTGAACGGCATCGTTTACTCCTCTTCGGTACGGATTGGCGGTGATAAGTTTGATGACGCGATCATCAACTACGTTCGCCGTAACTACGGCAGCCTGATTGGCGAAGCGACCGCCGAGCGCATCAAGCACGAAATCGGTTCCGCTTACCCGGGCGACGAAGTGCGTGAAATTGAGGTCCGTGGCCGTAACTTGGCCGAGGGCGTGCCACGCAGCTTTACCCTGAACTCCAACGAGATCCTAGAAGCGCTGCAAGAGCCGCTGTCTGGCATCGTATCGGCGGTAATGACCGCGCTAGAGCAGTCACCACCAGAGTTGGCGTCGGATATCTCCGAGCGCGGCATGGTGCTGACCGGTGGCGGCGCGCTGCTGAAAGATCTCGACCGTCTGCTGCAAGAAGAGACCGGCATTCCAGTAGTGGTAGCCGACGATCCACTGACTTGTGTGGCCCGTGGTGGCGGCAAGGCATTGGAGATGATCGACATGCACGGTGGTGACGTCTTCGCTGACGATTAAGGGAACCACCGGCTATGAAGCCATTCTTCCTTCGTGGCATCGCCCTACAGTACCGCCTCGCTATGGCGGTGCTGTTGTGTCTGGGACTGATGATTTTTAATCAGCAGTTGCAACCGCTGCGCGCGGCGCTGGGCACTCTGTTCAGCCCGCTGCAGTTTGTGGCGGCGATGCCAGCGGCATTGTATGAAGCGGCCAGCGCCAATTTGGCCAGTCGCGACTCGTTATTAAATCAAAACCACGATCTGCAACGACAGCACTTGCTAAACGCCGAGCGCTTGCAGCGGTTGTCGCACCTAGAACAGGAAAACCGACGGCTGCGCGCGCTGTTAGACTCGCCAGTTAGCCTTGATTCCCGCCGAGTGGTCGCCGAGGTGATATCGGTTGACCAAGATCCTCACAAACACCAAGTTCTGATCAACAAAGGCACCCAGAATAACGTCTACGTTGGCCAACCGGTGCTCGACAGTCTCGGTGTTGCTGGGCAGGTGATCGCGGTGACTGAACTGACCGCGACGGTATTGTTGATCAGCGATCTAACCCACGCCATTCCAGTTCGTAACGCCCGTAATGATATTCGCGCCATTGCTCATGGCAGTGGTCGCAGCAATCAGTTGGAACTGCCCAATGTGGCGATGAATACCGACATTCGGGTGGGTGACTTACTGACCTCTTCGGGGCTGGGCGGTCGCTTTCCCGAAGGTTATCCAGTGGCGCAGGTGACCTCGGTGGAACGGGCAGAAGGCGCGACCTTTGCCGAGATCAAGGCCGAACCGACGGCGCAGTTGGCCCGCATCCGTTATCTGCTGCTGTTGTGGCAAACCGAAGGAGCATTGCCATGAACGAACGTGCCCATGGCCGTGGCGTGCTTTGGCTAACGCTGCTGTTGGCGTTGCTGCTGCAGATTATGCCGATGCCAGAGCTGCTGGCCCCGTGGCGGCCAGATTGGCTGCTGCTAACGGTGGTGTATTGGGTGCTGGCATTGCCACACCGCTTTAATATTCTGTCGGCTTGCCTTGCTGGTATCGTCCTTGATGTCCTGCTCGGTGCCACCCTTGGGGTGCGCGGTTTTGCGCTGGCGATCGTCGCCTTTATGGTGGCGGTGCAATATCAAAAATTGCGCCACTTTACCGTCTGGCATCAGCTCTGTTTGGTCGGAATTTTTGCCCTGATATCGCAAGCGGTGATCATTGTTCATGACTACCTCGGTAATGATCTGCAGCAGCTTAATTGGGCTTTGCTAAAGCCGGCCTTACTTACCGCCGCTCTGTGGCCGTGGGCTCACTGGCTGCTGGGACAAGTTCGGCGTCGTTTTAAGATCCGTTAATTAAGGATGAGCATGCGTCACTCTCTCTATCTGGCATCGACCTCGCCGCGTCGGCAGCAACTGTTAGGCCAATTGGGTTATCAGTTCCAGTGCCTAAGTCCGGAACTGGATGAAACGCCGCTGGCGGGCGAATCCGCCGCAGCGCTAGTGCAGCGCTTAGCGCAAGCCAAAGCAGCGGCAGGACTGGCGCAACTTGACCAAGCACCAGCAGCAACGGCGCTGGTGCTTGGTTCGGACACCATCGTTGTGTTGGATGGCGAGATCCTCGGTAAACCTTTGGATAAAGCCGATGCTGTGCGAACTCTGCGTCGGCTTAGTGGTCGCAGTCACCAAGTGATGACCGCGATTGCGGTAGCAAGCCAGCAAGGTTGCCAAGTGCAACTGGTGGTCACCGAGGTGCAGTTCTGCCACTTGACCGACAGTGAAATCGACGCCTATTGGGACACTGGCGAACCGGCGGATAAAGCCGGCAGCTACGGCATTCAGGGGCTGGGTGGCAACTTTGTGGTGGCCATCAACGGCAGCTACTCCGCGGTGGTGGGCTTGCCACTGGTGGAAACCAAACAATTGATCGACGCCAGTGTGGCGGCGATAAGCGGATAAATTTTGATGAACAATCGTAACCACAACGGCATCAGCACGGAGCTGCTGGTTAACGCCTCGCCGACCGAAACTCGGGTCGCGCTGGTGGAACATGGAATGTTGCAAGAGGTGCATATTGAGCGCCGTTCCCGTCGTGGTTTGGTTGGCAATATCTACCGCGGCAAAGTGACCCGGGTGTTACCGGGGATGCAGGCGGCGTTTGTCGATATCGGCCAAGAGCGGGCGGCGTTTTTGCATGCCTCTGACATTGTGCCGCACACCGAGTGCGTCGACGACGCGGATGCCAAGCAGTTTCGCAGCCAAGATATCTCGGCCTTGGTGCGCCAAGGGCAAGAGATTGTGGTGCAGGTGGTCAAAGATCCACTGGGCACCAAAGGCGCGCGGCTGACCACCGATATCACTCTGCCTTCGCGTTATCTGGTGTTTATGCCTGGGGCAGCCCATGTTGGCGTCTCACAGCGGGTGGAAGCGCACGGTGAGCGCGATCGCTTAAAGACGATTGTCGGCCAGTTTGTTGATAGCGATGGCGGTTTCATTATTCGTACCGCCGCCGATGGCGCCAGCGAATTGGAGCTGGCCCATGACGCGGCGTATCTGCGCCGAGTGTGGAAAAAGGTGCAAGAGCGTCGCCAGCGCGCGCCGACCTCAAAAAAGCAGTCAGTGACCTTGCTGTACGAAGAGCCATCGCTGCCGCTGCGGGTGGTGCGGGATCTGGTGGTGTGCTCGCTTGACCGAGTGCAAGTGGACTCGCCAGAAGCCTATGAGCAGCTGAAAGAGTTTGTCTCTGAATTTATGCCAGAGGTCAGCGCTGGGGTAGAACTGTACCGTGGCAAAGCGCCGATCTTCGATCTCTATGACGTTGAAAATGAGATCCAGCGAGCGCTGCAGCGTAAGGTCGAACTGAAATCCGGTGGTTACCTGATCATCGATCAAACCGAAGCGATGACGACCATCGACATCAACACCGGCGCGTTTGTCGGCCATCGCAACTTAGAAGAGACCATCTTCAACACCAACCAAGAAGCGACCCAAGCGATCGCCCGCCAACTGCGACTGCGCAACCTTGGCGGGATCATCATTATCGATTTTATCGACATGATCTCCGAAGAGCATAAGCAACGGGTGCTGCACGGGTTGGAGTTGGCGCTGGCGCAGGATCGGGTCAAAACCAGCATCAGTGGCTTGTCGCAACTTGGTTTGGTGGAGATGACCCGCAAGCGCACCCGCGAAAGCTTGGAGCATGTGCTCTGTGGCGAGTGCCCATCCTGTCGTGGCACTGGTCAGTTGAAAACCCCAGAAACCGTCTGCAACGAGATCTTCCGCGAGATCCTGCGGGTTAACCGCTCCTACGACGTGGATGAGTTCGTGGTGTATCTGGCGCCGCAAGTGGAAAACCTGCTTAGCGGTGACGAAGCTGCCAGTCTGGCGGAACTGGAAGTGTTTCTGGGCAAGCGGGTGCGGTTAAAGCCGGAACCGCTGTACCACCAAGATAAGTTCGATGTGGTGATGATGTGATTCACCTGACGTTCACCTTGCGATTGGCGGTGGGCGCCGTTCAAGGTGAACTGGCGCTGCCGTTATGGCGGTAAAATCGCCGCTGCGGCTAAGCCGCCGCCGTCTGGCGGCGCACTTTAGCCTGCGAGCCAGTCGCTGGTGCTGGAATCTGTTGGCGGCCAGCATCGTCACCTTGGCGTTGCTGGTCACCTTAGTGCGTTTTTTGTTGCCGCAACTCGAGCAGGTGCGCGAGCACCTAAGCCGCGAATTGCTAACCCGCTATGGTATCGAGATGGAGATCGGTCAACTCGGTGCCCAGTGGCAACGCAGTGGCCCACACCTGCTGATCCATCAGCTCAAACTGCCAGAGCAGCAGCAACTGCCATTAGCACTAACCATCGAACAGGTTGATTTAACTATCGATTTTTGGCGTTCGCTGTGGCAGCAAACGGTGGTGTTTGGCGAACTGACCGTCAGCGGAGTCGCCATCGATTTAAGTTTGGATGGCAACGCCGACAGCGATGGCTTTGAACTTGGGCAGCTGCGTCCGTTGCGACCACTGCTGTTAGATCAGCTGGAACAGGTCACCCTGCGGGACATTCGTCTCAACTTACGGCGCGATCAAACGCTGCTGGATACCCTGCATCTCGCCCGCTGGGATTGGCGCAATCAAGGGGCGCGCCACCTCGGCCAAGGGCAACTGTATCTCGATGGCAGCCGTCATCAACATGAATATCTGTCGTTATCGCTGGAGTTACAGCAGTTAGCGGATGAGCGCTTGCACGGTCGTCTCTATCTGGCGGCGGACGCATTGCAGCTGGGGCCGTTATTGGCTCGTCATTGGCCACAGCTAACGCTGGATAGCACCCTTAATCTGCAAGGCTGGCTGAACTTCACCGACAGCGCACTGTTGCAGGCGCAACTGCAGCTCGATGGCAGTGCAATCGTCAATCAGCAGGGCGATAGCTTTGCCATTGACCGTGCCAATCTGCTGTGGTTGCCGACCCAGCAAGGGTGGCAGCTGCGCAGTGACGCTTGGCAGCTTCGCAGCAACGACTATCAGTGGCAGCCACTGGCATTACAGCTTGAGCAGCAAGCAGATAAGCTGACTTTGGCAATCGATCCGCTGCCGTTGGCGGGGCTGTTACCGCTGGCCACGCTGGTGGCGCCACAGTCGTCGCTGGCAGAGGCGCT
The DNA here is from genome assembly GCF_000422665.1 of Ferrimonas senticii DSM 18821. Lineage (GTDB taxonomy): Bacteria > Pseudomonadota > Gammaproteobacteria > Enterobacterales > Shewanellaceae > Ferrimonas > Ferrimonas senticii. The sequence goes on along the minus strand of NZ_AUGM01000007.1, from coordinate 147,820 downwards.
TGCCAACACCCAAGCGCAGGGGCAGATCGGCCCGTTAGCCGTCACTTATCAAGCGCAGCAACTGCAGGCACAGTTGCCGCTGCAAGGGGTGGGCTGGCGCCAGCACGGGGAACTGCCAGGCCTGAGCCCACTGGATCTGCAGTTGCAGTGGCAAGACAGCGGGCTGCATTTTAGCTTGCCGGAACAACCGCTGACCCTAGATTGGCCGCAACAGTTTGCCGCCTTGGTACAGCTGCAGCAGGTGGCGGCGCAGGGGCGCTGGTATCCACGTCAAAATAGCTTGAATGAGTCGCTCGGCAGCGCCTTACAGTTTGACCAAGTAACGCTGGTTAATGCCGATCTGGAAGCGGCGCTGCAAGGGGTGGTGCAACTGTTACCCTACCGCGCTCCGTGGCTGCAGCTCAGTGGTAACTTTGCCATTAATGACGCCGCGCAAGTGCGCTACTACCTGCCGCAGGTAATGGGCAGTGAATTGGCCAGCTACTTGGGTAATGCGCTGCAAGCGGGCGCCACTGACGACGGTAAGCTGTTGTGGCACGCGCCGCTGGATGGCAGTAACTTCACCGACAGCCGTGGTCGCTTCTTAGCCGACTTCACCATGCAGGCGCTACGGTTTGAATTTCTTGATGATTGGCCGGCGGCGACCGATGCCACCGTGCTGGCGCGCTTTGATAACGCCTTGATGGACTTGGATGCCAAGCGCGGGATGTTGGCGGATCTGCCGCTGCACGATGTCGATATTGTGATCCCCGAGCTTGGCGAAGCAACGGTGCTGGAGATCGACGGTGCAGTCGTGGTGAAGCCATCGATGGCCGACACCATCTTAAAAGAGACCTTTTTAGCCAGCAGCATTACGCCACTGCTGCAGCAGGTACAGCCACAACAACCGTTGCCATTGGTGCTGGATATGCGCTTCCCGCTCGGTGACGCCGTTAGCGCGCAGTTGCCGCAGGTCAATGGCACCATCGCCTTTGACAACGCCGAAGTGTGGTTGGCACCGCTGGCGCTGCCGCTGCGTCAAGTAACCGGCCAGTTGCAGTTTAGTAACGAGCAGGTGATCGTCACCGATCTGCAGGCGCAAGTGCTGCATCAGCCGACCACCATCCAGTTACAAGGTGGCCTGCGCGGTGACGATTACGGCGTTGATATCGATTTTGTCAGTGACTGGCAGTTGGCACGATTGCCGGTTGAGCTGCAAAATCCGATCACCGATCGGTTCAGCGGCGCCAGCAGCGTCATTGGCGAAGTGGATCTGTTGGTGAATGACAGTGGCTTACGCTTTAACGCCGATCTGCACTCGAAACTGAATGGTGTCAGCATCGATCTGCCGCCGCCATTTAATAAAACCGCCGCCAGCGATCGTGCCTTGCAGTTGTGGATCAGCGGCGACGATCGCCAAGCGCAACTGTCGTTCCAATTGGGCCAGCAGTTGGCCTTTAATGCACCGATCGATTACGCCGATGACACTCTGTTTGCTCGCTATCTGATCCAAGTTGAGCCGACTCAACTGCAAAAGCCGACTGAGGCTAATGGCCTGTTGCTGTGGCAGGGCGATACCATCGCGTTGCAGCAGTGGCAGCCACTGGTGGAGGAGCTAGCGCGCTTTAATCGCAGTGACGCCAGCAGCACCAGCAGCGCAGCCGCGCCGCAAAAAACCTTGTTTGCACCGCTGACCGAACTGCAGCTAAGCGGCAACTCGCTGCAACTTTTTGATCTCGATTTTGGTGTTGGCAGTCTGGTTGCGCAGCCAAGCCGTGACGGTTGGCAACTGTCTTTGGATAGCCAACACGCCAAGGCCGAGGTGCAAATTGGCGAGGGTGCCGAACAACTTGGGGTTGCGGTCGAAGCGGAGTTTTTACATCTGCCAAACCTCAGTGCTGAAGCCGCGTTGCCTGCCACTGCCGATGAATTTGTCGCCGCAGCGGCCACTGCCATCGAGCAATTTCCGGCGTTACAGGTAAATATCGCTGATCTTCGCTTTGGTCAGATGCAGCTGGGGCCGTTGTCGTTACTGGCTGTGGGTGATCCGCAGCAGCACAGCTATCGCATCGAACAACTGCAATTGGGATACGCCGATCATCAACTGAATGCGCAAGGACTTTGGTATGCCGACGGCAGTGCCAGCGCCAGCAAGTTTACCGGGGGGATCCGCACTAAGCAGATCGATGCGTTGATGAGCCAATGGGGGCTGGAACCCTCTATCCAGCAAGCCAGTGGCGAGTTGGATTTCAATCTGCAATGGGCGGGGGCGCCGTGGCAATTTACCCTAGATAATCTCAATGGTGACATGAGCTTTGAGCTTAACAGTGGCCATTTGAAACAGGTGGGCGATAAAGGCGCTCGTTTGCTGTCGCTGTTTAGTCTGGAATCGTTGATGCGTAAGTTGGCGCTGGACTTCTCGGATGTGTTTGGCGAGGGAATGCATTTTGATGAGTTCTCCGCTGACGTTAAGTTCAACCAAGGGATCGCCAGCACCAACAATGGCCTACTTGATGGTGGCGCCGGCAAACTGCGAGTCGACGGTTGGACCAACCTGCCAGAGCGTACCTTGGATTACCACCTGCGTTTCTCACCGGCGCTGACCTCCAGTTTGCCGGCGGTGATGTACCTAAGTACGGGGGCACTAACCATGGGCCTAGGGGCGTTGGCGGTAACCACCTTGTTGGAGCCGGTCATTGAGGTGATCACCCAGTTGAATTACCGCCTCAGCGGCAGCTTGGATGATCCTCAGTTGGAAGAAACCGAGCGTCTGAAACGCGAGGTCGAGGTGCGCCAAGGGCAAGACCCAAATAATTAAAGGAATGATTACAGGGAGTAACCATGAGCGACAGCATCAATGTCCACCTACTGCAGATGACCAGCGGCGGCGGTGCCGAGCACAACCTTAGCCGTATTCGCCAGTTTTTGGCGGAACTGGCGGTGGAGCAAGGCGCGGCGTTGGCCAACGCCTTAGTGGTGCTGCCAGAGGCCTGTTTGCACTTTGGCGAGGGCCAGCGTTGGCATCTGAGCGCCGAGCCGTCGCGGACCGGCCACTATCAACAGCAGCTGGCGGCATTGGCCAAGCAGTATCAGTGTTATCTGGTGGCGGGCACGCTGCCGGTGGCTGCCGCTGATGGCCGGGCGTTTGCCAGCAGTTGGCTGTTTGGCCCTGATGGCAACGGCCTTGGCCGCTACGACAAAGTGCATCTGTTTGATGCCGAAGTTGGCGATGGCCACAGTTACCATGAAAGCCGCGATACCCACCCAGGTTCGCGACTGTTGGTGATCGATAGCGCCATTGGTCGGATTGGCATGGCGGTGTGCTACGATGTGCGCTTCCCCTCGATGTGGTCGCAACTGGCCGCAGAGGTGGACCTGATGGTGCTGCCGGCGGCCTTTACCGAGCGCACCGGCGCCGCTCATTGGCAACCGTTGCTGCAGGCGCGCGCCATTGAAAACCAAATTTTTGTACTGGCGGCCAATCAATGGGGGCAACACCCCGATGGTCGCCGTACTTGGGGACAATCGATCGTGGTCGACCCATGGGGAACCATCATCGCTGAGCGTCCCAACGGCGAAGGCTGGGTCAGTGCCCGCCTGAATCGACAGCAGCTTAAGCAGTGTCGGCAGGATATGCCGGTATTGCAGCACCGCCGCGCTGTGGCGGTCGAACGTATACAAGAGGAATCATGAGCTTTTCCACCGTTTCTGCGTCGTTGTTGACGCCAGCCGATCTGAACTGCGACAGCCTAGAACTGGCGCTTAAGCAACTGCATCAACATCAACTGGATTACGCGGATATCTACCTGCAATCCAGCAAGCATGAAACTTGGGTATTGGAAGACGGCATCGTTAAAGAGGGCAGCTTCAATATCGAGCAAGGCTTGGGCGTGCGTGCCATTACCGGTGACAAAACCGGTTTTGCTTACGCCGACGAGATCAGCCCACTGGCGCTGAAGCAATCGGCCATGGCGGCTCGTGGTATTGCTGCTGCCGGTGCCCAGGGCAAGGTTAATGCGCTGAAAGCCGCCGAGCTCAAGGCTCGCTACCAGCCAAGCAACCCGATTGATGCGATGGCCGCCGAAGCCAAGCTCAACCTGCTAAAAGAGATGGACGCCTACGTACGTGGTCTCGATCCTCGCATCACCCAAGTGGTGGTTAGCCTCAGTGGCGTTTACGAAGAGATGCTGGTGGCGGCGTCCGATGGCACTCTGGCAACCGACATTCGCCCGCTGATCCGTTTGAACTGCTCGGTGATCATGACCGAAGGTGAACTGCGTGAGCGCGGCGCCGCTGGCATGGGTGGTCGTTACGGTTACGACCGTCTGCTGCAACTGGACAGCAACGGCAAGATGGCGGCATTCCAACTGTGTCATGAAGCGGTGCGTCAGGCCAGCGTAAACCTCGAAGCGGTTGATGCGCCCGCCGGTGAAATGCCAGTGGTACTGGGCCCAGGCTGGCCAGGGGTACTGCTGCACGAAGCGGTTGGTCACGGCCTGGAAGGCGACTTTAACCGCAAAGGCTCATCGTTGTTCTCTGGCCGCATTGGCGAGCAGGTTTGTTCCGAGCTGTGCACCATCGTCGATGACGGCACCTTAGAAGATCGTCGCGGCAGCATGACCGTGGATGATGAAGGTACGGTCAGTCAGCGTACGGTGCTGATTGAAAACGGCATTCTTAAAGGCTATATGCAGGACAAGATGAACGCCCGTTTGATGGGGGTGGCACCAACCGGTAACGGTCGCCGTGAGTCTTACGCGCACCTGCCGATGCCACGGATGACCAACACCTACATGCTTGGCGGTAAGCACACCCCAGAACAACTGATCGCTTCAGTGGAGCGTGGCATCTACGCGCCAAACTTTGGTGGCGGCCAAGTGGACATCACCAGCGGTAAGTTTGTGTTCTCCGCCTCTGAAGCCTACCTGATTGAAAATGGCGAGATTAAGCAGCCAATTAAGGGCGCAACCTTAATCGGTAACGGCATTGAAGCGATGCAGCAGGTATCGATGGTGGCCAACGATCTGGCGCTGGATAACGGCGTTGGCGTCTGTGGCAAAGATGGCCAAAGCGTACCAGTGGGGGTTGGCCAGCCAAGCCTGAAGCTGGATCGCCTGACTGTTGGCGGTACCGCTTAAGCGATCCCCGCTTGCGGTCAAAGCAGGCGGCGAACAGTTTGATTAGAATTAACAGCGAGCTAAGGCAACTAAGCTCGCTGTTTTGTTTTAGCGTTGTGGTAAGCGAAACAATTTATCGTAACTGGCTAAAGCTGATACAATTTTGAGTAATTGCTCTATATTTCAATAGGCGGGACTTGCCCTTATGCCGTTTCCTTTTCTGCGCCGATTCGTGACGCTGATACTGTTGGCCGCGATGCCACTGGCGGCCAACAGCCAAAGCTTGAGTTTGCGCCAAGCGTGGCAGCAACTGGATGATCACAGCGCCTTGCTGGCGGCGGAACGGCAAAGCCAAAGCCGTGCCGAATTAGCGGTTGCTGCCAGTGACGATCTGCGACTGCCATCGCTGAGTTTAAACAGCACCTACGTGCAGATGGAGAAGCCGCTGCGAGCAGAGCTTGACCTGCCGTTTCAATTACCGATACCAGACTTCCCAAGCAGTATTGCCTTGGATCTTACCGAACGCCACATCTACCGCACCTCATTGATGGGCAGCTTCCCGTTGTATGCGGCAGGGCGGATTGATGCGGCGCAGCAGGTGAAACAGGCGGAATACGACGCCAGTGTGCAGCAACTGCAAATCAAGCGGCGCGAGCAATTTAACCTGCTAGTACAGCGTTACTACGGCTTGGTATTGGCCAAGCAAAACGCGGCGCTGCGTGGCCAACAGTTGGTGGCGCGAGAAACCCATCTGCACCACGCCACCTTGTTGGAAAAGCAGGGGCAGATCGCCGAAGTCGAGCGGTTGAACGCGCAGGTAGCGCGGGATCAGGCCAAGGTCACCGCCGAAAAAGCCGAACACCAAGTGACGTTGGCGCAATTGGGGCTGGACAGTCTGCTGCAGCTCGATGGCGTGCAGCCACAACGTTTTAGTGGCAATTTAACCCTACCGGCGCTGGCGCCACTGCAGCAACAGCTGCGCAGCAGCCATCCGGCACTGCTGCTGTTTGAAGCTAAGCAACGCCAAGCCAAAGGGGCGGTTGCCGCCGAGCAAGGTCGCTACAAGCCGACCGTAGGGCTGTTTGGTAGCTACACCTTGGCCGATGACGACAGCTTATTGGCGCACCTTGAACCGGAGTGGTTTGTCGGCATCCGTTTTAGCATGCCGCTGTTCACCAATGACGGTCGCAGCCATCGTCTGCAAGCCGCCCACAGCGCCGAGAAAGAAGCGCAACTGCGACGGCAGCAGACGCAACAAGATCTGCTGCTGTTGCTGCAATCCGAACATCAAGCCTTAAGCCAAGCGATCAGCGAGTATCAGGCCTACCAAAGCACCATCAGTTTGGCGGCAGAGAACCGACGTTTACGCGAGTTGGCGTTTCAGCAGGGCTTGGCGACTTCGCTGCAACTGGTGGATGCCGATCAAAGCCTGACCGCCGCCAAACTGGGGCAAGCGCAGGCGCAATATCACTACTTGCTGGCGTTAGCTAAGGTGTTAAGCCTTAGTGGCGAGCTAAACACTTTACTTGAGCGGGCTGAGGGAGCCGTTGATGAACGTTCGTAATCTGATTTTCGGATCATTGGCGCTGGCATTGCTGGCCGCCTTAAGCCTGTTGGCCATTCGTCATGCTTATCAGCCGAAACCACTGATATTGCAGGGGCAGATTGAAGCGCGCCAATACCAGATCTCCTCCAAAGCCGGTGGCCGTTTGGAACAGTTGAATGTCCGCCGAGGCGATCAGGTGGTTGCTGGTGATGAGCTGTTCCGCTTGGACAGCCCTGAGCTGGAAGCGCGCTTCCAACAAGCGCAGGCGGGGGTTGAAGCCTCCAATGCGCTTAAGCAAGAAGCCGACAGCGGCGCGCGCAAGCAGCAGATCCAAGCCGCTTACGATGATTGGCAGCGGGCGTTAGCCGCTGAAAAGCTGGCGCAAGCCACCTATCAACGCATCAAAGCGTTGTTTGATGAAGGGGTAATGGCTCAGCAAAAACGCGATGAAGCCTACGCCCAATGGCAAGCGTCACTGCACCAAGCCAGCGCCGCTAAAGCGCTACACGACATGGCACAAGAGGGTGCCCGCAGCGAAACCAAACAGGCCGCCCAAGGCAAAGCCGATGCCGCCAAGGCGCAACTGGCAGAGGTGCAAGCGGTGCTGGCGGATATTCACATTCGCGCGCCGCGCAGTGGCGAGATCAGCGCGGTGATGTTGCATCAGGGGGAATTGGTGCCGCGGGGCTTTCCGGTGCTGACCTTGACCGATATGCAGGACGCTTGGGCGCTGTTTCAAGTGCGCGAAGATCACCTCGATCAATTTGTTGATGGCAGCCAGGTTGAGATCTATCTGCCAGCGTTAAAACAGCGCTACCCATTTACCGTGGCGTACAAAGCGGTGCAGGGGGATTTTGCTACCTGGCGGGCGACCGAAAGCGGCGGCGATTTTGACCTGCGCACCTTTGAGGTAGAACTGCGTCCTGCGGTGACCATCGATGGCCTGCGGGCGGGGATGACTGCGATTATCGAGCCACAAGCATGATCGCGTGGCTGCAGCGTGAGCCATGGCAGCTGTTTCTGCTGCTATTGGCGCCGGTACTGCTGGTGGCGGCGTTGTACAGCGTGTTTGCCCCGCGTAGCCCAACCGAGTTAACGGTGGCGTTTGTCGACCAAGATCACTCGGCGCTTAGCCGTGCACTGGGGCGGGCGCTGCAAGCCACCCCAGCAGCCAAATTACAGAGCATGGCCACCTTAGCGGAGGCGGCTGAGTCGCTGCGCAGCGGTCAAAGCTATGCGCTGGTGATGGTGCCAGCGGATTTTAGCGCCGATCTGCGCCATGGCCTTAACGTCACCATTGAGGTGCGCTACAACGGCAGCTATCTGTTGATGGCGCGGCGTTTACTCACCCCACTGCAACAGGCGATTGCTGCCAGTTTGCAGCAACCGGCGCAGTTGTCGCTGGCAGCCAAAGGGATGCCACTGGTGGCGACCGAGGCGCAGTTACAACCGGTGCAAGTTAGCTTGCTGCCATTGAACAACATCGGCTTGGATTACGCCCAGTTTCTACTGCCGCCACTGGCGTTGGCGGTGTGGCAGTTGTGTGCGCTGTTGGCGATGATCAACCTATTGAATCGTCCCGCCCCGTGGCGCGGGCGCCGGTCGCAGTTAAGCCTGCTGCTGCTGTGGCAAGCGCTGCTGTTGGCGCTGGGGATGGCGTTATTAACGCCGCTGCTGGCGCTGCCGCAGGGCAGTCATTGGTGGCCGCTGTGGTTGGCGGCATTAACTCTGCTGTTGCCATTGTTGGCGTTGGCGCTGCTGTTGTATCGCAGTGGCCGAGAAACCACCCAGCAAGCGTCGGTGGCGGCGGCGCTGCTCAGCCCGGCGTTTGCGTATATGGGAGTCACCATGCCGACCGTTGATATGCCGCTGGGGGCACAGTGGTGGGGGCAACTTATCCCCTCGACCCATTATCTGCCGCTGTTGCAGCAGTTTCGCGCTAGCGCCAGTGCCGATTGGTGGCAACTGTGGCCGCTGCTGTTATTTACTCCTTTGGTACTGTGGTTATGGCGCAAGTTAGCTTAAGGCGCTGGGTAGCGCTGTGGCTGCAATTGGGGGCACAAACCCTAGCAGACAAACCGGTACGGCTGACTTTTGCCGCTGGGTTAATTATGTATGCGCTGCTGTATCCGCTGCCCTACTTGCATCAGGTCGCCACCCTGCAGGCGGTGGTATTGGTTGATCAGGACCACAGCTACGCCAGCCGTCAGTTAACCCGAGCATTGATGGCCAGCCCAGGGGTCAAGCTGGTGGCGCAGATGGGCTCGGACGCGGCCGCGATTGCGGCGGTCAATGCCGGTAAGGCCGCTGGCGTGGTGCTGATCCCCGCCGGTTTTGATGCGGCGCTAAAGCGCGGCCAGAGCGCCACCGTGGTGGTCGCCGCCGATGCCCATTATTTTTTAAGTTATGGGGTGATCGCTGAGACTGTGGTTAAAGCCAGTCGGGTGTTGGGCAGCGAGGTGCAACTGGCACGGCAGCAATTGGCGGGGGCGACCCCAGCCAGTGGCGGGGTGCGACTGAACGTGGCGCCGTCGAGCAACCTCAAGATGGGCTACCTCGATTACATGCTGCCGGGGTTGTTTGTGCTGATCTTGCACCAACTGCTGCTGATCTGTGGTGGTCTGACGACGGTGCGACTACTGCACAGCAACAGTCTGTGGCGGCACAACGGCTCGGTGCTGGTGTTCAGTGTGCTAGCGGCGCTGCTGTTGCCGCCGTTTGTGGTGGCTGGAGCGTGGTACTTAGGACCGGTATTAGCGGTCTACCACGTCACTCTGAACGGCAGTTGGTTGGCGCTGTGGGGCTTGCTGATCCCATTTTGGTTAGCCACCTTCAGCTTAGCGGTGGTGCTCGGTTGTCTATTTCAGCGCCGCGACAGTTTGGTACAGATGCTGATGTTGGTGGCGATGCCACTGTTATTTAGCGCCGGTTTTGTCTGGCCTAGCAGCGATCTGGCGTGGCCATGGTTGGCGCTGTGGGGGCTGATCCCATCGCAACCGATGATCCAAGCGATGATTTTGCTTAATCAGTTGGATGCGCCATTGTCGGCGTTGCAATGGCACCACCTGACTCTGTGGGGGCAAGCGCTGGCGTGGGGGATGTTAGCGCTGGTGTTGTTGCGTAAACGGCGACAACAGATTTTGCGTTAGTGCTGGATGAGTAGCAGTCAGTGATCAGTCGTTAGTTTGATGAGTAGCAGTCAGTGATCAGTTGTTAGTTTTTAGTAAGAGCTTGTGGTTAGCGGAAATTTGGCAACAAGCTGACTAACTGCTAACTGCTAACTGCTAACTGCTAACTGCTAACTGCTAACTGCTAACTGATAACTGCTAACTGCTAACTAAAAACTGACAGCTGAGAACTAAAAACTGTTATTTAAAACAAGAGGGAGCCCGTGGGCTCCCTCTTTACTTTAAGCGTTAATGGCAACGATGGTGTTACTTATCCAGCAGGGTGTAACGCAGTAGCTTAAACAGCTCGCGTGCCGCTTTTGGCGGCTTATTAGCGGCGGCTTCTTTGACCGCTTGGCGGATCAGCTGGCGCAGGCGCTGTAGCTCGCTGTTCAGCGCTGGATGGGTGTTCAGCGCGTGTTGCAGGGCTTCGTTGCTGCCGGTCAGCAGTTGGTCACGCAGTTGCTCCAGCATGTGGAATCGCTGGTTGGCCAAGATGCTTTCGTTTTCAAAGATCTTCAGCGCTTCTTCGATCGGCTCTGGATCGCGGGCGCGCATCAGTTTGCCGATGTATTGGCGCTGACGGCGGTAGGCTTCGTGTTTGCCACGAATGCGGTTGGCCAGTTCTAGGGCGGCCAGCAGATCGTCATCCAGCGGCACTTTGGCCAATTGCCCAGGGGACAAATCGAGCAGTTTTTCACCCAAACGCTGGGTGGATTCCGCTTCGCGCTTAAGCTGAGATTTACTGATCAGCTCGTCGTCAAAGTCTTCGTAGTCGTTCATGATGGCGATCCGAGGGGGCTAAAAGCCGCGAGTTTAGCAAAAAGCCAGCGCCATTGTGATCTGCTGTTGTGACTTTGCTATTCTGTCGCTCTATTTGGTTTTAGAGCATCCGTTGATGAGTGAGCGTTTGGCGCAGCAGCGCGCAGAGTTGGAACAGGCCGTCGGCCGAGCATTGGAAGAAGCGGCTAAGTTGGGGCTGGATGGCGCCGAAGTGGCGGTGCAGAAGCAGCAAGGCTTGTCGGTATCCACCCGCTTGGGCGAAGTTGAAACCGTTGAATTTAATAAAGACGGCGCCTTGGGCATTTCGGTGTACCGCGATGGCTGTAAGGGCAACGCTTCGACCTCTGACTTATCGGCTGATGCCATTCGCGCTGCCGTGCAAGCGGCCGCCACCATCGCCAGTCAAACCAGTGCCGATCAATACAACGGTCTGGCTGAAGCGGCGCAGATGGCCACCGAAATTGGCGATCTGGATCTGTATCACCCCTACGACATCGATCCACAACAGGCGGTTGCGCTGGCGGCCCGCGCCGAACAAGCGGCGATGGCGGCGGATAAGCGTATCGTTAACTCTGATGGTGCCACCCTGAATAGCCACGAAAGCCTGAAAGTCTATGGCAACAGCCATGGCTTTATTGGCAGCGGCTTAAGCTCTCGTCACAGCCTCTCTTGCGTCGCTATTGGCCAAGATGAACAAGGGATGGAGCGCGATTACGACTACACCGTGGCGCGTCGTTTTGAAGATATGCTGACCCCAGAACAGGTTGGCCATCAGGCCGGTCTGGAAACCGCCGCGCGCTTGGGCGCTCGTAAAATCGATACCTGTAATGTGCCAGTGCTGTTCAGCGCGGCGCAGTCGGTTGGCCTTATTAGCCACCTGATTGGCGCCATCAGCGGTGCCAGTCTGTATCGCAACGCCAGCTTTTTAACCGACAGCCTAGAGCAGCAGCTGTTCCCAGAGTGGTTTGCGATTGAAGAGAACCCGCATATCAAAGGCGCGTTGGCATCGGCTTACTTTGATGGTGAAGGGGTGGCCACTCAGCGCCGGCAGATCATTGAGGCGGGGGTACTGAAAACCTACCTGCTGACCGCGTACTCTGCTCGTCGCTTAAAGATGACCAACACCGGCCACGCTGGCGGTATCTATAACTGGCAAGTTAACCGCAACGGCGGCGATCTTAAGGCGATGCTGAAGCAACTGGATCGCGGCTTGTACGTGACCGATCTGATGGGCCATGGCGTTAACGGCGTGACCGGCGATTACTCGCGCGGTGCTGCCGGTTTCTGGGTTGAAAATGGCGAAATCCAGTTCCCAGTGCATGAGATCACCATCGCTGGCAATCTGAAGACCATGTACCGCAACATGGTAGCGATGGGCTCCGATGTCGATCCGCGTCATTCGCTGGCGGCCGGGCCAATCCTGCTGGAATCGATGAAAGTGGCCGGCAACTAAGCGGGCAACTAATCACTAAAAAACGCGCTTTGTTGGCGCGTTTTTTGTTGTCGTTTAAAAGCTGTAAAGCAAGTTAACGGTGGAGATCACATCGGTGTTCTTGGTGCCATCTGGGACGTTATCGGTGTAGCTGATGTCGACCCCAAATTTCAGCGCCAGATCGGCCCAGAAGTGGTTTCTATAGGCCAGTTTCAGATCGGCGACGGTATTGACGTTACCGGACTCCACCGTGGCATCGGCGGTGAAGGTGGTGTATTCGTGCAGTTGGTGTTCAAACTTAGCGGCGGCGCGGAAGATCCCCTCGCTGGTGCTGGGCTCTTCATCCGACCCCTCTTCTAAGTTGGCGCGGTTGTAACGGTAACCGCCACCAAGTTCCAGCGTCAGTTCGGTGCTGCTGGTTTCATACTGAGTCCAGCCGTAACCGCTGGAGAAGGTGTGCTGATCGGTGTAGGAGCCAAAACGATCCCACTTCAGTTCGCTTCGACCAAACACATAGCGATCGTTTTCCAACTTATAGTCGAGCTGATACAGCGCTTGGTATTGCTCGGCCGAGGTGCTTTCGTCATCGGAGGCGAAGTAACCGCGCAGGCCGGTTTCATGGCGAGCATTATCGCCGTCATACACCATCTTCACGCGGCTGTTAAAGCTATTGGAGTCGCTGTTGCCGCTGGTGTATTGCATACCGAATTCGACTTCGGCGGCGAACGGCTCTTCCGGCTCGCTGTAATTGGGCGGGACGATCGCCAATGCGGGAGCGCTAACTAGCAGGGTGGAACACAACAGGGCGCGCATGAGATCTCCGTCAAAAAAGCCACTGCGCGACAGTTTGCCCAACTGCTGCGGGCAAGAAAAGTCTTTCGCGATTGCGGCGACGCTACCAGGCGATTTCGTATGAGTTGTGCTCACCATCCCTTTCCACTACAATGCGCCGGCTAATCGGCCAAAACCCCTTTTGTTCCTTGCTTCATAGGCCCGGCCGAGCCGTTTGAAGCTAACTAACCGTAAGGAGCGATACGATGCGTCATTACGAAATCGTATTTATGGTTCACCCTGATCAGAGTGAGCAAGTACCTGGCATGGTTGAGCGTTACACTGCCACCATCGAAAAGGACGGCGGTAAAATCCACCGTCTGGAAGATTGGGGCCGTCGTCAACTGGCTTACCCTATCGAAAAGCTGCACAAAGCACACTACGTGCTGGTAAACGCTGAAGCTACTGCTGAAGCGGTTGCTGAGCTGGAAACCAACTTCCGTTACAACGACGCAGTAATCCGTTCTATGGTTCTGCGTACCAAGAACGCGGTAACCGAGCCTTCTCCAATGGCTAAGGCCAAGGAAGAGCGTGCAGAGCGTCGTGAGCGTTCTGAGCGTCCAGCTACCCCAGCTGCTGAGTAATAGGAATTAAGTGGATTCCAACCGTCTGGAGCTCAGTGGTCAAGTATCACGAGCACCGAAGACCGTAACTGGGATTAATGGCGTACCCCACAGTTTCTTTCTGTTAGAGCATCGCTCGATGCAGCAAGAGGCGGGTCTGAAAAGGCCGGTGTACTGCAAAATCCAAGTGGTCTTAAGCGGCAAGGAAACCCAATCCTTACTGAGCTATCTAGAGCCGGGGCGCATTATCAAAACCGCAGGATTTCTTGCGTGGCAACAAGGTCGTAATGGCCAGAGCCGTTTGGTATTGCACGCCGACTCGATTGAACCGATTTGCTAGGAGACTGCCCACATGGCACGTTATTTTCGTCGTCGCAAGTTCTGCCGCTTCACTGCTGAGAAAGTTGTAGAAATCGATTACAAAGACATCGCTACTCTGAAGAACTACGTTACTGAGAGTGGTAAAATTGTACCGAGCCGTATTACTGGCACCAGCGCAAAGTACCAGCGTCAGCTGGCACGCGCTATCAAGCGTGCTCGTTACCTGGCTCTGCTGCCTTACACCGATCTGCAAGGTTAATCCTGCGGTCTGTATAAACTTTAAGTAGAGGTAAAGGTAATGGACGTAATTCTGTTGGACAAGGTTGCCAAACTGGGCAACCTGGGTGACAAAGTAACCGTTAAATCTGGTTACGCTCGTAACTTCCTGCTGCCACAAGGCAAAGCAGTTGTAGCTAACGCTGCAAACCTGGAAGTATTTGAAGCTCGTCGCGCTGAGCTGGAAGCCAAACTGGCTGAAACTCTGGCTGCTGCACAAGCTCGTGCTGAGCAGATCGCTGCTCTGGAAAGCGTAGTAATCGCTTCCAAAGCTGGTGACGAAGGTAAACTGTTCGGTTCCATCGGTACCCGTGACATCGCTGATGCACTGACTGCCGCTGGCGTAGCTGTTAACAAAGCGGACGTTCGTCTGCCAGAAGGCGCTCTGCGCAACACTGGCGAATACGAAATCGTTATCGCTTTGCACAGCGACGTAACTGCTACTGCTAAAATCACCGTAGTAGCTGGCGAGTAAGTTCGTCGAACTTCAAGAAAAGCAGCGCCCAAGGGCGCTGCTTTTTTGTTTGTGGCAAACGCCATATGCCTCAGTTATAAGCGCCGCTGCTGTAATGCAGTTCATAGCTGTGGGAATAGATCTCTAAGATATTGCCGAACGGATCTTCCATGTAGATCATCCGGTATGGCTTCTCTCCTGGGTAGTAGTAACGGGGTTTCTCCATCCGTTTTTTACCGCCTGCGGCGACGATGCGCTCGGCGAGGCCCTCCACATCGGGGTCTTGCACGCAGAAGTGGAATACGCCCGTTTTCCAATACTCAAAGTTGTCTTTTGGGTTTTGTTGATTCTTAAACTGGAACAGTTCGACGCCAATGCGATCGCCAGTCGACATGTGGGCGATGTGAAAATAGTCCCAGTTGGGACCAAAGACATCGGTGCACATCTCGCCAATGGCGGAGTTATCTTCGCTGACCTTGGTGGGCGGCATTATCAAATACCAACCTAGCACCTCGGTGTAGAACTTCACTGCGGCTTCAAGATCCGGCACCGAGATGCCGATGTGGGAAAAAGTACGAGGGTAGGTTTGCGCCATTGAGGTGATTGCCTGTAACGGTGATTGACCCCATCCAGCTTAGTTGTAATAGCGACACTGTGCCGTTGTCGGCGCTGCCTAATCGGATTTCTTGGTACTGCGGCTGGCCACAATTTGGCTAGGGGGAGCCGCTGCCAGCGCGCTCTGCCACCGCATTCACTACCGCTTTCAGACCATGTTCACTGGCCATCTGGATTAACCAATTTGGTAAGTTGCCGCCCATATCGGTGCGGATCTGATGCACCACCCGGGTTTGGTCGTCATCAATGCGAATCAATTGCCAACTGCCTTCCACCAACCATAACCGTACCACCTGATCATTGGCCTCTGGGGCGTGCTGATTGGCGCTGTGCCACTGCCGTTGATAGAAACTGCCACTGACTGAGTGCCGATTGGATATCGCCAGCACATAGTCGCGTGGCTTGATAAACGGTGGCTCAATCCGAAAGTACACCAGTTCGCTGTCGCCTTGGCTGCCGAGTCGGCGTACTTGGCGAAAGTGCGGCAGAAATTCAGGGTAGTGTTCAACCTGTTCCAGCACCGCAATGATCTGCGCCATCGACGCATCCATGGTGGTGCTGAGTCGCAGCGCCACCACCCCTTCGGCTTGCTCAGTATGCTGTTCTAGCAGGTGCTGGCTGTCGCTGCTGAGGATTTGCCAAGGCGACGCCAGCCCCGGCAACGACAGGCTGGTTAGGAGGGTGAATAGAGCGACGATGCTCGCCCAACGAGTTAACTTAATAGGATGGTGCCCCATAACAGAACCACGATTGCCATCGCCATGGTGACCGCCGCCGAACTGATATCTTTGGCGCGGCCGGACAGTTCATGGCGTTCTGGACCGATGCGATCCACCACCGCCTCGATGGCGCTGTTAAGCAGCTCCACCAGCATCACCAGAAGCAAGCTGGCAATCATCAAGGCGCGTTCGAGCGCGGTGACATCAAAGGCAAAACTGACGGCGGTCAGCACTATCGCCAACATCAGCTCTTGGCGAAACGCCTCTTCGTTTCGATAAGCGGCTTTGACCCCTTGCCAGGAGTAGATCCCCGCTTGGATAAAGCGCATGGCACCGCGATTTTTCGGGGCTGATTCAGGCATCGTTATCTCGCAAAACGGCTTGTGGTGATGCTCTTATGCTACCCCGAAAATTGGCTTTGTGCGCGCCTACAGCGCGGCCGCCACCTTAGTGCCTTGGGCAATCGCCCGCTTGGCATCCAGCTCGGCGGCGACGTCCGCACCACCAATCAAATGGTGTGGCTTATTCAGGCCATCCACCAATTCTCGTAGTGGCTCTTGGCCGGCGCAGACGATGACATGGTCCACCGGCAGCAACTGCGCTTCGCCATCGATCTCGATGTGTAGCCCGGCGTCATCCACTTTGTGATAACTGACGCCGTTGAGCATGGTGACCCCTTTCATCAGTAGCTCTTTGCGGTGGGCCCAGCCGGTGGTTTTGCCAAGGCCAGCGCCAACCTTGCTGGTTTTGCGCTGCAGCAAGAAGATCTGCCGCGGGCTGGCTGGCATCTGCGGTTTGACGCCTTCGATGCCGCCACGGGCGCTGAAAGTCATGTCGATGCCCCAGTTGGCCATAAACTGCGGAATGTCTTGGCTGGCGGACTCTCGGCCATGTTGGTGTGACAGGTATTCGCTGACATCAAAGCCGATGCCGCCGGCACCAATCACCGCCACTTTGTCGCCAACCGCCACTTTGTGCTTGAGCACATCAAGGTAGCTGAGCACTTTCGGATGGTCGATGCCGTCAATGGCCGGTGTGCGTGGACTGATCCCGGTGGCGATGATCACCTCGTCAAAATCGCTGTTATTCAGGGCCTCAGCATTGATGCTGGCCCCAAGATGCAACTCGACGCCGTGGATCTCACATTGGCGTTTAAAGTAGCGCAGGGTTTCGTAGAACTCCTCTTTGCCGGGGATCTGCTTGGCGATATTAAATTGGCCGCCGATCTCCCACTCCTTGTCGAATAGCGCCACCTTATGGCCGCGACTGGCGGCGGTGGTGGCAGCAGCAAGGCCAGCAGGACCGGCGCCCACCACGGCTATTTTCTTTGGCTGGGTGGTTGGGGTGATAACAAACTCGGTTTCGTGGCAAGCGCGTGGGTTCACCAAGCAACTGGTCATCTGCATATTGAACACATGATCGAGGCAAGCTTGGTTGCAGCCGATGCAGGTGTTGATCTCATCGGCTTTGCCGGCGGCGGCTTTGTTAACGAATTCCGGATCGGCTAAGAACGGCCGCGCCATCGACACCATATCGGCATCGCCACGAGCCAGTACGGTTTCGGCCACATCTGGGGTGTTGATGCGGTTAGAGGTGATCAGCGGCAGGTTCAACGCCTTTTTGAAGTTGGCGGTTACCCAAGTAAAGGCAGCGCGGGGCACCTTGGTGGCGATGGTGGGGATCTGCGCTTCGTGCCAACCGATGCCGGTGTTAATGATGGTGGCGCCGGCTTGTTCGATGGCCAGACCCAACTCGATGATTTCGTCACTGCTAGAGCCTCCTTCGACCAGATCCAGCATCGATAGGCGATAAATAATGATGAAGTTGGCGCCGACCGCTTCGCGGACGCGGCGAACGATGGCGATCGGCAGTCGGATCCGATTTTGATAAGCACCGCCCCAGTCGTCATCCCGTTGATTGGTGCGCTGGGCGATAAACTGGTTAATGAAGTAACCCTCAGAGCCCATGATCTCTACGCCATCGTAGCCGGCGTCTTGAGCACGTTTGGCGGTAAAGACGAAATCTGCGATCTGCTTTTCGATCTCGTCGGCTTCCAGTGCCTTAGGCACAAATGGATTGATCGGCGCTTGGATCGCGGACGGAGCCACCAACTTAGGGTTATAGGCGTAACGGCCGGTGTGCAGGATTTGCAGGCAGATTTTGCCATCGTACTTATGTACTTCATCGGTAATCAGTCGATGGCCGGCGACATCCTCATCGGTGACCAAGCCGTGGGTTTTGGCGTGAGTGGCGCCCTCTTGGTTGGGGCCAATGCCGCCGGTGACAATCAGGCCAACGCCGCCCTTGGCGCGCTCGCCATAGTAGGCTGCCATCCGCTGATGGCCGTTGGGTGCTTCCTCCAATCCGGTGTGCATTGAACCCATCAACACGCGGTTTTTAAGGGTGGTAAACCCCAGATCCAGTGGGGTAAGCAGGTGCGGGTAGGCGTTGGCCATGGCTATCTCTCCGTGATCTTGTGGTCGCTCAAAAGTTAATCTAGACATCGTCAAGTTAGAGGGCTATTTTGACACTGTCAAGATTGCTTGTTACTACTCTGTAAATGAAAAAGACCATAACCCGCACGCCATATCATCATGGTGATCTGCGTCAAACCTTAATCGCCGCCGCCACCGAACTGCTGCTTACTGAGGGCATCGACGGCTTGTCGCTGCGCAAACTGGCAGAGCGGGTCGGGGTCTCTCGAACCGCGCCATATCACCACTTTAAAGACAAAGGGCAGTTATTAAGTGCCATCGCCGCCGAGGGTTTTCGCCAGCGCACCGAACAGGCACAGCGGTTATTTGAGGACGATAGCCTTAGCGCCGAGCTGCGCTTTAGCTTGTTTTTTCGCGATTACATCGCCTTCGCTACTGCATCAGCGCCGATGTATGAATTGATGTTTGGTAGTCCCATCTGGCACAACCAGCAGCAGACCGAAGAGTTGAAACAGGCGGCTTATCCCTGCTTTGCCCAGCAGTTGGAGATGACGAAACAGTGGCAAGCGCAAGGCTTGCTGCCAGCCGAGCAATCGCCACTGCGATTGGCCCAGGTGATCTGGGGCGCAATGCATGGCATTGCGCGCTTGGTTAATGATGGCATTTACGCTGATGCCAGCCACGTCGGTGAGATGATCGATTGTGCGGTGGCGCTGTTTGTCCGGCGTTAGCTTGACCATCTTCATGGCGCAGAAATGGCGGGTGATTGTTATTCAGTAACCAAAGTAATTGGTTGTTAATTTATCACTTTCAGTCACTTGAGGAACCTTGTCACGGCAACTATGGTTGAAATAGTTGGCTGCTAGCAAATAATACAAGGACTAACGATGACAAGGACCTATCGGCTGCCGAAGTGGCAGAGTTTACTTTTGGTTGGAGTGGCAATAGCACTGGTTGGCTGTTCCAACTCGAGCAGCACTGATGACATGGGAGACCCTGATGGAATCTCCGGTGAAGTGCCGCCGCCACCGGCACAAGTATTTGAAAATCCGGTATCGATAACATTTGAAAGCATCGATAGCGGAGTGCTGCAGGGTACTGCGGTTAGCTTTAACTTGAGTGGCGAGCAGGCCGCCAGCTTATTCGTTCAAGGGGCGACTCTGAACGGTGACAGCTATGTGACGGATGATGGCAGTATCGTACTAACCCGTACCGCATCCAGTAGTGCTGATCAGTTCAACGTCGAGCTATTCGCCAGCGTCGATGGTTTTTTCACAACTGGGCAAAGCATCACCGTTCCGAGCAGTAGTGAACAGGCAAATGAGGAGTTTTCGGTAGTGTTTACGCCTTTAGCTCCCGCGTCAGACGATCTTGCCATTGCCGCTGTCGAAGCGCCGGTAGCGGTTGGTGACGATGGTTTGACCGCCGCAGCGGTGGTTATTGAAACCCCAGTGCCGGATGCGGCCGATAGCAATGCCGATGCCGTGGCTGGCGGTGCTGCACAACTTGAGATCGGTGCTGGAGTTGGCTTGATGGATGCCGAAGGAGAGCCGGTGACTGGCAACATTACCGCTAACGTCGTCTATTTCTCAAACGAACCCAATGGTAATGGCAGCAATGAATCGGCGCTGGACGCCTTCCCTGGGGGCTTAGCACCCGATGTTATTTTGGATGAAAGTGGCGAGCCCGATCCCGATCTGGCTGAGGTGGTATTTACCTCGGCTGGCTTTACCGCCATCCAATTGCAAAGCGACAGCGGCCAAGTGGTTTCCGAGTTTTCGGAACCGGTTGATCTGAGTTTTGCGGTATCTGCCGATAGCGTCAATCCTGATACAGGCGAGTTATTGCAGACTGGGGACGAGATCCCACTGTGGTCTTTTGATGAAACGTCGGGGCAATGGAGCGCCGAAGGTCGTGCGACAGTCGGGTCATTGGACGCCGATAGTAATACCTTTAGTGTTGTGACCCAAATTGACCACTTGTCCTACTACAACCTCGATTTTTATGGTCGTCGCTGCAATATTCGTTTGAACTTTGCTGAAACCAACGGTAGCGATTACGCACCAAGAGTCACCTTTACTCGTGCTGGTGGCGGTTGGTCGAAGAGCAAGTACATCTCTGGGATGGGGCAGCATACTTTTTATCGGGTGCCACAGGATGGCATTGGTAATATCAAGGTGTTGTCCCGCAGCGATTTTAGCCAGCAGTTGATCGTCTCTGCTAACCGTGCTGATGGCAGTGCAATTACGGTAAATGGCGACGGCAGCCTTAGTGGCAATTTTTGTCAGCTTAATGACGCGACTATCACCATTGATGCGCCCGATACCTCCGCCTTATCGGTTGCGCTGCAAAGCCGTTGCAGCGATACCGATGAAGTGATCTCGCAACCGGGGGTGGTGCAGGTTTTTGCTCAGCCGCAGAACCGTTTGATGGGAACCATTACGCCGGCCGCAGATGCCGCTGCTACGTTGGCCGTGACCAATGGCAGTTATCAAGTCAAAGGCCTTATCTACAGCGAACAACTGGGCGAACAAACCGTAAGCCAAACCGTCTCGGTTACTGATGACCAAGCTCTAACTTTAGAGTTTCCAGTGGATAATTGTGCGGCCGGCACGCCTACCGGTGGTACTGGTGGTACTGGTGGTACTGGTGCTGGAGGTGATGGCGACGGCGGTAGTTAGGGCTTGTTGACCTTTACCGTATATTTTTGCGCCCGTTATTGGCTACTTTTGAAAGCAAATTGAACTTGGCCGGTTTGTTTTGCTGTTCCGTGGCCATTGAGGGCGCCTTGCAGGGTCGGACTAACAGCTGTCACTCTTCGTCATACGATTTCGACGTAGAGCCCTGATTTTGATTTCAGAAGAGAGGGCCTTCAACCGCAATCCTCGATTGACAGCTGCTATCCTCGACCAAATTCTGAACACCAAACGTCAACAAGCCCTAGGTAGACAATAAAAAATCCGCGCTTCGGCGCGGATTTTTGTTTTTAAGCTTGGCTTGGGTAAACGTTACAAGCCTTTGTACAACTTCGGGTTAAAGGCGTCACGCAGCCAATCGCCGAGCAGGTTGATCACCAGTACCAGTACCACCAACACGATGCCTGGGAAGGCGGAGATCCACCAAGAACCGGAGAAGATGTAGTTAAAGCCGATGGAGATCAGACTGCCCAGTGACGGTTCGGTTACCGGCATCCCCAAGCCTAGGAACGACAGCGCCGCTTCGCTCATGATCGCGTTGGCGATCTGAACGGTGGAGATCACTAGGATCGGGGTCATGGTGTTCGGCAGAATGTGGCGGAACATGATCCGGAACGATTTAAAGCCCATCACCCGCGCCGCATCGACATACTCTTTTTTCTTTTCGGCCAGTACCGAGGCGCGCACGGTACGGGCGTACTGTGGCCATTCGGCGATACCGATGATCAGCACCAGCATGACGATGGCGTACTGACTGTACAGCTCTGAACCCAGCGTCGCTTGAACAATGGCAGAGATGATGATCGCCACCATCAGAGTCGAGAACGACAACTGGATATCAGCGGCGCGCATCAGCAGGTTATCGATACGACCACCGAAGTAACCGGCGGTCAGGCCGACGGCAATACCGATAAACGCTTGCAGCATAACCGCACAGAAACCGATCAGCAGCGATACCCGCGAACCATACAGAATGGTTGACCACACATCGCGGCCTTGGTCATCGGTGCCCAGCAGGAAGCGTTCATCACCCATATCCTCGTCCCAACTTGGTGGCAACTCGGAATCCATGATGTCCAGCGTCGCCAGATCGTATGGGTTTTGTGGGGCGATGTAAGGGGCGGCGAAGGCGGCTACCACCATCACCAGCAACACCGCACTGGCGGCCATTGCTACTTTGTCGCTACGGAATAAGAAAAACAGATCCGATTGGACAACACGCTGCCACCATGACAGCTCGGATGCAGATTTGGTGCTCATTAAGATTGCTTCCCAGTCAGGTTCACGGTTGGGTTGATCAGGCCATACAGCAGGTCAACGATGGTGTTGGTGGCGACGAAGATCAGGCCAACCACAATCACGTAGGCGACGATCAGCGGCGCATCAACGCGGTTGATCGCCTCTAAGAACATCGAGCCCATCCCCGGCCACTGGAACACGGTTTCGGTCAAAATGGTGTATGCCACCATGGTGCCGACCTGAACACCGCCCACGGTCAATACCGGCAGCATGGTGTTTTTAAAGGCGTGCACGTACCACACGCGGCGGATGTTGAGGCCCTTGGCCTTGGCGAACTTGACGTATTCACTTTGCAGCGCTTCCACCATCTCGGCGCGGATCAGACGGATAAACAGCGGCAGCATGATTGACGCCAGCGCTACCGATGGCAACACCAAGTGCAGCAGACCGTCGATGGTGAAGAACCCCGATTCCCAGCCCAGCACGTTGGCGGTCTCGCCGCGGCCGTAGGATGGCAACCAACCCAGTTCAATCGAGAACAGGTACATCAGCAAAATGGCGGTTAGGAATACTGGGACAGAGATCCCCGCAGTGGAGAAGCCCATAATCAATTTGGCGCCGAAGCTGTTTGGCTTAATGGCGCAGTAGATCCCCGCCGGAACCGAGCAGCCAACGATGATAATCAAGGCACCAAACACCAGCTCTAGGGTGGCGACCATCTTGGAGCCAATCACCTCTAGCGCGGGTTTTTTAAAGAAGTAGGAATCACCCAAGTCGCCTTGCACAGCGTTTTTCAAAAAGCGCGAATATTGGGTCAGGAACGGATCGTTCAAGCCCATCTCGTCACGCAGCGCTTGCCGTTCGGCTTCGGATACTGCTTGACCCACCATCTCACGCAGCGGATCGCCCAGATTGTCTTGGATGGAGAATGCGATCATCGAGATGATGAACATTACGACGGTGGCTTGAGCCAACCGACGGATCAGAAAAGTGAACATAAATACGATCCGAAAGGGTAAAACCAAAAAAGGGGATAAGCCCGCTAACTCGACACGAACCTCAAGGTAATAATTCGTTCGATGACTTACCCCCAAAGCATGTTGTCAGCGTTCAGTTCCTTGAGGCTGACAATGGCGGCCATCAGTTAGGCCGCCAGCATTGGGGCTGTTACTTAACCACCAAATCGCCGAAGTACGGCATGTTGATTTGGTTAACGATTGGAGCGATATCCAGTTTGTCGGAAGCGCCCCAAGCCAGGTTTTCATAGTGCAGTGGCACCAGTGCGGCATCGTCGTAGGCTAGCTTTTCAGCCTGCTGCAGCAGTTTCGAGCGAACCGCCTCATCAGTGGCCTTGTTGGCCTCTACCACCAGCTTGTCTAACTCTGGGTTGGAGTAGGAGCAGTTGTATTGACCGAAGCCGGTTTTGGCATCGCGGCTCATCACCAAGTATTCCATGAAGTTGGCGCTGTCTTCGGTATCTGGGTGCCAGCCGATCATCTGCATGTCGGCTTTACACAGATCGTATTCTGGCCAGTACTGCGCCTTTGGCATGGTCTTCACATCAACTTTAACGCCGATTTTCGCCAGCATCGCTGCTACCGCTTGGGCGATGTTTTTATCGTTGGTGTAACGGTTGTTCGGGGCGATCATGGTCATCTTGAATCCGTCAGCGTAGCCAGCTTCCTGCATCAGTTGCTTGGCTTTCTTCAGATCGTAGCGAGTGGTCAAGCTGTCGTTGTAACCGGCGTAGCCTTTCGGGCTCAGCTGGTTAGTCGGGGTAGCAAAGCCACGCATTACCTTCTTCGCAATACCGACGTTGTCGATGGCGTGGATGATCGCTTGGCGAACACGCACGTCCTTCAGCGCTGGGTTGGTGTTTTGGTTCAGCTGGAAGGTGATGGCGCGGGTGCCGCCCATGGTCACCAGATCGATGCCTTTGGTGCTCTTAACGCGCTTGTGATCGGTTGGGGCCACTGGCGAGATCATATCGACGTCGCCAGACAGCAGCGCTGCTACGCGGGTACCGGATTCTTTGATTGGTACCAGAGTCATGTTGTCAACGTTACCGTCAGAGCCTTTGTCCCAGTAGTTCGGGTTACGAACGTACTCGATCTTCACGCCTTGCTCACGGTATTTAACGATGAATGGGCCGGTACCAGACAGGTTGGTAGAAGCGAAAGTGGAACCGTGCTTAACCAAGGCGCCTTTGTCTTGACCGTTAGCGTCAGTGCCACTGTAGAACTGGCTGTCCATTGGGAACAGGTGCGCCAGTGACTGCAGCATCAGCGGGTACGGGATATGGGTTTCCAGTTCAAAGGTGTAATCGTCAACGACGTTGATCTGCTTGAATGGGGCAAAGATCGCTTTGAAGTCTGGGGAAGTCATGATGCGGTTGAAAGTCCACTCGACGTCCTTGGAGGTCAGCTCGTTGCCGCTGTGGAACTTAACGCCCTTGCGCAGATGAAAGCGCATGGTGGTGTCGTTAACGCGCTCCCACTTTTCGGCCAGACGCGCTTCAAAGCCCAGATCTTGGGTAAAGCGAACGATTGGATCGAACGAGATGTGGGCCATCTGCATGGTGCCACCGGACAGCTGCTCGTGCGGATCCAGCGACACTGGATCGGCGTCGAAGGCCACGGTGATGTCGGCCGCTTGGGCACCGAACATCAAACCGGCAGACAATAGAGCAATGCTGAGTTTTGACAGAGCTTTCATTGTTTAACTTCCTATGGTGATGATTTTTATTGTTGTTAATCAAGCAACGTTGGCGGTGTTGCTTTGAAACTGCTTCATCCGTGGCATCAGCCCAATCAGAGAGCGGGTGTACTCGGTTTGTGGGTTTTCAAACAGCTGTTCGGTTGGCGCCACTTCTAACAAAGTGCCGCGCTGCATCACCCCGATGCGGTCGCACATCTGGCGGATCACCGGCAGATCGTGGCTGATAAACAGCATCGATAGGTTCAGCTCATCTTGCAGATCTTTCAGTAGGTTCAAGATCTGCGCTTGCACTGATACGTCCAGTGCCGAGGTTGGCTCGTCGCAGATCAGCAGTCGTGGTCGGGTCGCCAGCGCACGAGCAATGGAGATCCGCTGGCGCTGGCCGCCGGAAAACTCGTGCGGGTAGCGAATGCCAGATTTGGCGCCCAGACCAACGTGATCCAGCAGGTCGGCGACGATCTGCCGTACCTGTTGCTCGTTTTGCGCCAATTTATGGAAGCGAATTGGCTCGGCGATGATGTCCAGCACCTTCATCCGTGGGTTCATTGAGGTGTATGGGTTTTGGAACACCATCTGCATCTGGCGGCGCAGCGGACGACGCTCGCGCTCAGACTTCATGGCGGTCAGATCGATCCCTTCAAACTTGATGACGCCGCCGTCCGGTTGCTGCAAACCGGCGATGATCCGCGCTACGGTCGATTTACCAGAGCCAGATTCACCCACCAGGCCAAAGGTTTCCCCCTCCTGGATCTGGAACGACACATTATTGGTGGCGTGCAGCAGTTCGCGACGGGAAGGGAAGATGCTGTCTTTGATGGTGAAGTACAGATCCAAATTCTGTACATCCAGCAGTGGACCATCGTGCTTGATGAAATCCTGAGATTGTCCCAACCAGTGGTTTTTGACGTCGATCTGCGGGGTGTCTTCCGCCTTTTCGATGTAGTTCACCAGTGGGAAACGATCGAGCTTGATGTCTGGTCGTGGGACCGCACTGATCAGACTTTGGGTGTAGGCGTGCTGTGGGTTACCCAGGATCTGCTCGGTGGTGCCCAGCTCCACCAGATCACCGCGGTACATCACCGCGACGCGGTCACAGACGTTGGCGACTACGCCCATGTCGTGGGTTACCAGCATGCAGCCAACATTGCGTTTTTCACACATCTCGCGGATAAGCTTGAGGATCTGATCTTGCACCGATACGTCAAGCGCGGTGGTCGGTTCGTCGGCGATCAAAAATTCTGGCTCACAGCTCATGGCGATGGCGATCACCACCCGCTGACGCATCCCGCCAGAGAACTGGTGTGGGTACTGCTTGATGCGATGCTCTGGCTCTGGGATACCAACTTGCTTAAGCAGATCCAGCGCTCGTTCAAACGCTTGCTCTTTGCCAAGCCCCATGTTGGTGACGATGGTCTCAACCATTTGCTGTTCAATGGTCAGCAGGCTGTTTAGCGAGGTCATCGGATCTTGGAAGATAAAACCGATGCGGTTGCCGCGGACTTGCTGCATCTGTGCTTGGCTAAGGCCGGAGATCACCGTGCCATTGAGAGTGATTTCACCACCGGCAACTCGGCCCGGTTGGCTAAGCAGATCAATGATGCCGTTGCCCACGGTTGATTTACCGGCACCGGACTCGCCGACCACACCAAGGATCTCACCCGCTTCAACAGTGAAGGAGATGTCATTAACCGCTGTTGCGACGCCATGACGGGAGGGAAACTCGATCCGGAGTTTATTTACCTTGAGCAGAGACATACGACCTCGTTAGATTTTTTATCTTTTTTCTGGTCACTGTTGTGACTCTTTATTGGTCGGTATTGGCGCCGACCAGCCCGGTTCTTGGGGGCATTATTTGCTTAACTTCAAAGCGATGACGCTGTTGCGGTTTTCATCGCTTTGAATGGATATGCAGTTTCACGCTATCGCTGAGGAGGTTGTGACCGCAATCCACAAAAAGCGCTTTTGTGAGTTATATCTCGCAAATGGGCTTGGTAAATCGAGCGGGCTAACGTGAATTTTACATTAATGAAATCAGTGATACGTCGGGCCTTCATTTAAGTTGTTGTTATTGTTGATTTAAGTTTTGATTGTTAGGGTTTTTTATTGAAGTGCTGAATTCACTTTCTTTAACAATGCAGCATTGGTTATCGACATCTATGCCACTGGTTATTAATTGCTGTGATGTTGGTTGGATTTGTTGTGGTTTTTGTGGTGTTGGTGCTGGTTTTGGTGGTGATGTGGCTTGCAAATCAGCGTGATGTTGCGCCGTGAAACTGTCTCGCAGGCGAACAGGAATGCCAAGCGGTGGCAACTTGTGGTGGTCGCTGGGTGAAATTGCGACTTTTTGTATGTTGTTGTTTTTATTGGCTTTTGATTGTTTTTGCTAAGAAGTGACAAA
The DNA here is from genome assembly GCF_000422665.1 of Ferrimonas senticii DSM 18821. Taxonomy (GTDB): domain Bacteria; phylum Pseudomonadota; class Gammaproteobacteria; order Enterobacterales; family Shewanellaceae; genus Ferrimonas; species Ferrimonas senticii. Next base: position 120,531 of record NZ_AUGM01000007.1, on the reverse strand, counting down.
ACCGCCATAAGCCGACGGTTTTGAATAAATTATGCATGATCATTCTCAATAGAAAATCTTGTATTTTGGATTAGATTTTCTAATGTTTAGGCGACTTTTCCAGACTGCCGCTGCGGTTTACCAGCAGCGACTTTTGCCAGTGGCTCCACTTTGCGCTGTTTTTCGTACAAGAAGCTCAGAATTGCCGAACGGTATTGGCTATAGGCGGGATCTCGCGCCAGCGCAATGCGATCCCTTGGTCGTGGCAAGTTCACTTGCAACACCTCACCGATGGTGGCTTCGGGGCCGTTGGTCATCATCACTACTTTGTCCGATAGCAATACTGCTTCATCAACATCGTGGGTGATCATAATCACCGTGGTGCCGAGTTCGGCATGGATCGCCATCAATGAATCTTGCAGATGGGCGCGGGTCAGTGCATCCAGAGCGCCGAAGGGCTCATCCAATAACAACACTTGTGGCTGCATCGCTAAGGCGCGGGCAATGCCAACTCGTTGCTTCATGCCGCCGGAAATCTCATCGGGGCGCTTGTGCATCGCATGAGTCATATGCACCAGCTGCAGGTTGTGTTCAATCCACTGTTTTTGCTCTTGTTTGCTTTTGGATTTACCGAACACCTGCCGCACCGCCAGTTCCACGTTTTGGTACGCGGTTAACCATGGCAGCAGACTGTGGTTTTGAAACACTACCGCCCGTTCAGAACCAGGCGCGTTGACCTCTTTGCCATTAAGGATAACCCCGCCCTGGCTGGCTTGTTGTAGTCCCGCCACCACATTGAGAACTGTTGACTTGCCGCAGCCAGAGTGGCCAATCAGGCTGACAAATTCGCCTTTGTTCAGCTGTAAGTGCACATCCTTGACTGCGGTGAATGGCCCTTTGGGGGTGTCGAATACCACGTCGATGTGGCTGATATCCAGATGACTGCTCATGGTGGCTTTCCTTACACTTTAGCGCTGGCTTTATCCCAGCTTAAACAACGTTGCAGCAGCAGCATGGTGCGATCCAATAGGTAGCCGATTAGGCCAATGACCAACACCGCCGTCATGATTCGGCTCAAACTGGCGGAGCTGCCGTTTTGAAACTCATCCCAAACGAATTTTCCCAGTCCCGGGTTTTGCGCCAGCATCTCGGCGGCGATCAACACCATCCACGCCACCCCAAGCGACAACCGCATGCCGGTGAAGATCGCCGGGATCGTCGCCGGTAAGACGATCTGGCGCAGGTGGCTAAACCAAGAAAGCTGCAGCACCTGCGAGACATTGAGCCAGTCTCGGTTGAGATTGCTGACGCCGACGGCGCTGTTGATCACCATCGGCCACAGGCAGCATAGGGTTACGGTCAGCATCGAATTAACAAAGGATTTTGCCAGCATCGGCTCGGGGCTAACGTACAGCGCCGAGACCACCATGGTGATCAGCGGTAACCACGCCAGTGGAGAAACCGGTTTAAAGATCTGAATGATCGGGTTAAACGCCTGATAAAGCAGTGGCTTTAGACCAATCGCCAAGCCTAAGGGGATGGCGATCACGGCCGCCAAGGCGAAGCCGCTAAGGACGGTTTTCAGACTGGTAGCTATCTGATCTAAAAAGGTGGCTTGGCCGGTGTAGGCACGGATCTTGGGTTGGTAGCTGGGATCGTTGGCGATCCGCTCGGCATTGCGCTGCTGCTGGCGCTGATAAAAAGCCGCCTCTTTGGCGCGTTCGGCGCGGTGTTCACTGATCAAATTAACGCTCTGCTGGGCCACTTGCGCCGGCCCCGGAAATTGCCCCAGAGAGGTGTTGATGTTGCCAGCGGTGACCGCCCACAACAGTAAAAAGGCGATGATGCCGATGCTAGGTAACAGCAGCGCTTGCAGCGGCTCGCGCCATTGCAAACGGCGGGGATCCAGTTGTGGGGGGAGCGAGGGTAGCGCCATAGGGCCTCCGGTGATGCGGGAGCCTTAGCCTTGTCGTACAAGGCCGCGGCTCACCGATGAGCCATTACAATTTGTCGCCAGCCTTCAGGCCGATGGCGAATTTCTCGAGGTATTGATTCGGTTGCTGGCCGTCATAAACGATGCCATCGATAAAGTGAGTTTGCGGGCTGCGAAAGCCATCTTCATTGGCAAAGTCGGGGAATTGCTCGGCGCTTGCGAGTTTGTCGGCAATCAGGCTTTCGGCGGCTTTTTGATAGAGATCGGGGCGATAGACCTTTTGTGCCACATCGAAGTACCACTGATCCGGTTGGTCGTCGCTGATCTGGCCCCAGCGGCGCATTTGGGTTAGATACCAGATGGCGTCGGAATAATAGGGATAGGTGGCGTGATGGCGGAAGAACACGTTGAAGTCTGGCACCGCCCGCTTGTCGCCTTTCTCATATTCGAAGGTGCCGGTCATGGAGTTGGCGATCACCTCGTAATCGGCGCCAACGTAGTTTGATTGCGACAGAATTTTAACCGCTTCAGGTCGGTTGGCGTTGTCGTTGGCGTCCAACCACATCGCCGCGCGGATCAGCGCCCGAACCAAGCGGATGGTGGTGTTGGGGTATTGCTCGGTAAAGGCTTTGGTTAGGCCGAACACTTTCTCTGGGTTGTTTTTCCAGATCTCATAATCGGTGACCACCGGTACGCCGATGTTTTTAAACACCGCTTGCTGGTTCCACGGTTCGCCAACGCAGTAACCGTAGATGGTGCCGGCTTCCAAGGTGGCTGGCATTTGTGGTGGCGGGGTGACTGACAGCAGCGCTTGTGCTTGCAGTTGCCCAGAGGTGTCGCCTTTATGCGGTGCGTAGTAACCCGGGTGAATGCCGCCAGCGGCGAGCCAGTAGCGCAGTTCATAGTTGTGGGTTGAGACCGGGAACACCATTCCCATATTGAACGGTTTGCCTTCGGCACGGTACTGCTCGACCACCGGTTTTAGCGCGTCGGCTTTGATCGGGTGCACCGGTTTGCCATCGGCTTGCTTGGGAATATTGGTTTTCATTTTTGCCCAAATCTCGTTGGCAACGGTGATGCCGTTGCCGTTCAGATCCATTGAAAACGGGGTGATGATCTCCGCCTGGGTGCCGTAACCGATGGTGGCGGCGATGGGCTGACCCGCAAGCATGTGCGCGCCATCCAAGCGACCATCAATCACCCCATCCAGCAACACTTTCCAGTTGGCTTGAGCTTCGATGGTGACGTACAGCCCCTCATCTTCGAAGTAGCCCTTTTCGTAGGCGATGGCGATCGGCGCCATATCGGTCAACTTAATAAAGCCGAAGGTTAACTCCTCTTTCTCTGGATAACCCAAGGCCTCGGCGCTGGCGCTGCCGTTGCCTAGCAACAATCCGGCTGCCAGTAGAAATTTACCGAGCCAACGTGATGTGGTGGTGTGTGCAAGCCTAAGCGCCATGATGTTCCTCCTAAAAAAGAAAAGACTCGACGCCCCTTGGGGAGCGCGGTAGCGCCGAGTTGCGAAATCGTGTCGGTGGTTGTTTAGGGCTTTCAGCAAAGTCGATGCCAATGCGTTGGTTGCACTAGTGATATGGGTTTGCGGCGAGGGCTCTGAGCAAACTGCAACTGCGCTGGGCCGTGCTGGTGCAACCGCTGCACCAAAATTTCAGCCGGACGGTATCGGATGATTGCTGTGCCTTATAACCAGTGAATGGACGAGGCGATTGCGGCTATCTGTGAGGGGGGAGATTCCGTCAACTCGGCGTACAATATTGGCATTAGCTGATTGAGGCAGAGGAAAAGATGGCAACAGAGCCACAAGGATTTAGCGTTGCTGGCAAAGTGGCCTTGGTCACCGGCGCCAATCGCGGTATCGGTAAAGCGATTGTCGAGGCATTAGTCAGCCATGGCGCGGCTAAGGTGTATTTGGCGGTGCGTGATGTGCACAGCACTGCCGCATTGGAACAGCGCTTTGGCGTTAAGGTGCAAACGGTGGCGCTGGACTTAGCTTCAGAGTCGGCGCTGGCGCAGTTAGCTTGCCAGTGTCATGACGTTGAGTTGCTGGTCAATAATGCTGGGGTGGCGCAAACCTGTGGGGTGCTGGCAGAGGATATGATTGCCACGTTGCAGCGCCAGATGGAAGTAAACGTCTATGGTTTGATCCGCATGGCACAGGCGTTTGCGCCGCAGCTACAAGCCTGCTCTGGTGCCTTGGTGCAGCTTAACTCGGTGGCGTCACTGCGCAGCAACGATCGCTTTGCCAGTTACTGTGCCTCTAAGGCGGCGTCGTACTCGGTCACCCAAGCGCTGCGCAAACAGTGGTTGGGCAAGGTGCAACTGCTCAGCGTTCACCCAGGGCCGATTGCCACCGATATGGTGGGCGATTTAGGGCTGACTTCGCAGGTTAGTCCAAGCGATGTGGCCGAGCAGATCATCGCGGCGCTGCACACCGGCCAGTTCCATCTGTATCCCGATCCGTTTTCGCAATCGCTAGCGAGCCACTACCACGGATATGCGCAAGCGGTGGTGGAGGCTTAAGGGGTCAGTCCAGTGATATACTGCAGCTATAGCGTCTAGTGCGCCGCAAAGAGGGAATTTTGCAACCGTGTTGCCGCCTGTCGGCAACCCATTTGCAAACTGCGGGCAACCGCATTGAAAGGGTTAACCAACGTGAACCGCAAGAAGAAAGTGAAATCGACGCTGCTCAAGCAAGCGAAGCGTCAACGCGCCAAAAACGCGCCGAAAAAAGGCGACGCCTACGTTTCAAAAGCGGAGCGTGCCCGTTTGGCAGAGGAAACTGCTGCGACCGCCAGTGCCGAGAGCGCGCCGACCGCAGTGCAACCAAGCGCCGAATGAGCTAAAAACAACGAAAGCCCGCCAATTGGCGGGCTTTGTGTATATCCAGGTTTGGCAATCGACCTATTTTGCCGCAGCCAAGCCTTGGTTGATCATCTCCAGATCGGCATCGTTCAGGGTGCCAGCGGCTTGTTTCAGCGCCAGTACCGCATTGATGTAACCGTAGCGCGCGCTGGATAGATTTTGCTTAGCGCTAAACAGTTGCTGGGTCGAGTTCAGCACATCAACGATGGTACGAGTACCCACTTCAAAGCCCGCTTCAGTAGCCTTCAATGCGCTTTCAGCGGAGATCACTGATTGCTCGAAGGCGCGAATCGAGCTCAGTGAGGCATTAACGTTGTTGAGGTTAGCGCGAGTGCTGCGCACGACGCTACGGTGATTCTCTTCCAAGCTTTGCTGGGCGGTGACGAAGTTGGCTTTCGCTTCATTCACTGCACCGGTAACACGGAAACCAGAGAACAGTGGTACCGAAGCGGTGATGCCGATATTGGCGTCGTTGCCCTCTTGGGTGGTTGAACCGGCAAAAGTGTCGTTATAACCGGCGTTAAAACTGATGGATGGCAGATGGCCGGTGCGTGCCAGATCGATCTGCTGTTTGGCGATATCCACACTCAGTTTCTCTACCAGTAGGGTGATTGAGGATTGCTCCGCCAACGCTTGCCACTGTTCATGAGTTGCTGGCACTGGTTTGGATGGGCTAAAGCGATTGGTATCCAGTGTGCTCAGTTGTTGGTGCGCCATGCCGGTGATCTCCCGCAACGCCTCCAGATTGTTCTCAACGGTATTCTGCGCGGTGATCTCATTGGCGGTCGCCAAATCATATTGTGCCTGAGCTTCATGCACGTCAGTGATGGCGGTTAGGCCGACCGCAAAACGTTGTTTGGTCTGCTCTAGCTGACGCTCGATAGCGCGCTTATTGGCTTGTTGAAACTCTAACTGGTCTTGTGCCGACAACACATCAAAGTAGGCATTGGCAACGCGAACAATCAGTCCTTGTTTGGCTTGTTCAAAACGCAGTTCAGCTTGTGCAGCAGATTGCTTAACGATATCCAGATTCAGGTAGTTGCTGTGATCGTAGATCGACTGACTTAACGTAATGCCTGCGGTAGCGGAATCGGTTTCTGGACGGATTTCGCTGTCAATCACATTGCTGTAACCGATACTGGCATTAACCTGTGGCAACAAGCTGGCACGGCTCTGGCCAATGCGTTCGTAAGCGGCGGTGCGCGCGGAATCGGCCTGCAACAACTGTGGATCTTTAGTCAGCGCCAATTGGTAGATCTGCATTAGGTCGTCGGCTTGGGCCGCGCCGGTCAGCGATAGACCTAACGCTAGGCAGACGGAACGCAATTTGAAGTTCATTAATCTTCCTTAGTCGAAAACGGTAGCTTCGCCCGACTATGGCAAAGCTTGAATGAAAATTAAGTGTCCCCGAGCGGTGCTGACAGGGGTGGCATAGACTGGAATAGTGGCCAATTGATGGCTCTCAGTACAACGCCTAATTGTAACATAGTACTCTGATCTGCTTATCGAAAGCAGACTTGAAGGCGGATATTTAATGGACCAATTCCCGCATAAATTCAATCGTAATGACGTTTTGATTGATAAAATCGAGACCGCATTTCAAGGTTTTTTTCGCCTTGATAAGGTCACCTTTCGCCATCCGCTGTTTGCTGGTGGCATCAGCCCCAGCACCACCCGCGAGGTATTTGAGCGAGGGGATGCGGTGGTGGTGCTGGCCTATGACCGACAGCAAGACAAACTCGTTCTGGTGGAACAAATTCGCATTCCAGCGCTGCGCACCGCCGCCAACCCTTGGCAGTTAGAGCTGGTGGCCGGGATTGTTGAAGCGGGTGAAACCCCAGCCGAGGTGGCACAGCGAGAACTGCTGGAAGAATCGGGCTTAACCGCGCAATCGCTCAAGCAAATTTGCAGTTATTTACCCAGCCCCGGCGGTTGCAGCGAACGTCACACCCTGTTTTTGGCGTTGGTGGAGCTGCCGCAGGATCAGCAGCAGATGCAGGTCTTTGGTCTTGGCAGTGAAAACGAAGACATTCGTCGCCACATCGTTAGCCGCGAACAGGCGCTGCAACTGTTGGAGCAAGGCGCCATCGACAACGCCCCGACCATCTTGGGGTTGCAGTGGCTGGCGCTGCACTATCTGCGACTATGAATGCTCGCCGTCGCTACGCCCCGAACTTGCCTAAGTTGATGGCGCTGTACGCTCGCAACTACCGCTCGTTGCAATGGTTGTTAACCCAAGCGCGGCGTCAGCAGGGCGAGCAACGCGTGTTTCACTGGCGCCATCAAAGCCAGCCGCTGCAGTTAAAGTTAACCCTGACCGAACAAACCAAATACACCGAAACGGTACTATTAAGCCGCGAAGACCGCAGCCTGCCAAGTTGGCCGCTGCCGCAGATCCAACTGCGAATCTACCATGACGCGCAGGTGGCAGAAGTGTTAACTGGGCAGCAGTTTTCAAGATTTCTTCCGGTTTATTCCTACCCAAATGACGCCATGGTGCAGCGTGATGAAAAGTTTCAGGTTAACCTATTTGCAACCGAGCTATTAGAGCAGTTTCAGCGTCATCAATGGCGTTTAATTAACCATCGGGCGGAGAGCCACAACCCTTGAGTCAGCAAAGCGAAACCCTATCAATATCAACAAATAATGGCAGTGTGGTGTTGGCGCAATTAAGCGATCCGCATCTGTTCACTGATGTTGATAGTGTGTTTTTGGGGATAAACCCGCACGCTAGCCTGACGGAAATTTTGAATGTTATTCAAAATGAACGGGAACTCAATGCGGTGCTGGCTACCGGTGACATTAGCCAAGATCATCAAGACAGCACCTATCGGTTGTTTGAGCAGATGATGACCACTCTGCCGGTACCCACTTTTGTGTTGCCGGGCAACCACGACAAGCCGCACTCGATGCAGCAGGCGTTTGCTGGTGACAAAGTCCATTACGGCCGCCGGGTGGTCGCAGGCAACTGGCAGATTTTGCTGCTCGACTCGACGGTAGCGGGGCGCCCTAGTGGCCACCTAAGCGACAACGAGTTGGATTGGTTGGGGCGGATGCTACAACAGTTCGGTGAGATGCCAACGGTGGTGGCACTGCACCACAATCCGGTGCTTACCGAATGCGTCTGGCTAGACCAACATTGTCTGGCCAATGGCAACCAGCTGCTGGCGATGTTGGCGCTGCATCCGCAGGTTAAAGCTGTACTGTGGGGGCATGTGCACCAGCAGATGGATCTGTACCATCAGCACATTCGACTGCTGGCGGTACCGTCCACCAGCATCCAATTTAAGCCGAAGCAGACCAATTTTGTCTTGGATAAGCTGCAACCCGGCTACCGATTGCTGCGTTTATACCCAGATGGCACCTTTGATACTGAGGTTAAACGTCTGAAAGATGGTAAATTTATTGCCGATAGCAGCGCCACCGGATATTAGGTAAGGTATCAGCGCTCAAGTATTAATCAGACGCTGACACTATGCTTCTCTACCTACACGGCTTCAATAGCAGTCCCAATTCCGCCAAAGCACAACAAACCTTGGCTTATCTGCGTCAGCACTGCGCCGAGGTGCCATACGCGATGCCACAACTGGCCAACACCCCGGCCGAGGCTGTCGCGCAGATCTTACCGATTGCTGAAAGTGCTGCCGCCGTGGGGGAACCGCTGCGGATCATCGGCAGTTCCATGGGCGGATTTTTAGCGACCTATCTGATTGAGACGTTGCAGCCCAAGTATCCGGACACGCTGATGTCGGCGGTGCTGATCAATCCGGCGGTAACGCCTTGGGTGTTGAAGCCACTGCTGATTGGTGAGCATCACAACCCGTATACTGATCAGCACTTTACTCTGACCGCCGAGCAGATCGACCAGTTGCATCAATACCATATTGAGCGACTTCGTTATCCGGCGGCTTATCGGGTGCTACTGCAAGCTGGCGACGAGGTCCTAGACTATCGCTTGGCGTTGGCACACTACCAATTGTGCCAGTTACATATTGAGCCAAACGGCGACCACAGTTTTATCGGCTTCGAGCAACAACTGCCCGCAGCCTTTGCATTTTTGGATCTGGCCTAAGGGCGGATCACGGCGCAATGCGCTTAACCCTGATTTTTGGAATCGTTGATGAGTAATCAATACACCTCGAACTCGATTGAGGTTCTCAGTGGCCTAGAACCGGTACAAAAACGGCCGGGGATGTACACCGAAACCAGTCGTCCTAACCACCTTGGTCAAGAAGTTATCGACAACAGTGTCGATGAAGCCTTGGCCGGTCACGCCGATGACATTCAGGTGATTTTGCATAAGGACCAATCGCTGGAGGTGATTGATAACGGCCGTGGTATGCCGGTGGATATCCACCCAGAAGAGGGCATTTCTGGGGTCGAGTTGATCCTGACTCGACTGCACGCTGGCGGCAAGTTCTCTAATGACAACTACCAGTTCTCTGGTGGTTTGCACGGGGTGGGGATCTCGGTAGTAAACGCGCTGTCGAAGCGGGTTGAAATTAAGGTTCGCCGCGATGGCCAGATGCACGAGATCGCCTTTGAAAATGGCGAAAAGGTCTCAGAGCTGGAAATTACCGGCAGCGTAGGCAAGCGCAATACCGGCACCAGCGTTCATTTTTGGCCAGACGCCAAATATTTCGATTCCGCTAATTTTTCGGCCTCACGACTGATCCACGATCTGCGCGCCAAGGCGGTATTGTGCCCGGGGCTGCGGGTACGATTTGATAACAAAGTTAATGGCGAACGCTACGAATGGCACTTTGAAGCCGGTCTCAAAGATTACTTGATGGAGGCGGTCAAAGAGTGGCCGTGCCTGCCTGAACAGCCGTTTATCGGCAGCTTTAACAGCAACACCGAAGCGGTGGATTGGGCGGTACTGTGGCAGCCAGAGGGCGGCGACAGCATCAGCGAAAGCTACGTCAACCTGATCCCAACCGCCCAAGGCGGTACTCACGTTAACGGTTTCCGTCAGGGCCTGCTGGAGGCGATGCGCGAATTCTGTGAGTTCCGTAACTTGCTGCCTCGTGGCGTTAAGTTGGGGCCAGAAGATATCTGGGATAAAGCCGCGTACGTGCTGTCGACCAAGATGCAGGATCCGCAGTTCTCCGGCCAGACCAAAGAACGCTTGTCTTCCCGTCAGGCCAGCGCGTTTGTGTCTGGGGTGGTGCGTGACGCCTTCAGTTTGTGGCTTAACGAGCATACCGAACAGGCAGAGCTGTTGGCGGAACTGTGCATCAGTAACGCCCAAAGCCGTCTGCGCAAAGCCAAAAAGGTGGCCCGTAAGCGAGTTACCTCAGGCCCAGCGCTGCCGGGCAAACTGACCGATTGTGCCGGTGCCGATGCCAGCCGCGGCGAGCTGTTCTTGGTGGAGGGTGACTCTGCCGGCGGCAGCGCCAAACAGGCGCGCGACAAAGAGTTTCAAGCGATCATGCCGCTGCGCGGGAAGATCCTGAATACTTGGGAGGTGGATGCCTCGCAGGTATTGGCGTCGCAAGAGGTGCATGACATCTCGGTGGCGATCGGCTGCGATCCGGATTCTGAGGATATCTCCGGCCTGCGTTACGGCAAGATCTGTATCCTGGCGGATGCCGATTCCGACGGTTTGCACATCGCCACCTTGCTGTGTGCGCTGTTTATGCGCCACTTCCGCAAGTTGGTTGAGCTGGGCCACATCTACGTGGCGATGCCGCCGCTGTTCCGTATCGATATCGGTAAAGAGGTCTACTACGCGCTGGATGACAGCGAGCGTCAGGGGATCCTCGATCGCATCGAAAAAGAGAAAAAACGCGGCAAGGTACAGGTGACTCGATTTAAAGGTCTGGGTGAGATGAACCCGGGCCAGTTGCGGGAAACCACCATGGATCCGAATACCCGCCGTTTGGTGCAGCTGACCATCGACGATGGCGAAGCAACCTTGGCGTTGATGGATATGCTGCTGGCCAAAAAACGCGCCGGCGATCGCAAGAGCTGGTTGGAAAGCAACGGCGATATGGCGCAACTCGACTAAGCCACGCCGCCGTTTCGGTGCTTCGGCACCCTCTACTGTTGATGAGGTGAGTTATGACGCGATGGAATGCGTTGTGGGCAGTGGCGGTTGGCTTAGGTTTAAGCGCGACTGCTGTGGCAAAAGAGCTGCCGCAGGCGGTAACTCAAGCGCATTTGCCGCCGGGCTTTAGCTTAGAGCTGTACGTCGATGGCGTTGCCAATGCGCGGCAGATGGCGTGGGGGCCCAACGGTACTTTATTGGTTGGCAGTCGTCGTGAAGGCAAGGTTTATGCGGTCTACGATCGCGATCAAAACGGCCACCCAGAAACGGTCACCATCTTGGCCAGCGATCTCAACATGCCCAGTGGCCTAGCAGTTAAAGACAACCAGTTGTATGTAGCGGCGGTTAATCAGATCCTGCGGTTTGATCTGAGCAAGCCCGGCAGCGATCCAGCCGTGGTGTACGACGATCTGCCCAGCGATCGCCACCATGGCTGGAAGTTTATTCGCTTCGCGCCTGACGGGCGCTTGATAGTGCCGATTGGCGCGCCGTGCAATGTGTGCGATGAGCCGCTGCCTTACAACAGCATCTACGCCATCGATTTAGCGTCCGGTGAGCGCGAGCTATTGGCCCAAGGGGTGCGTAACTCGGTCGGTTTTGATTTCGACAGCGACGGTAAGTTGGTGTTTAGCGACAACGGCGCCGACATGATGGGCGACGATCTGCCGCCTTGTGAAATCAATCGGGTAGAGGTGAACGGCAGCCACTTTGGCTATCCCTATTGGCACGGTGGGGTAGTGGAAGACGCCAGCTATAAGATCCCCGCCGCGCTTAACGGCAAGCTGGTGGATCCCATCGCCCAGTTGCAGGCCCATGTGGCGCCGCTGGGGGTCGAATTTTATCGGGGCACGCAGTTCCCCAAACCATGGCAGGGAGCGCTGTTGATTGCTGAACACGGCAGTTGGAACCGCTCTAGCAAGGTCGGTTATCGCATCAGCGCATTAACCTTCGATGGCACAGCCAACAGCGGCTATCAAGTCTTAGTGGATGGCTGGCTCGATGGCGACACGCCGTTGGCGCGACCGGTGGCATTTTTGCCCCACGCCGATGGCAGTATGTTGATCTCTGATGATCATCACGGCCGGATCTACCGGCTTAGCTTCAACCCAGAATTAGTTAAACGTGCCGGCGATGCCGCGCAAGGAACACCATGACCGAACTCAGTGATATGAGCTTAGAGGGCGTAGAGCAGCAGCCACTGCGCCAGTTTGCCGAGCAGGCTTACCTCAACTACTCCATGTACGTGATCATGGATCGCGCCTTGCCGCACATTGGCGATGGCCTTAAACCGGTGCAGCGCCGCATCGTCTACGCCATGAGTGAACTGGGCTTAAGCGCCACCGCTAAGTACAAGAAATCTGCCCGTACCGTCGGTGACGTGCTGGGTAAGTACCACCCGCACGGCGACAGCGCCTGTTACGAAGCGATGGTGCTGATGGCGCAGCCATTTACTTACCGCTACCCATTGGTAGACGGTCAAGGTAACTGGGGCGCGCCGGACGATCCAAAATCGTTCGCGGCGATGCGTTACACCGAATCACGGTTATCGCGCTTCTCAGAGGTGCTGCTGGCGGAGCTTGGCCAAGGCACGGTGGAGTGGGGGCCCAACTTTGATGGCACCATGAAAGAGCCGAAACTGCTGCCAGCGCGGTTGCCGCACATTCTGCTTAATGGCGTTACCGGCATTGCCGTTGGTATGGCCACCGACATCCCACCGCACAACGCTCGCGAAGTGGCGCAGGCGTGTGCGCATCTGCTGGATAACCCGAAGGCGGAACTGGGCGAGCTGCTGCAGTTTGTCCAAGGCCCGGATTACCCAACCAAAGCTGAGATCATCACTCCGCAAAGCGAGATCGAGAAGATCTACCGCAGTGGTCGTGGTTCGGTGAAGATGCGCGCCACCTACAGCGTTCAAGATGGCGAGATCGTGGTGGATGCACTGCCGCATCAAGTTTCTGGTGCCAAGCTGATCGAACAGATCGCCGGCCAGATGCAGGCTAAGAAGCTGCCGATGGTGGCGGACTTGCGCGATGAATCGGATCACGAAAACCCAGTGCGACTGGTGATTGTGCCACGCTCGAATCGGATCGATCTGGATCAGTTGATGGCGCACCTGTTTGCCACCACCGATTTGGAAAAGAGCTATCGCGTGAACCTCAACATGCTGGGGCTGGATAACCGCCCGGGCGTGCGCGATCTGAAATCGATTCTGGCGGAATGGTTGCAGTTTAGAACCGAAACCGTCCGTCGCCGTTTGCAATACCGCTTAGACAAAGTGCTGGCGCGCCTGCATATCCTTGAAGGTCTGTTGGTGGCGTTTCTCAACATCGATGAGGTGATTGAGATCATCCGCAGCGAGGACGATCCGAAAGCGGAACTGATTAAACGCTTTGCTCTGTCTGAAAAACAGGCCGAAGCGATCCTTGAGATCAAACTGCGCCAGTTGGCCAAGCTGGAAGAGATTAAGATCCGCGGCGAACTGGACGAATTAGCCGCCGAGCGTGACAAACTGGAAACCCTGTTGGGCTCGGAGCGTCGCCTGAAAACTCTGGTGAAAAAAGAGCTACTGCGTGACGCTGAAACTTACGGCGACGATCGCCGCAGCCCCTTGGTTGAGCGCAGCGAAGCCAAGGCGATGACCGAGCAAGAGTTGACCCCAGCGGAGGCGATCACTGTGGTTATCTCCGACAAAGCGTGGGCGCGCGCCGCTAAAGGCCACGACGTCGATGCCGAAGCGCTGTCGTACCGTGCCGGTGACAGCTACTTGGGGCATGCCCGTGGTCGCTCGAACCAGCCGGTGGTGTTTATCGAAAGCTCTGGTCGCGCCTATACCACCGAGCCGCACACCTTGCCATCGGCGCGCAGCCAAGGCGAGCCACTGTCCGGCCGCTTTAACTTGGTGGCGGGCAGCCGCCTTGAGCACGTGTTGATGAGCGCCGACGATGACATGTACTTGCTGGCCACTGACGCCGGTTACGGCTTTATCGGTCAGTTCAAAGATATGATCAGCCGCAACAAGTCCGGCAAGGCGCTGTTAAGCGTGCCGACCAATGCCGAAATTCTGCCACCGCAGAAGATCGCCAACGACGGTAGCGAACGCCTGCTGGCGGTGACCACCGAAGGGCGAATGCTGCTGTTCCCGCTGTCGCAGTTGCCGGTATTGGCCAAAGGCAAGGGCAATAAGATCATCGGCATCCCAAGCGAACGCTCCAAGAGCCGCGAGGAGTACGTTAAGCACTTGGTGGTGGTTAACGACAGCACTCAAGTCACGCTGTGGGCTGGTAAGCGTAAGTTGACCCTGAGACCAGAGGATCTTAGCCACTACGTCGGCGAGCGTGGTCGCCGTGGTAACAAGCTGCCACGAGGCCTGCAACGGGTCGACAAGGTCGAGCTAGAACAGCCGCAAACCGAGCCTTAACCGCCGCTTACGGTTATCCAGCGCCCAGCCATTGTGCTGGGCGTTGTGCTTTTTCTGCAGAGGTCAGGTGGCTTCGGCGGCCAACGCTTACAAATTCAGCGCACATCTGTTAACCAAAGCTATTGCTCGTGAATATGGCCAGCCCTATACTGAGCGCCCTTTTTTGCCAAAGAGACTTGCTAGTGCTGACTCTATTGCGGGGCCTGTTGATGGTCCTATTGTTGTTGGTGGTGTTTCTGGCCACTTTAGTGGTCTGTATTTTCCGCCCGTTTCATAAAGATAACGTGGCGTTAGTTGCCCGTTGGTTTGCGGCTTCCGGTCGCTTCTTAGGCCTGAAACTGGAGCGGCGCGGCACCGAGCATCTGCAACTGGACACCCCAGTGGTGTTTGTTGGCAATCACCAGAATAACTTCGATCTGTTTACCCAGTCGTCGATGGTACCCAAGGGTACCGTCAGCATTGGCAAAAAGAGCCTCAAGTGGATCCCGTTTTTCGGTTTGATCTACTGGTTGACCGGCAACATTTTGATCGACCGGAAAAACAGCTCGAAAGCCCGCGGCACTATTGAAAACACCACCAATAGCATCCGCGAAAAAGGGTTGTCGGTATGGATTTTTCCTGAGGGTACCCGCTCTCGGGGCCAAGGGCTATTGCCGTTTAAAACCGGTGCCTTTCACACCGCCATCAATGCCGGTGTGCCGATTGTGCCAGTGATCGCCTCCTGTCAGAAAGATCTTAGCCTTGGCCGCTGGGATAACGGCACCATCATTGTTGAAGCGCTTGAGCCGATCAGCACTGAGGGCTTAGGCCGGGAAGATGTGCGACAATTGGCGCAGCAGGTGCATCAGTTGATGGCTGAGCGCCTAGAGCAGTTAAATGAACAAGCGCGCGCATTAAGCGCAGCGAAATAATTCGGAGAAATCGCGATGATGACCGCAGAGCAGCTGAAACAAGAGCAGCAGATGGAAACCCGCGAAATCGTGCAAGCGCTGCTGGAAGATGGCTCGGTTGCTGACGCCACTTACCGCATCGAGCACCACTTTGCGGCAGAGAACTTCGACGCGCTAGAGAAAGTCGCGGTAGACGTTTACAAAGCCGGTTTCGAGGTGGAAGACCCAGAAGAGATCGAACTGGACGATGGCGAAATCGCTTTTTGCTTCAGCGCAGTCATCGACCACGAGCTGAGTGTTGAACGTCTGGATAAAGATTGTGATCAACTGATCGACATCGCCGCAAAATACAAGGTGCTGTACGACGGTTGGGGCACCCACTTTATCGATCCAGAAGAGCAGTAATAGCCAGTTGGTCGTGGTCAGTCGATAGTTGTTAGTAACAGCAAAGCCAGACCTCGTGTGGGCTAACTGCCACTGAGCGGCGTAAATGAAAAGGGCATCCGATTGGATGCCCTTTTCTATACTTAGCGTTTGCGATTGATACTGGAGGTCGTCGATGAAATACCAAGGTCCCGAGCGCCGTGGCAAAGATCGCCGTTGGCAGATCCCGCGAGAGCTAGCCGAACGTTGGCAGGATGCCGGGGTTGACCGTCGTAAGCCGAGTCGTGGTCGGCGCGCCGATGATGTGCTGCCGCCCTCGCACTAGCGGAGTACGGTGATGTATATGGGACCCGATCGGCGGCAACGACAGTGGCAGTGCCAGCCTGAGTCGGCCATCAGCTGGCAACCGCTGATTGATCGTCGCCGTGGCCAGGGCAAGCCGTTGCAGCAGTTGCGTAAGCAGTCGCAAGCGGCCAAGCCGGAGTCGCCACAGAGCTGGGGCAGTTACTACCTTTAACCCAGTTGCGGTACCAGCGAGCGTTGATAGATGGCAACGTCGTACCAGCGCTCGAACTTAAAACCGACGCGGGTCATCAGGCCGACCCGTTCGAAGCCCATCTGTTGGTGAAACCTGGCGCTGGCCTCATTGGGGTGGGTGACTATCGCCAGCAGCTGCTCAATCCCTTGCGCCTTTAGCCGTTCGATCAGCTGATGATACAGCGGTTGGCCAAGGCCTCTGCCTTGGGCGTGCGGTGCCATATAGATGGTGGTTTCACAGCAAAAGCGGTAGGCACTGCGAGGCTTGTAGTGGTTGCCGTATGCGTAACCGGCCACTTTACCATCCTGTTCAATCACCAGCAGCGGAAACTCGGCGGCAATGGTGGCGAGGCGTTCGGCAAACACTGGTAGGCTTAGCGGTTGCTCTTCAAAAGTGGCGCTGCTGTGGCAGATGGCGTCATTGTAGATCGCCAACACGGCGGCGCAGTCACTGGTTCGATAATCGCGGATGGTGTGCATAGTTATTGTTTTGGTTCTATCCGGTAGGGTGACAATGTCAACGCGTTCAGGTGCGGGCTACGGTTAAGCGGTTGCGACCATTACGCTTACTTTGGTACAAGGCTTGGTCGGCGGCTTCAAACCAGATTTGCTCATTGGCCAGATCGTGTTGATAGCCACACAGCCCCAAACTGATGGTGATCTTAAGCGGCGGCTCGGTGGCAAACAACAGTTTGCTGACCGCATGGCGCAAGCGTTCGGCGATCTGCTTGCCTTGGTCAACGTCGGTGTTGGTTAGCATCACCACAAACTCTTCGCCGCCATAGCGGGCGACGATGTCAGTCTGCCGAAGTTGACTGCTTAATAAGCCGGCTAACTCTTTTAGAACCTCATCACCAACGGCGTGGCCGTAACGATCGTTCACCTGTTTAAAATGGTCGATATCCAACACCAGTAAGCAGGCATTTTGTTGGTAGCGCTGACAGCGCAGGTACTCTTGGGTCAGCATGGTTTGCCACTGCCGCCGGTTTAACAGCCCGGTTAGGCCATCTTGTTGGCTTAGCCGCTCTAATTGACTGTTGGCTTGGGTCAGCATCATCCGATCCTGCGCTTGAACGCTGACGTCGTAGATGATCATCGCCGCATGGCTGATCTCACCGTGACTGTTCTTCAGTGGCTGGATCGTCATGTTTTGGTGCATCTTTGCTAGCCCGCCGGTGATCGGTCGGGAGTTGGCAAACGGAAACACCCACGGTCGCTGTTCCCATACCGTGAAGCTGCGACTTTCCAGTAAAAACGCGGTTTCCAGTTTGTTCAGTAGCCACTGCTCTGGTAACTCTGGAAAGCAGGCAAACAGCGATTGTCCCAGCACTTGTTGATCACTCAGGCCGGAGTGGTCCGCCATAAAGCCGTTCCACAGTTCGATCTTGTAGTTGCGATCCAGCACCACTAGGCCGACTTCGATCCCCTGCAGTAACTGGGTGAGCCAATGCAGTTGAGTAAATTGTTGGTTGTCCATCATCGGCGTGCTCTTGGTTAATCGACAAGGAATTGCAGGGTATTTTCCAGCCGCGGCAGGCTGGCTTGCGGGAACAACAGCAGCAGATCACAAACGATCTCATGCGCTTCAAAGCGATAGCTGATCTCAACCGCCAGAGTCTGTTCGTCATAGCGTTCTTTGCTAAGACTATTCAGCACCACCGGATGGCTTTGGCCAAAGGCGATATTCAGCTGCTCTGACAGGCCGGTAAGAAACGACGCAAATAGAATATTGGCGGTATCCATCTGGATTTCGATTTGGGCGTTGGGGCAGTCACAGTCGGCGATCCCCATCAACTGGCCCATACTGGCGTAGCTGCCATCGCGCATCATCAATAGGGCTTCGCCGCTGATCCCAGCACCGATAAATCCCTGTGAGATCACTTGCAGCTCTTTGTCGCCTACCGACGGCGCAATCAGCATCATCATCTCGCCCCGAGTCAGCCGCCGTACGTGCGGGATAGGTAACTCGACAAAGGTGCCCAGAACCTGGGCGATGCTGGCACCGGCACGCCCCATGGCAACGTTACAAATCTCTCGCAGGGCATCGTCGTAGTCGACCTTGATCGCTTTGCGTGGTTGCGGCGTTGGTTGGGTTTCTGGACTTGGCTGATACAGTTGCTGTTGCTGCAGCAGTTGCGCTATCTGTTCGGCAGTGGCGGGTTTTTTCAAAAAGGCTAGGGCGCCCAATGCCATCGCCCGCCGCAGCGCTTCTGGCTGAATGTCGGCGGAGCAGACGATCACTTTCGGCGGTCGTTGTTGTCGCTGCAGTCGCAGCAACACCCCATAGCCATCCAGCTCTGGCATATTGAGATCCAGAAACAGTAACTCAATGGCGTTCATCTCAATCTGAGAGAGCGCTTCTAAGCCGTTGGCAGCAAAGTAGATCTGCACCTCCCAGTCGGTAGGCAGATTGCGCTGCAGATGTTTGCGCGCCATGGCGGAATCGTCGCAAATCAATATTTTTTGTGCCACAGGTCGCTCCCTTAGCCATGTGGTGGCGGCATTATTTTTTGTTATTTTCCCCTTTCATATAATTTATTCCATATTATTTTCAATACGTTGTCTTAAATCACAGGGGCTGTTAGTGTGACCAATAAATAACCGGTTTGAGTGATTGCTCCAGCCGTTAGGTCAAAGTGGGTGCAAGGAGTGCAACATGAGCCGAGTAGAGTGCCAAATCATCGATAGCATCGCCTATGTGGCGCTGGCACGACCGGATAAACGCAACGCCATGGACTTGGCGATGTTTCAAGAGATTGTCGCCACGCAGAAGCAGCTTAAAAAACAGCGCGATCTGCGCGGAGTAATTATCACTGGTCAAGGCAAAGATTTTTGCAGCGGCATCGACATCAAGTCATTGCTCAGCGATGGCAGTAAAGCGTTTAAGCTGATGTGGAAGTGGTGGCCAGGTTCGGCCAATAAAGCCCAACAAGTATGCACTGGCTGGCGCGATCTGCCGGTGCCGGTGATCGCGGTGTTGCATGGCAAATGTTGGGGCGCGGGGATGCAGATGGCGCTGGGCGCCGACTTTCGCTACGCCACCGCCGACAGCAGTTTTGCGGTAATGGAGGGGCGCTGGGGGTTGCTACCGGACATGGGCGGTAACTTAGGTATGCGCGAAACCATGGCGCAAGACCATGCGCTGTGGTTGGCGATGTCTGCCGAGCCAATTGACGCCAAACAGGCATTAGAATGGCGGCTGATTACCGAGATTAGCGACGATCCGCTGGCATTGGCGAAGAGTCAGATGGCTAAGTTGATGCAGCGCTCGCCAGATGCGATTGCGGCGACTAAGAAACTGTATCGCCGCCATGGCGTGCCGAAATCGGGGATGATGTTGGCGGCGGAAACCTTCCATCAATGGCGGTTGATCCTGGGTAAAAATCAACGGATTGCCACCGCGCGTGCCAAGGGCAAGGATAAGGATTATCAGCCACGGCAGAGTTGGTAAGGGTTAAAGCTGGTAGCGATTAGTTCTTTTTAGTCAGATTGATAGTCTTTAGTTTTCAGTTGGTAGTAACAGCAAAAGCCAAGAGCCTGTGGTTGCTGGGATGTGGGCGCTCATCCTGCTAACTGCTAACTGCTAACTGCTAACTGCTAACTGTTAACTGCTAACTGCACCAGTGAGTTGAGTAACGCCGAGTCAGACGATTTAAACCCAACAAAAAAGCCCAACACGTTGCCGTGTTGGGCTTTTTCTTTAAGCGCTAAACGATTACTCGTCTAGGAAGCTCTTGAGGATCTCGGAACGAGATGGATGACGCAGCTTACGCAGCGCTTTAGCTTCAATCTGACGGATACGTTCACGGGTCACGTCAAACTGTTTACCTACCTCTTCCAGAGTGTGGTCGGTGTTCATTTCGATACCGAAGCGCATCCGCAGTACCTTAGCTTCACGGGCAGTCAGACCGGCCAGAACCTCGTTAGTAGCCATTTTCAGGCTTTCAGAGGTGGCGGAGTCGATTGGCAGTGCCAAGGTGGTGTCTTCGATAAAGTCGCCCAGATGGGAATCTTCATCGTCACCGATTGGGGTTTCCATCGAGATCGGCTCTTTGGCGATCTTCAGCACCTTACGGATCTTATCCTCTGGCATCAGCATTCGCTCAGCCAGCTCTTCCGGGGTTGGCTCGCGGCCCATCTCCTGCAGCATCTGACGAGAGATGCGGTTCAGTTTGTTGATGGTCTCGATCATGTGCACCGGAATACGGATGGTACGCGCTTGGTCAGCGATGGAACGAGTGATCGCCTGACGGATCCACCAAGTGGCGTAGGTCGAGAACTTGTAACCACGACGGTATTCAAACTTATCTACCGCCTTCATCAGACCGATGTTGCCCTCTTGGATCAGATCCAAGAACTGCAGACCACGGTTGGTGTACTTTTTGGCGATAGAGATAACCAGACGCAGGTTGGCCTCAACCATCTCTTTCTTGGCGCGGCGAGCTTTCGCTTCACCGATAGACATGCGACGGTTGATGTCTTTGATCTTGCCGATCGACAGACCAGTCTCAGTCTGGATAACTTGCAGCTTCTGAACGCTGCGCTCCAGATCGTCTTGGAACTGCGACAGACCTTCAGAGTAGGACTTACCCGCGGCGATCTCGGCGTTCAGCCAGTCTAAGTTGGCTTCGTTACCGGCGAACACCTTCATGAAGTTTTTCTTCGGCATCTTGGCATGATCGACACAGGTCTTCATGATTAGACGCTCTTGCACACGGACGCGATCCATCATGTCGCGCATGCTCTTCACTAGGTTGTCGAACTGCTTTGGTACCAGACGGAACTCTTTGAACAGCTCGGACAGTTTGGTCACGATCATCGCCACTTCCAGCGAGTCAGAGCCGTGCTCTGCCATCGCCTTCATGGTCAGTTCGTAGTGAGCGCGCAGCTCGTCAAACTTCTCTTTGGCTTGTTCCGGATCTGGACCGTTGTTGGCGTCGTCGTCGCCGCCTTCGCTGTCGTCATCGTCGTCATCGCCGTCGTCGTCTTCGTCGTCCAGCTCTTCATCAGACAGCTCGGAACCGACGTGAGTCGCGGTTGGCGCTTCGTCTTCTTCGGTGATAAATCCAGAGATGATATCGGACAGGCGGATCTCTTCGGCAACGTAACGGTCCCACTGTTCCAGCAGGTAACCGATGGCAGCTGGGTACTCTGCGATAGAGCACTGCACTTGGTTGATGCCATCTTCAATGCGCTTGGCAATGACGATTTCGCCTTCGCGGGTCAGCAGTTCCACAGTACCCATTTCGCGCATGTACATGCGCACAGGATCGGTGGTGCGGCCCAGTTCACCCTCAACGCTGGCCAGTGCGGCCGCCGCTGCTTCAGCAGCGTCTTCGTCGGTGGCGTCCTCGGACATCATCAGTTCGTCTTTGTCCGGAGCGGACTCAAACACCTGGATGCCCATGTCGTTGATCATCTGGATAATATCTTCGATCTGATCGGAATCGACCATATCGGCAGGCAGGTGATCGTTCACCTCGGCGTAAGTCAGATAGCCCTGCTCTTTGCCTTTGGCGACCAGGAGCTTAAGTTGTGACTGCGGAGTTTGATCCATTGATATCATCCACTTAAGGTTAATTACTTCGGGTAAGCGGCCGTTGACGCGCAAATAGCCAATTATAAAGGTATTCGGCTTATGCCGCTAGGGGCTGATGCGCTTTGCTGTCAGTGAGTTAGCACCAGCAGTGGTGCTATTTACTGACAGTATCGGCACTACTGCCTCCGGCCTTAGCTGATTGTTTTAGCGACGCCAGGTTTTGATTGAGCCACTGCAGTTGCCGGATCTCATCAGCGGTGATGTTACCGCTGCGGGCTTTTTGATTCAGTGTCTCGGAGCATTGCTCGAAAAAGCGCTGGTTTAGCCAGCTAAGACAATCAGCGAATTCTTGTGTGAGGTTTTCCTCAACGGTAAATTTCCAGCCCATTAACTTACGTAACAGCGGCCCTTCCGGGCGTTCGCGAAACCGTTCCAACAACTGGGCTGTGGTCAGCGGTTGGGGGCGGCAAACCTCGAGCATCTCTCGCAGCAGAGCAACCCCTTGCAGATTTAACTGGGTGAGCGAAGTCTGCGGTTTTAGGTGGTGACCTAACTGCGGTTGATGCAGCAGCAGCGCAATCGCATGACGCAGTGGTGTACCCCGTCCTTGCGCGGCTTTGTGCAAATTATGTTGTGCCGGCTTGCTGGTCTGTTGCAAGAATCGGCTCAGTTTATGTTCGTCCCAAGATAGCTCGCGCGCCAGTCGTTGGCTAAACACCTGCCGCAGATTGTCGTCGTTCACGCGGCTGATGAGTTCAGTCACCTGCCGAGCCATGTTGGCTTTGCCCTCATCGTTACTGAGGTTGGTTTGCTGCGCCATCCGCCCAAACAGGTAATCGGATAGGCTCATCGCCTCGCCGATGCGCGCTTCAAAGGCGGTTTTGCCCTCGTGGCGAACCAGCGTATCGGGATCTTCCCCGTCGGGCAGGAACATAAACTTTAGCGCAGTTTGGCTGCGCAGCAGTGGTAAGGCGGTTTCCAATGCTCGCCATGCGGCTTCACGGCCAGCGCGATCGCCATCGTAGCAGCAGACCACTTCGCTTTGGGCGGTGCGGATCAGGGCTTGGATATGATCCGCGGTGGTGGCGGTGCCAAGTGACGCGACCGCATAGTCGATGCCGTGTTGCGCCAGCGCCACTACGTCCATATAGCCTTCGACCACCAGCACCCGCTCCGGATTGCGGGCAGCTTGGCGTACCTCATACAGGCCATACAACTCATGGCCTTTATGGAAGATTGGCGTTTCCGGTGAGTTCAGATACTTGGGCGTATCATCGCCCATCACCCGACCACCGAAGCCGATAACCCGACCACGGCGATCGCGGATAGGGAACATTAGGCGGTCACGAAAGCGGTCGTAACGGCCGCCGCCGTCTTTGTCGATCGCCATGCCGCATTCGCTTAGCAGTTGCTGGTTGCGTTGGTTGCCACGCTGCTGGCTTAGCAGGTTATCCCAGCCCGGCGGGGCAAAACCGATGCCAAACTTGGTGACCGTGGCTTGGTCTAAGCCGCGACCGGCAATGTAGTCTTGCACCCGCTGGCGCTCAGGGTGCTGTGCCAACGAACGCTGGAAGAATTCGGCCGCCCACTCCATTAATTGGTAATGGTCATTGAACTTAGCGCTGTTAACCGGCGGCGCGCTGCGGGGGGTATCACCGCTTTGGTAAGTGGACTGCTCCCGTTGCACCTCTAAGCCGGCTTGGCTGGCGAGTTCTTCGACCGCATCGGGAAATTCGAGGCGGTCGTATTCCATCACAAAGTCGATGGCGTTGCCGTGGGCGCCACAGCCAAAACAGTGATAGAACTGCTTGTCTTGAGCGACCGTGAACGAGGGCGTTTTCTCGTTATGGAATGGGCAACAGGCGTGGTAGTTGCGGCCCGCTTTTTTCAGTTTGACGCGGCCATCAATCAGCTCAACGATGTCGACCCGAGCCAACAACTGATCAATAAATTCTCGTGTAATACGACCTGCCACGATGCCCTCTGAAAAAACCGCGATAACTAGGAAAATTATCTAAGGCGATAAGCACTTTAGCAATGCTTATGGCGTTAGCTAATGGCGCTGCTGAAAAACAAACAAGCCGTGCTTGTGGCACGGCTTGTTGCAGTGAACGGTTGTGTTCGATTAGGACAGTTGGGCTTTCAGCAACTTGCTGACAACCGCCATATCGGCACGACCTTGAACCTGGCTTTGCAGCAGGCCCATCACTTTGCCCATATCTTTCATCGAGCTAACACCGCTGTCAGCAACAGCTTTGCTGATCAACGCTTCTAGCTCGGCTTCGGACAGTTGTTGTGGCAGGAAATCCTGCAGTACAACTACCTCAGCAGCTTCGGCATCAGCCAAGTCTTGGCGACCGGCTTCCTCATATTGCTTGATGGCGTCGCGACGCTGCTTAACCAGTTTGGTCAGCAGTTTGATCACGCCGTCGTTATCAAGTTCAACCTGAGTGTCGATTTCTACCTGCTTAACCGCAGCCAGAGCCATACGAATGGTGCCCAAGCGAACCTTATCTTTGGCTCGCATGGCGTCCTTCATGGCGTCTTTCAGTTGCTCGACTAAAGTCATGGCTTAGTACAGGCGAGTACGACGTGCGTTTTCGCGAGCCAGCTTCTTAGCTTGACGCTTAGAAGCAGCAGCTTTAGCGCGCTTGCGGATGGTGGTTGGCTTTTCGTAGTGCTCACGACGACGAACTTCAGCCAGAACACCAGCTTTTTCACAGGAACGCTTGAAACGACGCAGTGCTACGTCGAACGGTTCATTTTCACGAACTTTAATTACCGGCATCTGCCTATTACCTCGAAAATCTTCGGTTACTACGGGCTGGTCAATCTTTGAGCAGCCGCGATTCAAAATGGTGCGAAATTCTACTCCGATAACCCAGTCGTTGTAAAGTCCACATCACAAGCACTGGCGAGGTTCCGATGACCCCGTTAAAATTGCGCCACTTTTTCCCGCGATAGAGACCACAAGTATGCGTATTTTAGGCATTGAGACCTCCTGTGATGAGACCGGCATTGCCATCTATGACGATGCCAATGGCCTGCTGTCACACACTTTATATAGCCAAGTAAAACTGCACGCCGATTATGGCGGCGTGGTTCCAGAGTTGGCGTCGCGGGATCACGTGCGCAAGATTGTGCCGCTGGTGCAGCAAGCGCTGGCCGACGCTGGACTGACCAAAGACGACATCGACGGCGTAGCCTACACCGCCGGCCCGGGTTTGGTCGGGGCGTTGTTGGTCGGGGCCTGCGCTGGCCGTGCCTTGGCCTTTGCGTGGGGCAAACCCGCCATTGCAGTTAACCATATGGAAGGGCATTTGCTGGCGCCGATGCTGGAAGACAATCCGCCGCAATTCCCATTTATTGCGCTGCTAGTGTCCGGCGGTCATACCCAACTGGTGCAGGTGGATGGCATTGGTCAATACCAGCTGTTGGGCGAGTCGATTGATGATGCCGCTGGCGAAGCGTTCGATAAGACCGCGAAGCTGATGGGGCTGGATTACCCGGGTGGCCCATTGCTGTCGAAACTGGCTGAGCAAGGCGAGGTTGGCAAATACAAGTTCCCACGGCCGATGTGCGACCGTCCCGGCTTGGACTTCAGCTTCTCGGGCTTGAAAACCTTCGCCGCCAATACCATCGCCGCCGAAGGCACCGAAGCACTGGCGGACATTGCTCGTGCCTTTGAGGACGCGGTGGTGGATACCTTAGCGATCAAGTGCCGCCGAGCAATGGATCAAACCGGCATTAACCGACTGGTGGTGGCCGGTGGGGTGAGCGCCAACCGTCATTTGCGGGCGGAACTGGCAGCGTTGATGGTGAAGCGCAAAGGTGAGGTGTTCTACCCACGGCCAGAGTTTTGTACCGACAACGGCGCGATGATCGCTTTTGCTGGGATGCAGCGGTTGTTGGCCGGTGAAAATGCGTCGTTAGCAGTAACAACCACCCCGCGCTGGCCACTGTCGCAATTAACCGTTCCGGGCGCCAATTAATCGGTTTCTGGACCGGCGTTACGCTTGGCACCGAGTTTCGGCTCGGTGCCTTGATAAAGGCGTACCATGTTGGCGCGATGGCGCCACAGGATCAGCGCAATCAGTAGTGACACTGGGGCGATATATTCCGGGTGTTCTGGCCGCACTAGGTAGACGTACAGTGGGGTTAAGCTGCAGGCGACAATCGACGCCAGTGACGAATAACGACTGATGGCGGCGACCGCCAACCAAGTCGCCCCAAGCATCAGCAGTACCTGCCAGCCAATCGGTGCAATCGCTCCCAAGGCGGTCGCCACCCCTTTGCCGCCCTGCATTTTGAAATAGAGCGGATAGATGTGTCCCAACGTTGCCGCCACCCCAACCAACGCCAACACCCATGGCGACAATCCCAGAAAATAACCGCCCCATACTGGAATGGTGCCTTTCAAAATGTCACTGATTAGCACCAGCAGGGCCGGCAGTTTGCCACCAAGGCGCAGCACGTTGGTGGCACCGGGATTGCCCGAACCATGCAAGCGCGGATCTGGCAGCCGGAACAGCTGACAGATCAGCACCGCACTGGAGATCGATCCCAGTAGGTATCCGGCGATGACGGTGGCAAGGCCAAGCAGAAGGGTGCTGTCCAATGTTTTTCCTAAGCAGTGTTTGGGCTATTATCCAACGCCCACAACGGTTGTTGTCAGCAGACGGCAATCTAATGAATGACAGTATCTTATACCAACCGCATAAAATTACTGGTCTTTCTAGTGCGCGACAGCGTTGATTCGGTAATCGATTGAGTTGGTGGGATGCCAATGGCGAAGAGCAGATGAGTGACAGCGTTTTTATCCAAGGGTTGGAGTGCCACGCCGTAATTGGTGTGTTTGATTGGGAAAAGCAGATCCGACAGAAGCTGCTGATTGACTTGACCATCGGTTGGGACAACCGTCCAGCGGCGGCCAGCGATGATTACCAATACGCGCTCTGCTACGACACCGTTTCTAAAGCGGTAACGGCACTGGTGCAAGACACCCCGCACGAACTGGTGGAAACCGTAGCGGAAAAAACGGCGGCATTGATTCTGACGCAATTTAACGCGCCGTGGGTGCAGGTGCGAGTCAACAAACCCGGTGCGGTGGCCAATGCTGCCACGGTTGGGGTGGAAATTCGTCGGAGCCAAGTATGACTCGGATCTTCATCAGTTTAGGTTCCAATATCGATGCCGAGGCTCACATCCGTAATGGCCTCAATGACTTGGCGGATGCACTCGACCATGTGCTGATCTCTACTGTGTATGAGAGCGAAGCGGTTGGTTTTGAAGGCGATAATTTTTTAAACCTCGTCGCTCAAGCCGATACTGAGCTGTCGATTGCCCAATTGGTGGCGCTATTTAAGCAGATTGAGCAACGTCATGGCCGAGTGTTGGGTGCCAAGAAGTTTGCCCCGCGCACCTTAGATATCGATCTGCTGCTGTATGGCAACCTGGCCACCAACGAGCCGGTAGAACTGCCGAGACCCGAAATTTTTGATAACGCCTTTGTGCTGCTGCCGTTACAACAGTTGTGGCCTGACGGCGTGCTGCCGAACTGCAGCCAATCGCTGGCGCAGTTGTGGCAGGCGTTTCCCCAGCAATCGCAAAAACTGTGGCCAATTGAGTTTGATTGGGCCGCCCCTTCAGATAAATCGCAATAAGGAATAACCATCGTGGATCTGATCCAGACCATCGTGCTGGCACTGCTGCAGGGCTTCACGGAATTTTTGCCGATCTCCAGTTCGGCTCACCTGATTTTGCCGGCGCAGATGTTTGGTTGGCCGGATCAGGGCACCGCTTTTGATGTGGCTACTCACGTCGGCACCTTAGCGGCGGTGGTGCTCTATTTTCGACAAGACATTGGCCGCATGGCATTAGCTTGGATCGGTTCTTTTAGCGGTAAACACAACGACGACAGTCGTACCGCATGGTTTATCGCTCTGGGTACGGTACCGGCGGTGATTGCCGGTCTGCTGTTTAACGATCTGATCTCCACCGAGCTGCGCTCGACGGCGGTTATCGCCACCACCACCATCCTGTTTGGCTTGGCGCTGTGGTACGCCGATGCCAGCGCCAGCGAGCGCAAAGGCTTGGTCGATATCACTTGGAAGATGGCGCTGCTGATCGGTATCGCTCAGGCGCTGGCGCTGATCCCCGGCACCTCGCGTTCTGGCATTACCATCACCATGGCATTGCTGCTGGGGCTTACCCGTGACAGTGCCGCGCGGTTCTCGTTCCTGCTGTCGGTGCCGATTATTGTCGCTGCCGGTGGCCTTAAAACCGTGGAATTAGTTACTGAAGCCGCCAGCGTTGATTGGCTGGCGATGGCAGTCGGCACGGTACTGGCTTTTGTGTCCGCCTTTGTCTGCATCAAGTTGTTCTTGGCTGCGATTAGCCGGATGGGGATGCTGCCGTTTGTGATCTATCGCTTAGCGCTGGGCGCGGTGCTGTTCGCGTTCTTCGTCTGAAGCTGAAGCCATTGAATTGAACAACGGGCGGCCTGATGGTCGCCCGTTTGTTTTTCATTTATAAATAGTTTTGCTTGAAGGCGGTCAGGGCCGTCAGTCGCTGCTTAGCCAGCTCGCTGCGGATCTCTGGCCCTTTAAAACCGGCGGCAACAATTTGTTTAACCTCGACCCCGTTGGCGCAGGCCAAGGCGTCGGTCAGATAGTGCTGGGCAGGGTAGGGCTCATCGGCGCAGTTAGGCCGTCCCTGCACATCGAAGCGACAAGCCTCCAGCAACAGTGCGAAACGATCGGGTTTGCGCCAGGCATCCACTTTATCGAACAGCTTCAACAGCGTTTCCGGCCGCAGTTCCAGCGCGCGGTGGACGTTTAAGTGCTGTTCGGTGACCTGCAGCGCCAGATCGCGCCAGTCGTTGTTGACTCGCAGCCGTTCACACAACGCCTTAAGCGGTTTGATGCCGGCGCGCTCATGGCCGATATGGCGCGGCCACTGCGCTGGCGGGGTTAAGCCTTTGCCCAGATCGTGCAGCAGAATCGCAAAACGCACTGGATTAGGCTGGCACTGTTTGGCGGACAGTTGCAGCGCCAATAGGGTGTGTTCAAACGCGTCTAAGCCGCCGTGCCACTGCGCCGGTTGCTCGACGCCATCCAGTGCCGCCAGTTCTGGCATCAATACCTTAAGGGCACCGCACTGGGCCAGCAGCGCAAAGTAGACCTGCGGATCGCGCTCGCCAAGGGCGCGTTCGGTTTCTTGCCAGACCCGTTCGGCGCTGAGGTGCTCAAGTTCGCCGCTGTGGCTAAGCTCGGTCATCAGCGCCATGGTCTCTTCGGCAACGCTAAAGCCAAGATGGGCAAAGCGGGCGGCAAAGCGGGCGACCCGCAGCACCCGCAGGGGATCTTCGGCAAAGGCCGGCGATACGTGGCGCAGCAGTCGGGCTTGCAGGTCAGCTTGGCCACCGTAGGGATCGTGCAGGATACCGGCATCGTCTTGGGCGATGGCGTTGATGGTGAGATCGCGTCGAAGCAGATCCTGTTCCAGCGTTACCGTTGGCGCTGCGTCAAAATCAAAACCGCCGTAGCCATGGCCGACTTTGCGCTCGGTGCGGGCGAGGGCGTACTCCGCTTTGGTTTGCGGATGCAAAAACACCGGAAAGCTTTTGCCCACTTGGGCGTAGCCTTGAGCCAACATCTGTTCGACACTGGCGCCGACCACCAGATGGTCGCGGTCTTTGATTGGCAGTCCGAGCAGTTGGTCGCGTACCGCGCCCCCGACCAGATAGATCTTCACGTTTTGGTTCTCGTTACTTGATGGCGTAGGTTTTTGCGCAGTATATCAGCCTTGGCCTTTTGACTGATCCGGCGTCAGCCTTTACCTTAGCGGCAGACCCCATTCGAGCTACGACCATCGATGTATAAAGGATTCTACGGGCTAACGGAAAGCCCTTTTTCCATCGCCCCTAATCCGGCCTTTTTGTTCCTAAGTGATCGTCATCGCGAGGCGCTGGCGCACCTGACTTACGGTCTGGGTGAGAACGGCGGTTTTGTGCTGCTGACCGGCGAAGTTGGCACCGGCAAAACCACGGTCTCGCGCACTCTGTTTAATCAGTTGCCGGAAGATGCTGACTTGGCGTTTATCTTAAATCCGGCGCTGACTCAATTAGAGCTGCTGGCAACGGTGTGTGACCAATTTAAGATCCCACTGCCAGCGCAGCCAACCCTAAAGCAACTGACCGATCTGATCGCTGAGTTTTTGCTGGCCAACCATCAGCGTGGACGCCGCAGCTTGTTGGTGATCGATGAGGCGCAGCATCTAGCGGCAGAGGTGTTGGAACAACTGCGACTGCTGACCAATCTGGAAACCGACACCCGCAAATTACTGCAGGTGATCTTAATTGGTCAGCCAGAGTTGCAAGCGCTGTTGCGGCGACAGGAGCTGCGCCAGTTGGCACAGCGGATTACCGCCCGTTATCACCTGTTGCCGCTGACTCGCGATGAGGTGGCGGCTTACGTAGCGCATCGCCTGCACGTGGCGGGGCGAGCGCAGCCGCTGTTTAAGGCCTGCGCCATCAAAGCGCTGCATCAGTGTTCTGGCGGCGTGCCGCGGATCATCAACCTGATCTGTGAGCGGGCGCTGATGGGCGGCTATGGTCGGCAAAAGCCGCTGTTGGATGGCAAAGATATCGAGCAAGCCGCCGCAGAGGTGTTGGATCTGCCGGCAGTGAAGCGTAAGCCGTGGGGCACCATCGCTGCCAGCGTCAGCGCCTTGCTGTTATCGGCCGGCATCGGCTATGGCGTGACCCTACAACTGGCGGCGCAGCCAAGCGCCGTGCCGTTGGCGCCGACGCCAAGCAATACCGCCGCGGCGGTAAAGACGGTGAATCTCGGTGATTACCCCAGCTCTGAGCTGCAATCGTTGCAAGTGCTGTTTCACCAATGGCAGCAACCGCTGCCGGCTTCCGAACCTTGTCGTTACGCCGGTCAGTTCGGTTTGGCTTGCCTAAGCGATTCCGGCAGTTGGCAGCAGCTGCTGCAGCTAAATCGTCCGGCGGTGATCAGCGTCGACGATGACTACGGTCAACTGCATACGTTGGCGCTGCTGGGCAAGCAGGGGGATCGTTGGTTAGTGCAGTTGGGCGAGCAACAGTTGTGGCTAGAGCACAGCTGGTTTGTGCAGCACTACCAGGGCCGGTTTACCCTGTTGTGGCAACCGCAAGGCAGTTTGCCCAAGCTGATCAGTCCCAGTGCCTCGCTGGCGCAGATGCAGTGGTTAGAGAACCGACTGGCGCAGCTGCAAGGTCGTGATGCGCGGCTGTTAAGCTCGTTTGATGTTGGTCTCAAGCGGGCGTTAATGGCGTTTCAGCAACAGCAAGGGCTTGCTGCCGATGGTCTGGCTGGACGGCAAACCCTAGAACGATTGCAACTACTGACCAGCACTGACGGCCCAACCCTGACAGTTAGCGCGGAGGCCAACTAAATGTCGATGTTATTAGATGCGGTGCAGCGTCAGCGCAGCAGTCAAGCCAACAGCGATCCGGCGCTGGCGGTGATGTTGCCGCAACAGCCAGCGCAACGATCATTGCCGTGGCCGCGATTGTTGCCGGTGGCGCTGGCTATCCTAGGTGCGGCCGCTGGAGCGGCCATCGCTTATCAGTCGCAGCCGACTAATGCGCCAGCAGCGCCGCTGACCGTGGCCGCCTCTGCCGGGCCGATTACGGTTGCGGCGCGGGTATCGCTGCCGCTGCCAGTGGAGATCAATCCGGTCGAGATTGTTGTGCCAACGGCGCCTACACCGGCTCCCGAGTTAACCGCGCCGCCGGTGTCGATGACCGCTACCTTGGCAGCCGCGCCAGAGCCGATGATCGAGGCGGTGCAACTGTTACCGACCGAGCCAGTTCAAGCTGAAATCGCCGATCCGATGTTGTTGGCGGCGTTTGAACAAGCGCTGTTGGATGTTGGTGGTGTGGAGCAGCCGGCAGCGGAACCGTCGTTGCCGGTGGTGATTGGCGAACCCGAGCCAGAGATTGCGGCAGTGGAGGCTGCGGATGTTAATCAGGCTGAGCAGCCAACTGCGGAGCTAACTCCAGCACTGCAACAAGCGCTGGAGGATGCCCTGCAACAAGCTGGGATGGCGCCGTTGCCAGAGCAGCCATTAACGCCGGTGCAGATCCCCAAACTCGGTCAGCTGCCTTGGGCATTTCAAAAGCGTTTGCCGGATCTGGAGGTGACCGCCCACGTCTACGCCTCGCAAGCGGAAAAACGCTGGTTGCGGGCCAATGGCCGCGAGCTGCAAGAGGGCGATGAAGCCGCTGCCGGGCTGACGGTGAAAGAGATCCTGCCCAACGAGATTATCCTCGAGATGGATAACCAAGCGTTCCGGATCCCGGCGTTGGGTAGTATTTAGTTTTCAGTTTTCAGTTTTCAGTTTTCAGTTTTCAGTTTTCAGTTTTCAGTTTTCAGTTTTCAGTTTTCAGTGATTAGTTATCAACTAGAAGCTAGAAGCTAGAAGCAGAGGGTCGTTGGCGTTGTTCCTGGAGCCACAAAAAGAGCGCCAACCTGGCGCTCTTTCTACTAGCTAAAAACTAACGACTGCAGGCTGCAGGCTAGCATTTTCAGCCATCCCCCAACGACAACAACGTGGCATTGCCGCCGATGGCGGTGATGTTGTTGCTGATGGTTTTCTCGCTGATAAAGCGGCTGAGGTAGTGCGGACCACCAGCTTTATGGCCGGTACCAGACAGGCCTTGGCCACCAAATGGCTGCACTCCAACCACCGCGCCAATCTGGTTGCGATTAATGTAGGCGTTGCCGACGTTAACTTGACTGGCGATCTGCAACGCGTGGCGCTCGTTACGGCTGTGGATGCCTAAGGTCAGGCCGTAGCCGCTGGCGTTGATCTGGTCGATCACCTCTGGCAGTTGCTTACTGCTGTAGGTGATCACGTGCAGGATAGGCCCAAACTGCTCTTCGGTTAGCTGCGCCAATGAATCGATTTTGACCGCCGTTGGCGCTACAAAGTGGCCGCTTAGCTCGGACGGAATTTCGGTTTGTGCGATCAGTTCCCCTTCGCCGCAGATCCGCTCGATATGGGCTTCCAGCTTGGCTTTGGCGTTGGCGTCGATCACCGGACCAACGTCGGTTTGATATTGGCTTGGATCGCCGATGGTCAGCTCGGCCATCGCCCCTTTGAGTAACGCCAACATCCTTGGTGCTACGTCTTGTTGCAGGAACAGCACGCGTAGCGCAGAGCAGCGCTGGCCGGCGCTTTGAAATGCCGATTGCACCACATCGATGATTACCTGCTCTGGCAGTGAGGTGGAATCAACAATCATCGCATTTTGGCCGCCGGTTTCGGCGATCAGCGGCACAATGGCGCCAGCGCGCTGCGCCAGCGTCAGGTTGATCCCCTTAGCGGTGGCGGTTGAACCGGTAAAGCAGACGCCGCTGATCCGCTCATCAGCAGTCAGCTTCGGGCCAATATCGCGGCCAAGGCCGGTCAGCAGTTGCAGTGCGTCTTGGTCGATGCCCGCTTGATGCGCCAGTTCTACCGCGCGAAAGGCGATCAGATTAGTTTGCTCTGCCGGTTTGGCTATCACGCAGTTGCCGGTGGCCAGCGCCGCAGTGATTTGACCTAAGAAGATCGCCAACGGGAAGTTCCACGGGCTGATGCATAAAAAGGTGCCACGACCATGGATCGACAGTTGGTTACGCTCGCCGGTGGGGCCAGGCAGGGTGGTGGTGACCATCAACTCCCGTGCTTGGTTGGCGTAATAACGGCAAAAATCGACCGCTTCGCGTACCTCGTCGATGCCATCTTGCAAGGTTTTACCCGCTTCACGGCAACATAGGGCAATCAGTTCTGGCCGATGGCTTTCCAGCAGATCGGCTAGCCGCTCTAGCGCTTGCGCCCGTTGTTCGACGGGTGTGGCGTTCCACTTGGCAAAGGCGCTGCTGGCACGGCTAATGGCCTCTTCAATTTGGCGATCATTGGCGTAATGGGCGCAGCCAACCTCGCTGCCATCCAATGGGCTATTGACTCGATAGCCATCTCCTTCAAAGCGAGCTTCGCCACCAATGATCGGCGCGGCGCGCCACTGGGTTGCCTGGAAATCGGCAAACTCAGCGAAAAACGGCTGTGAATCACTGCGCAGATTGAGGTTGAGTCCTTGCGAATTGAAACGGTCGCTAAAGATCCTCGATGGCAGGGGAATGCGCGGGTTGTGCAGGCTGCTGTAACTTTCCAAGGTGGTGAGCGGGTGAGTCACCAGGCTGTCGATGGGGGTCTTCGGATCTACCAGCTTGTGCACAAACGAGGTGTTGGCACCGTTTTCGAGCAAGCGTCGAACCAGATAGGGCAACAGATCTTTGTGGGCGCCGACCGGGGCGTAGATCCGTACTTTCAGCGGCTTAGGCGCTTGCGTCAGCAGGGTGTCATACAGCTCTTGCCCCATCCCATGCAGGCGCTGGAACTCGTAATCGCGACTGCCAGCCATCGCTTCAATGCTGGCGACGGTCTGGGCGTTGTGAGTCGCGAACTGCGGGTAGATGTTGCCGGTTGTCAGCGGCGATAACAGATAGCGGGCGCAGGCCAGATAGGAGATATCGGTGCCCGCTTTGCGAGTAAACACCGGGTAGTTATCGCTGCCCGCTTGCTGACACCATTTGATTTCACTGTCCCAGTAGGCGCCTTTAACCAACCGTACTGGGATGAGATCGCCTTGTTCGGCAGCTAGCGCATTGATCCAACAAAGTACCGGTAGCGCGCGTTTGGAGTAAGCCTGCACCACCAAGCCGAGGTTGCCCCAGCCTTGGCAATCTGGGTGGCGGTAGATCTGCTCGAACAGCTCCAGTGAGAGCTCTAAGCGGTCGGCCTCTTCGGCGTCGATGCTGATCCCGACATCCAGCGGTCGCGCTTGGTTAATCAATTGCAGTACGGTGTCGCGAAGCTCTGATAATACCCGTTGACGATTGGCCACTTCGTAGCGTGGATGCAGCGCCGACAGTTTGATGGAGATGGTCGGTTTGGTGGCGGGATCGCCGCCGTTGCCTTTGCTGCCGATGGTGGCGATCGCTTGGCGGTATTCGTTGCAGTATTTATCGGCATCCGCTTGGGTGAGTGCCGCTTCACCAAGCATATCAAAAGAGTGGCTGTAGCCGCGTTGGCGATTATCTTGGCTGCGTTTCAGCGCTTCGCTGATGTCACGCCCCAGCACAAACTGTTTGCCCATAATTTTCATGGCGCTGTACATCGCCGAGCGGATCACCGGTTCGCCGACGCGATTGATCAACTTGCTAACGGCACTGGCTGGCTTGGCGTGGATCGTTTTATCCAAGGTCATCACTTTGCCGGTCAGCATCAGCGCCCAAGTGGAGGCGTTCACCAGCATCGAATCGGAACATTTAAGGTGTTTGCCCCAATCGGCACTGGCGAGTTTCTCTTCAATCAGCGCATCAGCGGTCGGCGCATCCGGGATCCGCAGCAGCGCTTCGGCCAGACACATCAGCAGCACCCCTTCGTGGGTCTCTAAGCTGTATTCCTGCAAGAAGGCATCGATGCCGATGGCTAACCCCTTTTTCTCAACGGCGCGTACCTGTTCAACCATGTGGCTGGCGCGGGCGCTGATCGCGTCGATTTGGTCGCGCGGCACTAACGGCAGTAGCTCTGCCAGATACTCCGCTTCATCAACCCCATAGTTGGCGCAGATCTGCTCAAAGCGTTGGCTTAGGGTAAATGAGTGAGGTTGCAGCACGGTGCTGGCAGCAAACATCGGCGTCTCCTTGTTCTGGTGTCGGTCCTGTGACGTATCAGCTTATCGCTGCTGATTTGGTTATTGCCCGACAGTAATCTGCCCCTGTTGTTTTTCGCAATGATCGCCAAGGGCCATTAGCTAAAAGTCTAATAGGGGTAAAACCGACTTGGTTGTAAGCAAGGATTGCCAGTAACAAAAAGCCCCAGCACAGAGGCTGAGGCTTAATGGCAGTTGGCAGGTAAGCGGGTGGTTACCGGCGTTTAGCGAATGTAGTTTTTATCATGATGGCGCCGACGTTGTGGCCGTGGCAGGTAGGCGACAATCAAGCCCAACAACAGGCCACCAGCGGCGATCATCCCGCCTTGTTTCCACATCACAAAACGTTCGGTGTTTTGTACCGAGTTCAGCGCGGCGTTCAGTTCTTGGTTTTGCTGCTCCAGCTCATTGATGCGCTGCGCTTGCTGGCTGACGCGCTGACGCTGTTCGGTCAGCATCTCGGTGCTGTTTTGCTGATCGTTGTCGTAGCGGGCTTGCAGCAGTGACAGGTCGCTGTTGGCTTTCTTCAGTTGCGCTTGCAGGTCGGCGCTGTTGCTTGCCAGCTTTTGCTCCAGCTCAACGATCTTTTGTTCGGCGGCCGGCAGCAGGGTACGGAAACTGGCGCCTTGGTGCAGATCGCTGCTCTTGATCCAGCCTTGGCGACCGCGGTTGTCTTCGACCTTGGTGTAGTCGCCACTGGTTTCGCCCAGTGCGGTAACGCTGTCACCAACGGTGACAGTGCCGATGATGCGGTATTGGGTGGTTGGCCCAGCCAACATATAGACGCCCACATCTTCCGAGATAGTGAGCTGTGCAGCCGCCACTTGGCTGCTCAGTAGTGCCATAACAATCAGGCAAGTACGAATTAACATAGGGTTTAGGCCTCTTAAATGCTGGCTCATGCTATGAAATCACCGCCCAAGGTACAAGTCACAACTGGCTCTGGTTAACCTTTGATACGGCAAGTTGGCCAATTGTTAAGCGATGTTGCTTAGATTCACGCTTAAGCGCGGCTTATAAAAAAAGGAGCCGCAAGGGCTCCTTTTCGGATGCAATGGCTGTGATTACAGCAGGTGCACCATGATTTCGAAGAACACGATAGACAGGGCAGCACCGGCTGGCAGGGTTACAACCCAAGACACCACGATGTTACGTACTACGTCGATGTTCAGCGCGGCGATACCGCGAGCCATACCAACACCCAGTACCGCACCCACCAGAGTTTGGGTGGTGGAGATTGGCAGACCAGTACCGGAAGCGATTACTACGGTAGAGGCGGCAGCCAGTTCGGCGGCGAAGCCACGGCTTGGGGTCAGGTGAGTGATCTTGTTACCGATGGTGGCGATTACGCGCTTACCCAGCAGTGCCAGACCAACAACGATACCAACCGCACCCAGAGGCAGGATCCACCATGCCAGTGGTGCTTTGGCTGGAATGTCGCCGTTGTGTTCAACGATGGTTACTACCGCAGCCAGAGGGCCAATCGCGTTTGCTACGTCGTTAGAGCCGTGAGCAAATGCCATACAACACGCGGTTACCACCATCAGCAGGCCAAACACTTTTTCAACGTTGCCGAACTGAGTGTGACGATCCATGTTTGGATCGAACTGAATGCGGTTGATAAACACTTTACCGATGAAACCGGTGATGATCGCCAGGATCAGCGCCAGACCGTAAGCTTCAAGAGTAGAGAAGTCCAAACCAACGTGCTTCAGACCTTTTTGTACGGTTACCAGCGCCATGACAAAAGTGGCGAAGCCCATGTACAGCGGCACGTAGCGCTTGGCGTTAGCCAATGGTGCGTCGGTGTCGAAGATCAGCTTTTGCGCGCTTTGGAAGATCAGGTAAGCGATGAAACCAGAGATGGCCGGGGTAACAACCCAAGAACCAACGATGCCACCCACTTTGCCCCAAGATACCGCGTCTACACCAACGCCAACGGCAGCAAAGCCGATGATAGCGCCGATGATGGAGTGAGTGGTCGATACCGGCCAGCCCAACCAAGAGGCAGCGATCAACCAGATACCGGCGGCCAGCAGTGCAGAAATAAAGCCATACACCAGCAGTTCTGGGGTATCGACAAAGTAGCCACTGTCGATGATGCCGCTGCGGATGGTGTTGGTTACTTCACCACCAGCCAAGTAGGCACCGGCGAATTCAAACACCATGGCGATCAGGATCGCTTGTTTGATGGTCAGTGCGCCAGAGCCCACTGAGGTACCCATTGCGTTAGCTACGTCGTTAGCGCCAACACCAAAGGCCATTAAGAAGCCAAATAGAGCCGCAGCGCCAATCAGCCACGGGCCATAAGTTACGAGAACTTCTACCATGGAAGAACCTATAAAAATCTAATCAGTTGTCTATCTACAATGGGTTAAGAGCGAGCTAGCATCAGCTCCAGACGGGCGCCTACGCGCTCGGCCAGATCCGCCAGATCACCGATCCATTCTAGGATTTTGTAAAGCACCATAACGTCGATTGGTTTGAGGCTATCCTCCAGCTCAAACAGTTGACGGCGCAGTTGTACCTGCAGCTGATCGGTATCGTCTTCGATGGCATCCAGTTGCTGGACCAGCTCTTGCGCAATCTCCACCTCACGGCCACGGAAACCGCTTTCCAGCAGATCTTCCAATTCGTGAATGGCCTTTTTGGCGTGATTAACGGCATCAACGCAGCGCTGCACATAGGCAACGAAAGTCGGTTGCATTGATTCAGGGATTTGGGCTTGACGACCGATGATTCGGCCAGCGATGTCTTTCGCCTTGTTGGCGATCTTGTCTTGCTGGGTAACGATCTCCAGCAGGTCAGTACGTTGCACTGGCATAAAGATGCCGCTTGGCAAGCTCAGACGGATTTCGCGTTTTAGGGTATCAGCCTCTTGCTCGTGGCGGCTGATTTGACGTTGCAGAGTTTCTGCTTCTTCCCAGCGCTGTTCGATTACCGCGTTAAAGAATGGCACCATCAGTTCCGCTGCAGAGGCAACTTTGTCGATGTGTTTCTCAAGTGGTTTAATCGGCGACTTAGCGAAGACGCCTAAAATGTTAACCGGCATAGCCTTAGTTCCTAGTTTGGAGCCCTAAGTTAGGCGAGCGAATCATACTCACCTGAAGTCGATGCGCAAGTTCGTTTATCGCGCTGGTTCAGCCTTATTCTATCGTAATCGGCCAAACCTCGACGGTTTGTTCAACGCCGCGCATCCTATGAAAGAAATATGACAGCGAGATTACAGTCGCAATCAAACTGCAATAATAAGTAAATTTTAAAGAAAAATTAGTGTGTTATGGAAATTGAAATTAAGTTGCTGCTGCCTAGTCATGAAGCGGCTCACACCTTGACCCAGTGGCAGTGGCCAAATCCGTTGACCGAAGTGAGCCGGCAACTGCTGACTAACCGCTATTTCGATACCGCCGAGCAAGATCTTCGAAAACGTGATATGGGTCTCAGGATCCGCCAGCGTAATGGCCAACGGGAACTGACCTTAAAGACCGCCGGCCGCGAAATTGGCGGCTTACATGCACGGCCGGAATACAATATTGCCTGCGACAGCGACCAACCGGATCTGCGCTTGTTTCCCGCCGGCATCTTCCACGAGGCGGAGCTGGCCGAGTTGAATTCCAAGCTTATCACCAGCTTCAGTACCGACTTCGAGCGCCAGCAAGCCAACCTCAGCGTTGCCGGAGTGAGCCTGGAGCTGGCATTGGATTACGGCTGGGTGATCGCCGCCGATAAACGCCAAGCGATTGCCGAACTGGAACTGGAGTTAATCGACGGCGAGGCCAAGGCGTTGCTGCCGTTAGTCGAACAGCTGATGCTGCAACAACCGCTGCGCTTAGGGCTCGACTCAAAGGCCGCTCGTGGTTACCGCTTAGCAGGGCTGCAGCCACCGGCGGCGGTACAGCAGCAATGGGATGCGACCCCTGAAGGTGTATTGGCAGCGTGGCAGCGTAATGAAGAGCGGTTGCTGGCGGGGGAGTTGAGCGCCCTTGAGCCGTTGCTGCAACTGCTTGGCGAGGCACAGGCTTGGCAAGAGGTCGCCGCCAGCCAGTGGCTTAGCGCCGCGGCGCAGGCGTTAACCGATGCGCCACAGACGCTGCCGAGGTTAATCGCCCAGCGCCAATATGGCCTGTGCCAACTGGCGTTGCTGCGGGCTTACCTTGCTATGCAAGCGGCTTAAATTACGTGGTTGAGCAAGTAGGCGGCGGCGAAGATCAGTGCCGCCTCTAAAGCTGCCACGCCGCCGTTGTTTTGCCGCTCAATCTCGTCGCTGACCTTTACCTGAGCCAACACCACCCGCCGCAGTAGCGTTGATAGCAGCATTAGTAGCAGCAATTTGCCAAAAGAGATGGCAAACCACAGCGCCATATTGAACACCGGCGTATCGGCCTGCAGCTGCTCCGATTGACCGCTGGCGAGCATGATCAAACCGCAAGCTAACAGATAGCCACTGTGACGGATGGCCACCGGCATGTGGCCATGCACCAGTGCTTGTTGCAAGCTGCCGCCTTGATTGAACTTGGCGTAGCGTCGCTCCAAAAAGCGGCTGATCAGGATCAACAGCGCCATTGCCCCGATAAAGTTGACCACCAGCATCGGGATGGTGCCCCAGTACAGGCGGCCAAACCACTGCATCGCCCCTTTCAGCATAAAGGCGATGGCGCAGGCGACGGCGGCGTCGACAATCGCCACTGGCACATTACCCTCCAGGATCAACTCACGTTTATCAAAACGGTCCATGCCCCACTTATCAAAACAGATCCGTCCTAGCCTGATCAGCAGCAGCGATCCCAACCCCAGTGCCAATAAGCGGGCGCTGTGCCACAGCAGATCGGCACTGGCGGGTTGCAGAAATACCCCAGAGATGGTGATCGCCAGTGCAATAATGCCGCCGGCGACGCTGATGCCAAAGGCGACGTTATCGCGTTCGGCCAACTCTTTGGTGGAGTCGACGCCGCTGAACCAACCATGACTGTAACGGGCGGCCAGAAACAGCAGCACCACTAGCAGCAGATCAACCAGTTGCAGGGCTTGTTGGGGTTGCAGCGGCCAATGGGTCAATAGCTCGATGTTGTCCATAATGGGTTTCTTGAATGAGTCCTTTTTGCGGCGGCCATAATGAAAACGTATGGCACCTCTGTGCGCTGCCGCCGTGGGTTGCTAAAGTGCCTTTTTCATTCAGGTTAAACAAGGCGTTAGATAATGACCAGCATGCCGACGGATCCACAGTTAAGTGTCGGGCTTGAGCAAGCCGCAAACAGCGGTTGGCAACGCCTGTGCCCAGAGGTGCTGGCGCGGTTAACCGCCGCGCAGCAGCAACCATTGTGGCGCTTGTTGGCACTGTCAGAGTTCGTGACTGGAGTCTTAGCGCGCGATAGCCAATGGCTTGAGCAGT
Source organism: Ferrimonas senticii DSM 18821 (assembly GCF_000422665.1). Taxonomy (GTDB): domain Bacteria; phylum Pseudomonadota; class Gammaproteobacteria; order Enterobacterales; family Shewanellaceae; genus Ferrimonas; species Ferrimonas senticii. The sequence goes on along the minus strand of NZ_AUGM01000007.1, from coordinate 79,783 downwards.
TGTTTATTGATGGGGTGCTGCAACAGGGCACGGCGGCTGCTGCGCATCAACCGGCGTTGGCTGCCGAACTAGCCGATTGCCACAGCGAAGCCGACGCCGCCATGCGGTTACGCCGTTATCGCAATCGCCAGTTAAGCCTGATTGCCAGCCGCGACCTGCTGAACTTAGCCAGTCTGGATGAGTCGCTGGCGCAGCTGTCGGCGTTGGCCGAAGCTCAGGTTATCGCCGCCCGCGACTATCTGGTGCGCCAGCAACGGCCAGATTGGGGCGAGGCGTGCGACCGCAATGGCACGCCGCAATCGCTGCTGATCCTCGGCATGGGTAAGCTTGGTGGCGGCGAACTCAATTTCTCCTCTGATATCGATCTGATCTTTTGCTACCCAGAGCATGGTCAGACTCAAGGGGGGCGACGCCAGTGGGACAATCAGCAATATTTCATCCGCATCGCCCAGAAGCTCATTAACCTGTTAGCCAAGGTTGACGTTAACGGTTTTTGCTATCGAGTCGATATGCGCTTGCGCCCCTTTGGTGAAGCCGGACCGCTGGTGGTGTCACTGGCGGCGTTTGAAGACTACTACCAAGAGCAGGGGCGTGAATGGGAACGCTACGCCATGGTCAAAGCGCGGGTACTTGGCAACGATGCGGCGGCAGCCGAGGTCGAGCAACTGTTGCGGCCCTTTGTTTATCGCCGCTATCTGGATTATTCCGCCATCGATGCGCTGCGGCGAATGAAGGGGCTGATCGAAACTCAAGTACGGCGCCAAGGGCTGACCAATAACATCAAATTGGGTGCCGGCGGCATTCGCGAAGTCGAATTTATTGTCCAAAGCCATCAACTGGTGCGCGGTGGTCGTGAACCCGGACTGCGGTTAATGGCGCTGCAACCGGCTTTGGCAGAACTGGCTCGACTAGGCATTCTCAGCCCGTTTGAGCAACAGCAATTGAGCGACGGCTATCGCTTGCTGCGGGCGGTCGAAAACCGTTTACAAGCGCTGCAGGACAAACAGACCCAGACCTTACCGGACACCGATGACGATTGGCTGCGATTAGCGCTGGCGATGGGCTGCGAACACGCCAGCGAACTGCAGCAGCAGATTGCGGCGGCGATGGCGCAGATCCACGCTATTTTTCGCACCACCATTGGCGACAGTGACGACAGCGATCAACAACTGGGTGAGTTACCGGCGCTGTGGCATGACAATGCCAATAAATTCGATGGCGCTGAGATCTTGCCGGAATTGGGGATCGAGGCGGCACTGTGGCCGCAACTGCAACGCAGTCGCGATCAGATGAAGCAGCGCCGCTTGGGCAGTCGCGGCCGTGAAACCTTAGCCAAACTGATCCCGCACCTGTGGTTGGAACTGGCGGGGCGGACGCAGCCCGAAGCGCTGTGGCAACGACTGGAATCGGTACTGCTGCCGATCTTATCGCGCACCACCTATCTGGAGTTGCTGCTGGAAAAAGCCAGTGCCCGTACCCAGTTGGTTAATTTGTGCGCCGCCAGTCCGTGGATTGCAGAACAGCTGTCCCGCTATCCGATTTTGCTGGATGAATTGATCGATCCGGTGGCGCTCTACCAGCCGCTGCCAGAACATGGCTATGCCGCCGAATTGCGTGAATTTATGCTGCGGATAAGCGATGACGATCTGGAACAACAGATGGAAGCGCTGCGGCAATTTAAACAGGCGCAACAGTTGCGGATCGCGGCGGCGGATATTACTGGGGTATTGCCAGTGATGGCGGTCAGCGATCACCTATCGTGGCTGGCTGAGGCGATCATCGATAAGGTGGTGGCGATGGCGTGGCAGCAGGTCAGCGCTCGCCATGGGGTGCCGCAATTCCTAACCGATGGTCACAGCGGCTTTGGGGTGGTGGCCTACGGCAAATTGGGCGGTTTGGAGCTGGGCTACGGTTCCGATCTCGATCTGGTGTTTTTGCATCTGCAAGATGTCGGCAGCACCAATGGCGATAAGGCGATCGACAGTGGCCACTTTTACATCAAACTGGCGCAACGGATCTTGCATCTGTTCTCGACCCGCACCGCCTCAGGGGTATTGTATGAGGTCGATACTCGCCTGCGGCCATCCGGTCAAAGCGGCTTGTTGGTCAGTCAAATTGGTCGTTTTGAAGAGTATCAACGCAGCGAAGCGTGGGTGTGGGAACACCAAGCGCTAGCGCGGGCGCGCTTTGTCTACGGCGATGAGGTACTGGCACGGCGCTTTGCGCGGCTGCGTAGCGAGATCCTTACCCGTGAACGGGATCTGATATCGCTAAAGGCCGAGGTGGTGAAGATGCGCCATAAGATGCGTGATCATCTGGACAAGAGCCGGGTTGCTAGCGAACAGCGACCGGGGCTGTTTGATCTTAAGCAGGGTGCTGGCGGCATGGCTGATATTGAATTTATCAGTCAATATTTGGCGCTAGCGTACAGTCAGCAGTCGCCTGAATTGGTCCGTTTTAGTGATAATGTGCGCTTGCTTACCGCGGCGCTGCGAGCGGAACTTATCACCCCAGAGCAAGCGGATCTGTTGATCCACACCTATACCGCACTGCGCGATGACAGCCATCACCGAGTGCTGGCGGGAACGGCAACGGTGGTGCCAGCGACAGAGCGCCCCGTCGCATGCCAGCAGGTGGCGCAGCTGTGGTTAACGCTGATGGAATCGTAACCACCAAAAACAACGCCGCTCAATTGAGCGGCGTTGTTTTCAGGACTGACAGCTATTGATAGAAACTGCGGCGTTCGCCCCCTTTGGCGCAAGTCTTAAAGCGTTGATGCAGCCACATATATTGTTCCGGACGCATCCGCACCAGTTGCTCGGTAACGTCGTTGCCGCGCTGCACGTCCGCTTGCTCGTCGCCGCTTGGGAACTGCTCTAGCGGCGCTTGGATCTGGATCCGGTAGCCGCTGTTATCGGCTTTACGTTCGACAAAGAACGGCACCACTTTGGCTTTGCCTAAGCGCGCCAGCGCCGGAGCGCCTGGGGCGGTGGAGCAGGGAATGCCAAAGAAATCAGCAAAAATTCCGCGGTCGCCAGCGTCTTGGTCTTGGGTGTACCAGATCACCTCGCCCTGACGCAGCGCTTTGACCATTGCACGGACGTCGGTTTTAGGGATTAAGCCTTTGTTAGAGCGCAAACGGCCACGAACCTGCAGAAATTCCAGCAGTGGGTTTTTATTGGGGCGGTAGACCCCAACCCCTTGGCAGCGCTGGCCGAAGATCCGCGCGCCGGGTTCCAGCATCAGACAGTGGGCTGCCAGCAAAATCACCCCATGGCCTTGCTGTTGCAATTGTTCGATATATTCAAACCCTTCGACGGTCATATGGCGCTGAATGCGGGCGTCAGACCAATACCAGGCGTTGCAGGTATCAAATACCGCCATACCAACTTCGGCAAAGTTGGCGTGCAGCAGTTGCTGTTGTTCAGCGGCGGACAGTTCCGGTAAGCAGCGTTCGATGTTGCGCTGCACCGTGTGTACCCGCTTTGGCAGCAGCGCCCGCAGCAGGCGGCCAATGCCGGCGCCAATTTTGGTTTGCAGTGACAGCGGTAGCAGGCTCAACAGCCGAAATAGCCCAAGGCCAAGCCAGATTGGCCAATACTTAGGGGCTAAAAATTGCGGCTGAAATTCAATAGATTGGTTCATAGATTGCAGTTAGCTCTGGCCAGCATTGGCGGCTTATCGTTATGGTTTATTGCGGTAACATCATACACATAAATGCCGCTAACGCGGCATTACTCGGCATGGATGGGCGGGCGACAATGATAATTAGGTCATGGCGACAAATTGTGAAAGCCAGCAGCCGCTTACTGTGGTTAGCCATCGCCATTAGTGGTTCAGCGGTGGCCAACCCCGACCATCAGATGTGTCGTTTAGATCGGTTGCAGCAGTGCCAGTTAAGCCCGCATTGGCAACAGATTGTCACTCGACTGTGGCCACAACCGCTGGCGCAAGCACTGCAATCGGCGGTGGCGGGGCAGGGGGGCGTAACCCTGCTGAGTGAAAACCAAGCCCTTATACTGCTCAACCCAGAAACTCTCAAGCGAAATCACCTCGTGCTGCTGGATGAACAGCTGTATGAACGCCCGAGTTTGCGTAATTATCGTTCGACCTACTATCACGAGCTTGGTCATGTTGCCACCCGCAACTCACCGTGGTTGGCGTCATTGCAGCGCGAGCAGTGGCCGCAGCATTGGAATCGCGAGGTGTTGGCGGATCTTTACCTGTATTGGCGTTTGTTGCGCGAAGGTGCCTCGGCATCAGAGCTATGGGCACAACTGCATTTGCGCAATATCGGTTTGATTCAGGCCAAACCCGATTGGCAGCATTGGACTACACCGGTGCTGTACCCGCTGCTGCAGGATCTGCCGAAACTGCGTTTAGCGGCGCAGTGGCCGTTGTCGCAATTTCTTAATGCCGTGTTGGCCGATAGCGATGTCAGTAGCGAGGCTCTGCGCGCTTACCAACGTTTGGGGCAGCGTCAGTTCGCGCTTACTAGTAGTAGCGTTGGTCAACCCTATCTAAGCGCTCCGTATCGACAGCAGTGGCGGCAAATGTTGGAGCCAACCCTGCGTTGGCTTGACGTTGACACCGCTGCCTATCTACGTCGCCATCAGCTTGATTAACTTCACCAACCACCGGTCGAATTGACCAAATAGTTGCTTGGGTTTTTCAGTAAGCTTTTGATTTTAAATGTTAATGCTTGTTGGAATAGTAATTGCTTCAATCCACAAGTGCATTTGGTTGATTGCTAATACCAATTCACTTAAGTAAATGGTCTATCTAGTGCGAAGGAGAAATCGTCTCAATCAAGGCACTCAACGCCGCTGCTAGTGACTCTACCAGTAAGTTGAGTAACGCCGAGTGAGGCGATTTAAACCAGCAATAATGATCAGATATTTAGGTGAATTGGTATAACCCCCGGATTTGACAGATCCGGCACTAGCAACGATGTTTAGGGTGTTTTAAACACGCCGGTGGAAAGAGCTTAAGGAGAAGTTATGTCGTTTTGGACGGCTATTGTCATCATTACCGCCATTTCAGTGGGGTTCGGTACCATTCCTGAGATCATGAAGCAGCGTAATCGCAGTAAGCAATTAGGCAAGTCGAATGAAGAACTGGAGCAGCGGCTACACACCCTTGAACAGCAAAACCAGCAACTGCATGAGCGGGTCGAGGTGCTGGAGCGGATCGTCACCGATGGTCAGTACGATCTTAAAGAGCAGTTTCGCAAGTTAGGTTAACGGTTTGAGTGCAATCGAGGGAGGATATGATGGAAGCAAAACATATGGTGGTGCTGGTATTGGTGTTCGGCTTTTTGGCATTGGCGGTATGGACCGACTACCGCAAAGATATGATGAAGTTAAAAACCGGTCGCACCAACTGGTTTGATCGGATGTTTGGTGTCGGCAGCGCCAGCGGTGATGACGGGATGGGCGAGTTGATGGGGGAAGGCAGTAGCAAACTGCGCGATGAAGTGGCCGAGCTGCGAGCACAGAACCAGAAATTGGCCGAGCGGGTGGAAGTGCTGGAGCGGATCGTCACCGACAGCCAATATGAGCTGAAACAGCAGTTTCAAAAGTTAGGGTGATACAGCGTTATCAGTTGGTAGTTTTCAGTCGATAGGAAGAGCAGTGATTAGCTGGCAGTTATCAGTAGCGAGCAAAAGCAGCAATTAGCTGGCAGTTATCAGTAGCGAGCAAAAGCAGCGATTAGTTGCAGTTATCAGCAGCGAGCAAAAGCAGCAATTAGCTGGCAGTTATCAGTGGCGAGCCAAAGCAGCAATTAGTTGGCAGTTATCGGTAGCGAACAAAAGCAGCAATTAGTCGGCAGTCTTCAGTTGCTTGTGGCAGATCATCGGCATACTGCTTTGAACTACCAACTACCAACTACCAACTACCAACTACCAACTACCAAGAATAGCCCGTTGATTACGCCAAGGTGGCAATCAGAATTCCGCCGCCGATAACGCAGAACACCGCGCCGCACAGAGCGTCGATCCACACCGCCATTTTTTGCATCAGCGCCTGCATTCTTCTGCCGGTCAGCAGCAGCGACAGCAGCGCAAACCACAGGAACGACAAGCCCCACAAAATGGCGATGGCGCCGCCTTTACCGGCAACCGACATCTGTGCTGGCACCAAACTCGACAGCAAACTGACGAAAAATACCAACGCTTTGGGGTTCAACAGGTTGGTCATAAAGCCTTTGCTGGTAGCTTGTCGGCCTGACAGACGCGGGGCACTTTGGCTGATAAGCGCGCCGTCGCCGTGGCGCAAGCGCGCCGGAATCGTCTTTAAAGCGCCGTAACCCAAGTACAGCAAGAACAGCCCGCCGGCGCATTGCAGCAGCATGCCCAGTAGCGGCGCTTGTTGGATCAGTAACGCCACCCCGGTAATCGCTAAAACGCTGTGCAGCAAGATCGCCAGCGAGATCCCAAATGCCACGGCGATGCCGGTTTGGCGACCATGGTGACTGGCGGTTTGCACTACTAGGGCAAAATCGGGACCGGGGCTGGCGAGCGCGATCAGATGCACCACCGCAAGGGTGGTTAAGATGGAAATTTCATTAAGCACGAACAGTTGCGCGGTTGCGCCTCTCGGTTATTGGATTAGAGCGGTATGCCTATTTGCTGCGGTGACCTTTGCCAATCAGCAGTCGGTGCAGGCCAAACCAAAAGCCCAGTTCACACAGGAAACCAAGCACAATCGCTAATAATGCGCCGCTGGCAAAGCCAATGGAATAGCAGATCAAGGCCGTGACGATAAAAAATAGCGGCAGCAGATAACGCATTGGTGTCGATCCTGTAAGCAGATGCCCTGTTATTAACCTAGTTAGACTTAAGCACTAGGGCAAACTGTTATCACATTAATTCTTAGAACTATTCTGCCGTTGCTGCCGGGCCAGATAGCGATCCAATTGGGCGGCGAACTCGCGTCTATCTTGAACCCCCAGTGGCGCCGGGCCACCACTTTGAATGCCGCTGCTGCGCAGGGTGTCCATAAAGTCGCGCATATTCAGGCGCTGGCGGACATTGGCACTGGTGTACAACTCGCCGCGGGGACTTAGCGCTAGCGCCTGTTTGTCGATCACTTCAGCTGCCAGCGGAATATCGGCGGTGATCACCAGATCGCCAGCGACCACTTGCTGCACAATCCAGTTATCAGCGACATCAAAACCGGCACTTATCTGGCGAAATTGGCTGTAGGGCGAGGGGGGTAAGCGGATCGGGTGATTGGCAACAAAGGTGGTGGTGATCTTGGTGCGATCGGCGGCTTTGCAAAGGATCTCGCGGATCACCGCCGGACAGGCGTCGGCGTCTACCCAAATACTCATAACATCGATTTTCTTGATAACAAAGGCGCCAGTGTATCAGAGCGGCGTAGCTTGCACCTGTTGTTGGCGTAATCGCTGCTGACGCCATACCAACGCCGCCGCCCCAAGATACATCACCAGCCCATACAGGCCAGCGGTTATCGCAAAATCTGGCTGGCCGATAAAGTTAATGGCGATCAGCATCGCCAAGGTGGTGTTTTGCAAGCCAACCTCAATGGCAACGGTGCCGGCCTCAGCGGCGGGTAAACGCATCAGTTTGCCAAGGCCGATGCCCAGCAGCACTGCCGAGGCGTTAAACAACAAACAAGCGAGGATCAGCTCCAGCGCCATAGAGCGCAGCAACTGCCACTCTTGAATGCAGATGGCGATCACTAAAACGATTAAGCCCCACTGCGACAGCATCCGAAACTTGGGCTCCATGGTGATCGCCCAATCCTCGAAAAAGCGGCGTAGCAACATTCCCAGCAGCACCGGCAACAAGGAAAACAGCAGCAATCCCAGGCCGGTTTGCACTAGTGAAAACTCACTGCTGGCCTGTGGTGCCAGCCACGCAAGGGTCAGCCCTAAAGCCAGCGGCGCGGTTACCATGCAAATCAGATTACTGATGGCGGTCAGCGAGATGCTTAGCGCCAAATTAGCCCGAGCCAGTTGGCAGATCAGGTTGGAACTGGTGCCGCCGGGGCACAGTGCCACCAGCATTAGGCCAACGGCGAGCGCGGTATCTAAATCAAACAGCAGGATCACCAGCAGCGCCAGCAGTGGTAATCCCAGCAACTGCCCCAGCAGCCCGGCCGCCACCGCCCGTGGCAGGGTGATTAAGCGTTTGAAGTCGGCGCCGGTTAACCCCAGCCCCATGCCAAACATGATGGTGGCCAGCAGCAACGGCAACAGAATTTGGGTCAGTAGCGAGCCCTGCATCAGCGCAGGCCCATGGTGCGGTAAACGGCAGTCATCTTGCTGTTATACAAACAAGCGTTGGTAAGCTCGAATGACGTATATGCAGGGTAGTTACTGAAGCAATTTCATCGTCCTGCTACGCTATAGCGTTTTTGACAACTGACACTGGCTCCGATGCAACTGAAGTACCTTGCTCATTATCCCGAATCGCTGCAACAACAGGTGCAGCAACTGATCGACAGCGAACGGTTAGGGCCGTGGCTACTAAGCCACTACGGCAAACGCCACCAGATCAGCAGTGATGGCGCGTTACGCGACTACGTGATGGCGCTAAAGCAGCAATATATGCAGCGTTCGGGGCCGATCGCCAAGATCCAGTTTGATGGCAAACTCCACATCATTCATAACGCCCTAGGCACCCACACCACCGTCAGTCGGGTGCAGGGCGGTAAGTTAAAGAGCAAGAACGAGATCCGCATTGGTAGCTTGTTTAAACAGGCACCCGAGCCGATGCTGAAGATGATTGTGGTGCATGAACTGGCGCACCTAAAAGAGAAGCAGCACGACAAAAATTTCTACGCCTTGTGCGAGCATATGCTGCCGCAATACCACCAGTTGGAGTTGGCGACGCGGATGTGGTTGACCGCGCGCGAACTGGGCTGCGATCCATTTAAAACTTGGTAACAGTTGTCGCCATTAAGATCGGATCTGGGTCACCTCGACTGGGGCAAAGTTTGTGCTAGTCTGAGCCTCAATCGCACAGCATTAATAAGGATAACGATGAGGCTGCGTGTTGCTAATTTAGGGGATGTGGCGGCGCTGCACGCGTTGCAGCAGCAGTGCTATATCGCCAACCTTTCCGCCGAAGAACAGCAGGATGGCTTTCTTTACAAGGTGCTGGATCAACAGCAGCTTAGCCAAGCCATTGCCGAACGCTCGGTGGTCCTGGCCGAACGCGACGGTCGCGTGCTGGCGATGGCGGTATTCGCCAGTTGGTCGTTTTGGGGATTCTCCACCACCTTGATCGATGTCGCCGAGCAGTTGCCCGGTCTGGACCTGCCGCTGAACTGTGATAATTCAGTGTTTTGGGGGCCGGTGGCGGTCTGCCAAAGTAGCCGCGGTTCGGGGGTGTTTACTGAATTGGTCGACTTTGCGGTGGCGCATTTAAAAGGGCGTTATCGCTACCTTTACAGTTACGTGCATCATCGTAATCACCGCTCGTTGGCGGCCCACATTAATAAAGCTCAGTTTGAACTGCAGCGCGATCTGATCCTCAAAGGTGAGCACTTTCGCGAGCTGATCCTACCCCTTTAAGTGGCTATACAGTCGCCATCGCGGACTCTACAATGCGCGCCTTTGATTCGTTTCTCGGCGCGTTTTTTATGAGTAGTACCCAGTTTGAACTTTTGGCTCCCGGTGGCGATATTGATGCCATTAAGGCGGCGATCGCCGCTGGAGCAGACGCCGTTTACTGTGGCTTGGACAAATTCAATGCCCGTAACCGCGCTGGCAATTTGGACTGGGTGCAACTTAATGGGGTGATCCGCCTTGCCCATCAACACCGCTGTAAGATCTTTTTGACCCTTAACATCGTGATGCTGCCACGGGAATTCGCCCAGTTGTGGAAGCTGCTCAACCAACTGAACAACAGCGATATTGATGGGGTAATTGTGCAGGACTACGGCCTGTTTATGCTGATCCAGCAGCATTTTCCTGATCTGGATCTGCACGCCTCAACCCAAGCCAATACCCACAACACCGGCCAGATCGATTTTTTGGCGCACTACGGCGTTAGCCGAGTCAACTTGTCGCGGGAGCTGGATATCGATGAGATCACCGCACTGGCCAGTTACGGTGCCGCCCGTAATGTGCAGATGGAGGTGTTCGTTCATGGCAGCTATTGCGTTGGTTTCTCCGGCCTGTGTTATTTGAGCTCGCATCACAATGGCGCCTCAGGCAACCGTGGTCGTTGCTCGCAGCCTTGTCGTGATGCTTATCAGCAAACCCCGTCGGGGTTGAGCTATCCACTGAACATGAAAGACAACAGCGCCTTTGCCGATCTGGCCAAGTTAGCCGACGCCGGCGTCTATTCATTGAAAATCGAAGGGCGGATCAAGCAAGCCCATTACGTCTACAGCGTGGTTGATCAGTGGCGCCAGCAGATCGACGCCTACGCCGATAATAAGCCGTTAGCCGCTCACAGCGATCTGCTGTACACCGTGTTTAACCGCGATTTCAGCGCCGGTTACCTCAATGGCAACCTCAGTCGCGGGATGTTTATCGACAACCCCAAAGATCACAGCGCCCACCACTTTGCTGCCCGTGCTGGAGTCAGTGACTTCAGCGGCTTTAAGCAGATTAAGACCGCGCTACACGATGTCAAAACCGACATCATCAACCACGTGGAGCAAGCGATTGCGCCGCTGGATAGCCAGCCATTGCCGCTGCTGCTGAATCTTTCCGGTCAGTTAGGGCAACCGCTGCAACTGACTCTGATCCGTGGCCGCGGTGCCGATGCAACCGTCTGGCAAGGACAGTCAAGCAGCGGCTTGATCGCCGCCGATCGCTATCAGCTGGATGATGCCACGCTGGCACCGATTTTTAACCCGCTCAACGACGCCAATCATCAGCTGCAAGCGCTGCAACTGGATGGCTTAACCGGGTTGTTCTTGCCGTTTGCAGAGCTGGCCACGCTGCGCCAGCAGATGCTGTTGTGGTTGCGCGGTGGTAAGGCGATCAAAGCCGAAGTGGCACTGCCTGCCGCACCGCAGCCACAGCGGTTTAGTGGAGATAAACAGCTGGCGGTGATCATCAACCAAGCGCCGTCGGCGGAGCTGCTGGCTGAGCCGGTAGAGCTGTACTACCAACTGCCGGAAGCCTTAGCGCCGCAGCTAACCCAGATGCAGGCGCTGTTTGCCGAAAATCCGCAGTTGCTGCCGTGCTTCCCGGCGGTGTTGATTGGAGCAAACTTCAGCGCCGCTAAGACGCTGTTGGAAACCGTGCAACCGGCCAAGATCTTGACCCATAACAGCGGCGTGGCTGCGGTTGCCGAGCAGTTAGGGATCGCTTGGATTGCCGGCGGGCAATTTAACCTGCTCAATGGCTATGCGTTGGCGGCATTGCAGCAGCGTGGTGCGGTCGGGGCGGTGCTGTCCAGCGAGCTGAGCAGACGTCAACTGCAAGGGATTGGCGCACCGGCTGGGATGGGGGTGTACTTCAGCTTGTTCCACCCGCAAGCGCTGCTTAGCAGTCGTCAGTGTCTGTTGCGACAGGTTATCGATTGTCGCAAAGACACCATGACTCCAGGCTGTTTGCGCAAGTGCGCTAAACGGGCAGAGCTTCGTCACGGTAGCAACAGTGAGCGGCGCTACATCATCGATAAACAGCGCGGCGATAACAACGTCATCTACGCCGATAAGCACTATCTGTCTGTTGCGGCGGTGGCGGATCTGCCACAGCTAAGCCATGGCTTGATTGATCTGCGGCAAATCGAAACCACCACCCAAGTCGCGTTGGAACCGGTGGCGTTGGTGCGTTTGTTCCGGTCGTTGCTGGCCGGGGATGAGGGCGCGGCAGCGCGGCTCACTGACGCCATCAGTAACCACTGTCAGCGTCAGTACCTGCAAGGGATCAGTTAGCTTTGGCTTTCAGTTGCTGCCACCGCTGACGCAACAACTGGCGCTGCTGTTCAATCAAGCGTTTGCGACCTTGGGCTTCGAACATCCGCAGTCCACCTTCGCTAAAGGCCAGATGCAGCAGCACCAGCAGAATGTCGTCGTCACTGGCCTCTTTCTCTGCTTTTCGCAGACGCGGGTACAGGGCTTGTAACTCCAGTGCCAGCGCTTGGTTTTGGCGCCGCAGATCGCTGACCTTAGCGGCGACCTTTTTATTGCCCTCGTTGGCGTGGTAGCCCTCCACAAACGCCTGCTTAAACAACGCCAGTTCCGCCTCGCTGCGGTCATTGTTATCGCGGTAGTGTTGCTGCTTAAAGTCGTTAAGCAGTTGCTTTAAGGTGGCCCAAGCCAGTTCATTGGCAGCGATTTGGCGTTGCCGATGTTGCCGCGCCTTGTAAACGGCGAACAGTGCCAGCGCGCAAGCAAATAGGATCAGCGGAAGGTAGCTCATCGGTCGGATAAACCCAGTGGTGATTGAAGTTGGGCAGGATACCGAACTGGCAAACGCCAGACAATTTGCAGCGCCTCACATTTACGCTTTGCCGCCACAGTAAGAGTGTGAACAAGGTTACGGTGTCTTGGCACAAAAACGCATACCTTTTGGGTAAGCATTTTTGATACTACCAACTGGGTAGCCAAGATAAGAGACCGAACCATGTCCGACAAAGCCGATAAAGAATTTTACCAGCGCGCCAGCGAACTGATCGAAGTAGCTAACAAGCACAACCAAGATCCAGAGCTGGAAACCGGTGCCGTAAGCGCCTCCTTCATGTACGCCCTGTGTAAGTACAATGCGTGGTTCAGCTCTACCGGTTTTGCCAACAAAGAGCAGATGCAATCCAAGCGTGATGCGATGCTGAAGTACTACACCGAAGAGTACGCCAAACTGTTGGCTGCCCACATGGACGACTACATCGAAAACTTCGATCACTACCGCTCTACTCAAAAATAAGCGTTAGTTGCATTAAAAACGCCGTCCTAGTTCAGGGCGGCGTTTTGCTTTGTGGATTACTGTGCCAAGCTGGCGGCATCAACTTAACGAGAGCAAATCATGAAAACCATCGGCTTATTGGGCGGCATGAGCTGGGAGTCGACCCAGAGCTATTACCAAGCGATCAATCGCGGCGTGAAAGCTCGATTGGGTGGGCTGCATTCCGCCAAGATCTGTTTGTATAGCGTCGATTTTGCTGAGATTGAAACCCTGCAACACCAAGGTGACTGGGATGCTACGGCGGTGATATTGGCGGATGCCGCCAAAGCGGTGGAGCGTGGCGGTGCCGATCTGCTATTGATCTGCACCAACACCATGCACAAGGTGGCGCCGCAAATCGCCGCGCAGCTGTCGATCTCACTGCTGCATATTGCCGATGCCACTGCGGCGCAGTTGCAGGCGGCGGGGATCAGCAAGGTTGGCTTACTTGGCACCCGCTTCACCATGGAGCAGGATTTCTATAAAGGTCGCTTAACCGAGCAATTTGGCATTGAGGTGCTGGTGCCGGATGAGCAAGAGCGCGGCGAAGTGCACCGAGTGATCTACGACGAACTGTGTCGCGGTGAGATCAAGCCGGAATCACGGCAACGCTACCTCAACATCATCGACAGCCTGCATCGCCAAGGGGCGCAGGCGGTGATTTTAGGTTGTACCGAAATTGCCTTGTTGGTGCAGCAGTCGCACACTTCGGTGCCGCTGTTTGATACCACGGCGATCCATGCCGAAGCGGCCGTTGCCGCGGCACTGGCGGAGTAAACCATGCTGACTGAATTAACTATTAGGCCGTTAAATGCCGCTGACCTGCCGCTGCTGCTGGAACTGGAAGGCGATGAGCAGGCGATGTTTTACACCGGTTCGCCGGGGGCCAAGTCGGCGGCTGAGATCGCCGAACGCCTAGACAAGGTGCTCAGTGGCGCTGAATCGCATCGCCAGTTTCATAAGTTGGTGGCGCAACATCCGGAGCATGGGGCGATCGGCATTGTGCTGTGCTACCTCGGTGACAGCGGCCATGGTGAGATCGGCTACATGTTGCTGCGCCGCCTGTGGGGGCAAGGGTTAGGTCAACAATTGGCGGTGGAGGCGTTAGCATTAGGGCAGCGTCAGTTTCCCAAGCAACCCTTGGTGGCGCTGGTGTATGAAGACAATGTTGCCTCATGGAAGTGTCTGTTGAATATTGGCTTTACCATCACCAAGCGTTTGGTGTGTCCGGATCGCGGCCTGAATGACATGGTGCTGGAGTGGACGCCAAGCGATCCTGATTAGCGTGGGCGGTTTGGTTGTTTAATAACTCAGCCCTAACAACAACGGCTTACCGGTTAGGTAAGCCGCTGTTGTTGAAAAAATTCAGCTGGGATTGCAGGCTTCAATGAGCAGATTGCCGGCATCGCCATCAAGTACCAGTGGCTCATCCAAGGTCAGGGTGACGCGCCAGTTGCCGCCGTCTAGGTTAACGCTGTTGTTATCCGTGCCCGCATTACCGCGCTGAATGCGGTAGTCGGTTTCAGTTTGCAACAATCCGACGCTGCCGTTGTCCGAGACAAAGTACTGCAGATCCCAGTTGGGGCTAGCATCCGCCAACTTAAACTGCACCGTGCCGCTGTAGCTAAACAGCGCTTGATAGATGTTGTTGCCCTTATAGCTCAGCTCAAACTGATCCTCCGCATTCCAGCCAGAAAGATCGCCGCGGACAAATAAGCGGCTGTCGCCCAAAGGCCCCAACTCGGCGACATCATCTAAGGCGCTGCAGGACTCAACGCTCGGTTGTTGATAGCTAACCGTGACCGTCGGCTGTGCCAGATTGCTGATGTTCAGCAAAAACTGGTAGTCACCATCGCGGTCAACGGCCAAGTTGATGTTACCGCCATTTTGGTACAACGGGGTGGCTTCGGCCAATACCAGCGCAGTATCACTGCCCCAGTTGTGGGTACTCCAGTCGCTGCTGGCCAACTTAAATTGATAATTGCCAGCGGTTAACGGCAAGGTCACGGCGTGCAGATTGCCGCCGAGATCTTGCAGCAGATTGCCATCATCCGCTGGCCAGCCATCGCCATACAAACTGCCACGAACATGCACTGGCGCTTGTAAGGTGGTTGGGGTAGCGGTCTTAGGGGTCACCGCTAGACCCGCACCTTGGCTGGCGCCCTGCGCCTTAACAAACACCGAGACGGTGCGGGCGGGAACGTTAAAGCCGTGGTCATCGACATAAGCGCTGGCTTGGAGTGGATCGTCATTGATGCCGTCGCTAAGGCTTGGATGCAAACTAAAACCGCTGGCCTTGTCCGCCAATAACGTCACCGCTTGCGGGCGAGCGTTGATGATCACCATTAGCGCATCGACCAGCGGATCGAGGTCACTGACGCCAAGGCCATCGTCAATCGACATGGCGATGACACCTGCGAGCTGATCGGCACCGGTGTTGTGAAAGTCGACTCGACTCATCACCGTGGTTTTATCGGCCAGGGCGAACAGCGCTGAACTGGCCCGAATGCCCAAAAACTCCTTGAGGTTGGCACTGGCGGCGGCAATGTCACTGCTGGTCACGGCAATATTGCTGTTGCCGATGATGGTTTGGATCAACGGCCAGTTGTCGCCATCTTTGTCGGCGCGGGGCAGACCACGATTCCAACCATTGCTGCTGCCATCAAACCACACCGAATTAAACCAATCGCCAGAGTCGTAGGAGTCGCGCTCCATCGATTTCGAGCGCAGCAGTTCAGCGCCCATATGCAAAAATGGCACCCCTTGGCCGACCAGGATGGTATTTAATGCCAGATTTTGCACCCGTACTCGTTCGGCGGCGCTGAGTTCGGTCGGCAACTTGTATTGATTGTTGTCCCACAGGGTTTGGTTGTCGTGTTTCGAGACGTAGTTCACCAGCTCTTGAGGGTCATCGGTGTAACCGGCGCTCTGGCCCTGATAGTCCACATCAACGCCAGCCATGATGCGGTCGTCGCTAACCTGCAGCAGGAAGTCTTTCAGACCGCCAGCAAGGTTGACTCGAATGATGTCGGTTTCATGCAGCAGTTTGGTTTGTTCCGCTGCCGAACCTTGATTGAGCTCATTCGGATCGGTAAACAAACCGGTGGTAAAGCCTTGGCTTTGGCGCAGTCCGGTGCCGCTGTCAAAGGGGCCGCCACCGCGCAGTGAGTCGCGAATACGATCGGAGAAACTGCCAACCCCAGTGCCCGCCATATTGGCTTGAGTGGCCTGCACAAAGCGGGCGTCGTTGGCGACCTCGCCAAAGTTCCAACCCTCGCCGTAGAAGTAGATAAAGTGATTAACGGCGGTGGTTACCGCTTGGTAGGCGGTTTCGATATTGGCTTTGCTGTGATGACCCATTAGATCGAAGCGAAAGCCATCGATCTGGTAGTGCTTAGCCCAGTGCACCAAGGAATCCACCATCAGCTTCTCCATCATCCGATGTTCCGAGGCGGTGTTCTCACAACAGGTCGAATTCTCGATACTGCCGTTGTAAGGATTAAGGCGGTGGTAATAGCCCGGAACGATGCGATCCAGCACCGAATTGTCATACAGGCCAGAGCTGGCGGTATGGTTGTAGACCACATCCATCACCACGCTTAACCCCATCTGGTGCAAGCTGTGCACCATCTGTCGAAACTCCAGCACCCGGCTACTGCCGTTGGCATCAGAGGCGTAACTGCCCTCTGGGGTCGAGTATTGCAGCGGATCGTACCCCCAGTTAAAGCTGTCGAGGCCGCGAACATCCGCCAGCAGTTGTTGGCCGCAGCCGCTGCTGACATCGCAGCGGGCTAGCGCTTCAGCAATGGTATCGCTGGCGGCCACATCGGTATTGCTGCACAGCGCGGCACTCGGGTTGAGTGCGCACAGAGCCGCTTTACTGCTGGTCAGATCGATCCGCTGGGCGGGATTTTCGTTGACCGAGGCGATATCAAAGCTCGGCAGCAGGTGAAAGTGCGTTAAGCCGGCATCTGCCAAGCTTTGCAGGTGGCTAACGCTTTCACGCTCAGTTTCGGTAAAGGCCAGATACTTGCCGTTATACGCTGCGCTGCCAAGCTGATCGCTGTTGGAAAAGTCGCGGATGTGCGCCTCATAGATGATGATCTGTTCGGCACTGTCGACCTGATGATCGGCATCATCCAGCCAGCCGCTGGGCTGCAGAGCGCTGTCATCCAAGTCCAGCAATTGCGAATAGGTGGAATTGGTCGATACGCTCAGCGAATAGGGATCAGCAACCCGATAGGTTTCTAACTGCATCGTCAGCGGGTGGTACAGGGTTAACTCATAGCGATAGTAATCGCCACTGACGAGTTGATCGGTGCTGAGCGTCCATGCGCCAGAATCGTCATCAAAGCTCATCGCAATCGGCGCGGCTTCGACGATGCTGCCGTTGCTAAAATAAGCCGGAACCAGACTCACCTGCTGGGCGGTTGGTGCCCACAGGGTAAAACCAGCTAGATTGCCGCTTAACTGTGGAAAGTAATCCAGTTGGCTGGCGGCATCGCCATAAAGGCCATCCAGCGCACCAGCCAACTGCACTTGAGTGGCCATTTGGCTGCCATCGGCACGGCTGTGGTGCAGTACCAATTGCTGTTTTAACAGGGTGTTGGCATCAACCTCTGTGGCAAAGCGCCACGCGCTAAAATCGGCTAGATGGGGGTATTGGCGCTGTAATTCAGCGCTTAAGTCGGTGGTGGTTAACGGGTAAGCGTTGCCATTCACTAAGCGATTGCTGGCGCCGTCGATGGCTAATTCGGCGGTGGCCGAGGCATACAAGGTGGCACTGCCAAGATTGTTGTCATTGGTCAGCAGCACACTGTCGCCATTAGCGTCGATCAGCCAGTGGCTGCTGGCACCTTCTATGGTCAGTGGCGGCTCAGTTAGCGGTTCGACAAACAGTTGCCCATTGCCGCTAAAGGTAAAGATCTGCTGCCCCAGATCGGCCTTGCTAAAGCGATGATCGCCACCACCAACGTCCTTTTCATCGCCCTTATGGACGATAAAGTTAAACGATTGCCAATCGGCGCTGTCCAGTTCGACCACATAGTAAGCGCCAAAAGTGGGATCGATGCCCTCAGCCAGTTGCGGTTTCGCCCAGTCGGTTTCACCGCTGTCGCTGATGTATTCGTTGCTGACAAAGTTGGCGCCCTGCGCGCCCCACAGGTGCAAGCCCCAATCACTGTAGTCCTGATCGGCGCGGTTATAGTAGATCACCGCTTGCCGTTCGTTTGGGCTGACCGGAAGGACGATCTCCGTTACGGGCTCTGGCGCTTGGTTGGTGGGCGTGTCGTTGTCACTATCGCAACCGGCCAACAGCAACGCACAGCCTGCCAGCAGGGCGCTCGACCATTTGCGGTAACCTTCGGCGGTTGTTGCGGTTGGTGTGAAATGGATTACGTTCATGGGTTCTCCATCGGTGTTATCTGCTGCAACGGCCTCGTTGATGTGAGTGCCGCTCTCCCCCAGCGGTTACAATGGTGCGCACCCATTCGCTGTAACCTAAACCCTCGATCAAGCCCCAGTTATGATTGTTGTAAGGGGCAGCAGCAAACCGAATGCATAGGTATGCATTGGAAGCTAAAGAAAACTGCGAACGATGTTCAATGAATACGTATGCAAGCGGAGATTGTTAGATTGATAAGTACAATCAGTGAATGACCAAACCAAACAACGCACGAGGGGGCCGATGAACGGCGCCTTGCACCGCGACTACCGCCGCTATGGCCCCGATTATCGCTGTGGCGAGCAGGTTGACTTTGCTGACATCAAAGCCCAGTTTGGCTTAGCTGGGATTGTGGTTGGTCGCTGGGTTGATAAGCAAGAAAAGGCGCTGGCGGCCAATCTGGTGTTTGATGCCTTGGCGGATCTGGCGTTTTTGCTGAATCTGCCGCCGCAAGCGATGGGATTGCGGCAAACCTTAAGCTTGGCCTTTGGCCATGGCGGTTCGCCGGTTGCACAGGCCCACTATGCCCCTGCCAGTAACACCTTAGCGCTGGCGAAAAACGCCGGCGCTGGGGCGCTGGCCCATGAATGGTGGCACGCCTTTGATCACTACATCGCTTTTCGCTTATTCAAGCGCGACAGCCACGACAGCATCATCAACAGCTTTGCCAGCAATTTGTGGTTGGCGCAGCGGCAAGCCATTGAACATCCGCTTAATCAACGGCTAGAGCAGTTACTGGCAACGGTGCTACTGAGTGCCGATGGCGCCGATCAAAGTGAGTATGTGCGGCGCTCGGTGGCGCTGGATAAGCAATTTGGTCGGCGCTATTTGAGCCTGCCGACCGAAATGCTGGCGCGGGCGTTTGAAGCTGCCATCCAAGGCGATGATCGCATTCACAATCCCTATCTGGTTAGCGGCACCAAAGCCACTGAATTGGCCAAACTTGGCGGTTTTCCAGATCGCCACCACCTCGGCTTAATCAGCACCGCGCTGCATGGCTATTTCACCCCGCTGGGGCAGGCGTTAAGCCGCTGAGCAATTGCAACTCAGCGGTCGTTTGTATTACTTGAAACCTGGCCGAACTGAGAGTTTAAGCATCAGCGTTGTTAGTACGAGTTCGGCCTCGATGAGTGATGGTCGTAATTATTGTGGATCTGGCTCTTGTTGATATTGCTCCATCTCCATTTGGGTCGCTAAATCCTTTGGCGAGTGATGGCAGACTCCGCAGTCTTTTTGCAATGCGCTGTTACTTGGCAGTACTGGGGGTAAGTCTTTGCCGTCCTGCCATCTATGGCAATCCATACAACTGACGGCCTCAAGATGTTCTTCTGTATCTATCCAAACGTGTGCGGGGGTCAGTTGCCACTTTTCATCGTGGCATTCATTGCAGCCATCAATAGCGAATACGTTAAAACTGGCCAGCAATATAACAATAAGTATTTTCATGTGGTTGTTAACTCTCTATGAAGCGGCGCTTATTACTATAACCCTTTCGATATTATTTGCTCTATATAGTTTGGTTGATTAGCTGTACTGAAACGGTGAATGTAAATATCTACCGATTTAAATTCTGATGTGAGAGCGCAGCCTAAATATAAAATTCAGGCATTGATGAATGTGTATCTAAAGTAAGCTGTTGTCTTTGTGATTGTAAATATTGTGTGGCGGCAAGGTGTAAGAATTGCTGAGTTGTTGGCTTTTATGTGTTGCCTGGTTTTGTGTTTTTTGGTCGCAGAGTTTGTTCGGTATCGTTGACTTATGTGTTGTATTTATTGATGAAAATTATCTTGTTTTTGCTTTGTGTGTGTGCAAGGTAAAGTGTGAATTTTTTGCAAGTTTAATCAATTAAGCCTTTCCCTGAATTAAGTCTAATTAAATTGCAAGCAAGTTTGCGGTGAGTCATTTTCGCAGACGAGTTAATGTCGAATGTGTCTTCAATGACAATGAATAAGTGAGTTGTTGTGATCTTGATTCAGACTATGAAGTAGCCAACTTGATCGGCTACCTCTTCATGGGTATCTATGTCGCTACGGTTAATTGGGGCTAATTATTGACCCATTTAAGGGGGGAAGCCGTGATGATGAAAAAGTTTCACTTAAATAAAACTTATAAGGCGTTACTTAGCGCCGGTCTATTAGTGCTTGGTCTAAGCGCTTGTGGCGGCAGCGATGGCAGAGATGGTGCCAGTGGCGAAAATGGCTTTATTGGCAAGGACGTGCATGACGCTAAAACGGTACAAGCCCGTTTTAGTAGCGCCAAACTGGAAGGCAATAAAGTCACCATTCAGTTTAAGTTAACAGACGGTAATGGTGTAAAACTGGTCGGCTTGACCAAGCAGGATGGGCTCAGTTTTGGTATTGCCCAGTTAACGGAAGTTTCTGATGGTAACTTCCAGTGGCAGTCCTACCTTAATAAAGAAGTCAAACTAGGGACGCTTCCGGAAGATACCTCACATCTAACGCCACTCGAATCCGCGACCCAAGCAATGGTTGAATCGGCAGCAAATTGCGCCGGTGATTGCCTAGTTGATCATGGTGATGGCAGTTATAGCTACACTTACCAAGTTGACATCATGAATGTCACTAGCCCGGTAAAAGTGGCATATAACGCTGAATTTACTCAACGTGCGACGCTGGAGTTGGCGCTTGCTAACGGTATCGTAGTAAACGCTCATCATGAGTGGCAACCTGCAACAGGAAGTACCGACAATATCCAAACCCGTGATGTTGTGAGTCTTGATAGCTGCCACGCTTGCCACCAGCCAGACAGCCTGGCCTTCCACGGCGGTAAACGCATCGACATAGAAAACTGTGCCGCCTGTCATACCGCGACCTCCGCCGATCCAGAAAGTGGCAATAGCATTGAGTGGGGTTACATGATCCACGCTATTCACCGTGGCGAAGATCGTAAAATTTACGTTGAAAACGAAAATGATGCCGGTGAAGTGGTTGGTAGCAAAATAGCGGCGCCATACAAAATCATTGGCTACAAAGGCAGTGTTCATGACTATGGCACTCTGGCTTATCCGCAAAACCCAGCCGCAGACTGTAGTGCGTGTCATACCACTGAAGGCGAAAACGTCCCTGCTAACGCCGATCTGTTCTTAGCGGATAACAGCAATCAAGCGTGTATCTCTTGTCATACGCTTGTGCCAAAACAGTGGCACTCAGAAGATAATGCCGATTGTGTCGCCTGCCATACCGTGGGTGGTTATGGCCGTGGTGCCGAAGAAGCTCACGCCGACGCGATGAAGCCTTACCTGAGCAGCCAGAAATACAGCGCTAAATTTAGCAATATTCAAATCAGCAACAACGGCAGTAAAAACGTACTGACTTTTGATGTGCAAATTCTGGATGAAAACGGCACTGCGTTGTCGGATAAGCACATTGCTAATCCAAGTGCCTATGCCCAATCCAGCATCTACTTCTCATGGAACGTTGATCAAGATTACCCCGCTTACACCGATGGCAGCAAATACAGCGATCGTGGCTTAAAACTGCGCAATACCGACTACACCACTTACCAAAATGGCGTATTCAGTGTGAGCAGTGAAAACTTGTCATTAGCGCTGCCTGCCGATCTTGATGGGGTTAATGTTGAACTGTATGCCGGTGTGGCCACTTGCTTTACCTCTGGCGGTAAAGGCCGGCCGGTGATTGAAGCGACCGAGTGCACCGTTACTGCAGGCGATACAGACTTCGTTACCAGCAGTGATTACGCCTACATCCAAAGTGCCCCACTGCGCTTTAAATGGGATGGCAGCAAGACCATTCAAGAGCCAGAGGCCGCCACTGCCGATAAGCGTCGTTTGATCATTGACGAAGCAAGCTGTTTGGGCTGCCACAATCAAGAGATCGAGCACTACGATAACGGGGTTAACTGCCAAGCTTGCCACACCCCAGATAAAGGGCTGAACGCGTGGGGCGGTAATGTTCCAACCAGCTTTGCTTATAAGGCCCACAAGGCTGATGGTCACTACCTGAAAGAGTCCGGCACGGTCTTAAAATCGGACTGTGCGACCTGTCACGCGGTAGATAAGAGCACTGGTGAACTGGTCGGGATTACCCTTGGTAGGGCGACTGATCGCGCTTGGCAAGAGGTTAACAAAGCCGGTGAAGCGGTTTGGGCATCGTCCGATACTGGTGCTTGTTTAACTTGTCACCGCCCAACCGATCCGTGGTTCAAAGAGTCCACCCGAGCACACATTGAAGGCAATGGTGGCGTACTAGATGCTGCCACTAAGGTTGAGGCACTTGCAGCCAGCCAACAAGAAAGCTGTGCCACCTGTCATAGCCCAGAGCGCATTATGGCTTCTCATGGGCATCAATAAGGTTATCCGTTAATTCAGAGAAGGGGAGTGTTCCTCCCCGACTCAATTGGCATTTTTTGCTGACTGATAATTCACCCGGTGCCTAACTGGCATTAAAGCTGGATGAGCTCGGTCGGCTTCATCTTTCTTTACAAGTAATAACGATGATGAAAAAAAATCAAAAAAATTGGCGCCTAACCTTGCTGGCTGCGGCCATTGCCACCGGCTTGACGGCCTGTGGCGGCAGCGATGGTAACCCTGGAGAGCCAGGGCGCCCGGGGGGTGAACCTGCTGAGGTCATTACTGAACTGCATCTGGCCATTACCGACATCAAACAAGTTGATGGCGTAACCGAAGTAACAGTGTTAGCGACTAACGAGGAAGATCTCGCGGTTGTTGGCTTAACTGCGCTGCAATTGCGCCAGTATCAACTGTATCCGCAAGGGTATGCCAGCAGTGGTGACTCGGCTCGCTGGGCCAGTAACGGCCGCTTTACTGAGTACAGCAACAATGGCGATGGTACTTACACCTTTAGCCTGGCTGGATTGGAGAACGACGCCAGTCTGACTCAGCGCTATAACATCATCTCCAATGCCGTCACGTTAGCGGGTGGAACTGAGGTACCGCATCAAGAGATCAGCTTAGATTTCAGTGGTACTGGTGGTAATGCCGGTTACACCAAACAGGTGGTTTCACAGGTGGCCTGTGAACAGTGTCATAACCCAGCAGAGCCGATTGCCCGCCGTCACAGTGGCTTCTTCGAAGTGGAAACCTGTGCAAGCTGCCATAACGAAACCAGCATGCAGGATGAGCGTGCCAGCTTCCAGCATTTGGTACACGCCATTCACAATGACAGCCACAGCTTTAGCGACAGCAAAGGCAACCTGTACGATGGTGTTGCTGCAGAAGCGCTGCTGAATAACGATTGCCGTACCTGTCACCTTGCCGATGAACAATTGGCAGAAGCAAATAACTGGAATCGAGTACCAACCAAACAGACCTGCTCTGGTTGTCACAACGACGGTTATGCTGACAGTGGCGCCATCATCCATCTGTCGCATTTAGCTAATCAGACCGATAACACCAGTTGTGCCGCCTGCCACTCGGTGGATGAGATCACCGCAATCCACGTTGGTGATTTGGATCTGGATAAGCAAGCGGCCCAATCGCTTACTAGCCAGTTGTCATTAACCGCCGCCGCCAACGGTGACGTTACCGCGACCTTGCAATTGTTCGATGCTAACGGTGCCAAGGTTGATGCCAATGACTACGCCGACTCTTTGGATTTCGTGGAAGTCATCGGCAACGTTAATCCGCAAGCGACTCAGCTCAATTACGGTAACAAACGTAAATTAGCCGTACGTGGTAATGGTGACGACAGCATCGCTAACTACCTCACCGAAGCGGGCACCATTGCTACCTCATTCAGTCAAATGCTTGCGGGTGAGTATGCCCAAGAAACGGCGTTGGTGATTGCTGGTATTCGCTTCTGTGCCGCAGATGGGGCATTTGTGCCATGTGGCGAACACGATACCTACATCTCGATTGATTCCGCTGCGGCGACCGTGGCGATGGAAGGGGTGACGTTAAAGTCGCGTCACTATGACTCGGTTGATAGCAATAGCTGTGCGACCTGCCATGGTGAAACCTTCCAAATTCATAATAGCTTTGTCGAAGAGAGCCATCATGCTGGTTTTACCTTTAACCAGCAGATGCAAGTGGGTGATTGCGCCGCCTGTCATAACACCCACGGTACTTATGCCGGTGGTGCCAATATGGGCGCGATTGAGATGAAGCTGCATAAGACGCATAAATCTCAAGCGATCGTTTCAGATTGCAGCCAGTGCCATACCAGCTTCAATGTGGACTCGTTCGATGACAAGACGCCGCTGGCGACCAGTGGTGGGCTCTACAGCTCACCGTGGGCTGCGACTTGTGGTTCATGCCATGATTTTGCGGCACAAATGCAAAATAGCAACGGTACGGTTGGCGAGCACATGAGCGGTAAAGGGGCGGTTCTCAACCAGCTGTTGGACAATGCCAGCAGTGCTGAAACCTGCGCTAATTGTCATGGCAAAGGCAAAATGTCTGATCACCACTTTTCCCAATTCTGATTAAGCATAGGGGGGGAATTTCTCCCCCCTTTTTATTGTTCTAAAGGGCTCAAAAAATGCCTAAGAAATCCCTAATTGCCGCTCTGCTTGGCAGTGCCTTATGTGCGCTAAGTTTGGCCAGTCCGGTAATGGCTGCTGGTAAATGGCAGCACATGGACCAGGCCGAATTCGAAGCGGTGCTTGATAAAAAATTTGCCGATGGCGCCTACTCCAAACAAGGTGCCGATAACTGTCTGATGTGTCATAAAAAATCAGCTAAGGTTTCAGCCCTTTTTGATGGCGTGCATGGCCGAGTTGATAATCCTAATAGCCCAATGGCTGGGTTGCAGTGCGAAGCCTGTCACGGGCCAATGGGTAAACATAATCGTGGCGGTAAAGAGCCGATGATTGTCTTTGGCGAAGGCTCACCACTGTCGGCGGTTAAGCAAAATTCGGTGTGTCTCTCTTGCCACCAAGGTGAAGAGCGCATGGCGTGGCACGCCTCTACCCACAACTTGGAAGAGATCGCCTGTGCGGATTGCCACCAAGTACACGTGGCTAAAGACGCGATCTTAGATCCCACTACCGAAGTGGAAACCTGCACCAACTGTCATACCCGCCAAGGGGCTGATATGCACAAACGTAGTGCCCACCCGATGGATTGGGCTGGGATGACCTGCTCTAGTTGCCACAACCCCCACGGTTCGCTGACTGAAGCAGCATTAACCAGCACTACCATCAATGACAATTGCTACCAGTGTCACGCCGAAAAACGTGGTCCGTTCCTACAAGAGCACCAGCCGGTAATGGAAGACTGTTCTAGCTGCCATACACCGCATGGCAGTGTGAATGATGATCTGCTGCAACGCCGTGCCCCACAGTTGTGCCAAAGCTGTCACGCCAGTGCCCACAACGGTAATCCACTGTTTAACTCTGGTGCCGATGTAATGACCGCCGGGAAAAGTTGCCTTAACTGCCACAGTCAGATTCATGGCAGTAACTCACCCATGATGGGTCAGCACGCCATCCCACTAGGTCGCTAAGGAGAGCACCGATGAAGATTCATCTCAACTTAATTACCTTGGCCTTATTGGGGTTCTCTGCAACTGCCTCGGCGAACTATGGCTTGGCGAATGCTAATACCAGCAAAATTAATCTGGAAAAGTGGCAGTGTAAGCGCTGTGACATCAATGAAGGATTAACCGGACAGGTTGCCGCCAGCTTGGGCGTGGTGGAAGCTGCTGCTGATCACGCCGCTAATCATTTTAATGGCTTTGACGATGGGGCTGCCTATGGCTTGGATGCGGATCTGGATTATCAGCGTGCCGGTCATCAAGCCAGTTTCGATGCTTATAACTTAGGTAGCGAGCATGGCGTCGCCACCATTAGCGCCGGCAAGTCCGACGCTGCCATGGTGCAGTTGGATTACGCCCAATATCGCCACGTTAATGCACAGGCATTCTCCCCCTACGCCTACGTCGGGGGAGAGTTGATTGATTTAGGCCATGGCCAAAACCAAGATCTTGAACTTACACGAGAGCGTTTTGGTGCCGCGCTGCAAGCCAGCGTTGGCGAGGTTGAAACCTACGCGGATTTCCAGCGTGAAAATAAAACTGGTACTCGCAGCGCTTCAATTGCGGGGATGACCCCAACTAACGTGCTGGCACCGGTTAATCAGCATACCGATCGCTATCGTGCTGGCGCTAGCCTCAGTGGCAGCAACTGGTTTACTGGGGTTAGCTACCTTTATTCCGACTTTAGCAACGACCTTGGTACGGCGATCGATTTCAACGGTTATCAAAACGCCTTAACCAATGCGCCAAGTAACGATGCCTACCAGCTAATGCTGAACGGCAGTTATCAGTTTGGGGTATCGAATATCGCGGGTCGAATTGTCAGTGGTCAGATGAATCAACGTGCTGATCTGGTTGCCAATCCATCGGTCACCGCATTCGATGGTGAAGTTAAGACGCTAGATATTAATCTCGATTACAGCACCTTGGTGAATAACCAACTGCGTCTGCGGGCCGGCTTTGATTACTCTGATCGCGACAACCGCTCCACGATAGTTAGCGGTCCGAACTTGGTGGCCGATCCGCTGACCGGCGAGCTAGAGGATTATGCGCTGATCGATACCACCTCGACCCGGGCCAACGTTGGTAGCAGTTATCGCATCGCTAGCGGCTACCGCCTGAATGCCGATTACCAGTTCGAGCAGAAACAACGTCATGCTCACGGATGGGATAAGGAAGAGACTCAAGATCACAGCGCTGATATCAAGCTAAAGATCACTCAGTTCGAACGCTGGGACATTGCCTTAAAAGGCGGTTACAGCCATCGAGATATGTCGAAAATTGACGCTGACCGTTTGTTGTCTGGCGAAGATAACGCCTTGTTGCGCCGTTATAATCTGGCCGATCGCGATCGTATCGTCGCTGAGTTTAATGTTATCCATACGCCAATGGCTAACGTGGCTGTCGACCTTAAGGGTCACTGGGCTAAGGACGATTACAGCGACACTGAAATTGGCTTAACTGAAGGCCAAGACTACGGCTATGACTTGGGGCTGAGTTATCACAAACAACAGCTAAAGTTGCAGGCGTTTGGTGGTATGCAATGGATCAATACCGATCAAGCGGGCAGCAGTAATGGCGGCAATGCCAACTGGACCGCAGAGGTGGAAGATCAATTTCTGTACCTAGGAGCGGGTGCCGATTACCAATGGCGTCCAGACACGGCGATTGGTGTCGATTACCTTTACAGTGATTCGGCGAGCGATACCGTGGTACAGCAAGGGATCCAAACCCCTTACGATGACTACTTCGCAATCAGCCACAGCATTACCGTGTACGGTGATCATCAGCTTAACCCTAAAATGGGATTACGGTTGGAATACCGTTATGAACGTTTTGAAGAGACCGACTACGCCAATGTTGGTACTGGTTCGCCTTACCTAGGCAACCTAGACCACAACTACAATGCTCATCAGTTGATGCTGACTATTAGCTATCAGTTGTAGTAGAAACCGTGACTCCTTTGGGAGCTAGCCGAATAAAACAGCGAGCCGATGCTCGCTGTTTTCTTTTCAGTTACCCATTAGGCTAGCGTTAGATCAACCGCACTCGTTTGTCTTCGGCGGTAACCAGCTTGCCGATCGCATGGATGGCGATGCCGTTGGCGGCTAAGGTGGCTTCCAGCTCGGCTTTGGCGTCATCGGCAACGGCGATCAACAAGCCGCCGGAGGTTTGTGGATCGCACAGGATCGCCCGCTGGTCGGCGCTTAGCTCTGGTAGGTTGTGGCCGTAGCTGTCGAAGTTACGGTTGCAACCGCCGGGGATGCAGCCCTGGGCCAAGTAGTTGGCTACCTGCGGTAGCATCGGGATCGCGTCGAAGTCTAATTCGGCAGTCAGATCCGCGCCTTGGCACACTTCGATCAAGTGACCCGCCAGCCCGAAGCCGGTGACGTCGGTGATGGCGTTAACGCCGTCGATCTTGGCCAGTTCTGCGCCCACTTTATTAAGCTGACACATCGCTTCCACTGCAATCTGGCTGTGTTCATCCAGTAATTTTTTCTGCTTTTGGGCGGTGGTCAGAATGCCGATGCCAATTGGTTTGGTCAGGTACAGGGTATCGCCCACTTTGGCTTGGTCATTGCGCTTCAGTTGTTTCAGCAGCACTTGGCCGGTCACCGCCAGACCAAAGATCGGCTCTGGGCTATCGATCGAGTGGCCACCAGCCAGCATGATCCCAGCATCGCGACAGGCGGCGCGGCCACCTTCAATCACCTGCTGGCCAACTTCTGGCGAAAGTTTGTTGATTGGCCAACCAAAGATTGCAATCGCCATCATTGGCGTACCGCCCATGGCGTAGATGTCGCTAATGGCGTTGGTGGCAGCAATCCGTCCAAAGGTGAACGGATCGTCAACGATCGGCATAAAGAAATCAGTGGTGCTGATGATGCCGATCTCGTCGTTCAAGGCGTACACCGCCGCGTCATCGCGGCTGGCGTTGCCGACGATCAGTTGCTCATCATGAAACTCCGGCAGATTGGATTGCAGAATGCTGTCGAGTACTTTCGGCGAGATTTTGCAGCCACAGCCCGCACCGTGGCTGTATTCAGTCAGTTTTACGGTCATTAGTTGATACCTTAAATGTGAATTACTTTATCGCTGTTGAGAGTCCAATCGGTCAGGGTCACTAGGGTGCCAATCTCAATCCCGTCGATGCAGCGCTCAAGGCTAACACCACGGGCTTCGACACAGGTTTTGCACATCTGGATCTCAACCCCCTGCGCCAGCAGGATCTCCAGCATCTGGCCGATGTGATAGCTCAGATCTGGGGTGTTCTGGCCAGACAGCGCGGCAAAAACCGCATCGGACATCAGGAACAACCGCTGCTGAATCGGGGTTTTGGCGTGCTCTTGCATTGCCAAGGCGATGCGCAGCGCGTTGTACAGCTTTTCGGTGCCGTAGGGGCTGTCGTGAGCCACCAGTAGGATTGAAGTCATGGCTTAGCCTTTGTCGAAATGGGGTGATAGTTGCCGCCGCAGCGACCACAGGGTCGGTGCCGCTAGCATAGTGTCTTGTTGCAAACTGGGATGTGACAGCGTTGGCATTGGTTCACCGCAAGCCAGCAACTGGCCTCGGTCGAGGTGCCAAACGCGATCGCAATTGCGGGCGACAAAATCCAGATCGTGGCTGATGCTGATGATGCAACGCCCTTGCTGCTGTTGCGCCGCCAACTGCTGCTCTAGCAGCGCTAAATGGTGACGATCAAAATCGCGGCTCGGTTCATCCAGCAGCAACAGTGCCGGTTCGGCGACCAACACCCCAGCCAGCGTGACCAACCGCCGTTGGCCGGCGTCCAGATCGAGCGGGTGCTGCTCGGCAACATCGCTGAGTCCCAGTTGGCTGATAACCGCGTTGACTCGGGTGGCAATGGCGTCTCGGCTGAGCCGCTGTTGTCGCAGCACCAAACCAATTTCGCTGGCGATGTCGCTGTAGAGCAACTGCTGCTCTGGCTCTTGCAGCAAGATGCCCACCAACTGGCAGCGTTCGCGGGCGGATAGAGTCGCCAGCGTTTGGCTGTGCCATTGGATCTGCCCCTGTCTGGGCTTTAATAAGCCCGCCAGCAGTTTTAGCAGGGTCGACTTACCGGCACCGTTGTTGCCAACAATGCCGATGTGTTCTCCAGCGGCCACCGTCAGATTATCCAGTTGCAGACAGTCATCGGCTTGGTTTAGCCAAGCAAAGCGTAACTGCTTAATCGATAGCATCCGGGTGCTCCTGAAACCAGCGTATCAGCTGCGGATCACTTAGCGGCAACCACGGCGGTGATTGCGGCATCTGCGCCAGCGCGCGGGCTAACGCTTGCCAAGCGTCACTGCAATTTAGCTGATTAAGTAACTGTGGCAGCAGCGCGCAGGGCGTGCCTTGGGCTACGACTTGACCGGCGCGCAATAACAGCACCTGATCCACCAGTGGCAGAGTCGGTTGCAGCGCCATCTCGGCAACAATCACCGTCATCTGGGTCTGCTGGCTTTGCTGCTTAAGCATCGACAGCAGTTCGCTGTGTGCCGCTGGGGTTAAGCGGCTAAAGGCTTGGTCAAGCACCAGCAGTTGTGGCTGCATCGCTAAGGCGCAGGCCAGCGCCACCCGTTGTGATTCGCCGCCAGACAGTTCGGCCGGATGGCGTTCGGCCAGATGGTGGCATTGGCACAGGGTTAAGCTGTGGTCGATGCGCGCTTCGATCTCGGCCAGTGGCAACTGCTGATTGGCTAGGCCAAAGGCGATCTCATCGGCGACGTTGAAGGCGCAGCCGCTCCATTGTGGTGCGGCTTGCAGCAGTTGCACTGCCAGCGGTACCGGCGCATTGGCCAGCAGGTTATGCTCAGCAAATTGTAATTCGCCAGCGCAAGGCAGTGGCGTCAGTTGTGGCAGCCAACCGGCCAGCGCCTGACACAACAAGGTTTTGCCTGCGCCATTGCCTCCGGCCAGCAACAACCACTGGCCGCGTGCCAGCGTCAAGCTAATTGGACCGATGGCGCGGCCATGGTGATCCAGTTGCAGTTGCTTAGTGATTAAGGTCATAGCAGCGCCGCCGCCAGTTGCACTGGGATAGCGAGCAACAGCAGTCGCCGCAGCCTGCGCTGGGCGCTTGAATCTGCCGGTGCTTGCCACGGACTACGCTGCGGCAAGCGGCGAAAGCCGCGCATCTCTAGCATCGCGCCCCGTTGGCTAACGCCATTAAGCAATCCCGCCAGCAGCGGCAGCAACATCATCGGCAGCGAAGTTAAGCGCTGCCACAGATTGCCATCCAGCGGTACCCCGCGTGCCAATTGCGCCAGCCGAATTTGCTGCAGTTGTCGTTGGATCGGATCGATCAGTAGCAGCGGCGCCGCCAACAGATAACTGAGGGTTGCCGGTAAGCGACTGCTAAGCAGCGCGTTAACCAGTTTGGGGATTGGGCAATGGCGCAGCCATAACTGCGCCGCCAGCAAACAGCAGGCGATCTGCAACCACAGTTCGGTTGCCGGCCACGGCCAATGCCACTGATTGGTATGGCCGAGCCAGTAACCGATGATCTGGCTGTGGATCAGCCACAGTCCCAGCGCCAGCGGCAGCAGCAACCGCAGCAGCCAGCCCAAGCGCTGGCGACCGTCACGGTCGCTCAGTAGCAGCGCCAGTGGCAGCAGCGCCGCTGCCAGTTGCAGATAGCCTAGCGGCAGCAACCACACGCTGACGCTAAACCACAGCCACCAACAGAAGCCGCTAAAGGGGTGCAGTTTATTCAACGGCGGCGGCGTCGGGAAATTGCTGGCGCGTGCGTTTAGGCAAGCGTCGCACTAACTGCCACGCCAGCAGCGCCGACAGGGTTTTATCTACCAAGTTGGCGCCAACCACGGTGATCGCCACCGATTGCAGCAAGCTGTCACTAACCGCGGTGAGGTAAGCCACCACCAGATCGGTGCCGCTGCCGGTGGCACCGCCAAACAGGTAACCGCGAATAGGCGCTGCCACCAGCGTCAGGGCGATGGTGATAGCGAGCGCGCTCAGCAGCACTTTTGGCAGCGATTGAAAGCCGCCGCGCTGAGCGCAGATCCCAGCCACTAAGCCGATCACTCCGGCCACTGGTGCAAAGGCCGCGGCGATCGGGCCGCTGATCAGCCCCCACAACAGGTTGGTGGTTAAGCCAGTGGCCAGCGCCGCCCAAGGGCCAGCCAACAGCGCCACGATCAGCGAGCCAACCGAGTCTAAAAACAGAAACGGCAGATTCAGCAGCGACACCAGTTGGCCACCGGTCATATTGATGGCGATACCTACCGCCATCAGGCTTAGGTTGCGGTTGGAAAATAGGGTAGAGCTCATCAGGATTAATCTTCTTTATAAGTAACAGTCAGTTCGTCGTAGCCCGAGTGCGGGCAAGGGGCACGGCCAAAGTGCAGGCTTGGCAACACCCCAATCACCAGTTCCAAGGTGGTGCGGACAATGCAGCCGGGCATTAGATGGCCACCGATCATCTGCCCTTGGCCATCGCTTAAGCTGATGTGCAGATGTGGGCAGGTGCGATCAAGGGTGCCGCTTAAGGCATGCACTTCAAACGGTTTGTCGATAACGCAAGGGTGTTCCTGGGCGGCAAAGCGCAGCGAGGCAACACTTAAACTGCCGACGGCGCTGGCAATAAAGGCGGCGTCAAACGGCTGCTGTTCAAGCCATTGCTGCAGCGCACTGAGCAGTTCTTGGCCCGGCAACAGTCGCAGCACATGAAATTCGGCGGCGCTGACGGCGCTGGCCAGCGGGGCAGAGATCGGCTGGTTCATTGCGGCTATCGATCAATCACAGACAGGGAAATTTGCAGGTGGCGAACCATACCGCAAATCGCCACAAATTTCTGTATCTCATTGTGCGAATATAGCCGCTGTCGATCGCTACGGTTGCCGGTAGCATCTTGCAATGGCGGATATTTCTGCTGCCAATGGCCGCCAATACAGGGCAAGCTGCAAGCGATGGCGTCATTGCCACAGTTTGTTACCAAGGCGATCGCCAAGCCATTACCGTAGCGATCGAGTTGGCGTAAGCTAGGGCGTGTTGACGTTTGATGTTCAGAATTTGGTCGAGGATAGCGGCTGTCAATTGAGGATTGCGATTGAAGGCCCTCTCTTCTGAAATCAAAATCAGGGCTCTACGTCGAAATCGTATGACGAAGAGTGACAGCTGCTAGACCGACCCTGCAAGGCGCCCCTTCGTGACCATCGAACATAAAATTAACCGACCAAGTTCAATTTGCTGTCAAAAGTGGCCAATAATGGGCGCAAAAATATTCGGCAAAGGTCAACACGCCCTAGTAATTCTAATTCGCAGCAACAGCCTGCAACCACTCTCCCGCAAGGAGCAACGGAATGTTGAAAAAATCACTGTTAGCGACCGGTGTCGTACTGGCGCTCAGTGCCTGTTCCGGTCTGGATGACCACGTAGTAGAAGAGCGCACCATGACACCCTCATTGATTGATGTAACCGTCCCAGAAGTGACGGCGCTGCCTGACAGCAACCCGCTGAAATTCGCCAGCACCCTGCCATACCAACTGCCACCGTTTGATCAGATCAGCGATGCTGATGTCGAAGCGGCGATCATGGCTGGCATGGCCGAGCAGTTGGCGCAGGTCGAGGCCATTGCCAATAACCCAGCGCCGGCCACCTTTGCCAACACCCTTGAAGCGCTGGAGCGCAGCGGCGCCCTGTTCGGCCGTGGCCTTAGCATTTTGTATAACTTGGGCTCCAGTGCCGGCACCCCAGAGCGCTTGGCATTGATGGCCAAAGTAAGCCCGCTCTACAGCGAGCAGCAAGACAACATCATGCTCAACCCCAAGCTGTATCAACGCTTCGGCCAAGTGGCGGCCAACAGCCAAGATCTGAATCCAGAGCAGCAACGCTTGGTCGAGGTCTATCAGCAGCGGTTCGAGCAAGCCGGTGCTAGCCTGACCGAGCAGCAGCAAACCCGCGTGCGGGAGATCAACAAGCAGCTGTCGAGCCTGACCACCGAGTTTGGCCAAAACGTTTTAAAAGCCAGCCAAGCGGATGCCATTGAAGTGACCGATGTGGCGCGCCTACAGGGCTTAAGCGAAGCAGAGATTGGAAGTGCTAAAGCCGCCGCCGAGCAAGCGGGCAAGCCGGGCTACCTGTTGCCGCTGGTCAACACCACCCGTCAGTCCTACCTAAGCAGCATCGACGATCGCGCTCTGCGCGAGCAGATCTGGCGCGCTTCGGCGGAACGTGCCAGCAGCGGCGAGTTTGATAACACCAAGGTCGCGACCGAAATCGCCGCGCTGCGCGCCGAAAAAGCGGCGCTGTTTGGCTACAGCAACTGGGCCGAATACCAACTGCAAAGCCAGATGGCCGCGAAGCCCGAAGCGGTATTTGAACTGCTGGGCAGCATGGTGCCGCAGGTGATTGCCAACGCCGAAGCAGAAGCGGCGGAGATCACCGCCTTGATGGCGGCGCAGGGGGTTAACCACGAACTGGAAGCGTGGGATTGGTTCTACTACGGCGAGCAAGTGCGCGCCGCTAAGTACCAGTTGGATAACGCCGAAGTGGCGCAGTACTTCGAATTTGAACGGGTGCTGCAAGATGGCGTGTTCTTCACCATGAACCGCCTGTTTGGCATCAGCTTTAAAGAGCGGCCAGAGCTGCCGGGTTATCACGACGATGTCCGTGTGTTTGAGATCTTCAACGCCGATGGCAGCCCGGTGGGTTTGTTTGTCGCCGATTACTTTGCCCGTGAAGGCAAACGCGGCGGCGCTTGGATGAACGCCTTTGTTGGCCAGAACAAGCTGCAAAACGAGCTGCCGGTGATCGTCAACGTGATGAACATTCCCAAGGCCGCCGCAGGCGAGCCGCAGTTGGTGGCGTTTGATGACGTCACCACCATGTTCCACGAGTTTGGCCACGCGGTGCACGGCTTGTTCTCTGACGTTACCTACCCAAGCTTGGCGGGCACCAGCGTGTCCCGCGACTTTGTCGAGTTCCCATCCACCT
Source organism: Ferrimonas senticii DSM 18821 (assembly GCF_000422665.1). Lineage (GTDB taxonomy): Bacteria > Pseudomonadota > Gammaproteobacteria > Enterobacterales > Shewanellaceae > Ferrimonas > Ferrimonas senticii. Next base: position 45,031 of record NZ_AUGM01000007.1, on the reverse strand, counting down.
TCCAAGAGGATTGGGCCTACCATCCAGAGGTGATTGGCAACTACGCTAAGCACTATCAAACTGGCGAGCCGATCCCGGCGGAACTGCTAGAGAAAGTGCTGGCGGCGGGCAAGTTCAACCAAGGGTTTGATACCTTGGAGTACCTCTCTTCAGCACTGCTGGATATGGAGTGGCACAGCGTTGGCACCGATTTCAAAGTCGATGACATTGAGGCCTTTGAGCAGCAAGCGTTGGCCAAGCATGGGATCCGCATCAGCGCCATTCCGCCACGCTACAAATCCAGCTACTTCAGCCACATCTTCGCTGGTGGCTACAGCGCCGGTTACTACGCCTACCTGTGGAGTGAGATTTTGGCCGCTGATGCTTTTGCCCATATCCGCGACAGCGGCGGTTTAACCCGCGAGCAGGGCGATCACTTCCGCCACAGCATCTTGTCGATGGGCAACAGCCAAGACTTGATGACCACCTATGAAGGTTTCCGAGGCCAACAACCGACCACCGAAGCGTTGTTGATCCGCCGCGGCATTCAGCTAAGCAAAGCCAAATAGGGTGGTAAGCCTGAAACGACCAAACCAGCGCTGCGGCGCTGGTTTTTTTCTGAAAGTTATCAGTTAGTAGTCATTAGTTTTCTGAGAGCTTTTAGTTGGCAGTGATTAGTTTTTAGTAAAAGCCAGAGCCAGAGCCGTGGTTGTCGCCGAACCGACTGCTCTTACTGATAACTAACAACTAATAGCTGCTCTTAACTCGCTCTTACTGCCAACTAATAACTATTAACTGCTTTTCATTCGCTCTTACTGACAACTACCAACTAATAGCTGCTCTTAACTCGCTGTTAAAGGCGACGATTAACTATCAGCTGGCTAGGTTGCGCGTTTTCCCTAAAACGTTGGTCGATAGCGCTAGATGAAAATTTTACAAATGGGGTTAACTTTCAGATATATCGATGCTTTTTTTCTTGATTTGGGTTTCAGGATTGTGAATCCGCAAGTGACTTTATAAGCTGGTGACTGCCATTCACCAGAGCGTCGGTACCGGATGTACCGCATAGGGAACACAAGGAATGTTTAACCCCAATTTACTCGCCAGCGCGGTTGCTATCGGCTTAGCCACCACCGCAACCGCCCAGCCTCTGCCACCAACCACTCAGGTTTCCGTGGGCACCCCGCTGGAGCAAGACGATTACCAGAATCACCGTCGGTACACCTCGCCAACCAGCAGCTGCACCGGAACCCTTGTTAACCCATGGGTAACCAAAACCAGCGCTCACTGCGCCGACGCTGTGCGGCTATATAACGCGGTTGATGTCACCTACAACACCCCGATTTATGGTTTTTACACCACTACTGATGGTTACGAGGACACTCAGGCGTGGATGGATCACAAAATGGTCAAACACCAGCGGTTTGACGTCAACGCCTACACCCCGTTTTACTTTAGCGACGAATCCCCGATGGATATTGGCTCGCGCTTTAAGTTTTACGGTTGGGGCCTAAGCGCACCGGACGGCCAGATCACCGGACTGCATCTGATGGAAGGTGAGATTTACCGGATCGATGTTTTTGGTTACAGCGAGCAGATTTGCGAAAACGTAACCGCCTCCGGCAACCCTGACTCTGATTTCTGTCACGGTCGCCGCGTTCATTTAATCCACGACCAAACCCAATGGACTCGCCACTACACCGCTTTCGTGCGCCCTGACGGCGATTCCAGCACTCAAGGCGGCGACTCCGGTGGTTCATACACCATGAACATCGACGGCGTTGAACAGATCGTTGGCACCCACTATGCGGGCAGCAACATCAACGACAAGTTCAGTGACAACTACGTTGGGTCGAGTTTTCAGGTGTCATGGACTCGGGCGATGCAGTCGGGCTTTTACGCCTTTGTCGATGGCCTAGGCTTCCCAGGCACTGCTGCCGGCGGCCAAAGCGTCTACATTCAAAACCTCAGCCTGAATGACATTGCACTGCAACCAACCCCAGAAGGGACTTGCACTGAGATTTTGCCAGCGGGTGAGTTCTGCTCGATGGTGATGCCAACCAACGGTGACCAATATCGAATTTCCGGCGAACAACACGAGATCTACGATTACGTCATCAACCTCACCGGCAATGAGCCAGAGCCGGAACCAGAGCCAGAACCAGAGCCGGAACCAGAACCGGAACCAGAACCGGAGCCGGAGCCAGAACCGGAGCCAGAGCCGGAACCAGAGCCAGAGCCGGAACCAGAGCCAGAGCCAGAGCCAGAGCCAGAGCCAGTAGCGCCACCCCAACAGCAAAGCAGCAGTGGTGGCAGCATGGGGATGTGGAGCCTCGCGATCATCGGCCTTGCTCTTATCCGCCGCTTTCGCGGCTAAACCGACAGCCATCTGAAACGACAAAACCAGCGCCGCCGCGCTGGTTTTTTGCATTTTGTAGCCATTAGTTGGCAGTAATTAGTTTTTAGTAAAAGCCAGAGCCAGAGCTGTGGTTGTTGCCGAACCGACTGCTCTTACTGCCAACTGACAACTAATAGCTGTTCTTAACTCGCATTTACTGCCAACTAATATCTGCAAACTGGCTTCTAAACTGCCAACTAATAACTGCTCTTAACTCGCTCTTAAAGGCTGTTACTGACAACTGCCAACTAATATCTGCAAACTGGCTCATTCAATTCCCAAGTATTTGTGGGTTTGCACCGATAGGCGCCAGTTACGCTGGATGCAGGTGGCGATCGCCAGTTCGGTGGCGCGGGGCTTTTGACTGATGGGTTGCAGACATATCTGCGCGTTGATTTCGCCGCTGGCGGCGGCGTCGGCCAGTAGCGCATCCAACTGTTCAATGTCTTTTGTAGTCGCCACTGGGTGCTTAATTTCGTTGGCACGGTGCAGCGCGCTAAGATCCATCTTAAGGCCACCGCGCATATTGATCTTCGGCGATACCGTCACCCAAGTTTGCTGGTTGGCTAACACCGGATAGGTGCCGCTGGTTTCAATCTGGGTGGTAAAACCGGCCTCGGTAAAGGCGTCGCACAGTGGCCGCAGGTCATACAGGCAGGGTTCGCCGCCGGTGATCACCAAGTGGCGGGCGTGATAGTTAGCAAGGCAGTGCGCCAGCAGTTGCGCGGCGCTGTTGTTGCTCCAGCGCGGTGATTCTTGAGTTTTCGCTAATACCTCGACCAGTTCGATGCGGTCGCTGTCGTGCTTATCCCAAGTGTGTTTGGTGTCGCACCACGAGCAGCCGACCGGACAGCCTTGCAGACGTAAAAACACCGCTGGCACCCCGGTAAATACCCCTTCGCCTTGGATGGTTTCAAACAGCTCGTTAACTGGATACAACACCGACTGACTTCGCTTTGGCTTGGTTAAAACTGCGCCAAGTCTACCAAATCAACGGCGGCGCGCTCTAGCGCAATGGCAACCGCTAGGATGTAATAACGGCATTGAATATTTACTGATTGGCGTGACGATGAAAGGCAGTACTTTTAACCAGTTAACCGTGTTTAGCGCGATTGCCAGCGAAGGCAGCATTGCCGCGGCGGCGCGCAAACTGTCGATGACCTCGCCATCGGTGAGCCACTCGCTGAAATTGCTGGAACAGCAATTAGGACTGCCGCTGTTTAGCCGCACTACCCGCAAGATTGAATTGACCGAAGCCGGGCAGTTGCTGCGCGAACGGATCGCCGTGCCGATGCAGCAGTTGGATTTCGCCCTAGAGAGCGTCCAAGACCTGAGTCAGCAGCCATCGGGGCGGGTGTCGATCACCTTGCCACGGTTTGTTTATCAATTCTTTTTGCAGCCAATTTACGCTGAATTTTGTCAGCGTTACCCAGAGATTGAACTGGAAATTTCGGTCTCGGATAAAGACGTCGATATCGTCACCGAGGGCCATGATCTGGGCATTCGCTTAGGGGATCGGATCGCCGAGGGGATGGTGGCACGGCAGTTGACCGCGCCGATGCAAGACGCGCTGTTTGCCTCGCCAGATTATCTTCGCCGCTGCGGTATGCCACAGAGCATCGACGAGCTTAAGCAGCACAAGTTGGTGCAGTATCGTTTCTTGGCGTCCAAACAGTTCGCCCCGGCGGTGCTGCGCAACGATGGCCAGCCGTTAACCCTAGAGCTGCCGACGGCGCTGGTGGTCAACGACACCGACGCGGTGATCGATGCGGTTCGTAAAGGCTTGGGGCTGGGTAAATTGCTAACGCCGATGGTGCAGCGCTATTTAGATAACGGCGAGCTGGTGCCGATTTTACCCGAGCATTGGCATCAACTGCCGGGGCTGTATCTCTATTTTGTCCAGCGCAGCCAGCAAGCGCGGCGAGTGCGAGTGTTGGTGGACTTCCTGATTGAAAAGGGGCAACTAAGCTAACGCATCAAAAAGCCCCGAATATCGGGGCTTTGATGACGTTGATAAGCGCTCTTAACTTAACGCAGCACTTTGCTTAAAAACGCTTGGGTACGTGGGTGCGCAGGGCTGTCGAACAGCGCATCTGGGGCGCTGTTTTCGACCACCACGCCGCCATCGATAAACAGCACCCGATCGGAGACTTCGCGAGCAAAGCCCATCTCGTGGGTGACGATCACCATGGTCATCCCCTGTTCCGCCAGATCTTTCATCACATCCAGCACATCGCCGACCATCTCTGGGTCCAGTGCCGAGGTTGGCTCATCAAACAGCATCACATCGGGCTTCATCGCCAACGCTCGGGCAATTGCAACCCGCTGTTTTTGGCCGCCAGAGAGACTGCTTGGGTAGACTTCGGCTTTGTCTGCCAGCCCCACTTTGCCCAGCAGCTCCAGCGCCAAGGCATCGGCTGCGGTCTGGTTTAGCAGCCCCAGCTTAACTGGTGCCAAGGTGATGTTTTGCTTAACGGTTTTATGGGGAAACAGATTGAAGTTCTGAAACACCATGCCGACTTTCTGGCGCAGCTTATCAACGCAGGCGTCTTTGGCAGTGATCGATTCGCCCTCGATGATGATGTCACCGTCGGTCGGCTGCTCCAGCAGGTTTAAGCAGCGCAAGAAGGTGCTTTTACCGGAGCCGGATGGGCCAATGACGCTGACCACTTCACCGGCTTTGATGTGTTCATCGATGCCTTTAAGCACCTCGACCTTGCCGTAGTGTTTGTGCAGGTTGGTTACTTTAATCACTTTGTTTCAATCTCTTTTCAAACCGGGTCAGCAGCAAGGTGAAGCCGTAGGTCAGTACTAAGTAGATGGCGGCACAGGTAAACAGCGGCACCACATCTTCAAAGGTGCGCGAGCGGATGATTTCGCTGGCGCGCATCAAATCAACGCCACCGATAAAGCCGATCACCGCGGTCTCCTTCAGCAGCACGATAAACTCGTTACCCAGCGCCGGTAGGATGTTCTTGACCGCTTGCGGCAGGATCACCTCGACCATGGTTTGACTTTGCGATAAGCCAAGCGAGCGGGCGGCTTCGGTTTGGCCTTTATCCACCGCTTGAATGCCGGCGCGGATGATCTCCGAGATATAGGCGCCAGAGTTAATCGAGAAGGCGATGATGGCGGCGGTGATCTTATCAACGTCCAACGAGGCGAGGACGATGAAGTAGAGGATCACCAACTGGATCACCACCGGCGTCCCCCGAATCACGCCGACGTAGAGATCCGCTGGCCATTTTAGATACCACTTGCCGGACATCTTCATCAGGGTGGCGGCCACCCCAAGAATCGAACCAAACAGGGTGGCGGCGAAGGTCACCAATAGGGTGGTCTTTAGACCCTCAAGGATCAAAAGGCCACCGATCATGCCATCGCTGCCGATGGGGGTGAATAACGAGTCGATCAAAGCTTGCATGGAGCCAATAACGCCTTATTTGATGTGCTTGGTCAGCAGCGCGTTGTAGCTGCCATCGGCTTGCATCTTGTCGAGGGTGGCGTTGATTTGCGCCAGCATTTCGCTGTTGCCTTTGGCCACGGCAAAACCGTAGAACTCTGGGTTGAACTCCAGCAGGGCGCCTTGCAGTTGCGGCTTACCGGCGATCAGGTTTTTGGCTGGGGCGGCATCAAACAGCACCGCGTCCACTTTGCCGTTGGAAAGCTCCATCACCGCTTCAAAGCCGCTGTTAAACGAGGCGACGTCGCTGGTTAGCTCTTGGGCGATGGTGTCGCCGGTGGTGCCCAGCTGCACCGCAATCTTCTTGCCTTTCAGCTGTTCACTGCTGCTGAAGCTGACACCCTGTTGGGTGATCACATATTGGGTGGCTTCGTAGTAGGGCTTGGAGAAATCGGCGTTTTGCTGCCGCTCTGGGGTGATGGTCATCCCTGCCGCCACCATATCGATCTTGCCGGCGTTCAGCGCCACGATCAGCGAATCGAATTTCATGTCTTTGATCACCAGCTCTTTGCCCGCGTCGGCGGCAATTTGCTTGGCGATGTCGATATCAAAACCGAGGATCTCAGTACCGCTTTCGCCACCGACGTATTCAAACGGAGGGAAGGTGGCGTTGGTGCCGACAATCAGTTGTTGTTTCTTGGTTTCTTCGCCACAACCGGTCAGGGCGAGGGTGGTCAGTGCGAGGGCGGCAACGGTCTTGTTCATCATCGTATTCTCTTATCGTTATCAAATCGGGGCAGCGTTGGCTGCGAATGAATGCACTGTAAATATCGATGCAATTTATGTCAATAGTTATTCATTTAAAATGATTTTGAATGCAATTGTGGTTTGATCTCTGTTGAGCATTGATTGCAGCGGTTTACCTACTGTTATCGTCGCTTTGCGCGTGGGCTTGAGTGACACCGATGATAGCCGTTGAAATTGTAGGGTTGGATGAATGGTTATTCATGAAAGCGGGAGCCACTTGGGCTCCCGTTGGGGTGGATTCAGATCAAGTCGCTGTCGCCCTGGCATTACAGTGCTAGCAGCACTTGGCCATCTTCAACTTTGACTGGATAGGTGGTCAGCTTGACCGCTTGATCTTGCAGACATTGGCCGCTGTCGAGGCAGTAGTGGTGGCGATGCAGCGGCGAGCTGATGGTCTGTTGGCCGTTCAGCTCTGCCAATAACCCCCGCGATAACACATTGGCACCGCCAAGCGGATCGTGGTTGTCGATGGCGTACAGTCGGTCATTGGCTAACCGAAACAGGGCGATCTGCTGCTGGCCGATTAGGGCGCAGGCGCCAACGTCCGGCAGCAGATCGCTAAGTTGGCAAACGCGATGCCATTGCTGCTGATTCATGATACCTCCACTATGTTGATCTGCTCTGCGGCGCTGGATTTAGGTTGGATTTGACCGCGCTGCTGTTCAAACTGCACCCCACTGTCGGGTTGATCGCTGTTGATAAAGTGGCTGAAGCGTTGCAGTTTCTCTGGGCTTTGCAAGGTGGTTGCCCACTCGCATTGGTAGCTGTCGATAAGGTTGGCCATCTGCGCTTCTAAGTCGGCGCACAGCCCCAGTTTGTCGTCGATCACCACCTGTTTTAGGTAGCCCAAGCCGCCATCGAGGTTTTCCAGCCATACCGAGGTGCGTTGCAGCCGTTCGGCGGTGCGCACGTAGAACATCATGATCCGATCGATGTAGGCGATCAGGGTGGCGTCATCCAGATCGCTGGCAAACAGATCGGCGTGACGTGGGCGCATGCCGCCGTTACCGCCAACGTAGAGATTCCAACCCGCTTCGGTGGCGATCACCCCAAAGTCTTTGCTTTGGGCTTCGGCGCATTCGCGGGCGCAACCGGATACCGCCAGTTTGATCTTGTGCGGCGAGCGCACCCCGCGATAGCGCTTTTCGATGTCGATCGCCATGGTGGTGCTGTCTTGTACGCCGTAGCGACACCAGCTAGAGCCGACACAGGATTTTACCGTGCGCATCGCTTTGCCGTAGGCGTGGCCGGTTTCAAAACCGGCGTCCACCAGTTGCTGCCAGATCTGCGGCAGTTGATGTAACTGGGCGCCAAACAGATCGATGCGCTGGCCGCCGGTGATCTTGGTGTAGAGGTTAAATTCTTTGGCCACTTGGCCGAGGACGATCAGTTTGTCGGGGGTGATCTCGCCGCCGGGCACCCGCGGCACCACCGAATAGGTGCCGTTTTTCTGCATATTGGCCAAGAAGCGATCGTTGGTGTCTTGCAGCGGCGCGTGGCTGTCTTCCAAGATGTAGTCGTTCCACAGCGATGCCAGCATCGAGCCAACCGCCGGACGGCAAATTTCGCAGCCGCCGCCTTGGCCACAGTGCGCCAGCAGGGCTTCAAAGGTTTTGATCTGCTTGATGCGGATGATGTCGAACAGTTCCACACGGCTGTAGCTAAAATGCTGACACAGTGAGTTATCCACCTCGATGCCGCGATTAGCCAGTTCACTATCCAGTAGCTGACCGACCAGCGGGCCACAGCCGCCGCAGCCAGTCCCGGCCTTACTGCAGGCTTTGAGGCTGGCGAGATCGCAGTTGCCATCACTCATTAATCCGTCGATCTGTTCCAGCAGTTGCCCTTTGCTAACGTCGTAGCAGGAGCAGATCTGAGCGCTGTCGGGCAGGGCGCCAACGCCGGCGGCGCTGGTTGCGCTGCCCGCTTCGGCGGCGGGGATCAGTAGGCTTTGCACCGGCTCTGGCAGTGGCAGTTGGTTTAAACACAGTTGCAGCAGCGTCGGATAGTCGCTGTTATCGCCAACCAGTACCGCCCCTAGCAGCTTGCTGGCGCTGGCATCGATAACGATCTTTTTGTAGACGCCGGCGCCGTGGTCGTGAAAGCAGTAGCTGATTGACCCTTCAGTCTGGCCGTGGGCATCGCCGATGCTGGCCACATCGACCCCCAGCAGTTTTAACTTGGTGCTCATATCGGCACCGCTAAATTGCTTATCGGCGTGGCTATCATCCCCCAACAGTTGCCGTTGCAGTTGCGCCGCCGCCACCTTGGCCATCTGATAGCCGGGGGCGACTAAGCCGAACAGGCGGTTTTGCCACAGCGCGCATTCGCCGATGGCGTAGATGTCGTGGTCGCTGGTTTGGCAGTGATCATTGATGACGATGCCGCCGCGTTCGCCAACGCTAAGTTCGGCCTGCCGCGCGAGCGCATCCTGTGGTCGAATACCGGCAGAGAACACCACCATATCGGTATCCAGCACGCTGCCGTCGTTAAACTGCAGTTGATAGCGGTTGGCTTGCCCGGCGGCGATCACCTTGGTGGCTTTGCTGGTGTGCACCTGCACCCCCAGCGCTTCGATTTTGCGTTGCAGCAGGGCGCCGCCGTCGTCATCCAGTTGCACCGCCATTAGTCGCGGTGCGAACTCCACCACATGGGTTTCAAGTCCTAAGGTTTTCAGGGCGTTGGCCGCCTCTAACCCCAGCAGTCCGCCACCGATCACCACCCCAACTCGGCTGTGCTCGGCGGACGCCTTGATGGCATCCAGATCCTCGATGGTGCGGTAGGGGTGGATGTGCGGTTGCTGGTTGCCGGGGATCGGCGGGATAAACGGGTAGGAACCGGTTGCCAACACCAGCTTATCGTAGCGGTAGTGTTCACCGTCGCTGCAGTGCAGCAGTTGCTGCTGGCGATCGATCCGTTCGACCTTGGTATTAACGTGCGCCAGTACCCCAGCATTGTGGTAGCTGTCGGCATTGGCCAGCATCAGACCGGCGGCGTCGCCCTCGGCAAAATAGCGGGTTAGCTGGACGCGGTCGTAAGCCAGTCGTGGTTCTTCACAAAACACCCGCAGTTGCAGATTGCAGTTGTGTTGCAGTTGCTCCACCAGATGGTGGCCAACCATGCCGTTGCCGACGATGGCGATAATGGGCTGGGTCATGCGCTCTCCTTGGCCAAGGTGGCGAATTGGGATGGGTTGCTGGCGGCTTGGGCGCGCAACTGCGCCAGTTGCAGTGGCAGTTCGGTGACGGCGCCAACGTAGATCAGTGTTGGGCTTTGCAACTGCGCTCGCAGTGCATCGTGCGCCATCTGTTCAAGGCTGGTGTGGATGAGCCGCTGCTGTGGGCGGCAACCATTTTCGACCAGCGCCACTGGGGTGTTGGCGGCCATGCCGTGTTGGCACAGTTGCTGACGAATTTGCGGCAGCGCATTAAGCCCCATGTAGAACACCAAGGTATGGTTGGCCGCCGCCAGAAATGACCAATCGATAGGCTGCTCATTGCGGCCGTGGCCGGTGACAAAAGTGCAGCCTTGGGCTAAGCCGCGATGGGTCAGCGGGATCTCGCTGCTGCTGCCGCAACCGTTGGCGGCGGTGATGCCGGCAATAACCTCGGCATCGATCCCCTGTTTGGCCAGCGCCAGTAGCTCTTCACTGCCGCGACCAAAGACCAACGGATCGCCGCCTTTAACCCGCACTACCCGTTTTCCGGTTTGCGCAAAAGCCACCAGTTGCGCTTCGATATCGCCTTGACTGAGCTGATGGCGATGGCGCTGCTTGCCGACGTAAATCAGTTCGGCAGTGGCGGGGAAAAGTGCCCGAATCGGTTCGCTGACAAGGTTGTCATACAGCACGACTTCGGCCTGCTTGATCGCTTTGTAGGCTTTTAGTGTCAGCAGTTCTGGATCGCCGGGGCCTGCGCCAATCAGGTAAACCGGCGGCCGTGCTGGTGGTCGCGGTGACGAGACCGTCGGCGAGTTATGGTTATCAGTGAGCGCCATCGCAATCCCCTAGTGATGTGGTTGAGTAGCAAACCGATGGCAAGAGCGGTGCCAGAGTCGACTAAGGTGCTGAAATTGTGAGCTATTGCCATTAAAAACATGCGCTTATGTTTTTAATGGCGACCGATCATCGTTGTCATTGGCAACCGTGGCTGTGGTCAGCTGCACCGAGGTAACGCGGCGATTGCCCCAACATAGGGAAAAAGCACGGCGCTGGTGCAACTGGGGGGTTGCTGATTTGGCTGCCGTCTTAGATCAAGTAATTGATTTAGATTGATTTTTGTTGAATTTGTGGGGGTGGGGAATTTCACCAAGCGGCTGGCGCTGCTCTTGCTTGGATCGGGGCAAACCGATAACCACCGCCGAGGCCGCCCGTGTCTGATTCTGACTGTTCATCCGTTCGTAGCACCTGTCCCTATTGCGGTGTTGGCTGCGGGGTGGTGGCGACGCCTGTTGCTGACGCAGATGCGCAGCCGAGCTATCAGATCAGTGGCGATCCGCATCATCCGGCCAACTTTGGCAACTTATGCGCTAAGGGGCGTAGCCTTGGCGCCACCTTAAGCCACCAAGGGCGATTGCTGACGCCGAAGATCAATGGCCGAGCTGAGAGTTGGCCACGGGCGATCGCCCACGTCGCCAGTCGCTTTAGCCAAGCGATTGCCGAACACGGGCCTGATTCGGTGGCGTTTTATCTGTCGGGGCAGTTGCTGACCGAGGATTACTACGTGGCTAATAAGTTGATGAAGGGATTTATCGGCAGTGCCAATGTCGATACCAATTCGCGCTTGTGCATGTCGTCGGCGGTGGTGGCCCATAAAAAAGCGTTTGGTGCTGATCTGGTGCCGGGCTGCTATGAAGACTTTGAGCTGGCGGACTTGGTGGTGCTGGTGGGCAGTAATTTGGCGTGGTGTCATCCGGTGTTGTTTCAACGGTTAATGGCGGCGAAAGCGAAACGACCCAAGCTGAAATTGGTGGTGATCGATCCGCGCCAAACCGCCACCAGCGAAGCGGCGGATCTGCACCTGCAGCTTAAGCCGGACAGTGACTTGGTGCTGTTTAATGGTTTGCTAAAGCAGTTGCAGCAACAGGGGCTGGCGCAGTTGGTCTCGCCGCTATTGGAGTATTCCCTAGGGCAGGTGGCCGAGCAAACCGGGCTGAAACCCGCTGACATTGCCACCTTCTATCGCTGGTTTGCCGAATGCGAGCGCACCGTCAGCGGCTTTTCAATGGGCAGCAACCAATCGGTTAACGGTGTTGCCAACGCCAATGCCATCATCAACTGTCATATCGTCACCGGCCGGATCGGCAAACCGGGGGCGGGGCCGTTTTCGATCACCGGCCAACCGAATGCCATGGGCGGGCGCGAGGTTGGCGGCTTAGCGACTGCGCTGGCGGCGCACATCGATTTTGCTGAAACCGACAAGGCCGCGCAGTTGCAGCAACTGTGGCAAGCCCCGACCATGGCTGGCACTACGGGCTTAACGGCGGTGCCGATGTTTGAGGCGATGGCGGCGGGCAAGATCAAAGCGGTGTGGATTATCGGCACCAATCCGGCGGTCAGTTTGCCGGACAGCGATCTGGTTCGGCGGGCGTTAAAACGATGCCCGACGGTGGTGGTTAGCGATGTGGTGGCCAGCAATGACACCATGGCGCTGGCGGATGTGCTGCTGCCTGCCAAAGCGTGGGGCGAAAAGAGCGGTACCGTCACCAATGCCGAGCGGCGGATCTCGCGCCAGCGCGGTTTTGCCACGGCACCGGCGCTGGCCAAAGCCGATTGGCAAATTGTATGCGAGGTGGCTAAGGCGATGGGCTTTGCCGAGGGCTTTAACTACGCCGATGCGGCGGCGATTTTTCGCGAGCATGCCAGCAGCAGCGCCATCAACGGCGGCGAGTTTGATATCAGCGCGCTGGCGACACTAACTGACAATCAATATCAGCAGTTACCGCCACTGCAATGGCCCCAGCCCAAGGGCAAACCGTTGCAACTGCTGTCACAGCGACTGACCATCGCCAATCCCAAATTGCAGTTGCAGCGGCCACAGCGGCGTCGCGGCAAAGGCCGGTTTGTGCTTAATAGCGGTCGCTATCGGGATCAGTGGCACAGCATGACCCGCACCGGTAGCGTTGATAAGCTCAGTGGCCATCGCCCCTATCCGCAGCTGCACGTTCATCCCGATGATGCGGCCGAGTTGGGCTTAGCCGTTGATGGCTTGGTCGAATTGGAAGGTCAATGTTGGCCGTTACTGCTCGATAGCGATCTGCGCCGCGGCGACCTGTTCGCGGCGCTGCACTTTAATCGCCATAACTGCAGCGTCGGTTCGGTTAATCATGCGGTGGATCGCTGGCAGTCGTCGCAGTTGGATGGCGATTCGCAGCAACCGGCGTTTAAAGCCGCCCGCGTCGATATCAAAGGCTATCGCGCTAAGGCGCCGCTATGGTGGGGGCAATTGTTACTACCAAATGGCGTCGAGCCGCCCCTGCAGCATCTGACGTTTTGGGCTGCGCAGCGATTGCAACAGGGGACCCTGTGGTGGTTCGCGGATGACCGCGACAGCGGCGCTTGGCAGCAGTGGTTGGTAAGCAAAGCCGATAAGCTTGGGAGATTACACAGTGAGCTGGGCGGCAGTGGCAGTTATGGTGCGGTTTATCAGCGCGATGGCCACCTTAGTGCGGCGCTGCGGTTGGCACAGTCCCGCCAACAACTGGCGGGGGATGGCTGGCAACAGGCCTTGGGGCAACCGCTGGCCGCGCCGTTAGTGAACGCCTTGCTGGGCGGCGATCATCGACAACTGTTATGCAGCTGTGTTGGCGTTAGCCAAGCCGAAGTCGAACAGGCGATCGCCGCTGGCGCTGCCACCCCCGCCGCAGTGCAGCAAGCCTGCGGCGCTGGCGGCGGTTGCGGCGTCTGCCAAATGGAGATCAGCGGTCTGTGTCGGCAACAGCAAAGCGAGCTAACCGTTGCCAGCTAAGTCGCCGCTGGCAGGATGAAAGAGTTAGCAGTGATTAGTTTGTAGTAGGCAGTAAGAGCGAAATCGTCAGTGGCAGTAGCGAATATCTATGTTATTCAATCTCTTATTCCATAGCCATTAGCCTCCGGCGGGCGAGGGCTGTGCCCTCTGCACACCCGAAAGCCTCCAACACGGCGACACCCCTTCGCTCCTTGTGCTGCTCCTTTCGGCACTGCGCTGATGCGCCGTCCATGGCCTGCGGCCTCAATGCAGAGCACATCGCTCAGCGCCGCGAGTCGGGGCAAGCCCGTTGGCGCAACCGTTACAGCAAACTGCTGACATTTCTGCTTTCGATGAGGGTAATTCAGAGTGCTCTAAGCCGACTTGTTGACGCCGAGTGAAACCGCAAACGTAGCGGCAAGCCGAGGGCAGGATGCCCGAGAGGCCCGTGAAGGCAGGGATGCCGCCTCGGGCCGATGCTGCCGCGAAGTGCGGTGAGAACGAGGGGCTTTCGTCAACCTTGGAGGCGCAGGGGAATCCAATGGGGCAGCGCCCCGTGGCCGCCGGAGGCAAAGAGAACAGAGTTGGGAGTAATTAGTTTGTAGTGGTCAGTAAAAGCAAGAGCGTTGCTGGCTGCCCGAGGTGATGCCAACAACGACCAAGGCGGCCACTCGGGCCGCCTTGGTTGATTCAAGCTGATGGGTTCGCCGCTGGGCGAAAACCACCTTAAGCGCGATTACGCTTCCCCAAACCGCGGACAAAGTTGCGCAGCAGCTGGTCGCCACATACTTGGAAGTTGCGGTGATCTGGGGCGCGGAACAGCGCTGACAGTTCGGTTTTGCTGATCTTAAAGCCGGCCAGCGCCAAGATGGCGATGATGTCGGTGTCTTTCAGTTCCAAAGCGATCCGCAGTTTGCGCAGAATGTCGTTGTTGGACAGGCGCGCTTTGGCCGCCAGCAGTTGTGGCTCGCGACCCTCTTGAATGCCGCGGTTTTTGATGATCAAACCATCCAGAAACGCCGCCAAAGTACGGTCACGACATGGGACGAAGCCAGCTTCATCTTCTTTCTTTAGCAGGTGATCCAATTCGTCCTGGCTGATTGGGTAATTCATCAACGCAAACACCGCAATCACGTCAGGATTGTTGAATTTCAGGGCGTAGCGCAGTTGGCGCAGCAGGTCGTTTTGCAGGATCATGATCGCTTCCAAATAAAAAATCGCCGCCAATGGTAGGGGATTTGGCGGCGATTTGCTCGGATTTCCGCAGTTGCTGTAGCGGCGTTAGCGTTTAAATTGGCTCGGTTCAAACCAAATGGCAAAGCGGCCCACCAGCAACCACGCGACGGTGCTGATCAGCAGCCAGTAACCGCCGCTGAGCACCAGGCAGGCGAGCCAGTAAAACAGCAGTGGCTCGGTGCTTTGGTCGCGCACGGCGATGTACAGCGAGGTGACCGCCAATAGCGCCAGAAATGCGGCAAACAGGCCGGTCATTAGGTTAATCAAGCGATGTCTAATATCCATATTTTCATCAACTACTTAATCGTTATTGGGAGGCCGAGTTGCTGGCATCGGCAGGTAGGTAATGTTGCCACAGATAGTGGCACCAAGCCTCGGTTTGCGCTGGCGGCAGCTGCGGATCCTGTTTGATTTTGAGTCGATGCTCGATGCTGCCGTACCACTCAAGTGAACCGATATCGGGGCCATGGCCTCGGCCATCGCTGGAATCGACATAACGCTCGATGCGTTCCAGCCCGGTGGGCGAGCAGTCATAGGCCTCGACGGCTTGGGGGGCGACGGTGGGGCTCTGACATGCGACTAACGGTACACAAAGCAGTGCCAACAATATCTTTTTCATCGGTTGTCCTAACGCTGAATTGATGCTGATAACGCCGGACAACCATGGTAAACGCTTCAACGTTGTTGGGCTATGGTCGTGCTGATGGCAGCGAACCTGCATTAACCGAGATGAACAATCCCGGGAAAAGCGATCGACAGTTGATAAGAGATCCACGGCAGCTGCCCGGTGGCCATGATCCCACCAAAGAACACCAGTAAACCGCCAAAGATTGGCGTTAATTTCTGCCCGATCCGAGTTAGCGACGGCAAGATTTTATCCAGATGCTTGAAGTAAAAAGCCATCAAGAGAAACGGCAAGATAAAACCGAACGCATAAGCAACGAGCATTGGCATGCCGCTGGCGGCGGTTGTTGCGGTGGCGCTATAGGCGACGATGGCGCTTAAGATCGGGCCGGCGCAGGGGGAGCGGCCAAAGGCAAAGGCAATTCCCAAGGTAAAAGAGGCAACGGCTGATTTGGGGCTAATTACGGTTGGTTTATTACAGCTGCAGTCACTGCTGCGGCTGTTTGGGAAGGTAATCCAGCCTAAGGTGGTTAAGCCAAATAAGATAATGAAAATGCCAGCAACGGATTGAAACTCCGCTTGGTAATCACGGACGAAGCGGGCGACATAGGTAGTGCCGATAGCGAGCGCGGCGAAGAACGTTAATAAGCCAGAGATAAAGTACAGGCTGTGATTGATAACCTGCTTGTGAGATTGGCTTTTGCCGCCCAGAAAGGACAAATAACCGGGCATTAAAATCAGCGAGCATGGCGATAAAAATGAGATCAGTCCTGCAGCAAAGGCACCAAACAAGCCAAGGTGGGCAAGATCAATCATGATAACCGCCAGCGGCTGGCTGTGAGTTTCGATCGTCAGTAGACGCCGGTGATTGACCGCCGATATAAGCAAGTTGAGGTAGTAGTAACATTAGGAGTTAAATCTGGATTTTGATATATCTGGTTTTATCGAACTAACGTTGGTAAGTCGAGTTCTCCCATCGTGTTACTGAGTAAACTGTGATCAAGGCATGTGCTGGTTTGTCGAACCCCACATGCCAATGATCAAAGGCGTTAGGTTAGCTTGTACAGAGCTTGCTCTAATGCCAAAAACGGTTGTTGTGCCTGTTGGCCATAGCCGATCATCTTAGAGGCTTTTAACTTGGTCAGCCATGGGCTTGGCAGCGCGCTTAGGTAACGGGCGCCAAGTCGTGGGCTGTAGGCGAGTTGCTGTTCCTGCAAGGCCTGCTTAAGCGGGGCTAACCACGCACTTAGCTGACTGTCATCGGCGATCGCCAGTGGCGGTGGTTCTGGCAAGCTGACGGCGCGGCCGCGACAGGCGGAGCAGTGGCCGCAGGCTGTGGGGGCGGCGTGATCGCCAAAGTAGCTGGCCAAAGCGTGACTAACGCAATCTGGGGTTTGCAGCAGTCCGAGCAGATTGTCGATCCGCGCCACTTCACTGCGCTCTTTGTCGGCAAACTGCTGGCTTAGTTGTTCCAATAACGGTTGCAATGCGGGCAGCGGTTGGGCGACGCCGTAGACCTCGGTCATCTGTTTGGTTTGCAGTTCAATCAGCCCCAGTTCGGCAAAGTAATCCAGTGCGGCGAGGGCGCGGCTGCGCTCGCTGCCATACACCTGATACAGCGCGTCGAAGTCGACCTGCCACCAGATCCGGGCTTTTTGGCAGGCTTGCAGCAGCGCCGTCACAAACCCTTGGCGCTCGCCGCTAAAGCGATTAATCAGTTGCTCTTCAGTGACCAACAGCTTGAATTTAACCTCGGCAAAGTAGCTGTACTTGGCTTCAATCAATCCAGCCATCTCTAGGTAAACCAGTAGGGTGCGCAGCGGCAGCGGCCGGATATTGCTGGCACTCGATAGTTGCCGATCCATTAACTCCCACTGCGATCCGGCTTGGGCGATGTCATCCAGTACATGGCGAATGCTGGCGGGCTCTGGGGTATCGCCAAAGATGAAGTTTTCCAGCACCGCGCGGTTGCTTAAGTTGGCCAGCACCACACAGTGGCTAAGATTGCCGTCGCGACCGGCACGACCGATCTCTTGCGAGTAGTTCTCTACCGATTTCGGCAGATCGTAGTGCAGCACATGGCGAATGTCGGCTTTATCGATGCCCATGCCAAAGGCGATGGTGGCGACGATGCAGTGCAACTGCCCCGCCATAAACTGCTGTTGGATCTGCTGGCGGCGGTCGCTGTCCATGCCGGCGTGGTAAGCCGAGACCTGATGGCCTTGTTGCTGCAGTTGGCCAGCAACCTGTTCGGCGGTTTGCTGCTGGGTGACATAGACGATCGCCGCTTGGCCACGGGCCTTATCCAGATAGCGCGCCAGATAGTCGCTGCGTTGCTGTGGGCTAACCGCCACCACCGACAGATCGAGATTGCTGCGGTAAAAGCCGGTGGTGGTGATGCACTCTGGGGCAATCTGAAACTTTGCCGCCATATCTTCAATCACCGCTGGGGTGGCGGTGGCTGTCAGGAGCAGTACCTGGGGAATGTTCAGTGACTGGCAGTAGTGCGGCAGTTTCAGGTAATCAGGGCGAAAGTTGTGGCCCCATTCACTGATGCAGTGGGCTTCATCGACCACCAACAGACTGATCGGCACTTGGCTAATGAATTGGCGAAAGCGTTCATTCTTGAGCCGCTCAACCGAGATCATCAACACCTTAATTTGGCCGGCGCGCACCTGCTGCATTACCTGTTTGGCTTGCTCGAAGTTTTGGGTCGAATCGATGCTGGCGGCGGCGATGCCTTTATTGTGCAAAAACGCCAATTGATCCTGCATCAGTGCCAGCAGTGGCGAGATCACCAAAGTCAGATGCGGTAGCACCATCGCTGGCAGTTGATAGCACAGCGATTTACCGGAACCGGTAGGAAAGATCGCCGCAGCGCTGCGACCCGTTAGCAGGTGTTCAATGGTTTGCTGCTGACCGGGGCGAAACTGGCTGAATCCAAAGTGCTGTTGCAGCAGTTCGCTGGCGTTAATTGAAGCGGACATAAGTGGCCTTGTGGTGATTTATGGGCGGTGCCAACGGCGGCGATTATGGTGTCGGCATTGGCTCCCCCTAGCGAGTACGTATACTGAAACGCAAAACGATGCAGGTAAAGGAGTAGAGCCAATGAAAGGATTGTTAATCAAAGGACTGCGTGAAGGGCTAGGGCGAATTATGGTCTTCGCTGACTGGCTAACGCGGCCGCGCCCCATGCAGCGCAGTAGTGACGCGCAGCAGCAGGTGGAGCAGCAACTTAGCGGGCTAGCACTGTATCAACTGTACGCCTGCCCGTTTTGCATTAAGACCCGCCGCACCTTGCATCGGCTTAATCTGCCGATGGCTCTGCGCAGTACCAAGGTCGGCAGCCCCTACCGTGAGCAACTGGCCACCGAAGGCGGCAAACTGGTGGTGCCCTGTTTGCGTATTGAGGAAGGTAATCAGGTGCGCTGGATGTATGAATCGAGCGAGATTATTGCTTATCTAGAGCAGCGCTTTGGCGCCGCATAATGGCGGCAAATGTTAGTGCACCGTTAAGTGCGACTTATCCCAGTTAACATCGCTAACATTCCGCCTTTGCGCTAGATCATCTGCAACGTCATTGCTGCCAATCCTGACAAATTTGTTGATCTGTTTCATGGGCGACCGGTCTGCCAAGGTGTTTGATATGCACGTTATCAACACAAGGGCGCGATCATGAACGAGCGAATTGATGTAAGCCCGGCCTTAAGGGCGGTGCAGATGGTGATGGAGCGGGGCTATGAAGTCGATGGCGGCCGCGAATATTTAGGGTTCTTTGCAGAAGGCGATTGGGACGATTACAACATCTCGTTAAGCCACGATAATGTCCGTTTGGATATTGGTTTTCACAACACCTATCGGCTGGTGTCACCGAATGACGCGGCCACTCAGCGGTTTGTCGATGCGATGAATCTGCTGGTTTCCGAACAGCCATTAAATCCATTGCATTAAGGCACTTGGATGGCAATAACGCCCTGCGAACGCAGGGCGTTGTCATTTTCGGCAAAAAAGTCCTTTCCCTAGTGGGCGGCTTTGGCTACCCTGCGGCGTTTATTTTTACTCCAAGGGTTCATGTCGATGATCATTGCCAATAACATCACCATGCAGTTTGGCGCCAAGCCGCTGTTTGAGAACATCAGCGTTAAGTTTGGCGGCGGCAACCGCTACGGTCTTATCGGCGCCAACGGCTGCGGTAAGTCCACCTTTATGAAGATCCTCTCCGGTGAGCTGGAGCCAAGCTCCGGTAACGTGGCAGTGGAAGCGAACACCCGCGTGGCCAAACTGGGTCAGGATCAGTGGGCCTTTGAAGAATACAGCGTGATCGACACCGTGATCATGGGTCACAAAGAGTTGTGGCAGGTTAAAGCTGAGCGCGACCGCATCTACTCGCTGCCAGAGATGTCTGAAGAAGACGGTATGAAAGTGGCCGATCTGGAAGTGGAATTTGCCGAGATGGACGGTTACTCCGCCGAAGCTCGCGCAGGCGAACTGCTGCTGGGTCTGGGCTTGGAAGAGAGCCTGCACTTTGGCCCAATGAGCGCGGTAGCCCCGGGTTTGAAAGTACGAGTGCTGCTGGCACAGGTACTGTTCGCCGATCCAGACATCATGCTGCTGGACGAACCAACCAACAACTTGGACATCCACACCATCCACTGGTTGGAAGACGTTCTGAACGCCCGTCAGTGCACCATGATCATCATCTCGCACGACCGTCACTTCCTGAACTCCGTGTGTACCCACATGGCCGACATCGACTACGGTGAGCTGCGTGTGTACCCAGGTAACTACGACGAGTACATGACCGCGGCGTCACAAGCTCGTGAGCGTCTGCTGGCGGACAACGCTAAGAAGAAAGCCCAGATCGCGGAACTGCAAGGCTTCGTAGCGCGATTCTCTGCTAACGCTTCTAAGGCACGTCAGGCCACCTCTCGTGCGAAGCAGATCGATAAGATCCAGCTGGCGGAAGTGAAAGCCTCTAGCCGTCAATCGCCGTTCATCCGCTTCGACCAAGAGAAGAAGCTGTTCCGTCAGGCGCTGGAAGTGGAAGGTCTGGGTCAAGGCTACGACGGCGAGCTGCTGTTCAAAGGTCTGGATCTGAAAGTGGATGTGGGCGAGCGCATCGCCATCATCGGTGCCAACGGCATCGGTAAATCCACCCTGCTGCACACTCTAGTGGGCGCCATGGAAGCCAAAGAGGGTTCCATCAAGTGGTCTGAAAACAGCAACATCGGTTACTACGCGCAGGACCACGCCCACGAGTTTGAGCAGGACATGAACCTGTTCGATTGGATGAGCCAGTGGAACAAAGACGGCGGTGACGAGCAGGTGATCCGTTCCTTCTTGGGTCGTATGCTGTTTGGCGCCAACGACATCAAGAAGTCCACCAAAGTGATCTCCGGTGGTGAGCAAGGTCGCATGCTGTTCGGCAAGCTGATGATGCAGCGTCCAAACATTCTGGTGATGGACGAGCCAACCAACCACATGGACATGGAATCGATTGAAGCACTGAACACCTCGCTGGAGCAGTACCCAGGTACCCTGCTGTTCGTATCCCACGACCGCGTGTTTGTATCTTCTATCGCGACCCGCATCATCGAGCTGAAAGCCGATGGCATCACCGACTTCCACGGTACCTACGAAGAGTACCTGCGCAGTCAGGGTCTGGAAGGCTAAGCTTTCTGTTCCTGTGATGGATAACAAAACAGCCGCTCATTGAGCGGCTGTTTTTGTATCTCCTACTGCAGGGGAGTATTGCTAATGGTCGCGCCATTTTGGCCGACATAGGCATTCATCAGTAGGCGCCCGTATGGGTCAAATGCGGTATGGAATACCATTTTGACCTCAGAGAGATCGGCGCTTTGTGCCTGTTGCTTGCCATCGTCGATGCCAACGCGAACTCGGTTGTCACCATTAACACCATGGTGCACCCAAAGATCGGCTTCGATTACAAATGGGTTTGGACGCTGCCATTGGTAGCTGAAATTTTCCGGCTCGCCGGAGATAAACGCTTTGCGAGCCATAAACTGCTGGAGCATTTCCTCTTTAGCAGTTGGACCTTTACTCAAGGTAAATGACTTTTCGGCAATTTGTTGTTCAGCGCCATTAAGGAAGGTCATGGTGTAAGTCAGATTTTGTTTTCCTTCGACTGCGGCCATATCGCTAATAACAATGCCATTCATCATTGGGCTTTCGAAGTGCCCTTGTTCATTGATGTAGCCTAAGTGACAGTTGCCGTTGGCTTCATCGCGAGAGATGGCGTTGATGGTGTAGTCGGTAATTCCTTCGCCGGAAACTCGAACGGAGCTAAAGCCACGGAACTCAGGGAAGGTATCGGCAATGAATACTGGCGACGTTTCGATTGTGCTGCAGCGCTCGCTGTCTAGGAAAGCATCGACCTCTAAGCGCCACTCAAAGAAATCTTGTTCGCCAGCCCAGAAATAGCCGGCTTCATGCCAAGTGGCTTTGAAGAACAGATTCGAAGAGGTGGGCAGCTGGTATTTATCGCCTTGGAAGGTCAGTTGGTCGCCTTCGTAGGTAAACCAACCGCGCTGGCGACTGGCATTGGCAAATACGCCATGTTCAAAGCGTTCGGTGAACACAATTAAGTAGCTGTTATCACCGTCTTTATCAACGATCTCTAGATCGCGATAGCGGTTCATCTCGCCCACTTCGGCGTTTGCACCATTGTGGAAGTTTTCCACGACGTCCGTTTGGCCAATAGCACCAAACCATTCAGCCTCTGAGTGTACGAGCTCAGTAAGACGAGGGTGGTCTTCGTCTTTATTCAGCAGAATAATCTCTTCCATCAGTGCATCGGCGTCGGCAACCACGTTCAGGTCGTGCTTTGAATACTCCAATGGCAGTTCGCCATCCCAATGACCAGTGGCGTAATCGAAGTTCAATTGCTTGTGGCTAATGCTGTCACTGATAACCACTTCGGTAGCAGTAAAAGCAAACTTCAGCACCGCCATCACCGCGTCCAGCCCTTGGTAATCACCGCGGCTTTCGGCGCGCAGCAGATCGATGTCGAGAGGGACCTCGGCGGCAGTAAACAGCGGTACCAGCTTCTCTTTAAGCTCGGATTGCGCATCAGCAAACGCCGCTTTAGTCATAGCTTCGCGATAGTTCGCAGGGTTTTGATACACCTGTTCGGCATCGACTCCGGTGACCATACTGATCAGCACACGGGTCAGCGGTGACAAGTTGATGTAGCTGGCGTCGCCATCCAGTACCACGCTGTAAAGTTCGACGTCTTGTCCGGCGCTGGTGCCTTCAATGCGCATCACCATCGGCAACGGTTGGCCATCGAGTGCCAGTTGGAATTTGCCGTCATGGATTGGCTTAAGCGCGGTTGCTTTGGCCGCACCTGCGACGTTGATATACCCCTGGATCGTTCCCCCTTGCGAAGCCATTCCGTGGATTTGAGTTGCTGGAGTCGGGGAGTCGCTGCCGCCGGAACAGGCGCTGAGTAATGCCGCGCTAACCAGCGTAAGGGCGAAAGAGTGAAGTTTCATCAAGTGCCTCTACCAAGCCTAAAAAGTGGCGGCATGGTAAAGCGAGTCGAAGTCATTACCTATAGCTAACCGTTTGTTGTTGAAACTAATTAATGAGCATTTGTGAGATTGCTCGCAAATTGTCCATCGTGGTTCGCGGGCTAACGGATTGGCTGTCATGGTTTGAATTGAACACTAAATGCACTAGTTATGTTGCATCTAAAACAATGCGGCGTATACTGGCCGGCATCGATTTATGTTGTAGGTGAAACATTATGGCGAGCAGAGTTTATCAGTGGGCGTTATGGGCGGTGTTAACGGCGGCGGCGTTGTTGTCGTTGTTTCTGGTGACCAGCGATAACGTCGCACCGTTCACTACCCAAGCACAGTTGCACCTACCAACCAGCCGGATTGCCGCCCAAGTGTCGGCGCCCATCGCTCAGTTGGCGGTCCATAATGGCCAACAGGTCAAAGCCGGTCAGGTGTTGATGCAGCTCGATCCCAGTCGCTTTCAGTTGGCCGTGACCCAAGCGCAGGCGGCGTTGGTGGAAGCTCAGCAGGCGCAACAAGCCAAGCAGCAACAGCTGGCCGCCGCGCAAGCGACCTTGAGTCAGCGTCAGCAAGAGGCGGTCAACTCTGCTCGTCAGTTCAAACGCAATCAGCAGCTGTTTGCCAAAAACCTACTCAGCCAATCGCAGCTGGATGACAGTGAGGCCGATAACGGCGTGCGTCAGCAGGCGGTGCAAGCCGCGCAAGCCGATGTCGCCCGGTTGCAAGCGGAACTGCGTCAGAGCAGTGAGCAGGGCGCCTTGGCGGCAGCTCAAGCGCAGGTGCAATTGGCTCAGCTTGATCTGCAACACACCACCGTGGTCGCGCCATTTGATGGGGTGATCAGCAACCTTAATTTAAGCCAAGGTACCTTTATCAGTGCCGGTGCCCCGGTGCTGTTTTTGGTCGATCGTCAGCACGGTTGGGTGAACGCCGACTTCAATGAAAAGGGCAGCCGTGAGTTAACCGTCGGCGCCCAGGTTCGGTTGGTGTTTGATGCTCTGCCGGGACAGGTATTTATCGGTACCGTTAGCGGCCGTGAGTTGGCGGTGCACGATGCCAGCAGCGATACCAACGATCTGGCCAGTGTGGTCAATGACGACCGCTGGATCCGCGATCAGCAAAAGGTTCGAGTCCAAGTACAGCTGCCCAACCTTAATCCAGAGCTGTTTTCCGGCTCCAAAGCCAGCGTGATGGTGGTGTCTGATTCCCCTGTGTGGGGGCCACTCGCCAGTGCTTGGATGACGCTATTAGCCCAGTTGCGCTACTTGGTGTAAGGAGGGCAATATGGCTGGCAATTTGACTAAGCCAAGCGCCTTCAACGTCAACTGGCAAGAGGTGGCGTGGATCAGCGCCATCGTCAGTCTTGGGATGTTGGCACAGTGGTTACTGCAACTGCGGATCTCCGCCCACTTGGCGCTGTTCCCGGTGATGGCGGCCACGCTAGTTCGCGATTATTCGCCGCTGGGGTTGGTAAAACAGTTTCTTCCCACTATCGCCACCGCCGCCGGTGCTTTGCTGTTGTGTGACATCTTTGCCGCTCATCCGGCGGTGATCTGGAGCATCAGCCTGTTTGTGTTCGATCGGGTTCGTTGTTGGGCTGATACACCCGCCAAGCAAAGTCGAGCCATGGCCCCATTGTTGAACTGGTTTTTGGTGGTGGTGTTTTTTCAACACAGCAGCGTACCGATGACCGAATGGTTGCGCTGCATGGTAACCGCGTTGCTGGTGACCATTGTGGTGGTGCAGCTGGTGCGCGTATTTTTACCTGTGCCACAACGGCCATTGCCACCGGCCGTAGCGCCAATGGCGGCCACCTACCAGCAGCGTTTGGTGTTTGTGTTGTTGCTGGGCAGTGGCCTAGCGTTCTTGATGATGGTGGATTTGGCGGCGGCGACGTTTTGCATGATGCCGGTGATCACGGCCGCCGGCCAAGTGCAGCGGCAGGGCTATCAAGCGGTACTGCGCAGCACTTTGCAAGGTCACGTTGGCGGCTGCGCGCTGGCGATGATTTTCATCACCTTGCTGTTGGGGCAATACAGTCACTTTATGGTTTATGGCACCGCCTTAGTGGCGTTAGTGACCTTGATGGCGTACTGGATCTGCGCCAGCAGTGGAGCGGTTCGAGTACTGCATAATCAAGGGCTTTTGGGTACTATGCTGCCGCTGCAACTGTACCTCAGTAGCAGTGACTGGGGATTGCAAGACACCTTTCATCGGGGCGGCTATCTGTTGGTGGTATTGTTGCTGTTGTTTGCCGTTCAAGGAGCAATTTATGGATCCAAAGGAGCCGCGGATGATCACCGGCATTGAGGAGTTGGATCGCAATCCCATGTTTTTGATGGGCTTGGTGTATAAGCAGTTCCGCGCGCAGGTGGCTCAGCAACTCAGCGTTGGCTGTGAGATCTCATTGGAGATGTTTGGGGCGCTGCGGGTGTTGCAGCAGCATGGCCAGATCACCCAGCAGCAGTTGGCGGATTACCTGATGCGAGATCGCTCGGTGACTAAGCGGTTGGCTGATAACGCCATTAAGTTGGGACTGGTGCAGGCCGATAAAAGCAACACCAATAAGAAGATTAAACTGCTGTCGTTAACCACCGCCGGTGAGCAACAGCTCGCCCACAGTAAACCGCTGGTTGCTGAGCTAAATCAGCAGTTTCGCAGTCCTCTAAGCGATGCTGAACAGCAGCAGTTGCAACAGCTACTGAGTAAGTTAGTGCGCGTGGATTTGGTGACCGACTAACAACGGCGCCGTAATAGTAGCCAGCCCTTGAGGCTGGCTTTTTTGGATGGCGGTGCTGGGTCAGGATTCAGTGCTAACCAACTGATCAACCAAGCGGCAGGCGATAACGCTCTCGCTCTACGCCTGCTCGAACTCGGTCGCTGGATCGTTGTATTAGCGAGGATTCGAACCGCAGGTTCTTGGGTTTTAGATACGAAAAAGCCCGTTCAATGAACGGGCTTGTCGCAAAGTGGGCGCTGGATTGTCGTATTAGTGAGGATTCGAACCTCTGACCCTCTTGTTCCGCGATGCCAATAGCTGCGATGTGCGGCCAAGCTGCGCTAATCAGCTTATCGGTCATATAAACGAAAAAAGCCTGCTCAATGAGCAGGCTTGTTCGAAAGTGGTCGCTGGATCGTTGTATTAGCGAGGATTCGAACCGCAGGTTCTTGGATTTTAGATACGAAAAAGCCCGTTCAATGAACGGGCTTATCGCACAGTGGTCGCTGGATTGTCGCATTAGTTAGGATTCGAACCTCTGACCCTTGGCTTCGTCATACCAACAGTAGCGCTGATCGCTTTCTTGGTGGAAAGGCCAGTTCTTGAAACGAAAAAAGCCTGCTCAATGAGCAGGCTTCTTCGAAAGTGGTCGCTGGATCGTTGTATTGGCGAGGATTCGAACCGCAGGTTCTTGGATTTTAGATACGAAAAAGCCCGTTCAATGAACGGGCTTGTCGTAAAGTGGTCGCTGGATTGTCGCATTAGTGAGGATTCGAATCTCTGATCCTCTTGTTCCGCGATGCCAACAGCTGTGATGCACGGCCAAGCTGCGCTATTCAGCTTATCGGGGGTTAAAACGAAAAAAAGCCTGCTCAATGAGCAGGCTTCTTCGAAAGTGGTCGGTGATAGAGGATTCGAACCTCTGACCCTCTGGTCCCAAACCAGATGCGCTACCAGGCTGCGCTAATCACCGACATATTGTGTGCTGTATCTCTACAGCAGGTCGACCATTGTAGCGGTCAACGAGGCGCTATTCTAGTGATTTTGCTTTGCTGTGCAAGCCCCGATTTCGGCTTTTTGAAACAACTGCGGTTTTTGTGCACAACTGTGCCGTTGCTCGTTCACTATTTATGTCCTTTTGGAATAAAAAGTAGGCTTTGTCTATTTCATCTGTTCTAACGAGGCTGGGTAAACTGCTTGCATCGTTACCCTTAACAGGATGTTGTTGTGCCGATGCTGCCATCAGATGTTGTTCCCTTCACCACTAAATCTGCGCCTGCAGTGTCCAAACCGGTGATGCTAATTGGTGCCGGCCCCGGCGATCCGGGTTTGCTAACGTTGCATGCCATTAATGGGATCAACCAAGCCGAGGTGATTCTGGTCGATGCGTTGGTCTCTGCAGAGATCCGCCAGTTGTTGCCAGCTGAGGCCGAAATTATCGATGTGGGTAAGCGCTGCGGTAAACACAGCATGGATCAGCGCCAGATTGAGCGGGTCATGGTCGCCAAAGCGCTTGCTGGTTTGCGAGTGGTTCGCTTAAAAGGCGGCGATGCGATGATGTTCGCTCGGGTAGCTGAAGAGCTTAGTGCCCTAAAAGCGGCAGGTTTAAGCTATCGAGTGGTACCGGGAGTCACCGCCGCCAGTGGTTTAAGCGCTTACGGGGCAATGCCACTTACCGACCGGCAGTTGGCACAGGGAGTGACCTTGATAACCGGCCATGGCAAGCAGGGGCAGGTTGAGGATTGGCGTCCCTATGTGATTGCCAATCATACCTTGGTGATCTACATGGGGCTAAAGCAGGCGAATACCATCCAACAGGGCTTATTGGCTGCGGGCATGTCGGCGCAAATGCCGGTGGCGATCGTGGGTCAGGCGACCCAGCCAGGGCAGCAGCGGATTGTCGGTAACTTGGCGCAACTCACCGAACTGGCAAGCGCGGCAGCGGTACCGACTCCGGCAGCGATCATCATCGGTGAGGTGGTCAATTTAGCGGCGCAACTAGATTGGTTTGAGCCTCAACTCCAGCGCAGCGCTTTGCTGCCCAACGTTAGTAAAGCGGCGATGTAGTCGTTTGGCGTTTCCTGTTGCAGCAGCTTCGACAGCTCTTCACCGCTGTGACTAAAGCGGTAATAGCGTAGATGCACTCTGGCGTTCTGTGGTTGCAATTGCAGTGGCCGTGAACGTAATTGCAGTGTCAGTGGTCGTTGTGGCAACGTGCCAGTTTCCATCTCTACCGCGTGCAGTAGTCCCAACTCCCGTAGGGTTAAGATGGCGGAATAGGGCAATCCCAGCGTAGTTAATGGCAACTGTTCGCCGGCGGCCGCAATCAATCCTCCCCAAGCGGGATCGCTGCGCCAACCGGTGACGATAATCGGATTCGGATCTTGGTCGAAGCGGCCGCTTAAGCTGACAGCGGTCAACAGCAGCTGGGCATCGCGATGATTCATCCGCTTCAGCGCGTCAAGCGCCTTAAAGCCGAAACTGCGTGGCTGTGCCAGTTCGACTGTGAGGATCTGCCCCCACAGCTTTTGCATTTTGGGATTGTGGATCTGTTCGGCCAGTTGCGAGAACTGATGCCACCAGTCGGGATCCAGCTCATGGCTGGCAATTTCGCTGTTACTGCCCGCCACCGCGTGTTTCACCACCGCTTCTAAATTGCTCTGGTACTGCTCGAGTAAACGGTTGTGGCGAAATTCGACTCGTTCCGGTAACGCTTCCAGCTCCTGTCCTAGACCAATCTTACGACTAAGATCGAGCACCGCCGCTCGGGTGCTTTGATGGCTGTGGCCGCTGCTGTGGGCAATGGGCGGCTGTGTTGGTGACGCGGTGGCAGACATGGCGACTCCGAAAACAAAAGGGGCGATCTTTTAGATCACCCCTTAGTTATCGGCTTAAGTATCGAGAGCTTAAGTGGTTAGCGCTTCGATTAAGCGGACTCGACTGGACGGCGGCGACCGCCGAGGTATGGCAACTCTGGATTGGGATCTTTCGGCACCAACAGACTTAGTAGCAGTGAACAAACCGCAAAACCGGCACCGATAAAGAACACCAGCGAATGGTCGTTCAACCATACCAAGCCAAGCAGTGCTGGGATAAATACCGCGGCGATGTGGTTGATGGTAAAGCTGACTGAAGAGGTCGAGGCCAGATCCTGCGGATCGGCAATCTTTTGCAGGTAGCTGCGCATCGCAATGGCTAGAGCAAACAGCAGATGGTCGATAACGTACAGCACCGCCGCTTGCCAGGCTTCATCGGCCAAGCCGTAGCCGACAAACACCAGAATCAAGCCAACGTATTCCACCAGCAGCGCGTTGCGATCGCCAAAGCGCTTGATAAAGCGGCCCAGCGCCGGTGCACAGGTGAGGTTAAACAGGTAGTTGACCAAGAATAGGGTGGTGATGTCGGTAACGCTGAAGCCGAATTTTTCGACCATCAAGAAACCGGCGAATACCACAAAGATCTGTCGCCGTGCGCCGGAGAAAAAGGTCAAACCGTAGTAGAGCCAGTAGTCCTTTTTGATGATCAGCTTTTTGTGCTGAGTGGCGCCGCCTTTAAAGATTGGGAAGCGATACACCAAATAGCCCAGCGCCATTAACCCCATCAGGCCAGAGGCTAAATAGATCCACTGGTAATCCAACTCCAGCCAGGTCATCCCCAAATAGATCATGCCGTAAGCCACTAACGCCCCAGCGGCTTTAATCGACAACGCTTTGCCCATAAATTCCGCCGCTTGATCTTTTGGCAGCCATTGCAGAGTCAGCGATTGGTTGATGGTTTCGTAGTAGTGAAAGCCGATCGACATCAGCAGAGTGGTGGCATAAAGCCCGTAAACGCTCGGGAAGTAGCCCGTCAGTGCCACGCCGATGCACATCAGTGCCATGGCCACCAAGGCAAACACCTGTTCCTTAAGGATCAGCAACACAAAAACCGCAGTAAAGGCCAGAAAACCCGGAACCTCTCGTAGCGATTGCAGCATACCGATCTGGGCGCCATCAAAGCTGGCGACCTCGACCACAAAGTTGTTCAGTAGCGCATTCCAAGTGGCGAAGGTCAGCGACATGATAAAGGTTAGGCCGAGCAGCAAACGGGCCTGAGGGGAGAGTTGCACTAGCGAGAGCTCCTGATGGATCCAGCGGATCGTGACAGCGATATGACAGCCTGATGATCAAGTTGAGCAGGGCTATACTTGATGAATGAGAACGCATCTTATCATCTTCCTCATTGGCTGGATGCTGTTTGGTTGCGCATCGATTGATAAGGCGCAAATCAGCACCGATTCGCTGTGGCAGGATCAGCTGTTTGAGCCGCTGGCTAATTCGGCGGCCGTGCCGACACCGGCAAAGATTTTTGCGCTGACCCCAGCAATGCGCAGAGCGTTACAGACGATGCCACGAGGGCAGCATCGGCCATTGGTCGAGTTTCTGCAGCAGGATGGCCAAGTTCAGTACGACAGTCGCCTAACCCGCGATGCTGCCGCGACCTTTGCCAGTAGCAGCGGTAATTGCATGTCGCTGGTGGTAATGACCGCCGCGTTGGCTAAGGCCAATGGCATCGGCTACCGCTATCAACTGGTGCAAGCGCCGCCAGTGTGGGATCGCCAAGGCGGGGTTTATCTGATTAACGGCCACGTCAATATCCGCTTGCAGTCCGGCAGCGACGACACTGTGTTTGAGCGCCGTGGCAGTACTGTCGATTTTTTGCCAGGCAATCAGATCCGCGGCTACCAGATCATCAGCTTAAGCGAGTCGCAATTGCTGGCTCGCTATTACAACAATCTAGCGGCAGAAGCCTTGGTACAACGGCGCTATCAAGCCAGTTATCAACTGCTGAAAGCGGCGCATCAGATCGATCCGCAGTTTGTGCAACTGTGGAACACCTTAGGGGTGTTGTACCGTCGCGTTGGTGCCGAGGCGCAGGCGGAACGGGTTTATCGTTACGCCATTGAGTTAGCGCCAACGGATGTGATCCGCGCTAATTTGGTTAATAACGCGCTGCATAATTTGGCATTGCTGCTTAGCAGTCAAAATCGGTTGCAAGAGTGGCAGCAGGTGCATGCCCGATTAGAACTGAATCGCTTGGCCAATCCTTACTACTACTTCGATATGGGCGAGGCCGCCTATCGCGGAGGCGACTATCAACAGGCGCTGCGCTACTACCGTCGCGCACTTGATTTAGCGGAATATCGGCACGAATTCCACTTTGGCATCAGCCGCGCGTATTTTCGTAATGGCCAGTTAAGCCTCAGTGAGCGGCATATGCGTCAGGCACACAAACTGGCGCCACAAAATGAAAAACAGCGCTACCAACTGAAATTGGCAGCGCTGCGAAGCGGTTAACGGATAGCCGTTTAAGCGTTGTGGTAGCGCTCGGCTGAGCTCAAAATTTCGGCGCGTGCCGCTGCGGCGTCAGCCCAACCATCCACCTTCACCCACTTGCCGCTTTCCAGCTCTTTGTAGCGTTCGAAGAACTGTTGGATCTGCGCTTTGAGCAGGGCCGGTACGTCGTCGATGTCGCGGATATGGTCGTACTCTTGCGACAGTTTAGTGTGCGGTACGGCGATGATCTTGGCGTCTTCGCCGGATTCATCGGTCATGTTCAGCACCCCTACTGGGCGGCAACGGATTACGCTGCCTGGCTGCAGTGGAAACGGCGTCGGAACCAAGACATCAACCGGATCGCCATCCAGCGACAGGGTTTGATTCACGTAGCCGTAATTGGCTGGGTAGAACATTGGTGACTTCATCAGGCGATCAACAAACAGCGCACCGCTGTCTTTGTCGACTTCGTATTTGATGGGGTCATGATTGGCAGGGATCTCGATGATCACATAGATATCATCAGGCAGACTTTTGCCCGCAGGCACATCATTCAAGCTCATGTACGGCATCCTTGTAGTGTATGAACGATAGATTGCCGCTGAGTATAACCGCCTATTAACAACTCGTTAATAGGCGGTAGGTAGAAGGATCAGCGGCTATGGTACGCCAAGCATTCCGCCACTTCATGACGTGAGCCTAAGATCACTGCTACTCGCTGGTGAATGTGGTTTGGCTGGATATCCAAAATGGTTTCATAACCGGTGCTGGCGATGCCGCCGGCTTGCTCAACCAGCAGCGCCATTGGGTTGGCTTCGTACATTAGCCGCAGCTTAAATGGTTTGTTTGGATCCTTGGTGTCGGTTGGGTAGGTGAACAAACCGCCACGGCTGAGCACCCGATGCACGTCACCAACCATCGCTGCGATCCAGCGCATGTTGAAGTTTTTGCCGCGCGGCCCCTCTTTGCCCACCAGCAGATCGGCAATGTACTGCTGCATTGGCGCTTGCCAAAAACGCTGATTGGACATGTTGATGGCAAATTCACTGGTATCCGCTGGTACTTGTACCGCGCCATCCACCAGTTTGAACTGGTTGTCGGTTGGATCGAGGCTGAACATTTGGGTGCCGTTGCCGGTGGTCAATGCCATTACTGTGGCTGGACCGTACAGCATGTAGCAGGCCAGCACTTGGTTGCGGCCGGCTTGCATAAAGGCTTGTTCGCCGTCGATGCCCGCTTGCGCTGGCAGTACCGAGAAAATGGTGCCAACCAAAGAGTTAATGTCGATGTTGGACGAACCATCCAGTGGATCGAAGCTCACCAGATAGTGGCCATCGGCATGGCAAGCCACCACATGATCTTCCTCTTCCGAGGCCAAGGCTTTCACCAGTGGTTGTGCCGCCAGTTTGTCTTTGATCAGATCGTTGGCGATCACATCCAGCTTCTTCTGAGTTTCACCCTGAACGTTCTCTGATTCGGTTGCCCCAAGCACGCCGGCTAGGGCGCCGCCGCGCACCAGTTGGCTGATCTCGACACTGCAGTCGGCCAAGGTGGCAATCAGGGATTGCAGGTTAGCATCAACACCAGTCTGCTTTAGGTAGTCACTCAGAATTTGCATGCTCACAGTCCTGTGAAGTTATGTGAAATTGGGAATCGCCGCGCATGATAGCGGGTTTAAGCGCTGATCAAAATAACAAAAACTCGGCTGCTTGAGCCGAGTTTCAATAGTATTTCAATTGATTACGCTTGTGTGATTGCTCACAGCATAATCACGTTGTAGCGGATTAACACCACCAGTACTAGTAGCAATGGCAGCAGATTGCCCAGTGCCCCAAGTAGGGTGGGTGATTGTCGGCCAATGACCATTTTCAGGGTCAGCAGTAAGCCAGTAAAGTTAATGGCGACCGCGCCTAAGGCAATCAAGCCGGCGATATTCAGCGCACTGTTGCCATTGTCGCGGATCAGTTTAGCCATTTCGTCAGCTTCGCTAACAAAAGCAAAGGGCACAAACAGCACCGCAAAGGCGATGAAGTACAGGATCAAGCCTAATTTGGCGAGTTGGCGTGGAGTAAACATAGTCAGGTGCGGATTAAGTTCAGAGGGCTGAGTGTATCAAAAACGGCGGCGACCCGATGGGTGGCCGCCGTGGTTGGCGTAGTCGTTAGTCTTTGCTAAGTCGCAAAGGTTCCCGCGGTTAGCGCTTACGCAACAAAATGGTTGCGATGGCGACTGCGGTCAGAATAAAGCAGTACCAACCGTAGCTGGCGACCGCCAGTGGCGAGATCGCAAAGGTGGATGCCAATAACAATGCTTGCGCGCCATACGGCAGCAGGCCTTGGATAATGCAAGCGAAGATGTCCAAGGTGGCGGCGCTGCGACGTGGGCTAACCTGGTGTTGCTCGGCCAGCTCTTTGGCAACCGGGCCGGCAACAATCAACGATACGGTGTTGTTGGCGATACAAACGTTGGTTGCGGCCACCAGCGCGCCAATGCCCAGTTCGGCGGATTTCGGATTGCTGTGACTGCCGATCCAGCCGCTGATCTTGGCGGTGATCCACGCCAAGCCACCTTGCTGTTTCATCAGTGCCGCGAGGCCACCAACCAACATCGACAGGATAAAGATCTCCTGCATGTTGCTAAAGCCTTTGTAGATGTCTTGGCCAAAGGTCATAAAGCCATAGTCGCCGGACGCAAATGCCACCCCGCCAGCCAGCAGGACGCCGATGGTCAGCACCAAAAACACGTTTAAACCGGCGACGGCCAAAACCAGAATTGATAGGTATGGCAACACTTTAGTCAGTTCGATGGTCTGTGGTTCGATGCTAGCATTGCCGCTGGCAGAGAAGCCAAACAGCACCAAAGTGATCAATGCCGCCGGTAGGGCGATCCACAAGTTTTCGCGGAACTTGTCTTTCATCTGCGCGCCTTGGGTACGAGTCGCGGCGATGGTGGTATCGGAGATGATCGACAGGTTGTCACCAAAGATCGCACCAGAAAGCACCACCCCTGCCATCAGCGCGTAATCAAAGCCCGCTTGTTCAGCAATGCCTAGGGCAACGGGTGCAACTGCCGCAATGGTACCCATTGAGGTGCCCATTGCGGTCGAGATAAAGGCACTAATCACAAAGATCCCCGGCAGCAGCAACGCCGCTGGGATCAGGTGCAGACCCAGAGCCACGGTGGCATCGACACCACCGGTGGCTTTACCGACCGCCGCAAACGCGCCAGCCAGTAGGTAGATCAGGCACATGGCGATGATGTTGTGATCGCCAATCCCTTTCATAAAGGTATCGATGGCGTCATTAAGACGCTGCTTGCTCATCAGCACGGCCAAGATGATCGCCGGTAAAATGGCGATAACTGGCGACAACTGATAGAAAGCAAAGTCGGTGCCTTGCGCATGAAAGTAGGCACCGGTGCCGACATAGATCGCTAGGTAAAGCATCAGTGGCAACAGGGCTTTCGGGGTAGCAGCGGCGATCGGTGCGCTCATGGTGGTTCTGCCTAATGGATAATTCAGTGGCGGCACAATACGCAAGTCATGGCCGTCCGTCAATATGGACGTCTAAACGTCTTTTGTGTTCTGCGCAGTCAGCACGGTTTCAGTGATTAATCGGCTCGGGCGCGATTGCCACTCTAACCACAACATCGGGATAACGATTAGGGCCGCCCCGGCCAGCATCGGTACGGTTAATGGTTCGTCGAACCACAGCAGACCCACGATTGCGGCCCACACCAAGGCGGTGTATTCGGCGCTGGCGATTTGGCTGCTGGCGCAGCGACGAAAGGCGATCACGCACAATCCGGTAAACAGTAGCAGCGCCGCGCTGGAGCCGATCGCGGTATCGATAATGCTGAAATCCCAAGGCTGGTTATCCGCCATTGCCAAGGCAAAAGTGGCGGGGACTCCTAACAAATTGGTCAGAAACAGGGTTTGCAACACCGTATGCTGACTGGGCAATTGTCGTATCAGCAGGTTATTAACCGCGATCGACAGCGCCACCATCAGCGCCGCAATGGCACCGAGGTTGAACTCGGTCGGCTGTACGATCACCAATACGCCGATAAAGCCAATGATGGTGGCGGTGATGGCGGCGGTGGTTAATGACTCTCGATACCACCAGTAGGCCAGCGGCAACATCAGTAGCGGGGTGGAGTGAAACAGTGCGCTGGCGGAGGCGATTGGTAGGTGAGCCAAGGCCGGCACCATGCACAGGGCGCCGAGAACAAACACGTGAGCCCGTAAGGCGTGCCAGTGCAGTCCCTGACGCCAGCGGCCTTGGGGCAACCACCACAGTAACGGCGCCAGCAACACCAGCGAGGCCAATTGCCGAAACAACACAAACTGAAATATCGGCATTTGGGCGCCGCCCACTTTGATACACAGATCTGAGACAACGCTGGCGAGGTTAGCCAGCACCAGCAGCAACATGCCATTGCGGGGAGAAAGTGGGTGCATGATAGGGGGTTAAGCAGCAATAAAAGCTCAGGGTAGTGCCGGCTTTGGGTGATGTATAATGATGAAAATTAACTCTTTATTAGTTTGATTCATGAAGTTGCCGCCCCTGCGTGCCACCCAATGCTTTGAAGCGGTGGTCCGTTTAAACAGCTTTTCGTTGGCCGCCCAAGCGCTGCACATCACCCAAAGTGCCGTCAGCCATCAGGTTCGGCAGTTAGAGGATTATCTTGGCGAGCCACTGCTGGCCAGGCAGGGACGACATTGGTCGTTAACGCCATCGGGACAACGCTTTTATGAACAAACTGCCCAAGCGCTATTGCAGTTGGCCAATGCCGCCAGCGTTTTTCGCGACGGCAGCGGCGGCCCGATCCGCTTGGCGTTGTACAGCTCGTTAGCGGTGAAGTGGTTGATCCCAAGGTTGCCGCTGTTGAAACAGCAGCATCCCGAGTTGCAGCTGAGCCTGAATATGGTGGCCGACAATCCCCAATGCAGTGATCAGCTGGGCGACTGCTTTATTACCGTAAAGCCACCCAGCAGCGGCATGATCTGCCAGCAACTCTATCAAGAACGCTTACTGCCAGTTTGCGGTCAGCGCACGTGGCAACAGTTGCAGCAGCAACCTTTGCCGCAGGCGTTGTGGTCGCAACCACTGCTATCGGTGCAATCCAGTTTTGGCGCGCCGCAAGAAGATTGGCGCCGCTGGTGTCAGCATAACGGCTGGCAATTGCCGTCAGAGGTGCAGTTTCAGCATCTGAGCCACATGCTGCTGGCGGCGGAAGCGGCCCGCTTTGATCAGGGCATTGCCTTGGTCAATCACTACATGCTGGATGACTTGGCGAGCCACGACTTAGTGCGGATCCCGCTGCCGGAACTGCTGACTGGGGATAGCTTCTACTTTGTTTACAAAGCCAGTCGGCAGCGCCAACCACAGTTGTTATTGCTGCTGCATTGGTTGCAGCAGCAAAGCCTTCAGTACGGCAGTGCCAGCACTGCTGTCAGCGCCGCAGCAATCGGGTAGACTGACGCCTAATATCAACCGCCAGTACCAGACGGACAGCACTGACGATGCACATTCATATTTTGGGGATCTGCGGCACCTTTATGGGCGGCCTAGCCCTGCTGGCGCGCCAGCAAGGGCATAAGATCACCGGCAGCGATGCCAACGTTTACCCGCCAATGAGCACTCAGCTTGAGCAGCAAGGGATTGAACTGATCGAAGGCTATGATCCGGCGCAACTTCAGCCACAGCCAGATTTGGTGGTGATTGGCAACGCCATGAGCCGCGGCAATCCCTGCGTTGAGGCGGTGCTGGATCGTGGCATTCCTTATACCTCTGGCCCACAGTTTTTAGCCGAGCATATTTTGCCTGGCAAATGGGTGCTGGCGGTGTCTGGCACTCACGGTAAAACCACCACCGCCTCGATGCTGGCGTGGTTATTGGAAGACAACGGTTTAAACCCGAGCTTCTTAATTGGTGGGGTAGTGCGTGAATTTGGCCTGTCGGCACGACTGACCGATGATCCGTTTTTTGTGGTCGAAGCCGATGAGTACGACAGCGCCTTTTTCGATAAGCGTTCTAAGTTCGTTCACTACCGACCACGGACTCTGGTGATCAACAACCTCGAATTTGATCACGCCGACATCTTTGATTCCCTTAAAGACATTCAGCGTCAGTTCCATCACTTGCTGCGGATGGTGCCAAGCAGTGGCTTGGTGCTGCATCCGCCGATGGCATCGATCACCGACACCATCGCCATGGGCTGCTGGAGTCAGCAACAATTGCTGGGGGATGACCGAGGCTGGCAAGCGCGCAAACTGACAGCCGATGGCAGCGCCTTTGAGGTCTATCTTGAGGGGCAACTGCAAGGTCAGCTAGCGTGGAACCTGATTGGCGATCACAACATCAGCAACGCCTTGGCGGCGCTGGCGGCGGCGCGTCATGTCGGGGTTCGTCCCGCCGATGGCTTGGCGTCTCTGGCCAAGTTCCAAGGGCCGAAGCGGCGTTTAGAGCTGCGGGCGGAAATCGGTGGCATCGCCATCTATGACGATTTTGCTCACCACCCAACGGCGATCGCCACCACCTTGAATGGCGTCCGTCAGCGCATCGGCGACCGAGGCCGCGTGATTGCGGTGTTGGAGCCTCGTTCGAACACCATGAAACAGGGCGTACATCAGCATACCTTGGCGGCGTCCTTAGCCGAGGCCGACTTGGCCTTTATGCTGGCGCCGGGCTCGGTGGATTGGGATGTGGCGGCGGCGATGGCCAATGGCCCAACCCCAACTCAAGTGCTGGCTAGCGTCGACGCCATTATCGAACAGTTGCTCACACAAATTACCGCTGGCGACCAGTTGGTGATCATGAGTAATGGCGGTTTTGACAGCATCCATCAGCGATTGATCGACAAGTTGAGGGCGATTCATGCATCAGCGTGACCAAAGCGCACAAAAGCGTGACCAAAGCATCACTTTGGCGTTTACTGGGGCGTCCGGCGCGCCATATGGGCTGCGCTTATTGCGTTGTCTGCTAGAATCCGGCCGCAACGTGCATCTGATGATTTCATCAGCGGCGCGGGTGGTACTCGCCGAAGAGCAAGGGCTGAAACTGCCGGGCTCGCCGGAAGCCTGTGAACAACTGTTATCCGAGCAGTTGGGTGCGGCACCGGGGCAACTGCGAGTGTACGGTAAAGAGCAATGGTTTTCGCCGGTAGCCTCTGGCTCTGGTGCGCCGCGACAGATGGTGATCTGTCCCTGTTCTACCGGTACGCTGGCGGCGGTTGCTACTGGCATGAGTAACAACCTGATTGAACGTGCTGCCGATGTGGTGCTGAAAGAACGAGGCCAACTGTTGTTGGTGCCGCGGGAAACGCCGTTTAACAGTATCCATCTGGAGCATATGCTGAAACTCAGCAACCTGGGCGCAGTCATTATGCCGGCGGCACCGGGGTTTTATCACCAGCCGCAGTCAATCGACGATCTGGTGGATTTTATGGTGGCACGGATCCTCGACCACCTACAGATAGAACATCACCTTAGCCGCCGTTGGGGCTACGGTACACCTACACAATCGAATTAAGCCGAAGGCTAACCAAATGAGCAAACTGAACCAGCTGAACTACGAAGTAATGATCTCTGAAGAGGAGATCGGTCAGATCCTGGATACCGTGGCAGCGAAGATCAATCAAGATTACGCTGACGTTGACAACCTACTGCTGGTTGGCCTGCTGAAAGGTTCTGTGGTGGTAATGAGCGACTTGGCTCGTCGTCTGACTGGTGACGTCCATTTCGACTTTATGACCGCATCCTCCTACCACGGTGGCACCGAGTCCAGCGGTGATGTGAAGATCGTAATGGATCTGGCCAACAGCATCCGTGGTCGTCACGTGATGTTGGTGGAAGACATCATCGATACCGGCCGTACCTTGTCCAAAGTACGCGAACTGCTGCTGAGCCGTGAGCCAGCCAGCTTGAAGATCTGTACCTTCCTGGACAAGCCATCCCGCCGCGTTGTTGACGTGCCAGTGGATTACGTAGGTCGTGAAATTCCAGATGAGTTCGTTATCGGTTACGGTCTGGATTACGCTGAAAGCTACCGTCAGCTGCCTTACATCGCCAAAGTAAACCCAGCGTAATCGTATTGCTTGGTTAACCGTCTCATGTTGTGGTGAAAGCCTTGATTGAGACGGTTGCTCCGGCGCCATAAGCGCAGCGCGAGCGACTAAAAAGCCGCCCTATGAATCCATAGGGCGGCTTTTTATTGGGCGAGATTTGTCCCAGCGGTTACGCTACTGCGCCAACTTATTGTTGGGGTAGTTGGTCGCCAATACCTGCTTGGCGTGATCCCGCAAGGTCTGTTGCCCCAGTTTGTCGTAGGCCTGCACCATGATCTCCAGCGCGCGCTCGGTGGCTGGGGTATCGGAATACTTCTCTAAGATCAGTTGGGCGCGGTTGGCGGCGGCAATCCAAGTGTCCATGTAGACGTAGTATTCAGCGACTTGCAGTTCGTAGTTACCTAAGCGGTTTTTCAAAAAGCGCATCCGCTGTTGGGCGTCCGGGCTGTAGCGGCTGTTGGGGTAAGCTTTGACTAACTGCTCAAAATCGCGAAACGCTTCAATCGCCGCGGTTGGATCGCGATCGCTGCGATCGATGCCCATCAACTCATGGAACAGGTATTGATCCGCCTGCATGTTGGTGAGGCCACGCATGTAGTAGACGTAATCGATATCTTTATGGGTTGGGTTTAGGCGGATAAAACGGTCGATGTTGGCCAGCGCATTGGCGCTATCCTCTAGCTTGTAATAAGCGAAGATCAGATCCAACTGCACTTGGGTCTTGTGCGGACCAAAAGGGTAGCGGCTGTCCAAGGCTTCCAGTACTTGGGTCGCTTTAGTGAAATTGCCCAGTTCCATCGCGGCACGCGCATCGGCATACAGCGCTTCGGGGGTCTTATTTTCCACCTGATAGCCACTGTCTTGGTCGTTCGAAGAACAGCCGGTCACCAGAACCAGACTACTGAGGGCTAAGAGCGCCGAAGCGGTTAGTTTGCGCATGGGTGGTGTCGATCCCTAAACAAGCCGTGCCTGTGCACGGAAAAAAGCGATAAAATGCAATCTGAGCGATTCTAACAGAACTGATTACGAATTCGAGTCCCCGCGGACTAAGCCAGAGACTATGACACAAAACATTGAATTAACAGGAAACATCCAATTCTCCCAGTTGGGCCAACGGCTCGATCAAGCACTGGCGGAGTGTTTCCCTGACTACTCCCGTAGTCGTATTAAAGAGTGGATCCTGGCGGAAAAAGTTCAACTGGACGGCAAAATTGCCGCCAAGCCGCGTGAAAAAGTGCGCGGCGGCGAAGAAATTTTGATCCGCGCTGAACTGCAAGAGGAGGTCTCCTCGCGCCCGCAGGATATTCCGCTGAACATCGTCTTCGAAGACGAGCACATTTTGGTGATCAACAAGCCAACCGATTTGGTGGTTCACCCTGGTGCTGGCAACCACGATGGCACCATCTTGAATGCGTTGCTGCACCACTATCCTGAGATCGTCAACGTACCGCGTGCCGGTATCGTTCACCGTCTGGATAAAGACACCACCGGTTTGATGGTAATTGCCAAGACCGTACCAGCGCAGACCCACCTGGTGGCCAAGCTGCAAGCCCGTGAAATTACCCGTGAATACGAAGCGGTGGCCTGCGGCATGATGACCGCTGGCGGTACCGTGGATGAGCCAATTGGCCGTCACCCACAGCGTCGTACCCACATGGCGGTAACCGAACTGGGTAAAGAAGCGGTAACCCACTACCGTGTGAAAGAGAAGTTCCGCGCTCACACGTTGCTGCGTCTGCGCTTGGAATCCGGTCGTACGCACCAAATCCGCGTGCATATGGCCCACATTGGTCATCCACTGGTTGGCGATCCGCTGTACTTGGGCCGTCCTCGCCCGCTGCGTGGCGCTTCTGAAGAGCTGCGCGACACCATGCGGTTCTTCGGTCGTCAGGCACTGCACGCGGCGATGCTGCGCTTAGAGCACCCAATCACTGGTGAAATGATGCAGTGGCAAGCGCCAATCCCTGAAGATATGGTGCGTCTGACCGCGTTGCTGCGTGAAGACACCATCGACAAAGGCATGGACTACTAAGTCTTAGGAACAAGTCTCAGGAACTAAGCGCATGTGGTTACGCCCCGATTGGCCTGCTCCTAGCAATGTATTGGCGCTGTCGACAACCCGCTTTGGTGGTCGATCGATTGCTGCTTTTCGTGGCTTAAACCTTGGCGATCACGTCGGCGACCACCCCGAGTTGGTCGCCGCTAACCGCGCCATAGTGCAGCAGCGTCTGCCGGCGGATGCGCAGATCCAATGGCTCAGCCAAGTGCACGGCACCACGGTGTTGAATTTGCCGCTGTCAGAGGCGGCCGCTGCCCCTGAAGCGGATGCCAGTTACAGCAATCAGCCTCAGCAATTTTGTGCGGTGATGACCGCTGATTGTTTGCCGCTGTTGTTGTGCGATGTCGCTGGGCGCGAAGTGGCGGCAGTGCACGCCGGTTGGCGTGGCCTCTGTGATGGCATTATCGAGCAAGCCGTGACCGGCTTTAGCGCCGACGCCAATCAGTTACTGGCGTGGCTTGGTCCGGCCATCGGCCCCAGTTGCTTTGAGGTGGGCGCTGAGGTTCGGCAAGCCTTCATTGATAAGCAAGCGGCTGCCGCTAGCGCCTTTACTCGCCAGCATAACGGTAAATATCTGGCCGATATCTATGCGCTGGCACGACGGCGTTTGCAGGCGATTGGCGTCAGCCAAATTTACGGTGGCGATCTTTGTACCGTCAGCGATCCTTCCCGTTTTTACTCCTACCGTCGCAGCGGCACTACCGGTCGCCAAGCCAGCCTCATTGGCTTATTACGCTAAACCTCAACGCCGCTGATTTGGATCAAGCGTCACCGCCTTTGCCAAAGGTGATGCTTGAATCATTGCTAAATGCCCCCATCTGAATTGAGTAACTAATTCATCTTCAGAGGTGTGCCATGCGTTTAGATAAAATGACCAACAAGCTGCAACAGGCGATCAGCGATGCGCAATCGTTGGCGCTGGGATTGGATCATCAATATATCGAACCCGCTCACATCATGTTGGCCTTGCTGCAGCAGCAAGGGGGCAGTGTTCGGCCATTGCTGCAACTGATTAAAGTCGACAG
This sequence comes from Ferrimonas senticii DSM 18821, assembly GCF_000422665.1. Taxonomy (GTDB): domain Bacteria; phylum Pseudomonadota; class Gammaproteobacteria; order Enterobacterales; family Shewanellaceae; genus Ferrimonas; species Ferrimonas senticii. Next base: position 2,911 of record NZ_AUGM01000007.1, on the reverse strand, counting down.
CAATCAATTGCAGCAACAACTGCAACAAAGTTTGGAGCGCACCGCCAAAGTCAGCGGTGGCGACGGCGACTTGCAACTGTCCCGCGATACCATTCGAGTGCTGAATCTGTGCGATAAGCTGTCGCAGCAGCGCAACGAGCAATTTATCTCTTCTGAACTGTTTGTGTTGGCGTTGCTGCAAAGCCAATCGGAGGTTGGCCAACTGCTGGCGCAGCAAGGCGTTAGCGAACAGAAACTCAACGACGCCATCGCTTCGGTACGTGGTGGTGCTGGGGTTGATAGCGCCGGCGCCGAAGATCAGCGCCAAGCCTTAAGCAAATACACCATCGATCTGAACGAGCGTGCCGAATCCGGCAAGCTCGATCCAGTGATCGGCCGCGACGATGAGATCCGTCGCACCATTCAAGTGCTGCAGCGTCGCAGCAAAAACAACCCAGTGTTGATTGGCGAGCCAGGGGTAGGTAAAACCGCCATCGTCGAGGGTTTAGCGCAGCGGATCGTCAATGGCGAAGTGCCCGAAGGCTTAAAAGACAAGCGGGTATTGTCGTTGGATATGGGCGCGTTGCTCGCGGGCGCTAAGTACCGTGGCGAATTCGAAGAACGACTGAAAGCGGTGTTGAATGAACTGGCCAAAGAAGAGGGCCGGGTCATTTTGTTTATCGACGAACTGCACACCATGGTCGGCGCCGGTAAAGCCGATGGTGCCATGGACGCTGGCAATATGCTTAAGCCTGCGCTGGCTCGTGGTGAACTGCACTGTGTTGGCGCCACGACGTTGGATGAGTATCGCCAATATGTAGAGAAAGACGCGGCGTTGGAGCGTCGATTCCAGAAAGTGCTGGTGGATGAACCGAGCGTTGAAGACACCATCGCCATTTTGCGCGGCTTAAAAGAGCGCTATGAACTGCACCACAATGTCGAGATCACCGATCCGGCGATTGTGGCGGCGGCGACCTTATCCCATCGCTATGTCTCTGATCGTAAGCTACCGGACAAAGCGATCGATCTAATTGACGAGGCGGCATCTTCGATCCGCTTAGAAATTGACTCTAAACCGGAATCGCTGGATCGACTGGAGCGACGGATCATTCAGTTAAAGCTGGAACAGCAGGCGCTGCAGAAAGAGTCCGACGACGGCAGTCGCAAACGGTTAGAGCTGCTGAATGAGCAACTGGACAAGCTCGAGCGTGAATTTGGCGAACTGGATGAGATCTGGCGTAGCGAAAAAGCCGCTCTGGCGGGCAGCCATGACATTAAAGCGGAACTGGACCAAGCGCGGCAGCAATTGGAAGTGGCCCGTCGCGCCACCGATCTACAAGCAATGTCAGAACTGCAATACGGCCGCATTCCAGAATTAGAGCGCAAACTGGATTTGGCAGCGCAAGCCGAGATGCAGGAGATGACTCTGCTAAAGAATAAGGTGACCGATGCCGAAATCGCCGAGGTGCTGGCCAAAGCTACCGGCATTCCGGTAGCCAATATGCTCGAGGGCGAGCGCGATAAGCTGCTGCGGATGGAGGAGCACCTGCATCAACGGGTGGTGGGGCAAGCTGAAGCGGTTGAAGCGGTTTCCAACGCGATTCGTCGCAGCCGTGCTGGGCTGTCGGCGCCGGATCAGCCAATCGGCTCGTTCCTATTCTTAGGTCCGACCGGGGTTGGTAAGACCGAACTGTCCAAAGCACTGGCTAACTTTATGTTTGATACCGACGACGCGATGGTGCGCATCGACATGTCCGAGTTTATGGAGAAACACTCGGTAGCACGGTTGGTGGGCGCGCCTCCAGGTTACGTCGGCTACGAAGAGGGCGGCTACCTGACTGAAGCGGTGCGCCGTAAGCCGTATTCGGTGATCTTGCTCGATGAAGTCGAAAAAGCCCATCCGGATGTGTTCAACATTCTCTTGCAAGTGCTGGATGACGGCCGTCTAACCGATGGTCAGGGCCGCACCGTGGATTTTCGTAACACCGTTATCATCATGACCTCCAACTTGGGTTCGGATCAGATCCAACAGCACCATGGTGAACTGGCCTACGAAGAGATTAAGCAATTGCTGCAAGACGCGCTGCTGACCCAGTTCCGTCCAGAGTTTCTCAACCGAGTCGATGAAACCGTGGTATTCCACCCATTAGCGCAAGCGCAGATCGCCAACATTGCCGATATTCAGTTGGCCAAACTAAAGCAGCGCTTGGCTGACAAAGAGTACCAACTGCAACTGTCGCCGCAGGCATTACAGTGGCTGGCTGCCGCAGGGTTTGATCCAGTCTACGGCGCAAGACCACTGAAACGGGCGATCCAGCAGCGTTTGGAAAACCCACTGGCGCAACAAATTTTGGCGGGCAGCTTGCTGCCTGGGCAGCCGATACAGGTTGATGTGGTTGATGAGCAGCTGCAATTCAAGCAATAACCAAGGTTAGTGCGAAGGGTCACTAGTACAATTAAGAAAGGATGCAACATCCTCTGACCAGTAAAAAAGCCGCATTTCGCGGCTTTTTTATCCATTTTTTATTCTAAAATGGAGGTTTCGCTTAATTGATGAGCGAATGGCGCTAAAAATGCAAAAAACTTCACTTTAGGGGTTGCGGGAATTTCGAAGCTCCCTATAATGCGCCTCCTGTCGACGGGGCACAGCGAGCAAATCGCCGCAGTGAAAACCAAGTCGACCGGTTCGAAAAAGAAGTTAGAAAATAACGCTTGACGAACCAACCGGATACGCTAGAATGCGCGTCCTGTCTCGAACGAGACAAGCTCTTTAAAAATTAGTCAGACAATCTGTGTGGGCACTCACGTGGAACGAGAAATCATCATTTTCTCGATGAAACTGAAGTGTTCATGCAACATGCAGAATGTTGAATCTTCGGATTTAACATCTATCAGAATTCATTGAGTAGTCTGTGATTGTTACTTCGGTAGC